>CAWBMN010000006.1:0-19288 GCA_963789945.1 uncultured beta proteobacterium | reverse complement strand
CGCTACCGACCAGCACCGGCTCGTAAATCATCGCGTCAGCGGTACGCCGCAGCTGACGGAGATCTCCGGCAGTTTTCGCGCGGCTGGCGGCCGGCGCGGGGGTCACGAACAGGGTCTCGAAGTAGGGCCGGTGGGTGTCGCCCCCGCTGAACGTAGGCGACAGCCGTTCCGGCGTGGCGTCGGCGTCATCGTCGGCCGTCTCCCATTCGCCGCCATCGTAGCGATAGCTGCCCGACAGCAGCGCGCCGCTCATCCGCCGCACCATCCGCCCGACACCGAGCGCGTCGTCGCTGTTGATGCGTTCGGTCAGCACCTTCATCAGACGCGGTCCGGGATAGGCGAAGAAGTCCTCGAGCGCACGCAATTCCACCAGCGCTGCTTCCACCGCGGCGCGCCCGTCGCGCGGCTTGCCGCCCTGCGCTCCGGCCGCCCAGGCTTGCGCCATGGCATTCAACTCGCGCCAACGATCCAGTCGTGCCGACGAGCTGGAAAAGAAGTGATCCAGTTTCGCAGTGCTGGTGTTTGGAGATGCCATGACAATTGGCCTTTCTTCCTGGTAGACAGTTGATCAGTTGCACAATGTTCCTGGGTCACTGCTTCTGCAGCGTCAGTGCAACGGCTTCGGTGTGTTGCATCAGCCTTTCATTCAACGCAGCGGTACCTGTCGCCCGCGCCGCCTGCCCTGCTACCGTGACGATCCTTCCGCGTTACTCCTTGATCATCTTCATCGCCAGGCCCTCGGTGTAGCGCACCACGACGATGTCGCCTGACTTGATCTCCGCGAATCGCTTGACCTTGTCATCCACGGTGACCTTCACGCGATTGCCATCGGGCCCGCTGAGCACGACCGTGCGGGCCGCATAGTCGATCTCCTCGACGCGTGCCTGGATCTGCCTGACATTCACGACGACACCGCCCGGCGTGGCCCCCTTTTCTGCGAGCTGCACTTCCGTATGCTCGACCGCCTCAGGCTGTCCGCCCGTCGGACTGATGAACACCGCCACGGACTGCAGATAGCGCATACGGAACTTCGATCCCACATTCACCTGATCGAGGTTCTGGGCCTCGGGGGGGACAACAATAATCACGCGCTCGCCACTGGGCGTCTCGATGGTCACATTGCGAGTCTCGCGGTTGATCTCGCGCACCACCACCACCGCCTCTGCAGCCTCGCTCACGACTACACCCGGCTTGTCGGCCTGGGCGGACGCTCCCACCGGCAGTGTCAGAACCGCAGCCAGATGGGCTACAACAAACGCGTTTCTTGCTCTCATTCCTACTCTCCTTTGTCTTCAGACCAACCTTCAATCGGGGGCAACCGTCCCTTTAACCGGGCGGGATTATACCTGTGCAACCCAGGAAATTCCGGTGTCGCTGCGTGTTCGTGCTACGCGCCGCGCTTCGAGCCCGTAACCCAGCCGATGGCATCGAGCAGCGTGCGGTAGTCCATGCTCGCGCCAGCACACTGCGTGGAGCCCAGCGTGGGCCACGCCCCGGGAGCGCATAAATGAAATCTGAATGCGATAAAGCCTGACCGGCAATGGGCTGCAGTCTCATGGTCATCGCCCGAACGGTCGGACGGAAGTAATTGTTGATTCTTAGCTTATTCTGCAGGATCACTGCCGGCTTGCAGTCCGATCGCACCAGGCAGACGCTGCATAATTGCTAACAGGCGAAGCCTACGGCGCAAATCCGCTCGGGAATTTGATCTACATCAATCTGGTGGGGCGCATGCCGTCCCGGGCCAGCAGCCGACGTGAGCACCCAGTCTAAAGCAAACCTCATCACCGTTGTAAGCGAGGAGGAATCAACAAGTACTGATCATCGGCATGCGCGAGGCGAGGCGTTTGATTCAATTCAAGTACATGCATGCAATTTGCGCGATCAATATTGCATTGTGATTGCATTCAGCATAATTTCCCGCAACGCTGATCCGGCTGCCGAACACGCATCAGTTACCCGGATCGAACTCCGCACATGTGGCGGCTGCAAGGTATTGCTGTGGCATTGCATCGGCACAGCACGCCGACAGCGGGTGGATTGAAATTCTGCGCAAGGAAAAACCTGGATGGATTCTCGCCACTGTCTGAGGCGACATCGAAGCGCGCTGTCGCTCGCCCTCGCCCTGATGGCGGGGGTGGTCGCCTGCGGGGAGCGGTCGCAACCGCCGGAGTCCTTGCCGGCGGATGCTTGGCGCGCGTTCGAGGGCACGTGGACCGCCTCGGGTACGCGGCATACGCTCCGTCTCGGAGCCGACCATCAGGCATCGATCGTCAGTGTGAATGGAACCATGTTGCTCACCGGTGGTGCAAGACCCGGCGTGGGGTTCCGAGCGGAGGCCATCGCGTTCTCCGACGACCGGCACGGCATGGTGGGACGCGCGGTGTGGACCGACGAACGGGGCGACCAGGTCTTCAGCGAGTTAAAGGGAGATAGGGTCATCACCGGCAATCGGATCACCGGCACCATCACCGGTGGCACCGGGCGTTACGAGGGCGCCGTTGGCGAATACGGATTCCAGTGGCAGTACGTGATAGAAGCGGAGGAAGGCACGATCCAGGGCCGGGCCATTGGCCTGAAGGGCCGGGTCCGCCGCGGCGGTAACGAGATCCAGTCGAAAACGGGAGGGAAGCAGCAATGACCGCGCCCCGGATTTCGCTGAGTCTGCTGCTGAGACGGATCGCGGTATTCGCGCTGGTTCTCGGCATCTGGTTCGCCCCCATCCCCGCGGGTCTCACGACTCCCGCCTGGCACCTCTTTGCCGTCTTCGCCGGCGCGATTGTCTCCGTCCTCCTCGGAGCCTTCCCGCTCCTCACCTCCTCAATGCTGGCGGTGGCTGCGGTGGTGCTCACCGGTACCGTCGAGATGGCCAAAGCGTTTTCGGGATTCGCCAATTCGAGTGTGCTGCTCGTAGTAGTGGCCTTCCTGGTTGCGCAGGCGGTGGTGAAATCCGGCCTGGGCCGACGCATCAGCCTGCTCATCGTGAGCGCCTTCGGCCGGTCGCCGCTCGGGCTCGCCTACAGCGTGGTCCTCACGGACGCGGTCATCGCGCCCGCCTTCCCCAGCAACACCGCGCGCGGCGGTGTTCTCTTCCCGATCGTGCTCTCACTGGCCCAGGGTGCCGGGTCCAGGCCGGATGATCCGGAGGGACGCCGCCTCGGCGGTTACCTGATGTTCTGCGGCATGGCGAGCCTCGCCATCTCCTCGGCCCTCTGGCTGACGGCCACGTCGGTCAATCCGATCGGGGCCCAGATCGCGGAGCAGTTCGGGGTGGACATCGGGTTCGGACGGTGGCTGATTGCCGCGTCGGTTCCGACAATCACCGCGATGCTGCTTCTCCCCATCGTGGTTCGCTTCCTGTTTTCACCGGGGGTCAGCGAGACCCCCGACGCCCCGCGCGCCGCGCGCGCCGCGCTTGCATCCATGGGCCCGATGACCCGGGACGAACTCATCACCTCCGCCGCGTTCGCGGTGATGGTGACAGGCTGGGTTCTGGCCGGCTCGCTCAATCTGAGCGTCACCGCCGTCGCATTCGGTGGCCTTGGGGTACTGCTCGCGACCAGCGTCCTCACCCTCGAAGACATCGCCAAACAGGGCGACACCCTCGCCACCTTCCTTTGGCTCGCCGTGCTCTTCGCGTTGAGCGGCCAGCTCAACGAACTCGGCTTCATGGGCTACGTCGGAGAACGGCTGGCATCGGGCCTGGAGGGGCTGCCGTGGCCGGTGGTGTATGTAGCCTTGCTCGTGCTGTACGTGCTGCTGCACTATCTGTTCGTGAGCCAGGCCTCTCAGGTGCTCGCGCTCCTCGCCGTCTTCCTAACCGTCGGGGTCAAGGAGGGCGTCCCCGCCCCCCTGCTGTGTTTCGCCCTCCTGTTCGCGAGCAGCTACTTCTCGGTCATCACGCCCCAGGGCGGCAGCCAGAACGTCATCTTCGTGGCGAGCGGCTATCTCACCCAGCGCGAGCTGTACCGGATGGGACTCCTGACCACTGCCTTTTTCCTTGCGATCTTCCTGCTGCTGGGCACGCCCTGGCTGATGTTCGTCACCCGCTGACGGGCCGCTCCGGACATTAAGGTTCTTGACACCCTTTCTGCTTCGACTACCGCCTTGCCTTGAAGGAGCAACTGACCCGCGGAGAATGGGGCGGGTATTTACTGTCGGGCATTGACGAAAGGTCGGGCAAGGCGCCGGGCGTCAGGGCGGCACTGCTACAGATAGCGCTCCGCATTCGCCACGAGATCCTCTTTTGGTGGCAGCTCACTGCGGGGGCAGCGCACAATGGCGATCGCGATCCGCAAATCCTCGCCGATGGATAGTTCGACCAGGTTCAGGTCATTGACCGGTCCGCTCGAAGCGTCGTCGCTCTTGAAACCCATGCGGTTTACACGCAAGGGCGTGTGGGTAAGCGTCAGGTGCTGATCGGGATGCGAGAATACGCCGTCGATCTGCTTGATGTATCCATCCAGCGTGGCGAGGCTCGACTTGGCTTCGATAAAGTCCGCCATGGTGTCTTTCATCTCGCGCTCGACTTCCTTCATCTCCTGGCTGATGGTGGCCGGATCCTTGACGATCCCTTCCATGCCGTCGCGGGCCAGGTTGAGCAGGCGCATTCGCGCGGCAAGGAACCCCTTGTGCTCCGCCAGTTCGGTCGCCTTCGTGTCCAGGGCGATGATTCGCGACAGCGCTATCTGCGCGAGGCGCTGCATGATGCGCTTGCCGATCTCCCGACGAGTGTCCAAAAGAGTGGCGGTGGCTGCAATCACCCGGTGCCCGGAGAAATTCACCGTGACCTGGGCAATGTCCTGCTCCAGCTTGTCGCCACGGAATCGCGGGGCGAGCACGGTGCGCTCCTCCTTCTTCATGATGAGCAGCGCGTAGGCTTCCTGCACCTCCCGGTTCGCCGGGGCGTCGAAGAACGCGCGCAGTTCCCTGCTGCCCCCCAGGCATGCCGGCACGTCGTCCGCCCTGGCAAAGACGGCATTCAGACACGGATCGTCGTTCCATGCCGCGCGTGCCAGGAGAATCGGGTTCAGCCCGTCACCCGCGATCGCCCGCATGTGCGCGATAGTCGCGCGAATGCCGCCTTCGAGCTTGTCACGATAACGGGCGTTAAGCCGTACCCGCGGCTCGACCGTATCGACGACCGCCTCGATGGTATCGGCGATCACCTGACGGTCGGCCTCGTTGTCAACGCCGGACGGCCCCCCACCGAACAGGGTGGAAACGACGCGATCGAATAATGACGATTGAGCCATGGTTCAGGCATGCCGATGACTACCAGTCCATCGTCGGCACCCAGGCGCGAAGCTGCCGGCCCTCGTAGTTCCGGCCGTGGATGCGTTTGGCCAGCGCCTCGGCCTGGGCGCGCGTCATCTCCATCTCGATGACCACCGAGGGCGTGCCGCTTTCCTTGATCAGTTTGATCTTTTCCAGCGGCGCGAACGCGCCGAGCGCTTCACGAACCGCCTCCTCGGTGACGTCGTCGGGAAGGTTTGCAATCACGATACGCATGTGCGTGTTCTCCAATCGAACGGGTAGGCAACGATAGCGAGCGGGTGCGCAGATTGTCGGGACTCGCAGAACATGGCGAGGACACGAACGCAGTCAGGCGGGCGCGCGGAGCGGAGCGCGACTGGGTTCCTGGAGTGTTCAGCATCAATAGCGCTCGTCGATGAGTTTGAATGGATAATCCGAATCTTTGTAGCCGCCAGCCTTCTGCCGCTTGGGCAGCTTCACCTTCTCCCGGGGTGCCTGCTTGTACGGAATCTTGTCGAGAAGATGCGCGATGATGTTGAGGCGCGCGCGTTTTTTGTCGTTCGAATCCGCCACGTACCACGGCGCAAAACCGGTGTCGGTGGCGGCAAACATTTCGTCGCGCGCCCTCGAATAGTCGTACCAGCGGCTGTACGACTTGAGATCCATCGGCGAGAGCTTCCAGACCTTGCGGCCGTCATCGATGCGCGCCTCGAGCCTGCGGGTCTGCTCCTCCGGGCTGACTTCCAGCCAGTACTTGAGAAGGATGATTCCGGACTCCACCATAGCCCTCTCGACCAGCGGCACGGCCTGCAGGAATTTCCGCGCCTGCGCTTCGTCGCAAAAACCCATGACCCGCTCCACGCCGGCGCGGTTATACCAGCTTCGGTCGAAGATGACGATCTCACCAGCCCCCGGAAAGTGCTGAATGTAGCGCTGCACGTACATCTGGCTCTTCTCGCGATCGCTCGGCGCCGGTAATGCCACGACGCGGAACACGCGTGGGCTCACGCGCTCGGTGATCGCCTTTATTGTGCCGCCCTTACCCGCGCCGTCGCGCCCTTCGAAGACGACGCAAACTTTGAGGCCCTTGTGCGCGACCCACCCCTGGAGCTTGACCAGCTCCACGTGAAGCCGGGCGAGTTCCTTGTCGTAGTCCTTCCGCTTCAGCTTCTCCTTCGGTTCGGAGCGGGCGCGCTTTGCCGCCGTCCCGGTTGCGGCCTTGGTTTTGGTTGCTCTGGATTTCATGAATCGACCTCCGTCTTGTTATTTGGCGCCGCCCACGCAGGGACTTCTCTCCGCGGGCGGCTTGGTTCATCGTGCCGGATTGTTGCTCTTCGTTGCTATATCATTACTGGATCTGGCGTCGCGACGCGATCAGCGCATCGCATGCCAGGTCGGACCGGACTGTCACGATTTGATTCAGGTCCATTCGCTCGCGAGGGCTCGACCACGTGATGCATTGTACGGCGAACGGCTGGACGCAGGCGAACCCACCACCCGACCTCGTCGGCGCGCGCGCCGAATAGACTCGACGCGCAGCCACGACGGCCTCGGGGAATGGGAAAGGTATGCGTGCCATGGACGATGCCTGGGCCCCTGGCGAGGAGTTCGTGCTGTCGGCCAATACGGCTTGCGTCCGATGAGCTACACTACGCGCAACCACCAATAGGAGAAACACCGATGAGTCCGCATATCTTCGCTGCCGTCATGACGCTCGCTCTGCTCGCGGGTTGCGCCACCTCGCAGAAACCCGCCGGGCGGGTGGAGGACGTCGTCGAGGCGCGTCTGATGGTCACCGCCATCGACTTGCCTCAACGCGTGGTCACGCTGAAAGACGAACACGGCGAGGAAATCGTCGTCACGGCGGGAGAGGACGTGAAGAACCTGGCACAGGTGAGCGTGGGTGACGAAGTGATCGTCTCCTATACCGAAGCGCTGGCATGGCAGGTGAAGCCCGCAGGCAAAGGTGCGCCCGGCGTTAGCGAAGAGGAAAAGGTTACCACTGCGAAGCCTGGCGAAAAACCCGCCGCAACGGCTGGCCGGTCGGTGATGCTGACTGCCACGATCACGGCGATCGACCTGACCAAAGGCACCGTGACCCTGACCGGGCCGGAGGGGAATTCGCGCACGATCAAGGCCCGCGATCCGGCAAACTCTGAAGAAGGTGCAGGTGGGCGATCTTGTCGACATCACCTACAGCGAGGCGCTGGCGATCGCGGTACGGCCCGTCAGCAAGAAGTAGCCGGAGGGCCCGGGCCCTTCCCAAAGGGGCAGTATGTTCAGCGCATTCCGCTGAGCATGCCGGGTGGATTCAGAGCGGAAAAGGTATCAGAAACCCTTTTTTGACAAGCGGCCGGCCACCGCAGCGTCTCAAGACATCTCCCGCACACTGCGAATGCGGCGTATAGGCGCTAAAAGCGAAACCCCAGATCGATACGGTAGTGGGTGGTCGACGGTGTCCCTACTGCCCCACCCACGTCCAGCCACTGCTCGCCGACGAGCCCGCGCAGGAACCATGTTGCCTTGGAGTCCCAGCGTATCCCCACTGCGGCGTTGTAGCTGAAATACGTGTCCGAGCGGGTCGGGTACGACGGTGCGCAGTAGTATCCCCACCAGGGATCCCACCAGCACACAGTTCACGGGAGGGCCGTCGGGTATGTTGGTGTCCACCCAGGTCCCACCGACGCCCGCGGATACGAAGGGCGTGAGCGCCCGGGCGAGGAGATTCCAGGTCACGACCGCGTGCGTGCTGAACGTTTCCAGCGTGCCCGACACCGTATAGGCGGGACCCACATTCCCTGCTGCGGGCGTCACTGTGGCTTGGTAGTCCGGCTGGCTCCACGCGAAATCGGCACCCAGCGAAAGGTGATCGTTGAAGTTATAGGCGAAACCCAGTCCGAATCCGGAATCGCTGTCGATCGTGGCCCGTGAACCCGTGCTGCCTTGAATATCCTCCGAGTTCGAATACCTGATCTGCAGCGTGGTCTCCCACTTTCCTGCACGGTCAGTAAGCTGCGCCTGGGCCTGAACTGCGAGCGTCGCCACCGTGAACGCGACGATCAACTGCCCGACCCTTGTTACGAGTAAAGTGAAACGTCTGGATCGACGCATGATGCACTCCTCTGAAGTAGTTGCACTAACAGGTTGTTGAAATTGGCATGGAACGCCGAGAGTTCAGGGAGAAAAACCCAAAGATTAACCACCAAGGCACCAAGGAATGCAAATGGGAACCTTGAAACCTTGTCAGTTTTTCTTGGTGCCTTCGTGCACCCCTCAAGGGGGTATTGAAAAGAAACTTGGTGGTAAGAATTGATTTGGCCATCGACTTTTTCAACAGCCTACTAGTCCTGGAAAGGGCGATCAGCCACGACGCACACGAAGTAACACGAAGAAAATGACGTACAAATGAGGCCAATATTAGCAGCACGAGAGGACGTCGGAAACCCGCGCTACACAGGCCGCCGCTCCGCCCAAAAGTGTCGTTTGGAGCGAAAAACGTGTCAGAAACCTTTTCCATAGACGGCCGGCCGCGACAGGACTTGAACCGCGCAAGCGCCTCCTGCCGGCCTTGCATGTCTGCAGTGAATGCCGGGATCGGACCATAGCGGGGTCAGAATTCCTTCTCCGTGTCTTCGTGGCTTCGCAGCGTGTCGACCTGAAAGAACTTCGCCCAACTGTTGGCCAGGGAGAAGAGCATGGGTTTGCCGATCACCTTGCCCAGACCGCTCGGCAGAGCGAAGTGCCGTTCGTTCGAGAAGTAGTTGAAGTACTTCCTGTAATCCTCGTCCGCCTCCCCCAGAATATTCCTCGCGGCGAAACTTCCGCAGAAGGTCGCCCACGGAATTCCCACGCAGCCGAGTATGAAGCGCACGTGCGGGTGCTCGGGAGGTCGCGCAATGACGGGAAGCAGATCCCGAGTCATGTCGATCTGTCCCGGCCAGAACTGGATGAAGGACAGATCGTCCAACTCCTGGAAATGATTCCGGAAGTCCTTGATGACCCTCTTGATGATGCCGGGATTGTTATAAGCATTCTTGAGGAAGGTAGTGATCGGGGTGCCGCCCCCGAGGAGCAGGCGGTTGTCCCCGGTCAGTCTGAAGTAGGAATACACCAGCTTGGAGTCCCAGCACTGCATCTGCTCGCCGGACGGAAACAGAATCCCAAGCTCCCTGTCGGTCAGTGGCTCGGTCACGCTTAGAAACGTCTGCGCGTGGAAGGCCTCATGCGCGAGCGGACTGATCGACGCGCTCAACTTGTCGACCGCGATAATGATATTGTCCGCGGTCACGCTACCGGCATGGGTATAGGCAGTGTGGTCCTCGAGTCTGTCCATCTCGGTACTCTCGAAGACCTGCATGCCGTTCTCGACAAGCAGATCCTTGAACCCCTGCAGGCACATCAGCGGGTTGATTCCGTAAGTTCCGCCGTACCGTATCCCGGCCGTGTACCCCTGCGCCCCGAGGATTCGTGTCAACTCATTTTTGTCGTATATTTTCTGGTCGGTGAAACCGACACTCTCGCGGCACTCCAGCTCCGAAGCAACGGCCTCCTTGCCGCCGGCACCGAGTCCGAGGAACAGAGAATCCTGTTGCAGCAATCCGCACTGAATATCGTGCTTTCTGATATTGCTGACGATGCGGTCGATACTCCAGCAAGGCGCTTCCCAGATTTCCCCCGCAGCCTTGGTGCCGTAGCGGCGAACCAGTTGATGCAGTTCCAGCTCGCTGTCGGGAGTGAGAAATCCGGCGCTGCGGCCCGATGAACTGCCGCCGATGATGTTCTTCTCGATCAGCACTACGCTTAACCCCTTGCGCAGGAACTCCGCCGCCGCACTGACACCACTGAATCCTCCCCCGACGATGAGCACGTCGCACTTGATCGCCTTCGTGAGGGGCGGACAATACTTGTGCTCCTTGATCATCAAGGTGGTGATCCACCAGTTCTGATTGACCATCCTCGGGTTTGCCGTCACTGTGCACCTGTCTTGTCGTTGCGCACCCAGGACTCGAGCAGCGTGTAAGTCACGGCCAGGAGCACGGGGCCAATGAACAAACCGACGACGCCGAAACCCATCAAACCGCCGATGACGCCTGCAATGATGAGCAACAACGGCAGATCCACGCCGCGGCGAATCAATACCGGCCGCAGAATGTTATCCAGCGCGCCCACCAGCACTGTCCACACCAGAAGCGCGATTGCCCAGCCGACGTTACCCGACCAGTAAAGCCAGATTACAGCGGGAAGGAGCACCGGTATCGGCCCGAGTTGAGCGACGCCGAGCACGAACATGATCGCGAGCAGCAAGCCTGGGCGGGGCACGCCGCTCACCCAAAGACCCAGACCCGCAAGCAACGACTGCACGAGTGCAGTAACGATCACGCCGAGCGCCACTCCGCGAACCGCCTGCCCTGCGAGACGGACCGCTCGTTCCCCCTCTTCCTGCCCGATGCGATGCGCGAACGACAACACACCTTTCGCAGCGATCTCCCCATGTGAATAGAGAATAGCGGCGATGATGACCGTAAGAATGAAATGCACGACCATCATCCCGAGCCCGCCGGTGATCGAAAACACCCAGGCCGCCGCCGAACTGGCGTAAGGACGGACTGTTTCGATGACTGCCTCGGGGCCGCCGGCAGCGAGCTCGCGCCACCGCGCGGCGATTCGCTCGCCCACCCAGGGCAGCCGCTCGATCCACTCCGGAGGCGGGGGAAGTCCGTGGGCAAAAAAATCTTTTGCCAGTTCGACGCCCTCGACCGCTCCACCGAGAAGCGCGCCGATGGCGAGCCAGAACGGCACGATAAAGATAGCCAGCATTACGCCTGTCATCACCGCCGTTGCCATCAATCGCCGGCCGCCCGCAGCGCGCTGGATCCAGAGCATGAGGGGCCACGTTGCCACGACGATCGTAGCCGCCCAGATCAAGGCGCCCAGGAACGGCAACAGCGTCCAGAGGCTCCCGGCAAGCAATGCGCCGATGATCAGCACTACCAGCGTAATGCGCGTGAGATCGTATCCGGGTCGGGAATTCATGAATCACTCCTGTTTGAGAGCGTGCCGAACGGCTTCGAATAATTTTGCCAACCAAGGCACTTGCCCGTGTGACGCGCGGCCCGTAGCAACCGGGAAAGTGGGGCTGCACCGCGTACTCGTCGCGTCGCGGAACATCTTCAGGTAAGCTGGCGGCATCGTCAACCGAATCAGGCCGAACTCATGTTTCATTTTCTTGCTCGCTTGCGCGACGGTGCCGCAGGCATTCTGGTCACGCTGCTGCTGAGCCACGCGGCGTACGGCGCAGAACTGCAGTTGCCGCCCCTGAACGACCCGCCCACCGGGCTGCATCTGTCCGGAAAGCTGGTGTGGGTCGACCTGGTCACACCGGATCCGGACGCGGCCCGGCGCTTCTACGGGGAGCTGTTCGGCTGGACCTTCACTTCCATCGGCAGCGGTCAGGGCGCATATGCCCTGGCCCACCTCGACGGCGCCGCGATCGCGGGCATCGTCGGCCGCGCCAACCCTGCCGGAGAGCGCAGCCGGTCGCGCTGGATTCCATTCATGTCCGCACGCGACGTGTCGGCGATCGAGCGCACCGTGTCGCGTGCGGGCGGCAAAGCCCTTGTCGCCACGCGCGCTATCCCTGCGCGCGGTACCCTGGCATTGTTCGCCGACCCCGAGGGCGCCATATTTGGTGCGCTCGACTCGACCAGCGGCGACCCCGGCGATTATCTGCCCGAGATCGGCGACTTTATCTGGGCGCAACTGTTCAGTCGCGACGCAGTCAAGGCGGCGGGCTTCTACGCCGGGCTCGCGGGCTACGTGCCGGTGGAGGCAGAATCTTCTGCCCCCTCCCGCAGCCTGCTGCTCACCCGCGATGGCTACGCGCGCGCGAGCATCTTGCAGATCCCATCCGGTCGCGACGATCTGCGCCCCGACTGGCTGCTCTACGTGCGCGTGGCCGACGTCAGCAAGGCCTCCGCCAGCGCCGAGCAACTCGGCGGAAAAGTCCTGCTCGCGGCCAAGCCGGAGGTGTATCAGGGGCGCGTGGCGGTGATCGCCGACCCGGGCGGAGCGCCTGTGGGCCTTCTGCAATGGGACGCAATCGAGGAGGCGAAATGAGCCGCCGGCGGTTGAGCGCCAAGTTGCTGCTTGCCTGCTTTGCGGCGCTGGTAAGTGGTTGCGCCAGCAACGGCACCAGCAGCAGCGTCCATGGCTCGGTTTATTACGGCGTGGGATGGCACGATCCCTATTACTACGGTGGTGGCTACGGCGGTGATGTCGTCGTCGTTCCGAATCCTCCAGACAGGCCGGATCGACCTAGCACCCAACCGAGACCCACGCCCCTGCCTTCCACGGGCGCCGCGTCGAGGCCATCGATCCCCTCGGGACCGCGCCCATCAGGCGGCGGTCGACGCCGCTGACTTCATACCCCTGCGGCGACTCGCACGAGGCGCCGTTGGTGCTGATGACGTCGGCAAGAGGGAGTCGCAAGAGAGGGTCGGGCTGACCCGGATGCGTTCGCGTTCGTTGCCGGACACGCCGATACGGGTGATTGCAGCTTATGCGCCCATCCGGGACCTCACGCCGCTTGCTGAAAGCGACCAAAGCAAGCTTCAGGGCTACTGGGATTGGCTGTGCGATTGGAGTGGTTCGGGACGGGCCGATTCAACTTGCATAGCTGCCGCCGAGTGCCAGATGCAGATTGACACGCTGGACGAAGCGCTCGGCCTGCACGCGTACCAGCTGCGTGCGTGAGCTGTAGACTCGCAATGGGATGGCATCATGTTTCCGAATTACATCGGCAACGGGCGGGGTGAACGCGTGTGCATCTGGCGGCACACGAGTCTCGTGTTGGCGTTCGTCTTTGGCGTTTTCTGCCTGACTGATGCAGGCCTCGCATCGGCCGCAGAAGCCGCCACCTTCTTGTCGATGAAGTACCCCGCGGCACAGATCTTCACTTTGTTCTTCCTGATGCTCGGCCCGTTCAAGATCATTGCTCCCTTCTCAAGGATAACGAAGGGGGCGGATGCCGCGTTAACGCGCCAGATCGCCGTGCGGGCGACACTCTTTTCAAGTATCGCCCTGTTGCTCGCTGCCCTCCTCGGCGAGAGGGTCCTGAGCAGCTACGGCATTCCACTGCCCGTGCTGGCTCTTTCCGCGGGGATCATTCTTTTTCTCGTGGCGTTGCAGAGTATCCTTCAACAGTTCGCGCCGCCAACACCCGACAACGAGGGAATCGCGGGCGCGGCCCCGACACCGACATTGAGCATGGCGTTGACGCCGCTGGCCTTCCCGACGATCGTCACGCCGTACGGCATCGCTGCGCTCGTCGTGTTCGTCGCGATCAGTCCCGATCTGCAGGGCCGGCTGATCATCGTCGCCGTCGTGTTGGCGATCATGCTGTTGAACCTGATCGTCATGCTCACGGAACGGCGTATCCTGCCATTCCTTGGCGTTTTGCTGCCGATCCTGGGCGCGGTGCTCGGCGTCATTCAGGTGGCGCTGGGACTCCAGATCGTGCTTAGGTCGCTCAAGGCGCTGGGCGTGTTGTGAGGCCTTGCCCCGTCAGTGACGGTTGGTACACACCCGCCCCACTGTGGAAGAGGCGGTGCGTCCTCCCTGTGTTTCCAGCCCGGGAGGATCGACGTGTTCCATTTCTTTCGGAACACTCTGTACGCGTCATCCACGACCATCCATCCGCTTGTGCGAGAATGTAGAAGGCACTATGAAGAAGTGATGCCTAGACTCAGTTCGTCAGGATGACGGTCGTCAAATCGCTCGGGCGGGACCCATGTCCGAGCGGCGCTTCGTCGCGGCGATCGACGCGCACCTCGCGAAGACGCGCAACGCCACGCTGCGATGCTCTACGTCCATGGCTCGGTGTACTACGGCGTGGGATGGTACGACCCCTATTACTACGGTGGTGGCTACGGCGGTGATGTCGTCGTCGTTCCGAATCCACCAGACAGACCGGATCGACCTGTCACCCAGCCCAGACCCACGCCCCTGCCAGCCACGGACGCCACGTCGAGGCCTTCGATCCCCGCGGCGCCGGTGACTTTTTGTCCCTGCTACGACTGGCTGTGCGATCAGAGTGGTTCGGGACGGGCCGATTCAACTTGCATAGCTGCCGCCGAGTGCAAGATGCAGGTTGACACGCTGGACGAAGCGCTCGGCCTGCACGCGTACCAGCTGCGTGCGTGAGCTGTAGACTCGCAATTGGTCGTTGAGGACTGCGCGCAGGTCTGCGCTGCCGACCCGGTACCGGATTTCAGACAGTTCAAGCGCGCGCAGATTCTGCACGACCAGTTGCTCGAGCAGTGCCTGCCGATCGGTCAGCGACAATTCATTGGCGAGCGCGGTTTCCACTTCGTTGAAGGCATTGAGCCCCGTGGCCGCATACTCCGCCACGGCGCGCTTCTGTTCGGCGGTGCGCAATTCGACCTGGCCTTCGAGCGCCCCGCCGGTAAATATCGGAAATGAGGCCACGGCGCCTCCCGACAGGCTCGGGTCGTCGCGATCCTGCAACACGAAAAGATTGCTGCTGATCGTCGCCAGACCAGCGCTCAGGCTGATCTTCGGCAATCGCGCGGTTTTGGCTTCCTGCACCAGGTCGAAGGCCGCGGCCACACGTCGCTCGGCGGCCACTACGTCCGGACGACGCTCCAGGAGTTCCGAGGGAATGCCGGCCGTGACCGGCGGGGGCAAAGGGGGAAGTACCTCGGTGGCCTGCAGTGTCGCAGCGGGATAACGCCCGGCAAGCGCTTCCAGCGAGCGCAACGCCTGCTCGCGCGCAAGATCGAGCTTGCGCAATCCTTCGCGATAACTCTGGACATTGGCCTGGGCGAGCACCACATCCGTTTCGTTACCATTGCCCACCCGGCGACGCACTTGCGCCAGTTCGACCAGACGCTCGGACACCGCAAGCATGTCACGCGCAAGCTGGCGCTGCAGTGCGCTTTCCGCTGCGACAAACCAGCCTTTCGCCACCAGCGCTGCCATCGACTGCCGGGCGTACGCGTAATCGGCCTCGATGGAGGCAAGCTGCCCGGTCGCGGCCCTCTGTCCGTAGCGTACCCGGCCCCACACATCGATCTCCCAGGACGCGCTCACCAGCACACCGCTCAGCCCCGAGCCATCGCCGCTGAGATCGCCGCCGCCGCGTGCCAGTACACCCACCGCCGGGGTGAGGGCCCCGCCGGCGATCTTGAGCGAAGCCTGGGCCTGATCGACGCGAGTGGCCGCGATGCGCAGGTTGACATTGCGCGCGAGCGCCTCGTCGACCAGCGCCTCGAGCTGCGGCTCGTTGAAACTTTTCAGCCAGCCCGCGGCCACGGCACCCTGCGCGCTTCCGCTGGCAGTCCATTGCGCAGGCGGCACAACGTCGCCCAGTGCGTCCTTCTGCAGCGCTTCGCGATCGGGCTGCGACTTCAGCGCGCATCCCGCGGCGACCAGAAGCAGTCCCGTGGCCGCAGCGCGCAACACCGTGATTGGAAGGCTACGCATGGTCGTCGTGATTCTCAGTGCAGCTTGAGGATCAGCCAGTCGAGCTTGGTCCCAACCCGCATGATGACCTTGCGGATGATGTGGATCATGCCGCAGCGAATCCGTGTACACCGCGCCATTGCCCACGGCGCCGGCCGCCAGGAACAGGTTCTTGTCCTCGACCTCAAGCTTCACGGCAATCCGTCCCGGCGGCACGTGCGCCGCCGTGACGGTCGGAATCGTCCCGGACAGGGGCAACTGGCCCTGGCCGGTCGCCCAGATGATGGAATCGACCGTGCACTTGATGATCTTGTTCGGATACGTCTTGAGCGCAATCTCCGCGTGGTTTCCCGGTTCTATCGCACGAAGCTCATTCTGGCTATAGAGCGCGATCACCCACTGTTCGGTTTCGACAAAACTCATGACCGGCAACCCGGCAAACTGCGAAGCGGTGGACCCGGGTCGAAGCTGGACATTGATCGCATAGCCGTCGGCTGGCGCGTACACCGTGGACTCGTCGATTTTCCATTTGGCATCGGCCAACTGCGCCTCTACACCGGCCACCTGTGCATTGGCCATGGCGATCTGTGCCTTGGCGGCAGCCACGGAGGCCTGGTCTCCTTGCGACTGCGCAGAAAGCTTCTGCACCACTTGTGCCTCGGAGGCGCGGGCACTCTCGAACTGCGCCATGAGATCCTTGAGGTCGGCCTCCGCGCGCTCGAGATCGAACAGGCTGCCCGCCCCGGCGGCGACGAGTTCGCGATTCTGATCGACCCGTCGGCGCGCGAGCCCTGCCTGGGCGGCAACTGAATTGACCTGGCCGCCGGCGGCCTTCAGGCTCTCGCGCAGCTCGCGCACCCCCGCGGAGCTTTCGGACAGCTTTGCAGTAGCCTCATTGAGCTTGGATCGTGCCTGGACCAGTTGCGCTTCGAGCGCGGCGGCTTCGTTCAGGAATGGCGTGGGGTCGATCCGGAACAGCACTTCGCCCTTCTTCACCAGGCGGTTGGGCTGCACCGGCACCTCGATCACCCGGCCGGTGACCCGGGGCACGACCTGCACGACGTAGTTGATGACGCGCACGTCGGCCGAGGACGGTGCCACGATGTTGAGCAGCAGGATAAGCAGAGTGAGCCCGATCACCGGCAAGGTGATGACAATGACCTGGCTGACGATGTTCCAGGGCAGCCACTTGAACTTGAAGAAGATCAGCCAGACGAAAAACGAATAGATCAGCAGCAGGATGATTTCCATCAGGACGGCCTTCCGCGGAAGTCTTCGGCATGCGCGATCTGTGCTTCGAGCTCGGCGATTTTCTGTTCCAGCAGGCGCATTTCCGAGGCGACCATGGGTTTGGGCTCGTTGGCCTGCGGCCGGGCCGGCGGCGGTTCGTGTTCCGGTTCGGCGACATCCGTGCCGTAGGCGAGCTTGTACATCACCGGCTTCGAGTAGGCCCATAACCAGGCGAGCGGCCACAACATGCCCCCGAAAAACAGGGAGAGCAGGCACAGCGCGTGGATTGCCTTGGCCTGCGGATGTTTTTTCTTTTCGGCGATTTTCTCGGGCAGGATATGAACCAGCCAGAACACGGCGATTCCGACGATCGGCACGACTACCAGCACGGCCCAACTGAGTACGTCGGCGACCGCATTCTCGAGCGCGGGAGGGAGCAGCGAAGCTTGGGCAACAGCCGGAAAGACGGCGAAGGCCGCGGCGATTGCCGGGCAGCAAAACGATCGAAAGCTGGGGCCGGAGGGAAGGGTTCTCATGGTTCGGAATTCGCTTGTGGCGTCATCATGCCGGCGGATATCTTTGAGCGGAGTTCAACGGCACGGATACACGTCCAGGCCGTGCATGATCGGCTTGCGTTCGAATCTTACACGCTGGTACAGGCACGGTCGGGTCACTGCATCTATGACTGCAATTGCACAACGGAAAATTATTGCTTTTGCGGCAAGGGGCGCACCCTGACCGCAACGGCTTCCGTGTAGGTAATGTCGACCAGGTCCCCCACCTGCACTCTCTGGAGATTTTTCGGATCGCGCGCCTTGATGGTGCGGCTGTTGCCCTGCGGACCCTTCAGCGTCACAGTCCCGTTGGCCTGATCGATTGCCTCGATGGTGGCGGTCATCTTCACTTGCGTCGCCGCGGCGCCGGCCGGTTTGTCGCCGGGCTTCGCACTTGCTGTCCCCGACTGCACCGTAGCGCGGGGACTGCCCTCAGCCGCTTTTTTCACGTTCCAGACCAGCGATTCGTGATAGGCGACATCGACCTGGTCTCCCACACGCACCTGCGGCAGATTCTTGACCCGGTCGTCCGCGTGCACGGTAAAATTATTGCCCTTCTGCCCTTTCAGCGTCACCGTGCGCGTCGGGAGATCGATCGCGATCACCTCGGCGGTGGCCAGCCTTTTGCGGCCGATCTCGCCGCTGGGTTTCTTGATATCACCGGCCGATGCCACGCCGGCCACCCCGCTGCAAATTGCGCAAACCAATGCGATTGCCAGCTTTCCCATGGTGCCTGTCTCCATCTCAGGGGTTGAAAACGCCTTACATCTCATGTGCCTCGCCACCGCCCGATCCAGGATCCGCCGTGGCAACGGCATGACCGTGTTTGCCGGGGCCGCATGCGTACCACCATGTGATGGGGCAAAGACGGGCTTCCGCGGCCGCAACTGAGTTGCTGCATTGCAAGTCGCACATTGCAACTGCCGCCTTGGTACATGGCACACATTTTTGCTTTGTCGCCCTGGCTCGCCGCAAGGCCCGCAAGAGCAACATTACCACACGATGCTACGTATGCAGCCAAAGGCGGCAATTGACCCGGGTCAGATGCAATTCACATCCACCCGCAAGGGGGAGCCCTCAGTATCAGGAACCTTCTTGATACGCGACCGGCCGCCGCGGCATCCCAGAACATCTCGAAATGGTTCCTGACACCTTTTCCTCTGCGTGACACCTCCTCCTCTGCCTGAAGGTGCGCGACGCCGTAGCCGCGCTCCGCGAGGCGGCACGCCTGCCGGGCGCGAATGGATTTTGCGTAGAGGCGGCGGGCGGCCGGGGTCGGTCATCATCTATTGCAGCCAGTCCCCAAGCCGCCTCAGGCTTCGATTGTGGCGTTCCTGATCACGTAGTCGGGCAGTTTCTTCGGCACGCCATACATCTGTATGTACTTGATGTTGTAAAACGGGATCATCAACGCCGCGCCATCGGCTTCCACGATCAGGGCGGGCTTTCCCAGAATCTTGTCCAGCCGTCCGCTCACGAACTCATCCTGCGTCACTTGTTTGGGAAAGCTGAAACTCATCTTCGAGCCATCCATAAAGTGAACCGTCAAATCACGCTTTTCTGCCATGCTCGGTCTCCCTCAGGCAAGTGGATCTGTCGCAGTGGCAGCGGCTGCTGCCACTGTCATCAACTTCCATGCGTGCCGGCAGTTTACTGTTTTTTGGCGAGGGTTAGATCCAGACTGCTCCGTCTGTGTCATGGACAGAATGCGCACTTACTCGCACAATTTGCCAATGAATGCAGCCAGGCTCATCGTGGGGGCAGCG
>CAWBMN010000005.1:0-344734 GCA_963789945.1 uncultured beta proteobacterium | reverse complement strand
TGCTGGTATATGGGGACAGCTTAGTCTGATCCTATTTTGCCCATTCCGGATACATGATCAACGCCCCAACGCACCCTGGCGTGCCGTTGAGCAGCAAATCAGGCACCAGTGGTTTTAGAGAGCTGCTACACAAGCGGGACAAAATCGTACTCACCGATGCCTTGCAACACCAGGAAGGTCGCCGAACTGTCTCCGCCATTGGTCACCAAGTGCGGGCGGCGGGCCTTTACGGTGTACGTATCACCGGGACCCAAACGCACTTCCTCTTTGGGCTCCCGAAGGAAAATCCTGAGACTTCCGCCGAGAACATAAAACGTATCTTGAACGTTGTTGTGGTAATGCCAGGGCACCTTTTGAGTCGGGGAAATCTGGAGTTCGGTAATGCGAAATCCCGGCCGCGCGGCGTGCTCGGCCCTGCGCTCGACTTCGTAGAGATGGCTGGCGTCTTTCACCGCCTCCATGTCGGCCTCCGTCTGGGGCGCCCGAACACAATGGTTTTGGTTCCAGCGCAGGTCATGTCATTGGTGGAGCGAGATCTTCGGGTGTCGGTTTCTTATATTTCAAGGCTTGACCCTTCGCCTTCTGATGACAGATGGGCAACCCTGCCTATCAACATTTCCGCTATTGTTTCCTTTTCTTGACCTTCGTCATCACTTCTTCGATCCGTGTCTCAATTTTGTCTACTGCTGTATCGATATCTTTGGTATTCAGTTCGGACAACACCCCTTCACGATGATAGTTGCCAATGGGAGATAGGGTCGGGTCTTGAAATATCGGTTTCTTATATTTCAAGACTTAACCCCTTCGCCTGCTTACCATTTCAAGACCCGACACCTTCGCTTCAGATCGGACCATGAGACCCCAGATTCAGCGGCACCTTGTGCTCTAAATAGCTTGGACATGGGCTGGACCGATCTGCCTGATCGATGGCGTACCACACACTCTCATGGCGAGCTCAAGCTCCTCACGTAGCATATCGAGCACGGCCTCGACTCCGGACTGGCCGAATGAGGCCAACCCCCACAGATAAGGTCGCCCAATGCAAACTGCGCGGGCACCAAGGGCGATTGCCTTGAATATATCCGAGCCGCGCCGAAAGCCGCTGTCGACGAGCACGGGGATGCGTCCCTCGACACCAGCGACGACCTCGGGGAGGCACGCGATGGTGGCGCGACCACCGCCATCCGTGCGCCCCCCGTGGTTTGAGACGATGATGCCGTCCACGCCGTGCTCGATGCAGAGTTGAGCATCCTCCCGCGTGACAATCCCCTTGAGCACCACTTTCATGCGCGTTGCGTCCTTGATTCGGTCGACGACCTCCCAGGTCAGTTGCGGAGCCATCAGCGTGGTTAGGCCCGCGAGGTTCAGGCCATCGAACATCGGCTTGCGTCGAGCGTATCCCTCAACGCTCATAACGTGGCAGTCCAGGCACTGCCTGGAGTCTGTGTATTTGGCCCGCTTCCTGACATCGCGCAGGACGCGGCCCGCCGCGCTGTCCACGGTGACAGCTACGACAGGGCATCCGGCTGCCTCGGCTCGCTTGAGCAGACCTTCGGTCACGCTCCAACGCTGGGTGGCATACAACTGGTACCAGAGGGGACCGCCCGTTGCCTCGGTGACCTCCTCGATGGAACTGGTGGACATCGTCGAGAGTATTTGAAGGTGTCCCCTCGACCGTGCAGCTTTCGCTGCGGTAATTGCACCATCGGAGTGAAATGCCTTCTCGCTCCCAGTTGGCGCAAGAATGATTGGCGTCTTCCAAGCTTTCCCGAACAGCTCAGTGCTCGTATCGACTTGCGTCACGTCAACGAGCCGGCGGGCGCGAAGCCCGATTCGAGCAAAGCCATCGCGGTTGAGCTGGATAGTTGCTCCTCCATCGATCCCCCAGGCCATGTAATCGAAATGGGCGGGGGGAAGCGCTTTTCGCGCGGCAGCCTCGAAATCGAATACATCGATCGCATCCTCTGCACGTTCGATGATGCGGTCAATGTCCAAGGCTGCGCCGAATCGCCGAGACTCATCTGCAAAGCCCCGCGAAGGCGCGTACGCCAGCAACGGCGACGCCGCAAGGTATTTCAGAAATGCGCGACGCTGCAGGGATTGCCTCTGTAGTCTGCTCATTTCCCCTCCCAAAGTACCGGCAAAGCAAGCGCAGTTACTCGTGGTTCGGGACACCCGACTTAGACTCGCATCATTCCTTCGTGATCCTTCGTTTTTCCTTCGTGACCCTTCGTGTTAACCGCGTCTAAGGCCGCGCATCGCGCGGCTTCCTATTGAAACCTCTCAGTGTCCTCTGTGTGCTCTGTGGCCGATTAGTTCTTTTTCTTGTGAAACTCCGCCCAGGCCTTTTCATAGCTTGCATGCAAAGTCTTCCAGGCGCTCTCGGCGCCTTTGCTGACTTCCTGCCACGCCGCCTGGCTGGCTTCACGCGTTTCATTCAGACGCTTGACGGTTTCGTCGCGCTGCTTTTCCAGCGCTTTGATCTGCGCTTCGTATTGCGTCTTGACGTGGGCCTGAGCCTTCTGCACTTCCGCCTGCCACTTGGCCAGCTTGGCGTTCCAGTCGTCTATCTGCTTCTTCATGCGCTCCACATATTCGTCGCGATTCATGATTTCTCCTCCTCCTTTGTCCTCGGGTAACTCCCTTTTCAGGTATAGAACATGCCGACACGTTCTGCCAGCCGTACCGGCTCGAGCCGCCGCCGATTTACGGAATCTCGATCACACTTCCCACGCCGGCGTAAAGGTACTGATCGCCCCACATCTGGCGTAGGGCAGCGAAGGCAGGCTCACCGGTGCAATGGCCCGGCGCAAGCCTGTCGACCTTGAAGGTTTGGTGCAAGACCCCGGCGATTCGGGAAATCTGCTCATCGGAGGCGGTCGGCAGATGAAAGCCACCGAAAATCATGTGCACATGCCCGTCTATTGCCGTGGCCGCCTCGACAATCCGGTCGATCCCGGGATGCGAGCATCCGACCACCAGCACCGAGCCTTCGGGAGTGCGCAGGACCAGAGAGAGTTCGCGCAGCTCTTTGGTACCGGGTGTGTCGGACACCAGCGCAACGATGGTGACGCCCGGGGCAATCTCGAAGGTCTTTTCAACCAGTTCGAAATGAGCGCCGACCCAGACGGTACCGAACTGCATGGTGTCGGGCGGGTGGCCGCCGTAATAGCGCATCGGTTCGGGCAGGGACTCGTCCTTGCGGTAGAACCCGCTTGGCAGCGAGCTGCCGAAGGCCCCGAATGCTTCCTTGGGTGCGTAGATCTTTACTGCGGGATTTACGGCGAGGAGATGGGAAAGGCCCGCAGTGTGGTCGAGGTGGCGGTGGGATATCACTACGAAGTCGAGCTTGCGCAGGTCCACCCCGGCTGCATCGACATTGCCGGCAAAGGTCCGGGCGTCGTTTCCGGTGTCGAAAAGGATGCGCTTGCCGTGGTATTCGATCAGCGCCGCGAATCCCCAGTCTTTCTTCATAGACGGGCGTTCGCCGAAGGCGTCGTACAGGATCGTGACCCGGTCGCCCGTGTCCGCCACACTTGAGACAGCACTCAGGAGCAGAGTTCCGAATACGAACAATCTGGCGCAAATCTGCATGCCTGATCCTCCGTCGTGGGGAATGCGGCGCCCCACGAATTTCCCGTCAGACAGTCATGTTCGGCCTGCGACTACAGTGTGTCAATCCGATAGCGGTTCCACCGTGATTTGCAACTTGACCGAAGAATTTCCGGCGGGCACATGAATGCGGAGGCAGACCGCCTGCATGATTTTCTCGAAGCCGTCTTCGGACTGCGAGACGGTTTCGTGCGGCGCCGCGCTGATGCGGACCGGCTCCGCCATAGTGAGCGTGACTTTGCCGCCCAGCACCCCGTCTTCGAGCGTCAATGACTTGAGTCCTTCCCAGTTGAACGCCTGCCCGAAGCCCCCGGGAATTTCGCCGTTTACGACGTAGCGGCCGAGGAAGCCGCCGCAGCTCGGCATGGCCAGGTTGATCTCGGTTTCCAGGCCCGCCGGTTCGTGTTCGAACCGGTACTCGACGGTCAGCACGCTGCCTTTGACCGAGATCCTCTTGGTCAAACCGGGCCCAGCCAGCTCGACTACATTCGCGTTCGCTTTGCGCAACGTGTAGCGAATTGGTTGCTGCTGATCCTTGATCCGGTCCAGGAAGATTGCGCGTGGGTACGGGTCCGGAGTCAGATCGTCCGTCGAAACAGGATGCTTGAAGTTGACGCGGTCGTGAGCGGAGGCGATGCCTTCTCCGGAATGACCGCCCTGACCTCCCTCACGGATCTTGCGGTGGTAATGTTCCGCGCGCCGTACCAGCGTATCGCCGAAGTTCTGGCGCAGCGCGTAAGAATCCAGCTCGTGGATGGCACCGAAGCCGTCGTCGCGGATCACGGCCTGCAACTTGCCGCTGTTCAGGAAGATCTCATCTCGACCGTCGAGGTCCAGATCGAGCACCGTTTCCCTGCGCGGGGATGCCTTGTCGAGGAGCGCCTCGAGCTCGACGATCGCGCTCCACACCGAGCGGCGCAGGTGCGGCAGATAGATCCCGCCGAACAGGCCGTGCCAGTAGGCGTCGTTCGCCTGGGTCAGGTGCAGCAGTTCCCGCATGCGGGGCGTCGCCTTCTTCCCGAGCGCCGCGACGCGGTCGGAGACCTGCAGCATGCGCTTGTGCATCCAGTTGGATTCCGCGTAGCGCGAGATGAAGTTGCGCCAGATACCGCCGCGCAGGAAGGGCTTGCTGCTTTCGTAGCGATTCCCGTCCTTCTCGTGTTTCACCAGCGCGGCAAACGCGTCCGCCCTGTCCGCGTCCAGCGTCCACTCGTTCATCTCGATGTACGAAGTGGCGGGCAGATACACCACACCGCGCGTGCGCTGCTGTTTCGCGAAGTCGCGGTAGAGCATCGGCTCGATCAGCGGCGAGGCCAGCACGCCCTCGATGAACTGCTTCAGCCATTCCTTCTCGTACACCCATTGGTAGGTCTCGGGCCAGATGCCGAGCTTCTCGATGTCGTCGAAGTAGATCGCCGCGGCCGCGCCGTCTTCGGTCGCGCGCGATTCGAGGTACTGGATCGCTTCGGGAGCAGTGGAGAAGGGTATCCGATAGCGCAGCGCCTCCGAAATCGGGAACAGGTCGAGGCGGATGCCGCCCTCCTCGGTGCTGAAATAGCCGGTCAGTTCCTCGGCGTGCCTGCCGGCGCAGAGGAAATGGTAGTCGTCCACGGTGACGTAGCGGATTCCGGAATCGGCCAGCGACGGGCCGACCGCCGATTCCCACACCCGCTCGGTGAGCCAGGCGCCGCCCGGCCGTTGCCCGAACGCGGCCTCGAGGCGATCGGACAAGGCAACAAGCTGGGAGCGGCGGTCGCGCTCGGGAATCGAGGCGAGCACCGGTTCGGTGTCGCCGCCGCCGAACATCTCCACCTGGCCGCGCGCCACCATCTCGCGCAGCTTCGCCATGTCTTCCGGGAAATGCTCGATCAGGTATCCCAGCAGCCAGCCGCTGAAGTGCACCGACAGCTTGAAGTCCGGATAGCGGTAAAAGGTTTCGATGAAAGGCTTGTAGCAACGCGCGTGCGCATCGTTCAACACCTCTTCGAAATTGCCCGCGGGCTGGTGTGCGTGCACCCCGAACAAGAGCGAAACCTTTTTAGCCACAGAGGACACAGAGTTCACAGAGAAAACGGTTGCGTTAGTGTGACGCGTTGTTTGAGTTTGCGGTGATCTTGGCCAGATCGACCGTCTATTACGGTTACGAAAATCGAAAATTGGAACTGGTTACGTTTGCTGTTTCTTACAATTCTCTCTGGCCTTTCTCTGTGTTCTCTGTGTCCTCTGTGGCAAACATGTTCTTCAAGATGCGCGGCGCATGGCGCCGCCAAGTTCGGCCTGGCCGCCGCCCTGGCTCACCGGCACGGCGAGCTCCGCAGGAACCGGCAGTTTGAGGAGCCGGTAGAAATTGGCGAGCTTCTGGCGATACAGGCGGTCGAAGGCCAACACCGACTCGCCGGGATTGTAATCACCGAACCACCAGAACCAGTCCGAAGATTCGCAGTCGGCGAGCTGGCGGGTCGCATCCGCGAGTTCCTGCGTGTTCAGGCGGCCGCTCACCGCCACCAGATCGAAGCTCTGCTTGGCGGCACAGAGCAGGTCCCAGGCGCGGTTCTTATCCGGCGAGCCGATCCAGGTGGCGAGATTGCCGTACACCCAGCTTCCCGCGACGAGTGCGGGCATAGGTTCCGCTTGCCGCCCCTCGTCCAGCAGCCGAGCAAAAGTCGTGGTCTCGATCTCCGGGTGCGCTTCCAGCGCCCCATACAACTCGTCGAGAAAGAAATAGCCGTTGTACGGGAAATACTCCCAGGCATTCTCGCCGTCCAGAATCACGCTGACGACCCGGCGCTCGGACCCATCGCCCTGCTCCATGATTCCCTTCAACTCGCCCACGAAGTGCGCGGCGGCATCCTTGCCGTGCCACTTGCAGTACTCGAATCCGATTAGGTCCGACAGGTGGTCGTCGCGGAAGAAGCAGGTTACCGGTGCATGGCCGCCGCTGAGCCGGTAAGGCCGGTACAGAAAATTTTGGCGCTCGCTGATCGGCGCGTTGTTCTTGCGCAGGCTGTTCACCAGCACGCCTTCGCCGCTGGCGATCCATTCGCAGCCGCCTTCCGCCAGCAAGTCCACGAACACCTGTGAAATCGCGCCTTCGGCCGGCCACATGCCGCGCGGCGGCTGGCCGAAGCGGCGCGCATGGCTTTCCCTGGCCGCGGCAATGTGCGCAGAGGCGCGGGTGCGGCCGCCCGGGTACTGCGGGCTCTGTGGCAACGGCATGGTGGGCACGGTTTCACGCGCCGCTTCGAAGGAGATCAGCAGCGGCCCGATCGGGTGAAATGCCGGACTGGTGGTGAGTTCGATGCGTCCCTGCGCGGCGAGCGCGCGATAGCGCGGCACCACGGCGCTGGTTTCGCGGCCGATCAGTTCGACGAGCTGCATGCGGTCGGCATGGGAGAAGTTCTGCGCCTTCGCCAGCAATTGCGGGACGGTCTGGTCGCGGCGGCGCACGGTTTCGCCGACCCACGCCAGGTGATACCAGGTCAGCAGATCGCCGAGGTACTGAGCGGAAAGATATCCCTCCCCGGCGGCTCCGGGTTGTTGCGTCAGGGCAAAAAAATCCCATAACCGCCGATAGGCCGGATAGGGCTGGATCATCTTGTGATGGTTGGCCTTGAAGCAGCAGCGCAGCACCAGGTCGCGGTCGGCCGCGTCGAGGCGGTACAGGTCGGGATGCGCAAGCAGCCTCAGGAGCGGATCACGAAACTGTCCGGTGGCGAACTGGTCCGCGTAGTCCTCGAGCTGGTCGAGCAGCACCGGGGTGAAATTGACCACCGCGCGCACTTTGGGGTGATTCTCCAGGTGCGCCGCCATGTCGCTGTAGTCCTTGATCGCATGCAGGTACACCCAGGGCTGGGCATATTCGCCGGTGGCGTAATCGCGGAAATCCGGCTGGTGCATGTGCCACAGCAGGACCAGGTCCAGCTTTGCATTGCTGCTCATGGCGTCCGGTCCTTCAGCGCTGGTGCAGCACTTCCTGGCCCAGCATCTCCGGCGTGATCAGCGTGATGCCGCGCTCGGAAACGTGGAAGCGCTTGCGGTCCTCGGCCGGATCGAACCCGACCGCGAGACCTTCGGGCAGGGTGCAGCGCTTCTCCACCACCACGCGCTTCAGGCGCACGCCGCGATGAATTTCCACTTCCGGGAGGATCACCGAGTCCTCGATGCTGCTGTAGCTGTGCACGTGTACCTTGGAAAACAACAGCGAGCGCGCGACTTTCGCGCCGCTGATGATACAGCCGCCGGACACCAGCGAATCCACCGCCATGCCGCGCCGTCCTTCGTCGTCGAAGACGAACTTGGCCGGCGGCAATTGCTCCTGGTGCGTCCAGATCGGCCATTCGGTGTCGTACATGTTGAGGTCCGGCGTGACGCGGGTCAAATCCATGTTCGCTTCCCAGTAAGCATCTACCGTGCCCACGTCTTTCCAGTACGCCGGCTTGCCGTCCATTCCGACACAACTATCGTCGAAGCGCTGCGCAAACACGCGATAACGCGGCACCAGGTGGGGAATGATGTCCTTGCCGAAGTCGTGACTGGAGTCGGGCGTATCGGCGTCGCGAGCGAGCTGTTCGTACAGGAATGGTGCATTGAATACGTAGATGCCCATGCTGGCGAGCGACAACGCCGGATTGCCCGGAATCGAGGGTCGGCTGTGCCGGCTTTTCCTGAAACGCGGTCACGCGCCAGTCCTCGTTCACCGCCATCACGCCAAATGCCTTGGCTTCCTCGACCGGCACTTCCATGCAGGCCACGGTCATGTCGGCGTTCTTGGCCACGTGATACGCGAGCAGCTTGCCGTAGTCCATCTTGTAGATGTGATCGCCGGCGAGCACCAGGATGTGGTCCGGGTCGTACGAACGCAGGATGTCGAGGTTCTGGAATACCGCATCTGCCGTGCCCTTGTACCAATTCTCCTCGTGGGTGCGCTGGGAGGCGGGCAGGATGTCGACGAATTCCTGGAAGCGGCCGTCCAGGAAACTCCAGCCGCGCTGGATGTGGCGGATCAGGCTGTGCGACTTGTACTGCGTGGCGATGCCGATGCGGCGGATGCCGGAATTGACGCAGTTCGACAGCGGGAAGTCGATGATGCGGAACTTGCCGCCGAAAGGCACGGCCGGCTTGGCCCGCCAGTCCGTGAGGTTCTTCAAGCGGCTGCCGCGTCCGCCGGCGAGCACCAGTCCATAGGTGTTCTTGGTGATCAGGCTGATGAAGCGGATGTTCGAGTCGGTGTCGGCCACGCATGGCTCCTGGTACGCAGGTTGAAGGGTCGGAGGCGCCGCACGCGGACTTTCTCCGCTTGCCATAAACCTTTGACCGGTATCAAAAAGCAGAAGGACGGAAGGCTCCGCCGCTTATAATAGGGGCACCCTTGTCCGCAGTCACGGTTTCCGTGAATCGCCCGGCCGGGGATTTCCCGCCACCAATCATGAAAGCCCCTGTTTCCGCCGCCGCCGGAGCGGACCTCGACGCCCTGGTCGGCGCGCGCCATCACGATCCGTTCGGCGTGCTCGGTCTGCATCGCGACGGCAAGGGTTGGCTGCTGCGCGTGTTCCGTCCTTACGCCTCCGAAGTTGCGGTGGCCACTGCGTCCGGATTCGTGAAGATGGAGAAGGCGCATCGCGACGGCGTGTTCGCCTGGCGCGGAGCCGAGCCGCCGCCCCAGCCGGTGCAGTTGCGGGTGCAAGAGTCCGGGCACAGCTTCGAAATCTTCGACACATATGGTTTTCGCCCCATCATCAGCGCCGACGAGCTGTATCTGTTCAACGAAGGCCGGCTCGAGCAGGCGTATCGCATGCTCGGCAGCCGCACCGAGGTGCGCGAGGGCGTGGCCGGAGTGCGCTTCGCCTGCTGGGCGCCAAATGCACAAAGAGTCAGCGTGGTCGGCGACTTCAACCGCTGGGACGGGCGCGCGCTGCCCATGGCCACACACGGGGTGAGCGGCGTCTGGGAACTGTTTGTTCCGGGATTGGCCGAGGGCACGCTCTACAAGTACGAGATCCGCAACCGCAATTGCGGCGAGATCCTGGTCAAGACCGATCCCTACGCTCGCGCCTACGAATTGCGCCCCGAGACCGCCGCGCGCGTCACTGCGGATCTTCCCTACGACTGGCGCGACGGCGCCTGGATGAAAGCGCGCGCCGGCGATGACTGGCTGCATGCGCCGGTCAACGCCTATGAAGTTCACCTGGGTTCATGGCGGCGGCATCCGGACAAGCGCTTCTACAGCTACCGCGAGCTTGCCGAAAGCCTGGTCCCCTATGTCAGGGAAATGGGTTTTACCCACATCGAGCTGCTGCCGGTTTCCGAACATCCGCTGGACGAGTCCTGGGGTTACCAGACCACCGGCTATTTCGCGGCGACCAGCCGCTTCGGCTCGCCGGACGATTTCAAGTTCTTCGTGGATGCCTGCCACCAGGCCGGTATCGGCGTGATCCTCGACTGGGTGCCGGCGCATTTCCCGACCGATGCGTTTGCGCTGGCGCGCTTTGACGGCACCGCGCTTTACGAGCACGAAGATCCGCGCCTCGGTTTTCACCAGGACTGGGGCACGCATATCTTCAACTACGGCCGCAACGAGGTGAAAAGTTTCCTGCTGTCGAGTGCGCACTACTGGCTCGGCGAGTGCCATGTGGACGGGCTGCGGGTGGATGCCGTGGCCTCGATGCTCTACCTCGACTATTCGCGCAAGGCCGGCGAGTGGATTCCCAACAAGTTCGGCGGCCGCGAGAACCTCGAAGCCATCGAATTTCTGCGCCAGTTGAACGTCATGGTCCACCGCGACTTCCCGGGCGCGCTCACCTTTGCCGAGGAATCCACGGCCTGGCCGATGGTGTCGCGGCCGACCTACGTCGGCGGCCTGGGCTTCTCGATGAAGTGGAACATGGGTTGGATGAACGACACGCTTGCCTACATGCGCCAGGACCCGGTGCACCGGCGTTATCACCACAACGAGCTGACCTTCGGCCAGCTCTATGCCTACACCGAGAATTTCATGCTGCCGCTGTCGCACGACGAAGTGGTGCACGGCAAAGGTTCGCTGCTGGGCAAGATGCCCGGGGATGCGTGGCAGAAATTCGCCAACGTGCGGCTGCTGCTCAGCTACCAGTTCGCCTCGCCCGGCAAGAAGCTCAACTTCATGGGCAACGAACTGGCTCAGGGCCGGGAATGGCGCACCGAGTGGGAGCTTGACTGGGGGCTGCTCGGCATCGACTGGCACAAGGGTGTGCAGACCATGCTGCGCGACCTGTCGCGGCTTTACCGCGCGCAGCGCGCGCTGCACGACCAGGACTTCGAATCCGCGGGCTTCCGCTGGATCGACTGCCACGACGCCGATCAGTCCATCCTCGCTTTCGAACGCTGGGCGCGCGACGGCTCGGTGGTGGTGGTGGCGCTGAACTTCACCCCCGTGCCCCGCCACGGCTACCGCATCGGCCTGCCCAAGGCCGGCATCTGGCACGAAGCGTTCAACAGCGATTCGGCGTTCTACGCCGGCGCCAATGTCGGCAATTCGGGCGCAATCGCAACCCAGCCGCTGCCGTGGATGGACCGCAGCCAGTCCGTGGAAATCACGCTGCCCCCGCTCGCCGCGCTCATCCTTCTGCACCAGGAATGATGTGCGCGTATGCCGGCCATGGCTGACGAGAAACTCAAAGTCCTGTTCGCCACTTCCGAAGTCGCGCCGCTGATCAAGACCGGCGGACTTGCCGACGTCAGCGCCGCGCTGCCGGTGGCCTTGATGGGGATGGGGGTGGACATGCGGGTGCTGGTGCCGGGGTATCCGCAGGTGATGGAGGCACTCAAGACCAAAGGCCGGGCGGCCGTGCTGCCCGCTTTGCCGGGCGTGCCGCCGGCACAACTGATCGCCTCCAAGCTGCCTTCGGGGGTGCCGCTGCTGGTGATCGAAAGCGCGATCTTCCAGCGTAGCGGCGGGCCGTATGGGGATGTCGCCGGCCACGACTGGCTCGACAACGATCTGCGCTTCGGCCTGCTTTCGTACGTCGGCGCGCTGCTGTCAACGCCGGATTCTCCGTTTCCGTGGAAGCCGGACATCGTTCACTGCAACGACTGGCAGACCGGCCTCACCCCGGTGTACCTGCACTACGTAGCGGGCACGCGGGCGAAAACGGTGATCACCATCCACAACCTGGCGTTCCAGGGAATTTTCCCCGCGGAAACCACCACGCGGCTTGGGCTGCCGCCGCAGGCGTTCTCGCTCAACGGCGTCGAGTTCCATGGCAAAACGTCGTTTCTCAAGGGCGGACTGCAGTTCGCCGATCGCATTACCACGGTCAGTCCGAGCTACGCGGAAGAAATCCAGCACGAACGGCTGGGAATGGGATTGCAGGGGCTGCTCGCGCATAGAAATGACGTGCTCACCGGAATTCTCAACGGCATCGACACCGATGCCTGGGACCCGGAGTCCGACCCGTATATCGAGCGTTACTACAACGCGTCCAGGCTCGCCGCTAAACAGGACAACAAGCGCGCGCTGCAAGTGCGCATGGGCCTGCGCGACGAACCGGAAATCCCGCTTCTCGGCACGGTGAGCCGCCTCACCCACCAGAAAGGCCACGACGTGCTGGCCGACATTGCCGCCGAGCTGGTGAAGCTGCCGGCGCAACTGGTGGTGCTCGGCTCGGGAGAGGCTCCGCTACAACGGCGTTTCCAGGAACTGGCGCAGTCGCACCCGGGTACGATCGCGGTACAGATCGGGTTCGACGAAGGTCTGTCGCACCAGATCGAGGCCGGCGTGGACAGCTTTGTGATGCCCTCGCGCTTCGAGCCCAGCGGCCTGAACCAGATGTACAGCCAGCGTTATGGCACGCCGCCGATTGTGCACGCGACCGGAGGCCTGCGCGATTCAGTGGTGGACTGCACTCCAGAGACGCTGAAGAAGCGCACCGCAACCGGGTTCATGTTCGCGCCGCTGAGTCGCGATACGCTGCTCAAAACCTGCCAGCGCGCGGTGACGGCGTACCACGACAAGAGAATCTGGCGGCAATTGCAGAAGAACGGCATGAGCTGCGATTTCAGCTGGGAAGTCCGGGCGCAACAGTATCTGGATATCTACCGCGGACTGCTGGAGTAAAATGCCTGTTCCCTGCCCGTCGCGCCCGTTCGCGGTGGCGGCGCAACAATACCAACCGACGGAGGATAATTAGCCATGATCGGAGATCGCATCGAAGTCAATATTGCCGGCGGGCTCGATATCGCGCTGCCGCGGATGGTGCACGTGCGCCAGAAGTTCCAAACGAAGAAACTCGATAGCGTCACCAGGACGGTGGTCGAGCAGTTCAAGCGCCCCGAAGTCCGCGCCAAGGTGAAGTCCGGCATGAGCATCGCGGTCGGCTGCGGCTCGCGCGGCATCAACAACATCGCCGAGTGCGCGAAAGCGGTCGTCGGCGAACTCAAGGCGCTGGGTGCGAATCCCTTCATCTTCCCGGCGATGGGCAGCCACGGTGGCGCTACCGCCGAAGGCCAGCGCGAAGTGCTGGAAGGCTACGGCATCACCGAAAGCTACGTGGGCTGCCCGATCCGCGCCACCATGGAAGTGGTCGAGCTGGGCAAGCTCGAGGACGGCATGCCGGTGTACATGGACAAGTTCGCCGCCGAGGCCGATGCAGTGGTGCTGATTCCGCGCGTCAAGCCGCACACCAACTTTCGCGCCCCGATCGAGTCCGGCATCGTCAAGATGCTTTCCATCGGCATGGGCAAGATCATCGGCGCCACCACGCTGCACACTTACGGCATGGACATGTTCGGCGAACTGCTGCCGAAGACCGCCAGGCTGATCATGGGGAAAAAGAACTTCCTGTTCGCGGTGGCAATGGTGGAGAACGCCGCAGATGAAACCGCGATCATCGAAATCGTGCCCTCGGAACAGGTGTGGGATCGCGAGCCGGCGCTGCTGGCTAAGGCCAAGGAACTGATGCCGCGCCTGCAATTCGACGAGATCGACGTGCTGGTGGTGGAACGCATCGGCAAGAACATTTCCGGTTCGGGAATGGACCCCAACATCACCGGGCGTAACTGCCGCTTCATCGAGTGGAACATGAAGCCGCTGGTGAAGAAGATCGCGGTGCTCGGGCTGACTCCGGAAACCCAGGGCAACGCCACCGGACTGGGCGCTGCCGACGTGATCACCATGCGCCTGTACAAGGAAATCGACATCGCCAAGACCTACGCCAACATCATCGCTTCGACGTACCTGGACGGCGCCGCCATCCCGATGATCATGAACACCGACGAGGACGCCATCCGCCTCGCGGTCAAAACGGTGGTACGCATGAAGCCGCAGGACACGCGTATCGTGCGCATCCCCAACACGCTCGAGATCATGGACATCCACGTCTCCGAGCCGCTGCTGCCGGTCATCAAAGCCAACCCGTCGCTGTTCGAGGTCGTCGGCCAGCCCGAAGCAATGAAGTTCGACGCCAAGGGCACGCTGTATCCGATGCTCGCCAAGCACAGGGAACACGCCACGGCGTGAAACCGCCCCCTCTCTCCCCCTCTCCCCGGCCCTCTCCCGCAAGGGGAGAGGGAGTTCTGCACTGTCCCCGTTCATGGTGCAGACCCGAAGTGAGGCTGATATAGGCTGAACCCAAAACCTGTGATGCATATTCATCTAGACGCAGTTGGCGGTGTGGCGGGCGACATGTTCATCGCCGCCATGCTCGACGCGTTTCCGAATCTGCGCGACGGCATGATCTCGGCGATCCGTGCCGCGGGCCTGCCCGCCGAAGTGCACATCGGCGTGGCCGAGCATGGCGACCACGCGCTTACCGGCCTGCGTTTCCGCGTCACGGAGCCGCGCGAGGCGGCTGCGCTGCTCGGCGCGCATCATCATCCGCACACGCCGTTCGCAGAAATCCGCGCGCACCTTCAGGCCTCCGCGCTCGGGCCCGCGGTGAAGGAGCACGCAGTCGGTATTTTCACGTTGCTCGCGGAGGCTGAAGCTCGGGTACACGGCAAGACCGTGGACACGGTGAGCTTCCACGAAGTCGGCGAATGGGACTCGATCGCCGATATCGTCGGTGCCGCCTTCGTCATTGACGCGCTTGCGCCTGCCACCTGGTCGGTGAGCACGCTGCCTCTGGGTAGGGGACGGGTGAGGACCGCGCATGGTTCGCTGCCCGTTCCCACTCCGGCCACCGTGCTGTTGCTCGAAGGTTTCGAATTTGTCGATGACGGACTGGAAGGAGAGCGTGTCACGCCGACCGGGGCGGCGATCCTCAGGCATCTGGGTTGCGCGCAGGCCGGCGATCGCAAATCGCGCAAGTTGCTGCGCACCGGTATCGGTTTCGGTACCCGCACCTTCCCCGGTCTCAGCAACGTGCTGCGCGTCCTGGCCTTTGAAGAGGCGCGCATCGGCTCGGGCGGCGACGAAGTCGCGCAAATCCTGTTCGAAGTCGACGACCAGACGCCGGAGGATCTGGCGATCGCCATCGACAAGCTGCGTGCGCAGCCTTCCGTGCTCGACGTGCTGCAGACGCCGGCTTTCGGCAAGAAGGGCAGAATGACCATGCACGTTCAGGTGCTCGCCGATCCGGCCGACCTGGAGAACGTTTTCGACGCCTGCTTCAACGAGACGACGACCATCGGCCTGCGCTATCAGGTCCTGCAGCGCCGTAAACTCTCCCGCGACGGCAGAACGGTGGAGGCCGGCGGGAGGCGGGTGCGGGTGAAAGTCACCGAACGGCCGGGAAAGACGACCGCCAAGATCGAGGCCGACGACCTGCTCAACGTGATCGGCGGGCGCGCCGAGCGCGAACAGTTGAGGCGGGAGGCGGAGCAGGTGGTATTGCGAAAGGAACGCAAGTGAACGAAGTCGGCCACAAGCTCGCGGAACTGGAGCGCGTGCTGCGCGGGATCGGCCCCGTTGCCGTCGCGGTCAGCGGCGGGGTGGACAGCCTCACGCTGGCGACCTTCGCGCACCGGATTCTCGGCGAGGATGTGCAGATGTTTCACGCGGTGTCGCCGGCCGTGCCGCGGGAGGCCACGGCGCGGGTGCAGGCGCTGGCGGATGGCGAAGCCTGGGCCCTGACGGTGATCGACGCGGGCGAATTCGAAGACGCAGACTACCGCAGCAACCCGGTCAACCGCTGCTTCTACTGCAAGACCAATCTGTATGGCGCGGTGGCGCCGCGAACCACGGCGCAGATCGTCTCCGGCACCAACCTCGACGATCTCGGCGAATACCGGCCTGGTCTCGCGGCCGCGAAGAATTACGGCGTGCGCCATCCTTTCGTCGAATCCGGCATCGACAAGAAAACCGTGCGGGCGATCGCGCGGCACCTCGACCTGGCGGAGATCGCCGAACTGCCGGCGGCGCCCTGCCTGTCGAGCCGGATAGAAACCGGAATCGCGATCGATCCCGGCATGCTCAAGCTGGTGCACGCGGCCGAGCGGCTGGTGTCTCAGGCATTGACGCCGCGCACGGTGCGTTGCCGGGTCCGGGCAAAGGGTGTGGTAGTGGAGCTGGATGAACAGAACCTCGCTGCGCTCGACGCACCGCGGCGGGCGTCGTTGTCGGCGCAGGTCGGCCGCCTGTTCAGCGATAGTGGTTTCGATTATCCGGTATCGCTCGCGCCTTATCGCAGCGGCAGCGCCTTTCTTGTGCGCGTGGCGCGCGACGCCGCATAAGAATTTTTTGCCACAGAGGACACAGAGGGCACAGAGAAGATCAATGCAACACGAGACAAGAGATACGCCATCGGTGGATGGTCAAAATGAATGCAGCAACGGCTTTCGGAGTGTGCCGATCTAAATCCAGAACTGTCGTGCGCAACATTCGTCGTATCTTTGGAATTTCTCTGTGTTCTCTGTGTCCTCTGTGGCTAGATTGAATTTATGACACTGCATAAAGACGTGATGCTGGATTTCGCGCGCGATGCCCGCACCGGGCTGGACGAGGCGGTGATGTGCGCGTCGAAGACCGTGCTGCATCTGGCCACGATCCTCGACCAGGTGCAGGAAAAGGGCAGGCACATTCTGCTCACCCGGCTGCTGCCCGACCAGTACAGCGAGCTGCCGGCGCAGCATCGCAGCAACATAGACTACGAACCGCTGTCGCGCACCGGTTATTTCGGCGGCACGCACCCACTCAAGACCGAAACGCAGATTGCCGTCGTGGCTGCGGGCACGTCGGATGTGGCGGTCGGCAGAGAGGCGGCGCGCACGTTGCATTTCTACGGGGAACCGGCCGTCGAAATCAACGACGTCGGCGTGGCGGGATTGTGGAGGCTGCTGGAACGCGTCGAAGAGATGCGCAAGATGAAAGTCGTGATCGCGGTTGCCGGGATGGACGCCGCATTGCCCACGGTCATCGGCGGGCTGGTTTCAAGTGTGGTGATCGGCGTGCCGACCTCGGTCGGCTATGGGGTCGCGACCGGCGGCGAAACCGCCTTGCGCTCCATGCTGGCGAGTTGTTCTCCCGGACTGCTGGTCACCAACATCGACAACGGATTCGGCGCCGCATGCGCCGCACTGCGCGTCCTGCGCGCTGCATAAAAGGGGTTGTTCGGACACCCGTTTTGGTGATCGGCACCCAGGTGTAGAAGAATTGATCGCCTGGCGGATACACTCGTCGCCAAATCCTTACGGCCAATCGTTAACCGCAAGGGACGCCAAGGACGCCAGGGAAATCCAAACGAAAGAATCAGGTCAGTGTTCAAACCCCGCGCAAGCATCTGCGTTCGTGACTGACCCGTTACCCCAACTCAGCCTCGCCTTTACGCTATTGCCTTTCCTTGGCGTCCTTGGCGGTCGAATTCGTTATTAGTGAGGCGTTCGAGACCCACAGAAAAGTCTGAAGAACCCGTAAAAATAGCCCGGTCGCCGCAAGGCGACCGGGCTGGTTTTTTCCCGAGCCTTACTTCAGATCGTTCTTGACCGCATCGATCCCGGCCTGGGCGCAGACGCCGTCCTGCTCCGCGGTACGCGCCGGACACACCGATCGAACCGATGTGCTTGCCGTCCGCGGTCATGATCGGCAGGCCACCCTCAAATGTTGCAATTCCGGGAATGTACGCGATTCCGGGCACGCGGGTCGCCGCGATTTCCCCGACCTGCTTGGTCGAGAACGGGAAACCGGCCGAGGTCTGGGCCTTGATCATGGCGATATCGATGCTCTTAAGGAACGAGTCGTCCATGCGGGAGAAGTGCTTCAGATTCCCGCCGGAATCCAGGACGGCGATGTTCATCTTCCAGCCTTCCTGTTTGGCCCTGGCTTCGCAGGCCGCCGCCATCTTCTTGGCGACTTCCAGCGTCAGAATCGGGCGCTGCTCGATCGCGGCAGCCGAACCCGCGGCCACCAGCAGCGTTGTCAAAGTCATGGATAGCAGGGTTTTCTTCATGGTTTTTCCTCTCTGGATTGAATACTGCCGAAGTACGAGATACGGATAAGGACAGATCCGCGGTATCGCCTGAAAAACGGGGTGTCAATATACCCCGGGAAGTTTGACGCGGGGATTACAGAAAGTTCCCTTTCGCGTTGCTCCACTTTCCCTTTGGAGCCGGAACAAAGGCGCTGAGGCGTTGTAACAATCGTAACGGATCGGTATCTGCAATGACGAGCTGGCGGTGCGCAGGACGCAGGAAGCGCTCCGTGACGGCGTGGTCGAGCATGGCGAGCATGCCGTCGTAGTATCCGGCTACGTTGAGCAAGGCGCACGGCTTGCCGTGGAAACCGAGCTGCGACCAGGTGAGCACCTCGAAAAACTCGTCGAGCGTGCCGAATCCGCCCGGCAGCGCCAAAAAGGCATCCGAGAGGTCATTCATCAGCGCCTTGCGCTCGTGCATGGTTTCCACGATCCGGAGTTCGGTGACGCCGCGGTGGGCAACCTCCTTGTCGACCAATTTTTGCGGAATCACGCCGATCACTTCGCCGCCGCGCGCTAGCGCCGCGTCCGCGAGCACGCCCATCAGCCCGACATTGCCGCCGCCGTAGACGATGCCCAGCTTGCGCTCGGCCAGAACCGTGGCCAGCGCGCGTGCCGCTTCCGCATATTCGCTCCGGGCCCCGGCGTTCGAGCCGCAGAAAACGCAGATGCGCTTCATCCTGATTTCAGAAGTCGATCCACTCGCCGTCGCGATAGTAGAGAACGATCGCGGGCTTCTGGATCGGTCCGTCTTCGATGCCGTCGTGATCGAACTCAGGAGCCGGTTCGGTCGGATTGTCGCGGATGGCGCGCTTGTGCAAAACGAACGCGGTAATGGTGTGGATGATGCGGTAGGGGTCGTGCTCTTCGCTGCGAACCGTCTGTACATCCACGGCCGCACTGGCCGGGTAGATCAGGATGCTGCTCTTGTCCTGTTGCCGGCACAGCACCGCCCAGTCGCGCTGACCGGGTTTGAGGAACTGGCCCTGGATCAGGTTATGTCGGGCATCCCACTTGGTGAACCGGGGAATCTTGCAGCCACGCTTCTCCAGGTCGGCCTTGATGACCGCCGGCAGTTCCCTCACCTGTTTCGGTTCGAGATAGCGGAAATCGGGCCACTCCTTCTGGATCTCCTTCAACTCGGTCTGCGCGCTTGCCGGGGCGGCAAGCACAGCCGACATTACCAATGCCAGTCCGAGTATCTTCATCATTGTGCGGCCTCCTGCGAAACACTCATGCGGCCAGGCGAATCCCCATGAACTGCCAGCGGTCCTGCGGGTAGAAGAAATTGCGGTAGCTGGCGCGGATATGCGTGGCCGGCGTAACGCAGGAGCCGCCGCGCAAAACCAGCTGGTTGACCATGAACTTTCCGTTGTATTCGCCCAGAGCCCCGGCAGTTGGCCGGTAGCCGGGATAAGGGCTGTAGGCGCTTTGCGTCCATTCCCACACGTCGCCGAAGAAATGGCCGGCACCGTCGCGCGCCGGTTGCGGATGCAAGCGCCCGCTTTCGAGAAAATTGCCTTCGGGCGTCTGCGTGGCCGCGGCGGCTTCCCACTCGAACTCAGTGGGCAGGCGCTTGCCGGCCCAGCGCGCAAACGCATCGGCTTCGTAGCAGCTCACGTGACAGACGGGCTCGCCCGACTGCACGCGCCGATACCCGGCAAGCGTCATCTGCCACCACTCTCCGTCCTGCTGCTCCCAGTACAACGGCGCGGTCCAGCGCGCCTCGTTGACCTTGCGCCATCCATCGGAAAGCCAGAGCGTCGGTTGCCGGTAGCCGCCGGCTGCGATGAACTCGATGTACTCGGCGTTGGTCACCGGCCGCGACGCCAGCGAGAATTCATCCAGGTAACGGCGGTGGCGCGGCGTCTCGTTGTCGAAGGCGAATCCATCTCCGCCATGCCCGAAGGCGTACATGCCCGCCGGCAGCCGCAGCCAATCAAGCGGCGGGATGGTGCTCGCGTCCGGCGATAGTGCCTCGCGATACGCGGGCCTCAGCGGGTTGCAGGCGAACAGGTGCTTGATGTCGGTGAGCAACAGTTCCTGATGCTGTTGTTCGTGATGAATCCCGAGCGTGGTGCGGGCTCTGACCTCTGCCGCGTCGCGGGTGGAGGGCGCGGCGAGCAACTTGCCCATGTGCTGATCCACGTGCACCCGATATGCCTTGATCTCATCCAGCGAGGGCCGGGACAGCAGGCCGCGCTGAAGCCGCGGATGGAACTCACCCACACTTTCGTAATAGGAATTGAAAAGGAAGCCGAAGCGGGGATGAAACGGCCGGTACTTCGGCAGATAGGGGATCAACACGAAATTCTCGAAGAACCAGGTGGTATGCGCCAGATGCCATTTGGCGGGGCTGGTTTCCGGCGCGCTCTGCACCACGCAGTCTTCCGCCCGCAGCGGGTCGCACAATCGTACCGTGAGGTCGCGGACCCGATACAAGTCCTCGAGCAATCCGTTGTGGCTCAAGGTATCGGAATGAGAGTGGAGCGTACGATTCATGTTGCTTCCCGGGGCGATGGTGCAAGTGTAAGTCCGATGGTGCGAAGCCGACAAACGCCGTGCCGTCGCCCCCCGGCGACATTCCGTCAAGTTTCAGTTGGTTACAACCCGGCCTTTTCTCTGCAACAAGATAGGCGTACTTTTGGAGCCGCAGCGCCAAGAAAGGACTTTAATGAAAACCCTACGCGAACCGTTGGCGGCACGGCGGCCGGCCAATGTTACGGTGATTTCGCTCGACGACGGCGGGGAGATCGACCTCGACGAAGTGCTTGCCGGTCTCGTGCGCGAGCCCAAGCGCCTGTCGCCCAAGCTGTTCTACGACGCCCGCGGCAGCGAGCTTTTCAATGCCATCTGCAAGACGGAGGCGTATTACCCGACGCGCACCGAGCGTGGCATTCTCACTGGTCATGCGGAGGCTATTGCGCAGGCGGTCGGACCGACTGCGTGATTTTCGAGTTCGGCCCCGGTGACATGTCGAAGGTGCGTCTGCTGCTTCCGCAACTATTGCCTTCAACTTATGTCGGCATAGACATCGCCAAAGTGCAGCTCGTTACGGCCGCGGGAGCGCTTGCGTTCGAATATCCGTGGCTCGAGATCTTTGCCGTCTGCGCCGACTTTGGCGTCGGGCTTCCGGAGCAACTGCCGCTGCCGCCCGGGCGCCGCCGCGTCGTGTTCTTCCCCGGTTCGACCATCGGCAACTTCGAACCCGATGATGCGCGCGTGTTTCTGGGACTGCTGGCGCGCATGGTCGGAGCGGACGGCGGCGCGATCGTCGGCGTGGATTTTCAGAAACAGACGGCGCTGCTCGACCGCGCCTACAACGATCCGGAAGGACTGACCCGCGCGTTCAATCTCAATGTCCTGACCCGGCTCAATCGCGAACTGGGGGCGGATTTCGACGAACGTCGTTTCCGCCATCACGCTTTCTACAATGAAGCCCGCGGGCGAGTGGAAATGCATCTGGTCAGCATGGTCTCGCAGGTCGTGCGCCTCGGCGGACGACAGATCCGCTTCGAAGCGGGCGAATCCATCCACACCGAGAATTCCTACAAGTACACGCCGGAGAGCTTCGCCGCGCTGGCAAACGAGGCTGGATTCAGCGCGCACCGCCTGTGGACCGATGCACGCAATTATTTCGGGGTGTTCTGGCTGGCTGCGTTACGGTGACTATAAGGAGACCCCAAGTCAACAATTTCACCACGAAGGCACGAAGGAAACGAAGAAAGACCGGATCCGACAAAAATTGTGGCCCGAGAATTTCACCAAAAAAAAGACACCAAAGGAAACAAGAAACTCGGGAATCGCGAAACATACCAGCTGTATTTCTTTTGCATTCTTCCCATTCGTCCCCGTGTCTCCAGTATTTGGATTGTTCTCGGGTTTCATCGTGTCCTTCGCACCCCTCAAGGGGGTACAGAAAAGAGTGCCTTCGTGGTGGGATCCCGGTTTTCCCTCTGGGTCTAGCCGTAGTTGGAAACCTCAATCAGGTTTCCGTCAGGGTCACGAAAGTACACCGATAGTATCGGCCCGGTCGCACCGGTTTTTTGCACCGGGCCTTCGATGATTTCCACGCCGCATTCAAGCAGGTGCCGGGTCACTTCCCCCAGCGGCGTGGACGCGATCAGGCAAATATCGGCCGAACCGGGGACCGGCGTCGCGGCCCTGGGTTCGAATTCCCTGCCTTGCTGATGCAGATTGATCTTTGCCGCGCCGAAATGGAGCGACCGGCGGCCATCGCCGAACGTACGCGCATCCATGCCGAGCACTCGTGTGTAGAACGCGCAGGTCGCATCGATGTCCCTTACTGTCAGGACGAAGTGATCGAGGTGATCGATCCGCATCCGCTATAGCCAGCGCATCATGCCCATCTCGAACGGATGGGTCAGCAGTTGGTGATGCGGATACAAGCGAATGCGGTATCCGAGCTTGCCGCAGTGTTCGGGGCTCAGTTCCAGCACGAAGCGATGCTCACCCTTCTCGGTGTGCACGCCCTCGGACTGAAACTGGTGGTAGGTCGGCGGTACTTCGTTCTCGCGGCTCAACTGTTTGGAGATCAGGAATTCGACTCTCACATCTTCCGGCTTCAGGCCGTTGAGATTGACGCCGACTTCGAAACGCACGTTGTCGCCGTAGGCGATGCGTTTCTTCGGCGTATCCAGCCGGCGCACGCCGATCTTGGACCAGGACCTTCGCACAAGCGCCTTCCATTCCGCAAGCCGGCGCGCCGCCTCGTAGTCCGATTCGCCGTAGCGCCGGCCCTGACGGGTGGCGGGAAGATAGAATTTCGCCAGGTACTCGCTCACCATGCGCGTTGAGGAAAAGCGCGGAAGCAGCGTGGCAATGGAGCGCTTCGCCATGCGCAGCCATTCGGCCGAATAACCCATATCACCGCGCCGGTAGTACAACGGGATCACCTGGTCCTGCAGTAACTCGTAGAGGGTCCGGCTCTCCTCGAAATTGCGGCGCGCCTCGTCCATGCTTTCCGACACCGGCTTGATCGCCCAGCCGTTCTTGCCGTCGTAACCCTCGTCCCACCAGCCGTCGAGCACCGAGAGGTTGAGCACGCCGTTCATTCCCGCTTTCATGCCGGAGGTACCGCTGGCTTCCAGCGGATACACGGGGTTATTCAGCCACACGTCCACCCCGGAAACCAGACGTCGCGCCAGCCGCAAGTCGTAATCCTCTATCAGCAGGATCTTGCCCTCGAAGTCCGGCAACTTCGCCATCTGAGTAAGCCGGCGGATGATGTCCTGCCCGGGCACGTCGGCCGGATGTGCCTTGCCGGCGAAAATGAACAGGACCGGGTGCTTTTCGTCGCTGAGGATCTGGCGCAGCCAGTCGAGATCCTCGAACAGCAGCGCCGCGCGTTTGTACGTGGCAAAGCGGCGCGCGAAGCCGATGGTGAGCACGTTCGGATTGACCGGATCGGCGCAGTGCAGCAGGCGGTCGAGGTGGGCCTCGGAACCGCGGTTGCGGAAATGCTGGCGCGATACGCGGTAGCGCACCAGGTGCAGCATCTGCGCCTTCAACGACTGGCGTACGCTCCAGAACAGGTGGTCGGGCATGTCGTCGATGCGCTGCCAGAACGCCTGATTGTTGGCGTGGTGCGACCAGTCGAAGCCAAGAAACTTGTCGAACTGGTCCGACCATTCCGGCGCCAGGAAAGTGGGCACGTGCACGCCGTTGGTGACGTAGGAAAGCGGATTTTCCTCGGGCTCCAACTCCGGCCAGAGCCGCGCGCAGATTTGTGCGGACACGCCGCCGTGAATGCGGCTGACCCCGTTCTGGAACCGCGATCCGCGGATCGCAAGCGCCGTCATGTTGAACTCCTGGTTGCCGTCAACGCGGCCGAGCGCCAGCAGATCCTCCTCGCTCATGCCCAGGTCCTTGCGCAGCCAGGCAAAATAATCGCGCATCATGTCCGCGCTGAACTGGTCATGGCCCGCGGGTACCGGCGTGTGGGTCGTGAACACCGTGTTGGCGGCCACCGCCTCGAGCGCGGCGTCGAAAGTCAGGCCCTGAGCGACCAGTATGCGCACGCGCTCGAGAACCAGGAATGCCGGGTGGCCCTCGTTGATATGCCAGGCGGTCGGCTTCAGTCCCAGTTCCACCAGCGCACGCACGCCGCCGATGCCGAGCACGATTTCCTGCTCGAGGCGCGTGGTGCGGTCGCCGCCGTAGAGCCGGTGGGTGATGTCGCGATCGTTGAGGGAGTTTTCGTCGAGGTCGGTATCGAGCAGGTACAGCGTCACGTGCCCCACCTTGACCTGCCAGACCTTCACCTGCAGGGCACGCCCCGGCAGATCGAGCTTGACCCTGACTTCGGAGCCGTCATCGCGCAAAACCGGCGACACCGGCAAATCCTCGAAATCGGAATCGCTGTAAAGCGCGTTCTGGTTGCCTTCGGTGTCGATGGTCTGGTGAAAATAGCCCTGGCGATAGAGCAGGCCCACGCCGATGAAGGGCAGACGCATGTCGCTTGCCGACTTGCAGTGATCGCCGGCGAGTATGCCCAGTCCCCCGGAGTAGATCGGCAGACTCTCATGGAATCCGAACTCGGCGCAAAAATACGCGACCAGATCGGTCTGGCGCAGCCACTCGGAGCCGTCCCTGCGCAACGGTTCGCCGTGGTAGGTATCGAACTCGGACAGCACACGGTTGTAATTGCCCAGGAACACCGGGTCGTCGGCGGCGTCCACCAGTTTTTGCTCGTCGACCCGTTTCAGGAAAGCCGTCGGATTGTGGCCGACTTCGTCCCATAGCAGGGTGTCCAGGCGCGAGAACAGCAACCGCGTCTGACGGTCCCAGCTGTACCAGAGATTGTTGGCGAGCTCCTTCAGCCGGGCGAGGCGACGCGGCAGCTTGGCATTGACTTCCAGGGTATAGGTCGTGACTTGTGCCATGTTTGGACCGTATCAGCAATCAGTGTGCGCGATTATGAGGAAAAGCCGCGCTTTGGGGAAACTGCAGGCACCGGGTCGGTGCGTTCGACGCCACAATTCCCTAAGCAACGTGTTCTTAGAGCACGTATCGCGCCAGATCTTCGCTCTGCGCCAGGTCCTTGAGCCGGGCGTCCACGCGGGCAGCGTCGATGACAATTTTCTGCCCCTGATGGCGGTCGGCTTCGAACGATACATCCTCGAGCAATTTCTCCATCACGGTGTAGAGCCGGCGCGCACCGATGTTCTCGGTTCTTTCGTTTACCTGCCAGGCAATCTCGGCCAGCCGGCGGATGCCCTCCTGCCGGAATTCGATCTGGACGCCCTCGGTTGCGAGCAGCGCCTGATATTGTTGCGTGAGGCAGGCGTCGGTTGCGGTCAGGATCTTTTCGAAGTCTTCCACTGAAAGGCTGCCGAGTTCGACGCGAATCGGGAAGCGGCCCTGCAGTTCCGGGATGAGATCCGACGGCCGTGACAGATGAAATGCGCCGCTGCCGATGAACAGGATGTGGTCGGTCTTGATCATGCCGTATTTGGTCGATACCGTCGTGCCCTCCACCAGCGGCAACAGGTCGCGCTGCACGCCATGGCGCGAAACCTCCGCGCCCCCGGTCTCCTGGCGGCTGGTGATCTTGTCGATCTCGTCGAGAAAGACGATGCCGTTCTGCTCCACATTGGTAAGTGCCTTGAGCTTGAGGTCCTCGTCGTTGACCAGCTTGGCCGCCTCTTCCTCGGTCAGCAACTTTACCGCCTCGCGGATCCTGAGCTTGCGGGTCTTGCGCCGTGCTCCGCCGAGGTTCTGGAACATGCCCTGAATCTGCGAGGTCAGGTCCTCCATTCCCGGCGGCGCGAGGATTTCCATCTGCGTTGGCATCGCCGCGACTTCGATCTCGATCTCCTTGTCGTCGAGCTCGCCTTCGCGCAGCTTCTTGCGGAATTTCTGCCTGGTCGCGCTATCGCGGTCGTCCTGTTCGGCCTGAAAGCCGATCTCCCGCGCCGGCGGCAGCAGTACGTCGAGGATGCGCTCTTCGGCCTGGTCTTCGGCACGGTGGCGCACCTTGCTTGTCTCGTGCTCGCGCGTCTGCTTGATCGCGGTCTCCACCAGGTCGCGGATGATCGAATCCACATCCTTGCCGACGTATCCGACCTCGGTGAATTTGGTGGCCTCCACTTTTATGAAAGGCGCGTCTGCGAGCTTGGCCAGCCGCCGTGCGATCTCGGTCTTGCCCACGCCCGTAGGCCCGATCATCAGGATATTCTTGGGCGTGATCTCCTGGCGCAACGGCTCGGCCACCTGCTGGCGCCGCCAGCGGTTGCGCAGCGCTATGGCGACGGCGCGCTTGGCAGCGTCCTGCCCCACGATATGTTTATCCAGCTCATGAACGATTTCCTGGGGGGTCATTGAAGACATATTGGGGGTGAGGAGTGAGTGGCGAGGGGTGAGGGGGTAGTGCAATGAGACCGGATCTATAAACCCTAATCCCTCGTCCCTCGCCCCTCGTCCCTACTCGAGTACCTCGATTACATGATTCTGGTTGGTGTAGATGCAGATATCGCCGGCGATGGTCAGCGCTCTTTTGACGATGTCCTGCGGCGACAGTTCGGTATTCTCGAGCAGCGCGCGGGCGGCGGCCTGGGCGTAGGGACCGCCGCTGCCGATTGCCACCAGTCCAAGCTCCGGTTCGACCACGTCGCCGGTGCCGGTGACGATCAGCGAGGTTTCGTGGTCCGCCACCGCCAGCATCGCTTCGAGCCGGCGCAGGATGCGGTCGGTGCGCCAGTCCTTGGCGAGTTCCACCGCGGAGCGGAGCAGGTTGCCCTGGTGCTTTTCCAGCTTCGCCTCGAAGCGCTCGAACAGCGTAAACGCGTCCGCCGTGCCGCCGGCGAAACCGGCGAGGATGCGATCGTGGTACAGGCGCCGGACCTTGCGCGCGCCGGCCTTGAGAACGACATTGCCCAGGGTGACCTGTCCGTCGCCGCCGAGTGCGACGCGGTTTCCGCGGCGCACCGATATGATTGTCGTGCCGTGGATTGGGTCACTCATAGGTTTTCGGACCGGAAGGAGCGAAGGCGGCTGCGCGCGCGGCCGGTTTACTTGCCGGCCAGGGTCGCATTCTCGTCCACCTTGAGCAGGCGCAACAGCGTTGTTACCAGACTGTTGGCGTGCAGGATACGCACGATCTTGCCGCCGGCCTTCAGCGCGGCGATGATGTTGGCAAGATTTCCGGCGCACACGAAGTCGATCCGGCGCAGCCTGGCCATGTTGATGTTCACGTACTGGCGGTGCGCGGCAAAACGCTGCAGAGCCTGCAGTTGCGGATCCTTCACGCCGGTCATCTCGCCGGTGACATTGATCAGTTCGGGCTGGTAACGCGGCTCTTCGCGTTTTTCTTCGACGGTCTCGCAAGGCAGAACCGGCATCAACACCGGTTCCCATGCCGGCGGGTCGGTCTCGACGTACAAGGCATACTCGAGCGCGACGCTTTCGAATTTCTTCTGATTTCCCTGCAGCCGCTGCAGCTCGAGCAGCAGTCGCCAGAACGCAGCCGCCTTGGGCGTCGCATCCACCGCCTGCCGCAGCATGTTTTCGATGCGCTCGGCGCCACTGAAGAGCATACCGTTGCCATTGCCGGCGAGAAACTGCAGTTCCTGCCACAGCAGCGTGCAACCTTTTTCCTGGAGCTGCTGAATCTTGGTCAGATCGATGTGAACTACGGGATGTCTTTCCGCCGCAACCCGAACCCGCGCAAGATCCGGCGCGGAGGCGGGGCCGAGCGACCCGCGGATCTCCACGTGGGCCGCGCCTCCGGTCCGCAGTACCGCGGACAGGCCTTCGGGAAGCACGTCGTCGCTTAGCCAGTGCGGGGCCGCGCGTCCGAAGAGGGCCGTGTAGCGTTTCGACAGATCCTCGAAGTCAGGCCATCGTCCCTGTACCCTGAAAAGGTCGAACAGCATCAGCCACGCTGGCAACGGCGCAACTTTTTCCGCCCTGAGCACCTCGGCCAGGATTTCGATCGCGGCATCCGCGTGGCCCTTGGCGAACTGAACCGCGGCTTCCTGCTCTGCGCGGGAGAGTTGGGGCTGGATCTCCGAGACTTCGATGTTGGCGGAACTCATATTGATTGGCGCTGCGGCCGGCGCGCGCTGTGAGGACGGAAGGCCCGCCGCTCCGGCAGCAGGCCCGGCAATTACAGCAAGATAGTGATTGTACTGGAGACTATCAAGCCGCGGCCGCGGACGGACGGCCACGCTCGAATGCGGATACCGCGATTCCCACCGCCGCCATGGCCCAGACGATGATCGCGCCAGTGGGCAGATCGAATACGATCGACGCGATCAACCCGAAAAAATATCCCAGGGCGCCGACGGCGTAAGCCTTGGCCAGACGCAGACGCGTTGCATTGCGCGAGGCGAGCGCCGGGATGATCAGGCTGCTGAAAACCAGATAGATGCCGACCATCTGTACCGACGCGGTCACCGCAAGGCCGAACAGCAGATAAAAACCGACGCGGCCGAGCCGGGCCATGCCGATGCCGAACCACGCGGCAAGAATGATGGCGGTCAATACTGCAACGACTGCAATTTGATGATGACCGACCCAGAGTATTTGTCCCACCAGCATGTCCTTCAGGTACTCGCCCGCGTGCGGATTGCCGGCCAGCAACAGGATTTCGAGCGTGGCCGCCAATACGAAAACCGAGCCGATGATCGCCTCCTGGACTGCGGGCCAGCGCTTCTCGGTCCAGGTCAGCAACAGCGCGCCAAGCAGGGCTGCGCCAAGCGCGGAAATCTGCACGGCAAGCGCCTGCTCCTCATACCCGAAGAACGAGGCGGCGATCACGCCGACACCGGCGATCTGCGCGATGGCGATGTCGATGAATACAATGCCCCGGTTCAGAACCTGGATTCCCAGCGGCACATGTGTGGCGGTGACCAGCAGTCCTGCGATGAATGCGGGAAGCAGAATGCCGAATTCGAGGTTGCCCATGCTATTTTTTCACCTTCTTCAAGCGTGCAATGGTGTCGTCGAACAGGGTGAACAAGTCCTTCGCCTCCGGGGTCCCGCCCACCGTGTAGGGCAGCTCGACCAACGGTGTCCTGGTGCGTTCCGACAGCCACTGTGCCGCTTTGGGGTCGTTGTACATCGCTCGCGTGACCCCATCCACCGGATCGGACTGCATCCGGCCAACGAGGTCGGCGAGATGCGCCGCGCTCGGCGGAATCCCGGGCTTGGGTTCCAGATTGCCGACTTCGACTATCCCCAGCCAACTGAACAAATAAGTCATGCTCTTGTGATAGCCCACGACCTTCATGCCGCGCAACGGCGCGGCTTCCTTTTCCCAGTTTGTGATCGCCTGCCGCCAGCGCGTCTGGAAATCCTTTCCGCGCGCTTCGTAGAAAGCGGCGTTGGTGGCGTCGACCTGCGCCAGTCGCCCGGTCACGACCTCGGCGATTTTTGCGATGTTGTGCGGATTCATCTGCACGTGCGGATTTCCCTGGGGGTGAATGTCGCCCTCGCTGCGATCGAGCCGCGTCGGAACCTCGAGCCGTTCGACGTGCTCGGATGCGAACAGAAGCCCGGGAGCCCCAACCTGGACCTTCCGGTTTCCGGCCGCCTGGAGCAGAACCGGCAGCCAGCCGACTTCCAGGTCGGAGCCGGTGCAGATTGCCAGATCGGCGCTGCGCATGCGCGCGATCAGGCTGGGACGCGCCTCCACGCGATGCGGATCCTGCAAGGCGGTGGAGGCTTGATAAACCGAGACCTTGTCGCCGCCGAGTTCCTTGGCCAACGCGGCCCATTCGGGCACGCAGGCAAAAATGTTCACGGTGGCGATCGCCGGAAAGCACGCGAGCGACAACAGTGCTGCCCCGATCAGTGCTGGCAATTTGTTCATTTGCGTTTCCTCTCGTGTCCACTGAGTGCCGCAGCGCCCAGCGGAGAACCTGGCTGTCCTGACGCTGCGGGGCAGATCAAAACTTGTGTCCGCCGTGCGCGCCCAGACTCATGATGTATTGCAGGAAGATCTGGTTGTCGCTCTCGCTGAACCGCGCCTCATCCCGCGAAAACTGCAGCCGGAAACGGGAAAACTCCGACGGCGAGAAGTCCATCATTGCCGTTGTCCGCTTCGGGTCGTTCTCCGCAATCAGCGGGAAATCAGCTGCGGTCAGCCCGTTCACGCCGTTGATCGCCAGCGCGTTGCTTACAGTCCCGTAATCGAGTTCCTCATAGCGCAAACCGGCGCGCCAGCGCGGAATGAACTGGTACACCGCCTGTGCATACCAGCCGGACTGCTTCGATTTGTAGGCGTCGGTGCCGGTCCCGGGCGTCGAAGTGCCGCCGGTGTCATAGGTCAAAGTGCCGTCTTCGTCCCGATGCATATACTCGGCCTGGAACTTGAAGTGGCGTTTCGAGGGATCGCCGTTCTGCGCCCATTTCCAGACGAGGTCCACGCCCCACATCTTGCTGTCGCCGTCGAATGCGTTAATGACATCCTCTTCCAGAGAATTGACGTCTTCATACTGGCGGCCGGAGGCTGTGGTCTTGCGATAGGACGCGCCGATGCGATAGCTGTTGCTGGCACCGACATCGTCGCCCACATGGAAGAACACTTCACCCGAGTTGGTGCCGTTCTTGTTGCGTTCCGATCCAGGAAAGTTGGCGCCTCGGCCCGCCTCGACGCCGACCTCGAGGAAGATCGGCGTAGGAGCAACCCAGCGTGCCTGGACGCCGTCTTCCTTGAGCTGACCGCCAAGAAACGCCTGGAGCACAAGCGGTGCATCAACGAAGTCCCAGGCGTGGGCATGAACTTCATTTATGTAGCCGAAGGCGGAGAAAAAGCGGCCGAACTTCAGCGTGGCGCCAGGAATGAAACCGGCGTTCTGTACAAAGGCTTCCTCGACTTCCACCTCATTTTCCGGCGTCAATGCAGCAATGAACTGGCCGGAAAAGTACGCGTCGATGCTTGCTGACACATTGAGTTCGGATTCGCCGAGGTTAAAGCTTCGGCTGCCCGGACCAATATCCTCGCCGCCCGGAATGAAACCGCCGATCTGGTAGGTGCCCGGATCGCGTTCCAGGTTCTGGTACTTGCCATCGAGGATCAGCGAGATGGCGGGATTGAAAGCGTTCTGAGTGGTGATCGGCTTGTTGGCGTAGGCCGGGGTCGATGCCGAGGCGGCTGGCGCTCCGGATGCACCTGTGCCGGTGGACTCGGCGTCGCGCAGCCGGTCCTCCAGAGAACGGATGCGGTTCTCGTAGCCATCCTTCAGGTCTTTGATCTCTTCGCGGATCTTTTCGATCTCCGCGTCGTCAGCAGCGAATGCGGACACTGGTATGGCAAATGCAGTGGCGACGGCCACCGCCAGGATATTTTTCCCGAGCATGCATGTTTCTCCTCATGGCAAACCAATGCGGCGCGACGCGATTTCGTCGCGGGCGGATTCGACTTGCGTTTAGAGGAGAACTGGAGGGGCGCGGCTGTGGAACGCGGCAACCCGGCGCGGACGGTAAAAATGGCGGGTGCCGGCAGGTTGCTGGAAGACCAGATCGAGCGGAAGGACCGTTGCTGCGCCGCCGGACACGGCGTGAGCCAGGTTCTCGAAACTGACGCACTTGCCGCACAGATTGTAGTGGGCGAGTTGTTCCTTCGCCGGCGGCGGCTTGCCGGAGTGGCTGACGCCGTGCGCAAGCGCTGCCTGCTGCGCGGAGAGCAGCAGCAGCGTCAACAGACCGAAAAGAAGGCGTCGCAGTTTCATGATTTCAACATGCGGTGGAGCCGCGAGTGTAGCGCGTTGGCCGGAAAATGTCAGGACTCGGGTCATGGTTCCGCGACAACAAGTCGATTGGGGCGGTCAATTGCCGGTCAGGCACGCCTAAAAACCGAGCGTATAGCGCACAAAAACATCTTCATCCCGGCGCGCGCGCGCGGCGTCCATGAGCATGTCCATCTCGTCGCGCCGACGGTAGCGCGTGGTAAGCGCGTGGTTCTCTACAATCTTCCACTCGTAGCGCAATTCGTACAGGATTTCGTTGTTGCGGAAATCAGGCGAAATCAGCCACCCTCCCTGCGCGCGTCCATGCTGAAGCGAAAAGCTGTGCCCGGGGAAGACGTCAAGAAAGCTCAATTGAACCTGCCATGCGAGACCTCCGGTATCTCCTGCAGTACCCGTACCAATGGCGACTTTCGTCGGCGTGTTTGGTGCGTAACCCAGCTCCGCACCAGCCAGGAGCTTTGTTCCCTTCTTGAAGAGCGGCCATTGCGCGGCTAAACGACCGACCAAAGCGATGTAATCCTCCACCGGTCCGCTCGCGGAGCCCTCCGTCATGAGTGAACTTGGCAGGTAACTCACATCAAATGTCCGTTGTACGATCGGACCGTATGCCTCGTTGCTTTCCACGGATCCGAAGTAGCTGATGCGGCTGTCGTCGTCGGCAAAGGACAGTGGAGGCAGTCGAACATTGGTCGCACCGGATTCAAGATTGCGCTGAAAAATCAAATGCCAGTTCCAGCCACCGTCGCTCCGGTACGTTGTGTGCGCACCGTCGGTCCAGGTTATGTCGGTGTCGGGACTGTCGCAGCGATCGAGCGACCCTCCGGAAACGCCGGCGAGTTCGAAGCAAGTCTGTAAACGGCCGATCTCGATTCGCCATTGAGGGCTCGGCCTGAGCGAAACGAACAATTGGTCGATAGTCGCATCGCCGGCGCGCAGCCCGTCGGTGTCAGGGATGGTCGTGAAGATCTTGAAATAGTTGTGATTGTCATGTGTCGAATAGCGACCTGCCACACGCACCCGAGCGGACATGGTGTCGGTCGGCGTCCACTCCAGGCCGGCACGTACTCGCCCGACCATCTGGTCGGTGGAATCCTCGGAGCCATCCCGATCTGTCCGTTGTGAGCCGTAATAACCACCACGAGCGTCGCCCACGACAGCCAGATCATCTGTAACCTCAATCGCACATTGCGCTGCGTTTGGGGACAGCAGTATTGCGAAAGTCGCGATGAGGCAACGCTGGCAGGCAGAGAGGGACAAACTACTTCAATTCGCCGTAGGAGAAGTCATCGAATGCTGTCACGCTGTCCGCTTTGGTCCAGACCCCCACTTGCCCTGCTCCCGAGATGTGATCGTCGCGAACGTCAATGTAGGTCTTGCCATTGAGGAGAACCTTGATCTGCTCGCCTTCGAACTCGACCCTGAGCGTGTTCCATTGATTGGCTGGTACCGGCGCATCGACGTACTGGATGGTCCGCCGCAATCCGAGCCACATGTAGTAAAGAGAAACGTTGTTCTCAAGCGCGTTGGCACGCGCCACATAGAACGACCGCGGGCTCGGTGAAACGCCAGACGATGCCGCCGGCCTGATCCTCGCGCCCGGCGATGGATTTGAACTTCACTTCCGCAAAGCCGTCCTTCAAGAACGCTCCATTCCTAATGCACCATGGGAACGTTCCCTGTCCCGATTGCTTAAGAACATTCGGTTTGCTGGGAGCCGCTCTCGTCGGGTTCCACCAGCCAATTCGGATCGCCGCGGCCGCTTACCCCGCATTGCCAGCCGGCTGGCGCCGCCCCTGCGGCCAGCGCATCGAAATTCTCCGTCGCTGCGTGGGTCAACGAAGAAGCCGGCAACCATCGTCACCGCAACAAGAAGCCGTTTCATGCGCCCCTCAATTCAGTTGCTGCGTGTCGAGTGCGGCGCGCAGCGTGCGTGCGAGTTGCGCAGTCGGCCCGATGCCCCAGTAGTGCAGGAACACCATGCGCGGACTCTCGAAGGTCATGTGATTGTGGATTGCGACGATGTTGACGCCGCCGGTGCGCAATACTTTGAGTACGCCTTGTACCTCGGACTCGAGCATCGCGAAATCGCCGTCCACCACAGCCAGGTCGTCGCTGCCGGCAAAAGCGGCCCAGGTGTTGACCCCCATCTCCTTGCCGACCTTATGCCCGCCCATCTCGATGGTGCGGCCGATCACGATCTTGTACACGCCGTCCTTGAGCGAGCCCGGGCGTACCGACGATCTCGGCGATGCGCTTGCCGTCGAGCGACGTCTGCGCGGGGTCGATCTGCGCGTAAGGCAGGTTTCGGTTCATCCCGAATAAGCGCTTTCAGCTTGTCGAAAACCTTACCGACTGCTCCTGCGAGTTTTTCTCCTTCCCCCATCCCGCCGATGTGCATGAACATGACTTTCGGGTTGTCCCACAGGAAGTGGTTGTGGAGCGCGGTGACGTCAAGGCCGTTCTCGAGCGCCACGCTCATCACCGGATTGACCTCGGACTCCAGCATGACGATGTCGCCCATCACCATGGTGTGATCCCCGGCCCGGCTAAATGCAGCCCAGGCGGTCAAACCCAGCTCCGGGTTCATGCGCACGCCCGCCACTGTCGTCTTGATGTCGGTACGCGGGAGTGTGACTTTGAACACCCCCTCCACCTCGTTGAACTTGGCTTTGAGCCCGGTCAACGCCTCGACGCTGGCGAGATCGAGCTCCGCCGCTGTCACCGGCAACGCGACCGCAATCACCAGCGTTAAGCAGGCGCACTTCAGCCACGTCTTCATTCCAACCCCCACAACCGGATAAGAATACTCAACGGCCCCCGCGCACGCGCTGACCGGTGACCATATCGATGTCGAGCTCGACGACCTTGCCTTTGTCAGCAACCAGGACAACCGCAACCGGGTGCTTTCCGAGCACCGCAGGCGTAACCGAGAACACCGTGCCTTTTTGTCGCTTCTGCGCCATCGCAACGATGTCCGCAAGTGTGAAATGCGAGACCGACATCAGCGTCAATTGCTCTGAGGCGCGCGCAACGTGGGGTATGTCCTTGAACACTTCAGCCTGTGGCAGCCACGCCGGTTGCTCCGGACTGCCGCTGAATTCCTTCAGCACGTTGTGCTCTGCGTCCACTGCCACACCTTTTTCCGCGGTGTACACGGAGAGCGAAAGCTTGTGGTTGTCGTCGAACTCGAACTTGGCCGAGATTGTTGCTTCGTTGCCCTTGCCGACTTGGCGCAGGCCTTCCAGCAGTGAAACCTTGCTGCCCGACAACGCCTGCACCAGCGCCGCTGCTTCCTGATCGTCATAGGCCTTCGCGTTTGCGGCCGGTACCGTTACGACGATTGGGAACGCGAGTACAGCCAGTACGGCGAAGCGCGCCACCAAGGATTGAGTATCGATTTTCATGTCCAGCCTCCTGTTGAATTTGTCGCCCGGCCTCGTTTTGGAAGCAATAGGGCAACGTTTGAAATTCATTTAATGTTCTGTTTTTAAGAGTAATTTAATCAAGCCGAAACCTGATCCAGCCCGACATTGTTATAAATACTACTCGTCTGTTATATTTGAGACAACCATGAACGCAGCAAACCGCGACTCGTTGACCGACGATTTACTGGCTGATCCGGGACGCCCGGCCTGGCTGCTGTTTCTGCTTACTGTGCAAGGGCAGCAGAGCGCGTTGCGCATGCGGGTGTGGCGGGCATTGAAGTCCCTCGGTACTGCGGTTTTGCGCGATGGCGTTTACTTGTTGCCGAATCGCCCGGCGTTCTTCGATTCGCTGCACGCGCTCGAGAAAGAGGTTGCTGCCGCGGAGGGCAGCGTGAAGCTTCTGGAACTGGACGCGCGCGACGCGCAGCAGGAGCAGGAATTCGAAGCCCTGTTCGACCGCGCCGCCGACCATGAGAAATTGCTCGAGGAAATCCGCGACACACGCAAGAAGCTGTCGAAGATGGATGCAGGTGCAGTCAGCACGGCGGCCGGCCGGCTGCGCCGCGAAGTAGAGAATCTCATCGCTCTGGATTTCTTCCCCGGACGCGCGGCATCACAAACCACACTGGCTCTCGAGGATTTCCTTGCCGATGCCAACGCCGTTCTCTCCCCCGATGAACCGCACCCGGTCGAGGGCCGTGTTCGCAAACTCGATGTTGCCGAATACCACGATCGCGCCTGGGCTACGCGCAAGCGCCCGTGGGCAGACCGTTTGGCAAGCGCCTGGCTGATCCGGCGCTTCATCGATCCGGATGCCCGCATTCTCTGGCTCGACAAGCCGGCCGATTGCCCGGAGGACGCGCTCGGCTTCGATTTCGACGGCGCGACATTCACGCATGTCGGGAGTCGGGTTACGTTCGAAGTACTGGCGGCGAGTTTCGATCTCGAACATGACCCCGGCGTGGAGAAAATCGGAACACTGACCCACTACCTCGATGTAGGCGGTGCGCCAGTGGCCGAGGCCGCCGGTTTCGAAGCCATCCTCCGTGGTGCACGGGCGACGTTCACCGACGACGACGAACTGTTGCGCGAGGCCGAGAAGCTATTCAACTTGCTCTATGGCACATTCAGCCGTCAGCGCTGAAGTCGCGCCGGCCATGGTTTCCCTTGGCGGACCGGCCGCACAGATTGCGGAAATGCCGGTGGAACTGGCCGAGCGCTGTTCAAGAAACGGAAGATGCAAATGAAGTGGATCACGCGTGAACGCCCGAAAATCGACCGCATCGCCTGTCCCTGGCTGATCGCGCGCTTCGTCGATCGCGAACCCAAGTTCCTGTTCGTGCCGGCAGGGGACGTCCTGCGCCTCGCTGCGGAGGGCGGTGCTGTTCCTTACGATATCCCCGGTGTGGAACTTTCCCATGTCGGCGAACTGTGCAGCTTCGACGCCTTTCTGTCCAAATACCATCTGGTCGATCCCGCCTTGGCGCAGCTTGCGGTGATCGTTCGTGGCGCCGATACCGCGCGACTGGATCTCGCTCCGCAATCTCCCGGCCTGCTCGCCCTCTCACTCGGGTTGTCGCACAATTTTCCGGATGACCATGAAATGCTCGGCCACGGGATGGTGATCTACGATGCGCTTTACGCGTGGTGCCGCACTTGCCAGTCTGAAGCCCACGGCTGGCCTCCAAAGGCACCATAGCCCGCCGGCCCGAATTTCCCCTCACCCCTCACCCCTCACCCCTCACCCCTCGCCTATCGTATCGTCCATCGCCAGTTCCTCCGGCAGGTGGCTGACGTCTCCCCAGGATTCGACGGTCCAGGCGCCGCCGCGGTGGCGCAGCACGTTGACCGACGCGTTGTAGATCGGGAAATCCCGCGGCGCGTTCAGCGGTAATGCGGTGGCGTGCCGGTAAGCCGCATCGATTACCCCGCCATGCGTAACCAGCAGGAGCCGGCTGCCCGCGTGGGTCATCAACAGATACTCGATCAGTCCGACCACCCGCCGCGAGAACTCGGCCAGCGTTTCCCCGCCTTCGAGCGGCGCATCCGGATGGCGCGCCTTGAACGCTTGCCACGCTTGCGGATGGCGCATCGCCGCTTCCTCGCCCGTCAATCCCTGCAACACACCCAGATGGCGTTCGCGCAGGCGGGCCTCGCGAACAAGGGTCTGTTCGGAATGACGCACGATTGGCCGTACGGTCTGCAGTGCCCGTTCGAGGTCGCTCGACAGGATGGCATCGAAAGCTTCGCCACCCAACCGTTCACCAATTGCCGCTGCCTGCGCCAGGCCGGTTGCGTTCAACGGAATGTCGAGGTGGCCCTGAATCCGGCCTGCGGCGTTCCATTGCGTTTCCCCGTGGCGAACCAGGGTCAGTACCGTTTCACTCATCGCGGCGGAAACTCCAGGTGTCGTGGCAATGCGTCGGTGATCTCGAACCACGGTGCCTTCGAGCCCACGAATACGTGCATCGCCGGCTTCACGCCCGGATCCGTATCAAGGCATCCCAAAGGCAATCCGTATACATCGGGGCGGAAGTCGAAGCGACTGAGCAGCGGCGACCCGCAGCGGCTGCAGAATCCGCGATGATTTCCGGGTGAAGACTCAAACCAGGTTATCCATTGCTCGCCGCTTACCCAGCGGAAATCCTTCGCACGGATCCCTGCACGGGAGCGGAACGCCGCACCGTGCGCCTTGCGACACATCGAACAATGGCAGTTCAGCGCGCCGTCGAGCGGCCCGTTGATTTCGTAGCGCACGGTCCCGCACAGGCAGCTTCCTTTCAGCATGGCAACACCTCCTTTTGACTCAGCCGACACGGCACAACAGCCCTTTCAGATACTCGCCTTCGGGAAAAGCCAGCGATACCGGATGATCGGGCGCGGCGTGAAACTGTCCGATCATCTGCGCGTCAGTGCCCGCGTCCAGCGCCGCGCCGGCGACGATCTTGCGGAACAGGTCGGCCGAGATCCCGCCCGAACACGAGAACGTCGCCAGCAAGCCGCCGGGACGCAGCAGTTTGAATGCGAGCAGATTGATGTCCTTGTAGCCGCGCGCAGCGCGCTCCGCGGTCGCCGGCGTCGGCGCAAACTTGGGCGGATCGAGGATGACCAGGTCGAACTGACGTCCCTGATCGCGCAGCTTGCGCAGCAACTGGAACACGTCGGCTTCGATCCATTCGCAGCGATCCTCCGGCAGCCCGTTCATGCGCACGTGTTCCTGCGCGAGCAGCAGCGCGTCCGCGGAGGAGTCCACCGAGGCCACCGATTTCGCGCCGTTCATCAGTGCGTGCACGGTGAAGGCCCCGGTATAGCAGAAGCAATTCAACACATCCCGGCCGGACGCAAGCTTGCCGACGGAGTGCCGGTTGTCGCGCTGGTCGAGATAAAAGCCGGTCTTGTGCCCGCGCGCGACATCGACCCTGAATTTCGCTCCGTTCTCCACGATCTCCACCTGTGGCGGTTCCAAACTACCGCGCACGACCCCGGTGCGTTGCTCGAGTCCTTCGAGTTCGAGCACATCAGAATCAGATCGTTCGTAAAGCGCACGCGCTCCGGTCAGTTCATCCAGCGCCGCGGTAATCGCGTCGCGCCAGCGATGGCAGCCGGCGCTCGAAATCTGCATCACCACCACGTTGGCGTAGCGATCCGCGATCAACCCCGGCAAGCCATCCGATTCGCCGTGGATCAGGCGCATCGCTCCGCCTGCTTCCGTGCCTAGCAATGCGTCGCGCATCCGGATAGCCGTTGCGATCCTTGCCCGGAAGAAGCCCGCGTCGATGCGCGTGTCCTCGTGCCAGGCCCAGACGCGCGCAGAAATCTGTGACACCGGATTGTAGGCGGCGAGCGCGAGAAAACGTCCGTCCTGCGCAATGATGCGCACTGTCTCCCCCGCCGCCGGGGAGCCCTCCACGCGCGCGATCGCGCCGGAAAATACCCACGGATGCCGGCGCAGGAGCGACTTCTCCCTGCCGGGTTTCAGAATGACTTTATGCATGAAAAAGTCTGAATAACCGCCAAGACGCCAAGAACGCCAAGAAAATCAAAAACGAAATGTCTCGAAAGGCGGTGTATCGGCTTTGGCGCAAGTTCTCGTCGATTCCGAACTAGCCCCCAATATGATGCTTGCTGTTCATTCTCACAATCGATCTTCCTTGGCGGTCTTGGCGTCTTGGCGGTTCAGCGCTTTTTCTTTGCGCGAGGATGCGCGGCGTCATACACCTTCGCGAGATACTGACAACACGTCGCGAGGCGACTTGTTGCGGCGGAGGCTAATGTCTGCGCAGCCGACGTTATGCCGGAGCCAAAGTCGACTATTTTCCTTTCCTTTTCGCTCTCGGGTGCGCCTGATCGTATACTTTCGCAAGGTACTGAAAATCCAGATGCGTATAGACCTGCGTGGTGGAGATGCTGGCGTGGCCGAGCATTTCCTGCACGGCGCGCAGGTCGCCGCTGGATTGCAGCACGTGCGAGGCGAAGGAGTGGCGCAGCATGTGAGGATGAACGTTGCCGGGGAGCCCCTGCTTGATGCTCCAGGTCTTCAGGCGTTGCTGGATCGCGCGCGGCGTGATGGCGCCACCATTCTGGCTGACGAACAGTGCGGCTTCGTCCTGTTTCACCAACGAGTCCCTTACCGTCATCCAGGTCTTCAGGGCCTGAAGTGCGTGACTTCCGACGGGCACCACCCTGGTCTTGTTGCCTTTGCCGGTCACCCGCACAGTTGCGTCCGAGTAATTGACGTCTCCGGACTTGAGCGAGGTCAGCTCTGAAAGCCGCAGGCCGGAGGAGTAGAACATCTCGAAAATCGCCCGGTCGCGGACCGCAAGCTTGTCGTCGCCGGCAAAGCTGACAAGGCGCGTGGCCTCGTCGGGCGACAATGCCTTGGGCAACGACTTCGGCGACTTTGGCGCGCGCACACCGGCGCAGGGATTGAGGCTGAAGCCGTGGTCACGCGCGAGATACTTGAAGAAACCGCGCCACGCGGACAGCAGGCGTGCCAGCGATTTGCCGCCGAGTCCGCGCCCGTGCAGTTGGGCTACGAAGCGGCGGATCTGGTGAATCTGCAGTTCGGCGAGCGGCGTCGTCCCGGCTAGTTCCAGCAGCGCGCGCACGTCGCGTGCGTAGGCATCGGCGGTGTGTCGCGACAAACGCCGTTCCTGCCGCAACTGCGCCAGGAAACCGGCAAGGTATGGATTCTCGGGCCGACTGGCATCGGGTGGGAGTGGGGAAACAGTTGCGCCGGCCATCTACAAAAATCTGCCGAACCCGGCGCTGACCAGCTCACCGAGGCGCTCAAGGTACAGCGTACCCATTTCGGGATAGAAGCGCTGCGGGTCCTCGCTGGCGAGAATCAACAGGCCGAACACCTTGTCTCCCCGCAGTGGCACGTAGGCAAACGACTTCAGGATGGTTTCCGCCTCGCCGAACCACCGTCCGGTTTCGAACATGGGTTTGCCGCTGCAATATGGATGATGGAGGCTTTCGGCGAAAACTCGTGCTTCCTGGCTGGCCGGTCCGAGCTCGGCGAGAGGTGGATGTTCCGCTTCGCTCCAAAGGCGAATGCTCACATGCGGTACGGCGAAGTCTTCGCGCAGGTTGTAGTAGATCGCCCGCAGCATCGCCTCGAGATGCGGCGCCTTGATCACCTCCAGCGCGGCGCGATGCACCTTCTCGCCGAGCGCATCGTTTTCCTCGCCGTACTGCACCAGTTCCCGCAGTTTCGCCTCGAGGACTTTGGTTTTCTCACGCAGGCTGACGATCTGCCGCTCGGAAAGCGGTATCGCCCTGCCGCCGTGCGGGTGCGGAACCTGGATTTCCGACAGCACTTCGACATGGTCTTCGAAGAATTCCGGGTGATCCTGCAGGTAGCGGGCAACGTCTTCTGGTCTCATTCGGGGAGTTTCCTTACAGGATGATGTCACCTTCGTAAACGGTCTCGGCCGGCCCGGTCATCATCACCGGTTGGCCTTCCCCCCGCCACGCGATTTCGAGCTTGCCGCCGCGGGTCTGCACTTCCACCGGGGAGTCGAGCAGGCCACGCGCGATCCCCACCGCCACCGCGGCGCAGGCACCGGTGCCGCAGGCGAGCGTTTCCCCGCTTCCCCGCTCGAAAACCCGCAGCCTGATGCGGCGCCGGTCCTCGATCTGCATGTAGCCGGCGTTCACCCTTTGGGGAAAACGGGGATGCATTTCGATCAACGGCCCCTCGGTCCGCACCGGCGCGGCCTCGACATCAGCCACGAGCTGAATGGCATGCGGATTACCCATGGACACTGCGCCGATCTCGATCGACCTGCCGGCGACCTCGAGTAAATAGGTTGTCGCGCGGCGATCGGCGAGGAACGGAATCTTCGCCGGCTCGAACTCCGGTGCGCCCATGGCCACCGTCACCCGCCCGTCTTTTTCCAGCCGCGGCTCGATCACGCCCGAGCCCGTTTCCACCTTGATTGCGGTCTTGCCGGAAAGTCCCTTGTCGTGCACGTAGCGCACGAAGCAGCGCGCGCCATTGCCGCATTGATTCACCTCGCCACCGTCAGCGTTGAAGATGCGGTAGTAGAAGTCGGTTCCGGGCGTGCGCGCCGGCTCGATTACCAGCAATTGATCGAATCCGATCCCGAAGTTGCGATGCGCCAGCTTGCGAATGGTCTCCGCTTCCAGACGCAGTGGTTGGCGGGTGGCATCGATGACCGCGAAATCGTTCCCGGCGCCCTGCATTTTGGTGAATTTGACTTTCAAATGGCGTAAGGGGAGAGGGGTTAGGAGTGAGGAGTGGGGTTAAGCGAGAAAGGCAAAGCGCGAGCCAGTTCTTGAGAATCCGTTTCAAGGCCCTCTTGCGAAAATCGTTTGCCGATAGAATTTTCCGGTGCCAATGTCACCCGTTTCCCCAACTGGTTTTCCGCCTCACCCCTCACCCCTCACCCCTCACCCCTCACCCCTCACCCCTCACCCCTCACCCCTCACCCCTCACCCCTACCCCTCACCCCTCACCCCTCACCCCTCACCCCTCACCCCTCACCCTTTACTTCTTTCGCCATCACGTAGTCGTCCATGTAGAAACCGCCGCCGATGTCCGTCCTGACCCTGTCCATCACTTCAAATCCAATGCGCCGGTATGCGGCTATCGAGTCGAAGTTGTTCCTGTTCACCTGCAGGTACACGTGATCGCAATCCTGCGCGCGAGCGGCCTGCTCTACGTGCCGGACCAGGGCCGCTCCACAGCCCCTGCCGCGGAACAAGGCATGCACGTACAGTTTGTCGAGCTTCACTGAGCGCTGCACGCGTTTTGTCTCATATGATGCGAATCCGGCGAGTTCACCGTTCACCACCAGTTTGAGCCAGTGAGCCGCACCGCTCTCGATCTCGGCGCGAATCGCATCGGGCGAGTAACGTTGCCCGAGCATGTATTCTATCTGCTTGACCGTGATGATACCGGGATAGTGCTGGTACCAGATTTCTCGCGCCAGCCTGGTGAGCGGGCCAATGTCCGCAGTGGCGAGCGGATATATGCGGCAGTCGTCCGGCTGCGCGGGTATCACGATGCGAAAACGACGCAATCGTTCCGGGTGCCCTGGTTCATCTCAATAGATCCTCGGCTCGCCTTCCGGGCGCGTCTTGAAGCGCCTGTGCACCCAGTAGTACTGCTCGGGCATTTCCAATACCCGCTCTTCGATAAAGGCATTCATGCGTCGCGTGTCGGCCTCCACACTTTCGCTGGGATAATTTTCCCAGGCCGGATAAATGCGCATCACGTAGCCGTCAGCGCCGGGCAACTGGCGCACCACCACCGGCACGATGACGGCATTGCCAAGCCGGGCAATCCGCGGCAGCGCCGTGACGGTCGCCGCCTGAACACCCAGGAACGGCACGAATATGGCGTCGCGCCGACCGAGATCGAGGTCGGGCGAAACGAAAAGGACCTGCCGGTCCTTGAAGCCGCGCAACACCGGCTTTACGCCATCCTGGCGCGCGATCATGAGCGTGTCAGTAAAGCGGCTGCGCGCGCGCAGCAGGAATTCGTCGAAGACGCGGTTCTTCTGGCGGCTGTATATCGCCATGCCATTGTGCTCCATCGACAAGCGCTGCCCCGCAATCTCGATCCCGACGAAATGCGGAACCAGGAAGATAATGCGCCGATCGCCCAGCGTGCGTACGTGCTCCTCGCCTTCGATGCGCACGACGCGGCGGATGCGTTCCGCGGGACTCCACCAGACGATTCCTGCCTCCAGAAAGGCTCTGCCGAAGGCGCGGAAATGAGCCCGTAACAGCGCCTCGCGGCGTGCTTTGTCCCATCCCGGAAAACATAGCGCCAGATTGGTTTGCGCCACTTCACGCCGCTCGCGGCCGAAGGCCATGAATGCGAGGCCGGCGAGCGTTCCGATGCGCGCCAGAACTGCGAGGGGAAGAAAGTGCAGCAGCCAGAACACGCCAATGCCGAGGCGGGTCAGCATCAGCCCGGTGCGCCTTTGTTGGCAGTGCCTGCGTCCGGGGGCGGGGCGCCGGCCGGCGTCTTGTAACGGTTGTAGCTCCACAGGTATTGCGCAGGGCAGCGCCGGACCCACTGTTCGATCGCTGCATTGAGGCGACGCACGCCTTGTTGCCCGGACAGGTCGTCTTCCACGAGCGTGAAATCGAGCGAATAACCTCGGCCCTTCGGCAGCCGTTCCGCGGCGGTCATGATGACGGTCGCGCCGGTGGCTTCGACAAGCCGTCCGACCAGGGTCATCGTGAACGCAGATCGCCCGAAGAACTCCGCCCACGCACCTTCGCCGGCGCCGGGCACCTGGTCGGGCAGGATGCCGATTGATTCGTTGCGCCTTAGAGCCTTGAGCAGCCGGCGCACGCCGGTGACACTGACCGGCGCCAGGTGCACGCGGTCGCGTCCGCGCCCGATTTCTATGAGCGGATGCAGGCTTTGCATCTTCGGCGGCCGGTAGAGCACGGTGATCGGACTGCGCTGTGCCAGCCACAAGGCGGCGACATCGAAACAGCCGAGATGCGGGGTCAGGTAGATGATCCCCTTGGCGCGCCGCTCGGCTTGCTCGACCAGCGATAGCGACTGAACTGACGTGACCAGCTTGCGCGCTTCCGGCACCGGGCGGAACCATACTGGCATCAACTCGGTTCCGGCCTTGCCGGATTCGGCAATGTTTTCGTGGAGCAGGCGCTGGTACTCGGCTTCATCGCGCCAGACGCCGCTCTGCAGCAGGTTATCGCGCAGGCGCGCGGCGTACGAGGGGGAGAGCAGATAGACGATCCAACCGATTGCGGCGCCTGCCGAGTGAATCCAGGACAGCGGCGCTCTGGCAAGCAGCCGCATCAACCCTATTAGCATGACCTTATTCGGTTTTCCGCTTTGTTCTTTTGGCGTGTTTTTGCTATCCTGAATAACTTCCAAGATCGAATGCAAAAATTACGAATGAGCGACTTCCTGTTCACGTCCGAGTCGGTATCCGAAGGTCATCCCGACAAGGTAGCCGACCAGATTTCCGATGCGGTTCTGGATGCCATCTTAACCCAGGACAAGTATGCCCGCGTGGCAGCGGAGACGCTGGTCGCTACCGGTCTGGTGGTGATGGCCGGCGAGATCACCACCACCGCAGCGGTGGATTTCCAGCGGGTCGCGCGCGAGACCATCAAGCGCATCGGCTATGACAACACCGACTACGGCATCGACTATAAGGGTTGTGCGGTGCTGGTGGCGTACGGCAAGCAGTCACCGGACATCGCCCAAGGCGTCGATGGCCGCGGCCTCGACCCCGAACAGGGCGCAGGCGACCAGGGATTGATGTTTGGTTACGCCTGCGAAGAGACCCCGGTGCTCATGCCGATGGCGATTCATCTGGCGCACCGGCTGGTTGAGCGACAGTCGGAGTTGCGGCGCGACGGCCGTCTGCCGTGGCTGCGCCCGGACGCCAAATCGCAGGTCACTATCCGCTACGTGAACGGAAAGCCCGACTCGATCGATACCGTGGTGCTCTCCACCCAGCACGCGCCCGAGATGCAGCACAAGGAGATCGAGGAAGCGGTGATTGAGAATATCATCAAGCCGGTGCTGCCCAAGACGATGGTCAAGGGCAACGTGCGTTATCTGGTCAACCCTACTGGCAAATTCGTAATCGGCGGTCCGCAGGGCGATTGCGGCCTTACCGGACGCAAGATCATCGTAGACAGCTATGGTGGTTCCGCTCACCACGGCGGCGGCGCCTTTTCCGGCAAGGATCCTTCCAAGGTCGACCGCTCGGCGGCCTATGCGGCGCGTTACGTAGCCAAGAACATCGTCGCGGCAGGGCTGGCCAGCAAATGCGAGGTTCAGGTGTCCTACGCGATCGGCGTGGCGAAACCTACCAGCGTGATGGTCACCACTTTCGGTACCGGAAAAATTCCCGACGAGAAGATCGGCCAGTTGATCACTAAGCATTTCGACCTGCGTCCCAGGGGAATCATCCAGATGCTCGATCTGCTGCGCCCGATCTACGAAAAGACCGCGGCCTACGGCCACTTCGGCCGCGACGAGCCGGAGTTCACTTGGGAGAATCTAGACAAGGTCGAAGTGTTGAAATCGGAAGCCGGTATTAAGCAAACGGCAGTGGCCTGACCGGCCGCCATGAGGAGCGTTGACGCAGAAGACGGCGCAGAGAAGGGCTGGAACGGGATCAAGAAACGAAGGGATCGCACAGTGCGGTCCCTTTTGTTTTTCGGGGTTCTGCGTGCACGGCCGCAGCGGCCTCCCCGGCCGCTATAGAAGCGTTGACGCAAAGGACGCAAAGGAACGCGAAGGACGCAAAGGAAAACAAGACGGAAAGTTGCGGCGAAAACCGCCAAATGGGCTTCCACTATATTGAAACCCGTCCCAGCCTTACTCTGCGTCCTCTATATCTGATCTGCGCCCTATGTCTCAGCGCCTTATTGGCGGTCCAACGGGGCCGCTTTTCAGGAAGTGCCCACCAGCCTATAATGCGCCCGTGCTGAGGAGCGTTGCGACCCGCCCCCGAGGACAGGCCAGGCTCAGCAAGGAAATAACGGCGCTCACAAACCTTTGATTGGTTTGGAGCGCCGTTGTCATTTCGGCGCTCCGTTTTGACGAGGAGAGTGTCGATGTCTGCCGTTCCGCATTCCATGAAGTCCGCCGATTTCCACGTTGCCGACCTGTCGCTTGCCGACTGGGGCCGCAAGGAAATCCGAATTGCCGAAACCGAAATGCCGGGCCTGATGGCGATCCGCGAGGAGTACGCCTCGACGCAGCCGCTGCGCGGCGCACGCATCACCGGCTCGCTGCACATGACCATCCAGACTGCGGTGCTGATCGAGACGCTGCAGGCGCTCGGTGCCCGGGTCCGCTGGGCTTCGTGCAACATCTACTCGACCCAGGACCACGCGGCCGCGGCCATCGCCGCCACCGGCACGCCGGTGTTCGCCTACAAGGGCGAATCGCTGGCCGAGTACTGGGACTACACCCACCGCATTTTCGAATGGCCGGACGGGGGCTTTTCGAACATGATCCTCGACGACGGCGGCGACGCTACGCTGCTGCTGCACCTGGGCACGCGCGCCGAGACCGATTCATCAGTGCTGAAGAATCCGGGCAGCGAGGAAGAGACTTGCCTGTTCGCCGCCATCAAGGCCAGGCTCGCCCGCGACCCGAAGTGGTATTCCACACGGCTTGCGCACATCAAGGGCGTGACCGAAGAAACCACCACGGGCGTCAAGCGCCTCTACCAGATGGCCAAGGACGGCCTGCTCAAGTTCCCTGCGATCAACGTCAACGATTCGGTCACCAAGTCCAAGTTCGACAATCTTTACGGCTGCCGGGAGTCGCTGGTTGACGGCATCAAGCGCGCCACCGACGTAATGATCGCCGGCAAGATCGCGGTGGTCGCCGGCTATGGCGACGTGGGCAAGGGCTCGGCACAGGCATTGCGTGCGCTTTCGGCGCAAGTCTGGGTCACCGAGATCGATCCGATCTGCGCGCTGCAGGCAGCGATGGAAGGTTACCGCGTGGTGACTATGGACTACGCCGCGGACAAAGGCGACATCTTTGTCACCGCCACCGGCAACTTCCACGTGATCACCCATGATCACATGAAGAAGATGAAGAACCAGGCTATCGTCTGCAACATCGGCCATTTCGACAACGAAATCGACATCGCCGCGCTCAAGAAGTACACCTGGGAAAACATCAAGCCACAGGTGGACCACGTCATATTCCCGGACGGCAAACGCATCATCCTGCTGGCCGAGGGGCGATTGGTCAATCTCGGTTGCGGAACCGGGCATCCGAGTTACGTGATGTCCTCGTCGTTTGCGAACCAGACCATCGCGCAGATCGAGCTGTTCAACCATCCCGACAGGTACCCGGTAGGTGTGTATGTCCTGCCCAAACATCTCGACGAGAAGGTCGCGCGGCTGCAACTGCAGAAACTGGCGGCGCAACTCACCGAACTGACCGACGCGCAGGCGCGATATATCGGCGTCAAGAAGGAAGGCCCGTACAAGCCGGAGCATTATCGTTACTGAGCACCTCACCCCCCGCCCTCTCCCCGCCCAGCGCGGAGAGGGTGCCAGGAACACATCGAACATGCCGTCTTCGCGCATCTTCAGCTTCGAATTCTTTCCGCCCAAGACGCCGGAGGGGAAGATCAAGCTGCGCGCTACATGGCAGCAGCTCGCGAAGCTCAAGCCGCGGTTTTTCTCGGTGACCTTCGGCGCCGGAGGTTCCACCCAGCAGGGCACGCTCGAAACCGTGATGGAGATCCGCGCGGCGGGCCAGGATGCGGCGCCGCACGTGTCCTGCGTTGCTTCGAGCAAGGCGGAAATAGCCGCGGTTCTGACTCGCTACAAGGAGAACGGCATCCGCCACCTCGTGGCGCTGCGCGGCGACCTGCCCTCGGGCATCGCTTCCAGCGGCGAGCTGAGGTACGCCAATGAACTGGTGACTTTCATTCGCGAGACCACCGGAGACTGGTTCCAAGTCGAAGTGGCGTGCTACCCCGAGTTTCACCCGCAGACGCGCAACGCCGCCGACGAGGTGAGGAACTTCAAACGCAAGGTGGACGCCGGCGCCAATTCGGCGATCACGCAGTATTTCTACAATGCCGACGCCTATTTCCGCTTCGTCGAGGAATGCACGGCCGCGGGCATCACGGTCCCCATCGTGCCGGGCATCATGCCGATTGCAAATTTCTCCCAACTGGCGAGGTTCTCCGACGCCTGCGGCGCGGAGATCCCGCGCTGGATGCGCATCAAGCTCGAAAGTTTCCGCGACGATAGCGCCTCGATCCGTGCCTTCGGCCTCGATGTGGTGACGGCGTTATGCGGGAAGCTGCTTGCCGCCGGCGCGCCGGGGTTGCATTTCTACACGCTGAACCAGGCCGGTCCGACTACTGCAAATCTGGCAGCGCCTGGGCCTTTAGCGGACTGCGACCCTACCCCGGAATCTCACCACGAAGTCACGAAGACACGAAGAATACGAAGTACCTAGAAGAGGACCAACGGTCCCGATGCATTTGTGACGGCCCATACTCAGAAAAAGAACGCTCTCATCGCCGGGGCCACCGGACTGGTCGGCGGCTATGTCCTGAGGCGCCTGCTGGCACATCCTTCGTACTCGCGCGTGGAAATTCTGGTGCGCCGCGAGTCGCCGATCCGGGACCCGAAACTCACCCAGCGCATCGTGGATTTCGCACATCTGAACCCCGGCGCATTGGGGACTGCGCCCGACGAGGTGTTCTGCTGCCTCGGCACTACGATCCGGAAAGCCGGCTCCGAGGAAGCGTTCCGGCGTGTGGATTACGACTTTCCGCTGGCGCTGGCGCGGCTTGCGAAAGCGGCTGGCGCCGGGAAATTCCTGATGGTGTCCGCGCTCGGCGCCGATCCGAAGTCCGCGGTGTTCTACAACCGCGTGAAAGGCGAAGTTGAGCAGGCGATTGCCGCAATCGGTTTGCCGGCAGCCTGTTTTTTCAGACCCTCGCTTCTAACGGGTCCGCGCGCCGAGCACCGGCCCGGGGAGAAAATCGGCATTGCCGTCGGCAAGCTGATCGCGCCGTTGCTGATAGGCGCATTGCGCAAGTACCGGCCGATCCATGCAGACACCGTGGCGGCGGCGATGGTGTACGTAGCCAACTACGATGTCGCTGCGGGCGTGATCGAGTCGGACGCCATCGCCCGGCTGGCGGCACTGGAATCCTAACCTCCGGGAGCGCCCTAACGAGGAAGAAAAACCAATTCCGAAACGCTCACCACGAAGACACGAAGACACGAAGAAAAACGACATCGGAAGATGAGTCCAAGACTGCATGCCTCGACACTAAAGCACCATGGAAACCAGGTACTCAAATTACCTTTCCCACTACAAGTTTTGGTGGTTTGTTGTGTGATTTTTTCGTGTTTCCTTGTGTTCTTCGTGTCTTCGTGCCTTCGTGGTGTGATGTTGAACTTGCCTGAGTTTGTTGCTGCCTAGGCGGCGACGGCGCGCACTGACTGCACCTTGTTCGGGAGAGCCGCATACGCATGGTAAGCAGCCGCTTCGGCGGCGCCGAACTCAACTTTCATGCCCAGGTCCGCAAACACCGTTTCCAGCGCGCACAGCGACAGCATCACGTTTTCCATCTTGCAGGAGTAACCCATGATGCCGAAGCGCCAGATCTTGCCGGCGAGATCGCCCAGGCCGGCGCCGATCTCCAGGTTGTAATCCAGCAGCAGCCGGCGGCGCACTTCCTTTTCGTCCACCCCGGGCAACACGGTCACCGCGTTCATCTGCGGCAGGCGGTAGGGTTCTTCCACCAGATAGTTCAATCCCAGAGTTTCGAGGCCGGCTTTGAGCGCCTTGTGATTGCGCTGGTGGCGCGCCCATGCGTTCTCCAGGCCTTCCTCGCGCAGCATCAGCAGCGCTTCGTGCAGTGCGTACAGCGAATTGGTCGGCGCGGTGTGGTGATAGGTGCGATTGGTCGCACCCCAATAGCCGAGCAGGAGGTTCAAGTCCATGAACCAGCTATGCACCTTTTCCTTGCGGTTCTTCACCATCTCGACCACGCGGTCGCTGAAGCTGATCGGCGACAGTCCCGGCGTGCACGACAGGCATTTCTGGCTGGCGGAATAAATCGCATCGATTCCCCATTCGTCGGTCAGGACCGGCGTGCCGCCGAGCGAGGTGACTGCGTCCACGATGGTGAGCGCGCCGTACTTGCGGGCGAGCTCGGCGAGCATCCTGGCATCCGATTGCACGCCGGTCGAGGTCTCGGCATGCACAAAGGCGAGGATCTTGGCATCCGCGTTGGCCTTGAACGCGTCCTCGACCTTCTGCGCATCCACCGGCGTGCCCCAACGGTCCTCAACCACGACTGCCACGCCGCCGCAGCGCTGTACATTCTCGATCATGCGGCCACCGAACACGCCGTTGCGGCAGACGATGACCTTGTCGCCGGGGTTGATCATGTTGACGAAGCACATCTCCATCCCCACCGATCCAGGGCCGGAAACCGGGAAGGTCAGCGCGTTGTTGGTCTGGAAGGCGTAGCGCAGCGACTCCTTCAGTTCCTCCATCATTTCCACGAACACCGGATCGAGATAGCCGATGGTCGGCTTGCCCATCGCCGAAAACACCCGCGGATGGATCTCCGAGGGCCCCGGTCCCATCAGGTGGCGTTGCGGCGGATAGAAGGAGGAGATCTTCTTTTTCGGTGCGTAATCTTGGCTGGACATGGTTTCCCCGGCAGGAAGGTTGGATTCGTGGCCCGCGCGGGGAGCAAAAAGACCCGGCGCAGAAAGACGCGCAGTGTAGCAAGGTCCCGGCGCGCGGGCCAAGCCGAGTTGCACAGGATTTGAGCAGCCGAACCGGGCGGACCGTACTGCTTAGTCGTGGGTCCGGCGCAGCCCGACGCGGTAAACCAGCATGCCGGCAATCATGGCCGAAACGAAGGCCCAGACTCGTGCATCACCGAAGGCAGCACTCACTATTGCCGGGCCCGGACAGAACCCGCCCAGCCCCCAGCCGACGCCGAAGATGAGAGCGCCGGCCATCAAGGGCGCATCGAGGCCGTCCTTATCCGGAAGGGTGAACCGGGGTGCAAACAACGGCGCCCCCTGGCGCAGGGCCACGCGGTATAGCACGCCGAATACCACGACTGCGCCGCCCATCACCAGCGCCAGACTCGGGTCCCAGTTGCCGCTGATGTCGAGAAATCCGATCACCTTTGCCGGGTTGCTCATCTGCGAAACGATCAGTCCGGCGCCAAACACCAGGCCACAAATGAAGGCGACGATGGCGCGCTTCACGACTGGTGTACCCAGAAATACACGGTGACCATCCCGGCCGCCATGAACAGCAGAGTCGCCGCGATCGATCGCAGCGACAGGCGCGACACTCCGCACACGCCGTGACCGCTGGTGCAGCCGCTACCCATCTGCGTGCCCAGGCCCACCAGCGCTCCGGCGAGCAGCACCTGCCCGTAGCCGGCATCGAGCCTGAACTGCACTTCGCCCGGTAACAAGACGACGGCGACGAGTCCGGCCAGAAACAGGCCGGCTATGAAAGCCGCCCGCCAGGCAAATTCCTCGCCGCGCGAAGTCATCGCGATTCCGAGAACGCTGCTTACGCCCGCCAGGCGCCCGTACAGCCACCACATACCGGCGGCAGCCAGGCCGATCAGCGCGCCGCCGGCCAGCGCCGACCACGGCGTGAAATTGACGATGGTCATTTGCCTTCCGCGATCTTCCCGATCGGGAGCTGGAGCAGTTTCGCCGAGAAGTCCTCCTCGTCGAAGGCAATGTCGCCGTTGAGGTAGGCGTCCGCCTGGGTCTTTAGGTTCCGAAAATCGAAGTGCTGCGGGTCCAGCAGATGCGAGGGCGAAATCCGCTGCAGGCTGGCGAACATGGTCTCCAGGCGGCCGGGAAATTTCCTCTCCCACTCCTGCATCATCTCCTTCACCACCTGGCGCTGCAGGTTTTCCTGCGAACCGCAGAGATTGCACGGGATGATCGGGAACGCGCGGATCTTCGCGTATTCCTCCAGGTCATGTTCCTTGCAGTAGGCCAGCGGCCGGATGACGATATGGGCGCCATCGTCGCTGACCAACTTGGGCGGCATCGCCTTGAGCCGTCCGCCGTAGAAAAGGTTGAGGAAAAACGTCTCGAGGATGTCGTCGCGGTGATGCCCGAGAGCGATCCTGGTTGCGCCGATCTCCTTCGCCGCCCGGTAGAGCGCGCCGCGGCGCAGCCGCGAGCATAGCGAGCACATGGTCTTGCCCTCGGGGATGACGCGCTTGACCACGCTATAGGTGTCCTGCTCGATGATCCGGAACGGCACGCCGATCGCGGTCAGGTACTCGGGCAGCACCTCGGCAGGGAATCCCGGGTGCTTCTGATCAAGGTTGACCGCCACGATCTCGAAGTCGATCGGCGCGTGCTGCTTGAGCGACAGCAGGATGTCGAGCAGCGCGTAGCTGTCCTTGCCGCCGGAGAGGCAGACCATGACCTTGTCGCCTGCGCGGATCATGTCGAAATCGGCAATGGCTTCGCCTGCCTGGCGGCGCAGCCGCTTGGCAAGCTTGTTGCCTTCGTAAACCTGTCTTTGCAGTGTCGCCATCTATGCTTGCTTCACTCCGAAAATCTCGAAACCGATCGATTCGCAGTCGGGATACACGTCCGGCTTCTCGCTGGACACCCGCACCGCTACCACCCCGGGCCTGGCAAGACAGATCGCCAGAATTTTCTCGCAAAACGTCTCCTGCAGGTGAAAGTGGCCGCTTTCGGCCAGCACGCCGATTTCGCGACGCAGGAAATCGTAGTCCACGGTTTCGCTGATGTGGTCGCGCTCGATCCTGGCGTCCGGCTCCAGATAGAGATCCACGTTGATCATGACCCGTTGCCTGGCTTTCTTCTCGGACTCGTGAATTCCCATCGAGATCCGGGTCTCGAAGTTTCTGAGGAAGATGCGGCGGGTCCGGCCCAGTTTGTCCGCCATGGCCATTTCCACCGCCGAACGCGGGTGCAGAGCCGCCGCCGTCATGTCAGCCCTTTGCCACTTCGAACTGGATATCACGCGGGCGCGGCCAAAGATGCTGGCCGCCGTCCACGACGATGGTTTCGCCGGTCAGCGATTTTGCGTTCACCACGAACCTTACCGCGTTCACCACGTCCTCCAGGTCGGAACTGCGGCCCAGGGGTGCGAAGCGATGCGCGCGCTCGAAGCCTTCCTTGCTTTGCTCGCCGCTGACCAGTGTAATGCCCGGCGCAATGCCGCACACCCGCACCCGCGGGGCCATCGCCATCGCGAGGACCCGGGTCGCGCCTTCGAGCCCGATCTTGGCAATCGTGTACGACAGGAAATCAGGATTCAGGTTGAACACTTTCTGGTCCAGCATGTTGACAATACAGCCCACCACGCCTTCCGGCAGTTGTATCGCGAAATCCCGTGCCAGCAGCAGGGGTGCGCGCAGGTTCACGTTCATGTGCCGTTCCCACTTCCGCGCGTCCAGGCTATCTATGCTGTCGTATTCGAACAGCGCCGCGTTGTTCACCAGGCAGCCGACCGGCCCGAGCCTGCGGCCGCATTCGGGAAGCAGTCCCGACAAGGCGTTCGCGTCCTCGAGGTCGCAGCCGACCGCCGCCGCTTTCACGCCACGCGCCGCAATTTCATTCGCCAGCGTCTCGGCGTCGTGCTTCGAGCGATGGTAGTGGACTGCCACGTCCCAGCCGTCATCAGCCAGTCCGATCGCGATCGCGCGGCCGATCCGTCTGCCGGCGCCGGTCACCAATGCCGCTTGTTGTTTGCGCTTGACCTGAGCCATTCTGGTCTGCAGTTGCACGGGTTGCCCGGTGCGATCTTGAATAGTTGCCCGGCGCGTTGTTGAATGGCGATTGTAGCTTAACCGCCCCTCGATCCCGCCCGGTGCAAGCCCTTCCGCTCAACCGATCCGCTGCCGAACTGCCCGCCCCGTCCGATGACGCATGCCGGCACTGCGACCGGCTTGTCGAAGAAATCCGCGCGGAAATCGAAAGACACGGCGGCTGGATCCCCTTTACTCGCTACATGGAAATGGCGTTGTATGCGCCGGGGCTGGGTTATTACGTCGCCGGCGCCGCGAAACTTGGGGCCGAGGGGGATTTTGTCACCGCCCCGGAAATTTCCCCATTGTTCGGACGCACCATTGCAACCCAGGTCTGCGAAATCCTCGCGCACACTGGAGGCGAGGTGCTGGAGCTGGGCGCGGGATCGGGTGCCCTGGCACTGTCCCTGCTGGAAGAACTGCAAGCGCGCAATTGCCTACCGGAGCGGTATCGGATTCTTGAAGTCAGCCCGGAGCTGGCACAGCGGCAGCGCCGGTTGCTGCAGCGCCTGCCCGGGCTCGCCGGCAGGGTCGAATGGATCACGTCATTGCCGCAGCATTTCACCGGGGTGGTGGTGGCGAACGAAGTGCTGGATGCGCTGCCGGTTCACCTGCTTGCGTGGCGCGACGAAGGCGCATGCGAACGCGGCGTGGTCTGGCACGGCGACGGATTCGCCTGGGCAGAACGCAGCCCGGACCCGGGCGCGCTGCGGGATGCCGCCGCAGCCTTACGTATCGAAGCGCCGTACCAGAGCGAAGTATCCATCGCAGTGCCGGCATTGGTACGCACGCTCGCCGGTGCGCTCGACCGGGGCGTGCTGTTGTGCGTGGACTACGGCTTCGGCCGCCGCGAGTACTACCACCCGCAACGCAACGGTGGCACGCTCATGTGCCATTACCGTCATCGCGCGCACGACGACCCATTCCTTTTTCCGGGGCTGCAGGACATCACTGCGCACGTGGACTTTACCTCGGTGGCCGAAGCCGGCATCGAAGCTGGATTGCAGCTGCTGGGGTACGCCACACAGGCACAGTTTCTGATCAACTGCGGCATCGCCGACCAGCTTGCGCGCACACCCGCCGGACAGACCGCAGCATATTTCCCGCTCGCCGCCGGAGTTCAGAGACTGGTCTCGCCGGCGGAAATGGGCGAGCTGTTCAAGGTGATCGCGCTCGGCCGCGGCGTTCAGCCGCCACTTACCGGTTTCAGGACTGGCGACAAGAGCCGACTGCTCTGAGGACCCTTCGCAATGAACATCCTGCGAACTGCCGAAGAACGTTTTGCGAATCTGTCCGGCTTCGACCATGAGCCCAGATACCTGAACGATCTTCCAGGTTACGCCGGCCTGCGGATGCATTACGTGGACGAGGGGCCCCGATACGCGGAAGTGTTCCTGTGCCTGCACGGCGAACCGACCTGGTCGTTTCTTTACCGGCGCATGATCCCCGTGTTCACCGGCGCCGGATTCCGCGTTATCGCGCCGGATCTGTTCGGCTTCGGCCGTTCCGACAAACCGGCGGACGACGCGGTCTATACCTTCGATTTTCACCGGGGCGCGCTCAAGGCGCTGATCGACAAACTCGATCTCGAAAACATCACGCTGGTGTGCCAGGACTGGGGCGGGCTGCTGGGACTGACCCTGCCGATGGAAATGGCGCAGCGTTTCACACGGCTGCTGGTGATGAACACCGCCCTGGGCACTGGCGATGCGCCGCTGTCCGCAGGGTTTCTGGGCTGGCGAAAATGGGCTGCCGAACACCCGGACATGGAAGTGGGCAAGCTGCTAGGGCGCGCCTGCCCGCACCTCGCCGCGGATGAACGCGCGGCTTACGATGCGCCGTTTCCCGATGTTCGTTACAAGGCTGGCGTACGCCGTTTTCCCCAGCTCGTTCCCGATCGTCCTGACGCGCCGGGCGCGGAAATCTCAAGGGCGGCGCGCGACTGGTGGTCGAGCCAATGGACGGGCACGAGTTTCATGGCGATCGGCATGCAGGATCCCGTGCTCGGCGCGCCGGTGATGCAGGCGTTGCGGCGCCACATCCGCGGCTGCCCGGCTGCGCTGGAAGTGGCCGAAGCCGGCCACTTCACCCCAGAGTGGGGTAGCCCCATTGCCGCCAAGGCCTTGGCTCATTTCTTGAGTTACTAAGAGCCACATTTGCCACAGAGGACACAGAGCGCACAGAGGAAAAACAAATCTCGCCGTTCTAAAGATCCTTTGGGCAATGCTGAAGGTCTTTCCACTTTCAACCGGAATTTAGACTTTTTCTCATGACTTCGTGTAACTTTGCGGCCTTTGAAGTTATGGGTTCCTCTGTGTTCTCTGTGTCCTCTGTGGCGCAAGGGTTTTCATGCATATCCACATACTAGGCATTTGCGGGACGTTCATGGGCGGGATCGCGGTGATCGCCAGGCAGGCCGGCCACAAGGTGACCGGCTGCGACGCCAACGTCTATCCGCCGATGAGCACCCAGTTGCAGGCGCAGGGCATCGACCTGATCGAGGGTTTCAATCCGGCGCAGATCGAGCTCAAGCCCGACTTGTTCGTCATCGGCAACGTGGTCTCGCGCGGCAATCCGTTGATGGAAGAAATCCTCAACCGCGGACTCGATTTCATTTCCGGACCGCAGTGGCTTTACGAGAACGTGCTGCGGGGAAAGTGGGTGCTGGCGGCTGCCGGCACCCACGGCAAGACCACCACTGCATCGATGCTGGCATGGATACTGGAGCACGCCGGACTCGATCCGGGATTCCTGATCGGCGGCGTGCCGATCAATTTCGAGGTTTCCGCGCGCGCCACCGGCTCCGCTTTCTTTGTGATCGAAGCGGACGAGTACGACACCGCGTTCTTCGACAAACGCTCCAAGTTCATACACTACATGCCGCGCACCGCGATCCTGAACAACCTCGAGTTCGATCACGCCGATATATTTCCCGACGTAGGGGCGATAGAAGTACAGTTCCACCATCTGGTGCGCACCGTCCCCGGCAACGGCCTGATCATCGCCAACGGCCGCGAGCAGAGCATGAAGCGCGTCCTGGCACGCGGAGCCTGGAGCAAGGTGGAACTGCTCGGCGTGGACGAAGGCTGGATTGCCAGGCCGCGCGACGAGCACGCCTTCGACGTGTTTTTCGAGGGCGGGCCACGCGGCACCGTGCAATGGGAGCTGCTGGGCGAGCACAACCGCCACAACGCGCTGGCCGCGCTCGCCGCCGCCCGCGACGCCGGCGTGCCGGTCACCAAAGGCATCGAGGCGCTGGCGGAATTCAGGAACGTGAAACGCCGTCTGGAAGTGCGCGGCACGGTTAACGACATCACCCTGTACGACGACTTCGCCCACCACCCCACTGCAATCGAGACCACCATTGCGGGTCTGCGCAGCAAGGTCAACGGTTCGCGCATCCTGGCCGTCCTGGAGCCGCGCTCGAACACCATGAAGATGGGCGTGATGAAAGACGCGCTGGCGGGAAGCCTCGCCGGGGCGGACCTGGTGTTCTGCTACACCCACGGGCTGGGCTGGGATGCCGCGCCGGTACTCGCGCCGCTCGGTGCGAAGTCAGCCTGCTTCGACGATCTGGCCAAGCTGACGGAAGCGATCGCTGCCGCCAGCCGGCCGGGCGACCACGTGCTGGTTATGAGCAACGGCAGCTTCGGCGGCATTCACACCATGCTTCTGCAAGCACTTGGTCGCTAGTTCTTTTTCACCCAGAGGCTCTTCGGGACGAAGCAGTGCACGCGTTGCACGTCCGCGGTCGGGTCGCCCAGGCGGCAGTCCATGGTCAGGCTGGCAAGCGAGTAGGCGTCCAGTCGCGTCAGCCCCTTTTTCTGATGCAGTGCCTCGATCATGGCCATTGATGCACCATCCATCGCCTTCTGCAGATCGGTGTGCTCGCCCACGGTGATGAAATTGCGCGGCGTCTCGCGCGCGGCCAGCGGCTGCAGTTTCACCATTTTCCAGTCCTTCGCATTCATGCAGTAGAGCGCCTTGCTCTGGTTGACGACTTCCGCGACCCTGCAGTCCGACACCTCCGGAAGGAGCGTGCGAGCAGCGTTCAAGCTGATGCCGCGCTGCTCGGAGAGAAACATTGCGGTCTCATCGAGCAGGATGGCCAGCGCCCGATTCAGGTCCGGATCGGCACCCATGGTGATCCAGTGCGTTGGGGTCTCGATGCGCGGCCATTCGAGGGATCTCCCCTTGATCACGTCAACGGTGAGCGAGAGCTCCTTGAACGCGGTTTCGATTGCGGTCAGGTTGACTTCGCCGTTCCCCTGCGCGGCGTGCGAATCGCCCGACCAGAGCAGCGCTCCGGGGACGAACACCGGCACGTAAAGCGTGGTGCCTTCCTTCAGCTCGCGGATGTCCATGTTTCCGCCGAAAGGACCGGGCGGCACGGTGCTGTACTGTCCCGGCTCGGCGCGCGCCACCCCGAGGATGCCGGGGAAGGGCGCCAGCGGAATCTCGATCCCCGGGGCGAACTCGGTCACCATGCGCCGGGTATCGAGATAGAAATAGCGCACCTGGCCTTCCGGGAACTCGCCCGGGAACTGACCCAGCATGCCCGGCAGATTGAAGTTGACGCCGTAGGCGCGCGGCACGATGCGGTTGATGCGGACCTTGAGCAGGTCCCCGGGCTCGGCGCCTTCGACGTACACCGGCCCGGTCACCGAGTGCGGTCCGCGTCCGGGGTTGTCGATGCGCAGCGTCCTGATCTCTTCGATGCTCACTCCCGGGACGATCTGGTTATGGGAGTGCATCATGGTTTCCATCACGACGGTGTCCCCCGGCTTGATCGTAAGCACCGGCGATTCGCTGTTGTCGAACCAGCCCCATTGCACGGTGTCGAGCGTGGCAGGCAACAAGTGAACCCGCCCGGGGAAGGCCTTTGCCGGCACTTGCCTCAGCTGATCGCGCAGAGCGACGTCATCGTCCGCCTGCAGCGTGAAGGCCGCCGCGGCTGAAATGGCCGGAACCATCCACTTCCTGATCATCGAATCCTCCTAAACGTGTTCTCGTAGAACGCTCGCGCGTTCAAGAGCGTACCCCTCTGCAATCACCGTACCACGGTGGGGATTTGATATCCGCAGCGGCGGCCGATGCCGGCGTACCCCCGACACGTGCCATCGCCGGCTGTTTTTTGTGCGTAACGTTATCGTCGGGCACAATAACGGGGCGTCCGATAGCGCAAATGTCATGATCGTCTATATCCACGGATTCAACAGTTCCCCCGCATCACACAAATCCAATCAGTTGCGCGAGCGCCTTGCCGCGCTCGGTCGCAGCGCGGATTTTGTCTGCCCGGCGTTACCGCATTGGCCGAAGCAGGCGATGGCGGCTCTGGAGCGCGAAGTTGGGCGCGTGCCGGCGGAGGAGGTTACGCTCGTCGGCAGTTCGCTGGGCGGTTTCTACGCCACGGCCCTTACCGAGCAAACCGGCGTGCGCTCGGTGCTGGTGAATCCGGCGATCACACCGCAGGAGGGTTTGCGCACCTACCTCGGCCCGCAGAAGAATCTCTACTCGGGCGAGGAGTACACGCTTACCGCGGAACACCTCGTACAGCTCGCCGACTTGCACGTGCCGAAGCCTGCGCGGTTGGATCGCTATCTGCTGATGCATACCACCGGGGACGAATTGCTCGACTGGCGCATCGCGGCCGACCACTACAGCGGCTGCCGGCAGGTAATCGTGCAGGGCAGCGATCACGGATTCAGGGAATTCGGCGACTACCTCGATATCGTCCTTGCGTTTGCAGCCTAGCGACCTGCTGACGTTCCTGAGGGGCATCGAACGTCAATATCGAGAATCTCACCACGAAGGCGCGAAGACACGAAGAAGAACAGGAATCCTTAAACGAATCGGGGATAGAAGAGCGGTGACTGTTCGTGAGCCTCTCCCGCCAACTTCGACTTTGATGGAATATCCGCCAATTGGAGCTTTTTGCACACATTTGTTTTTTCGCTCTTCTTCGTGTACCCCTCAAGGGGGTATAGAAAAGAATCTTCGTGCCTTCGTGGTGAGCAGTTGCATTTGGATTCAGGTGGTTCAACGGCCGGGTAGAGGTCGCGTATAATCGCGCGCTCGCTTTTCCCCCTCACTCTTCACGTCGCGCCAGCGCAGCACATGAACGTTTTCTTCGAAGAGGACGGCGGCTTCAAGGTCGGCGCCGTGCTCGCCGACAACAACACCTCGCTGCAGGTCGAAACCCTGCACGGCAAGCGCACCAAGGTGAAGGCCGCGGCGGTGCTGATCCGCTTCGAGCACTTGGGGCTGTCGCAGTTCATGGCGGAGGCGAACAAGATCTCCGCGGAAATTGATCCCGCTTTTCTATGGGAGTGCAGCGGCGAGGCCGAATTCTCGTTCGAGCAACTGGGGCGCGAGTACTTCGGGCACGAGCCCAGGGCGCAGGAAAGCGCCGGCCTGCTGATGCGGCTTCACGCCACCCCGACGCACTTCTACAAGAAGGGCAAGGGCCGTTACAAGGCCGCGCCACCTGACGCGCTGAAGTCGGCACTCGCGAGCATCGAGCGCAAGCAAAAACAGGCGGCGCAGCAGGCCCGCTATCTGGAGCAACTTGGCCGGTTCGAGTTGCCGGATGAGTTTCGGCCGATTCTGAAGGAACTGCTGTACCGGCCCGACAAGAATTCGATCGAGTTCAAGGCGCTGGAACACGGCGCGGTCCGGGCGCGGCTGACGATTCCGAAGCTGCTGGAAAAATGCAGTGCGCTGCCGTCCAGCCACGACTACCACTATGGCCGCTTCCTGTTCGAGTTCTTTCCCGGCGGCACCGGGTTCGACACGGCACTCACCGCCGTCGATCCCGGTGCGCTGGAAACCGCGGAAGTGTCGGCGTTCAGCATCGACGATGCCACCACCACGGAGATCGACGATGCGTTTTCGGTCAGCAGGCTGGCGAACGGCAACTGGCAGGTCGGCGTGCACATAGCCGCGCCTGCGCTCGGGCTCCCGGCCGGGTCGCCGCCGGATGTCGAAGCGGCAAGGCGGCTCTCCACCGTTTACTTCCCGGGCAGCAAGATCACCATGCTGCCGGAAGGCGTGATCGATCAGCACACGCTTTCGGAGGGGCACGATCGTCCGGTGCTGTCGATGTACCTGGAAGTGACGCCCGAACTGGAAATCGCCGGCAATCGCAGCGCAGTCGAACGGGTCAGGATCGCCGCAAACCTGCGCCACGACACCCTCGAGCAGGCATTCAATGAGGAGCGGGTGACGGCGGGCCAGGTGGACTGCCCGTTCGGCGCGGAACTGCTGCTGCTTTGGCGGCTGGCGACACGGCTGGAACAACGACGCGGAAAAGAGGAATCGGGACTCGCGCGCGCGGACTACAATTTCTATGTCGACAATGAACGGGTCAGCATCGTCGAGCGCAAGCGCGGATCGCCCATCGACAAGGTCGTTTCCGAGCTGATGATCCTGGTGAACACCGAGTGGGGCCGACAGCTTGCGCTCAACGGGATTCCGGCGTTGTATCGGGCGCAGGCAAACGGCAAGGTGAAGATGTCGACGCTGCCGGCGCCGCATCAGGGGCTGGGTGTTTCGCAGTACATCTGGGCGAGTTCGCCGCTGCGCCGTTACGCGGATCTGGTGAATCAGCGGCAGTTGCTGGCGCTGTATCGCCACGAGACGCCCCCCTACCCGGTGAACGACGAGCGGCTGCTGGTGATCCTGCGGGACTTCGAGCTGGCATACGAAGCCTATGCGGAGTTTCAGCGCATCATGGAGCGCTACTGGTGCCTGCGCTGGCTGATCCAGGAAGGTGTCGACACGGTCAAAGCGGAGGTGCTCAGAGAGGATCTGGTGCGAATCGATCGTATCCCGCTGGTCGTCCGGGTGCCGTCGTTGCCGCCGCTTGCACCCGGAAAACGGGTGGAACTGGCCATTTCCGACATTGACCTGCTGGAACTGACGCTGCATTGCGAGTTCAAACGGCAGACAGATGAAATTGCGCGCTGACAGTTGCCTCGCAGTTATTTAGAATTGGCCCAGCGTCCCCACTTCGCCTAGCGGATTTGCCGGATATCTCGATCAGCACGCTCGACACCCGAGGCAGCCTTGCCGCCAGCCTCTCGGTCCCTCCACCGCCCTCCACCGGCGACATCCTGCCGGTCACGCTGGCGTTTTCCATCGTCTTTCACGCCGTTTTGCTGCTGATCACGTTCGCGCCGCCGAATTCTGCAGGAAGGAATTTTCTTCCCCAGCTGGAGGTGGTGCTGGTCAACTCGAAGTCATCCTCGAAGCCGCTCAAGGCCGATGCGCTGGCCCAGGCCAGCGTCGATGGCGGCGGCAATACCGAGGCAAAAGCCAGGGCGAGCACCAATCTGCCGAAGGTGAGTAATCTCGAACCGTCCCAGGAAGTGCAGCTGGCGGCGAAAAAGGTGCAGCGACTCGAAGAGGAAGCGCAACGGCTGCTGCGTCTGGCCCAAGGCGGTCATCCGACCGCCACGGACACCCGGCCTGCGCCCACGGCCGCGCAGCAGGCGCGCCTGGAAGACTCGGCCTTGGAGCAGCAACGCCTGCTGATCGTGCAGCTCGAGGCGAGGATCGAGAAGGAGATGAGGGAGTACCAGGAGCTTCCGCGCCGCAAAGCCATCGGATCGCGCACTGAAGGCGTCGTTTACGCCGAATACGTGGATAAGTGGCGCCGGCGCATTGAGCAGGTTGGCACCCGCAACTACCCGGAGGAAGCGAAGCAACGCAGGATCTACGGCTCGCTGTTGATGACCGTGCACATCAAGGCGGACGGCAGCGTGGAGAAAGTCGAGATCGACCGCTCATCCGGACATCGCCTGCTCGACACGGCAGCCCGGCGCGTCGTCGAACTTGCCGGCCCGTTCCCGCCGTTTCCGGCGGGGGTGCGCAAGGACTGGGACATTCTGAGCATTTCGCGCACCTGGATGTTCACCCGCAGCGACCTCGAACTCGTCGCATCCCCATGACCGACCGCTATGCGGTAATCGGCAATCCGATTGCCCACAGCAAGTCGCCGCAGATCCACGCGACATTTGCGCGCCAGACCGGGCAGGACATCGAATACGAGCGGCTGCTGGCGCCACTCGACGGTTTTCGCGTCACCGTGGAAAGCTTTCGCGCGTCGGGCGGCAGCGGCGCAAACGTGACCGTGCCTTTCAAACTGGAAGCCTTCGACCTGGCCGACGAAGTATCGCAGCGCGCCAAGGATGCGCAGGCGGCGAACTTCCTGAGCTTCGACAGCGGGCGCATCCGCGCCGACAATACCGACGGTGCCGGCCTCACCCGCGACATCGCCGGCAATCTCGGCTTCGGCATTGCCGGCCGGCGGCTCCTGCTGATGGGTGCGGGAGGCGCGGCGCGGGGCGCGCTGCAGCCGCTTCTGGCGCAGCAGCCGGCTATCCTGACGATCGCCAACCGCACGCCGGAAAAAGCGCTGCAGCTCGCCGAGGCGTTTCGTTACCATCCGGCGGCAGCGTCTTCGGTATTGTCGGCATTGCGCTACGAGGAATTGGCGGGACATCGTTTCGATCTGGTGATCAATGCCACTTCCAGCAGCCTGCAGGGCGAATTGCCGCCGTTGCCGGCGGGGGTGTTCGCCGGGGGCTCGCTTGCCTATGACATGATGTACGACAGGCGACTCACGCCCTTTCTCGTATTTGCGCAGTTCCAGGGCGCGGCGCAACTTGCCGACGGCCTGGGCATGCTGGTCGAGCAGGCGGCAGAGTCGTTCTTCCTGTGGCGCGGCGTGCGCCCCGATACCGGTCCGGTCATCAAACGGCTGCGAAACCAATGAAGCGCCTGATGCGCTGGGCCTGGCGGAGCGCGGCCATCGTGCTCGCCGCGATCGTCGTCTACCAGTTCTGGATTTTCGGCAACGTAGTGTGGTGGGTCTGGTTCAATCCCTCCACCAGCGCGTTCATGGAAAGACGGCTGGAAGTCCTGCAGGAGGACAACCCGGAAGCGGCGCTCCGCCACAAATGGGTGCCCTATGCGCGCATCTCGATCAATCTCAAACGCGCAATGATCGCGGCCGAGGATGCCAAGTTCCTCGACCACGACGGCTTCGACTGGGAGGCGATCCAGAAGGCCTACGAGAAAAACATCGTCAAGGGAAAGATCGTTGCCGGCGGTTCGACCATCAGCCAGCAACTGGCCAAGAACCTGTTTCTGTCCGGCAAGCGCACGCCATGGCGCAAGGGCCAGGAAGCGCTGATTACCGTCATGATCGAGAAAGTCATGACGAAGCGGCGCATCTTCGAGATCTATCTGAACATCATCGAGTGGGGAAACGGCGTGTTCGGTGCCGAAGCGGCTGCACGTCACTACTTCGGAACCAGCGCCGCCAATCTCGACGCCGAGCAGGCGGCGCAGCTGGCCGCAATGGTTCCGAAGCCGCGCTACTACGACCGGGTGCGCTACACCCCGCTGCTGGAGCGGCGCACCGGCATCATCCTGGAGCGCATGTATTACGTGGAGGTTCCCTGAACTGTTGCGAAAGAGAAAAAGCGCACGTCTTACCACGAAGGCACGAAGAACACGAAGACACACGAAGAAAAGCGAAGAAAATATTAGATGGTCAACGATGAGCAGGCGGACTCTCAGCCAACTCCAGATTATCGAAATGGCCGGATACTCGCCCTTGTCGTCGTCACACGCGGAAACACCAATTGGTCGACCATTGTGAATTTGACGAGTCATTCATGCTTGGCTCTTCTTCGTGTCTTCTTGCCTTCGTGGTGAGTTTTTCGCTTTGGCTTTTTCCGTCGCGAAGCTGCCGGAATCGAGTATCGCTCACGTATAATTCGCCAACTTCCACCGCGCCGTCATGCTCATCCATCCGCAGTTCGATCCCATAGCGCTGCATCTCGGCCCGCTGTCGGTGCGCTGGTACGGACTGATGTACCTGCTCGCCTTCGTAATCGTTCTGGTGCTCGGGCGGTACCGCATCAGGACCCAGCCGCGGCTGGGCTGGACCAAGCGCGATCTCGACGACATGCTGTTCCTCGGGGTGCTCGGCGCGGTGCTGGGCGGGCGGCTCGGCTACGTGCTGTTCTACAAGTTCTCCGAGTATCTGTACGATCCGGTGCGGATCCTGTTCCTCTGGGAGGGCGGCATGTCCTTCCATGGCGGCTTCCTGGGTGTGCTGGTGGCGATGCTGTGGTTCTCGCGATCGCATCGCAAGCGCTGGCTGGAGGTGACCGACTTCATCGCACCGCTCATTCCTCTCGGGCTGGGTGCCGGCAGAATCGGCAACTTCATCAATGGCGAGCTGTGGGGACGGGCCGCCAACGTTCCGTGGGCGATGGTTTTCCCGAACGTGGACAACCTGCCGCGCCATCCGTCGCAACTCTACGAGTTCGTCTTCGAGGGCCTGGTGTTGTTCGCGCTGCTGTGGTGGTTCTCCAGGCGCTGGCGCCCCGTCGGCGCCGTGTCAGGAGTGTTCCTGATAGGTTACGGGACCTTGCGATTCCTGGTCGAGTTCACCCGCGAGCCGGACGGTTTCCTGGGGCTGCTTGCGCTGGGACTGTCAATGGGTCAGTGGTTGAGCATGCCGATGGTGCTCGCCGGCATCGCGCTGCTGGTGTGGTCCAACAGGCGCAGACCGGCTAGCTAGTTGAGTTCGCGCGGTTGGGTCGGCGGCCTGACCGCAAAGAAGCTGCGGCGATTGAGCAGGCGCCGGAAGTTGTCCAGAGACAACAGATGCGAATAGATCTTTTCCAGCATGCCCGAGACGAGCAACTGGCGCAGCTTGTCCTCTGCGAGCGAATCCAGCGCACTTTTCGCAACGCGGTGCATGCCTTCCAGTTGCATCGTGAATCCTTCCACGTCCGCCTTCATCGTGAACGGCTCCAGCAGGTCCAACCGCGCCAGCAGCTTGCATAGCTCCTCCGCACGCAACAGGTCGCTCTCGTAGTCAAAAATCAGTTTTTCCAGCGCGCTCCATTGCGGCAGCGTGTTGCCGGCCTCGTCGTACATCGGCTCGCCGCCGTCCTGAACAGCACTCGTTTCCACGCACACGATGCGTTCCTTCTGCGCTTCTCCGTCCAGCGTGACCTTGGCCATGCAAAAAGGGTAGCGTCGCACGTAAGCGGGCAGATAGACCCGCCGATCCCATGTCCCGTCGGTGAGGATGAAAAGGTTCTGCATGGACTGCAGGCCGAGTACTGCAACCGAGTTGAAAGTCTTGCCTTCATCGGCACTGACAAAGACGATCGGATAGTCGCGGCTGGCCGGCCCGAATTCCGCCAGGCTGATCGGCATCGCGTGCAGCCGGTGGAAAACGGCGGGTGTCTCCTCCCCCATGCGCGGCAGGACCACCTTGTGGCTTTTCCGCAGCGGCGTGATCTGCTCGTAGCCCAGCGGGGGCTGGATCTTCATGGGGCAGGGGGTCGGTTTTGGCGAAATATGATTCCAGTATAATAGCGCAGCTATTTCGGCGCCTCAGGCACCATTCGGGTCATGGAAGGGGACGTAGCTCAGCTGGGAGAGCGTCGCGTTCGCAATGCGAAGGTCGGGAGTTCGATCCTCCTCGTCTCCACCAAATACAAAAGCCACCTCAAGGGTGGCTCTTGTATTTGGCGAGATGCAGGGGTAGATGCACTCCCTCAGTTCGACCAGCGAGCACTGCTCGCGCAGGACGCCGGTGCGCCTGAGCGTACCGGCGGTCCCGAACAGCATGCGTTTCGGGATGCGCGGATCGCAGAGGCAATGCCATACGTGCACAACCTCCTCGTCTCCACCAAAATGAAAAGGCCACACATGGTGGTCTTTTCATTTTGGTGGAGACGAGTCGGCGAAAACTCCCACACTTCCCCCAGAGTACTGCCCCTTCATTTCTCTCCCACCATCACAATCCACCCTTCCAGTGGATCGATCTTTGAAGGCAATCCGAAATTGTCCGAGCGTCGCTGCCACGCCCAGGCCGCTTGCATGGCGCACAGCACCGAGTCGAGCCGGTCGCCGGTGGCATCACGCACCAGCGAGCGCAGCGTGCGCGGGGACGCGCTCAAGGCAAGAGCGAATGGGTTGTCGGTCGAAGCCAGTGCCGTGACGATTGCTTTTCTCGCGCGCATCCGTTGCGGCGTCTGTTTCGCGCGAGCGTCGTTCTTGTACGAGCTTTTCACCATCTGCCGCGCCACAAATCCCGGATAGGCCTCGAACGCGATCCGCAGCGGATCGCCCTTCGTCAAGCCGGGTACCGTGACGCCGGCCTCCAGCAAGCGTGGCGCGCCCTCGAGGAACATCAGTCCGACCGGAGGATTCACCAGCTTGAGCGGGCTGTGCGAACCGGCCGGATGGTCCGTAGCGCGGTGGGCATAGCGGTTTCCCGCCGGACGGCTTTCACGGTAATGGTCGAGCGCTGTTCGAAAACTTTCGCGTCCCAGCGAGCGGCAGTGCAGCACGAGTTCATGCCAGCTTGCCGGCCAACCGAGATCGCGCACCGCCTCGCGCGGCAGACCGAATGGAAAGTCAAAACCTGCGACCCAGGGGCCGTCGCGTTTCAACCATAATTCGAAGCTTCCCCAGTCGCAGTACTCTTCGATGCTCTCGAGTTCGAATGCGCGACTACGCATTCTCCCGGTCGCGACAGTGATCGGCTTTTGCTTGCGGGGGCGGCTGGTGAAATCCACGCCGGAGATCGGCCGGCCGGACCGGGTGGTCACGTCGAAGCACTCAGGATTGCAGCTGCTTCTCGAGGCGCTGCGCGAATACCGCCATCTCCTTCGCCGCCTGTTTGTCGCCGCGCTGCTCCGCAATTGCCACTCCACGGCGATAGGCGTCGAGAGCGTCACGCAGGACCCCGGCATCGGTCAGCGCCTTGCCCAGCAATTTCCATGCAGCGGAATAATTCGGGTCCATTTCCAGCGCGCGCCGCAACTGGTACACGGCGACCCAGGTTTGTTTCAGCTTGAGATACTCGGCTCCCAGACTGAAGCGCAGCAACGCCGAGTCCTTTCCCTGCGACAACAGCTTCTCGAGATTGCGGACGACCGACGCGGAATCCATTCAAGACCTGTTGTCCGCTCCTACAATTCGATGCGGGTGCCGAGCTCAACCACGCGATTGGCCGGGATCCTGAAGAATGTGGTGGCGCTTGATGCATTGCGCGACATGAGCGCAAAAAGCTTTTCGCGCCATAGCGCCATGCCGGGCCCGACTGTCGGAATCAGCGTTTGCCGGCTCAGGAAGAATGACGTTTCCATCATCTCGAACTTCAGTCCCTTCGCGGCAGCCAGTTCGAGCGCGCGCGGTACATCCGGCTCGTCCTTGAATCCGTAGTACGCGATAACCCGGTAGAAGTCCCCGCCAAGCGGGACGATCTCGATGCGTTCCTCGTCCGGAACGTGTGGAATGTCGCGCGTGTTCACCGTGAGCAGCACAACGCGCTCGTGCAGCACCTTGTTGTGATTGAGATTGTGCAGCAGCGCATGCGGCACGCCTTCGGCCGCGGCGGTCAGGAAAACCGAGGTGCCGGGCACGCGGGTAGGCGGATGTTCGGTCACGCTCTGAATAAAGGGTTCGATCGGTATCGCTCCAGGAGCCAGGCGTTCCATCAGGAGCTGGCGACCGCGCTTCCAGGTGGACAGCAACGCGAACAACAGGACTGCAACGACGATCGGGAACCAGCCGCCATGAAAGAGCTTGATCGCATTCGAGCTGAAAAATGCCAAATCAATGGTAAGAAAAATCAACAGGAGCGGCAGTGCAACCCATAGCGGCCATTTCCACAACTTGCGTACCAGGACGAACGCGAGGATGGTGTCGATGGCCATCGTGCCGGTCACCGCTATACCGTACGCCCCCGCGAGGTTACTCGAGGAGCCGAAGCCGAGCACCAACCCGATTACGGCCGCGAGCAGGACCCAGTTGATCCAGGGCAAGTAAATCTGACCGATTGCGCTTTCCGAGGTGTGTGTTACTTCCAGGCGCGGGCAGTAGCCAAGCTGGATTGCCTGGCGTGTCAGCGAATACGTCCCCGAAATGACCGCCTGAGACGCGATTACGGTCGCCATGGTTGCAAGTATCACCATCGGAAAGAGCGCCCACTCCGGAGCCATGTGGTAGAACGGGTGCGCGAGGGCGGTCGGGTCATGAAGGATCAATGCGCCCTGACCAAAGTAATTGAGCAACAGCGCCGGCATGACGTAGGCACCCCAGGCGAGACGGATCGGTTTCTTGCCGAAGTGGCCCATATCCGCATACAACGCTTCAGTGCCGGTGATCGCCAGCACGACTGCGCCGAGTACCAGGAAACCTCCCAATGCATTCTCGGCAAAGAACCAGAGGGCGTAGGTGGGCGAAACCGCAACGAGAACACCCGGGTAATCAATGATGTTGATGATGCCGAGCAAGGCCAGCACCGCGAACCAGACCGCCGTGATCGGACCGAACAACGCCCCGACCATCTCGGTGCCTTTCTGCTGAAACAGAAACAGTCCGATCAAAATCACGATGGTGATCGGGATGACAAAAGGCTGCAACGCGGGCGTGGCAACTTCCAGGCCCTCCACCGCCGACAGTACCGAGATTGCCGGTGTGATGATGCCATCCCCGTAGAACAGCGCGGCCCCGAAAAGCCCGAGCGTCATCAGGAGCCAGCGGCCGCCGGTACCCGCGGCAGTGGCACGCAGAACCAGGGCCAGCAGGGCCATGATGCCGCCTTCGCCGCGATTGTCGGCGCGCATCATGAACACCACATACTTGAGCGTGACGACGATGACGAGGGCCCAGAACACCAGAGACAGCACCCCGAGCACATTGTCATAGTTGGCGGCCACAGAGTGGGTGCCGCTGAATGCCTCCTTCATTGTGTACAAGGGGCTGGTGCCGATGTCGCCAAAGACCACTCCGATGGCCGCTACGGCCAAGGTAATTACGTCGGGTTTCCCGTCGTTCGAGGAAGCGGGTCTCATCAAGGTTTTGCCTGGAAGGGTCGGTGCAAGAAACAGGAATACCAGAGCTTGTACACGCTCGCCGGCACCGCCTGTTTGCGACTCATGGTTTCGTTTTTTTTCGTCCGCCGGGGGCCGGGAGGCTGGGCGCCATCGGTTATCATCGCCAAACGATTGTCAAGGCGACCGCCAAGGGACCGGGCCTTGTTGTGGCGCAACATTCTATACCGCGGAGCGGGTCGTGACCAAACAGGCAATCAGCACCAAGGACGCCCCCCAGGCGATCGGAACCTATTCCCAGGCGGTGCAGTCGGGCGGCACGATTTTCCTTTCCGGCCAGATCGGCCTCGATCCGGCGACCATGCAAATGGTCGAGGGAATAGACGCGCAGATCCATCGCGTTTTCGGGAATCTGCGGGCGGTGGCCGCAGCGTCCGGCGCCAGTCTGGACGACGTTGTGAAAGTCACGGTGTTCCTCACCGACCTTGCCAGCTTCGCGCGCCTGAACGAGATCATGGCGCAGTACTTCAAGCAGCCTTTTCCTGCACGCTCCGCGGTCGGCGTCTCCCAGTTGCCGCGCGGCGCGCTGGTGGAGATCGAGGCGATCCTCGTCAAGGGGTGAGGCGAGAGGCGTGAGGCGTGAGGCGAGAGATCGACAGAAAGTTTTCGGCCGGCGCAAGCACGGGCAGAGGCGGTGGGCGTGAAACGCGCTGTTCCGCAAGGGGAGAAGCCGCCTGCAGTTAGCTCGGGCAAGAAACGCACGCCTGCCCGGATTGCATCAAACGGCAAGAACAGTGCATCTGCCGCGCCACTCGTCCCTCGTCCCTCGCCCCTCGCCGCTCACCCCTCGCTGCAATTCGCCCCCCCCGCAGTGCGCGACCGGCTGGCGCGGCTCGGCATTTTCCGGCTGTCCGATCTGGTATTGCACCTGCCTCTGCGCTACGAAGACGAGACCCGCATCGTTTCGATCCACGACGCGCTGTCCGGGGACACGGTGCAGATCGAGGGCACGGTGGTGAAAACCGAGGTCAAATTCCGTCCAGGCCGGCAGCTTATTTCCGAGGTCGACGACGGCAGCGGCAGGTTGATGATGCGGTTCTTCAATTTTTATCCGAGCCAGCAGAAGGCGCTCGCTCCCGGTGCACGCGTGCGCGTGATGGGAGAAATCCGCCAGGGTTTCTTCGGTGCGGAAATGGTGCATCCGCGCTTCCACGTGCTGCGTGGGCAAGTGCCGCTGCCGAAGGCCCTGACGCCGGTCTATCCGACTACCGCGGGCCTGGGACAGGACACTCTGCGCAAGCTCGCCGGGCGCGCACTCGAGGGCGCCGACCTCGAGGACACGCTGCCGGAACCGGTACGGAAAAAGCTCAAGCTCCCGCCGTTCTCGGAAGCAGTCCATGTGCTGCACAATCCCACGCCAGACGTCGATGCGCAGGCGCTGGTCGAGCACGCCCACCCAGCCTGGCGCAGGGTCAAATTCGACGAGTTGCTGGCGCAGCAATTGTCCATGCGCATGCATCGGGATCGCCGCAACCGCGTGCGCGCACATCCCCTGTTGCAGCATTCGGGCCTGTCCAAGCGGCTGCTGGCGTCGTTGCCATTCCGGCTCACCCGCGCACAGGCGCGCACGCTGAACGAAATCCGCAGCGATCTCGCCCGCCCGCACCCGATGCAGCGTTTGCTTCAGGGTGATGTCGGCAGCGGAAAAACCGTCGTGGCCGCGCTCGCGGTGTTGCAGGCGATCGAGAGCGGTTACCAGGCAGCGGTGATGGCGCCTACCGAGATCCTCGCCGAGCAACACTACCGGAAATTCTCGCTGTGGCTGGAGCCGCTGGGGATTGAAGCGGCGTGGCTGACCGGCAGCCTGAAAAGGAAGGAACGCGACAAGGTGCTTGCGTCAATCGAAGCGGGGAAGGCCCAAGTCGCAGTCGGAACCCATGCCCTGTTCCAGGAAGAGGTCGTGTTTGCAAAACTGGGGCTGGCCGTGGTCGACGAGCAGCACCGTTTCGGCGTGCACCAGCGTCTGGCGTTGCGCATGAAGGGCAGCCGCGCCGATCAGGCGTTGCAGCCGCACCAGTTGATGATGAGCGCCACGCCGATCCCGCGCACGCTGGCGATGAGTTTCTACGCCGACCTCGATGTCTCGGTGATCGACGAGATGCCCCCGGGCCGGACCCCTGTGGTGACCAAGCTGCTGTCGGAAACGCGCCGGGACGAGGTGCTCCGGCGGGTGCGCGACGCCTGTCTGGAGGGCAGCCAGGCCTACTGGGTGTGTCCGCTGATCGAAGAGTCCGAAACGCTGCAGCTTCAGACCGCGATCGAGACCTACGAAGGACTGCGCAAGACTTTCCCGGAACTGAAAGTCGGACTGGTGCACGGGCGGCTGCCGAACCAGGAGAAAGCGGCGGCGATGACGGCCTTCCAGGCCAACCAGATCCAGTTGCTGGTCGCGACCACGGTGATCGAGGTCGGCGTGGACGTACCCAATGCGTCGCTGATGGTGATCGAGCATGCCGAGCGCATGGGCCTGTCGCAGCTCCATCAATTGCGTGGCCGGGTGGGCCGCGGTGCCGCGTCCAGCGTCTGCATCCTGCTGTACCAGAACCCGCTCTCGGACAACGCGCGCGAGCGGCTGCGCATCATCTATGAAAATGCCGATGGCTTCGAGATCGCGCGCCAGGATCTGCGCCTGCGCGGCCCGGGTGAGTTGCTGGGTGCGCGCCAGAGCGGTGTGCCGATGTTGCGCTTTGCCGATCTGGAAAAGGATCTGGATCTTCTGGAAGCGGCGCGCACTGTCGCGCCGCAGTTGCTGCGCGATCACGCCGGGAGCGCCGGGCGCCATCTCGAGCGCTGGCTGGGCGGCAGGCAGGAGCTACTGAAAGTTTAATAAGCCCCGGCTGGTTTGAGAGCGCCAGGAGCCGGGTGCTATCATCCCCGGCATCTCGAAGGCCCGGCCCCCGATTTCATAAACATCAATAATGGACTTCGTTTCTTGGCGGCCGATTGAAGCCGTGGTCACGCTGGCGGTGATCTGGATCGGGCTGGGTGTTGTTGGGCTGGCATTGATGCGCTCGCCGCGGCTCATCACCGGCGTCACGTTTCCCATCGGGGCGCTGGTGTCGCTTGCGCTTGCGGCCACCGGACTGTGGGCGATCAGCGCGCCCCCCAGCGCGGCGATTCTGCCGGCGGGCCTGCCCGACCTGCCGTTCCACGTTCGCATCGATTCGCTGTCCGGGTTTTTCCTGCTTCTGTTAGGCGGAGTCTCGTTCGGCATTTCGCTGTTTTCCTCCGGTTACTTCCGCGGCAGCGGCGGCCAAAGGCTCGGGCTGCTGTGCTTGCAGTACCACGTCTTTCTAGCCAGCATGGCCTTCGTGCTGATCGCCGACGATGCTTACCTGTTCATGATCACCTGGGAGTCGATGGCGCTCTCATCGTATTTCCTCGTCACCACCGAGCACCATGAGGAGCAGAACCGCAAAGCCGGCTTCATCTATCTGCTGGTCGCGCATATCGGCGCGCTCGGCATCCTGTTGTGCTTTGGCGTACTTCATGGTGGCCACGGCGACTACACGTTCGAGGCGCTGCGCGCGGCGAACCTGAGCGGCTTCTGGGCCACGGTGGCATTCCTGCTCGCGTTTTTTGGCTTCGGCGCCAAGGCCGGCATGCTGCCGCTGCACGTATGGCTGCCGGAAGCGCATCCGGCGGCGCCATCGCCGGTGTCCGCGTTGATGAGCGGCGTAATGCTGAAGACCGCGATATACGGCATGGTGCGCGTTGTTTACGATCTCATCGGCGGCATCCGCTGGGAGTGGGGTCTCACGGTGCTGCTGTTTGGCGCCGCCACCTCGCTGTTCGGCGTGTTGTTCGCGCTGATGCAGCACGACTTGAAACGCCTGCTCGCCTACCACTCGGTCGAGAACATCGGCATCATCCTGATCGGCATCGGGCTGTCGATGGTATTTATCGGCAGTGGCCACCCGGTCGCCGGCGTGCTCGGGCTGATTGCGGGGCTTTATCACACGCTCAATCACGCCGTGTTCAAGGGCTTGCTGTTCCTCGGCGCCGGCTCGATCCTGAAGTCGACAGGGTTGAGGAACCTGAATGAGATGGGCGGGCTGATCCGCTACATGCCGCACACCGCGCTCTATTTCCTGGTCGGTGCGCTGGCGATCTCGGCATTGCCGCCGTTGAACGGCTTCGTATCCGAGTGGCTCACGTTCCAGGCTTCGCTGCAGGCGCCGCTGCTGGAAAGCAGTGTGGTAAGGAGCCTGGTGCCGATCGTCGCCGCGGTACTCGCGCTCTCCGGGGCGCTGACCGGCATGTGCTTCGTCAAGGTCTACGGCATCGCCTTCCTCGGCCAGCACCGTCACGCGTTCGCGGAGCAACCGCGCGAGGCAAGCGGCTGGGAGCGCGCGGGTATGCTGTGGCTCACCCTCGCCTGCTTCGCGCTCGGGCTGTTTCCGGTGTTCATGATCGGCGAGCTCAACAAGATCTGCCACGCCCTGATCGGGGCCGGCCTGAGCGATGAGGCGATGGCCTCGGGCTGGCTGTGGCTCGCGCCGACCGCGAGCGCCCAGGCGAGCTATAGCCCGGTCGTCTTCCTGCTGGTGATCGCGGCGGTGTTCGGATTGACCTTCCTCGCGGTACGCCATGTCTATCATGGGCGGCTGCGGCGCGCCGATCCGTGGGATTGCGGCTTCCCGGAGCAGACTTCGCGCATGCAGGACAGCGCGGATGCGTTCGGCCAGCCGATCCGCCAGATTTTTGCGCCGGTCTACCTGATCCATCGTGAAATCCCGCGGGCGGACGATCCGCAGCCGGTGTTCAAGCAGTCTGTGGAGGACCGCCACTGGTACTGGATGTATCTGCCGATCGCACGCCTCACCGAATTTCTCTCTGGTCACGTGGGCAGGCTTCAGCAGGGGCGCATATCGGTCTACCTGCTCTTCAGCTTCCTGACGCTGATCGCGCTGCTGGTGTTCGCAAATTGAATATCACCAGCGGAATCATTTTCCAGGTGCTGCAATCAGTGCTGGTGGTGCTCATCGCGCCGCTTATGCTGGGCTGGGTGAACCAGTGCCGCGCCTGGCTGCAGAACAAGAGCGGCGCCGGAATCTGGCAACCATACAAGGTGCTGCACAAATTGTTCCACAAGGATGCGGTACTCGCGCACAACGCCTCGACGCTGTTCCGCGCCACGCCTTATATCCTGTTCGGTTGCATGTGGCTCGCGGTCGGCATCGTGCCGGTGCTGGCGACCTCGTTGCCGTTTGCGCCGGCCGCAGACGTGATCGCGCTGGTCGGGCTGTTCGCGCTGGCGCGCGTATTCATTTCGCTTGCCGGCATGGACGTTGGCACCTCATTCGGCACGCTCGGCGCGCGCCGCGAGATGATGATCGGCTTCCTGGCCGAGCCGGCTATGCTGATGACGTTGTTCACCGCCTCGCTCATCAGCCACTCCACGTCACTGGCGACCATCGTCGAAACGCTTGGCCAGCGCGAGTTCGTGATTTATCCGAGCATGGCGTTCGCGGGGGTCGCGTTTCTGATGGTGCTGCTGGCGGAAAACGCGCGCATTCCGATTGATAATCCGTCTACGCACCTCGAGCTGACGATGATCCATGAGGCCATGATCCTCGAGTATTCGGGGCGCCATCTGGCGCTGATCGAATGGGCGGCGAGCCTCAAGCTCACCGCCTACGTCGCGATCGGCATCGCGATTTTCGTGCCCTGGGGCATTGCCGGAGCGGGTGACTGGATTGGGTTGCCCATCGCACTCGCCGCGCTGGTGTTGAAGCTGCTCGGCGCCGGTGCCGGGCTTGCATTGCTCGAGACGGTGTCGGCCAAAATGCGCATCTTCCGTGCGCCCGAATTTCTCGGCACCGCCTTCATGCTTGCCACGCTCGGCATGCTCATCCATTTCCTGCTGGAACGATGAGTAGCGGAAAGTCCTGGCAAGACCCGGCACTCAATACTGGATACACATGGATATACCGTTCCACGCACAATTGATCAATCTGTTCGCGGCACTGCTGCTGCTGCTTGCGTTCGCGATGCTCACGCAGCGGCGCATCCTGTCGCTGATCAACCTGTTTGCTGCGCAGGGCTTTGTGCTGGTGCTATCCACGCTGGTGGTCGCCTACTCGACGCACCAGAGCCATCTGTATTACTCCGCAATGTTGACGCTGGTCCTCAAGGTGCTGCTGTTGCCGTGGATCATGCACCGCCTGATCCGCGCGTTGAATGTGCGCTGGGACGTCGAGACGCTGATCAACATGCCGGCAACGATGCTCATCGGCATCGTGCTGGTGATCTTCGCGTTTAATTTGGCCACCCCGATCTCGCAGTTCGCCGGCACCATCACAAAAAGTACTCTCGGCATCGCCACCGCCTGCATTTTGCTTGCATTCCTGATGATGATCACTCGCCGCAAGGCGGTCTCGCAGGTGATCGGCTTTCTGGCGATGGAAAACGGCCTGTTCTTCGCGGCGACTTCCGCCACGTATGGCATGCCGATGGTGGTTGAGCTCGGAATCGCACTTGACGTGCTGGTCGGCACGCTGATTTTCGGCGTGTTCTTCTTCCACATCCGCGAGACCTTCGAGAGCCTCGACATACACCATCTCGAGAAACTGAAAGAACGTTGATGGAAATAATACTGTTACTGGGCGTTCCATTCGCAGGCGGCATCCTGCTCGGATTCTGGGGACACCGCAATTTTGCGCCGGAAATGAACTCAGCCATGAGCCTGCTGACGTTTCTGGCGGCGGCTGTGCTCACCGTTCGCATCATCGCCGACGGGCCGTTGCTGGTGTGGAATGAGAATTTCTTCGTCGACTCCTTCAACGTGTTCCTGGTGGCGTTGACGGCGTTCGTTGCGTTCACCACCTCGTTGTTCAGCCGGCCGTACATGCGCATCGAGCTGCACCTTGGCAAGCTGTCGCCGAACCGGCTGCGGCTGTACCACAGCATGTTCCAGATGTTCACCTTCACCATGCTGCTCGTGCTGCTGACCAATAATATCGGCATTCTGTGGGTGGCAATGGAAGCGGCCACGCTTACCACCGTGCTTTTGGTGAGCCTGTACCGCACGCCGGCGAGCCTGGAGGCGGCATGGAAGTACTTCATCTTGTGCGGCGTGGGCCTTGCGCAGGCGTTGTTCGGCACGATCCTGCTGTATTTCGCGGCCGAAAAGGTGCTGGGCGCGGGCGGCAACGCGCTGCTCTGGACGCATTTGTACGAGGTGAAGGATCAGCTCGAACCGACCGTGTTGGGGCTCGCTTTTGTGTTCCTGCTGGTCGGCTACGGCACCAAGGTCGGGCTGGCGCCGCTGCACAACTGGTTGCCCGACGCGCATGCCGAAGGCCCGACGCCCGTCTCAGCGGTGCTGTCGGGGCTGCTGCTCAACGTAGCGCTGTATGCGGTAGTGCGAACCAAAGTGCTGGTTGAAGGCGCACTCGGTACCCATTTCGCCGGCAACCTGATGATGGGCTTCGGCCTGCTGTCGGTGGTGGTGGCCGCGTTCCTGCTGTCGCGCCAGAGGGACGTCAAGCGCCTGTTTGCTTACTCGTCAGTCGAGCATATGGGGCTGATGACCTTTGCATTCGGCATGGGCGGCGCTCTGGCTACTTTCGCCGCATTGCTGCACATGACGGTCCATTCGCTCACCAAGTCGGCGATCTTCTTTGCGGTCGGCCACGCCGCGCAGAAATCCGGCACGCAAATCATAGCCGACATCCGAGGGCTGATCGACAGCAATCCGACCATCGGCTGGGGGCTGATGCTCGGCAGCCTCGCTATCCTCGGCATGCCGCCGTTTGGCGTGTTCGCGAGCGAATTCATGATTCTCACGGTGACGATGCACGAGCAGCCATGGGCCACGCCGTTCCTGCTTGCCGCGCTCGGCGTGGCTTTTGCCGCGATTTTCGGCAAAGTGCAGCCGATGGTATTTGGCACGGCGACCGCCAAGCGCTTGCCGCATCCGCCGGCGTTAATACCGGTGTTCGTGCACCTTGCGATCGTGCTGCTGCTCGGCTTGTACATTCCGCCGTATCTCGCCGACTGGTATCGCCAGGCGGCAAGATTGATCGGGTGACGCGAAAGGCTGATACACCTCCTGCACATGACTGGCGATGAAACTAGAAGATTTCCAGATTGAGCTGAAACCACTGCCGGGCGCGATGCCGGTATGGCGCGGCCGCATCGACGCGCAGCAATGGCGTGCGGCCTGCCAGCAGGTGCGTGGGAAAGGCGGCCGGCTGGTTGCCTTGTGGGGCGCCGACAACAATGATCGGGGACAGGGCTACGCCGTGCACGCTGCGCTGACCGTGCAGTCGGGGCTGCTGGTGATCACGCTGCCGATCCACGGCGAGGGCTTTCCCGACATTTCCGACATATTCCCGGCGGCGAACCGGATGCAGCGCGCGGCCTTCGACCTGCTGGGGATCTCCGCGGTCGGCGCGAACGACAGCCGCAAGTGGCTCCGCCACGCCGCCTGGCGCGCCGACGAATTCCCACTCCGCAAGGATTTTGTCAGCGGACGGCGGCCTCATCATAAACTGTCGCGAGATTTGAACGTCGGCGAGTCGGCCGTCCCACGCGTCACCGGGGGTCGCATCCCCGAACAAACAACGTTCGGGGCCCCTGCTCCGCCCCTCGACGCGTACCCCTTCGTCCGCGTCGAAGGTGAAGGCGTCCATGAAATTCCGGTCGGCCCCGTCCATGCCGGCACGATTGAACCGGGGCATTTCCGCTTTTCCGTCATCGGCGAGGGCGTCCTGCGCCTCGAAGAGCGGCTCGGCTACAAGCACAAAGGGATCGAGAAGCGTTTCGAGCAGATGGACCTCAAGCAGGGCGCACGGCTTGCCGGACGCATTTCCGGCGATTCAACGGCAGCCTACGCTTGGGCTTATGCGATGGCGGTCGAAAGCGCATGCGGCGTGACGCCGCCGCAGCGCGCACTGTGGTTGCGGGCGCTGCTGCTCGAGCGGGAGCGCGTCGGCCAGCATCTGTGGGACCTGGGTTTCATGGGCAGCGACGCGGGACTCGCGTTCGGTCTGGCGCAGTTTTCCTGCCTCCGCGAGGATATGCTGCGCACCAATGCCGCACTGTTCGGCCACCGTTACCTGATGGATGTCATCGTGCCCGGAGGCGTGGCGCGTGACCTCGATACTGAAGGTATTGCAGGGATCCGCGGCGAAATCGATACGCTCGGAAAGACCGTGGCGCTGTTGAAGGGCATTTACGACGAGCACTCGGGCTTGCAGGACCGTTTCATCGGCTGCGGGCGAGTCAAGCCCGAGCTCGCAGATCGGCTGGGGCTTACCGGGCCGGCGGGGCGTGCCAGCGGGATGTCCTGGGATTTGCGCGTGCAGTTCCCGCCGGCTCCGTACGACGGGTTCGAGGTGCGCATGGCGACGCACCGCAACGGCGACGTGGCGGCACGCGCGACCGTGCGCTTCGAGGAAATCGCCGAGTCGTTGCGCCTCATCGGCGTAATTCTTTCCGGCTTGCCCGCCGGCGACATCGCCGCGCGGGTTCCGGATGCACCCGAGAACGCATTCGGCATCGGCTGGGTCGAGGGCTGGCGCGGCGAAGTGCTGATCGCGCTCGAAACCGGCGCCAATAATCGCATCCGCCGCCTGCATCCACACGATCCGTCGTGGCAGAACTGGCCGGTGCTCGAGCGCGCGGTGCTCGGCAACATCGTTCCGGATTTCCCGTTGATCAACAAATCGTTCAATCTGTCCTACAGCGGCCATGATCTGTGAGCCGGGTGAATGGTGAATAGGAAATGGTGAATGGGAAACAGGAAATGGTAGGTTCATCAGGGAGTGATTCTTCCATTTCCCATTTCCTATTTTCCATTTACGTGGTGTAGACCATGTATCAAATACTGAAACAGATCGCGATCACCGGCATCAAGACCGAGGCACCGCCGCCACCCGACGAGGCGCTGCGCGTGATGGCAGACCGGCTGCGCGAAGATGTCCTGAGCTACTTCGACGGTGCGCTGACCATCCGCCACGTGGATGCCGGTTCGTGCAACGGCTGCGAGCTCGAGATCAACTCGCTCAACAATCCGTACTACAACCTCGAGGGGCTGGGCATCAAGTTCGTCGCGAGTCCGCGCCATGCCGACATGCTGCTGGTGACCGGACCGGTGTCGCAGCACATGGAGGTGGCGCTCAAGCGCACTTACGATGCGACACCTGAACCCAAACTGGTGGTCGCCATCGGTGACTGCGGCTGCAGCGGCGGTATCTTCGGCGAGAGCTACGCCAGTTGTGGCCGTGTCGCCAACGTGATTCCGGTGGACGTTGCCGTGCCGGGGTGTCCGCCCACGCCGGCCGCAATCATGCAGGGCATCCTGACTGCGATCTCGAAGACCAAAACTTCGCCTTGATGCGGGCAGCGTGATGACACTCCTCGAACGTCTCAATGCCTACGAAAAGCTGATCCGGCTCGACAAGCCGATCGGCATTCTGCTGTTGCTATGGCCCACGCTATGGGCGCTATGGCTGTCCTCGCGCGGGCATCCAAGCTGGAGAATTGTCTGGATCTTCATCCTGGGAACGGTGTTGATGCGCTCTGCCGGCTGCGCGATCAACGACTATGCCGACCGGAACTTCGATGGCCACGTCGCGCGTACGCGGGAGCGTCCGCTGGCAGCCGGATTGATCAAGCCATGGGAGGCGCTTGCGGTAGCGGCCGTTCTCGCGCTGGCCGCGTTCGCGCTGGTTCTCCAGCTCAACAAGCAGACCATCATGTTGTCGGTGGCGGCATTGTTTATCGCGGCGACCTATCCGTTCACCAAGCGCTTCTTCGTCCTGCCGCAGGCGTACCTCGGTATCGCCTTCGGTTTCGGCATCCCGATGGCGTTCGCAGCGCAAACCGGCCACGTGCCGGCGGTTGCGTGGTTGCTGCTGCTTGCCAACGTGTTCTGGGCCATCGCCTACGACACTGAATACGCGATGGTGGATCGTGAGGATGATCGCAAGATCGGCATCAAGACCTCCGCAATTGCCTTCGGCCGACACGACGTGAGCGCGGTAATGATTTGTCACGCGATGTTTCTGCTGATCCTGGCGTGGATCGGCTGGCGCTATGCGCCGGGGGTCTATTTCTTCTTCGGTGGACTGCTGCTGGCGGCGGGATTGGCGGCGACGCATTACCAGATGATCCGGGATCGCGACCCGGAGTCGTGTTTCCGCGCCTTCCAGAACAATAACTGGATCGGCGCCGCGGTCTTTGCCGGCCTGGCGGCGAGTTTCCGGTTCCCGGAGCCCTTCTGAGGGTTGTTGTGCGCCGGTGCTGTGCCTATAGTGGACCCTCGCTAGTTCATACACGTCGAACTCATCATGAATCTGGCACTGAAAGGGCGCGCGGTGCTCGTCACCGGCGGCAGCAAAGGCATCGGCCTGGCCTGCGCGCGGGCATTTCTCGAGGAAGGTGCAATGGTCGCAATCGTTTCGCGCGATCGTGCAAATCTGGACACGGCGGCGATGCAGTTGCCAAAAGTGACTAGGATCGTCGCCGATCTCACGCGCGCAGAGGACGCGGCGCGCATGGCGCAGGAAGCGGAACGTGCGCTCGGTCCGATTGACGTGCTGGTGAATTCGGCCGGCGCGGCCAGGCGCTATTTGCCGGACGAATTGAATGCACAGGCCTGGCATGCGGCAATGGATGCCAAGTACTTCACCTACATCCACGCGATGGATGCGGTGCTGCCTTCCATGCGCGGCCGCCGGCGCGGTGTGGTCGTCAACATCATCGGCACCGGCGGCAAGGTGGCCACGCCGATCCACTTGCCCGGCGGTGCCGCCAATTCCGCGCTGATGCTCGCCTCCGTGGGGCTCGCCAGCGTCTACGGAAAGTTCGGGGTGCGCATCAATGCCATCAATCCGGGTGCAACCATGACCGGCCGGATCAGGGAAGGACTCGCACTCGAGGCGAAAGCGAAGGGTGTTACGGTCGAGAAGGTGCTCGAAGACGGACAGTCGCGGGTGCCGCTGGGCCGCTACGCGGATCCGGAGGACATCGCGCGGGTTGCGCTGTTTCTGGCTTCCGACCTTGCGGCTTACGTAACCGGGGCCGTCATTCCGATGGACGGCGGGCTCAACCCGATCATCTGAGCCGGCGTTCCGACATGCACTATCACGATCTTCGCGACTTCATCACCCAACTGGAAAAACAGGGTGAGCTCAAGCGCGTTGCCTCAGAGGTCTCGCCAAATCTGGAAATGACTGAGATCTGCGACCGCGTTCTCAAGGCGCAAGGTCCCGCGATCCTGTTCGAGAGGCCAAAGGGCTTCGACATTCCGGTGCTGGGCAATCTGTTCGGCACGCCCCGGCGAGTGGCCATGGGAATGGGCGAGGAATCGGTCGCGGCGCTCAAGGAGATCGGCAAACTGCTGGCCTACCTCAAGGAGCCGGACCCGCCACGCGGACTGAAGGACGCCTGGGACAAGCTTCCGGTGCTGAAACAGGTCCTGAACATGGCACCGAAAGTAGTGTCGGGCGCGCTCTGCCAGGAGATCGTCTGGGAGGGTGCCGCAGTCGATCTCTCCAGGCTACCGGTCCAGACCTGCTGGCCCGGGGACGCTGGACCGCTGATCACTTGGGGCCTGACCGTCACCCGCGGGCCGCACAAGGCGAGGCAGAACCTCGGCATCTACCGCCAGCAGGTGATTGCCCGCAACAAGGTGATCATGCGCTGGTTGGCGCATCGCGGCGGCGCGCTGGATTTTCGTGACCATGGCCTCGCCCACCCGGGGCAGCCGTTCCCGGTGGCGGTGGCGCTCGGCGCCGATCCGGCCACCATTCTCGGCGCGGTGACGCCGGTTCCGGACACGCTGTCCGAGTACCAGTTCGCCGGGCTGTTGCGCGGCTCGAAGACCGAACTCACCAAGTGCATCGGTTCCGATCTGCAGGTGCCCGCCTCGGCGGAGATCGTGCTGGAAGGTTGCGTCCATCCGGGAGATAAGGCTCTCGAAGGCCCTTTCGGCGATCACACCGGCTATTACAACGAGCAGGACGAGTTTCCGGTGTTGACCATAGATCGCATCACCATGCGCCGCGATCCGATCTATCACAGTACCTACACCGGCAAGCCGCCGGACGAGCCGGCGATCCTGGGCGTGGCGCTGAACGAAGTGTTCGTGCCGCTGCTCACCAAGCAGTTTCCGGAGATCGTGGACTTCTATCTGCCGCCGGAGGGCTGTTCGTACCGCATCGCGGTGGTGAGCATGCGCAAGCAGTATCCGGGGCATGCCAAGCGCGTGATGTTCGGCATCTGGTCCTATCTGCGCCAGTTCATGTACACCAAGTTCATCATCGTGATGGACGACGACATCGACGTGCGCGACTGGAAGGAAGTGATCTGGGCCGTCACCACGCGGGTGGATCCGGCGCGCGACCTGCTGATCGCCGAGAACACGCCGATCGACTATCTCGACTTCGCCAGTCCGGTGTTGGGTCTGGGATCCAAACTGGGACTGGATGCCACCAACAAGTGGCCGGGTGAAACTGCGCGCGCGTGGGGCAAGCCGATCGCGATGGATGCGCAGGTCAAGCAACGCATCGACCGGATGTGGTCGGAACTCGGGCTATAGCTATGCCCAATCGCCTTGCCGAGGAAACCAGCCCCTACCTGCAGCAACATGCCGGCAACCCGGTGGACTGGCATCCCTGGGGCGAAGAGGCGTTGAGACTCGCGCGCGAGCAGGACAAGCCGATCCTGCTTTCGGTCGGCTACTCCGCGTGTCATTGGTGTCATGTGATGGCGCACGAGTCCTTCGAGGACCCGCAGATCGCGGCCAGCATGAACCGCCTGTTCGTGAACATCAAGGTCGATCGCGAAGAGCGGCCCGACCTCGACCAGATCTACCAGACCGCGCATCACATGCTTACCCAGCGCGCCGGCGGCTGGCCGCTGACCATGTTTCTCACCCCGGGGCAGAAGCCGTTCTTCGGCGGCACCTACTTTCCGAAATCCTCTCGTTACGGCCTGCCGGGATTCGGGCCGTTGCTCGAGCAGATCGCGCAGGCGTATCGCAGCAAGCGTGCGGAGATCGATCAGCAGAACGAATCCCTGCTCGAGTTCATGAGCAGCACGTTGCCGGCGCCGCATGGTGACGTCACGCTCAGCGCTGCGCCCATAGCCGCTGCGGCTGCGGATTTGCGCGCCAGTTTCGACGAAGTGCATGGGGGTCTGGGCGGCGCGCCGAAGTTCCCGCATCCCTACGAACTCGCTTTCTGCCTGCGGGCGGCCGGCTCGAACGGCGACACGCGCCTGCGCGAACTGGTGCTGCTCACGCTCGAGAAAATGGCGCAGGGCGGGATCTACGACCAGCTCGGCGGCGGTTTCTGCCGCTACAGCGTGGATCAGTACTGGCTGATCCCGCACTTCGAAAAGATGCTTTACGACAACGGACCGCTGCTGAAACTGTACGCCGATGCCTGGCTGATTTCCGGCAATTCGTTGTTCGCGCGCGTGTGCGAGGAGACGGCAGCCTGGGTGATGCGCGAGATGCAGTCTCCGGAGGGCGGCTACTATTCTTCGCTCGACGCCGATTCGGAGCACGAGGAGGGCAAGTACTACGTCTGGTCGCGCGAGGAGGTGAGTGCACTGCTGAACGAAGACGAGATTGCGGTGGTGTTTCCGCACTACGGGCTGGAGCGGCCGCCGAATTTCGAGAACCATGCCTGGAACCTGTATATTGCGCGGCCGCTCCAGGCGGTGGCGGAACAGTTGGGGCGCGAACCGGCCGACTGCGAGCGCCTGCTGCAAAGCGCGCGCCGGAAACTGCTCGCGGCGCGCGAGAAACGGGTGCGACCGGGCCGGGACGACAAGATCCTCACCAGCTGGAATGCGCTGATGATCGAGGGCATGGCCCATGCGGCGCGGGCTTTCGGGCGCGACGATTGGCTGGCCTCCGCGCGGCGCGCACTGGATTTTCTCGGTACCGCAATGTGGACGGAGGGACGGCTGCTTGCGACCTGCAAGGACGGCCGCGCGCACCTCAACGCCTATGTGGACGACTACGCTTTCCTGCTCGCCGCAACGCTGGAAATGCTGCAGGCGGAATTCCGCAAACCCGATCTCGATTTCGCAACCGGGGTTGCGCGAGCGCTGCTCGAGCATTTCGAGGATCGTGGCGCAGGCGGGTTTTTCTTCACCAGTCACGATCACGAGCAACTGATCCTGCGGCCGAAACCCGGCCACGACAATGCCACGCCCTCAGGAAACGGCGTTGCGGCGCTGGCACTCACCCGGCTTGGCCATTTGCTTGGCGAGACCAGCTATCTGCGCGCAGCCGAGGCCACGGTGAAACTGTTTTACCCGGCAATCGAGCAACACCCGGCGGGATTCGCGACGCTCTGCACCGCGCTCGCCGAAGTGCTGGAGCCGACGCAGACGGTGGTGCTGCGCGGCCCGCGCCAACCCGTGGCGGAGTGGCAACAGGCGCTGTCCCGGCTCTACCTGCCCGATACGCTGACGCTGGCGCTGGATTCGGCGGTCAAGGTGCTGCCCGGCGTACTGGATAAACCTGCGGGTACGGCTGTCAACGCCTTTTTGTGCCGGGGCGTTAATTGCCTCGCACCCATCCGGGATCTCCAGGAGTTGCTCGGGAATTTGCGAAGCAGGCCGATGATCCAAAACGGTTGACAGTTTCCAAGGCGGGGCAAAACCCGATAAAATGTGAGGCGCTTTTATCCAACCTGTAACGAAAGGCACGAGCAAATGAAAAAATTCCTCATGGTGATCGCGGCGGCAATTGGTGTAGCGCTTGCGGGCGGGGCGAACGCGGCGGATGCTGCCAAGGCCAAGGCGCTGGCACAGTCGAAGAATTGCCTGGCCTGTCACGCCGTGGACAAGAAACTGGTGGGTCCCGCTTACACGGAGATCTCCAAGAAGTACAAGGGCAACAAGGATTCCGAGGACATGCTGGTCAAGAAGGTCATCAACGGCGGCGGGGGCGTGTGGGGTACCATTCCCATGCCGCCCAATCCGGTCAAGGAAGACGAAGCCAAACTCCTGGTGGAGTGGATTCTGTCACTCTAGATCGCTGGTTCACGCGAACCACACGAAAAGCCGGCAATCGCCGGCTTTTCTGTTTTTTGGCCCCAGCGACAACCCAATGAATTACGGGCCAAAATTGACAATGTTTCGAAGCGTGGCCGATAATCGCGGGAGCTTTTTCCGGCGCGCTTACATGGAGGGGGACAGGAATCATGAACAGCAAAATTTCTGGGATGTTGCGGCAGATCGTCGTGGTAGCGGCCGCGGCTGCACTCGCCGCAGGCTTGGGTGCGTGCGGCAAGCAGGAGGACAAGGCCAAGAGCGGGTCGTCCCTCGAGCGGGTCGTAAAGATCGGCCATGCCGCACCTCTCACCGGTGGCATCGCCCACCTGGGCAAGGACAACGAATACGGCGCCAAGCTCGCAATAGATGAAGCCAACGCCAAAGGCACTACGATCGGCGGCGAGAAGATCGTATTCGAGATGCTCAGCGAGGATGACGAGGGCAAGCCGGACAAAGGCCCGATCATTGCGCAAAAATTCGTGGATGCAAAAGTCGCCGGGGTGGTCGGACACCTGAACTCGGGCGTAACCATTCCCGCCTCCGCGGTGTACAACCAGGCGGGCATTCCGATGATTTCCGGGTCGGCCACCAATCCGAAGCTTACCGAGCAGGGCTTCAACAACATTTTCCGTACGGTCGGCCGTGACGACCAGCAGGGCCCCGCCATCGCCAGTTATCTCAACGCCCAGTACAAGCCGAAGACCGTCGCGGTCATCGATGACGCGACCTCCTACGGCGAAGGTCTCGCCAACGAAGTGGAGAAGACCCTCAAGGCCGCCGGCATCGTCGTGCTGCCGCGCGAAAAGGGCACTGACAAGACCACCGACTGGAAGGCGATTCTGACCAAGTTGAAAGGCAAGAAACCGGACGCCGTGTTTTACGGCGGCATGGACTCCGGGGCCGGCCCGCTGATGCGGCAGGGGCGCGAACTCGGCATCAAGGCCGTATTCGCTTTCGGCGACGGCGCCTGTACCGACAAGATGAAGGAGTTGGCGGGTGACGCCTCCGAGGGAATGATCTGCTCACAGGCCGGAATCCCGGTGCAGGCGGCGAGCAAGGAATTCCTGACCGCCTTCAAGGCGAAGTTCAAGGCCGACCCGCTGATTTATGCGCCGTTCACTTACGACGCCGCCAATCTCATCATTACCGCGATGCAGAAAGCGGACTCCGTTGATCCGGCGAAGTACCTGCCCGAGCTTGCCAAACTCAGTTTCCAGGGCGCAAGCGGCAAGATCGAATTCGATCAGCACGGCGATCGCAAGGACGCCGAGATGACGATATTCACCATGAAAGGCGGCACCATCACGCCCATCGCGATCATCAAGGGCGGCAAGTCGGTCAAGTTCGAAGACTTCGTCAAAGGCGCGACCTGAGCACGGAAACATGCCGCAGCGGGCGCGAAGCAAAGCAGCGTAACGGACATGATGGGGCGCATGCGGCACTTGCGGGCGCCGCTTGCGCCGGCGCGCCCGTGTTGACCTGACCCGCGAATCACCGGCCCCGTACGCGCCGTGGAAATCTTTCTCCAGCAGATCATCAACGGCCTGACTCTGGGTAGTATCTACGCCATCGTGGCGCTGGGCTACACCATGGTCTACGGCATCATCCAGCTCATCAACTTCGCGCACGGCGAAGTAGTGATGATCGGCGCCATGATCGCACTCACTGTAATCGGCACGCTGGCCGGCGCAGACACCGGCCTGGCGCCGGTGCTGATCGTGTTGGCCGGAGCCGCGTGCGCGATCCCGGTGTGCATGGGTGTGGGCTACGCAATGGAGCGCGTGGCCTACCGGCCGTTGCGCGGGGCGCCGCGGCTCGCACCCCTCATCACCGCAATCGGCATTTCAATCATCCTGCAGAACATCGCCTTGATGATCTGGAGCCGCGCGCCGATTTCGTTTCCGCAGGTCGTGGCCAATCCGTTGTTCGAGGTGGGCGGCGCGCACATCAGCGCGGTGCAGATCGCGATCATTCTCACATCTTTTGTAATGATGGGCGGCCTCACCGCGCTGGTGTACCGCACCCGGCTGGGAATCGCCATGCGGGCCACCTCCGAAAGTCCCCAGATCGCCGGCCTGATGGGAATCAATGTAAACAAGGTGATTGCATTTACTTTCATCGTCGGCGCAGGGCTCGGTGCCGTTGCCGGCGTCATGGTCGGGACTTACTACGGCGTTGCCCACTACACCATGGGCGCGCTGCTCGGGATGAAGGCCTTTGCGGCCGCCGTCCTGGGTGGCATCGGTAATCTTGCCGGGGCAATGCTGGGAGGAATTTTGCTCGGAGTAGTGGAAGCGCTGGGCGCGGGATACATCGGCGAACTGACCGACCTGTGCCGCTATGCGTGGCTTGCGGAGTTGCTTGCGGAAAATTGTGCACAAAACCAGAACTTCGTTCTGTTCGGCAGCAACTATCAGGACGTGTTCGCTTTCCTGGTTCTGATTGCCGTGCTGGTGTTCCGGCCGTCCGGCCTGCTGGGCGAACGCGTGGGAGACCGGGCATGAGGCCCGTGGCCCGATGATTGACGCTCTCGCGAGAATGCGGCGCCATCCTGCCGCGTTCTGGGTCGGGGTCATGCTGGTGGCGGTCGCGCTGCTGGCGCTGCCATTCGTGCTGGCCTCCGTCGGTACGGCCTGGGTGCGCATTACCAATCTCGCCATCCTGTTCATATTGCTGTCGCTGGGCCTGAACATTGTCGTCGGCTTCGCCGGCCTGCTCGATCTCGGGTACATCGCCTTTTACGCGGTCGGGGCCTATACCTACGCATTGCTCGCCTCGCCGCATTTCGGCCTGCACCTTCCTTTCTGGGTCATCCTTCCCATCGGTGCGGCCGTGGCCTGCGTGTTCGGGGTTTTGCTGGGGGCGCCGACGCTGAAGTTGCGCGGCGACTATCTTGCGATCGTCACTCTGGGTTTCGGGGAGATCGTACGCATTTTTCTCAACAATCTGTCGCAACCGGTCAACCTTACCAACGGACCGCAGGGCGTCACGCTCATCGATCCGTTCACGGTCGGCAATTTCAGCTTTGCCCGCAGCGAAACCTTGCTCGGGCTCACCTTCAGCGGCCCGGTCAAGTATTACTATCTGCTGATGCTGGTGCTGCTCGCCGTTATCGTGATCAATCTGCGGTTGGAGGATTCGCGCATCGGCCGTGCCTGGATCGCGATCCGCGAGGACGAGGTCGCCGCCCAGGCGATGGGTATCAACACCCGCAACATCAAGCTGCTCGCCTTCGCGATGGGCGCGAGTTTCGGCGGCATCGCCGGCGGCATGTTTTCGGCGATGCAGGGCTTCATCAGCCCGGAGAGCTTCGTGCTGGTCGAATCCATCATGGTGCTGTCGATGGTTGTTCTCGGCGGGATGGGCAATATCGGCGGTGTGATCGTGGGCGCGTTGTTGCTTTCCTTTGTTCCGGAAGTGCTGCGCTACACCGTGGAACCGGTACAGAGGGCCGTGTTCGGGCGCATGCTGATCGAGCCGGAGGTGATCCGGATGCTGTTGTTCGGTCTCGCGCTGGTGCTGATGATGCTGTACCGGCCGGCCGGCATCTGGCCGTCCAAGACGCGCAAACGGGAATTCGCCGGACAGGACTGAACCAGGATGGGAACCGGATCAGCCGCGTTGCTCGATGCGCACCACATCGAAAAGCACTTTGGCGGCGTTGCCGCGCTTGCCGGAGTGTCCCTGACAATCCGGCGCAACGAGATCTACGGCCTGATCGGGCCCAACGGGGCAGGCAAGACGACGCTGTTCAATGTGCTCACCGGACTGTACGAACCGGACGGCGGGCGTTTCGAGTTCGATGGTGTTGAGCTGGGCGAACTCAAGCCGCATCTCGTGGTCGGACAGGGCATTGCGCGCACGTTCCAGAACATCCGTCTGTTCGGCAACATGACGGCGTTGGAGAATGTCATGGTGGGGCGTCATGTGCGCACCCATTCCGGGGCTCTCGGTGCGATCCTGCGCGGCCGGCGCACCATGGCGGAGGAATCGGCGATCCGCCGCCGCGCGCGCGAACTGCTCGACTATGTCGGCATCGCGCGCCACGCGCATGCGCTGTCGAAGAATCTGTCGTACGGGGACCAGCGGCGCCTGGAGATCGCAAGGGCTCTTGCCACCGAGCCGAAGCTGCTGGCGCTGGACGAGCCGGCCGCCGGCATGAACGCGACCGAAACCGCCGACTTGCGCCGGCTGCTCGTCAAGATCCGCGGCGACGGCGTGACCATTCTGCTGATCGAGCACGACGTCAAGCTGGTGATGGGTTTGTGCGACCGGGTGGCGGTGCTCGACTATGGCAAGAAGATCGCCGAGGGCGAGCCGGTGGCGGTGAAGAACGATCCGGAAGTGATTCGCGCCTATCTCGGCGGCGCACTGCCTTGAACGCTCTCCTGGAGGTTTCCGGGCTGAAGGTGGCCTACGGCGGCATCAACGCGGTCAAGGGCATCGACCTGAAAGTAGGCGAGGGCGAGATGGTGGCATTGATCGGCGCCAACGGGGCGGGCAAGACGACGACGTTGAAGGCGATCTGCGGGATGTTGCATCATGGCGGCAAAGTGCACTACCGCGGCGAGGATGTCAGCGCGCTGTTGTCCTACCAGCTGGTCGAGCGCGGACTGGCGCTGGTGCCGGAAGGGCGCGGCGTGTTCGGCAGGCTGACGGTGCACGAGAACCTGGAAATGGGTGCGTACACGCGCAGCGATCGCGCCGCAATTCGCGCCGATCTCGACCGCACCTATTCATTGTTCCCGCGGCTTGGCGAGCGCCGCAGGCAGACCGCGGGCACGCTTTCGGGCGGCGAGCAGCAGATGCTCGCCATCGGGCGCGCGTTGATGAGCCGCCCGAAGCTGCTGTTGCTGGACGAGCCGAGCATGGGACTGGCGCCGATGATGGTGGAGAGGATTTTCTCGACCGTACGCACCGTATCGCAGGAAGGGGTCACGGTGCTACTGGTCGAGCAGAACGCAAAGCTTGCCCTGGAAGCCAGTCACCGGGGCTACGTGATGGAAAGCGGGTTGATCACCGTGGCCGACAACGCCCGGGCATTGCTCGAAAACCCGCAGGTGCGGCAGGCATACCTGGGAGAGTAGGCGGCGGCGGAATCATCGGTATCCCGATCGGGGCGTGGCAACAGGATCGCAAAGAGGTGACCAAAAATGGCGACCGGAGCAGTAAAGCGCAAGATGGCGGTACTGGGTGATCGTGCCGGCATTGTCTTTCGCGTCGAATTTGCGAACGGCTCGCACTACCAGAACGGCGCTGGCACGCCGGCATTCACCATTGTGATTCACAAGCGTGCGGCAGAGCTGCGCATCGCGCTGTTCGGTCACATCGGTTTCATCGAGTCCTATTTCGACGGCGACATCGATATCGAAGGCGATCTCGGGGCGGCGTTCCGGGTCGGGATGGAAGGCGGCTTCGCGCATCATACGAATCCTTTGTACGTCATTCGCAACCTGTGGCACGAGCTGCGCTTCTCCAACCGCTCGATTGAGCAGGCCAGGAAGAACGCGCGTTTCCACTACGGCCTGGGCACGGAGTTCTATCGCTATTGGCTCGACTTGCCGTCGATGATGTACACCTGCGCCTACTGGAAGGAAGGCACCGCGACGATCGAAGAAGCGCAACGCAACAAAATGGATCATGTCTGCCGCAAGATCCGCCTGTCGCGCGGTGAGACGGTGGTGGACATCGGTTGCGGATTCGGCGGCTTCCTGTTTCATTCGCTGGAGCACTACGGTGCGGTGCCGACCGGCGTCAACACCACGCCCGAGCAGGTCATGGCGGTGCGAGACGAGATCCGCCGCCGCGGGCTGGAGGGCAGGATCGAAGTGCGAGAGGCCGACTTCCGCGAGGTGGACCGGCAGTACGACAAAGTCGTGTCGATCGGAGTGCTCGAGCATGCCGGGCGCGACCAGTTGCGCGCGGTGGTCAGGGCCCACGCGGATTTCCTCAAGCCCGGCGGCCTCGGCATGCTGCACTTCATCGGCCATGTCGGCGTGCGCGACACCGAGTTCTATATCCGCAAGCACGTGTTTCCCGGTGGCTGGATCCCGAGCCTGGCCGAAACCATCATCGCCATGGAGGAGTGCGGGCTCGAGGTCGTCGACATCGAGAACCTGCGCCGTCACTATGCGTTGACGCTGGATGCCTGGGGTGAGCGCTTCGACCGCAACTGGGACAAGATCCGGGCGCTCGATCCGGTGAAATTCAGCGAGCACTTCCGCCGGGTCTGGCGCACCTATCTGTATGCCTGTGCGGAAATGTTCCGCTCGCCACGCCTAACGACGCACCTGTTCCAGATCGTGTTCAGCAAGGGCAATGTCTCAAAGGACAATTATCCGATGAGCCGCGCCTTCCTCTACGACCGGCACTGAACGTGGCTGCGACCGGCGCGGCATCGTTCCATCCCTCTCCGCAGCGGCGCATGCAGGACCACGCAGCGCGCAAAACGAGACTGGCCGCGCAGCTCCGGGCCGGCGCGGGCCATCTCGCCCTCGGCAAGGACACCTCCAATCTGTTTCGCGACCGCACGCCGGCCGCGGCACATCGTCTCGACGTGCGCGATTTCAACCACGTGCTCGAGGTGAATGCGCAGCAAGGCTGGGTGGATGCCGAGGGCATGACCAGCTACGAGGACCTGGTCGAAGCCACGCTGCGCCACGGCTCGATGCCGGCCGTGGTGCCGCAACTCAAGACCATCACGCTGGGTGGCGCGGTCGCCGGGGTGGGCATTGAAGCCACGTCGTTCCGCCACGGTCTGGTGCACGATACGGTGCTGGAAATGGAAATTCTCGCAGGCGACGGCAGGATTTATCTTTGTACACCAGCGAACGAGCACCGCGACCTGTTCTTCGGTTTTCCCAATTCCTACGGTACGCTGGGATACGCCTTGCGGGTGCGGGCAAAAACGCTGCCGGTGAAAAAGTTCGTGCGCATCGACCATACCCGCTTTGGCGACTCGAAGGTCTGCTTCGCGGCGCTGGAGCGGGCCTGCGCATCGCCAGCGGATTTTGTCGACGGCGTGGTGTTTGGCGCCGATGAGATGGTTCTGAGCACGGGACGATTCACGGACGAGGCGCCGTATACGAGCGACTACACTTTCGAGCACATCTACTACCGCTCGATCCGCGACAAGACCACCGATTACCTCGCGGCGCGGGATTTCCTGTGGCGCTGGGACACCGACTGGTTCTGGTGCTCCAGGAATCTCGGCGCGCAGAATCCGCTGGTGCGCAGGCTGCTCGGCAGGTCGCGGCTCAACTCGCGCACCTACACCAAGATCATGCGCTGGAACAGCCGCTGGAAGCTCACCCACGGGCTCGACAGGCTGACCGGCCTGCATCGGGAATCGGTGATCCAGGACGTGGATATCCCGCTCGAGCGCGCGCCTGAATTCCTTGAGTTCTTCCACCGCGAGATCGGCATCCTGCCGGTCTGGATCTGCCCGATCCGGGCAGGCGATCCGCAGGCGCGGTTCGACCTGTACCCGCTGGCGCCGGGCACGGCCTATGTCAACTTCGGCTTCTGGGACGTGGTGAAATCCCGGGACGCTCACCCGCGGGGGCACTTCAACCGGATCATCGAACGCAAGGTTGGCGCACTCGGCGGCATCAAATCGCTTTATTCGGAAAGCTACTATCCACGCGAGGAGTTCTGGGGCATCTACGGAGAAACGGCCTACCGGCGCTTGAAGGACAAGTACGATCCGCAAGGCAGGCTGCGCGATCTGTACGACAAGTGCGTGCTCAAGATGTAGACCCTGGAACGTTGACCCAGTCGCGCGCGACCAGGAATTTCTCGTATAACTCGGCCTCGGCGCTGCCGGGCTCGGGCTTCCACTCATAGCGCCATTTCACCAATGGCGGCAGCGACATCAGGATGGATTCGGTGCGCCCGCCGGATTGCAGCCCGAACAGCGTGCCGCGGTCGTAGACCAGGTTGAACTCGACGTAACGTCCGCGCCTGTAGGCCTGGAAGTCTCGTTCGCGATCGCCGTAAGGCAGGTCCTTGCGGCGTTCGACAATCGGGACATAGGCGTCGACGAAATGATCACCGACGCTGCGGGTCAGCGCGAAACAGGTATCGAAATCCGGTTCGGACAGGTCATCGAAGAAAATGCCGCCAATCCCGCGCGGTTCCTGGCGGTGCCTGATGAAAAAGTACGCGTCGCACCACTTCTTGAATTTCGGATGTACTTCGGACCCGAACGCATCGAGAGCGGCCTGGCAGGTGTGGTGGAAGTGAACGGCGTCCTCCTCGAATCCGTAATACGGCGTCAGGTCCATCCCGCCGCCGAACCACCACACCGGTTCGGCTGAGTCTTTCTCGGCCACGAGAAAACGCACGTTCATGTGAACCGTGGGTACATAGGGATTGCGCGGGTGCAACACCAGCGACACCCCCATAGCCTGGAACGAGCGGCCGGCAAGATCGGAGCGCGCCACGGTCGCCGAGGGCGGTAGCGAAGCGCCTGTGACGTGCGAGAAGTTGACCCCTCCGCGCTCGAACAGGTTTCCTTCCTCGATCAGGCAGCTCACGCCCCCGCCCCCGTCGGGACGATTCCATGTATCGCGGCGGAAGACGTTGCCGTCCAGATCCTGGAGACGGCCGACGATCCAGTCCTGCAGGCCGGTCAGGTACTCCCTGATGATCTTGATTTCCATGCCGGTCTAGTGTCCTGTTCCGCTAATTTGTAGGATAAGTCTCCAACCTTCGCGGCTAGTCCTATGATCTATTTGACAGCAATCCATCATCGATCGGAAAACCCGCGAAATCGGTGTCAGGCAAGGCGCGAGTCCTTGACAGTGGCGGGCACCACGGCGAGGACTCGTAACACAGCATGGCGCCGATTCTCGTCGGGTTTTCAGCCACGAATTAGCGGAACACGACACTAAAGCGTGCTTTTTCTGGCACCAATGGCGCGGAAGCCGATATCGCGGCGCATCTGCCGCCCTTCGAACTGGATGCCTTCGGCAATTTCGTAGGCGCGGCGCTGCGCCACGCGGACCGTGTCGCCGAGTGCGGTTACGCACAGCACCCGACCACCGTTGACGACGACCTTGTCTCCCGCCAGCGCGGTGCCAGAGTGAAACACGTGGAAATCGTCGCCGGCGCGCGGTAGTCCCTTGATCTCGTCGCCCTTGCGCGGATGGTCCGGGTAACCCGCCGCGGCCATTACCACGCCGAGCGCGACCCGGCGGTCCCACTCGACCTCGATGTTCTTCAACGCACCGTTGGCGGCGTGTTCGATGAGCGTGAACAGGTCGCTTTTCAGCCGCAGCATGATCGGCTGGGTCTCCGGATCGCCCATCCGGCAGTTGAATTCGAGCACCTTGGTGTCGCCGTTCGGCCGGATCATCAGGCCGGCGTAGAGAAATCCGGTGTAGGGCGTGCCCTGTTTCTCCATGCCGGCAACCACCGGCTGGATGACCTCGCGCATGACCCGTGCGTGGATGGCCGGAGTCAGAACCGGCGCCGGCGAGTACGCGCCCATTCCACCGGTATTCGGGCCATGGTCGCCGTCGAGCAAACGCTTGTGATCCTGGCTCGAGGCCAGCGGCAGGACGTGTTTGCCGTCCACCATCACGATGAAGCTGGCTTCCTCGCCTTCAAGAAACTCCTCGATGACCACGCGCGCGCCCGCGGCCCCCATCTTGGCGTCGACCAGCATCATGTCGATGGCGGCGTGGGCGTCATCGAGCGTCATCGCCACCACCACGCCCTTGCCGGCGGCAAGTCCGTCGGCCTTGACGACGATTGGCGCGCCCTGCTGCCTGACGTGATCGTGCGCCGCCCCGGCGTCGGAGAAAGTGGCATACGCCGCCGTCGGGATGCCGTTCGCGACCATGAACGCCTTGGCAAAGTCCTTCGAGGATTCGAGCTGTGCCGCCTGCAGCGTTGGGCCGAAGATCTTCATTCCTGCGGCGCGAAACGCATCAACGATGCCTTCCGAAAGCGGCGCTTCGGGGCCCACCACTGTGAGCGCAATCGATTCCTTGCGGGCGAAATCCGCCAGTTCCGGAATCGAGGTGAGCGGCACATTGAACAACCCGTCCTCGCGCGCCGTACCGGCGTTGCCCGGTGCGACGTATACCCGTCCGATGCGCGGCGATTGCGCCAGCCGCCAGGCGAGTGCGTGCTCGCGACCGCCGCTACCGATTACCAGTAAGTTCATAGCTCGAACCTGGAAAAAAATTCACGGGCAAGATTTCAAGTAAACCCCAGAATCTCACCACGAAGGCACGAAGTATTCTTTCTTATACCCTCTTGCGGGGTACACGAAGAAAAACAATTCGTGCAGATTCACTTTGCGTTCCTTTGCGCCTTTGCGGTGACCAGCTTGGTTTGGTAATCAGTGCCGAAAATGGCGCACACCGGTGAAGGCCATGGCGATGCCGTGTTCGTCGGCCGCGGCAATGACCTCTTCGTCGCGCACGCTGCCACCGGGCTGGATGACCGCAGCAGCCCCTGCCTTGGCAACGACGTCCACCCCGTCGCGGAACGGGAAAAAAGCATCCGAAGCGACCACCGAACCCTTGAGCGACAGGCCGGCGTTCTCCGCCTTGATCGAGGCAATGCGCGCGCTGTCCACCCGGCTCATCTGTCCGGCGCCCACTCCTAGCGTCATGCCCCCAGCGCAGAACACGATGGCGTTGGACTTGACGAACTTGGCGACGCGCCACGCGAACAACAGGTCGGCAAGCTGCGGCGGAGTCGGGTGCTTCCGCGTGACGATGCGCAGGTCGCCGGCCTGCACGTTCATCGCATCGGGTGTCTGCACCAGCAGGCCCCCGCCGATACGCTTGGTATCATAGTCGTTGGCTGCGGCATCGGCTGCGACTTCCAGTACCCGCAGGTTGCTTTTCTGCGCGAGTACTGCGGCGGCCGCTGCCAGCACGCGCGGCGCAATCAGCACCTCGGCGAACTGCTGGGACACCGCTGCGGCGGTGTCCTCGTCCAATGCGCGATTGAAGGCAATAATGCCGCCGAAGGCCGAAGTCGGATCGGTCTTGAACGCGCGGCGATAGGCCTCGACTGCGCTCGCGGCCACCGCCACACCGCAGGGATTGGCGTGCTTGATGATTACGCACGCGGGCTGGTCGAAGGTCTTCACACATTCCCAGGCCGCGTCGGCATCCGCGATGTTGTTGTAGGAAAGTTCCTTACCCTGCCGTTGCACATAGTTGCTGAGCGCGCCGGGTAAAGGCTTCAGGTCACGGTAGAACGCCGCCTGCTGGTGCGGATTCTCGCCGTAGCGCAGGTCCTGGACTTTGACGAAACTCGAATTGAACTGTTCAGGGAATCCGCTGCGCTTGCCGTGAATGTCGGTGGCGGTAAGGTAGTTGCTGATCGCCCCATCGTAGGCCGCGGTGTGGGAAAAGGCCTTGCGCGCGAGGCGGAAGCGCGTCTCCACGCTGATCGCTCCGCTGGCGGACTCCATTTCCGCGATCAGCGCAGGATATTCCGCCGGATCGGTGACCACGGTGACGTGCTGCCAGTTCTTCGCCGCAGCACGCACCATCGTCGGTCCGCCGATGTCGATATTTTCGATTGCCTGCTCGAGGCTGCAATCCGCCCTTGAGATGGTATCCACGAACGGATACAGGTTCACGGCCACCAGGTCTATGGCGGGGATGCCCGCCTTTGCCATGGCCTCGACATGCGCCGGAAGGTCGCGGCGCGCGAGAATGCCGGCGTGCACTTTTGGGTGCAGGGTCTTCACGCGGCCGTCGAGCATCTCGGGGAAACCGGTGTAATCGCCAATCTCGGTGACTTTGATGCCGGCCTCGCGCAGCAGCCTTGCTGTACCGCCGGTGGACAGGATTTCGAATCCGAAATGCTGCAGCGCGCGGCCGAAATCCACGGCGCCGGTCTTGTCTGAAAGGCTGATCAGGGCTTGTCTGCGAGTCATGGCTGGACCAGAAAAATAAAACCGCCCGCGTTGATCGCGCGGGCGGGTTGACGCCGGAGAGCGACGGCGCGCTACTTGATGCCGTACTCCTTCATCTTCTTGCGCAGCGTATTGCGGTTCAGCCCAAGCAACTGCGCGGCCTGGGTCTGATTGCCCGCAACCCGGTGCAGAACCAGTTCGAGCAGCGGCCTCTCCACCGAGCTGATTACCATGTTGTGAATCGCGCAGGGCTTCTCCCCGTCCAGATCCCTGAAATAACCGTCTATTGCCTTGCGCACGCAGCGGGCAATTTCGTTGTCATTCATCATGCTGCAAGTTCCTCGGTGTAGGTCAGGCGTTCTCCCAACGCCGCAAGTCCGGTAAAAAATTCATCCACCGCGGCCAGTTGCCGGTGCGCGGTCTCCAGTCGGTTCATGGCCTGACGGAAAATGCTCCCGCCGGCAAGCTCGCTGGTGTACCAGCCGATGTGCTTGCGTGCGACGCGCACGCCGGACTCCTCGCCATAAAGCGCGTACAGGGCACGCAAGTGCTGTACCAGCACGCCGTGAATTTCCCCGACTTCGGGTGCGGGCAGATGTTCGCCGCTGGCGAGGTAGTGCTGGACCTCGCGGAAAATCCACGGGCGGCCCTGCGCGGCACGGCCGATCATGATCGCGTCGGCCCCGGTGCGGAAAAGAACTTCGCGCGCCTTTTCGGGTGAATCGATGTCGCCGTTGGCGATGACCGGGATGCCAATCTGGGACTTCACCTCGGCGACGGTGTCGTATTCTGCGTCGCCGGCGAAACCGCAGGCACGGGTGCGGCCGTGCACCGAGAGCGCCTGGATTCCGGAGGATTCCGCGATCCTTGCCACCCGAAGCGCATTCCTGTTGTGCGCATCCCAGCCGGTCCGGATCTTGAGCGTTACCGGAACATCGACCGCGGCGACCACGGCATCGAGAATTCTTCCGACCAGCGTTTCATCGCGCAGCAACGCCGAGCCGGCGGCGACGTTGCATACTTTCTTGGCCGGGCAACCCATGTTGATGTCGATGATCTGCGCCCCGCGCTGCACGTTGTGTCGCGCCGCCTCTGCCATCATCTGCGGGTCCGCTCCGGCGATCTGCACCGAAATCGGCTCGACTTCACCCTGGTGATCGGAACGCCGCTGCGATTTCGCCGTCTTCCACAGTTGCGAATTGGCGGAAATCATCTCCGAGACGGCCATTCCCGCACCCAGCGCCTTGCACAACTGGCGGAACGGCCGATCGGTCACGCCCGCCATCGGTGCGACGATCAGATTGTTCTTGAGAGCATGCGGACCGATGTGCATTTGCGCGAGCGGCGAAAGAGGAGCGCCATTTTAGCGTAAAGGATGCGGCGTTGAGGGAGGGCGCATAATTGCTACCCGTTGTTACAAGTCGGCGCCGAAGATCATCCGTTGCATGAATGCGCGCTTGATCGGCCGCGCGATGTCGAGCAGTGCCAGCCCGGCGCCGCGCGCAGCGCGCAAAGGCGCGAAATCGTTGGAAAAAATTCTGACCAGCGAGTCGGTAACGGCGATTCCCGCCATTCTGTCCAGTCTGCGGGCCGACCGGTAAGCACCAAGACATGCGGCGCTTCCGGGATCGCGATCGTCGCGGTGCAGCAGCAGGTCGGCGAGTTCCCACGCGTCGCGCAAGCCGAGGTTGAATCCCTGGCCTGCGATCGGGTGCAGCGCCTGGGCGGCATTGCCGAGCAGCACGCTGCGCGAAAGGACGGGATTGGCAGCGTATTTGAGCGCGAGCGGAAACCGGGCGCGGCCCGCCACCGACAGGAAGCGTCCCGCGCGGTCGCCGAAGTGCGTCTGAAGGCGTTCCAGAAAGCTCCGGTCGTTCATCCCGGTGATACTGGCCGCCGCTTCCGGCGTCGCGGTCCAGACCAGCGCATAGCGCTCTTCGAAAGGCAGCAGGGCTACCGGGCCGTCGCCGGTGAAGCGCTCGAATGCGCGATGCCCGTGTGGTTTCGAGGTTGCGACGGTTGCAACAATGGCTTCTTGACGGTAGTCGCGAACCTTGATGGCGGCGCCCGCACGCCTTCCCAGGCTGGCACCGCCATCGGCTATGACCAGCAGGCGCGCACGTACTGCGTGTTCCTCATCGCCGCGACGGAAACGGATGGCGACACGATCGGCGCTGAGCTCGATGTCATCGACCCCGGTACCGGCGTGCAGCGTCGTCCCGCTCGTTGCCAGCGCCTCGCCCAACGCCTTCTGCAGCCGCCCATAGCTGACCACGTAACCGAGCGCTGGCAGGCCAACGTCTTCGGCAGCCAGCAGCGCACGGCCGAATCCGCCACGCTGCGAGACGTGAATGCTGCGAATGGGTGTGGCGGGCTCGACGCGGGTCCAGGCACCGAGCCGCTGGAGAGTGAGGCGGCTGCCGTAGGACATGGCGAGCGTGCGACCGTCGCCTGCCGCGTCCAGTTTCGGCCGAGCTTCCAGAAGCAGCACATCGTAGCCGCTGCCGGAAAGCGCGATCGCCAAAGCGGCCCCGACTGGGCCGCCTCCGACGATGACGAGATCGTGTTCGCTCATGGCGCGCGGCGAAGCCGGTGTCAGCCCCGCATCAGGGACTCGATGTCTTCGATTTTCTTCGGCGCTTCCGCGGTGATGATCTCGCAGCCGCCGCCGGTAACCAGCGCATCGTCCTCGATACGCACGCCGATGTTCCAGAACTTTTCCGGCACGCCCTCGCCCGCCCGCACGTAGCAACCGGGCTCCACCGTGAGCACCATTCCCGGCTTGAGTTCCAGCCACTTGCCGTTGCGCTTGTAATCGCCGGCGTCGTGCACGTCCAGGCCCAGCCAGTGGCCGGTGCGGTGCATGTAGTAGCGCTTGTAATCGCCGGACTCGATGACGCCGTCCACGGTGCCCTTGCACAGCCCGAGGTCCACCATGCCCTGCGCCAGCACTTTCACTGCGGCGTTGTGCGGGGCTTCCCACTCGGCTCCGGGCTTGATTACGGCGATTGCCGCGGCCTGTGCCGCAAACACCATTTCGTAGATGTCGCGCTGCGCTCCGGCGAATTTGCCGCCGACCGGAAAGGTGCGGGTGATGTCCGCGGCGTAACCATCGAGTTCGCAGCCGGCGTCGATCAACAGAAGTTCGCCGTCCTTCAGAATGGCGTCGTTCTGCACGTAGTGCAGCACGCAGGAATTGGCCCCGCCGGCGACGATCGGCGTGTAGGCCGGGGATTGCGCGCCACGGCGGCGAAACTCGTGAACGATCTCGGCTTCGATCTCGTACTCGCGCAGCCCGGGCCTGGTCGCCCGCATCGCGCGGCGATGCGCCCCGGTGGAAATGTCCGCGGCGCGGCGCATGGTGCCGAGTTCGTGCTGGTCCTTGATCAGACGCATGTCGTCGAGGAAAACACGTATGTCGCGGATCTCCGCGGGCGCGCTCACGCCACTGCGAACCTGCGCCCGCACCTTGTTGATCCAGCCGATCACGCGGCTGTCCCATTCCGCTTCTGACCCTACGTCGCAGAAAACCGAAGGCTGGTTGGCAAGCAATTGCGGCATCAGTTCGTCGAGTTTGGCTATCGGGTGCGCCTCGTCGAATCCGAATATCTCGCGCGCCTGGTCCGGACCGTAACGGAAGCCGTCCCAGATTTCCCGTTCCGGATTCTTCTCGCGGCAGAACAGCATGCTCTTGGGCTTGGCGCCGGCGACCAGAACCAGCACCGCTTCCGGCTCCGGGAACGCCGACAAATAGTAGAAGTAGCTGTCGAAGCGGTAGGGATACCCGGAGTCACGGTTGCGCGTCCGCTCGGGCGAAGTGCGCACCACGGCCACGCCCTGCTTCATCAGCGAGGCCAGCCGTTCGCGGCGTTGCGCTTGCAGTCTGTGGTTGTCCATCTTCGGAAGGATCAAGAAACGAGCGGAGATTATACGGCCTGCGCCGCGGCGGACCGTCCCGGCTCACTCCTTATCGAGATCCTCGCGCATCAGCGCGGCGACACCGAGGGCATCGTCGCTGCCGAGCCGCTCCAGCTCTTCGATCACCAGCGGCCGGTCCTCGCTTGGGCGGTTCTGGCTCAGCTTGAACTTGCCCTCGAGCCGGGTGATCGCGATCTCGAATCCGACGATTGCCGACAGCATCCTGTCCTGATAATCGGCAGGCAGATCCATTTTCCAGGGTTCGGGTGAAGCGGCTTCGTGATGCATGACCAGCTCCCGCACCAGCACCGCAAGGCGCTCGCGGCCTTCGATCAGCGCGGGCCACCCCTGCGCGTGCACCACTGCGTAGTTCCAGGTCGGCACGCTTGGGCGGGATGCGTACCAGGCCGGCGAGACATAGTGGTGCGGGCCGTGGAAGATCACCAGAACCTCCCGCTCGGGCGAGAACGTCCGCCACTGCGGATTGGCGCGTGCCATGTGGGCGCGCAGCGTCCTGCCGTCGGCGTCCAGCAGGAATGGCAGATGGGAAACCTGGATCTCGCCGTGGTGCGCCGACACCAGCGTGGCGAAACTGTGTGCGCGGACCAGAGCCTGCAGACGGGCGAGGTCGTGCTCGGCGAAGTGCCCGGGGATGTGGATCACGTTCGTGTTCCTGGTTGCAGTCGCGCGTCGAGTTCCGCCAGCCGCCCGGGAGTGCCGACATCGCTCCACAGGCCGTGGTAATGTTCGCCGGTAACTTTGCCCTCGGGCATTTGGCTGCGCAGCAGCGGCGCCAGCGCGTGCTTTTCGCCGCGCGCAATCGGCTCGAACAGTTCGGCGCGGTACGCGCCCAGGCCGCTGAAGGTCAGCAGTTGCCGGCCGGAGGCGCACACCAGACCGTCATCGAGGCAGAAATCACCATCCGGGTGATGCGGTGGATTGTCCACCAGCACCAGATGCGCGAGGGTGTGCGCGTCCGCGAGCCGGTCAACCGCAGCGGTAAGGCCCGCATAGTCGTATTCGCAATACACGTCGCCGTTGACCACGGCGAATGCGGGTCTGGAGATGAGCGGCAAGGCATTGCGGATGCCGCCGGCCGTTTCCAGCGCTTCGGGTTCGGCCGAGTACCGCACCTCGATACTCCAACGGCTTCCATCGCCCACGGCCGCTTCGATCTGCCCGCCGAGATGGGCGTGGTTGATCGTGACCATTCCGAATCCGGCACGCGCAAACTTCTCCAAATGCCGGAACAGCAGCGGTTTGCCGCCGACCGCAAGCAGGGGTTTGGGCGTGAAATCGGTCAGCGGGCGCATGCGGTTGCCGCGGCCGGCGGCAAGGATCATCGCGCAGCGAGCAGAAGATGCGGCCACGCTCAGATGGTTAACCCGACGGCGGGCTCACGATCCTGGAACTGATCGAGCAGCCGCAACAGCGGCGTGAGCGCGGCGTAACGCAACGCCACCGCGCGCACGTATCCCAGGAAGCGCGGCGTGTCTTCGACATAACCGGGTTTGCCGTCGCGATGGCAAATGCGCGCAAAGATGCCGAGCACCTTGAGATGGCGTTGCAGGCCCATCCATTCGAAGTCGCGGTAGAACACGCCGAAATCTTCGTTCACCGGCAATCCGGCGCGCCTCGCCCTTTCCCAGTAGTGCACGGTCCAGTCCAGCACTCTTTCTTCTTCCCAGCTCAGGAATGCGTCCTTGAACAGCGACGCCGCGTCGTAGCTGATCGGTCCGAATACCGCGTCCTGAAAATCGAGCACCCCGGGGTTCGGGTTGCTAACCATCAGATTGCGCGGCATGTAGTCGCGATGGACATAGACTTTCGGCTGGGCCAGATTGGCGGCAAGGATCAGGCCGAAGATCTTGTTGAGCGACTCGGATTGCTGCGGGCTCAGCGTGATGCCGAGGTGACGGCCGATGTACCACTCGGGAAAGAGATCGAGTTCCCGTCTCAACAGGGCCTTGTCGTAGGCGGGCAGCACGTCTTCGCGGCTGGCAAGCTGCCAGCGGACCAGCGTGTCGATCGCGTCGCTGAACAGCTGGTCCGCATTTCCCGGGTTGAGCGCTGCGAGGTAAGTCGTGGCGCCCAGGTCCGACAACAGCAGAAATCCGCGCACAATGTCCTGCGCCAGAACCGCGGGCACGTGAACGTTCGCATCGGCCATCAGTGCAGCGACTCGAACGAAGGGACGGCAGTCTTCCTGCGGCGGCGGCGCATCCATCGCGATCAGCGTGGAATCCGGAAAAGTAACGCGAAAGTAGCGGCGGAAGCTGGCGTCGGCGGAAGCCGGCGAGAGGGTGAACGCCTTTCCGGGAAACTGGCGAGCGATCCAATCCTGAAGAGAGGCGTAGCGGTCCAATCGGCTTCGTTGCCTTAGCTGTGGTTTTGTGAGATTTTAGCACCTCGCCTCGATCAACAGCCCGCATGCATCGACCACGCTTCGTCTCGCCGATCGTCTTGTTGATCTGTCTGATTGCCCGCGTCGCCGTTGCCGACGAACCTGGTCTCAAGCTGACAATTCAGCCGGCGCTGATTCCGTATTCCGAAGGCAGAGATGACATTACGCCGATGTTTCTTGAAAGCGACCGGATGCAAGGCCATCAGCAACGCGAACTGGAGGCCGAAGGCAATGTGAGCTTGCGCAAGCGTGGGGCCGCAGTGTTCTCGGACTATCTGTACTTCGCTTTCCCGGAGCGGGAACTGACCGTCAGCGGCCATGTCCGTTTCGAAAAGGAAGGCGACGTCATCACTGGCGAGAAGCTGTTTTACAACCTTGACAGTAACAGCGGTTACTTCGAGAAGCCGAGCTACAAGTTCCAGCAGCTGCGGGCACGCGGCAGCGCCGAGCGCATGGTGATGGAAAGCCGCACAAAAATGCAGGTGGTCAAGGCAACCTACACCAACTGCGAGGTTGGCGACGACGACTGGTTCATGCGGGTGGACAGGCTGGAACTGGACCGGCAACGCGATGTGGGCGTCGCGCGCAATGCGACCGTGGTATTCCAGGGCGTGCCGGTGCTGTACTCGCCCTATCTCGACTTTTCGCTGAGCGGCGACCGCAAGACCGGATTGCTGCCGCCGACCATCGGCAGCACCGGGCAGAGCGGATTCGAGGTCACGCAGCCGTTCTACTGGAACATCGCGCCCAATTACGACGCCACCATCGCACCGCGCGTTCTCGCCAGGCGCGGCGTGCTCCTCAACACGGAAGTGCGCTATCTCGAACCGAGCCTGAGCGGCCAAGTGCGCGCGGAGTATCTTCCGGATGACCGGGAGAAGGAGGAAACCCGCTATGGTTACTCCTGGCAGCACCAGGAGCGGTTCGGACATGGTTTCTCCGGAGCATTGAACCTGCAGGGCGTGTCTGATGACACTTATTTCACCGATCTGAGCGACAAGATCGCGGCGACTTCGCAGACCAACCTGCCTCGCGAAGGCAACCTGTTTTACGACGGCGACTGGTGGAACATGAACGCGCGCGTGCAGCGCTTCCAGACTCTTCAGGACCCGCTGGCCCCGGTCACGCCGCCGTATGCGCGCGCGCCGCAGATTACCCTGAACGCCAATCGCCAGACCGACTATTACCTCGATCTCGGCCTGCAGGGCGAGTATGTGGACTTCGACCATCCCAACCTGCTGAACGGCAAACGGCAGATTCTCTATCCTTCTCTCAGTGTGCCGCTGCAGACGTCGTATTTCTACGTGATGCCCAAGGTCGGGTATCACTACACCCGTTATTCCTTCGAGGATCCGAATCTCCTCGACGAAACACGGAGCTTGCCGATCTACAGCATCGACAGCGCGGTAACGTTCGAGCGCAATTCCCGGCTGTGGGGCCGCGATTTCATCCAGACGCTGGAACCGCGTCTTTACTACGTTTACATTCCATTTCGCCCGCAGGACCAGTTGCCGAACTTTGACACCGCGGTAGCGGATTTCAGCCTGGCGCAGATTTTCACCGAGAACCAGTTCACCGGCGGCGACCGCATCAACGACGCCAATCAGCTCACCGCGGCGCTGTCGAGCCGGCTGATCAGCCCCGGAACCGGCGAGGAACAGTTTCGCTTCGTCATCGGCCAGCGCTTCTACTTCAAGGAACAGCAGGTTACCCTCAACACCACGCCGAGAGATTTCGATCGGTCCGACCTGCTGTTGGCAACGACCGGCAAGCTCGCCACCAACTGGATAACCAATGTCGGCCTGCAGTACAGCGCCAACGCCAGCCGCATGGAACGCAGCAACGTGGCGCTGCGCTATCAGCCGGCAATCGGCAAGGTGATGAATTTCGGTTACCGCTTCACCCGCGATTCGCTGGAGCAGGTGGATCTGTCGTCGCAGTGGCCGATCGGCGGGCGCTGGACCGGATTGGCGCGCTGGAACTACACCTTGCGCGACAAGAGCCTGCTGGAGGGGCTCGCGGGGGTCGAGTACAATGCCGGCTGCTGGGCGGCTCGTTTCGTGGCGCACCGGTTCGTCAGCGCGGAGCAGGAATACGTCAACGCGATGTTCTTCCAGCTCGAGTTGAATGGCGTGTCAAGAATCGGCTCCAATCCGCTCGAACTACTGCGGCAGAGCGTCACCGGTTACACCAAGACCAACGAGCCGCCGCCGGCAGATATCAATCCCTTCCCGGCGTATTGAATCCGGAAAGCTCCGGTGCGTATGCCAATTGCCGCCGGGATTGGCGGCGTCGTCTCACCATGAGAAGGAAGATGCGAACCCTGGTCCTGTTTCTTGCATTGCTTGGGTCGGTGCCGTCCGGCGCGGCGCAAGGCGAGCGCGCGCGCACCGCGCCCGCCCTTCTCGATCGCGTGGTGGCGGTGGTCAACAATGAAGTCATCACCCGGCTCGATCTCGATGAGCAATTGCGGGTGGCGTTGCAGCAACTGCGACGGCAGAACACTCCGCTGCCCGCTCAGGACGTGCTGGAACGCCAGTTGCTTGAGCGGCTGGTGACCGCCAGGGTGCTGGTGCAGACGGCCAGGGAGACCGGTTTGCGAGTGGACGACACCCAGTTGCAGCGCTCCCTGGAACGCATCGCGCAGGAGAACAAACTCACACCAGAAGCTTTTCGCAAGGCGCTGGAAGGCGACGGCGTCAATTTCAATCGCTTCCGCGACGAGTTGCGTAACGAAATACTGATCGCGCGCCTCAAGGAGCGCGAAGTCGACAGCAAGATCCTGATTACCGATGCGGAGATCGACAACTATCTCAAGAACCAGCAAAACCTGGGCGGAAAGGACGACGAGTACAGCCTTGCGCACATCCTGGTAATGGTCCCCGAACAGGCCAGCCCGGAGCAAATCCAGGCGAGGCGTGCTGTAGCGGAAAAGGCGCTGTCACAACTCAGGGGCGGTGCCGATTTCCGCCAGGTGTCGGCAGGCGTTTCCGACGCGCCGAATGCGCTAGAAGGCGGCCCGCTCGGATGGCGCCCGTCTTCGCGCCTGCCGCAGATATTCGTTGACGGGGTGAAGGCGCTCAAGGTCGGCGATTTGAGCCCGGTGCTGCGCAGCGCCAACGGCTTCCATATTCTGAAGCTCCTCGATAAACGCGGCAACGAAACACCGGTGATCGTCCAACAGACCCACACACGCCACATCCTGGTACGTCTCAACGAAATCGTTTCCGAAGCCGATGCGAAACAGCGACTGTCCAATCTCAGGGAGCGCATCGACAACGGCGCCGATTTCGGCGAACTGGCACGGCTGCAGTCCGAGGACGCGAGTTCCTCGCGAGGCGGCGATCTCGGCTGGCTGTCGCCGGGTGACACAGTACCGGAGTTCGAGCGCGCGATGAACGCACTCGCACCGGGTCAGGTGAGCGACCCGGTACAGTCACCGTTCGGCTGGCATCTGATCCAGGTACTTGAGCGCCGCGATGAAGACCTGTCCAAGGAGCGGCAGCGCTTGATGGCCCGCCAGGCCATCCGCGCGCGCAAGTCCGATGAAGCCTACCAGGAGTGGGTACGCCAGCAACGCGACCGTGCCTACGTGGAGATGCGCCTCGAAGAGCGCTGAACGGAATCGAAGGACCTTACGCCAAGGCCGGGCTCAATCGCTTGCACGTTACTACGCATACCTCCAGAAGGAGGTTCAGCCAGAACTTCCTGGAGGATCGCGGCGTGGTCCGGCAGATCATCGCGGCCATTGATCCGCGGCGCGACGACCGCATTGTCGAGATCGGCCCCGGTCCGGGCGCACTTACCGCGCCGCTGCTCGAGCACGTCGCCCGTCTCGACGTGATCGAAATCGACCGCGACATCGTCCGCAGCCTGCGTGCGCGTTTCTCCTCGGACAGCCTGCATGTCCACCAGGGCGATGTGCTGGAGTTTGATTTTTCCGCATTCGGCGCGGACATCCGCGTCGTCGGCAATCTGCCCTACAACATTTCCACACCGATTCTGTTTCGCCTGACCGAGCAGGTGGCGTGGCTGCGCGACTGCCATTTCATGCTCCAACGCGAAGTCGTCGAGAGGATGGCTGCCGAAGCCGGCTCTCCGGCGTACGGGCGCCTGTCCGTGATGTTGCAGTACCGGTGGGCGGTCGAGGCCCTGTTCGACGTGCCGCCGACGGCATTTCATCCTCAACCCAAAGTATGGTCCTCGGTCGTACGGATGATTCCCTACCCAAGCCTGCCCCACCGCGCGAGCGATGAGTCCCTTTTCGCCGATGTGGTGATGCGGGCCTTCGGCCAGCGCCGCAAAACGCTGCGCAATGCGTTGAGGGAATTGCTGGATGCCGGGGAACTGGAACAGTTGGGAATCGAACCCGGCGTCAGGGGCGAGACCCTGGGCGTTCCGGAATTCGTGCGCATTGCGAACTATCTGGAAACGCGGCAGCGTTAGCGTTTGCGCTGGATGAATTCAATCTTGTAGCCGTCCGGGTCTTCGACGAAGGCAATGACGGTGGTGCCGTGCTTCATCGGGCCGGCATCGCGCGTGACTTTGCCGCCGCGCTTTTTCACTTCCTCGCAGGCCTTGTGGGCATCGTCCACCTCGAGCGCGATATGACCGTAGCCGTTGCCCAGATCGTACTTCGCGGTGTCCCAGTTGTGAGTGAGTTCGAGCACAGCTTCCTTGTCTTCGTCGCCGTAGCCGACGAAAGCCAGCGTAAAACGGCCGTCTGGATAGTCCTTCTGGCGCAGCACCTTCATGCCGAGCACCTTGGTATAGAAATCGATCGAGCGCTTCAGGTCGCCGACCCTCAGCATTGTGTGCAATATGCGCATTGGAGGTTTCCTTCTCAGATTTCGACCAGCTCGAAGTCTTCTTTGCGCGCTCCGCATTCCGGGCAAACCCAGTTGACCGGCACATCGTCCCAGCGCGTGCCGGCAGGAAGGCCCTCTTCGGGCAGGCCGGCCGCCTCATCGTAGATGAATCCACAGATCAGGCACATGTAGGTCTTGAATGCTTCGTTGTCGCTTGCAGACATGGTTGGTGTGGGGGATGACGGTGCTTTTCAGCTAAAATTCCATTTTAATTCGAAACGATGCCGCGAAACATCGCTGTGCCAGATTCTCTTCCGATCGTGCTCGTGTTCGCGGCGACTGATCCCAGCGGTGGCGCGGGGATACAGGCGGACATCCTCACTCTGTCGAGCATGGGCTGCCATCCGTTGTCGGTGATTACCGCCGTGACCATCCAGGACACGATGGGCGTGGAAGATGTGCTGCCGATCGATGCCGAATGGGTCGCCGACCAGGCGCGCTGCGTGCTCGAGGACATGCCGGTCGCGGTGTTCAAGGTCGGCCTGCTCGGAAGCGTCGAGGCGATTGCTGCGATTGCCGAAGTAGTTTCCGACTATCCCGATATTCCGCTTGTGCTGGATCCGGTGCTCGCCTCGGGCCGCGGCGACGAACTCGCTTCCGAGGACATGATCTCGGCGATGCGCGAGTTGCTGATCCCCCAGACCACGTTGATCACGCCCAACAGCCTCGAGGCCCGGCGCCTGGCACTGGACGACAGCAACGAGAATGACGACCCGGATCTGGGTGAGTGCGCCCTGCGCCTGCTCAATCTCGGTTGCGAGTATGTCCTGGTGACCGGGGCCCACGAGAACACGGCGCAGGTGGTCAATACCCTTTACGACCAGCAGGGCGTGGTGCGAACCGACTCCTGGCAACGCCTGCCCGGCATTTTTCACGGTTCAGGCTGCACACTCGCCTCGGCGGTCGCGGCGACGATTGCCAATGGGCTCGGCGTGCCCGAGGCGGTACGTGATGCCCAGGAATTCACCTGGCAAACGCTCAAGTTCGCGTATCGGACCGGAATGGGGCAGTTGATCCCGGACCGGCTGTTCTGGGCGCGCGAGGAAGAGCCGGGGGATGCGCAAGACAATTAGCGGGTTGTACGCGATCACGCCTGGGCTTGCCGACCCCGAACTGCTGGCGGGCAAGGTCGAGGCTGCGTTGCGCGGCGGCGCGCATGTAGTGCAGTACCGCAACAAGGCCGCCGGCGAGCCGTTGCGGCACGAACAGGCCGTTCGGATTGCACGGCTGTGCCGCGCCGCCGGCGCCTGCTTCATCGTCAACGACAGTATCGAACTCGCGCGCAGGGTGGCTGCCGACGGAGTGCATTTGGGCAAGGACGACGAAGGCGTCGGCGCGGCGCGTGCCCTGCTCGGTCCCGGCAAGTTGATTGGCGTGTCGTGCTACAACGAGTTGTGGCGTGCGCGCGATGCGGTTGCGCAGGGAGCGGACTATATCGCGTTCGGCAGTTTCTTCCCGTCCCCGACCAAGCCAGGTGCGGTGACGGCGGCCCGGGACCTGTTGCGCGCGGCAAAGGAGTTCTCGGTCCCGATCGTCGCGATCGGCGGCATCACGCCGGACAACGCCGCCGGACTGATCGAAGCGGGAGCCGACGCGGTGGCGGTGCTGAGCGCCGTGTTCGACGCGCCTGACGTTGAGCGCGCCGCGCGCCGCATCGCCGGGCTTTTCGCGGAACACAGTGAGATCTGAGACTGCAAGCATGAAAACGAGAAACGAGATTCTTTTCGACAAATCACAACTGGTGATTCCCGGTGGAGTGAATTCACCAGTGCGCGCGTTCCGCTCGGTGGGTGGCACGCCGTTGTTCGTGAGTCGCGGGGAGGGTGCCTGCGTATGGGACGCTGACGGCAGGCGCTACGTCGACTACGTGGGATCCTGGGGACCGCTGGTGCTGGGGCACGCGCATCCGCAGGTGGTGGAAGCGGTGTGCGAGGCTGCGTCAAGGGGCTTGAGCTTTGGTGCCCCGACAGAAGCCGAATTGGAAATGGCGGACCTTCTGACCCGGTTGCTGCCGTCGATGCAGCAGGTGCGTCTGGTGAGTTCCGGAACCGAGGCCACCATGAGCGCGATCCGGCTGGCGCGCGGCTTTACCGGGCGCGCAAAGATCGTCAAGTTCGAGGGCTGCTACCATGGCCACGCCGATTCGTTGCTGGTAAAGGCCGGTTCCGGCGCGCTCACTTTCGGTCAGCCCAGTTCCGCCGGCGTGCCCGCAGAAATAACGGCGCACACGCTGGTGCTCGATTACAACGACCCCGGCATGCTGGAACGCGCGTTCGGCGCGCAAGGCGATGAGATTGCCGGGGTGATCGTCGAGCCGGTGGCGGGCAACATGAATCTGGTCAAACCCAGACCGGCGTTCCTGCGCGCGCTTCGCGACCTTTGCACGAAGCACGGCGCAGTGCTGATTTTCGACGAAGTCATGACTGGTTTCCGCGTCGGGCTGCAGGGAGCGCAGGGTCTTTACCGCATTACGCCCGACCTGACTACGTTGGGCAAGGTCATCGGCGGCGGTATGCCGGTGGGGGCGTTCGGCGGACGGCGCGATATCATGCAGTGCATCGCGCCATTGGGGCCGGTGTACCAGGCCGGAACGCTGTCGGGAAATCCGGTGGCGGTCGCCGCCGGTTTGGCCACGCTCAAGCTGGTTCAGGCGCCCGGTTTTTTCGAGCGGCTCGATGAAACGGCTGCAACCCTGGTGCGGGGCCTGCAGAAGGCCGGCAGGGATGCCGGGTTGGCATTTTCAGCGCAATCGGTCGGCGGGATGTTCGGCGTGTATTTTCGCGCCGCGTGTCCGGAGAGTTACGCGCAAGTCATGGAATGCGACAAGAATGCCTTCAACCGCTTTTTCCACGCCATGCTGGATCAAGGCGTGTATTTGGCGCCATCGGCATTCGAAGCAGGATTCGTCTCCGCCGCTCACAGCGGTGCCGACATCGACGCTACCATCGCGGCGGCATCGGCGGCATTTGCGAAAGTCGCCGCCGCATGATCGGCGACGTGCTCAGCGCAAGCCGGCGAGATACTCGGCGACTGCGGCAATTTCCTTGTCGGTGAGCCGGGCCGCGACCGCGCGCATCATGTTATTGGCGTCGTTGGCGCGCTCGCCGGCACGGAAGGCCTTCAATTGCGTAGCGACGTACTCGGGATGTTGACCGGCAAGTCGCGGATACTGGGACGGAATTCCGGCACCGTTCGGCGAATGGCAGCCGGCACAAGCCGCAACGCCGGTGGCGAGGTTGCCGCCGCGAAACAGCTTGCGACCCTGGGCGACCAGATCCTTGTCCTTCGCCGCGGATTCACCGGGCTTCTGCGCCGAGTAATAGGCGGCAAGATTGCGCATGTCCGCGGCCGACAGGCCGGCTACCATGCCCATCATCACGGCGTTGTTGCGACTGCCCGATTTGAATTCGTTCAATTGCTTGAACAGATACTCGGGATGCTGCCCGGCGAGGCTCGGATTCATCGGCAGCGGGCTGTTGCCGTCGGCGCCGTGACAAGCGGCGCAGATTTGGCCGGCAATGGGATGGGCCTTGGTAGGGTCACCGAAATCAGCCGCAACGGCCGAGGGGACAGAAATGAACACGGCAATGCTCGCCGCGATGAAACGGTTCATGAACACTCCTTGAATTTCGTGCAGAGTCCGCGGCCTGCGCCGGTTCCCGCGAGAGGCGCCATTTTAGCGTAAGTGATGAGTCGCACCCGTTTGTTCAATGACGTCGCCTTTTTCGCCACAGCCGCGCGCGCGAGCGACCTGCCGGCTTCGACCGGAGTCGAGGTGGCATTTGCCGGGCGCTCGAACGCGGGCAAATCAAGCGCACTCAACGCGCTTGCCCGGCGCCATCGCCTGGCCTTTGTCAGCAAGACCCCGGGCCGAACTCAGCAGATCAATTTTTTCAGTCTGGGGGCGGGACGCTTTCTGGTGGACTTGCCGGGGTACGGGTACGCGAAGGTGCCGGGAACAATGAAGCGACACTGGCAGGAACTGCTGTCCGGTTATTTGCAGACTCGCGGCCCGCTGCGAGGTCTGGTGGTGGTAATGGATGCCCGTCATCCGCTGACGCTACTGGACCGGCAACTGCTGGACTGGTTTGCCCCGACGGGCCGGCCGGTGCACGTGCTGTTAACCAAATCAGATAAGTTGCCCAAACAGGAAGCAATCCGACAATTGCGCAACGTTGGCCAAAGCCTCGCTTCCGATTACCACGGCAGCAGCGTGCAGCTTTTCTCCGCGACGACCAACCAGGGCGTCGATGAAGCCGAGGCATTGTTGGCCAAATGGTTCGACGCCGGGTAGGGTCGTAGGGGAAAGATAGAATAAAAAACCCCCGGTTAAAGGGGACTAAAACCGGGGGCGAAACAAAGCCTCAATTGGATTAAGGCACCCGCTCAGGGAGGAGAAGCGGGAGACATCACTGTCTGTTGATTCAGAGTGCCGGACGCGCAAAAAAGTTCCACTTTACGCAGGCGAGGCTTTATCATTTAATTCAACGAGATAGTTTCTCGCTTTGGAGCCGGGTAGCCGGGGGGGCGGGAACCGGGGACCAATCATGCATGTGCTTGGAAAGTTTCCAGTCCGCAGGATGCGCAGGCTGCGCCGTGACGATTTTTCCCGGCGCATGGTGCGCGAGCATCGGCTGTCCGCGGACGACTTTATCTACCCGGTGTTCGTCATCGACGGAAACAACCGCCGCGAAGCGGTTCAGTCGATGCCGGGAGTGGAACGGTTGACCGTGGACGGGTTACTGGAGCAGGCCGCGCGCTGCGTCGAGCTTGGGGTGCCGGCGATGGCGTTGTTTCCAGTGGTGGACAACAAGCTCAGGACTGCCGATGCCGGCGAAGCGTTCAATCCAGACGGGCTGGCTCCCCGAGCCATCCGGGCGCTGAAAGACCGGTTCCCGCAATTGGGTGTCGTCACCGATATCGCCCTCGATCCCTATACCAGCCACGGCCAGGACGGGTTGATCGACGAAGGCGGCTACGTGCTCAATGACGAGACCGTCGAGGCGCTGGTCAAACAGGCGCTGACGCATGCCGAAGCGGGGGTGGACATCGTCGCGCCCTCGGACATGATGGACGGGCGCGTCGGGGCGCTGCGCCGGGCGCTGGATCAGGGCGGGCATATCTATACGCGCATACTCGCTTACGCAGCCAAATACGCGTCCAGTTTCTATGGACCGTTCCGCGACGCGGTCGGCTCGGCGGCAAACCTGGGCAAGGGCGACAAGTACACCTACCAGATCGATCCGGCAAACAGTGACGAGGCGCTCTGGGAAGCGGGAATGGACCTCGAAGAGGGCGCGGACATGATAATGGTCAAGCCCGGGATGCCCTACCTCGACATTGTCCGCAGGGTGAAGGACGAGTTCGGCGCGCCGACCTTCGTGTACCAGGTCAGCGGCGAGTATGCGATGCTCCAAGCTGCGGGGATCAACGGCTGGATCGATCGTCGCAAGTGCGTTCTGGAGTCGTTGCTGGCCTTCAAGCGCGCCGGCGCCGACGGCATCCTTACTTATTTTGCCCTGGAAGCGGCCGCCTGGCTCAAGGAGGGCTAGCGCCGGCGTCGGCAGTTCCGCCGCCGTCAAGCACCGAGTCCAGCCAGTCGATACGGGCACGGTCGAAGGGTTTGCCCTCAGCGGTGGTACGCAGTTGATAGCGCAGATCGCGCGGCGCGAACACGGTGATGTCGAAATCGGCGTGGTCTGTACTGACACTGAAGTTCGGTACGCTTTGCGGTTCCCCGCCGATGTATATGCGTCGTTCGCGGCTGCGATAGGGGATCTGGCGGTTGAGCAGGAACAACTCCACGTCCTTCACGCTGTCGGTGAAAAGGTGGATGTTGATGTCGGAGTACTTGCCCGCGCTGCCTGACAACACCGAACCGGACAAATGCGGGTCGAATTGCGCGAGCAGTTGCATCATTTCGCGTGCGTTCTGGCGCAGGTGACGCAGACGCGCCTGCTGCTCGTCGGCCTGGTAGAGCTGCTGGTAGGCCCGCAGAGCCTGCTCCACTTCTTCATTGTTGGGCAGGTTGCGGGTGTCGGGTGCCCCGACCTGCCGCGCCGCTTTGCGCTTGGCGAGCGCAAAATCATCGATCCCGTCCACGGCCATCAGGCGCGCCGCAAGCTGGGCGATGCGTTCGCGCATCTGTCGGTTATTGCCGTTGTCCCTCGACATCGGCGTTCAGTATAGCTGGTCCCTGACTTCCTCCGGCGGCCTGGCAGAGTCGCCAAGCTCTTCCTCCGGGCTGCTTTCCTGCTCCGGCGGAACGTTCTCGTGGTAGAAGTACTCGATCATCGGCGTAGCCGCGTGCCGGTCGCGCAGCCCCGTTTGCGGATTGATCGCCACGGCGACCACACCCTGGGGTGCGACCCAGAGTTCTTCGGGCTGATCTTTCAGGACCGTCCCCATGTACGACATCCAGACCGGCAGGGCCGCCACGGCGCCGGTTTCGTGATCGCCCAGCGTTCGCGGGATGTCGTAGCCCATCCACACCACCGTTGCCAGATTGCGCTGGAATCCGGCAAACCACGCGTCCATCTGCTCGTTGGTCGTGCCGGTCTTGCCGGCAAGATCCACGCGGCCGAGCGCCATAGCGCGCGCTCCGGTACCGCCGCGGATTACGTCCTGCATCATGTTTGCCATGATGAACGCATTGCGCGAATCGATCACGCGTTCCGCGCCTTTGCCAACCTGGATCGGATTGGCCTTGCCAAGCGTTTCGCCCTGTGTGTCCTCGATGCGCTCGATAAAGTAAGGCGTCACGCGGAATCCGCCGTTGGCGAACACCGAGTAGCCCATCACCATTTCCAGGGGCGTGGTCGACCCGGCGCCCAATGCCATCGTCAAATAGGGCGGATGTTGCTTCGGATCGAACCCGAAGCGCGAGATGTAGTCCTGTGCGTATTGCGGCGTGATCGCCTGCAGGATCCGTATGGACACCAGGTTCTTCGATCGGGTGAGGGCTGTGCGCATGCGGATCGGGCCATCGAAGGTGCCGTCGTAGTTCCTCGGCTCCCAGTTCACCGAACCGGTTTCGCTGGCATCGATGGTCAGTGGCGCGTCGTTGATGATGGTGGCCGGGGTAAAGCCCTTTTCCAGCGCCGCAGAATAAATGAACGGCTTGAAGCTCGATCCGGGTTGCCGGCGCGCCTGCGTGACGTGGTTGTACTTGTTGCGGTAGAAGTCGAATCCACCGACCATCGCCCGGATTGCGCCGTCGTTGGTGTTCACCGACACCAGTGCCGCCTCGACTTGCGGCAACTGTATGATCTTCCAGCCTCCATTGCCGTCGGGTTGCACGCGGATCAGCGCGCCGCGGCGCAGCCGCACTTTGGAAGGCGCGCGGTTGCCGATCATCCGGCTTGCGAACTTCAGGCCTTCGCCGGTGATGGTGACGAATTCGCCGCCTTTGCGGTATGCCTTCACCGCCTTGGCGTCGACTTCCAGCACGATAGCCGGGTAGATGTCGTCGCTTTCCAGTTCCTCCTGCAGCGCATCCTCAAGCGCTTCTTCCCCGATTTCTTCCTTGGGAAGATCGAAGTAGCCTTCCGCACCGCGATAATTCTGACGCCCATCGTATTCCAGCACCCCTTGGCGCAGCGCCCGATAGGCAGCGTCCTGATGCACCTTGGACAGCGTGGTGTAGACCCTGAAACCACGGGTATAAGCTTCTTCCTTGTAGGCGTCGAAGATCGCCTGCCGCACCATCTCGGCGAAGTGGTCCGCCCGCGTGGCAAACTCCTGGACCTGGCGGGTGACGATGATCGGCTTGGCTTCCGCCTCCTTGAACTGCTCGGCGTCGATATGATTGAGCTCGAGCATGCGGCGCAGCACGTAGCGCTGCCGCTGCTTGGCGCGGTTCATGTTGATGACCGGATTGTAACGCGACGGCGCCTTGGGCAGTCCGGCCAGCATCGCGATCTCGCCAAGGTCCAACTGGTCGAGTGGTTTGCCAAAGTACACCAGTGCGGCGGCACCGAAACCATATGCGCGCTGGCCGAGATATATCTGATTGATATAAAGCTGCAGAATCTCGTCTTTGGTCAGGCTGTGCTCGATCTTGAACGCGAGCAGGGCCTCATTGAACTTTCGGCTGAAGGTTTTTTCAGTGGTAAGAAAGAAGTTTCGTGCCACCTGCATCGTGATGGTACTGGCACCCTGGCGGGCACTGGCCGCGGCGAAATTGGATAGTGCGGCGCGCACCACGCCGATGTAATCGACCCCGCCGTGTTCGTAAAAGCGCTCGTCCTCCGCGGCGATGATCGCCTTTCGCAATATATCGGGGGTCTGCTCGATCTTGACGAAGGACCGCTTCTCCTCGCCGAACTCGCCGATCAGGTCGCCCTCGATGCTGAAGATGTGCAGGGGAATCTTGGGCTGGTAGGAGGTCAGCGCCTCGAGGGAAGGCAGATTTGGATAGGCCACCACCATGGCGTAACCCACTACCAGGAAGACTGAAGCCGCGAAAGCGGCCAGTCCGAACACGCCATAGAACCACCAGCGGGGGGACATGGGATAGATTGAAGGTGGGGTACCTGCAGGGGGGACGGCGGGCATTATATAGATGTTGCCCAAACCCGACAGTGGGGGGCGTTAAATCGCTTTACTTGCAAAATAGTTGTTGCTAGCATTTAATGTAGATTATACGTATCACGCCTAAACGGCCAATGCTCAAAGGAAAATTCGAGTTCGACGCGGACTTTCTCAGCGGTCTGCTGAAGGCCAAGTCGCCTCCTCTTGTCGGAGTCGACATCAGTTCGTCGTCCGTGAAAATGGTCGAGTTGACCGGTTCCGGCAAGGGGCGCTACCGCCTCGAGCGCTATTCGATCGAGCCCCTTCCAAAGGACGCGGTGGTTGACGGCAACATCATGAACCTGGAAGAGGTGGGCGATGCGCTCAGGCGCGGCTGGAAACGCATGGGCACCCGGGTCAAGAACCTGGCCATGGCGCTGCCCTCGGCGGCGGTAATTACCAAGAAGATCGTCGTTCCCGCCGGCCAGACCGAAGACCAGCTCGAAGCCCAAGTCGAGACCGAAGCCAATCAATACATCCCGTTTGCCCTCGAGGAAGTGAACCTCGATTTCCAGATTCTGGGCCCGGCCCCCAACAGCACCGAGGACGTGGAAGTCCTTATCGCCGCCTCGCGCAAGGAAAAAGTCGACGACCGCGTGGCCGTGGCCGAGTCGGTGGGGCTCAAGGCGGTGGTGATGGATATCGACTCCTTTGCCTCTCAGAACGCATTCGAACTGATGCAGGGTCAGTTGCCCGACGGCGGCCGCGATCAGACCATCGCCCTGGTGGATATCGGCGCCTCGATGATGAACATCAACGTGTTGCGCAACAACCAGTCGGTCTATATGCGTGAGCAGCCATTCGGCGGCAATCAGCTCACCCAGGAGATCATGCGTCACTACAATCTCTCGCCCGAGGAAGCTGAGGCCGCCAAGCGCAACGGCGGGTTGCCGGATACCTATGACTCCGAAGTCCTGGCCCCGTTCATGGACACCCTGGCCCTCGAAGTTGCCAGGGCACTTCAGTTCTTCTTTACCTCCACCCAGTACAACCAGGTTCACCACATCTTCATCTCCGGTGGCTCGGCGACCATTCCCGGTCTGCCGGAAGTGGTGGGAGAGCGCACCCAGGTCAATACGCTGGTGGCCAATCCTTTCGTTGGAATGGAGGTTTCCTCCAAAGTGCGACAGGCCCAGCTTGCGGTGGATTCGCCTGCGCTACTAGTCGCTTGCGGACTCGCGCTGAGGAGATTCGACGAATGATCCCAATCAACCTACTGCCGCACCGCGCGGAGCGGCGCCAGGCGCAGACGCGGCAGTTCGCCGTTTTGTCGGTCATGACCGTGGTTCTGGCGGGCGCGATCGTCGGCGCGGTTCATACGCTGTTCGCGGCCCGCATAGAGAACCAGCTGGATCGGAACAAGTACCTTCAAACCGAGATCGCAGTGCTCGACAAGCAGATCGACGAAATCAAGAAGCTCAAGGAGCAGACGCAGGCGCTGCTGGCGCGCAAACGCGTGGTGGAAACCCTGCAAACCAACCGCACCGAGACCGTGCGGCTGCTCGACCAGATGGTGCGGCAACTTCCGGACGGGGTGCATCTGAAGGCGCTGAAGCAGACCGGGCAGAAGGTCAACGTGGTCGGGTTTGCAACCTCCAATGCAAGGGTGTCGACACTGATGCGTAACCTGGAGGCTTCGCCCTGGCTTGAAGCCCCGTCCCTGGTAGAGGTGAAAGCCACCAAGCCGGGCAAGGAAAACATCATCCTCAACGAGTTTATTCTCAACGTGAACATCTCGCGGCCCAAGGAAGAGGCGGCGGGAGCCAAACCGCCCGCCCCCGCCCCCTCCGCGGCCGCGCCGAAGACCTGACGATCATGACGCTCGATGACATAAGACGACTGGACCCGAGGGACATCGGCAGTTGGCCGGTGGTGCCCAAGCTGGGTGCGCTGCTCGTGCTGCTTTTGCTCATTGTATTTGCCGGTTACTGGTTCGATTGGAGGAACCAGCTCGAGGAGCTGGCGAAGGCACGCAACAAGGAACAGGAGTTGCGCACCTCTTTCCTCGACAAGCAGAAACAGGCGGTGAACCTCGAGGCTTATCGCAAACAGCTTGCGGAAATCGAAGAATCTTTCGGTGAGATGCTCAAGCAGCTACCGAACAAATCCGAGATGGAGGCCCTGCTTACCGATATCAACCAGGCGGGGCTCGGCCGCGGGCTACAGTTTGAGCTGTTCCGTCCGGCGCAGAGGGAAAGCATGTCGGAGTTCTACGCGGAGTTGCCGATCACCATCAAGCTTACCGGCAAATACCACGATATCGGCGCGTTTGCGAGCGACGTTTCCCAGTTATCGCGGATTGTGACCCTCAACGACATCGCGCTGGTCCCCAACAAGGAGGGCGAGGTTGTCCTGGACGCCGTGGCCAAGACCTTCCGTTATCTGGACGAGGCCGAGATTGCAGCACAACGCAAGTCTGCCCGTGATGCCGCAGCCGCGAAGAGGGGTGGCAAGAAGTGATGCGTTTTCTGATTGGCCTGGCGGCCGCCGCATTGCTGGTTACTGGTTGTGGCGGGGACGAATTCTCCGATCTCAGGCAGTTCGTCAAGGAATCCGGTGAAGGATTGCGCGGCCGGGTCGAACCGATACCGGAGGTCAAACAATTCGAGCCCTTTGCTTACAACGCATTCGATCTCCCCGATCCCTTCAAGGCGCGCACGATGGCCTTCGACAGCCGCACTGCCGGCGGGGGGCCGCAGCCGGATCTGAATCGCCGCAAGGAAGCGCTCGAGGCATTTCCCCTCGAGAGCCTGCAGATGGTCGGCACGCTTGAGCAGAAGCGGGTCAACTACGCGTTGATCAAGACGCCGGACAAGAACTTATACCGTGTCAAGATCGGCAACTACGTCGGGCAGAACTTCGGCGTCATTACCTCTATCAGCGATTCCGCTGTGACCCTAAAGGAGGTCATCCAGGATCCCTCTTCGGGTTCCTGGACAGAGCGCACTAGCAATTTGCAGCTGCTCGAGCAATAAACAAGGAGCACGCGAATATGAAACGTTTCGGTTGTTGGACCAGTATGGTCGCCGCCCCGATCGGCTTGCTGCTGGTGCTGAGCATTTTCGCGGCACACGGCCAGGACACCAGTAATGGTAACGGCGGCAGCGGCAACGTCATTCAGTCGGTCGACGTTTCCACACAGGCCGGAACGGTTACCGTCACGCTCGGCCTCAAGGACGCCTTGCCGAATCCTCCGGCAGCCTTCACCGTGAACAACCCGCCCCGGGTAGCCCTCGATTTTCCGAATACGGCAAACGGTCTCGGCAAGAGTACCCAGGACGTCAACCAAGGCGACCTGCGCACGATTCGGTTCGGCCAGTCGGGCGGTCGGACGCGGGTGGTGTTCAACCTGGCCAAGTTGGTCAAGTACGACACCCGGGTCGAAGGCAACACCGTCGTAGTGACGCTGCAGGGCGCCGGCGCAAGCGCTGCCGCGGCGACCACCACGCAGTTTGCCGAGCCCAAGCCCAGCGGCGATCAGCACAACATTCAGGACGTGGATTTCCGCCGCGGCAAGAACGGCGAGGCGCAGATCATCGTCGACCTGTCCGATACAGCCACCGGTATCGATCTGCGCCAGCAAGGCCGCACCGTTCTGGTGGACTTTCTCCAGACCATGCTGCCGCCGGCGTTGGAGCGGCGCTTCGACGTCACCGACTTTGGCACCCAGGTCGATTTCTTCGAGGTTACACGGCAGGGCAACAATACCCGCATCACGGTCACACCGAAGGGGCGCTGGGAGCAGTCGGCCTATCAGACCGACAAGCGTTTCATCATCGAAATCAAGCCTGTAATCGAGGAAGCGGGCCGGCCGAAGGAAGGCAAAGGCTATACCGGCGAGAAACTATCGCTGAATTTCCAGAACATCGAAGTCCGTGCGGTGCTGCAGGTAATTGCGGATTTCACCAATCTCAATGTCATTACCAGCGATACGGTAACCGGCAACCTGACGTTGCGCCTGAAGGATGTGCCGTGGGACCAGGCTCTGGACCTTATTCTCCAGGCCAAGGGTCTGGACATGCGCAAGACCGGCAATGTTGTCTGGATTGCCCCGCGCGACGAACTTGCAACCAAGGAGAAGCTTGCCCTGGAGGCGCAACAGCAGATTGCAGACCTCGAGCCGCTTCGCACCGAGTCGTTTCAACTCAACTATCAGAAGGCCGATGATTTCAAGAAGATCCTGACAGACTCATCACAGAAAATGCTGTCGAAACGGGGCAGTGCCGTCATCGATCCACGGACGAACCTGCTTTTCATTCAGGACATCGCTTCGAAGCTCGATGAAGTTCGGCAACTCATCAAGGTCACGGACATTCCGTCCCGGCAGGTATTGATCGAGGCGCGCATCGTCGAGGCCAGTGATACTTTCAGCCGAAACCTCGGCGCCAGGCTCGGATTCGTCGATGGGACCGGACGCGGCACGCAGTTACCCAACAGCACCCACCGGATCACCGCAGGCGGCGGATTGGCTGCCACCGGTGCATTTACAGGTCAGATTTCCGACACGCCTGATTTCTTTACGGACGGGCTTTCTTCCAACATGCCGGCACCGGGTCTCGGTGGAGTGAGCCCGGGACAGTTCTCGCTGATCCTGATGAATGACGCGATGTCGAAGTTCCTTAACCTCGAGATTACCGCATTGCAGGCTGACGGCAAGGGCAAGATCATCTCCAGCCCGCGGGTCATAACGGCGGACAACGTGGAGGCTATCATCGAGCAGGGCACGGAGATCCCGTATCAGCAGGCGACCAGCAGCGGCGCGACCAGCGTGTCGTTCCGCAAGGCCACCCTGAGCCTGAAGGTGAAGCCGCAGATCACGCCCAACGACAACATCATCATGAAGCTGAACGTCAACAAGGACAGCGTTGGCGCCAACACCAGTGCCGGACCGTCGATCGACACCAAGCAGATTTCCACCGAAGTGCTGGTGGAGAACGGCGGCACGGTCGGCATCGGCGGCATCTTCGAACAGGAAGAGTCCAGCACGCGGACCAAAGTACCGATGCTGGGCGACTTACCGGTTATCGGCATCCTGTTCCGCCAGGACCTGCGGCGCAACGACAAGCGCGAGTTGCTGATTTTCGTTACGCCGAAAGTGGTCAAGGACTCGCTGACCGTCCGCTGAACACGCTGCCTCTCCGGGAACGGCCGCATTTGTTGCGGCCGTTTTGTTTTGTTGCGCGACCTGACCCTGCGCGACCGGTTTCGCTAGAATGGCCGCATGCACGAGGCAACCCTGGAAAACCACACACAAGCACCGATCGACATGCCTGGCAGCATCTTCCTGGTGGGAATGATGGGTGCAGGCAAGACCTCGGTCGGCCGCGTCCTGGCGAAACGCCTGCAGAAATCGTTCTACGACTCCGATCAAGTGATCGAGGATCGTACCGGCGTGAAGATACCGGTGATTTTCGAAATCGAAGGCGAGGCCGGGTTTCGCGTCCGCGAATCCACGGTTATAGACGAACTCACTGAGCCTGCGTGACATCGTGCTCGCCACCGGCGGCGGCGCGGTATTGATCGAGACGAACCGGGACAGGCTGAGGACCAGGGGCACGGTGGTGTACCTGCGTGCCACGGTGCGGGACCTGCTCAACCGCACCCGCCATGACAAGAACCGCCCGCTGCTGCAAGCCGCGGATCCGCGCGCGCGGCTCACCGAACTGTACGAGCAGCGCGACCCACTCTATCGTGAGGTCGCACATCTCATCGTTGACACCGGAAACCAGAGCCTCACCTCGCTGGTCAACCGGTTATGCCAACTTCTGCTCGAAGCGCGGTCCGGGCAGCAGTCCCAGGCGCCGCTGGTCTAGCCGGCATGCGAACCATCATCGTCGGCCTTGGCGATCGCTCCTACCCGATTCACATCGACAGGGGCCTGCTGGCACGCCCCGAACTTCTGCTGCCGAGCCTTGAGCAGCGCAAAGTAGCAATCGTCACTAATTCTACAATCGCCCCGCTGTACCTTGAACCGCTGGCTTCGGCGCTGCGCGCAGCCGCAGTCGAGGTCGTGCCGATGGTCATTGCCGACGGGGAAGATCACAAGAACTGGCAGACGCTCAATTCCATTTTCGATCTGCTTCTGGCGCACCGCTGCGAGCGCAAGACCACCATCATCGCGCTGGGGGGTGGCGTGGTCGGTGATCTCGCCGGTTTTGCCGCAGCCACTTATCAACGCGGCGTGCCATTCATCCAGATGCCCACCACCCTGCTCGCGCAGGTGGATTCCTCCGTGGGGGGCAAGACCGCGATCAACCATCCCCGCGGCAAGAACATGATCGGTGCATTCCACCAACCGCGCCTGGTGCTCGCCGATACTGCTACTCTGGATACGCTGCCGGAACGCGAGCTCTCGGCGGGCCTTGCCGAAGTGATCAAGTACGGTTTGATTATGGATGCGCCCTTTCTCGCGTGGCTCGAGATCAACATGGAGAAGCTGCGCGCCCGCGACGCCGACGCCATTGCTTACGCGATTGCCCGTTCCTGTGAGAGCAAGGCTTTGGTGGTTGCGGCAGACGAACGCGAGGCCGGCGAGCGTGCGCTGCTCAACCTCGGGCATACCTTCGGCCACGCCATCGAAGCCGGTCTGGGATTCGGTACCTGGTTGCACGGCGAGGCGGTCGCGGCCGGCACCATCCTCGCTGCACGGCTGTCGGAGCGCATGGGCCTGCTCAATGCCGCGGACGTCGGGCGTTTGGCCCGACTGATGAGCCGCGCCGGCCTCCCGACCGAGGCGCCGGACCTGGGCGAGGCCCGTTACCTGGAGCTGATGGGTCACGACAAGAAAGTGGAGGACGGCAGGCTGCGTCTGGTACTGCTCAAGGCTCTTGGCAAGGCATTTGTGACGTCGGATTTCCGCCCCGGGGACCTGCGCCTGGTCCTAGCGGGAGCCGCCGCGCATGCGTGAACTGGCAGCCTACGCTGCCGATCCCGCAGCATCGCGCGGCCGGCGCATCGCGGAGGCCGCTCCGAACGGACGAACGGAGTTTCAGCGCGATCGCGATCGCATCATCCATTCCGCCGCCTTCCGCCGGCTCGAGTACAAGACCCAGGTTTTCGTCAACCATGAGGGCGACCTGTTTCGCACCCGGCTGACCCACAGTATCGAAGTGGCGCAGATCGGCCGCTCTTTGGCACGCAACCTCGGGCTGAACGAAGACCTGGTCGAGGCGATTTCGCTGGCGCACGACCTCGGCCATACACCGTTCGGACACGCCGGTCAGGACGCGCTCAACGAGTGCATGAAGGAACACGGCGGCTTCGAGCACAACCTGCAGTCGCTGCGGGTGGTCGATGTGCTGGAACAGCGTTACGGCGCCTTCGACGGACTTAATCTGTGTTTCGAGACCCGCGAAGGCATCCTCAAGCACTGCTCGATCAAGAATGCCGAGAAGCTGGGCGAAGTTGGCGAGCGATTTCTGAAGAACCAACGGCCGTCGATGGAGGCGCAACTTGCCAACTTGGCTGATGAAATCGCCTACAACAATCATGACGTCGACGATGGCCTGCGCTCCGAATTGATCTCGGTCGAGCAACTGGCTTCGGTGCGCATCTTCGCGCGCCATCTCGGGGCGGTGCACGGGCAATACCCCGACCTGGTGGACCGGCGGCTGATCCACGAGACGGTTCGTCGAATGATCAATACGCTGGTCTCGGATCTCACGGAGCAGAGCCGGGCCCTGATCGCCGAGCACCATCCGGAGAGCGTAGACCAGGTGCGGAATGCGCCGCCACTGATCGCGTTCAGTGCGGCGATGCGCGAAGAGCAGCACGAACTCAAAGTCTTTCTCAGGAAACATCTGTATCAGCACTACCGGGTGGCACGCATGAGCAACAAGGCCAGGCGCATCGTCCGCGACCTGTTCCAGGCCTTCATGGTCGACTCGCGTCTTCTGCCGCCGGAGTTCCAGTCCCGTGCCGAGGTGGACCTGCCCAGGGCGATCGCCGATTACATTGCCGGGATGACCGACCGCTACGCGATCCGCGAGCACCGGCGCCTGTTCGCTGTCGAGGAGTCCTGAAAAGGGCCCCCCGCGGTTGCGAAGGCCTGGATTTTGCCGCGTTTATTGATAGGCCGGCTGCAATCGCGGTAACATTTGAGACCCGCTCGAATTTTTGCGCGTTCCGGCCGTGTCCACCCAGGCTGCCGGTCTGGGGTGACGCGGCGGGCGCCAACGGCAGTAGTACAGAGGTACGACATGAGCAGCCCGGCTTTGCCTGCGCGACAGGGGCTTTATGACCCCGACAACGAACACGACGCCTGCGGCGTCGGGTTCATTGCGCACATCAAAGGCGCGAAGAGCCACACGATCATCGAGCAGGGCCTGCAGATTCTCAGGAATCTGACCCACCGCGGCGCGGTGGGTGCGGATCCCAGGGCCGGCGACGGCGCCGGCATCCTGATCCAGATTCCGGACCAGTTCTTCCGCGAGGAGCTGGCCGGGCAGGGGATCAAACTGCCGCCGCCCGGGGAGTACGGCGTAGGCATGGTATTCCTGCCGCAGGAACCGGCCTCGCGGCTTGCTTGCGAATACGAGATCGAGCGCGCCATCAAGGACGAGGGCCAGGTCTTGCTCGGCTGGCGCGACGTGCCGCGCGACGGCTCCAGCCTCGGCGAGTCGGTAAAAAAAATTGAACCGGTCATCCGCCAGGTGTTCATCGGCCGTGGCCCCGGCGTCACCGTCACCGACGCGCTCGAGCGCAAGCTTTACATCATCCGCAAGGTTTCCGGGCATGCCATCCAGGCGTTGAAGCTCGAGCACGGCAAGGAGTTCTACGTGCCCTCGATGTCGGCCCGAACCGTCCTTTACAAGGGCATGTTGCTGGCGGGACAGGTCGGCAGCTATTACAAGGATCTTCAGGATGCGCGCGTCGTTTCCGCCCTGGCGCTGGTGCACCAGCGCTTCTCGACCAATACTTTCCCAACCTGGGATCTGGCGCATCCGTTCCGGATGATCGCCCACAACGGCGAGATCAATACCTTGCGCGGCAACGTCAACTGGATCCGCGCGCGCCAGGGCGCCATTTCCAGTCCGATTCTCGGGCGTGATCTCGACAAGCTCTGGCCGTTGATCTATGACGGCCAGTCCGACTCTGCTTCGTTCGACAATGCGCTGGAACTGCTCACCATGAGCGGCTATTCGATCGCGCACGCGATGATGTTGCTGATTCCGGAGGCTTGGGAGAAGCACACTCACATGGACCCGAGCCGGCGCGCGTTCTACGAGTACCATGCCCCGATGATGGAGCCCTGGGATGGCCCGGCGGCGGTGGCGTTCACCGATGGCCGCCAGATTGGCGCCACGCTCGACCGCAACGGCCTGCGGCCGGCGCGTTACCTGGTGACCAGCGACGACATGGTAGTGATGGCTTCCGAAACCGGCGTGCTGCCGGTGCCGGAAGAGAAAATCATCAAGAAGTGGCGGTTGCAGCCCGGCAAGATGTTCCTGATCGATCTCGAGGCGGGCCGCATCATCGACGACAAGGAACTCAAGGACACGCTTGCCAACGCCAAGCCCTACAAGGCGTGGATCGACCGCATTCGCATCAAGCTCGACGACCTGCCGGTCTCCACCAAGGTAGTGGATCAGAGCAAGGTGCCCTTGCTGGACCGACAGCAGGCTTTCGGCTACACCCAGGAAGACCTGAAGTTCATCCTCAGTCCGATGGCACAGCAGGGCGAAGAGGCGATCGGCTCGATGGGCAACGACTTGCCGCTCGCGGTGCTGTCCCACAAGAACAAGACGCTTTACCACTATTTCAAGCAGTTGTTCGCCCAGGTCACCAACCCGCCGATCGACCCGATCCGCGAGGAGCTCGTGACTTCGCTCGTCTCTTTCATCGGGCCCAAGCCCAACTTGCTCGGCGTCGACGAATCGAATCCGCCGATGCGACTTGAGGTCAGCCAGCCGGTTCTGGACTTCAACCAGATGGAAACCATCCGGCACATCGATTACTACACCGGCGGCAAGTTCAGGTCCTTCGAGATCGACATCACCTACCCGGTCGCCTGGGGCAACCAGGCGATCGAAGCAAGGCTGGCGAGCCTGTGCGCGCAGGCGGAGGATGCGGTTCGCTCCGGCTACAGCATCCTGGTCGTGTCGGATCGCAAGCTGGACGCAACGCATGTCGCGATCCCGGCGCTGCTGGCTTTGTCCGCGATTCATCAGCACCTGGTGGTCAAGGGCTTGCGCACGTCCGCCGGTCTGGTGGTCGAAACCGGGTCCGCGCGCGAGGTGCATCACTTCGCGCTGCTCGCGGGTTACGGCGCGGAAGCGGTGCACCCCTGCCTGGCGATCGAGAGCATCCTCCATGCGGACGAATCGATTCCCAACGACTACCGCGGCGAGAAGGGAGTCGCCAACTACGTCAAGGCAATCGGTAAAGGCCTGCTCAAGGTCATGTCGAAAATGGGCATTTCCACGTACATGTCCTATACCGGCGCGCAGATTTTCGAAGCGGTAGGCCTGTCGAAAGTCCTGGTGGACAAGTATTTCACCGGCACCACTACCAGCGTCGAGGGCATCGGCGTGTTCGGGGTTGCGGAGGAGGCGATACGGCAACATCGCGTCGCGTTCGGCGACGACCCGGTGCTGGCCAACTCGCTCGATGCGGGTGGCGAGTACGCCTGGCGCGTGCGTGGCGAAGAGCATATGTGGACGCCCGACGCGATCGCAACGCTCCAGCGATCCACCCGGAGCAACAGCTATACGACTTACAGGGAGTACGCGCAGATCATCAACGATCAGTCGAAGCGTCACATGACGTTCCGTGGGCTGTTCGAGTTCAAGTTCGACCAGTGCGCGCCGGTGCCTATTGAGGAGGTCGAATCCGCTGCGGAGATCGTTAAGCGCTTCGCCACAGGTGCCATGTCGCTGGGCTCGATTTCTACGGAGGCGCACACCACGCTTGCCATCGCCATGAACCGCATCGGCGGCAAATCCAACACCGGCGAAGGGGGCGAGGATTTCAGGCGCTACGCGCCGGTGAAGGCCGGCGAGAGCCTGATGTCGCGGCTCGGGCGCGAACGCGTGGAAGTGGACATTCCGTTGGTCGCGGGGGACTCCCTCAAGTCGAAGATCAAACAGGTTGCCTCTGGTCGCTTCGGTGTCACCGCAGAGTATCTGGTGTCCGCAGAAATGCTCCAGATCAAGATCGCGCAGGGGGCGAAACCTGGCGAGGGCGGGCAGTTACCTGGCCGCAAAGTGTCCTCGTACATCGCCGAGCTGCGCTACGCGACTCCGGGAGTCGAACTGATCTCGCCGCCGCCGCACCACGACATTTACTCCATCGAAGACATCGCACAGCTTATCCACGATCTGAAAAACGCCAACTCCGATGCTGCGATCAGCGTAAAACTCGTGTCCGAAGTGGGTGTCGGCACAGTGGCCGCGGGCGTGTCCAAGGCAAAGGCCGATCACGTTACCATTGCCGGCCACGACGGTGGCACCGGCGCCTCCCCGTGGTCGTCGATCATGCACGCGGGCACCCCGTGGGAGCTCGGGCTCGCCGAGACCCAGCAGACGTTGGTGCTCAATCGCCTGCGCGGACGCATCGCGGTCCAGGTGGACGGCCAGCTGAAGACTGGCCGCGATGTGGTGATCGGCGCCATACTCGGAGCGGACGGATTCGGCTTCTCCACCGCGCCACTGGTGGTCGAGGGCTGCATCATGATGCGCAAATGCCACCTCAACACCTGCCCGGTGGGGGTAGCGACGCAGGACCCGGTGCTGCGCGCGAAGTTCGAAGGCAAGCCCGAGCACGTGATCAATTACTTCTTCTTCGTCGCCGAGGAGGCGCGCGAGCTGATGGCGAAGGTCGGCATCCGGAAATTCAATGATCTCATCGGCCGCACCGACCTGCTGGACATCAGGAAGGGTATCGAGCACTGGAAGGCAAAGGGGCTCGACTTCTCGAAGATCTTCTGCATGCCGCAGATGCCGGCTGATGTGGCGCGCTACAACACCGAGAAGCAGGACCACGGACTGGAGAAGGCGCTCGACCACCGCTTGATCGAGCTGGCGAATCCGGCACTGGAACGCGGCGAGAAGGTCACGATCGAGATGCCCATCCGCAACATTAACCGCACTGCCGGCACCATGCTCTCGGGTGCGATCGCCAAGCGTTACGGCCATGACGGCTTGCCAGACGATACCATTCGTATCCGGTTCGCGGGCTCCGCGGGCCAGAGCTTCGGGGCGTTCCTCGCGAAGGGCGTCACCCTGGATCTGATAGGCGACACCAATGACTACTGCGGCAAGGGACTTTCGGGTGGTTGCATCTCGGTACAGCCCTCGCCCAAGTTCCGCGGCGAACCGACCGAGAATATCATCACGGGCAATGTGGTTCTGTATGGCGCAATCGCCGGCGAGGCCTACTTCCGCGGCGTCGCGGGTGAACGCTTCGCGGTTCGCAATTCGGGCGCGCACGCGGTGGTGGAGGGCGTCGGCGACCACGGCTGCGAGTACATGACCGGCGGCACGGTGGTAGTTCTCGGCGTGACCGGGCGCAATTTCGGTGCCGGCATGTCGGGCGGGATCGCGTACGTGCTGGACGAGGACGGCAGCTTCAAGACCCGCTGCAACCAGTCGATGGTGCAGCTCGAGCCGGTTTTGTCCGAAGCCGAGCAGGAGGCCAAGGTGCCGCAGGACGTGTGGCACATGAATCGGGCCGACGAAGCGATTCTCAAGGGCGCAATCGAGAAGCATGCCGGCTATACCGCGAGCACACGCGCCAGGGAAATCCTTTCCAACTGGGCCGCTTACCGCGCCAAGTTCGTCAAGGTGTTTCCGTCCGAGTATCGTCGCGCGCTTGGCGAACTGGCGGCCAAGCGCCGCAAGCTGGCAGCCTAATAACTCACCGCAGAGGCGCCGGGAACACGGACCGCTGTGTTCTCATGGGGCCTCTGTGTCTCTGTAGCAGGGGTACAAGGGACTGAAGAATGGGGAAGATCACCGGTTTCATGGAGTACCAGCGCCTCGAGGAGCCGCACGAGCCCAAAGAGGCCCGCAAGAAGCACTACCGCGAGTTCTATGCACGCCTGTCGGACGAGGCGGCCGCGACTCAGGGCGCGCGCTGCATGGATTGCGGCATTCCTTTCTGCATGTCGGGCTGTCCGGTCAACAACATCATTCCGGACTGGAACGATCTGGTTTATCGCCAGGACTGGAAGAACGCGATAGAGGTACTGCACTCGACCAACAACTTCCCTGAGTTCACCGGCCGCATCTGCCCCGCGCCGTGCGAGGAAGCCTGCGTGCTGCGCATCAACGCCGATGCAGTCAGCATCAAGTCGATCGAGCACGCGATCATCGACAAAGCGTGGGAACAAGGCTGGGTGCGACCGCAACCGGCGACGCACAAGACCGGCAAAAAAGTTGCGGTGGTCGGTTCGGGCGGCGCAGGGCTCGCTTGCGCGCAGCAGCTCGCGCGCGCCGGGCACGAAGTCACGGTATACGAGAAGAGCGACCGCATCGGCGGGCTGCTGCGCTACGGTATCCCCGACTTCAAGCTCGACAAGGGCGTCATCGACCGGCGCCTCGACCAGATACGTGCCGAGGGTGTCAAGTTCCGCGCAAGGGTATTTGTCGGCGTGCAGCCGCCCGGGAAGAGCGTGGTGAGCGACGCGCGCGAAAGCATCGCGCCCGGGAAGCTGTTGGCCGAGTTCGATGCCGTGGTGCTTGCCGGCGGCGCCGAGCAGCCTCGCGACCTGCCGATCCCGGGCCGCAACCTCGACGGCGTTCATTTCGCGATGGAGTTTCTGCCGCTGCAGAACAAACGCGTCGCCGGCGACGCGACAGTCCCCGAGCTTTGGGCGACAAATAAGCATGTTGTAATCATCGGCGGCGGCGACACCGGATCGGACTGCGTCGGCACCTCCAACCGCCACGGCGCGCGTTCGGTCAAGCAGTTCGAGCTGCTGCCGATGCCTCCCGATGTCGAGCGCAATCCGGTGTGGCCGTACTGGCCAACGCGGCTGCGCACCTCTTCCTCACACGAGGAGGGCGTGAACCGCGACTGGTCGGTCGCGACCAAGGAATTTATTGGGGGCGACAATCGCGTTACCGCCTTGAGGGCGGTTCGGCTGGAATGGAAAGACGGCAAGCCGCACGAGGTACCAGGCTCGCAGTTCGAAATGCCTGCCGACCTGGTGCTGCTGGCGATGGGCTTCGTTTCGCCCCTGCAGTCGATGCTCGACGAATTTGGCGTTGAAAAAGATGCGCGCAGCAACGTCAAGGCCGACACCGAAGGCCCGAAGGCCTACGCGACTTCGGTACCGAAGGTGTTTGCCGCGGGTGACATGCGCCGGGGTCAGTCACTGGTAGTGTGGGCGATCCGCGAAGGGCGCCAGTGTGCCCGCGCGGTGGACGAATTCCTGATGGGCTCTTCGGACCTGCCGCGCTGAACGATACGTTCATCCGCGCATTGCTGCGCGAGCCCACGCCCTATACGCCGATCTGGATCATGCGCCAGGCCGGCCGTTATCTACCCGAGTACAACCAGACCAGGGCGCGCGCGGGCAGTTTCCTCGATCTGTGCAAGAATCCGGACCTTGCCACCGAAGTTACGTTGCAGCCGCTGGCACGCTTCCCCCTCGACGCCGCAATTCTGTTTTCCGACATTCTCACCATTCCCGATGCGATGGGCCTGGGGCTGTTCTTTGTCGAAGGCGAAGGGCCGCGTTTCGAGCGGCCGCTTCGCGAGGAGTGGGAAATCCGCAACCTTACGGTTCCCGACCCCGATGCGCACTTGCGCTATGTGCTCGATGCCGTCTCTCAGATCCGCAAGGCGCTCGCCGGGGCAGTCCCGCTGATCGGCTTCTCCGGCAGTCCGTTCACGCTGGCCTGCTACATGATCGAGGGTCGAGGCGGGACGGATTTTCATGAAACCAAGCGCATGCTCTACCAGCGCCCGGATCTCCTGCATCACGTGCTCGACGTCAATGCGCGAGCCGTAGCGGCCTACCTGAACGCCCAGATCGAATCGGGTGCGCAGGCGGTAATGATGTTCGACACCTGGGGCGGGGTGCTTTCCGGCGAGGCTTTTCACGAATTCTCGCTGCGTTATATCGAGCATGTGTTCGCACAACTGCGGCGCGAGCATGATGGCCGGCGGGTGCCGCGCATCGTCTTCACCAAAGGCGGCGGGCAGTGGCTTGAGAGTCTGGCACACTGCGGAGCCGACGCGGTGGGACTGGATTGGACGGTGGACATTGGCAAGGCCCGGAGCCGGGTCGGCGACCGCGTGGCCTTGCAAGGGAATCTGGATCCGGCGGTGTTGCTTTCTACGCCGGAGGTCATCTGCAGCGAAGCCGGGAAGATTCTTGCCGGCTACGGATATGGCAATGGTCACGTGTTCAATCTGGGGCACGGAGTGTCCCAGTTCACGCCTCCGGAGCATATCGCGGCGCTGGTCGAAATGGTGCACTCCGGAAGTCCGCAATTTCACTAGCTCTACGCGGGATACCCCGCCGAATCCCAGTATTTATGCACAGTTCGGCGGGTTCCCCAGCGGAAACACAGGCCCAGCAAGGCTTTCCGCGGGCCTGTACTGTAAGCTACTGAAAAACATCATAAATCATTAGGTGATAGCGGGAATCCCGCGCCTGATCTGGGTTTCCGCAGGATTTCAGACGAAGCATGCCGGCAGTTTAATCAACAGATTTATCCACAGCTGATCCGGGCTCTGAAAAAAAGCCTTTCCGCGCAAGTAATTTAGGCGTGTATCCGCAGACAGTACTCGAGAGGGCGCCGGTAAACTTCGGTCTCGTTCTGAACGTCGTGGATCTCAATGGCCATCGCAAGGATTGCTCTCGACGTCCCGCTGGAAACGCTCTTCGATTACCGCACGGGCGATTTCTCACCGGTTCCTGGTCAACTGGTGGTCGTGCCGTTCGGCAGGCGCAGAGACGTCGGCGTCGTCGCGGAACTCGCCGAACGTTCGGAGATTGCCGATGCGCGACTGCGCCGCATCGAACGCATCCTGCCGCTCGATCCCTTGCCGGCGGATCTGCTGGCACTGATCCGATTCTGCGGCGAGTACTACCATTACCCATTCGGACAGGCCCTGCTTTCTGCTTTGCCGCCGGTTATCAGGCGCGCCCGCTACAGCGAACCGAGTCGGCAATGGGAGTATGCGCTCACCCGCGCCGGGCGCGAGTTACGGGCTGATCGTTTTCCGCCCACGGCGGCGGTGAAGCGCCGCCTGCTGGATGCGTTGTCGACAACAACGGCATTTAGACAAGCACAGGCGCGAGCGCTATCGGCTCGCGCGCCGGCACTGCTGCGGCAGTGGATTGAAGCGGGATGGGTCGAAAAACGCCCCGCCGCGCCGCCGGTTGCGCCGGTGGTTCGGCCCGAGCAGGGTCCGGAACTGACAGGCGAGCAACGCGAAGCGGTCGAGAAGATCGCGGCGACCTTCGGAACGTTTTCGCCCTGGTTGCTTGACGGTATTACGGGAAGTGGGAAGACCGAGGTGTACTTCCGCCTGATCGAAGCTGCCGTCGCACGCGGTTCGCAATCTCTGCTGCTGGTTCCCGAGATCAATCTGACCCCGCAACTGGAGGCGCGTTTCCTGCAGCGCTTTCCCGGGGTGAGACTGGTCAGCCTGCATAGCGGCCTGTCGGACGGGGAACGCTGCGAACGCTGGCTGGCGGCATTTGCCGGCGACGCGCAGGTCGTACTCGGGACACGCTTGTCGGTGTTCACGCCCCTTCCGCGCCTGGGGCTGGTGATCGTGGACGAGGAGCACGATGCCTCCTTCAAGCAACAGGAGGGGTTGCGTTACTCGGCGCGCGATCTTGCCGTTTACATTGCACGGCAGCGCTGCGTGCCGATCGTACTGGGCTCCGCAACGCCTGCGCTCGAGAGCTACCACAATGTCCTCAGCGGGCGCTTCGGGCATCTGCACCTCAGCACCCGTCCCGCCGCCAGCCCGCCGCAAATTCGGCTGATCGAAACCCGCGCAGCTCGCCAGACGCACGCCATGTCGGAACCTCTGTTGCAGGCAATACGCGAACGCCTGGCGCGCGGCGAACAGAGCCTGGTGTTCCTGAATCGCCGCGGCTATGCGCCGGCACTGGCGTGCGGCGCCTGCGGCTGGGCCGCGCAGTGCAGCCGTTGCGCCGCGCGCCTGGTATGGCATCTGCGCGCAGAGCGCTTGCGATGCCATTATTGCGGGCACGAGCAACACCTGCCGCAGGCGTGTCCCGACTGCGGCAACCAGGATCTGAAGGGCCTGGGGCAGGGTACTCAGCGTCTCGAGGAGGCGCTTGCCGGAATCTTCCCCCATGCCCGCATCCTACGCATCGACCGCGACAGCACCCGCCGCAAGCGGTCCTGGCAGGCGATGCGAGATGATATCCAAGAGGAGCGTGTCGACATCCTGGTCGGCACGCAAATGCTGGCCAAGGGACATGATTTTCCGAAACTGACACTGGTTGCCGTCGTCAATCCGGACAGCGCGCTGTTTTCCGCCGATTTCCGTGCTGCCGAGAAGCTGTTTCAACAGCTGGTGCAGGTGACCGGACGCGCCGGACGCGCCGACCTGCCCGGCGAAGCGCTGGTGCAAACGCAGTTCCCTGCGCACCCGTTGTATCAGGCGCTGCTGCGGCGGGACTACACCGCCTTCGCAGACGAACTACTCGCGGAACGCAAGCGCAGCGGATTTCCGCCGTTCGTGTATCAGGCGCTGCTGCGCGCCGAGGCGCTCAGCGAGCGCGCGGTAATGGATTTTCTGGCTCAGGCAGTGCGAAGCGCTGAGGCTCACGACAAGGGCGTGACGCTTTACGACCCGGTGCCGGCACCGGTCGCGCGGGTTGCCGGGCATTATCGCGCCCACTTGCTGGCCCAATCCTCGTCGCGCGGCGCGCTGCAGCGTTTCCTGTCGAACTGGGTTCCGGCGCTCGCGCAGAAAAAGGCGGGAAGTGTGCGCTGGTCGATCGACGTCGACCCGCTCGAGTTGTGAGAAGTCCGGCGTGTCCGAGCCGGTATAATCGCGCTTTTTCCCGACGCTCTCCGCAATGAGCAACGCCGCCGCGCTGGATCTGCGCTCGCATTTCATCGGGCTATTGCGTTCCGCCCTCTTCGAGGTAGCGCCCGACGCAGCCAATCTGGCGTTGATCCTGGAGCGCCCCAAGTCCGCGCAACACGGCGACTATGCGTGCAGCGTGGCCATGCAGCTCGCCAAGGCGATGAAGCGCAACCCGCGCGAGATCGCGCAGGCGCTTGTGAAGGCGATGCCGCAATCGCCATACCTTGAGAAGGCCGAGATCGCGGGTGCCGGCTTTGTCAATCTCTATCTCAAGCCCGCCGCCAAGCAACACATCGTGCGTGTGGTGCTGGAACAACGCCAAACCTACGGACACGTTCGAGTCGGCGGCAGCAGGAAAGTGCAGGTGGAGTTCGTTTCCGCGAACCCCACAGGCCCGCTGCATGTCGGCCACGGCCGCGGGGCGGCTTACGGCGCCAGCCTCGCCAGCCTCCTGGAAGCGGCCGGTTTCGCGGTCACGCGCGAGTACTACGTCAACGACGCCGGCCGGCAGATGGACATCCTGGCGCTATCGACCTGGCTGCGCTATCTGGAGATCACCGGCGCGCGCCTGGAGTTTCCGGCCAATGCCTACCAGGGCGATTACGTGCGCGAAATGGCGCGGCAGATCTTCGAGGCGCACGGCCAGCGCTTCGTCCATCCCATCGATTCGCTGATGCGCGATTCTCCGCCCGCTGACAGCGACCCGGAGACGCACCTTGATCGCCTGATTGCCTTTGCCAGGAAGGCGCTCGGAGCTGATTATGCTTACGTGCACGATTTCGTGCTGACCGAACAACTCGGCGATTGCCGCAATGATCTCCAGGAATTCGGCGTGACCTTCGATTCCTGGTTCTCGGAAAAATCATTGTTTGACTCCGGCCTGGTGGCACGCGCTGTGGAGCAGCTCGAGGCGAGCGGGCACATCTACCAGAGGGACGGCGCAAAATGGTTTCGTTCCACTGATTTCGGAGACGATAAGGACCGGGTGGTACAGCGCCACAACGGCCAGTACACCTACTTTGCGTCCGACATCGCCTACCACCTCAACAAGTTTCAGCGCGGCTTCGATCTGCTGGTCAACGTATGGGGCGCCGACCATCACGGCCACATTGCCCGGGTGAAGGGCGCACTTCAGGCGTTGAAGCTCGACCCCATGCACCTCACCATTGCGCTGGTGCAGTTCGCGGTGCTCTACCGCGACGGCAAGAAAGTCTCGATGTCCACGCGCGCCGGCGAGTTCGTGACGTTGCGCGAGTTGCGCAAGGAGGTGGGCAACGACGCAGCTCGATTCTTCTATGTGCTGCGCAAGAGCGATCAGCATCTCGACTTCGACCTCGACCTGGCCAAGTCGCAGAGCAACGACAATCCGGTGTACTACATCCAGTATGCGCATGCGCGGGTGTGCTCGGTGCTCGAGCAGTGGGAGGGCGATGCATCCACGCTGGTCAACGCCAATACGGGGCTGCTCGTTGATGGACAGGAACTCGAGATCCTGCGGATGCTGATAGATTACCCGGAGACGATCGAGGGTGCGGCGCAGGACCTCGCGCCGCACCAGGTGGCCTTTTACCTGAGGGAGCTGGCAGCCGCTTTCCACAGTTACTACAACTCGACACGCTTGTTGGTCGATGACCAGAGCATCCGGCTGGCGCGACTCGCGCTGGCCAATGCGGTGCGCCAGGTGCTTGCCAACGGACTTGCGATCCTCGGGGTCAGCGCACCCGAGAAGATGTGAGCTTGCATTTGAATCTCTAAGGTAAACTTCGATTCCATGAGCCGCGACTACAAGAACAGCGGGTCTGCCGCGCCCAACGGACGCGGCAATCCGATGGGCCTCGGGATACTGATCGGGCTGTTGCTCGGCCTGTGCATTGCGCTTGGAGTGGCGTTGTACATCAACAAGGGCGCCAATCCGTTCGTGCAAACAGCCAAGCCGACCGAGACAGTTGGGCGGGATGCGCCGGGCGCTGAAACAGTTCAGACGCCGTCTTCGGCTGACAAGCCGGCCAGGACCGCGGAGGCCAAACCGCGCTTTGATTTTTACAAGATCCTGCCAGGTACCGAGGAAGCCGTCACCGACAAGGAGTTCAAGCGCACGCCGCCGGCCTCGAGCAAGGAGGTCTATTTTCTCCAGGTGGCGGCGTTCCAGAATCCGGCCGATGCGGACAATCTCAAAGCGCGGCTTGCGCTCGCAGGTATCGAGGCGCAAATCCAGACCGCCACACTGCCTGACGGCAGGGTATGGCACCGGGTGCGGGTGGGTCCGTTTTCGAGCAAGGATGAACTCGGCAAGTCCCGCGCTGCTTTAAAGGAAAACAATCTGGAAGCGAACCTGATCAAGGTTCGTGAACCTGCTCAGTGATCGTCAAATTGCCACGGGAATATTCATGAACCGTTTTCACACAACGTTGATTGTTGCGTCAGCTTTTATCGGCCTTGCGTTCGCTCCGGCCGGGCTCGCTGCGCCGACCCTGGATGTCGAGTACAAACTGATTAATCCCCCACAGGCGGGGGCAGGTAAGAGTGTCGAGGTGCACGAGTTTTTCAACTATGCCTGCTCGCACTGCTACGACTTCGAGCCGTTGTTGAGATTGTGGCTCAAGACCAAGCCCAAGGACGTGGAGTTCCGTTACGTTCCCGCAGTGTTCAACGAGCGCATGTTGCCGCTGGCGAAGACTTATTACACCCTCGAAGAGATGGGGCTGCTTGACCGCATGCACGAAAAGGTTTACGAGGCGATTCACGAGAAGCGGGTCAATCTTGCCGACCGGGCCGTGATGATCAAGTGGATCGCCGAGCAGGGCGTCGATGGCAAGAAATTCGAAGCCACTTACGACTCCTTCAGCGTGGACAGCAAGGCGCAACGTGCCGGGCAACTCACCCGCAGTTACCGCATTACCGCCACACCCTACGTCGCGGTCGCGGGCAAGTACCTGACTGCCCCTTCGCTGACGCTGCGGGCGGACGGCAACATCGATCCCAACCGGTTTTTCCAGGTACTCAACGACCTGGTCATCATGGGGCGGGGCGGGGCCAAATAGGGAGGCGGGCATTGTGGGGCGCCTATTCGCCGCGCTGAGTTTCGCATTTGTCCTTGCAGCATCTGGCTCGGCTGCCGCGGCAGAGCCCATGGAGGATGTGGATTACCTCCTGATCGCGCCTCAGCCAGGCGCCGACGCCGGCCCCATCGAAGTCATCGAGTTTTTCTACTACGGCTGCGAATCCTGTTATCGCTTCGAGCCGATACTTGCGGGCTGGCTCAAGAAATTGGCGCCCGACGTTACTTTCAAGCGGGTTCCGGCATTGCGACGCATGGAATGGGTGCCCCTGACCAGCCTGTACTTCGCGCTCGAGGAAGCAGGCGCAGTCGATCGGTTGCATGGCGAGGTCTACAAGGCGGTCCACGATAAGGGCATCAACCTCCGCGATTCGGGCGATATGCTCAAGTGGGCGGAAATGCACGGACTGGAGCGCGCCGGTTTCGGGAAGATCCTGAATTCCGAAAGCATGAGCGCGAAGGTTCAGAAGGCGCGCGACACTACGGTTGCGTATGGAGTGCGTGCCACGCCGTCCATGGTGGTGGATGGCAGGTATCTGACGAGCGGCGGCATGCTCGGCAGCCTGGAAGCGCTCTTACCTGTGGTCGATGGCCTGATCGACAAAGCCCGCAAGGAGCGCGCCGCGAAATGACGGGCGCGCCGCTCCGGGTCGTTATAACCGGCGCTTCGAGTGGAATCGGCAAGGCACTGGCGCACGAGTACGCCAGACGCGGCGCCACCCTGGCCTTGATCGCGCGCCGGGGTGATCTCCTCACCCAAATTGGGGGAACACTTGCGGTGCGCTCCTACACTTATGCTGCCGACGTTCGCGATGCGCGGGCGTTGGCAGCCGTGGCGGAGGACTTCATTGGGCGCGTCGGCTGTCCCGACGTGGTCATCGCCAACGCCGGAGTCAGTGCCGGTACGCTGACCGGCAAACCGCAGGACAATCCGGTGTTCGAAGAGATCCTGGCCGTCAATGTAACCGGAATGATGCTCAGCTTTCAGCCATTCGTCGAACCGATGAAGGCACGCAAGCACGGCACATTGGCGGGGATCGCCAGTATTGCCGGATTCCGCGGCTTGCCCGGAGCCGCAGCGTATTCGGCCTCGAAAGCCGCGGCGATTTCCTATCTCGAGAGCTTGCGCGTCGAACTGGCGGAAAGCGGCGTTTCGGTGGTGACCATCTGCCCGGGCTACATCGCCACACCGTTGACTGGCGGCAATTCATACCGGATGCCCTTCCTGATGAATGTGGAGGTTGCGGCTCGGAAGATTGCCGATGCAATCGCACGGCGCCAGCGGTTCTACGTCCTGCCGTGGCAGATGGCGGTGGTCGGATGGTTCATGCGGCGCTTGCCGCGTTCGCTGTACGATTCCCTGTTCAGTCGCGCTCCCCACAAGCCGCGCCGCAGCTCCAATTAGGGCGCGAGCGCACCTTTACTGCTGCGCGGGCACGCGCGGATTCATGAGCGCGAACCACAGCGGCGGAACCAGCGCCACCACCACCATCGCTGCGTAGCCCGCCGGCAGTTGGGGACTGTGCCCGATATGGCGCAAGGTCTGGTACGGCCTGCGACTATAAAGATGGTGGTCGGGATGGTGCTGCAGCTGGAACAGGTACAGATTGGTCAGCAGGAAATCACTGTTCCAGGAATGCCGGGCCGACACCGGTTCGTAGCTGCCGTCTGCAAGCCTGCGGCGCTTCAGTCCGTAGTGCTCGATGTAGTCGATCGCTTCGAGCAGCGCAATTGCTATCAGGCTCTGTCCGACGAAGAAGACGACAGCCCTCGCACCAAACGCGAGCATCAGGCCTGCGGCCATCAGGATGCTCAGAGCAGACCACCAGGCCAGTTCATTGTGTACCGAGATCATGGACCGGCCCTGGCCGGCAAGGTTGGTAACCTCGATCCGCCACGCCTTGTGGAAATTCGCCGGAACCACATGCGCGAGGTAGCGGTAATAAGAAAGCCCGAACGGCGCGGTGGTGGCATCCTCCGGCGTGCCGATGTCCGCGTGGTGGCCTCGGATGTGCTCGACTTTGAACGTTCCGTAACATACCGAGGCCAGCAACAATCCGCCGCAGATTCGATCCAGTTTTGAGCGCTTGTGAATCAGCTCGTGGGCGGTGACGATGCCGACAATGCCGCTGACGACACCAACCGAAACTACCCAGCCGATCCGGCCTGCCGGCGACAGCGGCAGCACTTTGAATGCCCATGCCCCGGCGATCACTGAAGCGAGATGGGCCGCTGCGGCGGTCAGTAACAGCAGACGATAGTAACGATCGCGCCCCATCCTGGACGCCTGCTCGTCGTTGGGGTTGAGCGGGTCATGCCCGATCAGCCAGTCAAGCAGCGGAATCGCGCCGAACACGATTGCCACGCTGAACCAGGCGAAGAGGTTTGGCTGCCCGAACTTCTCTCCCAGCCACATGCCTTGCCAGGGCAGGGTCGGGGTGAGCAACGACAGAGCGTAACCGTACTTCTTCCAGCGCGGCACGGACAAGTTCAGACGAGCGCGATCGCCAGCGCGGTTTCCAGCTCGGCAAGCGCAGTTGCCGGATCGTCGACCTTGATGGTGCGCATGCCCATCGCCCTTGCGGGCTTGAGGTTGGCGCCGAGGTCGTCGAGATACACGGCTTGTTCGGCAGCGATGCGAAGTTGCGTGCACACCAGCTCGAAAAAACGCGGTTCGGGCTTGCGTGCGCCGACTTTCGAGGACTCGATCACCGTGTCGAACAGGTCGAGCACCGCCTGGCACTGCGCGCCGCGCTGCGGGTCGCGGTCAAAGCCGCGGCCCGGTCCGGCGTTGACGTTATTGGTGACGCAGGCATTGGTGTAATGCTGTTTGCACGCCCGCAGCGCACGCACCATCTCCGGCCGCACTTCGCCATAGAGCAGGTCGATGACGTCGAGTCCGCGTACTTCGTGTCCCGCAGCGCGCGTTTCCGCCGCGTACGCGCGGTCGAACTCTTCGGGTGTGAGTTCGGAACGCTCGAAGCGGGCCCAGGCGTTGCCGTCGGGATTACGGCTATTGACATCGCGCAGGAAGTTCGCCGGCAGTCCGCGCGCCTGCTCGAAGCGGCGGAAGGCCACAAAGGGACTTTCGGTCATCACGCCGCCGAAGTCCCAGAGCACGGCGCGTACCGCCGGGTTCGGCATCGGTGACCTATTTCTTGGTCTTCTTATAGGCGTCCACTGCGCGCTTCAGTTCCTTGTATTCCTCGCACGGGATCGGCGTGCACAGTTTCTGCAGTTCGGCGAGATGCTGCTCGGCCTTGGGCAGATTGTCCGTCAACAGGTAGGCCTCGCCGATATATTCGTGCGCGTGCTTGTGCTTTGGATTGAGCTTGAGCGCCTCGCTGTAGTGGTTGAACGACGCATCGAACTTGCCGGTTTTACGATAGGCGTAGCCGAGGAAGTTGTGCGCGTCCGCGTTCTTGGGGTCGTACTGCACGGCTTTGGAGAGCAGTTCGACCGCCTTGTTCCAGTCCTGTGATTCCACGGCTTTCTTGCCTTCATGAAAATTCGGGTCAGTGCTCGCCGTCGAGTCATCTTCGCCCAGGTTGGCTGCCGCGAGCGGAACGAACGCGACCAGAAGCGCAGCGATCCACGCAGCGGCCAGTGATATCAATGGGTTCTTCATTCTCTCCTCCTACCGGCCCCGCAATGGGGCCGTCTGTGGCTTCGTTTATAACGCATCGGCACCCGGTTTGGGAGACCGCGGATGCGTTTCTATTCGACCGTCACCGACTTCGCCAGATTCCTCGGCTTATCCACGTCGGTGCCCTTGGCGAGCGCCGCATGATAGGCAAGCAATTGCAGGGGTACGGTGTGCAGGATCGGGCTCAGGTACCCGGCGTGCTCGGTCATGCGGATGACGTGGATGCCGTCGCCGGCCTGGATCTGGCTGTCGGCGTCGGCGAACACGTACAGCTCGCCGCCGCGGGCGCGCACTTCCTGAAGGTTGGATTTAAGCTTTTCCAGCAGCGCATCATTGGGCGCGATCGCAATCACCGGCATGTCCTTGTCCACCAGCGCCAGCGGGCCGTGCTTGAGTTCTCCGGCGGGATAGGCCTCGGCGTGGATGTAGGAAATCTCCTTGAGTTTGAGCGCGCCTTCCATGGCGATCGGGTAGTGCATCCCGCGCCCCAGGAAAAGCGCGTGCTGTTTGCCGGAAAAGCCTTTTGCCCACTTCGTCACTTCCGGCTCTAGCGTCAGAACCTGCTGCAATGCCGACGGCAAATGGCGCAGCGAATGCAGATGCCGCTTTTCCTGCTCCGCCGGCAGCCGCCCTCGCAGCTTGGCAAGCACCAGCGTCAAAAGGAACAGCCCGGCGAGCTGGGTGGTGAATGCCTTGGTCGAAGCCACCCCGATTTCGGGTCCGGCACGGGTGAGAAACTTGAGGCTGGCGAGGCGAATGAGCGTGCTTTCCGCAACGTTGCAGATCGCCAGGTTCAGGTTCTGGCCGAGGGATTTTGCGTGCTGCAGCGCGGCGATGGTATCGGCCGTCTCCCCCGACTGCGAGACGGCAATGATCAATGCATGCGGGTTGGGCACACTTTCGCGGTAGCGGTATTCGCTGGCGATCTCAACCGAGCAGGGTATGCCCGCGATCGCCTCGATCCAGTAACGCGCAACCAGTCCCGCGTGGTAGCTGGTTCCGCAGGCAAGCACGGTGACCGCATTGACGCGCTTCATCATGGTTTCGGCCTCCACCCCGAACAGTTGCGGCGCGATCGACTGCGCGCCGGTCACCATTTCCAGGGTGTTGGCCACCGCACCCGGCTGCTCGAAAATCTCCTTCTGCATGTAGTGGCGGTACGGGCCCAGCTCAACCGCGTCGGCGGAGAGCTTGCTCTCGTGGATGGCGCGCCCGGCTTCGCGGCCATTCGCGTCGAAGACACGATGGCTGTCGACCCCGAGTTCCGCCACGTCGCCTTCCTCCAGATAAACCATTTTCTTGGTGACCTGCAACAGCGCCGAGGCATCCGACGCCACGAAATTCTCACCCTTGCCCAATCCCAGGAGCAGCGGCGCGCCCTTGCGTGCCGCCACCAGCACGCCCGCATGCTTCTCGGAGAGCACCGCAATGGCGTAGGCGCCCTCGAGATCGGCGACCGACTTGCGCACTGCCGCGAACAGGTCACTGCCGCTCTTGAGATTGAAGTGGATCAGATGGGCGACGACTTCGGTGTCGGTGTCGGAGACGAATTTGTAGCCGGCTGCGCTGAGCCGTTCGCGGATCTGTTCGTGGTTCTCGATGATGCCGTTGTGCACGACCGCCAGTCCGTCCTCGCTGACGTGAGGATGCGCATTGCGTTCGGTCGGCGCGCCGTGGGTGGCCCAGCGGGTGTGGGCGATGCCCAGGCTGCCCTGCACCTTCGCCTGTTCCGCCATTTCGGCGAGCGCTGCCACCCTGCCGACGCTGCGCAGCCGGTGCATGCCGCCGTTGACGACCGCGAGCCCCGCTGAATCGTAACCGCGGTACTCGAGCTTGCGCAGGCCTTCGAGCAGGATGGGAACGACGTTGCGCCGCGCTACGGCCCCTACGATTCCGCACATAAGTTCGGTGACTGGTGACGTGTGACTAGTGGTTAGTGAAATCCCTGGGCGAAGCAGTTGCTTCGTCCGTTACTTCTGGCTCTTCTTGACCGGTCGCTTCCAGCCGGGCACCGATACCTGCTCCGGGCGGGACAGCGTCAGCTCGTCCGGCGGGGTGTTCCTGGTGATGGTGCTGCCGGCACCAATGGTGGTGCCGCGGGCGACGGTAACGGGTGCGACCAATTGCGTGTCGGAGCCGACGAACACGTCGTCCTCGATCACGGTGCGATGCTTGTTGGCGCCATCGTAATTGCAGGTGATGGTGCCGGCGCCGATGTTGACATTGCGACCGATGGTGGAATCGCCCAGATAGGTGAGGTGATTGGCCTTGGATTTGTGCCCAAGTTCAGTTGCCTTGATCTCGACGAAATTGCCAACGTGGACCTCGTCGGCCAGTTGAGTGCCCGGGCGCAGCCGGGCAAAGGGGCCGAGTCTGCAATGCTTGCCGGCCACGACGCCGTCCAGGTGCGAGTAGGGGGCGATTACGGTGCCGGCGCCGATCTCAGCGTCTTTCAGCACGCAGCCGGCGCCCACTTTCACATCATCGGCCAGCGATACCTTGCCCTCGAATATGCAGTTCACGTCGATGAAAACATCGTGGCCGCACACCAGTTCGCCGCGCAGGTCAAAACGCCACGGGTCGGCCAGCGTCACGCCTTTGCGCATCAGTTCGCGCGCGCACTCAAGTTGATAGACCCGCTCCAGATACGCGAGCTGCTCCTTGCTGTTGACGCCGAAAATCTCCCAGGCCTCGGCCGGATGCATGGCCGATACCGGGGTCTTCGAGGCAATGGCAAGCGACACTATGTCGGTAAGGTAATACTCCTTCTGCGCATTGCGGTTGGTGAGCCTGGCCAGCCATTCACCGAGTCTGGCGGTCGGCGCAATCAGAATGCCGGTACTGACCTCGCGGATCTGCTTTATTTTTGCACCCGCGTCTTTTTCCTCGACAATGCGCGCAATCGTGCCGTCTGCGTCGCGCACGATGCGGCCATAGCCGGTCGGATCATCGAGCTGCGCGGTGAGAAGCCGCAGGCCCACGGGATTCGATGCCAGTCGCGCCAGCGTTTCGTGTCGTATGAGCGGCACGTCGCCGTAAAGTATCAGCGTGATGCCGCCGGACAACAGATGCGGCAGCGCCTGTTGTACCGCATGGCCGGTACCGAGTTGAGGTTCCTGCAGGACGAATTTCAGCGCAGGATCGGCGAAAACGGCCGGCACGGCATCGCCGCCGTGGCCGTATATGACGATGGTGCGATCGGCGTGCAGCGCCCGGGCACGGTCCAGTACGTGAGCGAGCAGCGGCCTGCCGCCCAGGGCGTGCAGGACCTTCGGCAAGCGAGAATACATGCGTGTGCCCTTGCCGGCAGCGAGGACCACGACGTTGAGGGGAGCGTTTTTCACAGGGGGCACGGAAAGCGCAGCGAATTATCGCACAACGCCCCGGAAAGACGATGCAGACGCTAGTTTGTCGCGGTGCCTTGTTCGATGAGCAGCGTCCTTATGTCGTTCAGCACGACCTGCGGCAGCAGGAAGGACGTGCTGTAAATCTCCCGGATCGAACCGCGCCGGTCGATCAGGAACACCTTGAGCACATGCGACAGTGACCCGGTCGACTTGCCGCTTTCATCGAGCACCACTGACAGATCCTGGCCGAATCCTTCCAGCATGGGCCGCAGCTCCCTCGGTGAAGGCGTCGTCAGAAAATACCAGGGCAGTCCTCCCGTGCCGGCCATGTGGCTGCCGCCATACAGGCGCATGGCCTCCGGCGTGTCGTGATCGGGGTCGAACGAGAGGCTGACGAATCGCAAGTGCGGCAGGAGCCCGGTTTCGCGATCGAGCGACTTCTTCAACTCTTGCATCACCTGGTATGCGAAGGGACAACCCCAGACATCGCTGCAACTGGTGTACATGAACGACAGTACCGTGACTTTGCCCGTGGTGAAACGGGCAAGGGGTTTGGCCTGATCGTCGGTATCGAGCACGGTCCCGTCCGGTGCAGGCATGATGTGTTCGAGCCGGTAGGAACCGGCGGGCGGCGGCACGAACCCGGGTTCCCTTGCCGCCCCCCGTTGTCTCCGGCAGCAAACGTCGCCGTGGCCAGAAACAGGCCGCCGCACAATGCAACGGGACGCAACGTCAGCGTGCCACAGCGACTTGGCCGGGCAGGTCCGCGTCGTCAAACGCGGATTTCATCGACTTCGAGCCGAATTTCATGTGATGCGCCCGGCCGAGCTTTTCTTTGGTGAAGTCCACCTCGAACACAGGTTTGAGTTCATTGCCGTCCCAGCTGAAGGCGCGCAGAAACTGCTCGTTGTCCGCGCCCTTCTTGTCCCATTTTTCCAATAGCGACGAGGTCACGTATACGCGTTTTCCGTCCCAACTTTGCGAAATCATGTTGACTTGCTTGCCGGTGACTTTCTCGTAGGTCTGTTTTGGTGCTTCCGGATTGGACAGGTCGAAGTAGCGGGTCTTGCCGTCCATGAAAGTATTGACCCAGAGGCCCTTGCCGTCGCGGGTAATGCTGATGTCCACGGGCAGCGGGATCTTGGACGGGTCGCCGATGGTGGCGACATCTCTGGCTTCCCAATCGCCATTGGCACCCTCCCTGATCAGCCAGATCTTCGAGGTCAGCGCAGTGGCGACGACCGCCCAGTTCTCGCCTTCCTTGAGCGACCAGCGGATCTCCAGCGGTGCGCCCGGCACGCTGAGCACTTTCTTCGGCTTCATCGCCTTCAGGTCCCACAGCACCATGGTGTTGCCGAACTTCTTCATCGCCTCGGCATCGCCAACGACCTCTCCCAGGTCGCGCATGTAATTGTTGTAGCCGGTGAAGCTGGAAGTGAGCAGCAGGTTCTTGCTTGGATTGATCCCGATGTCGTAGCCGTAGCCGTCGCCGCCATTGTCGGTGGGGATGTCGTACTTGCTGATCAGGTCGCCCTTGTTGTTGAAAAGCGCCAGCCCGGTGACCCCTCCCTTGTCCCTGGCATTGGACAGCGTTCCCACCAGCATGCGCCCGGGCATCGCGTAGAAAGTATGTGGGCCGACGTAGCCGGTCCGGTCCGGCAGATCGGTGATGACTTTGCTGAGCTTGGGCTTGGCCGGATTGGAGCCGACGTTGAACACGTAGATCCTGCTGTCGGACAGCCCGCCAGCCCACAGGTGGCGGCGGTCGTCGGTGAAACCCATGTGATGGGCTTCGCCGCGCGCGCCCACCGAAACGCTGTTGATCACCTTGCCGTACTTTTTCGATGCCGGATTGACGTCTATGGTGACCAGCTTGTCGGATCCGTCGCCCAGCCCTTGCACACCCAGGGTCCAGACGTACACGTAATCTTCCTGCCCCTTGATAAGGTTGCCCATGTAAGGAGAGTTGCAGGTTTCATCCGCGCCGGCATTGAAGCCGGCGCCAAGCAGCGCGGTTGCGAGCAACAAGGCGGCGAGTGATCGTGGAACGCGGCAGAGTCTAAGCATCATGTTCTCCCGTAGTATCGGTACTGTTTGAACAGGGTTACTAATTTATGCGTTGATGAAGGGAAAGCCAAATAGAAATTCGCGATTAGGAAATAACCTGCCGTCGATCACCTCCGGCCGCAGCAGTTCGCCGGGTATCCTTCCTGCGCCCATTCGAGGAGCGCGTCCTGGGCGGCCTGAGCGTTGCGTGCGTCGGGATGATTAATCAGGAACACGACCGCCAGCATGCGCCCGGTGGTATCCATGACGTAGCCGGAGATGGCGCGCACGCCGTCCAGGTAACCTGTCTTCACATGCGCTTGGCCGGCTACCGGCGAATTGCCGAGACGCCGGCGCATGGTGCCGTCTACCGCTGCCAGCGGCAGGGATGCGATGAATTCCGGCATCAACGGGCTCTTCCACGCGGCGACAAGGAGTTCGCCAAGCTGGCGTGCGGATGTCCTGGTGGTTCGCGAAAGCCCCGCGCCGTTCTCGATACGCATCTCGGGGAACGACATTCCGCGTCTTGCCAGCCAATCGCCGACGGCACGATCGGAATTCTCCAGCGTGGCGGGCTTGCCGTCCTGCGCGCCGAGCGTCAGGAAGACATTGCGGGCCATGGCGTTGTTGCTGAACTTGTTGATGTCGCGAATACTTTCCGCCAGCGCAGCCGATTCCCAGCTCGACAGTAGTCGCGCATTCACCGGCACTTCGGCCTCGCGCACGCGCCCCGGCCAGGTGCCGCCCGCCTGCTGCCACATCTGGCCGAATACCGCAGCCATGTATTCGTTCGGGCTGAGCAGGCTGAAGCTACGGGATTTCTCGCCGCAACTGGACGGAAATGTGCCGAAGAAAGTCAGGGTGTTGCCGGCGTGCGCCGGTTTGTCCGGCCAGACGTCGCAGAATCCGGGAGCAAGGTAGAGATTGTTGACCACAGTGACCTGGGGCAGAGCCGGCTCGGAGTACACGTCCACCGTGCGCTTTTCCTCATCCGGAACGAAACGAAGCCGGAATGACTTGAAGTTCAGCAGCAGCGCGTCGGCGCCGACGTTATACGGGCGCGTCGGCTCGTTGTCGAATTGCGCCGGATCGTGGTGATCGATGTCAAAGAAACTGCGATCCAGCACCAGGTCGCCGGTGATCTCGCGCACGCCGCGGCTGCGCAGGTCGCGCACAAACAGCCAGAAGTTCTCGAGCGTCAGTTTCGGGTCGCCATAGCCTTTCAGCACCAGATTGCCGTCCAGCCGGTCGCCCGTGAGAGTCCCGTCCACATAAGCCTCGGTTTTCCAGGTGTACGCCGGGCCGAGAATCTCCAACGCGGCAAACGTGGTTACGAGCTTGATCACCGACGCGGGATTGAGAGATCGGTCGATGCCGACAGTGACCACCGGCAGGTTGTTGGTCAGGTCGTAAACATAGATTCCCACGCTGCTTTCCGGCACGCCGGCTTGCGCCAGCGCGGCGGCAACCGGCCCAGGCGGCTCGGTCATCGGCGTGGTTGCCGTCGCCTGCGGCGGCGCCGCGAGTAGCAGCAAAAGCGACAAACATCCGATGACCGACATTGGGTTGTATTCGCCGGTTCGGAACATGGTTACTGCGAGGAAAAATCGTGTGCTCAGAGGAGGTTGTCCAGAATTGCGCCGATACCTTCGACCAGGAAATCCATGTGTTCCTCGTCGATCAGGTACGGCGGCATGAAATACACTGTATTGCCGAGCGGCCGCAGCAACAATCCCCGCGCCAGCGCGGCCTGATAGAAATTGCGCGCGAATGCGGGGTCGTCGCTCGCCGCATCGAACGCCCAGATCATCCCGGTGTTGCGGAAGTGCCTGATTCCCGGATGTTGCGCAATTTTGGCGCAGCGGCGCGAAAGCTGCGCCGATTTCTCGCGGTTGCCCGCCAGTACCCGATCGTCGTCGAAAATGTCGAGCACGGCCAGCGCGGCACGGCAGGCCAGCGCGTTGCCCGTGTAGGAATGCGAGTGCAGGAAGCCGCGCGCGAGATCGTCGTGATAGAACGCGCCATAGACCTCTTCGGTCGTCAGCACCACCGATAGCGCCAGGTAGCCGCCGGTAATGCCCTTGGACAGACACAAGAAATCCGGCCGGATGCCCGCCTGTTCGCAGGCGAGGAAGGTGCCGGTGCGGCCGAATCCCACGGCGATTTCATCGGCGATCAGGTGTACCCGATAGCGGTCGCACAGCGCCCGCGCTTCGCTGAGGAAACGCGGGTGGTACATAACCATGCCGCTCGCGCCCTGCACCAGCGGCTCGACGATCAGCGCCGCGGTTTGCTCGTGGTGCTCGGCGAAGTATGCCTCCAGCGCGCGAGCCGCGCGCAGTGCCACGTCTTCAGGGGTTTCGCCGGCTTGGGCCAGGCGCCAGTCCGGCGTCGGCACCTGGGCGCTGTGCCGGAGCAGCGGCGCATAGGTGTCGCGAAACAGCGGCACGTCGGTCACCGAGAGCGCGCCGAGCGTCTCGCCGTGATAGCTCCCTTGCAGGCTGACGAACTGCGTCTTGCGCGGCTGCCCGCCGTTGCGCCACGCATGAAAACTCATTTTCAGCGCGATCTCGGTCGCCGACGCGCCGTCGCTACCGTAGAAGCAGTGCGACAGGCCGGTCAGCGACGACAGCCGTTCGGAAAGCTGCACCACCGGCTCGTGGGTAAAGCCCGCAAGCATCACGTGCTCGAGTTTGCCGAGCTGATCGGTGAGCGCGGCGTTGATCCTGGGATTGGCATGGCCGAACAGGTTGACCCACCAGGAACTGATTGCATCGAGGTAGCGATTGCCTTCGAAGTCGATCAGCCACATGCCCTCGCCGCGGGCGATCGGCAACAATGGCAGCTGCTCGTGATGCTTCATCTGCGTGCACGGGTGCCACACCGCAGCCAGACTGCGTGACAGCAGGCGGTCGTTGCTAGTCAATTTGGATCATGTCGATGTCGGCAATGCAACTGCCAGCGCGAGAAGGCACCAGACGAAGTAATACATTTTTTCCGAGTTCGATCAAGTTCTCACCGTGATGCGCGGGTTCTTGTCGATGCGGGATTGGCGATGACAACCTCGCCGCGCGAGGTGTTCTCGGTGCTAGCAGTCCAGGCCCATGGCTGCTCGGGATGCTGGCGTGATTGATGCTTGACCCAGGGAGGAATGCTTCGCACTATTCGCATGCGACAGGAGGGCGTGAATGAATCTGATGGAATCCATCTCCGATCGGATGGCCGTAGCCAACCGGCCTCTGTTCGCGATCACGGTAGCAGCGGTACCTTGTCCCGACACGCCCGTGATACTGACCCTGCACTGGCACGGCTTCATCGAGGAAAAGATCATCGAAGTCGAAGAAGCCGAAACCGTGTCCTATACCCCGGTCCCGAGTTCGGCGCTGCAGGTCAACGAGCGCTGGGACGATCTCTCCGCGCTCGATCGCGCGGCGATGGAAGCCGGCTGGGAACTGGGCGCGTGGGACGTGGCGCGCGCCGAACGTATCGGTTGCATGCGCCCTGGCGCCGAATCGCGCGAGGCGCTGGAGTGCCTGCAGGCTTTCGGCGCGTTCCCCTATGGCGTTAACGGGCATCAGCTCGTGGTGTCCGACGCACCGGATGCGGAAGACTTGCTGAACCTCGCGGCACGGCGTGGCTATCTGATGTGGATGTTCCGGCCCGTGCATGGTGGCATTTGGGCTGAGATAGCGGATGATGCGACCCTTCGCCCGGACGGCACCCGCACTCCGCCCTGCCCGCTTGCTCCGGTTCCCCCCGCCTGCAGCGGCTCGCGCAAGACCGTTTACCGCTTCGGCATCTCCGGCAGCCCCCTCTCACCGAACTGACGAGCCGGCGTGCGGCCAGAGGCCGTCTGCCCGCCCGGTTGGCCCCGCCTGCATTCCCAAGCCACCTGATTGTGAGTGCCTGCTCACACCAGGTGCGGCGCGTTTTGGCCCGATAAATCAACCTTGGCCTTGAAATTCAGCCTCGGCGCGCCTATTATTAGCACTCGCAAGCGTTGAGTGCCAATGAGGCTTTCGCCTCGTTATTCGTTAATAAACAAGAGGAGAGTCGAGATGAAAATCCGTCCGTTGCACGACCGAGTAATCGTCAAGCGCCTGGAAGAGGAGCGCAAGACGGCTTCCGGCATCGTGATCCCTGACACTGCCGCCGAGAAGCCCGACCAGGGCGAGGTCATCGCAGTGGGCAACGGCAAGGTACTGGACGACGGCAAGGTCCGGCCGCTGGATGTGAAGAAAGGCGACAAGATCCTGTTTGGCAAGTACTCCGGCCAGACCGTCAAAGTTCACGGCGAAGAACTACTGGTAATGCGCGAAGAAGACATCATGGGCGTGGTCGAAGCCGCCTGAGTCGATTCAAAGAGTTCCACTACATCTAATTCAGGAGCAAATTTTTATGGCAGCTAAAGACGTCAAATTCCATGACTCGGCCCGTGCACGCATTGTGGCCGGCGTCAACGTGCTGGCCGATGCGGTCAAGGTGACTTTGGGCCCCAAGGGTCGCAATGTGGTGCTGGAGCGCTCCTTTGGCGCCCCGACCATAACCAAGGACGGCGTTTCGGTCGCGAAAGAAATCGAACTGAAGGACAGGTTCGAGAACATGGGCGCGCAAATGGTGAAGGAAGTTGCATCCAAGACTTCCGATGTTGCCGGTGACGGCACCACCACCGCCACCGTGCTGGCCCAGGCAATCGTGGCGGAAGGCATGAAGTTTGTGGCCGCCGGCATGAACCCGATGGATCTGAAGCGCGGCATCGACAAGGCGGTAGTCGCCGTGGTCGAAGAGCTCAAGAAGATCTCCAAGCCCTGCACGACCGGCAAGGAAATAGCGCAGGTCGGTTCGATCTCCGCCAATGCCGATACTTCGATCGGTCAGCGGATTGCGGAAGCGATGGAAAAAGTAGGCAAGGAAGGCGTGATCACCGTCGAAGACGGATCCGGTCTTGCCGACGAACTGGAAGTGGTGGAAGGCATGCAGTTCGATCGCGGTTACCTGTCGCCGTACTTCATCAATAACCCGGATCGCCAGATTGCCATCCTCGAAAACCCCTACATCCTCCTGCACGACAAGAAGATCTCCAACATTCGCGAACTGCTGCCGGTGCTGGAACAAGTCGCCAAGGCCGGCCGCCCGCTGCTGATCGTCGCTGAAGACGTCGACGGCGAAGCGCTGGCTACCCTGGTGGTCAATAACATCCGCGGCATCCTCAAGACCTGCGCAGTAAAGGCGCCGGGCTTCGGCGATCGCCGCAAGGCCATGCTCGAAGACATCGCCATCCTTACCGGCGGCACCGTGATTGCCGAGGAAGTCGGCCTCACCCTGGAAAAGGCGACCCTCAAGGATCTCGGCCAGGCCAAGCGCATCGAAATCGGCAAGGAAGAGACCACCATCATCGATGGCGCCGGCGACAGCAAGACGATCGAAGGCCGCGTCAAGTCGGTCCGCAAACAGATCGACGAGGCGACCAGCGACTACGACAAGGAAAAGCTGCAGGAACGCGTAGCGAAACTCGCCGGCGGCGTGGCGTTGATCAAGGTCGGTGCTGCCACCGAAATGGAAATGAAAGAGAAGAAGGCGCGCGTCGAGGATGCACTGCACGCAACCCGCGCTGCTGTCGAGGAAGGCATTGTCGCAGGCGGCGGCGTTGCGCTGATCCGTGCCCGCTCCGCAATCAACAAGCTCAAGGGCGACAACCACGATCAGGACGCCGGCATCAAGATCGTGATGCGCGCACTGGAAGAGCCGCTGCGCTGGATCGTAGCCAACGCCGGCGACGAGCCTTCCGTCGTTCTCAACAAGGTCGTCGAAGGAAAAGGCAACTTCGGCTTCAACGCGGCGACTGGTGAGTACGGCGACATGGTGGAAATGGGCGTGCTCGACCCCACCAAGGTGACCCGCTACGCGCTGCAGAATGCGGCCTCCGTGGCTGGCCTGATCCTGACTACCGATGCGATGGTTGCCGAGGCGCCGAAGGAAGAACATTCCCACGGTGGTGGCGGCGGCGGGATGGGCGGCATGGGTGGCATGGGCGGCATGGACATGTAAGTTGTCCTTTCGCGCCGTAACAAGAAGCCCCGCTTCGGCGGGGCTTTTTTTTGACTTGTCGCAACGCATTGCAGCGCGACAGCAAAACCCGTAGCGTAGATCCAATGGACCGTCCATCCGGGAAAGAACAGTCGCTTGTCAGAGCAACGGCCAGTGATCTGCGCCGCCATGCGCCGTTCGACCGGATGGACAACGATCACCTCGTATTTCTTGCCAGCCGGCTGATCCTCGCATACTACCCGGCACAGTCGCTCATCCTTGATCCCTCGCACGGTATTCCCCGCCAGTTTTTCATCATCAAGCAAGGTGGCGTGGTCGGCGGCGCCAATTCCGAGCCGGCAACCGGCGACTCACGTTGGCGGCTTGCCGCAGGAGAATGTTTCCCGCTTGGTGCGCTGATTGGTGAGCGTAGCGTTACCAGCTACTACCGCGCGGTTGAGGACACCTTCTGTTATCAGTTGCCGGCAGAGGATTTCCATCGCCTGCTGCAGTCCAGCGCGGTGTTTCACGATTTCTGCACGCGCCGGATGGCGGCATTGCTGGTGCGTTCGCGCCAGAGCATGCAGAGCGAATATCTGCTGGGCGCAAGCCGGCAACCGCTCGACTCACCGCTTGGCGACCTGATTTCCCGGCCTGCAGTGGTCTGTTCCGGGGCAACGTTGGTGCGCGATGCTGCGCGCGCGATGCGGGAGGCGAGAGTAGGCTCAATTCTCATTGTGTCCGCGGCCGGCGATCTCGAGGGAATCTTCACCCTGCGTGATTTGCGGGATCGGATCGTGGCGGAGGGAACCGATACGCAGCAACCGGTGGCAGGCTACATGAGCCGTCGGCCGATTTGCCTGCCACCGTCGGCGCCGGCATTCGAGGCGGCACTTGCGATGGCTCGCCACGGCTTTCATCACGTGGTGGTCAAAGACGTCGACGCGATTCTGGGGGTCGTTTCCGAGAGCGACCTGTTTGCGCTGCAGAGGGTTGGCGTGACCCAGATTCATGCAGGAATTCGGTCGGCAGAAACCGTCACCCGGTTGCAGCAACTCGCGGCGGACATCCGTTCGCTGACACACACCCTTCTGGCACAGGGTGTGGACGCCGAACACATGATGCATCTAATTTCGGCGCTCAACGACCAGCTCACGACGCGCGTCGTCGAACTGGAGTGCGGCGCGGCCGGTGTGCCTCTGGACTGCTTTGCCTGGATTGCGCTCGGCTCCCAGGGACGCCATGAACAGACGCTTGCCACGGATCAGGATAACGGCATCCTGTTCCTCGACGAATCGGGCGAAGCGGCGCGCAACCGTGAGAGACTGCTGCCGCTGGCCGCCCGCATCAACGCGCAACTTGCCGCGTGCGGCTTCCCGCTTTGCAGGGGGGAGATCATGGCGCGCAATCCGCGCTGGTGTCTCAGTCTTCGCGAGTGGAGGGAAACCTTTTCCACCTGGATCGATCGCGGTGACCCGCAGTCACTGCTCAACGCGGCGATCTTCTTTGATTTTCGCGCCGTGTGCGGGAATACGAATCCCGTCAGCAGTCTTCGCGACTGGCTTGCCACGGCTGCGCGCAGCAATCTGCGCTTTCTGCATCAGATGGCGAAGAATGCGCTCGGCAACGCGCCACCGCTTGGCATACTGCGAGACTTCGACGTCGCGCCACATGGGTCGGTCGCAGCCAGCATCGATCTCAAGCTTAATTGCGCCATGCCGTTCGTCGACGCGGCTCGCATACTCAGTCTTGCGGCGGGTGATACGCACACGGGAACGGTAGATCGACTACGCAGCATCGCCCGGGCGTCAGGCATTGGTGGCGCGGAAGCCGAAGCCTGGATCGAGGCGTACCTGTTCGTCCAGGCCCTCCGGCTTCGCCGTCATCAGGTCCAGATCGAACAGAATGAGACGCCTGACAACTTCCTCGACCCGAATATCCTCAATGACCTGGATCGACGGATACTCAAGGAAGCCCTGCGCCAGGCGCGCAAGCTGCAGTCCCGCATTAGGCTTGATTACCAGCTATGAGCCTCTGGCCATGGCGTATCGGGCACAGGCCGCTGTCCCTGGCGAGCCGCAACGCACTGGATGCCTTGCGCGCCGCTCCTGGCCCGAACTGCGACGTCCGTTGCGCGACGTGACCTGGGTTGTAGTCGATACCGAGAGCAGTGGCCTGGACGCCAGGCACGACCGCCTCCTATCCATCGGGGCTTGCACGGTTTCCGGAGGACAAGTAGTCATCGGCAGCGGATTCGAGGTCGTATTGCGTCAGGAGCAGGCCAGCGCCGTTGACAACATACTTGTTCATCGCATCGGCGGGACTGCACAACTTGACGGCGAGGATCCGGAGCAGGCGCTCGCCGCATTCCTGGACTATGCGCGACGCCATCCCCTGGTGGCACTGCATGCACAGTTTGACGCCACCTTGCTCGCGCGTGCATTGCGCGACCGGCTGGGCCTGCGCTTCAGGGCGCTGTGGGTGGACGCGGCGCATGTTGGCGCGGCGCTTTTTCCGCAATTGCATGGTGAGAACTGGGGACTGGATCAATGGCTGGCCCATTTCGGCATCGAGAACTATGCACGTCATGACGCACTGGCCGATGCCTTCAGCACGGCACAGCTCTTTCTGGTACTGCTCGAACGGGCGGCGTCCCAGGGAATCGGGGACGCGCGCGCTCTCATTGATCTGGGGCGCGCCCAGCACCAACTGACTCGCTGGCTATCCCGTTGAATCCGGGCGGCTTGCAAAGGTACTTGCGGCCGTTATACTCTGGCCGCAGCCGGCGCCGTGGATGCTACCGGTATGACCGCGTTTGAGACCGGCTACCCGCGAAAGAACGCAGCGCAGCGAACAAGCGTCGTAGGGAGGGGAAAACATGGAACTGTCGGAAAAGCATCGCCAGTACTGGCACAAGAATCTGGTAGTCACGGCCATTCTGCTGTTCATCTGGTTCGTCGTGACGTTCGTCGAAGGCTGGTATGCGCGCGAGCTGAACGCGTTCACCTTCCTCGGCTTCCCGCTCGGCTTCTACATGTCAGCGCAGGGATCGCTGATCGTTTATGTCGTGCTGATCTGGATCTATGCACGCTACATGAACAAGCTCGACATGGAGTACGGCGTGGAAGAAGGAGAAGACGAATGAGCCAGTCCGTGATGGGTCATAAGGCATTCAAAGCCCAGCTCAAGAAATACTACAGCTTCTACACCGGCGGCTTCATCGTCTTCCTGTTCGCGCTCGCGGTCGCCGAGCAGATGGGCATGTCGCGCCAGTGGATCGGCTACTGGTTCCTGTTCGCGACGATCGGCCTGTATGCCGGCATCGGCATCATGAGCCGCACCGTCGACGCCGCGGAATACTACGTCGCGGGACGGCGCGTGCCGGCGTTTTTCAACGGCATGGCAACCGGCGCCGACTGGATGAGCGCGGCGTCGTTCATCGGCATGGCCGGCACACTGTACCTGTCCGGCTTCGACGGCCTCGCGTTCGTGATGGGCTGGACCGGCGGCTACGTGCTGGTGGCGCTCTTCCTCGCGCCCTACCTGCGCAAGTTCGGCCAGTTCACGATTCCCGACTTCCTCGGCGAGCGCTACGGCGGCAACATCGTCCGCAGCGTCGGCATTTTCGCCGCGATCCTGTGCTCGTTCACCTACGTGGTGGCGCAGATCTACGGCGTCGGCCTGATCACCAGCCGCTTTACCGGTCTCGAGTTCGGCATCGGCGTGTTCGTCGGCCTCGGCGGCATTCTGGTGTGCTCGTTCCTCGGCGGAATGCGCGCGGTGACGTGGACGCAGGTCGCGCAGTACATCATCCTGATCATCGCCTACCTGACGCCGGTGGTATGGCTGTCGGTCAAGCATCACCGGCATTCCGATGCCGCAGCTGGTCTACGGCCAGGTGCTGCAGAAAGTCACCGAGCGCGAGAAGGTGTTGACCAACGATCCGAAAGAAATCGAGGTGCGCGACATCTTCAAGGCAGCGGGCGGACGCGGCCGACGCGAAGCTCAAGGATCCTGCCGGCGTCCTACGCCAAGCGGACAAGGCGGCGCTCGAGCAGAAGCTCGCCAAGACCTGAAGGCCAGCGAGCGCGCCGCAGGAGCAGGTGGCGGCAGCGCGAGCAGGCGATCGACGCGTATCCCGAAGGATCGCCGCAGCGGCGAAGGCGGCGTGGGACAACGGACAAGGGCGCTGCGACGGCGCAAGTCGGCACCGCCGCGTCCGCATGCGCAGCCGTTCCCGGGCAAGGATGAGGCGGCGCAGAACATCGCGCGCAACAACTTCCTCGGCATCGTGTTCTGCATGATGTTCGGCACCGCCGCGCTGCCGCACATCCTGATGCGCTACTACACGACGCCCAGCGTCCGGCAGGCGCGCCAATCGGTGTTCTGGTCGCTGTTCTTCATCTTCCTGCTCTACTTCACCGCGCCGTCGCTGGCGGTGCTGGCCAAGTACGACGTCTATCACTTCCTGGTCGGCAGCACTTTCGCCGATCTGCCGGCATGGGCGGCCAACTGGGCGCGCGGTGGATCCAACGCTGTTATCGATTACCGACATCAACAAGGACGGCATCGTGCAGCTCGCGGAGATCGTGCTGGGAACGCGACATCATCGTGCTGGCAACGCCGGAAATCGCCGGCCTGCCGTACGTGGTGTCGGGCCTGGTCGCGGCGGGCGGTCTGGCTGCCGCGCTGTCGACCGCGGACGGCCTGCTGCTGACGATCGCCAACGCGCTGTCGCACGATCTCTACTACAAGATGATCGACCCGCACGCGACGACCGGTCGCCGCGTCTCGGTATCGAAAGCCCTGCTGCTGGTGGTCGCGCTCGTGGCAGCGTACGTGACTTCGCTCAAACCGGGGGACATCCTGTTCCTGGTCGGTGCGGCGTTCTCGCTCGCGGCCTCGGCGTTCTTCCCGGCGCTGGTGCTGGGCGTGTTCTGGAGGCGCGCCAACAAGTGGGGAGCGATCATCGGCATGGTTGCGGGTCTGGGCATCTGCATGTATTACATGTACACGACCTACCCGTTCTTCGGTGGCGTCGCCGGCGAATCAGTGGTTCAACATGAACCCGATCTCGGCCGGCGTGTTCGGCGTGCCGATCGGCATCATCACGATCATCGTGGTGAGCCTGCTCACGCCGGAACCATCGAAAAAGGTGCAGGAGCTGGTCGACCACGTGCGCTATCCGCACCTGCGCGGCGACATCGACACCCAGGCGGCCTGAGCGCGGCGGCAGCTTTGAAGCCTCGATAGCGAGCGTTTGAACGGGAATAAAGGAGGCCTGCCAGCGCAGGCCTTTTTTTTGCCGGCCGGTGGCGTTGGGCTAATATGCCTGGCGATGAAAATCAAACCGTGGTGGCACGTCCAGCGTTCGCGCCTGTTCACGCTGTTCAAACAGCACGAGCGGGCTGCGGATGAACTGCGCGAAGCGCTCAGGCTGGACCCGGCGTACGTTCGGGCCGCCTGCGCGTTGGGATTCCTGTATGGATCACTGGGCCGCTATTCTCTGGCGGTCGAGCACTTCGAGGCGGCACTGAAAATCGAGCCGGATAACGCGATTGCACTGTTCGATCTCGGGTACGTCCATCATCAGAAAGGGGATCACGAGCTGGCAATCACCGCGTTCAAGGATGCGGTGCGACTCAAGCCGAACATCGATCGCGCCTGGTACGGAATGGGCCTTGCGTTGGCGGCGCTCGGGCGGCATGAGGAAGCGGCGCAAGCCCTGGAGCAGGCCGCACGATTGCAGCCGATGAACACTTACGCCTGGTACGAGCTGGGCATTGCCTATCACGCGCTCAATAAACGCGACAAGACTCGATGAAGTGATCGCGCATCTGAACAGGTTCGATCCGAAGGTGACACAGCATTTGGTGCGGGCGACCGCCAAGACTGCGGATAAATCGGGGCCGGCCGCAACCCATGCCGCCCGCGAGGTGGACGAAAGACGAGGCTGAGCGTGCCGTTCGAACTGTTCCTGTTGAGCGTGCTGCGCGCGCTGGTTGAAGTAGCCGGGTTATTCCTCCTCGGCCAGGGCGTGCTCTACGTGTTGGCCGGCAGTACGCGGGACCGAAACGCCGTGTACCGCATGTTCCAGTTCCTGACGCGCCCCGTGATCCGGGCGACCCGGGCGATTTCGCCGAAGGTAGTCGTGGATCGGCACATCCCGTTCCTCACCTTTTTCCTTCTGTTCTGGCTCTGGATAGTGCTGCAGATTCTGAAGCTGCGATTTTGCGCCGCTCACCAACTGGTCTGCGTCTGAACAACCGGAACCTGGCGAAATCCTGCGGGTGTGCCGCAGACGTGTCGTCTTGGACGCACGGTGGCGACGTCCCCCATTGCCCCTTTGATATCGCAATGTCCTGTTGTCCAGTTGCGCGCGTTTTCGGGTAGAATGCCGCGCTTTCCGAGCGGCGTTTCCTGCCGCAACGATACATGGCCAAGTTGCTCAATCGGTAGAGCAGAGGACTGACAACACGCCGCGAGAGCGGCTTGTTTCGGTGAAGGCTAATGTGCGACTTGTCGCACATTAAGCGAGCTTCAGCTCGCGGCCGGAGCCAAAATCCTTGTGTCGGTGGCCCGCAACAAACTAACGCCACTCGGCGTGGTTAGAATACTAATCCCGCGTCGGGATTCGTTTTTGTGCAGCAAAGTGGCCAAGTAGCTCAGTCGGTAGAGCAGCGGACTGAAAATCCGTGTGTCGGTGGTTCGATTCCGCCCTTGGCCACCATCTCTTCCGGCGTCATTTGTATTTTTCGAAAGCCTGCTCCAAACCCCTGAATCCAAGGGAAAGCCACCCATTTGGCTTATAATTGACGGCCTTTCCGGGGCCGTCAGGTCCCTTGTCGTTTCAGGGTTCCGATGCAGCTTTTTGCTTTCGGCGTCAATCACAATACAGCCCCGCTCGCGGTTCGCGAGCAGGTGACTTTTCACGCCGCCAATCTGGAAGACGCGCTGCGCGACCTGGTGAAACGCGAGCCGGTCAGGGAGGCGGCGATCATTTCGACCTGCAATCGCACCGAGGTCTATTGCAGCACCCCGGAACCCGAACGCGCGATCGACTGGCTGGCACGCTTTCATCATCTCAAGTCGCAATCGCTCGAGCCTTTTCTTTATACGCTGCCACGCGAGCGCGCCGTCGCGCATGCATTCCGGGTGGCGAGCGGGCTGGATTCCATGGTGCTGGGCGAGCCGCAGATCCTCGGGCAGATGAAAGATGCGGTTAAGTCCGCCGAGCACGCCGGCACGCTCGGCACCGTGCTTCACAAACTGTTCCAGTCGACTTTCTCGGTGGCGAAAGAAGTGCGCACCCAGACCGAGATCGGCACCAACTCGGTTTCCTTGGCCGCGGCCGCGGTAAAAGTCGCAGAACGCATTTATGCGAGCATCGGCGAGCAGAACGTGTTGTTCATCGGCGCCGGCGAAATGATCGAACTCTGTGCCGCGCACTTCGCTGGCAAACAGCCACGCCAGACGACTTTTGCCAATCGCACACTGGAACGCGGCGAGGAACTGGCCGCTCGCTTCGAGGGGAGGGCGATCACCCTCAACGATATGTCCGAGCAGCTGGCAATGCACGACATCGTGGTGACCTGTACGGCAAGCCAGTTGCCGATTCTCGGCAAAGGCATGATCGAGCGCGCGATCAAGGTGCGTCGGCACCGGCCGATGCTGATGATCGATCTGGCGGTGCCGCGCGACGTCGAAGCTGAAGTCGCCGAACTCGATGACGTATTTCTTTACAGCGTGGACGACCTCGGCATGATCGTTCAGGAAGGCCTCGACACCCGCCAGGCGGCGGTGGCGCAGGCGGAGGCGATTATCAACGCCAGTGTTCACGATTTCATGCACTGGTTTGAGACCCGCGAGCTGGTTCCCACCATTCGTGCGCTGCGGGATCATGCGGAACGCATGCGCCGCCACGAGCTCGACCGCGCGGCGAAACTGCTGGCGAAGGGCGAAGAGCCGCAGAAAGTGCTCGAGCAACTCTCCCATGCTCTGACAAACAAGTTCCTGCACGCCCCGACGCACGCACTCAGTTCCGCCGAAGCCAGGGAGCGCGATTCCCTGGTCGCGGCGCTCGCCCGCCTTTACCAGGTCAATCCGCCGGAATGAAACCTTCGATCGCCTCCAAGCTGGCGCAACTGTCCGCCAGGCTGGAGGAACTCAATGCTTTGCTCTCCGGCGAAGACGTCACGAAGAACCTCGACAATTATCGCAAGCTCACCCGCGAGCACGCCGAGATCACGCCGGTGGTCGCGCTCTACAACGCTTACAAGGCATCCGAGCGGGACGTCGCCTCCGCGTTGCAGTTGGCCAGTGACCCGGAAATGCGCGAACTTGCGGAAGCCGAAATGCGCGACGGCAAGCTGAGGCTCGCGGGCATTGAAGGCGAACTGCAAAAGCAATTGTTGCCCAGGGATCCAAGCGACGAACGCAACATCTTCCTGGAAATCCGCGCCGGCACTGGTGGCGATGAATCGGGATTGTTTGCCGGCGACCTGTTCCGCATGTATACGCGCTACGCCGAACGCCAGGGCTGGAAAGTTGACCTGATTTCGGAAAGCTTGAGCGAAAAGGGCGGCTACAAGGAAGTAATCGCCGAAATCATCGGTTACGGCGCGTACTCGAAACTCAAGTTCGAATCCGGAGGCCATCGCGTGCAGCGTGTGCCCGAGACCGAAACACAGGGCCGCATCCACACCAGCGCCTGCACGGTGGCGGTGTTGCCGGAAGTCGATGCGGTCGTGGACGTGGTGCTCAATCCCGCGGAACTGCGCATCGATACCTTCCGCGCTTCCGGCGCCGGCGGCCAGCACATCAACAAGACCGATTCCGCCGTGCGCGTGACCCACATTCCGACCGGCATCGTGGTCGAATGCCAGGACGACCGTTCCCAGCACAAGAACAAGGCTCATGCGCTTGCCGTGCTGGCTGCGCGCATCAAGGACAGGCAATTACGTGAGCAGCAGGCAAAACAGGCGGCGACCCGCAAGTCGCTGATCGGCAGCGGTGACCGCTCCGAACGCATTCGCACCTACAACTTCCCTCAGGGACGCGTCACCGATCACCGCATCAACCTCACGCTGTACAAAATCGATCAGATAATGGACGGTGCGCTTGACGATTTGATCGGCGCCTTGATGGCCGAGCATCAGGCCGAACAGCTTGCCGCAATGGCAGAAGACATGATTGCGACCCAAGCGTGATTGCAATGGTCGGCGCGCTTCTCGAGAAAGCGCTGCGGGACCTGGCCGCAGACCGGGATGTTGCCGAAGCGCGGCGCGAATCGCAGGTGCTGTTGGGTTTCGCGCTGGGCGTATCACGCGCCTGGCTGACCACTCATCCGGATCAAACGGCGGATTCCGAAACCGCTGCAAAGTTCCAGTCTCTTGTCGCACGGCGGGCGAGTGGTCACCCAGTGGCCTATTTGCTCGGTGTGAAGGAGTTCTATGGGCTGCCGTTGCGGGTCACGCCCGACGTGTTGATCCCGCGCCCTGAAACGGAGGAGCTGGTGGAAGCGGCACTGGAAAGGCTGCCGAAGGGTGAAACGCGCAAGGTACTGGATCTCGGCACCGGCAGTGGATGCATCGCCATCGCGATCGCGCGCCATCGGGCTGCGGCACTGATCACTGCAGTGGACAGTTCGAGCCCCGCACTGGCATTGGCGCGGGAGAATGCAGCCGCGCTCGACGTCGACGTGGAATTTCTGCAAAGCGACTGGTTCGCCGCATTGGGCCGCCGCCGCTTCGATTTGATTGCGGCGAACCCGCCTTATGTTGCCGCAGACGACCCGCACCTGCGACAGGGCGACCTGCGTTTCGAGCCTCGCCAGGCGCTCGCGGCGGGTACCGACGGACTCGCAGACCTTCGCTGTATCATCGGCGCTGCGCCGAAGCATCTGCGCCCCGGCGGCTGGCTGCTGTTCGAGCACGGCTACGATCAGGCCGAAGCTTGCAGAGACCTTTTGCATAACGCGGGCTTTGGCGAGCTGGTATTCCGTGCCGATATTGCGGGATTGCTGCGAATTGCCGGCGGGCGCCTATTGACGCGCGATTCGCCGAGTCGTTAACATCGATGCCGTCTAACGGGAGTGTCTCCGCCGGGCAAGATCCGGAACGGGCACTCCCTTTAATCTTCCAGGGGTATCGCCAATGGATGTACAGGAAAAGATCAAGCAGCAGGTCACCGGCAATGCGGTCGTGCTGTATATGAAGGGGACGCCGGACGCGCCGATGTGCGGATTCAGCGCCGCAGCAGTGCAGATTCTCGATGCCTGTGGTGTCGAGAATGTCGCCACCGTTGATGTTCTGGCCGATCTGGACATCCGCCAGGGCATCAAGGATTACTCCAAGTGGCCAACAGTCCCGCAGCTGTACGTCAACGGCGAGTTCGTCGGTGGCGCGGACATCATGCGCGAGATGTATCAGTCCGGCGAGCTTCAGAAACTCCTCGGAAAGTAAGCAGACCCACCGAAGAGGGCTGGCCGTCGAGCCAGCCGTTCTTGCTTCAGGGGCAGGACAGTCCCCACAACAATGGATCGGCCAGAATCCCACCAGCAGATCCGCGCAGCGGTGCGCGACCTGTGCTCGCGTTTCTCCGGCGAGTACTGGCGCAAACTCGACGAAGCACGCTCCTATCCTGAAGACTTCGTGCGTGCGCTGACCGACGCCGGGTGGCTGTCGGCACTGATTCCCGAGGAATACGGCGGGTCCGGGCTTGGCATCACCGAGGGCTCGATCGTCCTCGAGGAGGTGAACCGTTCGGGTGCCAACTCCGGTGCCTGCCATGCGCAGATGTACATCATGGGCACTCTTCTGCGCCATGGCTCCGAAGCGCAAAAGCGCAAATATCTTCCGGAAATTGCCGCGGGAAAACTACGGCTGCAGTCGTTCGCGGTGACCGAACCGACCACCGGCTCCGATACCACAAGGCTCAAGACCATGGCGGTACGCAAAGGCGACCGCTACGTCGTCAATGGGCAAAAAGTCTGGACCTCCCGCGTGCAGCACTCCGACCTGATGTTGTTGCTGGCGCGCACCACGCCGCTGAATCAGGTGCAGAACAAGTCCGATGGCCTGTCGGTATTTCTGGTGGATTTGCGCATCTCGGGCGGCAAGGGAATCACAGTGCGGCCGATCCGCAACATGCCGAACCACGAGACCAACGAACTCTTCCTCGATAATCTCGAAGTGCCGTCCGAGAATCTGATCGGCGAAGAGGGCAAGGGTTTCCGCTACATCCTCGATGGCATGAACGCCGAGCGCATCCTGATCGCCGCCGAGTGCATCGGCGACGGGCGCTGGTTCATCGAGCGCGCTTGCCGCTACGCCCGGGAGCGCGTTGTGTTCGAACGGCCAATCGGCCAGAACCAGGGCGTTCAGTTTCCGATTGCGCGTGCCCATGTCAACGTCGAAGCGGCCGATCTGATGCGCTACAAGGCGGCCACGTTGTTTGAGACGGGCAAGTCTTGCGGGGCGGAAGCGAACATGGCCAAGATGCTGGCAGCGGACGCATCCTGGGAGGCAGCCAACGTCTGTCTCCAGACCCACGGCGGTTTCGGCTTCGCAGCCGAGTACGACATCGAGCGCAAGTTCCGCGAGACGCGGTTGTACCAGGTCGCTCCGATCTCCACCAACCTGATCCTTGCCTACATTGCCGAGCGGGTGCTCGGCCTGCCGCGCTCGTACTGAGCTCCCTCGGCCCCATTATCGCGAGCGCCGGAAGCGTCCTATAATCGCAGCTTCACTTCCGTTCTTCCGATGCAGTCATGATGAACTATCGCGGCGTCCACGACATGGGTGGTCTACCGGCGGGAACCGTCGAAGCGACCGAGCATGATTACGCGCTTTGGGAAAAGCGCGTGGACGCGTTGTTGGTGCTCCTGACCAGGAAGGGGCTGATGACGGTGGACGAGCTCCGCCGCAACATCGAGGGACTGGGGCTGGATGCCTACGACAAGATGAGCTATTACGAGCGCTGGATCTATTCGATCACGCAGACCCTGATCCAGCGCGGCGTCATCAGCATCGACGAACTCGGCCGCAAAATGGCCGAAGCACAGGCGCAAGCTGGTGGCGGCCGCTGAAGGGACATCGCCGCAGTTCGGCACTGGCGACCACGTCGCGGTGCGTGCCGCCTATCCGATCGGTCACGTCCGCACCCCTTATTACATCCGCGGCAAACGCGGCGTGATCGAGCGCCTTTGTGGCGCTTACGGCAATCCCGAGGAGCTCGCGTACGCCCGTCCGGGTCTGCCGAAACAGCCGCTGTACCGCGTGCGTTTTCTGCAGCACGAGGTTTGGACCGCATACGATGGAAATCCTGCCGACACCGTAGATATAGAGATTTTCCAACACTGGCTGGAGCCGGCCTGACATGCCGCACGATCACGATCGCCCGCACGACCACGACCATCGGCCCGGCCACACCCAACCACACCGGCATCCACCGCGCGCCGACCAGGACGACACCCTCACTCAATGGCGGGCGATGGAAATCGCGGTGCGCGGGCTGCTGATCGAAAAGGGCATCCTCAGTGCAGACGAAGTACGCCGGCAGGTCGAGGACATGGACAACCGCACGCCGTTGCTAGGCGCCAGGGTGGTGGCCAGGGCCTGGACCGATCTGGAACTTCGGAAGCTGCTGCTAAGCGACGGCAACGCGGCCTGCGAGGCGCTCGGCATGGAACGCGGGCCTTACAAGCTGGTGGTGGTGGAGAACACGGAGCAGGAGCACAACGTAATCGTGTGCACGCTGTGCTCCTGCTATCCGCGCTGGCTGCTCGGACTGCCGCCAGACTGGTACAAGAGCCGCAACTACCGGTCGCGGGTGATCAACGAACCGCGCGACGTGCTGAAGGAATTCGGCACCACGATTGCCACGGACGTCATCGTGCGCGTCCACGACTCCACTGCCGACATGCGTTATCTGGTACTGCCGAAGCGTCCGGCGGGCACCGAAGGCTGGTCGGAGGAAAAGCTCGCCGCACTGGTGACCCGCGACTCGATGATCGGCGTCGCCTTCGCGCAGAACCCTTGAAGACTGTTTTCACCGCAAAGGCGCAAAGGTACGCAAAGGAAAGCAACGACGAGAATTGAACTCTTGCCTGGGCCAACTGCAGTTGGACGCGTGCCTGCTTTCCGGCAAGTTGCGCTCCCATGTCATTCGTCGTTCCGCAGACGGCTCTTGTGAGATTCCCACTTTTCACTTGTATTTCCTTCGCGTACCTTTGCGCCCTTTGCGTTTCACGCTCTTGACTTGAATGCTCCCACTGCAAGGCATAACAGTCGTTTCGCTTGAGCAAGCAGTTGCCGCACCGTTCGCCACGCGGCAGCTTGCCGATCTCGGTGCAAGGGTGATCAAGATCGAACGCCCGCAGGCCGGCGATTTCGCCCGCGGCTACGACAAGACCGTGCTAGGCCAGTCGTCGCATTTCGTCTGGCTCAACCGCTCAAAGGAAAGCCTCACGCTGGACGTGAAGCATCCGGACGCTGCGGCGATCCTCGACCGGCTGGTGAAGAAAGCCGATGTCTTTGTGCAAAATCTGGTGCCCGGTGCGGCGGCGCGATTGGGACTCGCATCCGGCGATCTGCTGGACAAGAACCCGCGCATAGTCGCCTGCAATATTTCCGGCTACGGTCCCGACGGCCCGTACAGCCTGAAGAAAGCCTACGATCTGCTGATCCAGTGCGAGTCGGGCGTTGTGTCGGTGACCGGCACGCCCGAGACGCCGGCGAAGTCGGGCATCTCGATAGCGGACATTGCCGCCGGGATGTACGGTTACACCGGTATCCTCACCGGACTTTTTCAGCGCGAGAAGACCGGCCAGGGGACGACGTTCGACGTCTCCATGTTCGAGGCGCTCGGCGAATGGATGGGCTACCCTGCTTACTTCACCGGCTACGGCGGTACCGCGCCGCCGCGGACCGGCGCCGCACACGCCACTATTCATCCGTACGGGCCGTTTCCGGCGGGCGACGGCAAGACGGTGTTCTTCGGCATCCAGAACGAACGGGAATGGGCGAATTTCTGCGCGGTCGCACTGGAGCAGCCGCAGCTTGCGGCCGATCCGCGCTTCGACAGCAACAGCCATCGCGTTACCAACCGGAATGCGCTCACCGATATCATTGTCTCGGCATTCTCGACACTGACCGCGGAGCGGGTGGTGCGAGCGGCTGGAAAAGGCGCAGATCGCCAACGCGCGCTTGAATACCATGCAGGAGTTCTGGGACCATCCGCAGTTGCGGGCCCGCAACCGCTGGCGCGAAGTGGATTCGCCGCAGGGCACGATCAAGGCGCTGGTGCCGCCGGTGACCATGCAAGGGGTGGAGACGCGCATGGATCCGATTCCTGCTGCCGGCCAGCACACCCGTGCGATCCTGCAGGAACTGGGTTTCAACGACGGCTTTATCGCCCGGTTACAGCAGGATCGGGCGATCTAAAAAAACAAAACGCATTCGACACGAAGGGCACGAAGGAAGAGCAAGAAAGGATCACGAAGGTGAATCAGAAAAAAAGATCAGGAAAGAGTTGATCATGGACCACGAACGTCAGAAACTGGATCCACAGTGTGTTCTGTCGATCAGGCCGTGTTTTCGTCTTCCTTCGTGTCATTTTGCCGTTCCTTCGTGCACCCCTCAAGGGGGTATTGAAAAGAATCCTTTGTGTTAAGAGAGGTCAGAATCAAGGCATTAAGACATGGCTGAGAAAGAAGGCTGGAAGGGAAGATTCTACGAGGACTTCGAGGTCGGCGACGTGTATCGTCATCCGCTTGGCCGCACCGTGACGCAGACGGATAACATCTGGTTCACGCTGCTCACCCAGAACACCGCGCCGATTCATTTCGATGCCTATTACGCCGCACAAACGGAGTTTAGGAAGCCGCTGGTGGATTCGACGTTCACCGTCGCATTGGTCACCGGACAGAGTGTGACCGACGTATCTCAGAACGTCTTTGCCAACCTGGGCTGGGATGAGGTGCGCCTGCCCAATCCGGTTTTCGAAGGCGATACCATATACTCGCAGTCCGAGGTGCTGGAAAAGCGCGAATCCGGGTCGCGTCCCAATGTCGGTATCGTCACTGTGAAAACGACGGGCTTCAATCAGGATGGCGTGATCGTCATCACCTTCAAACGCACCGTGATGGTTTACAGGCGCGGACACGCGCCGGTGATTCCGCAGCCGGCACTGAAGTGACCATGACCATACGCTCCCCCACTAAATCGCCGCGCCTCGACGCCATCAAGAGTCTGGCGTTCCGCCAGCCGCGGCAGTTCCGGCTGCCGGCCACGGGCGAGGTGATCGTAAAAGATGAGCGCCGCTACTTCATCGGCGAGCCGATAGGCAAGGGCGGATTCGGCATGGTGTACGACTGCCGAGACGATTGGGGAAATGCGCTGGTCGCCAAGATTCTGCTGCCGCACGACAAATCCTATCGGGAGGTGCGCAATATCTGGCAGGACGAGCTGCGCAAGCTGCTGGTGATGCGCCATCCGAACATCACGTTCGTCTACGATGCGTTCGAGCACAATGACACCTTCTATCTCATCATCGAGCGTTGCAGCTTCCCGCTCACCAGCCTGATCGCCCGCCGGGGCCTGGACTCGGATCGCTGGATTCCCTATGTCGCAAGCGACATTCTCCAGGCACTTGACTACATCCATGCCGCCGGCTACGTCCACAAGGATCTGCACCCGGGCAATGTCTTTGTCACCGAGACCCGGCGCAAGCGCAGGTTGTTGGGGGAGCCGGTGTGGTCGTTCAAGGTCGGTGATCTCGGCCTGAGCCGGCTGGAATCCGACATCCGGGTATTCCAGACGCTGTTGGCCGATTGGATGCGCCCGCCCGAAGCGCTCAATCCCGAAGAGTTCGGCGCAGTCGGGCGTCACGTGGACATCTATCAGACCGGGTTATTGCTGCTGGCGCTGTTGCTGAAGGAAATTCCCTATTTCACCCAGGAGGAAATTCTTGGTGGCATCCCGGAGGAGCTGGCTGCCACCCACGATTCGAAGTACGGTCCGGTGATCGCGAAGGCGTTGCGCCGACATGTGGAGTGGCGCACCCAGACCGCGCTTGAGCTCTGGCACGAGTTGTCGAGTGTGACCGGTGAGAGTTCAGGGTGACCGGCCCCTCACGTATTGCGATGCGATTCGCCGGTGTCCTGTTGGCGGCGTTCTCGACGGCGGTTCTATCGGCGCCGTCCGGTGTGCCGGAACAGGAAAATGCACTGCACGGCGAATCGCTCGCGGCTGCACTCAAGCGCGGCGGCTATGTGATCTACTTCCGCCATGCCGATACCGGCCCGGCCTACCTCGAGCAAGGGGTGGACCTGAAGCGCTGCGAGACCCAGCGCAATCTCAACGACAACGGCCGCGCAGAGGCGAAGTTGATCGGCACGCAGTTCAAAAACCTGAATATCCCGGTCGGCGAGGTGCTGGCCAGCGAATTCTGTCGCTGCAGGGAAACCGCGGACCTGGCATTCGGACGCTATAAACTCGAGCCGATGCTCACCGGCGTAGGCCGTTCTGCTGAGGCGGCACCGCGCCGGGAACAGGCGATTGCCGCCCTGAAGAAATTGCTTGCCGCATCGCCGGTGCCCGGGACGAATACCGTGCTGGTCTCTCACGGCTTCAATCTGCTGGACGCGGAAGGCTTTCATCTGGGCACCCAGGGCGAGGCCGCGATCTACGAGCCCGACGGCAAGGGCGGCTACGTACTGGTGGCGCGGCTGTTGCCACGCGAGTGGGAAGAGCTACCCTAGTTTCCGGGCCCTGATTTCAGGGCCCGAACATCCTCAGGCGTTTCGGCTTCATCGCCGCGGCAACGATCGCGGCGACCAGAAATATCGCGAACCAGAACAACGCCCACTCCGCAATCGAAAGGCCGAGGAACCGCCACAACACCTTGGTGCAGTCGCCGGTGCCCCGGAAGATCATCGGCAGCGCGTCGGCCAGCGGCAGGGACTCAATCATGTATCCGAGGTCGGCGCCGCAGTCGAAGACCTTGGGCGGGTTATGTTCGAGCCACGCGTGACGCGTGGCGACACCGCCGCCGAGACTGGCGAAAATCACCAGCAGTGCGCTGTAACCCCACTTGCCGGTTGTCTCCGGGTTGTGGAGTGCCGCGGCCAGCGCGATCACGCCGATGGCAACAAAGGCATAGCGCTGCAGGATGCACATCGGGCAAGGATCGAGTCCCTGTGCGTGTTGGAGATACAGCCCGAAGCCGAACAATCCGCTGCAGACCAAGAAGATTCCCGTGTAAATCAGGCGCGAACTCATCTTCAGACCCTTGCCAATGACTGATCGATGTCTGCGATCAGGTCGTTGATGTCCTCGATGCCGACCGACAGCCGCACCAGGTTGTCGGTGATGCCGAGTCTGGCGCGAAGTTCCACCGGCAGCGATCCGTGGCTCATGGTGACCGGATGTCCGACCAGGCTTTCCACGCCTCCAAGGCTTTCGGCGAGCGTGAACACCTTGCATGCTTCCAGCGCGCGGCGCACACCGTGCATGTCGGTCCTGAGATAGACAGCCATCATTGCGCCGAAACCGTTCATCTGTTTCGCCGCCAACAGGTGTTGAGGGTGGCTGGGCAGTCCGGGGTATACCACCCGCTCGACTTTCGGATGAGACTGCAGCCACGCCGCCAGATGCATGGCATTGCCGCAGTGTTGCTTCATGCGCAGCGGCAGCGTCTTGACCCCGCGCAGCGCCAGAAAACTGGAGAACGGGTCGAGGATGGAACCGATGGCGTTCTGCATGAACTCCAGTTTCTCGACGAGGTCCCTGCGCTCCCTGACCACTACGATGCCGCCGACCATGTCCGAGTGTCCGTTGATGTACTTGGTCACCGAATGAACCACGAGGTCGATGCCAAGATCGAGCGGCCGTTGTATGTAAGGCGAAGCGAAAGTGTTGTCCACGACGGTGAGAACTTTGCGTTCCTTGCCGACCTTCGCAACTTGCGCGAGGTCGGTAACCTTGAGCAACGGATTGGAAGGCGTCTCGACCCAGATCATTTTCGTGTCCGGCTGCAACGCTTTTTCCAGAGAGCCGGCCAGGTTGGGATCGGAATAACTCACCTTGAGCCCCATCGAGCGCTTGCGCACGCGCTCGAACAGGCGCCAGCTGCCGCCGTACATGTCATCGACCGCGACCATGTGGCTGCCGGCATCCAGCAATTCCAGTACCGTGGCGCTGGCGGCAAGTCCTGAAGCGAACGCAAAAGCCTGAACGCCGCCCTCCAGGTCCGCGATGCAGCGCTCAAAAGCGTGGCGCGTCGGATTTTGTGTGCGTGCGTACTCGTAGCCGGTGTGCACACCCGGGGAACTCTGCCTAAAGGTGGAGGTGGCAAAGATCGGTGTCATCACCGCACCGGTGGTCGGCTCGGGCGACTGTCCGGCATGGATGGCGCGGGTGGCGAAGCCTTGCTTGTCCTTGTTGCTCTTCATTCTCGAATCTTACCTTTTGTTTCGGACTTGGGCCTGCTCACTCCAATAAAGCGCTCACCGCGGAGGACGCAGAGGACGCGGAGGGAATCACCTCACCCCCGCCCTCTCCAGCAAGCTAGAGAGGGAGCCGAAAAGCTACACAATCGGGGATCAACGCGTATCCATCTCCCTCTCCACCCGGTTGTGGGGGGAGAGGGATGGGGTGAGGGGGGCGTCCTCTGCGTCCTCCGCGGTGAGTGCTTGGCGTTAGATGCCTCAGGGTGTGCGATTGCGCAGATGGTTCAGAACGTCCATGCGGGTGATCAGGCCATAGAACTTACCTTTGTCAACGACGATGGCAACGTGGCCCTTGTTGAACGCCTGCGTCAATTGCATCAGCGGCGTCTTCAGGCCGACCGTCTCGATACGCTGGGTCATCGCCGAGCGCACAGGGTCGCGAAAACGTCCCGGGGTTTCCTGCGCTGCGGTAAGCAGATCCCACTCGTCGACGATGCCCACCACTTGGCCCTCGTCGAGCACCGGAAGTTGCGAGATGTCGTAGAGCTTCATGCGTGCATACGCGGTCATCAGCTTGTCGTCGGGGCCGACGGTCACGGTGGCGTGTTCCTCGTGGCGGCGCGTGATCAAATCGCGCAGGTCGCCGAACTGCTCGCGCTTGAGGAACCCCTGGTCCATCAGCCAGTAATCGTTGAACACCTTCGACAGGTACTTGTTGCCGCTATCGCAGACGAAACTCACGACACGCCTGGGCCGGGTTTGTTCGCGGCAGTAACGCAGCGCCGCGCCGATCAGCGTGCCCGATGAAGAGCCGGCGAGGATGCCTTCCTTTCTCAGCAGGTCGCGTACGGTCGTGCAGGCTTCTTCGTCGCTGACCGAGTAGGCTTTCTTGACACGGGAGAAATCGGCAATCGGCGGGATGAAATCTTCGCCGATGCCCTCGACGATCCAACTACCCGCTTCGCCATATTTGCCGGTGAGGACATAGTCGGCGAGCACCGAGCCTACCGGATCAGCGAGCACCATCTCGGTTTCAGGTGACACCTTGGCGAAATAGCGCGATAGCCCCGTCATGGTGCCGGCCGAGCCGACGCCGCACACCACAGCATCCACCTTGTGATCCATCTGTTCCCAGATTTCCGGACCGGTGGTCGTCTCGTGCGCGTGGGGATTCGCCGGATTGCCGAACTGGTTCACGAAGAACGAACCGGGCGTTTCCCGGGCCAGGCGCTCGGCCATGTCCTGGTAGTACTCGGGGTGGCCTTTACCGACATCGGAGCGCGTGAGTATGACCTCCGCGCCCATCGCCTTGAGGTGGAAAATCTTCTCGCGGCTCATCTTGTCCGGCACCACCAGGATCAGGCGATAGCCCTTCAGTGCGGCGACCAGCGCAAGGCCGAGACCAGTATTGCCGGCGGTGGCCTCGATGATGGTCCCGCCAGGCTTGAGTTTGCCGTCCCTCTCCGCGGCGCCGATCATTGACACGCCGATGCGGTCCTTGATCGAGCCCCCGGGATTCTGGCTTTCCATCTTCAGGAACAGGCGGCATTTGCCCGCATCCATCCGGGTAACTTCGACCAGGGGCGTGTTTCCGATCAGGTCCAGTATTTTCTGTGCGGGCATGGCGGGGTTCCTACAGAGCCACGATCAGCGCCAATGTGGCGGGAGTGTAACCCGGGACCATACTCTTCCGGTGCGGGGAGTGACTTGCGGTCTTGCGCGGTTCAGCCTTCGTACTGCAGCACGTGCATGCCAGCATTCCAGTCGCTCACGTACATCAGCCCCTCAGGCGTGACGTACGCGTCGCAGGTCTTTGCTGCGAGCGAGACGTTCGGCCGCGGGTCGATCAGACGTTTGGGAGCCGGCGGTATCCAGGAGGCGATCTCCTTCGGTGCGAACGCGTCCTTGATGTCGAACACGCGCACCCCGGCGTTGTTGTAGGTTGCGAAAATGATTTCTTCGCTGCGGAAGGACCCTGGCCGGTTCTCGTGCAGGTTGTGCGGACCGAACACTCCCAGCGAGCAATAGTCGCGGTCTGTCGGCGAGGGCAACGTGGCGATCGGCACCGGGTTCTCCGGCGCGCGCACATCCACGACGAAGGTGTGGAACGTTCCCTTTACGCATTTTTCGGCGTTGGCCTCGTCGGCCACGACCGCAAGGCCGCGTCCCGGCAACGGCAGTGGCGTGTGCGTACCGCCGGGGAAAGGCGGCGACCAGTTGATGTGCGAGAGCAGCTTGGGATTTGTTGGGTCGCTGATATCGTGGATGGTGAACCCGCCATCGCGCCAGGCGGCATAGCCGCGATCGCCCGCGGTGATCATGTGATGCAGAGCGACGCGGCGGCCCTTCGGCCACGCCGATGTCTCGCCGCCCGCCCGATGCATGCCGGTCAGCCACCAGCGCGAAACAATCTCCGGCTTGGTAATGTCCTTCAGATCGACGATGCACAAAATGTGATCCGTGTAAGCCGTCGAAATGCGCGGAAACGAAGGCGTAGCGCCCGCCCGGCCACCACAGTCGGTTGATGCCGAAGCCGGGCATTTCGAGAAACGCGATCTCCTTCATCTCCGCTGGGGCGGGAGATGTCGTGGATGCTCAGGCCCGAGCGGAACTGTCTTGCGGTTGGTGATGCTGTCGGCGAGCGTGTTCTCGAAATAGCCGCGCATGTTGTCGTAGGACTGCATCGCGACGATGTTCGCGCCGTTTGCAAGCAGCAGCAGATCGTCCGCCACCTGGAGATGATGTGTCCGGGTGTTGACGCCCGCGGTGAAGAAGCCGACCGGCTTCAGCTGCCGCGGGTCCGCCGCGTCGAGAATTGTCACGCCATCGCTGAACATGTGGCCGACATAGACATGGCCGCGGTTGACCATGACCTGCACGCCGTCGGGGCGACCGCCCTGATCGCTGTAGGACAGATGCCGGATGCGGCGCCCGATGCCTTGCGGCGGAACCGGCGCTTCCGAAGCGGCGCGGGATCCGTGATGGCAGGCACGCCAGCGAAGCCAAGCCGAGCAGACTCGTCAAGTGTGCGCGGCGAGTCATGTCGATCATGCTGGTACTGCGGCGACCCGATTCGCTCGCGGACTTACTGTCCGCTTTCCACGACGCGCTTCAAGCTTTCGAGGCCGGTCTTGTATATTCCGTTGTAGAAGTCCGTCATCGACTTGTCATCCTGCCCGGGCGGCGGCGGGTCGATCGAGTAGGCCAGGCGCCTGAAGTTTGCGCTCCACTCGACGACGCTCGTCCCGTCGCCCGAGTCCTTGACCTTAATGACTGGAAAGTAATCGCTCGCCATGACCGCCCCGTCCACGTAGGTGTAGGCCATGCGCATGCCCTGCGGATCGTGTTCCAACAGCCGCTCCGTGACCTTCGTGCCGTTGCGTCGCGTGATCAGACGGATCGCGCCGACCCGGTTGTTCATGCCGACCACGATCTCGCTGCGCTCGACGAGCGGCAGCCAACGCGGGGATCCGTTGTAGTCCCCCACCACCGCCCATACCGCCTCCGGCGCCGCGTTGATCCGGATCGACTGGCTTGCGGTCAGTTCGTTCGCTTCCGCCGCCCAGGCCTGAGAAGCTAAACAAAAAAGCCCAGTCAGTAAACCTTTCCATACGATTTTCATGGCTATTCCTCCCCCCAATCAGTGGTGATTCGAGGCCGCAATGCTTGATTTCTCAGAGGCCGCAGCCGGCAAGTTCCGGGCCCCAGGGAACAGCGCCGGCACCTCGTGAGGCGTTGAGCCCACGCGACGATATCCTAATCCTCGGCGGCACCTAAAGGAGAGGAATTCAACCGTACCGCCCTATAGCAATAGGCGCCATAGCGATGTTTCGAGTCAGTCCGCAGCCTGGAAACTGGCGCTTGCGGCCTAGGGCGCGAGCGACCCCAGGTACGCAGAGAGATTGACAATATCTTCGTCAGTCAACCTGTCAGCGGCAGGCTTCATCATCGCGGCCTCGGTGCCGTTTCGCGTCCCATCCCTGAAGCGGTAAAGCTGGCGCGCGATGTAAATCGGATGAATGCCGGCGAGTCTCGGCACATTGCCCACCCCTCTCAGGTCTGGACCGTGACAAATCGCGCACGGAACCGTTCTGCCAATGCCGCCGGACTCGGCAAGTTCCCTGCCTTTCGCGATGCTCCCGACGGGAACGTAGGCGATGAATCCCGAATTCGGATCGCGCAGCCGCGCTCGCGCCTGATCCTCGGGCAAGGTAATGATGCGATTGCCGATCGGTTCGGTGCCGCCATCCGGTTCAACGAAGCGCATTCGGCCGTCGCCCACGAACGTCTTCGGCACCATGTCGGCTTCGACGACCCGGGTAAACGGGCGGGGCTTGAGCTTGGAAAACCACGTGGCCGCCTGCAGTGACTCGTTCTCCGACACGGCCTTTGCAATCTTGTTCATCCTGGGCACGTCGATTCTGCTATCGGCCCTGAAATCTTTCATCTGTTGAACCATGTACGCGACGGTCAGGCCCGTAAGGTCGGCGGATTCTGGGTGGCCGAGTCCGGACAGGAGGTGACACGCACCGCATGCCAATGCGTCGCCGTGCCCCTTGAGTACGATCGCGGGCGGTTCCGGACGCTGGTCCGGGAACCAATCCGGCGGGTTCAGCAGATTGTCGATTTGTTCCTGTGTGTATCTTGCCGGGCTTCCCGCCAGCGTCTGGAGTTCGGGCCCCGCCGGCGGAAGCCGTTTCTCCACCTTCAAGGGGAATGCCGACGACGGATATTCGGCCGCCGGCGCCTCCGGCTGTTGCGACTGCGTTGCCGTTGACAGCATTAGCAGCCACGCGAGGACGAACACGCATACCGTTTTGCTCACGGGAGCCTCCCTACGACTGGCCGGACTGAATTCCTGCCCTGTGTCGCAAATTCAGAAATCAAGTCGCCCGGATTTTGGCTTTCTATTATGACCCGGCCAGTCGACGACGGGTGACAACCATGGAACTCATCATCGACAAGGTTCCCCGGACGCCGCTGGTTTCCCCGGAAAGTTCGGGGTGCCGCTTGGCGGAGATGGAAGCGGGCGGTGGCAGTGCGGGTGAACTACGGAGAGACTTTGGTGGGAGAGAAAGTGAAAGCTGCGCGTGGGTACTGCAACGCGAAGCGACGCCGGTGGGTTCTTCCGCACTATCGCGTGCGAGGATGTTGTCTGGAGAACAGAATGAGGTGTCGGATGGAAAAGGCCACGAGACGCCGTTTCGAGTTCAATTCTCGAAACTGCAGAGCCGAACGATTGGTGTGCGAGACGCTACGCCACGATGAGTGACTGCCGGGGCCAAGCTCGACGTGAAGCGGCCCTGACATCCGCATAGATCGGGGAAGGTCCTATCTGCCTCTACTCGCCACATGATCAAGCGAGGAGAAACCTGGGGTGATAACGATATGGCTAAAGGCATATTGTCTTAGCGACCGACGTACGCGCAGACTGGAAGCGCTGGAGATCACTCGCATACTCACCCGACGCGACGTTTGCCTGGAGGGCAGAACATGTGTACTCGTCCATTGGCGCCGATATGCCTGCTAGCCCTGATGCTGTTGCTCAGCGGCTGCGTTTCGGCCACACGAATCGTAAAAAGTGATTCGTCGCCGGTGAAGGCGTATGGCGACTTGTACTTGCTCGCCCTCGAGAAAGACCCTCGGAACGTTCAGCCGCGGGTTATCAAGGAGTTCGAGTCGATGGGTCTCAAAGTGAAGGTTGTCTCCCCTGACGAGCCCTTTGCCGGCACGCAGGGAACCGGGTTTGTGATTTCACCGGAAGGTCACGTTCTTACCTGCGCCCATGTGCTGGCAGGAGAGAAAGTCGCGACCATCTGGGTCTCCAACGTCCGATACGTAGCAGACGTCGTGAGTGCCGACAAGGACAAAGATCTGGCGTTGCTCAAGCCAAGGACGCCTATTACACCTCTGGTCCGCGCACTCGGCTTCAGGCGCGACCAACGTTACAGTATTGGAGCAGATGTTTCGACCATCGGATATCCCTTGGGCAACATTCTCGGGACAAGCATCCGCTATACAAGAGGCTCCATAAGCGCGACCGCCGGTATACGGGATGATCCCAAGCAACTGCAGGTCTCGGCGCAAATTCAACCGGGAAACAGCGGAGGACCGCTATTCGACAACGAGGGGGTCGTGATCGGCGTAATGCAGGGGACCCTGAATCCTGTGGCCATGGCCGACGCAACCGGCGGGCAACTGCCACAGAACGTCAACTTCGCGATCAAGAGTGATGTGGTGCTCAAGTATCTTCAGACAGACAGGGCCGTATACGACGCACTCTCGTACGACCGCGGCCATAGCGTGGAGAACCTACAGGAATCTGTCGTCAGAGTGAGATCGGGGCAAATCACCGAAGAGTGGGAAAAGACACCAAAGCTCGTCGCCCGCGTCGATTACCGGAGTATCTGGGATATGTGGTACCGGTTCAAACTCTTCGTGGTCAGAGTGTATGACCTTGATTCGCAGCAGTTGTTGTTTGCCGCTGGCCAGGGCCGTGACAACATGATCAGTAGCGAGGACGTAGTCATCAAAGACACGTTCGCCGAGATCCGGAAGGCGCTGGGCAAGGACGAGCAGTGGCAATCAAGGCAGAGCGCAGAAGCAGCAGGGGTCGGAAAGGAGAAGTAGGGTCAGACGCGATGTCCATGCACACGCGGAACTCCTGAGGAGCAAACCACAGGGTCGGGTCTCGCCATTTGCCTTCTCCTCCCGTGAAAAGTATGCGGTCGCGTCTTGATTCTTGCACTTAAGTTGACCGTGGGGCGAGACTCTTCGTCTCAGAAACGACGGATCGGCCGACGGCGATTTATTTCGGGGTTGGACGCAAGAATCAAATGAACAGAGCATTACAAATTGCTCTCCGGGCAAGCTATTACCTCGCGTGGTGGTGCATCGTCACGGGGCTCAGCGTTGTTGTGTTAGCCGTACCTTTCATCGTCAGCCAAAACATGGGTCTTGATGATGACATCATTTGGCTCGCAGGCATTCCCGTGGGCTTGGTCGCATTTCCACCCGTTGCTCGACGGGCGCTTCGCTTCCGTCGACTTCATGGATATTCGCTCGGGATTGGCGGCATCGGTGTCATTGCGGGTGTCCCGCTGGGTGTCGTTCTCTTGCCCAGGTCCAACGCTGTTGCGGGCGTTACCGGACCGTTCGCTGGCACTGCTGAACTGATTATCGCGGCTTTCTGCTTCCTTGCAGGGCTCTTCTTCGTTGCGGTTGCAGTGGCAGGAGCCACAGGTATCCGCATGCGAAGGGACCCAACAACTCAGTCAAGACATCCACCGTCCGCTGGCGCGGCTACTGGCTGATTCGATAGAGTCCTCCACCGTAGTCAACGACGTACAGTTCGCCGTCGTTGTCTTCACCGAACGAAGAGATGCTGAGGCCCGACTCCAAGCCGTCCGTTAGCGTCAGCGTGGGTTGCGTGCTTTCCGCGATGTTGAAGATCCTGCCGGAGATGAAGTCGCCGAAGACGTAGCGGCCGACGAGGGAAGCGATCGCCGAACCCCGATAAACATAACCGCCGGTGGTGCTCTGGCCAACGTCGCGGCCGTACTCCACGACCGGCGGCAACGGGTTCGCCGGCGAGCCGCAGGCGAGCCCGGTGTTGTTCGTGCCTTCGAAGCAGCGCCATCCGTAGTTGCCGCCGAGCGTCACCTGGTCAACTTCCTCCAGTGCGCCCTGGCCGACATCGGCTACCCAAAGGTGTCCGGTCAGACGGTCGAAGCTCCATCGCCACGGATTGCGAAATCCGACCGCGAAGATTTCTGGGCAACTCTGCGAGCCTGTGCCGTCGGTGCCGCAAAGCGTGGTGCTGCCGGCGAACCGGTTTGTCGGCGGGATCCGGTAGGGAAACGCGCCGGTGGTGCCCTCGACGTCGATGCGCAGCATCTTGCCGAGCAGCGTGGTAAGCGACTGTCCGTTGCCGATGGCTCCGTGCTGGTTGCTGGCACCGCCGTCGTTCGCGCCGCCGCCGTCGCCGACCCCGATGTAGAGGAACCTGTCCGGTCCGAAGGCGATGTTGCCGCCGTTGTGGTTGCTCTCCGTCCCCGGTTTCTCGATGGTTAGAAGGACGCGCTCCAAATCCGGATCGAGTGTCAAGCCAGCGTCCAGTGAAATGAATTCCGAGAGCCGCGACACCAGTCCAAGTGTGGCATCGGTATGTGAGTAGAAGAAATACACACGGGGGTCGCGAGGGAAATTGGGATGGAAGGCCATGCCGAGCAATCCGGCCTCGCCGCTGAAGGTCACGCGATTCAAGCCGTCGATGTTGACGAACAAGGGCGCTGCCGTAACCGCCGGATCGTTGTCGAACACGCGTACCTGCCCGGCCTGCTCGACAACGAACCAGCGCGTGCTGTCACGCGGTGCCTGGAGCATCGCCACCGGGCTGCTGAAGGAAAGACTGGGGAAGACGCGTTGTACGGTAAGGCTGACAGGCAACTCGTCGTCCGACCCGTTGCAGGCGCCGAGCCCCAGCGCTGCAAGAGCAACCACCATCCAGCGCAACTGTCGAAAACTGGCCATCGTTTCGTCCTCGTTGACTACGAGTCGAACTGCTATCTTTGCACAGGTCTCGGGCAAGGTGAAGGAATTTGGATGGCCGGGCTGCCGCGATGGGGAGCGAATCAAGGCGCCATTGCGGCGCGCCTGCATGATGTCAGGTCAAACCGTCGCGACCGAAACCTCGCCGCGGTCGATGGTGTACACCATGTCGAGGATTTCCTCCGAGTGCGAGAGATCGGACTCGGTGAGGATGACCGAGAGTCCCTGGCTTTTCAACCCGGCAATCACATCCGCGAGCCGGTGCGCCAGCACCGGTGCCACACCCTCGAACGGCTCGTCGAGCAGCAGCAGCTTGGTGCCGCACATCAGCGCGCGCGCCAGCGCCACCAGTTTCTGCTGGCCGCCGGAAAGCTGGAGCGCCTTGCGGCCGGCGAAGGCTTCGACTTCTGGAATCATCTTGTATACCTGCGCCAGTCGTGCCTGCGGTTCCGCGACACTTGCTGCCCACGCCGGAATCAGTACGTTTTCCTCGACGGTCAGTTGCGGAACGAGGCGCCGGTCCTCCGGCATGTAACCGATGCCGCCGCGTGCACGCTGGTGGGCCGGCATCCTGTCGAGCGGCACTTCGTCGAAACGGATCGTGCCCCTGCGCGCCGGAAGAATGCCCATCACCGAGCGTATCAGCGTGGTCTTGCCGGCGCCGTTGCGGCCGATCAAGCCGGCGAACTTTCCGGTTGGCACGTCCATGCTCACCCCGCGCAGGATGCTTACCGACTGGATGGAAACATCGAGCGCTTCAATGCACAGCATGCTTGCCTCCAGCGGCGGCGCGCTCCTCGCCGGTCACGTATTTGCGCACCTCGGCGTCGTTGAGAACGACGCCGGGATCGCCGTCGGCGATGATCCGGCCCTCGTAAAAAGCCAGCACGCGATGGGTATAGCGGTTGACTATATCCATGTCGTGTTCCACGAACAGGACGGTGACCTTTTGCGCCCGGACAGCTTGCATCACCATGTCCATCAACCCGAATTTCTCGTCCGCCGACACGCCCGAGGTTGGTTCGTCGAGCAGCAGGATCTTCGGCTTCACGGCCATCGCCATGGCGATGTCGAGCAGCTTGCGCACGCCCTCGGGCAGCACGCCGGCCGGCCTGTTGCGATAATCGGTGAGATTGAAGCGCTCCAGTATCGAGTCCACCGTCTCGCCGGGCGGGCCGGCATGGCGACTTTCGTCCGCCCACTTCCCGCCGCCGGAGGCCACGATACCGACGCCGACCAGCAGGTTCTCATAGACCGACAGCGTGTTGAACAACTGCGGAATCTGGAATGAGCGGCAGATGCCGAGGCGCGTAATCTGGCGCGGCGCCAGCGGTGTAATGTCGCGACTGCCGAAGACGATGCTGCCGGAGCTGGGCTTCAAGTACCCGGTGACCATGTTGATGAACGTGGTCTTGCCGGCGCCGTTGCTGCCGATCAAACCCACCACGCTGTCCTTTTCGACAGCTACGTTGATGTCCGCCGCGGCGGTGACCGCGCCGAAATTCTTGTTCAGGCCCCTGGCTTCCAGAACGAACGCCATATCACACGGCCTTTCGCATTCTGGTGAAGAGCGACCACAACCCGCCTGGCAGGAACATGATCACGAGCAGCATGGTGGTGCCGAGTGCCATCTGCCAGGTATTGGGTGAATATTCGTAGGCGAAGCTGCGAATGGTTTCGAAGATGAACGCGCCGAGGAAGGGCGCCAGCACGTTGCCGGTGCCGGCCAGAATGGCCACGAAGACGAACTCCCCAGAGGTGGTCCAGTAAGACATTTCGGGATCGATGTGGCCGACACTCACCGCGGCGAGCGCGCCGCCCAGCCCCGCAAGCACCGCCGACATCACGTAGTTGATGTGAATCGTGTTGCGCACCGACGCGCCCATGTACTCGACGCGCAATTCGTTGTCGCGGATCGCCCCGGCCAGCCTTCCCATGTGCGATGCCAGGTATTTGTGCATGCAAACGGCGGCGACGAAGGCGACCAGCACGGTGACGGAGAAAATCACATAGCGCTCGAACTCGGTGCCCGCGATCCGTATCCCGAACAGCGTCTTCGCCGCGACGTTGAAGCCGTCCGAGCTGCCCAGCGCGGAGGTTTTCACAAGCAACCCATAAAGGATCATCGAGAATGCGAGTGAGAGCATGGCGAAGAAAATGTCGCGGTACTTGCGCAGCAGCAATCCGAGGAGGGCCGATACCACGGCGGTGACCGCAACCGCGGACAGCAGCATGATTGCGATATCCGAGACACCGAACAGCACATCGAGCGTACCGGCGGCGTAAGCACCCAGGCAGTAGTACAAGCCGTGGCCGAAAGACACCACCCCTGTGCGCATCAGCAGCATCATGCCGAGCACGACCGCGCCATAGCACAGCGATACCGTGATGAGGAACATGGCCCAGCGCGGCAGCAGTGGCCCCGCGAGGAGCAGCGCAATCAATACGCCGAGAAGAGTGCGGATGGTAAAGTCGCGCTTCATATCTTGCGTGATTCTTGCGCCAAGGTCATATCTTGCGCGCTTCCGGCACGCTGAACAGCCCCTTGGGACGCATGATGAGTACGACCGCCATGACGAAGTAGATCGCGAACAAGTCGAGTTCCGGCCGGTAGTGAACGGCGGCCGACCGCACCAGGCCGACCAGGACGGCCGCCAGCGCCGCGCCGGGCAGGCTGCCGAGGCCGCCGATCACCACCACCGCGAAGGCGAGCACGATGGTCTCGGCGCCGATGCCTGGCTGGACTGAAATCATGGGCGCGGTGAGGGCACCGCCGACGGCGCCGAGCATGGCGCCGACGGTGAAAGTGACGAAATACACCAGGCTCACGTTGATGCCCATTGCAGCGGCCATTTCGCGGTCGTGAATGACCGCGACCAGCATCTTGCCGCGACGGGTCTTGGTGAGTACCCAGGCCAGAGTGACGCCGATCAGGACGGCCACGCCGAACAGCACCAGGTTATAAACCGGATAAGTCAGGTCGCGCACATCGAAGCTGCCGAGCAGGCTGTACGGCTGGTACAGAAAGTAGGGATCGACTCCCCAGGTGAGCTTGATGAAGTCCTCGAGGATCAGGAACACCGCGTAGGTAACCAGCACCAGGACGATCTCATCCTTGCCGTACATGAAGCGCAGCAGACCCCGTTCGATCACCGGCCCCGCGATCAGCCCGACCAGGATCGCGGCGACCAGCATTACGGCGTAACTTCCCATCGGCGCGTAACCCTGGTTTATCCAGTAGCCGGCGAGAGCCGCGGCGCTGTAGGCGCCAAGCGCGTACAGGCTGCCGTGGGCGATGTTCAGGATTTTCATCACGCCGTAAATCAGCGTGAGCCCGACGGCGATGATGAACAGCCACGACGAGTAGATCAGCCCGTCGAGGAGGACCGCGAGCAGCTGGTTCATTTCGGCATGCGCGGTGTTACCACTTGCCGGGTTTCATCCCGGACTTGATCCAGTCAAGGCTCTTCACGCCCTCGGGGGGCTGTACGCGCTCAAGCGGGTAGTACTTGATGTCGCCGACGGTGACCTGGCCATTGACCGTGCGCGTCGTGCCGTAGGCGGTTCCGGTGACCGCCTGGTGGCCCTTGCCCAGCTTCATCATGACCTTGCCGGCGGGCGAATCGAAACTCAGGAACTCGAATGCCTTGATCACTTCCTCGGTGGCGGGTGCGCCGCCGCCGGCCCCGTGCGCCTTTTCGTAGGCAGCCTTCAGCCCCAGAAACGCCATCGCCACGCTGTAGGCCGGATAGTTCGGATAGATTTCGGCGCGCTCCTTGTAGATCTGTCGCAGCCAGTCGTTGAGCGCGCTCTTCTGCGCGTACACCCCGTTCGGGCCGCGTGCGCCGACGATGGTGCCGTCTGGCATGTTGCCGGTCAGGCGGTGCAGATACGGTTCGCCCGCCACCAGCACCAGCTGGCTGCGATTGAACAGCCCTCGCGGCGTTGCCTGCAGCATGAAGGCCTCGAGGTCGCCGCCCCAAAGACTGGAGTGGATCACATCGGAGTTGGTTTGCAGCAGGGCGGAGATTTCGGGACCGTACTGCCCGGCGCCGAACTTCGGCATCTGCGAAGAAGTGATCGCGGATTCGGGCTTGAGTGTTGCCATCACCGCGGTAAAGTCCGCCCACGAATCCTGGCCCCAGGCATAGTTCTGGTTGATGCCGGCAAAACTCTTCACCGCGGGCCGGTTCTCCAGCAGGTACAGCGCGCCTGCCACCGCGTCCATGGTGGCGTGCGAGCGGGTGCGGAATACGTACTTGTAGCTCGCCTCCTCGAATACGCGCGGCGTGCCGCAGTCGAACAGGATGGTGACGGTCTTCAACTCTTCCGCAACCGGCGCCACCGCGAGACAGTCGCCGCTGGAGATGTAGCCGATGACGAAGTCGACGTTCTGGCGCTCGACCAGGTTGCGCAACTCGGTCACTTGCTTGGTGGCGCCACCGGCTTCGTCAACGATCGTCAGTTCCAGCGCGGTTCCGCCGAAACCCTTGGTGTTGTAAGGCGCTGGCGCCTTGCCGGCGTTCAGCGAATCGACAATCGCTTCGGCGGCCATTCTGGCCGGCACGCCGAAGGGTCCGGCGGCCGGGCCGGAGAGGAAAGTGACCAGGCCGATGCGGATCGGCTTGTCCTGTGCATGGCCGGTTGTGCAAACGACGGCCAGCGCCGCGCCCGCAAACACTGTCGCAGCCGTCTTCAGTGGCCGAAAGAAATTCCCGTACATGATGTCTCCTCCCTCGTTTACTTCATGCAATGAAAAATAATCCAGCGGGCGATGAACCGCGCAGGACCATTTTTTTTGAGTTCATTTCCGAATCTAGCAGCTTGACCGTCTTCGGGCAAGGTTGTGCACCTGCTCGCGCCGGGCCGTGAATCAACCGCGAATTTGGCCGAGCAACCCGTCGATGGCGCCCTGTGCCGGGGCAAGATAAGAGCGGCCGAACAGATTGAGGTGATTGAGCAAATGGTACAGGTTGTACAGTTGCTTGCGTACCCGATAGCCAGGGTCGAGCGGCCACGCATCGCCGTAGGCACGATAAAACGCCTGGGGAAAGCCGCCGAACAGTTCGGTCATGGCGAGGTCGGCTTCGCGGTCGCCGTAGTACACCGCGGGATCGAAGATTGCCGGTTCTCCGTCGGCAAGAACCGCGGCATTGCCGCCCCACAGGTCGCCGTGCAGGAGCGAAGCTTCCGGCCGGTAGCCGGTAAAGAACGCATCGAGTTCGGCGAGCAGCTTTTCACCCGAGGATTGCAGCCGACCCCGGTAACCGTTGCGTTGGGCAAGCTGCAATTGAAACCCGATCCGACGCTCGCGTAGAAACACGATCCAGTCGCCGCACCACTCGTTATGCTGCGGCGTGGAGCCAATGGTGTTGTCACGGTTCCAGCCGAAGTTTGCGGCGGTGCGCCGATGCATCAGAGCCAACCGCGGCCCGAGGGTTGCCAAGTCGTCCGTGCCATTGCCGAGTTCGAGGTGTTCCAGCACGATCCAGGAAAAGAGCGCATCCGATCCGCAGCAGATAGGCAGTGGCACCCGTACCGCATTTGTGGTTGCGAGTTCGGCGAGCCCCGCCAGTTCGGCCTCGAACATTCCCAACCGCCCGGCCGAGTTGAGTTTGACAAAAAAGCGTTGTCTGCCGCCGTCGAGCCGGAATGCCCGGTTGATCGAGCCGCCAGCGGTGGGCTCGGCGCGCGAGGCATTGAAGGGCAAGCCGGTGGCGCCGGAGACATTGGCCGCGATCGCCTTCCAGGTTGCCGCGTTGGGCGCCGGCACCACGGCGGCTGTAATGCGCTAGCGCGCGGCCAGCCAGGCACGGGCGCGGGCAATCGCCGCGCGCACCTGGGTCGGCGCGGTGCCGCCGACATGATCGCGCGAGGCGACCGAACCCTCGAGCGAGAGCTTGCCGAGCGCGTCGGTGTCAATCAGCTTGGAGAATTGCCGCAATTGCTCGACACTCAGTTGCGTTAGGTCCACACCCTTATCGGCGGCGAAGCGCACCGCGCGCGACACCGCCTCGTGGGCATCGCGGAAAGGCAGTCCTTTCCTGACCAGATAGTCGGCCAGGTCGGTTGCCGTGGCGTAGCCTTCCAGCAGCGCCCGTCGCATCGCGTCCTTGTTTACGGTGATGCCGCCGACCATGTCGGCAAAGATCCTGAGCGTGACGGTCAGCGTGTCCACCGTGTCGAACAGAGGTTCCTTGTCTTCCTGGTTGTCCTTGTTGTAGGCGAGCGGCTGGCCTTTCATCAGGGTGAGCAGTGCCACCAGGTGGCCGTTCACACGCCCGGTCTTGCCGCGCACAAGTTCCGGCACGTCGGGGTTTTTCTTCTGCGGCATGATCGACGAACCGGTGCAGAACCGGTCGGCGAGCATGATGAAACCGAAGCGCGGATTCATCCACAGGATCAGTTCCTCCGATAGTCGCGAAAGATGCGTCATTGTCAGCGCCGCGCAGGCGCAGAACTCGATGGCGAAATCGCGGTCCGACACCGCATCGAGCGAGTTCTCGCAAACCCCGTCGAAGCCCAGTTCCCTCGCCACGCGCTCGCGATCGATCGGGTAGCTGGTGCCGGCGAGCGCCGCGGCGCCCAGAGGCAGTACGTTGAACCGCCTGCGGCAGTCGCCAAAGCGCGCGGCGTCGCGCTTCATCATCTCGAAGTAGGCCAGAACGTGGTGCGCGAAGCTCACGGGTTGCGCCACCTGCAGATGCGTGTAGCCGGGCATGAGGGTATCGACGTGATGCTCGGCCAGGTCGAGCAGGGTTTTCTGGAAGGCGTTAATCAGCGCGACGATTTCATCCGCAGCCCAGCGCAAATAGAGCCGGATGTCGGTCGCAACCTGATCGTTGCGCGAACGCCCGGTATGCAGCCGCTTGCCGGCATCTCCCACCAGGTCGGTGAGCCGTTTCTCGATATTCAGATGTACATCCTCGAGATCAACCGACCAGGTGAACTTCTCTTGGCGGATCTCTCCGAGGATCGCGTTCATGCCGCGTTCGATGTCGGCAAGATCCTTGGAAGTGAGCACGCCGACCGCCTGAAGCATGCGCGCGTGCGCCAGCGACGCGGCAATATCGAACTGCGCGAGTCGCTTGTCGAAGTCGACCGACGCGGTATAGCGCTTCACCAGTTCCGCGACCGGTTCACTGAACCGGCCGGACCAGGCTTTGCCGGGGTCGTCCGCGGGTTTTTCCTTGGGTTGCATTAAGTCCTTGCCCTGTTCACAATGACTACGTTAAGCGCCTGTTCTGGCGTGATTTTTGGCCTGAATCAGCCGATGGCAAGTATAAATCAAAACCGTCACCCCAACCTTCTTCCGAATTTCCGCAATCTGGGCGTCATGTTGCGTGTGCTGGTAATCGTAATAGCGATGACGGTTGTTGCAGCCGCACTGAAATCCTCGAACTGGTACGCCACGCTCAATCAGTGGCTGGGCATCTCCGCGCTGGCGCAGCCGATCGTCATTCTCTCTTTGGTGCTGCTCGGCGTCGCAGATCGCTGGCTGCATAAACTGGACTACCCGTTCGCCGTCGCGGTGATCGTGGCCGTCGAGCTCGGCATTGTGACCATGGTGGTGACCGCGACCTCGTCGGTATTCATACCGGATGCGCCCGGTTTGGCCCGTAGCTGGTTCTTTACCGCCGTGGCCACGCTGCTTGTGCTCGCCTACTTCAATTTGCGCAGCCGGATGCTCTCGCCGGCGCTGACCGAGGCGAGACTGCAGGCACTGCAGGCGCGCATCCGCCCGCATTTTCTGTTCAACAGCATCAATGCAGTCCTGTCCCTGGTGCGTAACGAACCGCGTCGTGCCGAGACGGCGCTTGAAGATCTTGCCGACCTGTTCCGCGTGCTGATGGCCGACAACCGCGATCTGGTGCCGCTCGAGCGCGAAGTCGAACTGTGCCGCCAGTATCTCGGACTGGAAGCGCTGCGGCTGGGCGATCGCCTGCGGGTGGACTGGCAGGTGGAAAAGATGCCCGCGGACGCGATGGTGCCGCCCTTGCTGTTGCAGCCGCTGCTGGAGAACGCGGTCTACCACGGCATTGAGCCGTCAATGGAGCCGGGGTTGATCAGTATCCACATCTTCAGCGATCGCGACCGGGTGCAGATGTTGTTGCGCAATCCATACCGCCAGGAGGGCAGTCATCACATCGGCAACAAGATGGCGCTTGCCAACATCAGGGAACGGTTATCGCTGCACTTTGATGCCGAAGCCCGTCTGCAAACCCGCTCCAGCGACGGCCAATACGAGGTTCGGATCACGCTTCCGTACGTGAAGGAGGGAAAGTGAGCAAGCATCCCCATTCGCTGCGGGTGGTGATTGTCGACGACGAGGCGCCGGCGCGCAGCCGCATCAGGGATCTGCTCGAAGACTGCGCGGGCAGCTTTCCGCTAGAGCTTCTGGGCGAGGCGGCAAGCGGTCGCGAACTTCTGGAGCTGTTGGAGGAAACGCCGGCCGACGTGGTGCTGCTGGACATTCGCATGCCGGAAATGGACGGCCTCGAAGTAGCGCAGCACATGCTGAAGCTGCCCGAGCCTCCGTCGGTGATTTTCACCACCGCCTACAACGACCACGCCCTGAAGGCGTTCGAGTTGCACGCAGTCGATTATCTGCTGAAGCCGATCCGACTGCGGCGGCTGCACGACGCGCTGACGCGGGTGCGGGCAATAACCCCGCTGCGCCTCGACGTATTGCAGCAGATCACTCCGGATGCGCGCACCCATCTTTCGGTGCAGGAACGCGGCAAGGTAGTGCTGATTCCGGTCACGGAAATTCTCTACCTGCGCGCCGAGTTGAAGTACGTGACCGTCCGCACGAAGGCGCGCGAACACCTGCTCGAGGAATCACTGTCGAAACTCGAGCAGGAATTTTCCGCGCAGTTCGTGCGTATCCATCGTAGTTGCCTGGTAGCGAAAGCGCATATCATCGGTTTCGATAAGGAGGGCGGCGACGGTGGCGAGGCCCGTTGGGTGGTGACGTTGTCCGGACTGGATGAAAAACTGCCGGTGAGTCGCCGCCAGCAGCACATCGTCAAGGAACTGGGGCGCAACGTCCTGTGAGCGGACGTCATTGCACGGTTTTGTTTTTGCTGATCGCCGGCGCAGCATCCGGCGCCCAGGGTATCGAGGCGCTCGGCTCGCGGCTTGCCGATCTCGACCGCAGCCTTTACTCATGTGCCGAGACCGGTGCGCATACCCTGTGCCGGGCAGGGGGAAAGTCCTTCGAGCATCTTGGTTTGCCGGTCCTGGGGATGACGCTCGAGTACCGTGGAGAACTTCTGAATCAAACGACGGTCCTGTTCGATGAAGCGCGCTTTGCCGAAGTCGAAGGCCACTTGACAGCGCGGTTCGGCGCGCCCGAAATTCAAGACGAACAATTGCGCAGCGGCATGGCCGGGGCGATTGTCAACCGGGTGCGCGTCTGGCGCAGAGACGGCGACATTGCGATGCTGGAGCAGTTTTATGGAAAAATCACGAGGTCGGCACTTCGCTATCTGACGTCGGACGACTACCGGGAACTCATGCGTGCCCGCGATGCCGTGCGTGTTCGCGGCACACGGGATTTATAGAGCAGAGGCGCGTATATCCCGCTGAAAACGGCGGAGAATTGTCCTATGATTCGAAACAGGTGCAGTTACTTTTCAACCCAGAAGCAAGGAAATCAATAATGGCTGCTGATCTTGGCATCAAGGAGAAAGACCGGTTACAGATCGTCAATGGCTTGTCGAAGCTGCTTGCCGACACTTACACGCTATACCTGAAGACCCACAATTTTCACTGGAACGTGACCGGTCCTATGTTCCAGACGTTGCATTTGATGTTCCAGACCCAGTACACAGAAATGTGGACCAGCGTCGATCTGATTGCCGAGCGCATCCGCTCGCTGGACGCGCCGACGCCCGGTACCTACGCACAGTTCTCCAAACTCGCCTCGATCAAGGAAACACCGGGCGTGCCCAGGGCCCAGGACATGATCAAGATTCTGCTGGAGGGGCACGAAGCGGTCACGCGTACGGCGCGCAAGGTTTTTCCTGCCGCCGAGAGCGGCAAGGACCAGCCGACCATGGATCTTCTGACGCAGCGTATGGAAGTCCATGAAAAAACCGCATGGATGCTGAGAAGCTTATTGGAGAAGTAGCCGCGTCGGTGATTGTCGGACAGCCCTGCAACATTGGCAGGAGCGGTTTTTCAGTGGGGACTTACCTGCAAAGCAGGTTAGTCGGAACTAAAAGACGGCTTGGATGCTCCGAAGTCTCTTGGAGAAGTAATCCGACTAAAATGCATTCAAGTCTTCATTGGCCTTCACATAACCCGCAAGCGGGTTAGTGCCCGCCGCAACAAGCCCAGTGGGCGTGTTGTCAGTGGAGGCTAATGCGCGTAGCGCATTATGCCGGTACTAAAAACCGCGTGGATGCTGGGAAGCTTGTTGGAGAAGTGATGCGTTTGTGGCTAGCGGCCTAGGCCGCTTGCAGAAGTAGAGTTTTTTCGGCCACCACGGATTTTGCGAAGGCGGCCCGAGTTTGCGGTTCTCCTGGATCCAAGCCCTTGTCGTCTGCCAAGAGTCCTCCTTCCCGAATTGTCATCGCCACCCGCGAAAGCGCGCTCGCGTTGTGGCAGGCGCGCCACATCGAGGGGCGTCTGCGCGCGCTCTATGTCGGAATCGAGACGCAGCTGCTGGGCGTTACCACGCAGGGCGACCGCATGCTCGACACCTCGCTTGCCAAGATCGGCGGCAAGGGACTGTTTGTGAAGGAACTGGAGTCGGCGCTCGATTCCGGCGAGGCGGATATCGCGGTGCACTCGATGAAAGACGTGCCGATGAATTTGCCATCGGGGTTCACGATTGCCGCCATCACCAAGCGCGAAGACCCGCGCGACGCCTTCGTCTCCAACGACTACCGCGATCTGGAGAGCCTGCCGCCGGGAAGCCAAGTCGGCACATCCAGCCTGCGGCGCGAAAGCCAGTTGCGCGCGCGTTTTCCTCTTATCGAGGTCGAGCCGTTGCGCGGCAATGTGCAGACGCGATTGCGCAAACTCGATGATGGGCGGTACGCCGCGATCATCCTGGCGGCGGCCGGACTTAAGCGCCTGGGCCTTTCTGCCCGCATCGCCTGCATGCTTACTCCCGAGCAGAGCCTGCCCGCAGTCGGCCAGGGCGCGCTCGGCATCGAGTGTCGCGCTGAACGCCGGGACCTGGTTGTTGCGATCGCGCCGCTTGACGATGCCCCTACCCGTTGGTGCGTGGAGGCCGAACGGGCGGTGAGCCGCGCGCTCGCGGGCAGTTGCCAGGTGCCGCTGGGCGGATATGCGGAGCTGACCAACGGCCGCGCCAGACTGCGCGGATTCGTCGCCAGTCCTGACGGCGAGCGTTTGGTGTATGACGAGATCTCCGGTTCGGTGGCAGGTTCGCCTGCCGATCTTGGCACGGCACTTGCCGAGCGCCTGATTGCCAAGGGTGCGCGTGAAATCCTTGCGGCGCTGGGCGGATAACCGGCGTGCGCGGAACGGGAGACACACAGCCGCTGGCGGGCATCGGTGTACTGGTAACCCGGCCGGAGCATCAAGCGCAGCGGTTGGCCGAATTGATTCGCAGCCTCGGCGGCGAACCGCTGCTGTTTCCGGCGATGGAGATCGTGGCGTTACCAGATGAGGCGACCGCGACGGCACTGAAACGGCTGGCACAGTTCGACCTGGCGATATTCACCAGCCCGAACGCTGCGCGGATGGCGATGCGATGCATCGGGCAGGCAGGCGGACTACCTGCCCGCCTGCGCATCGCCGCGCTGGGGCCTGGAACTGCCGCGGAGTTGAAAAAATCGGGCGTGCGCGAGATGATCACGCCGGAAGCGAATTTCGACAGCAAGGCTCTGCTCGACACGTTGTCCGGGCTGCAGTTCGCCGGGAAGAGTGTGGTGATTTTTCGCGGGCAGGGCGGGCGTGAATTGCTCGGCGAGTCGCTGCGCCAGCGTGGCGCCGTGCTCGAATACGTGGAATGTTACCGGCGTGCAAGACCCCGGCACGACCTGGCGGAACTGATGCCACTGTGGCAGCAAGGCAGGCTTCGGGTCTGTCTTGCAACCAGTTCGGAAATCGTGAACAACCTCTTCGACATGGCCGGGGAAGCATGCCGGCCGTGGTTGTGCCAGACTCCAATGTTCGTATCCCATCCGCGCGTGGCCGCTACTGCGTTTGCTTTGGGCGTACATACCGTTTTCGTTGCCGGCATGGGAGACGAGGCGCTGGCGTCGGCACTGGAAACCTGGTTTGCGAGATTGCGCCGGGAACAGCCCGTGAGCTGACCGTCTTTATTCTGGAAATTATGGCCGAACCATCAACCGAACAGCAAACCGTTGCCGATAAGCGGACTGAGGCACAGCCGCAGCGACGCTCGCGGCTTGCCGTCCTGGCGTTGCTGCTGGGGTTGGCCGCGACTGCGCTGGCCGCGTGGCATTGGTATGACGCGCGCAAACACTTCGACGTACTCCAGCAGGATGTGGCCAGGCGTCTTGCCCAAGCCGATGCCCGGAGCCGAGAGACGCAGTCGCTGGCCGGGCAGTCGCGCGACGATTTGCGCGACGTGGTGGCGCGGATCGGACAGCTCGAAGCGCGCATGGTGGAAACCCAGAATCAGCGTGTGGTACTCGAATCGCTCTACAGGGATTTTTCGGGCAGGCGCGATGAATGGGTGCTGGCCGAAATCGAGCAGGCACTGCTGATCGCCAACCAGCAACTCCAGCTTGCAGGCAATGCAAAAGCTGCGCTGATCGCGCTGGAGAATGCCGATGCGCGCCTGGCGCGCCTGGATCGTCCGCAGTTGACCGCATTGCGGCGGGTGATCAGCCAGGATATCGGGCGGCTCAAGGCCGCGCCATTCTTGGACGTAGTCGGCATGGCGCTGCGACTGGACAACGTGATGACGGCGGTGGATGCGTTGCCCCTGGCCATGGAAGAGCGCCCACTGCCGGCAAACGATGCGGCCGCGCCGGCGAGCGACAGTTTCTGGGCCAATCTGTGGCACGAAACCATACAGGATCTGCGTCGGCTGGTGCGCATTCAGAACGCCGAAAAACCGGAGGCGCCGCTGCTATCCCCCGAGCAGGCTTTTTTCCTGCGCGAGAATCTGAAGCTGCGGCTGCTCGGGGCGCGCCTGGCGTTGCTGGCGCGCGACGAGACGAGCTTCAAGACCGATCTCGACGCGGCTTCGGACTGGCTGCAACGCTACTACGACACCGGCAGCAAGCCGGTCGCTGCCGCGCTGTCCACCGTCAAGCAACTGGCGCAGTCGGAGGTCGGCATCGAGCTTCCGGACATCTCCGCGAGCCTGGACGCAGCGCGCAATCTAAGGACGGTGCGCGAGCGCACCATGCGCTGAGCATGACTGGCAATTCGACGCAGAGGAAAGGCTGATGCGGGGTCTGTTTTGGATAGTCGGACTTTTTGCCGTCGCCGTCGGAGTGGTGCTGGCGGCGCGTTACAACAACGGCTACGTACTGCTGGTGCTGCCGCCCTGGCGCGCCGAACTCTCGCTCAATCTGGCGATTCTCATCGCGGTACTGGCCGTTGTGGTCGTGTATCTGGCGATGCGCGCGATCGTGATTTCGATCGCCATGCCGAGCCGGGTGCGGACTTATCTCAAGCGCCGCAACGAAACCAGGGCGCGCGCCACTTTCAACGAGGCGCTGGTCAATTTCTTCGAAGGCCGCTTCGGCAAGGCCGAGAAGGCGGCCGCAGCGGCGCTTAAGGCGGGTGAGTCGCCCACCCTTTCCGCCATTCTGGCGGCGCGCGCCGCGCACGGCATGCGCGCGTTTTCCACCCGCGACGACTATCTGGCCAAGGCCGCCGGCCAGGACCCCATCGAAGACAGCATGCGACTGATCGCGCAGGCCGAGATGCTGCTGGACGAACGCCGTTACAACGACGCGCTCGATGTGCTTAAGCGGTTGCCGGAGAGCCACACGGCCGCGTTGCGTCTGGAGCTGCGCGCGCAGCAGATGGCAAAGAACTGGGACCGGGTGCTGGCACTGATCCCGCAACTGGAAAAACGCAAGGTGTTCGAACGGCCGGTGGTCTCGCAGCTGCGCCGCCACGCGATCATCGAGAACCTGAAGCTCAAGGCGCTGGATGGCAAGGCGCTGCGCGAGTACTGGGAAAAGCTTCCAGCGCACGACCGCCAGGAGCCCCGCATGGCTGCAGCGGCGGCACGATGTTTCTTGGATCTTGGTGCGTTTACTGAGGCGCATCGAATCGTCGAGGACGGCGTAGAGCGGATCTGGGACCAGGGATTGCTGGCTCTGTATTCCGAATGCCTGGGGGAAGACGTCCGGCAGCAGCTGGAACGTGCCGAGAAATGGCTGCAGGCGCATCCACGCGATGCGGTGCTGCTGCTCACGCTGGGCCGGCTGTGCGCCCACCAGGGCTTGTGGGGCAAGGCGCGCAGTTATCTCGAGGCGAGCCTGTCGATCGAGCCCACGCATTCGGCGTACCTGGAATTGGCGCGCCTGCTGGAACGCGAGGGCAAGCTCGAAGAGGCGGCAGGCCACTACCAGAAGGCGCTCGAGGTCACGCTCGGCCAGTTGAAGCACTACGGCGGCGGGCGCAGGCTGCCGGTGCTCTGATCTGGTGCATCGGATAAGCAAAAAACACCGCGAACTCCGGTAAGAGATTTACCGGGGCAGGAAGACACCAGCAAAAACAGAAGCCAAGCGAGACAAGGTTCAAGCTTTGCTTGGTGTCTTCGCTTCATGACAGCGAGTTGTTTTTCTTGCACTCTTGTAGTGAAACAACTCTGAAAGTCGTTCGATGAATGCACCGGGCCAAAACCGAGCCGTACCGGACAAGGAATCGCCGCTGCGCGAGGATATTCGCTTGCTTGGGCGCATACTCGGCGACACCCTGCGCGAACAGGAGGGCGAAGCGGTATTCGATCTCATCGAACGCACCCGGCAGAACGCCATCCGCTTTCGTCGCGACCGCGACCCTGGCGCCAGGCGCGAACTCGAGACCACACTCAACAAGCTCGACCCGGTGCGTACCATCGCGGTGGTGCGGGCGTTCAGTTTCTTTTCGCAGCTTGCCAATATCGCCGAGGACCAGCATCACAACCGGCGCCGTCGCGCGCATCTGATAGCGGGATCGCCGCCCCAGGAGGGAAGCGTTGCCCTGGCGCTGGACCGTGGCCGCGCTGCCGGGTTACCGGCGGAGAAAATCACCGCGTTCTTCCGTGACGCGCTGATCTCGCCGGTGCTGACCGCGCATCCCACCGAAGTACAGCGCAAGAGCATTCTCGACTGCCAGCTGGAGATCGCCCGGCTGCTCACCGACCGCGACCGCGTGCAACTCACGCCCGACGAACTGGCGCAGAACGAAGAGGCGCTGCGCCGTGTAGTGCTGACGTTGTGGCAGACCCGGGTGCTCCGGGAGCTGCGGTTGACGGTGAACGACGAGATCGAGAACGGGTTGTCGTACTACCGGTACACCTTTCTGCGGCAATTGCCGCGGCTGTACGCGGAAATCGAGGACCTGCTGGCGCAACAAGGCTTCGGACGCACGCCGCTGAACGGTTTCCTGAAGCTGGGCAGCTGGATCGGCGGCGACCGCGACGGCAATCCCTACGTGACTGACGAATTGATGCGGCATGCCCTGACCCGTCATTCCTCGACGGCGATGGATTTCTATTTCGAGGAGATCCATCGGCTAGGCGGCGAACTGTCCCAGTCCGTGCGCATGGTCGAAACCACGCCCGAGCTCCAGCAACTGGCGGAGCAATCGCCGGACACCTCGGAACATCGCCGCGACGAGCCGTATCGGCGTGCGCTCACCGGCATCTACGCGCGGCTTGCCGCGACCTCGCGGCTGCTCGACCATCACGTGCCCGATCGTCGCGCGATCGCCGAGGCGCCGCCCTACCGGGATAGCATCGAATTCGCACAGGACCTGGCGGTGCTGGCCGATTCGCTGGCGGCCAACGGTTCTGAGCGGGTGGCGCGCGGGCGGTTGCGCGGACTGCACCGTGCCGCGGTCATTTTCGGCTTTCATCTGGCGCCGCTCGACATGCGTCAGCACAGCGGCGTGCACGAGCAACTGGTCGCCGAACTGTTCGCGCTGGGAGCGCGCCGCGAGGGTTACGCAGCCCTGCCGGAAGGGGAACGCCGTGTCTGGCTGCTTGAGGAATTGAGGCTGCCGAGGCCGCTGCGCTCGCCCTACCTTGCGTACAGCGAAGAAGCCCGCAAGGAGCTTGCCATCCTCGACACCGCGGCAGAAATGCACCGCCGCTATGGCGCAGGGGCGTTGCCCAACTACATCATCTCCAAGGCCGACGGGGTCAGCGATCTGCTCGAGGTTGCGCTATTGCTGAAAGAAGTCGGACTGCTGCAGCCCGGCGAGACGCCGTGTATGGATGTCAACATCATTCCGCTGTTCGAGACCATCACCGACCTGCAGGGCTGCGGCGCAATCATGGACCAGTTGTTCTCGGTTCCCTACTACCGGGCCCTGCTGGCGAGCCGCTGCAACGTGCAGGAGGTGATGCTCGGCTACTCCGACAGCAATAAGGACGGAGGTTTTCTTACTGCAAACTGGGAGTTGTACAAAGCGGAAGTCGAACTGGTCAAGGTGTTCGCGCGCCACAAGGTGGAGCTGCGCCTGTTTCACGGTCGCGGCGGCACGGTGGGCCGCGGAGGCGGGCCGAGCTACCAGGCAGTACTGGCGCAGCCGCCGGGCAGCGTTGCCGGCCAGATCAGGATCACCGAGCAGGGCGAGGTGATCGCCAGCAAGTACTCCGACCCCGACATCGGGCGGCGCAACTTGGAAACGCTGGTTGCGGCTACCTTCGAGGCCACGCTGCTCGAGCCCGCCCGCATGGAGAGGGCCGAGTATCTCGAAGTCATGCAGGAGATGAGCGCAACCGCGTTCACAGCGTACCGGAACCTGGTGTACGAAACCCCGGGTTTCGTGCAATTCTTCCGCACCGCGACGCCGATCACCGAGATTGCCGACCTGCACGTCGGCAGCCGCCCGGCTTCGCGCAAGAAGACCGATCAAATCGAAGACCTGCGCGCGATTCCCTGGGTGTTTTCCTGGTCGCTGTCGCGGATGATGCTGCCGGGATGGTACGGGTTCGGTGCGGCGGTGGAAGCGCTGGCGATGCGCAAGGGGGACAGCGGCCTCGAACTACTGCGCGAAATGTACCGCGACTGGCCTTTTTTCCGCACGATGCTGTCGAACATGGACATGCTGCTGGCGAAAAGCGACATCAGCATCGCCTCGCGCTACGCCGAACTGGTCACCGATGACGACCTGCGCGAGCGCATCTTCTCGCGCATCCAGGATGAGTGGCGCCGCACGGTGCGCTTGCTGCTGGCGATCACCGGACAGGGAGAGCTGCTGGAGGCGAACCCGGCTCTATCGCGCAGCCTGCGCAACCGCTCGCCCTACATCGACCCGCTCAACCACCTGCAGGTCGAGCTCCTGCGGCGGTATCGTTCGGGGGAAACTCAGGAGCGCATCAAGCGCGCGATCCTGCTGACCATCAACGGCATCGCCGCCGGCCTGCGCAACAGCGGGTAGAGCACCTCACCCCCCGCCCTCTCCACTGGCGTGGAGTGGGAGCCAAGAGGCGGCAGCGTATCTTTCCCTGCAACTTGACACCCTCTCCGCCCGCTTGCAGGGGGAGAGAGGTGGGGTGAGGTGGGTGGTTAACCGGACGTGACCGGCTTGGGATCGACCGACGGCGTAAAGGCGTCGGAGTAGAACTCGTCCTCGGGAAGCTTGCACAATGTGGTGAAGTCCTGGTGCGCCGATTCCACCACCACCGGAGCTCCGCAGGCGTAGACCTGATAGCCGCTCATGTCGGGGAAGTCTTCCATGACCGCGCGGTGTACGAAGCCGCTGCGTCCGCTCCAGTTGTCATCGGCCAGCGCGTCCGAGATCACCGGTATGAAGCTGAAATTTTCGTGCTGCTGCCAGCGGGCGGCGAGCTCGCCCATGTAGATGTCCAACGGCCGGCGCCCGCCCCAGTACAACACCATCTGGCGGGTGGTTTCGAGGTGGAAGGCATGCTCAATCATGCTCTTGATCGGTGCAAAACCCGTGCCGCTTGCCACGAAGATGATCGGCTTGTCGGAATCCTCGCGCATGAAGAACGTGCCCAGCGGACCTTCGAAACGCAGGATGTCCTTGTCCTTCATCTTGTTGAACACGTAGTCGGTGAACGCGCCGTTCTGCATGTTGCGCACGTGCAGCTCGATGTGCTCGTCGTCGTGCGGTGCATTCGCCATCGAGTAGGAGCGGCGCTTGCCGTCCTTCATCAGGATGTCGATGTATTGTCCGGCGAGGAACTGAAGACGCTCATTTGCCGGCAGCTTCAGTCTGAGCACGATCACGTCGGGCGCGACCCTGCGCATTTCCTGGACCCGACAGGGCAGTTTGCGGATCTCGAGCTGGCCTACGCCGCTGATTTCGCGCGCCTCGATTACCAGATCGGTCAATGGCCTGGCCTGGCAAAACAGCGCCAGCCCGGCCTTCTTTTCGAAGTCGGCGAGGACGTGCGGCTGCGGATTGCCATAGTCCACTTTGCCTTCGAGGATTTTGCCCTTGCATGCGCCGCAGGCACCGTTGCGGCAGCCATAGGGAAGCGTGAAGCCTTCGCGCAGGGCGGCGGCAAGCACGGTTTCGCCTTCGCCAACGGTGACAAGGTGATTGCTGGGTTTGATCGTGACCTGATGGGGCATGGCGGTTCGCGGACGCTGGGGCCGGGCTCCGGGTTAAAATGCTGCCATGAGAAGGTTGTTGATCATCGGCTGTGGCGACGTTGGACTGCGCATGGTGCGTGCGCTGCGCGGGCGTTGGCGCATCTACGCGCTGACCCACTCGGAGAACCGACACGCGCTGCTGCGTGCCGAAGGAATCGTTCCGGTAGCAGGAGATCTGGATCGTCCGGAGACGCTGGACCGGTTCGCCGGCCTGGCGCAGGACGTGGTGCATTTCGCCCCGCCGCCTGGATCGGGGACGCGCGACACGCGCACTGTCAACCTGATTCGGGCACTTGCAAAGGGCGGCAGTCTACCACAGCGAATGGTGTACATCAGCACTAGCGGCGTCTATGGAGACTGCGGAGGCGCGGTAGTCGACGAGACACGGCAGGCGAAGCCTGCGAGCGATCGGGCGCGCCGACGACTGGATGCCGAATGGCAGCTGCGCGCATGGGGCGTCGAGACCGGTGTGCACGTCAGCATCCTGCGCGTGCCGGGGATCTACTCCATCGAGCGCTTGCCGCTTGCGCGGCTGAAGGCGGGCACTCCGACGCTCAAGACCGAGCAGGATCCGTATACCAATCACATCCATGCCGATGACCTCGCCCGCATAGTGATAGCGGCTTTGAGCCGCGGTCGCGGCGGTCGTGCATACAACGCATCAGACGACACCTGGATGAAAATGGGCGACTACTTCGACCTGGTTGCGGACCAGTTCGGCCTGCCGCACCCGCCTCGGATCTGTCGCGAAGCCGCGGAGCGGGAGATTCCGGAAAACACGCTGTCGTTCATGCGCGAGTCCCGGCGCCTTGCCAACCGCCGCCTGAAAAAGGAGTTGCGGGTGAGGCTGCGCTATCCGTCGGTCGCGCAGGGTGTCGTCACGGCTCGGGCGCGGTTGGCGTGAACACCGCCTCCGCCGCAGCCGGCGCGGCATAACTGCACGGCGGTCTCTTCCCTGGTGAATGACGTGTCCGGCGCTGGCGGCGAAGTCGTGGTGGTGTTGACCCAGTTGCCGGACCTTGCGGCGGCCAGGAAATTGGCGCAGTTGCTGGTCGAGCAGCGGCTTGCCGCGTGTGTCAACGTGCTGGCACAGTGTTCATCGGTCTATCGCTGGCAAGGCAGGATCGAGACGGCGACCGAGATACCGGTGCTGATCAAGACGGTGGCTTCGCGTTATCCGCGCGTCGAAGCCGCGATCCGCGCCAACCACCCGTACGAACTTCCCGAGATCATCAGTGTCCCTGTGATGGCTGGTCTGGCCGAATATCTGGGCTGGGTCGCCACCGAATCCACCATCGAATAACGCCCCTTTTCCCGCGAATGAACCCGCGCATGGCCGCTAGGGAAGCTCTGCATAAGTCCGACCACGCGCGTTGCGCCAGGTGCGGATGACTGCCAGGCGCCGCTGTGCAGGTGCGGCTGAAGCCCCAGCAAGGAGCGTAACAACGCAGGCGCCGCACCTGGCACAACCCAATGACAGTTCGACTCTTTCGAGGGACCGAGCGATTCGGGCCGATGTCTGCGTCGGCTCCTCCTTATGTAGGCCGGCTACACGGCGTCCTCGCCGTCTTGTCCTCGACCCGAATCGCCTCCGTCGCGCATGCGGTACTTATGCAGAGCTTCCCTAGATACTTTGCCGAACTGCTGCTGGCGGCATGCGCTGCATGCGCAATATCGCCGGCAGCGGCCGACGACCTGCTGGCCCCGGAACAGGCGTTCCGGTTTACGGCCAGGCTCATTGAACCCGGCCTCGTTGAGGTGCGCTATCGCATCGCCGACGGCTATTACATGTATCGCGACAAGTTCCGGTTCACCGCGATCCCGCAATCGGCCGGGCTTGGCGATGCGCGCTTTCCACCCGGCAAAATCAAGGATGACGAGTTCTTCGGACGGGTCGAGACCTATCGCGGCGAATTAGTCATCAGGCTGCCGGTGAGATCGGCAGGCAGCTTTGTGCTAACGGCGGTTTCCCAGGGTTGCGCCGATGTGGGTGTGTGTTACATCCCGCTGAGGCAAACGGCGCGGCTCGTTCCGGCGCGATCGTCCGCTGAAACCGGCAGAACTGCAGGCAATTCCTCGAAGGCGTTCTTGGGGTCGCAGGGCGCGGCGCCATCCCGATGAAAAGAACCGGCCGCGGCCGGTTCGTGCTCCTGGCGCTCGCGGCAGGTTTGGCTCTTGCAGCCGGTTTCTGGCTGAATCCCTGGAACACGGGCGGGGTGCCCGAATCAGACAATGTGGCGCCGTTGATGGCGGCCTCGCTTCCGGACATTGAAGGCAAGCGCCAGGCATTGGCGCAATGGCGGGGCAAAGTGCTGGTGGTGAATTTCTGGGCAACTTGGTGCCTGCCGTGCCTGGAGGAGATCCCGGCATTCGTCCAAATGCAGGAGAAATTCGGTAATCAGGGACTGCAATTTGTCGGGATCGCCATCGATAACCCGGTCAAAGTGCGGGACTTTGCCGTTAAGTACCGAATGAACTATCCAGTCTTGGTAGGCGACTTGGACGCCATCGAGCTCGCCAGGGCTGTCGGCAACAAATTTGGTGGCCTGCCTTTCACAGTTATAGTGGACCGCAAGGGCCGTCTCATTGGGACCGAACTTGGGGGACTAAACGAGCAAAAACTGACTGCGATCATCCGGCCGGCGATGTGAACTTCGCTTTGAACGTCGGCCATAAGCGTCGAAAGTCATGCAATTGCGGTCAAAAGTCAAGAACCGCACGAAATTTGGTGAAAAGTGGCGGGGTTCGTTCAGGATAATTCGGCAAGTTCGCACCAAGGGCGTCCAGACCCCACGGCTATTGGATGCGAACCGCAAGATCCAGGCCCATGGAATGGGCCAAAATGCCGCCAAAACTGGACAAGTTCCGGGAAACTACGGCAAACTTGCGGCCATGAAAAACGCCTCGAAGGGTGGCAAGGCGGCTTCGTCTAGCTCCGCACGCCCCCGAAAGGTTCTAGTCCTGCACGGCCCCAATCTCAATCTTCTCGGCTCTCGCGAGCCGGAGATCTATGGAGCGGATACCCTCCAGGACATCAACCAGCGTCTGTTGGCGCTGGCGCTGAAAGCCGGTGCCAAGCTCGACAGCTTTCAGAGCAACTCGGAGGCTGATCTGATCGAGCGCGTCCAGAAAGCCCGCCCAGCTGGCGTCGATTTCGTCATCATCAATCCGGCCGGGTTCACGCATAGCAGCGTGGCGCTCCGCGATGCACTGGCCGCGGTGCGCATTCCCTATATCGAAGTGCATCTTTCCAACGTGCACGCGCGCGAGCCCTTCCGGCGCCATTCCTATTTCAGCGACCAGGCTGTCGGGGTGATCTGCGGACTGGGGTCGCAAGGCTATGAGTACGCATTACAGTGCGCGCTGACCTATACAGCCAGGAAATAGAGGCCAGCCGATGGACCTGAGGAAGCTCAAGAAGCTGATCGACCTGGTGCAGGAGTCCGGAATCGGCGAACTGGAGATCACCGAGGGCGAAGAAAGGGTGCGGATCAGCCGTGCCGGCAATACCGTGCAGACTGCGGTAATGACAATGCCCCAAGGCCAGACCATGGTGGCGGCTGCTCCCGTGGTGGCCGCGGCCGTGCCGGCGGCGGCGCCCGAAACCCCGGCCGAGCCCGAAGGGCATGTAGTGAAATCTCCCATGGTCGGCACGTTCTATCGCTCCTCGGCGCCCGGCGCAAAGCCGTTCGTGGAAATCGGGCAGTCGGTCAACGCCGGTGACACGTTATGCATCATCGAGGCAATGAAATTGTTGAACGAAATCGAGGCGGACCAGGGTGGCGTGATCAAGACCGTGCTCGTGGAGAACGGCCAACCGGTCGAGTACGGCCAGCCGCTATTCCTGATCGGTTGAGCATCGACCTGCCGGCCCGTTTCCTCCCTGTCGGCGCGCGCAAGATTTTCCATGTTCGAAAAGATCCTCATAGCCAATCGTGGTGAGATCGCGCTGCGCGTACAGCGCGCCTGCCGCGAACTGGGCATCAAGACGGTCGCGGTGCACTCGGTGGCCGACGCCGACGCCAAGTACGTGCGTCTTGCCGACGAGTCGGTGTGCATCGGCCCGGCCGCCTCCTTGGAAAGCTACCTGAACGTGCCGGCGATCATTAGCGCCGCCGAAGTGACCGACGCGGAGGCGATTCATCCGGGCTACGGCTTTCTGTCCGAAAACGCCGACTTTGCCGAGCGGGTGGAAAAAAGCGGCTTCGTGTTCATCGGGCCGAGGCCCGACACTATCCGGCTGATGGGCGACAAGGTGAGCGCCAAGCAGACGATGACCAAGGCCGGCGTGCCGGTGGTGCCCGGAGGTGAAGGCGCCCTGCCCGAGGAGCCGCAGGAAATCGTCAAGATGGCGCGCAAGATCGGCTATCCGGTAATTATCAAGGCGTCCGGCGGCGGTGGCGGCCGCGGCATGAGGGTCGTGCATACCGAGGCGGCACTGGTCAACGCGGTTTCGATGACGCGACAGGAGGCGAAATCCGCATTCGGCAACCCGACGGTTTACATGGAGAAGTTCCTCGAGACGCCGCGTCACGTCGAGATCCAGGTGCTCGCCGACGAGCACCGCAACGCGGTCTATCTCGGAGACCGCGACTGTTCGATGCAGCGCCGCCACCAGAAGATTATCGAGGAGGCTCCCGCGCCCCTGATACCGATGAAGGAACGAGTCCGCATAGGCGAGCGTTGCGCGGAGGCGTGCCGCAAGATCGGTTATCGTGGCGCGGGCACCTTCGAGTTCCTCTACGAGAAGGGCGAGTTCTACTTCATCGAGATGAACACGCGGGTACAGGTGGAGCATCCGGTGACCGAGATGATTACCGGCGTGGACATCGTGAAGACCCAGATCCTGGTGGCCGCCGGCCAGAAGCTGGCGTTCCGGCAGAAAGACATCGCATTCCGCGGGCACGCGATCGAATGCCGGATCAATGCCGAGCATCCCTACAAGTTCACGCCGTCGCCGGGCCGCATCACCTCCTGGCACGTGCCCGGAGGGCCCGGGATCCGCGTGGATTCGCACGTCTACCACGGTTATTTCGTGCCGCCGTATTACGATTCCCTGATCGCCAAGGTCATTGCCTACGGTGACACCCGCGACCAGGCGATCGCGCGCATGCGCGTCGCGCTCTCGGAAATGATCGTCGAGGGCATTCAAACCAACCTGCCACTGCACCAGGAGTTGATGCTGGATACCGCATTCATGCGCGGCGGCACCAGCATCCACTACCTGGAAGAGAAACTCGCCAAGTACAGCAAGGTGGAGTAGCGGCGGATTCCGCGGAGGTGTGGCATCGCCTGGCTCGCGCTTGAACTCACGCTCGACGCCGCGCATGTAACGGCGCTTTCGGATGCGCTTCTCGATGCTGGCGCAATTTCCGTGGACGTAGCCGACGCACATGCCGGCACCGAGCAGGAAACCCCGATATTCCAGGAGCCGGGCGACGTGGCCGACCCGGCCTTCGGCAGCAATCGCCTGATTGCTCTGTTCGATCCCAATACCGACGTGGCCGCAGCGCTCAGCCGCGCCTGCGCTGCCGTCGGCCTCGATCCGGTGCCGAAATATCGCACCGCGGAAGTCCCCGAGCAGGACTGGGTGAAGCTCACCCAGAGCCACTTCGTGCCGATGCGGGTGTCGGCGCGGCTGTGGGTCGTGCCTAGCTGGCACGCCGCGCCGGATGTCTCCGCCATCAATATCGTGCTCGATCCGGGGCTCGCTTTTGGCACCGGCAGCCACCCGACCACCCGACTGTGCCTGGATTGGCTGGACCGGCATCTGTTTCCCGGCAGCAGTGTCATCGATTACGGCTGCGGTTCCGGAATCCTCGCCATCGCTGCCGCGAAACTCGGCGCCGCCTGTGTGGTTGGCGTGGACATCGATCCGCAGGCGCTTGCCGCCAGCCGCTACAATGCCGGGCAGAATCGCGTTGCTGCAAAGTTCGTCGGTACCGAGGAACTGCGATTGCAAACCTCAGATGTCGTCATGGCCAATATCCTCTCGAATCCGCTCAAAATACTGGCACCCCTGCTCGCGAAGTTGACCGTGCCGGGCGGACATGTGGTGCTGTCCGGAATCCTGGCGCCGCAGGCAATGGCCGTTGCCGATACTTACTCGGAATGGTTCGACATGGAACCCCCGGTCGAGGAGCAAGGCTGGATCAGGTTATGCGGCAAGAGAATCATATGAAGCGAACGCCATGAACCTGTACACGCGCTGCCTGCACTGCGGCACTACCTTCCGTGTGACCACCCAGCAACTGCAAGCTTCCAGCGGCCAAGTGCGCTGCGGCCAATGCAAGCAGGTTTTCGATGCGTTTGCGACGCTCACTGCCCTGGAGCCTCAATCAACAGCGTCGGAACCTGAAACGCCGTCCCCAACGCAATCCGAATTACCGCCGGCAGCACCGCCCGTCACAAAATCAGCGCCGACGCCGCTTCCGGTGCGTCCTAAGGAAAAGCCGGCGGCGGCTGCGTCGCGTCCGGATCCGGCCGCGAGCCTGTATGAATGGGAATTCAGGATGCCGGTGGCGCCGCGCCGTACCGGTCTGTGGGTGAGCCTGTCGTTGCTGCTGCTCGTCCTGCTTGCTTTTCAGGCGGCCTACGCGTTTCGCAGCGAGCTCATGGTGTTGGTCCCGCAGTCGCGGATGTACTACGAGCGGGTTTGTGAATGGCTGGGCTGCACCTTGGCACTGCCGCGGCTGGCGAGGTACTTGCATATCGAGGCTTCGGATCTGAAAGCACCAGATCCGGCCCGCCCAAGCGAAATAGAGTTGTTAGTCGCGGTGCGCAATCGTGCGCCGGTCGAGCAGGACTATCCCGCATTCGAGCTGACGCTGACCAACTCGCAGGAGCAGACCATTGCGCGCCGCGTTTTTCTTCCGGCGGAGTATCTGCAGTGGATTGACGCAGCCGACGGGCTGAGAGCGGGCGCGGAATTGCTGATCCGTTTGTTTCTGGACACCGGCGAGTTGCGTGCCGCCGGCTACCGTATTTACCTTTTCTATCCTTGATCCGTGCGCCATGCTGAAGCAGACCCCGCTTAACGCCGCTCACCGCTCGCTAGACGCCAAGTTGGTGGATTTCGGCGGCTGGGAAATGCCGCTGCGCTACGGCTCGCAGATCGAAGAGCATCACAGGGTGCGCAAGGACGCCGGCATGTTCGACGTCTCGCACATGCTGGCGGTGGACGTGGGCGGCGAAGGTGGCCGCAACTTCCTGAGACAGTTGCTCGCCAACAACGTGGATCGCCTGCAGGTTCCGGGCAAGGCGCTTTACTCGTGCATGCTCAACGACGCGGGCGGCATTCTCGACGATCTGATCGTGTACTTTCTGGACTCGCGGCGCTTTCGCGTGGTGGTCAACGCCGCCACCGCGGAAAAGGACCTTGAGTGGATGTCCTCGCGAAAGGCGCGGGTCGCCGCCGTGACCATCACGCCGCGCCGCGACCTGGCGATGCTCGCAGTACAGGGACCGAAGGCGCGCACGAAAGTATGGCAGGCGCTGCCGCAGTCGAAACCGGCGACCGAGGCCTTGGGATCCTTCTTCGCCGCGGAGTGGGGTGCCTTTTTCTTCGGCCGCACCGGTTACACCGGCGAGGACGGGTTCGAGATCATGCTGCCGGCTGCCGAAGCTCCAGCCTTGTGGCAGACGCTGCTTGATGCGGGCGTGGGTCCGGCGGGGCTGGGCGCGCGCGATACGCTGCGCCTGGAGGCGGGGATGAACCTTTATGGCCAAGACATGGACGAAACCGTGACCCCGCTGGAGTGTGGCCTGAAATGGACAGTGGACCTGGAAAGCCCGCGCGATTTCATCGGCAAGTCGGCGCTGCTGGCCGCACCGCGGCGCGCGCAGATGGTGGGCCTGGTCCTGCAGGAGCGCGGCGTGCTGCGCTCACACCAGGAAGTCGAAACGCGCAACGGTCGCGGAGAGATAACCAGCGGCAGCTTCTCGCCCACGCTGGACACTTCGATCGCGTTGGCGCGACTACCAGTCGGTGTGCAAACCGCGGAATCCGTGAAAGTGAAGATTCGCGACAAGTGGCTAGCGGCAAGAACGGTAAAATACCCTTTCGTGCGGAACGGACGCAGTTTAATCGCCGGCCTTCCTTCTTCGACCCGTTGAATACCTGGAGCATTCATGTCGATTCCTAACAATCTCAAATACACCGACAGCCACGAATGGGCGCGGCCTGAGGCCGATGGGACCGTGACCGTCGGCATCACGCATCACGCGCAGGACCTGCTGGGCGATCTGGTGTTCGTGGAAAATCCGGTTCTCGGCCGCAAGCTGAAAAAAGGCGAGGAATGCGGCGTGGTGGAATCGGTGAAAGCCGCCTCCGACATTTACGCACCTATTTCCGGGGAGGTCGTGGCGGTGAACGGCGATCTCGAGACCGCACCGGAGAAAATCAACGAGGGCGCGTACGGTGCCTGGATGTTCCGTCTCAAACCCAGCAACCCGGCCGAACTGGCAGCGTTGCTGGACGCGGCGGGTTATCAGAAGCTGGTCGAGGCGGAAGCACATTGAGGGAGAGGCGAGAGGCGAGAGGCGTGAGGCGAGAGGCGAGAGGCGCAATGCGCAGGGCGCAATCAACGCCGCGTCTATTGGCCAAGGATTCGAGGCGTACGTCGTCATTCTTCCCATGTCACACTTGTTTTCGGGATTCTCACTCCTTTCGCCTCTCGCCTCACGCCTCAGCGAACTGAAATGCCCTTCATCCCCCATACCGAAGAAGACGTCCGCGCCATGTGTGCGGCGATCGGCGTTACGACCATCGAGCAATTGTTCGACGAGATTCCGCAAAGCCTCAAGAGTGATGGGCTGGCTGGCATCCCTGAAGGCATGAACGAAATGCAGGTCACGCGCCTGATGCAAGAACGGGCGCGCCAGGACCGCCCGATGCTCAACTTCATGGGTGCCGGTGCCTACGAACATCACATTCCCGCCGCGGTATGGCAGATCGCCACCCGCGGGGAGTTTTATTCCGCGTATACGCCGTATCAGGCGGAGGCGAGCCAGGGCACGCTGCAATTGCTCTACGAGTACCAGAGCATGATGGCTTCGCTTACCGGGCTCGATGCTACCAACGCCAGTCTCTACGACGGCGCTTCCGCGCTTGCCGAGGCGGTGCTGATGGCGGTGCGCCTGCACAAGTCGGCACGGCGCGTGCTGATTCCCGCCGGCGTCAATCCGGCCTACCGGCGCGTGGTCGCCAGCATTGTTTGCAATCAACGCATCGAATTGGTCGAAGTGCCTTACGGCGCGACGGATGGCCGCGTATCCATCGAGACACTGGAGTCGCTCGGCAAGTCGGATTTTGCGGCGCTGGTGGTTGCACAGCCGAACTTCTTCGGAGTGCTCGAACGGGTGGATGCCTTGGCCGACTGGGCGCGCGCGCGCGGCTCATTGACAATTGCCTGCGTCAACCCGACTGCGCTCGCGCTGCTGAAATCCCCCGGTGAATGGGGCGGCCACGGCGCCGAGATCGCGGTCGGCGAAGGTCAGCCGCTGGGACTGCCGCTCGCCAACGGCGGACCCTACTTCGGATTCATGGCGTGCAAACAGGCATTGGTACGGCAGATGCCCGGCCGCATCGTCGGCGGCACGGTCGATGTGGAAGGACGGCGCGGATACACCTTGACGCTGCAAGCACGCGAGCAGCATATCCGCCGTTCCAAAGCTACTTCGAACATCTGCACTAATCAGGGACTGGCGGTCACGGCCGCGACGATATACCTGGCAATGCTCGGCGCCCAGGGGCTGAAGAACGTGGCTGCGCAATCGCATGCCAATACCTGGTTGCTGCTGGAGAAGGTGTCACGTATCCCCGGCGTGCAGCGGGTTTTCAGCGCGCCGATTTTTCACGAGGCGGTAATCCGCTTGCCGCGGCCGGCCGACAGGGTGCTCGCGAGCATGCGCTCCCGAGGTATCCTTGGCGGCCACGACGTTTCCCGAGACTACCCAGAACTCGGGGCAGCACTGCTGGTCTGTGCCACCGAGACCAAGACCGAAGCCGATATCGATGCCTACGCCGTGGCCCTTGCCTCGGCGACTGGCGATTGAAACTGCGTTTGAGAAATTACAATCATGTCTTTCTTGAGGAGAGTCAGATGGCAACCGTAACGCTCAAAGGCAAACCCGTCGCTGTGGCCGGCAAGTTACCGACGAAAGGCGACGCCGTGCCCGATTTCAGCCTTACTGGCAAAGACCTTGCCGATGTATCGCTGAAAAATTATGCGGGGAAACGCAAAGTGCTGAACATCGTGCCGAGCCTGGACACGCCGACCTGCGCGCAGTCCACGCGCGTGTTCAATAAAAAGGCTTCGGGGATGAACAACTCGGTGGTGTTGGTGATCTCGGCCGATCTGCCGTTTGCGATGTCGCGTTTCTGCAGCGCCGAAGGGCTCAATAACGTGGTCACGCTGTCCACCTTTCGCGGCAGGGAGTTTCACGGCAAGTATGGTGTGGACATCGCCGACGGCCCGCTCAAGGGATTGACGGCGCGGGCGGTGGTGGTGCTCGACGAAAACAACAAGGTGCTGCACTCCGAGCTGGTGCCGGAGATCGCCAACGAGCCCAATTACGAATTGGCGCTGGCGGCGCTGAGATAAAGCGGTAACGGACGTCGGCCCGCCTGTGAACGCATGGACCCACCTCAATCGCCGACCCTGAACCGCATGCTCGTTTTCGATCAGTCCAGACACGGGCGCCGCGCCCACGCGCAGGCACCACCGCCGACAACCACCGCGGACCTGCCAGCGGAATTGCTGCGCGATAAATTGCCGCGGCTGCCGGAAGTATCCGAGCTGGATGCATTGCGCCACTACACCCGCCTGTCGCAAAGAAACTTCTCCATCGACACGCATTTTTACCCGCTTGGTTCCTGCACCATGAAGTACAACCCGCGGGCATGCAATGCGTTGGCGATGCTCCCGGAATTCCTGGCGCGTCATCCGCTCGCGCCGGCGGAGACCGGCCAGGGCTATCTTTCCTGCATGCATGAATTGCAGGAGATACTGCGGGAAGTGACCGGAATGGAAGGCGTGAGCCTGGCGCCGATGGCCGGCGCGCAGGGCGAATTTGCCGGCGTCGCGATGATCCGCGCCTATCACCGCGCGCGCGGTGACGATGTCCGCAGCGAGATCATCGTTCCCGATGCCGCGCACGGCACCAATCCGGCAACCGCGACAATGTGCGGCTATACGGTGACCGAAGTGCCGACCGACCGCGAGGGTAACGTCGACCTCGGCGCGCTGGCTTCCGTTGTCGGGCCCCACACCGCAGGACTGATGCTGACCAACCCTTCCACGCTGGGAGTATTCGAGCGCACCATCGAGAACATCCGTGACATCGTGCATGGCGCGGGCGGGTTGCTCTATTACGATGGAGCCAATCTGAATGCGATCCTCGGCAAGGTGAAGCCCGGCGACATGGGTTTCGACGTGATCCACATGAACCTGCACAAGACCTTCGCCACGCCGCATGGCGGCGGCGGTCCGGGAGCGGGGCCGGTGGGCGTAGCACAGCGTCTGTTGCCCTTCCTTCCGCTTCCGATCGTGGCGAAGGAGGGCAAGCATTTCCGCTGGCTTTCTGAGGACGACCGTCCGAAGTCGATCGGCCGCATGTCTGCGTTTGGCGGCAACGCCGGGGTGCTGCTGCGCGCCTACGTGTATGCGCGCATGCTCGGGCGCGATGGCATGCGGCGGGTAGCGGAGTTTGCCACGCTGAACGCCAATTACCTCATGGTTCAGTTGCGCAACGCCGGTTTCGACGTTGCATTCGACTCGCGGCGCGCCAGCCACGAGTTCATCGTTACCCTGAAGGGTCTGAAGGAGAAAACCGGCGTCACGGCGATGGACGTGGCCAAGCGCCTGCTCGACAAGGGCTTCCACGCCCCGACCACGTACTTTCCCGCTGCTGGTGCCGGAATGTCTCCTGATTGAGCCTACCGAGACCGAATCCAGGGAAACGCTGGATGCCTTTGTCGCGGCGATGAAGGAAATCCTCGACGAGGCACGGCGCAATCCGGACCTCGTCAAATCCGCTCCGCACACCACTCCGGTGCGCCGGCTCGACGACGTCAGGGCCGCGCGCGAACTCGATCTCAAATGGACTCCGGTCAAATAGAAAGCCCGCACAAAGGCAAGACCGGATTGCGGCGCATCTGGAACGCGCTGTTCTATTCGTTCGAGGGCCTCAAGGCGGCGTATCGCCACGAAGACGCGTTCCGCCAGGAAGTGTGGCTGGCGCTGGTCCTGATCCCGCTGGCGTTTTTCCTACCTGCTTCCGGCACGGGCAAGGCATTGATGATCGCGTCGGTGCTGGTCGTGCTGATCGTCGAACTGCTGAACTCTGCGGTGGAGGCGACGGTTGACCGGGTATCGCTCGAGCATCACCGGCTCGCCAAACGCGCCAAGGACATCGGCAGCGCCGCTGTATTGTTTTCCCTGATTAACGTCATGGCGATCTGGCTGCTGGTGCTGTTCGGCTGATCCCGCGCCGGAAACGGCGCCCGTCCTCATTCCGTTGTCACTCAAACGTCATCGAAGCGTCATCGCAGATTCTTCGTGCGACCGCAATCTTCGTCATGCATGAACGACAATCTGTTTGTTTTTCAGGAGCTTCCAGCCTCACCTTCATCCTTGCGGGTAGCAGTTGTCACGGAAACCTATCCGCCCGAGGTGAACGGTGTCGCGATGACGCTCGCGCGCATCGTCGACGGGCTGCAGCGGCGCAATCATCGGGTCCAGTTGATCCGACCGCGTCAGCACGCGACTGAGAATCCCGCGCGCAACGTTCATCTCGAAGAAGTACTCAGTCCCGGCGTCCCGATCCCGCGTTATCAAGGACTCAGAATCGGTCTGCCGGCGAAACAGGCTTTGTTCCGCCTCTGGTCGCTGAAGCGACCCGACGTTGTGCATATCGCCACGGAGGGACCGCTGGGCTGGTCGGCGCTGGCGGCGGCGATCAAGCTGAGGCTTCCGGTTTCCACCGGCTTTCACACCAACTTCCACAGTTACAGCCAGCACTACGGCGTGGGTTTTCTGAAAAAGCCAATCGCCGCCTACCTGCGCAGGTTCCACAACAAGGCGCATGCCACGCAGGTTCCAACCGAAGACTTGCGCCGCGAACTGGCGATCCAGGGGTTCGAGAACCTGCGCGTGGTTTCGCGCGGCGTTGATACCCGGCTATTCTCCCCCGAACGCAGAAGTCCGCAGTTGCGCCGCGACTGGGGCGCGGCAGAGGGTGAGCCGGTGGTGCTTTATGTCGGCAGGATTGCGCCCGAGAAAAATCTCAAAGTGGTGTTTGACGCGTTCTCCAGCATGCGTGCGCGTGTGCCGCAGGCGCGCCTGGTCATGGTCGGGGACGGCCCGGAGCGGGCCGCACTTGCCGGCCGTCATCCACACATCGTGTTCGCGGGCACACGCACCGGAGTGGATCTTGCCGCGCATTACGCCTCCGCCGAGATATTCCTGTTTCCGAGCCTGACCGAGACCTTCGGCAACGTCACGCTCGAAGCCATGGCAAGCGGCCTGGCGGTGGTGGCGTACGACTACGCGGCCGCGCAACAGTACCTCGCACACGAGCGCAGCGGTTTGCTGGCACCCTTCGACGATGGCGAGGCGTTCGTCCGGCTGGCGACCATGCTTGCTGCCGATCCCGGGCGCGCGGCCTCGTTACGTGTGCAAGCACGTGCGAGCGCAGAGCGTATTGACTGGGACAACGTGTTCGACGATTTCGAGGCGGTGTTGCGCGACGTGATGCAGCGGCAGGAGGCAAGCCGTGTTCAGGGAAGCTCGGCATAAGTCCGACGACGCGCGTTGTGCCAGGTGCGGATGACTGCCAGGCGTCGTTCCGCAGGCGCGGCTGAAGCCCCAGCAAGGCGTGTCGGAGCGCGGAAGAGGGGCCCCTCTGGGGATGTGACCGCGGAGACACGCGTAAGGCCGGTGGTGACACGCTATTGGCCGGTTACACGGCGTCCTCGCCGTCTTGCCCTCGACCCGAATCGCCTCGTTCGCGCATGCGGGACTCATACAGAGTTTCCCTAGCCGTTTTCTCCCTACTAACGTCCTACCGCGGAACCCCGACGGGCATGGCGTGCGTGCCTGATTTATCCGGGGAACGGCTTTATGGCGACAATGTCGCCATTTCGTGCCGTCTCGCGCGGAGCTCAAACCCTACAAGGAGAAGAGAATTGCAACGTACGTAATAACATCGAAGTGACCAACCCTGCAGGCTACAAGGAGTACAAGAAGCTTGCCGGTCCTGCGGTCGAGGCTTGTGGCGGCCGTTACCTGGTACGCGGCGGCAAGACCGAGGCACTGAAAGGCGAGTGGCATCCATGGCGTATGGTGGTGCTCGTGTTCGACAGCGTCGGTAAGGCGCGCGCGTCGTGGGACTTAACGCACTACGCATCAGCAAAAAAGTCCGACCAAACATACTGTGAAAAGCAGCGTGATCATCATCGAGCGAATGTAACGGGGTCGGGGCCGGGACCGGGCCTGTCCGCACAGGATGCTCCTACGACGTTCGCATCAAGGCCCTCTCTGAGCGACTAGTTTCTAAAAAAATCATATACTTTTGGCGGAGATATCGTAAAATCTCTAGCTCTAGTGCCTTAACTTACTAGAAATCAAAGCCTTCAGGCATCCAACAGGGTGGGTGGCATGAAGAAGACGGCTTTCTGGAAAGCCGATTGGTTCCTCGGACTGGTCGTTGCCATCGTTGTGTTCGTCGCGTCCGGCAGCGCATTCATTCAAAGTCTCGAACGCCAGGCCTACGACCTCGGCGTGCGAGCCTCCAGCCACGCCCCCTCGCAGCGCGTCGCGGTCATTGCCATTGACGATCAGAGCATCGCCAATATCGGGCGATGGCCCTGGCCGCGCGAGATCCACGCGCGGATGATCGCCAATCTCAAACAGGCTGGCGCGAAGGTGGTTGGTTACGCTTCGTTCTTCTTCGAACCGCAGGTGGATCCCGGGCTCGTCTACATTCATAAACTCGCGGAGCTCTACCAGACGCTCTCGCCCGTGCAGCAACAGAACCTTGCCGATTTCGCGTCGGTGCTGACCGAGGCGGACGACGCACTCAACAGCGACCGCAAGCTTGCCGCCGCGATAACACAGGCCGGCAACGTGGCGTTGCCCATGCTTTTTACCATCGGCGAACCGCGTGGCAATCCCGACCAACCGCTCGCTGATCATGTCTTGAAGAACCAGATCAACAAAGTGGTCGACCGAATCGGCGCGGGCGACAACAACATTTTTCCGGTGCCGACGCTGCAGGCGATTGCGCCGCTCGAAGAAATCTCGACGGGTGCCGCGGCGATCGGCCACCTGAATGCGCTCCCGGATGTCGACGGGAGCACACGCACGGAACCGCTGGTGGTGCGCTACTACGATCAATATTTTCCGTCGTTTTCGCTGGTGCTTGCCGCCAGAAGCCTGAATCTGGGCCCGGCAGACGTGGAGTTGCGGCTGGGTGAAGGGGTGAAGCTTGGGAACCTAACGGTCGATACCGATCCCTATTTGCAGATGTACACCTACTTCTACAAGGACCAGGACGGCAGACCGGCATTTCCGGTGGATTCCTTCTATGACGTAATCTCGGGAAAGATCCCGGCGGAGAAGTACCGGGACAAAGTGGTGCTGATCGGTGCCACCGCTGCCGGCGTCGGAACCTACCAGGTGACGCCGATTTCACCCGGAATGGCGCCCGTTGTGACGCTGGCGCACTCGGTGTCCAGCATTCTCGAAGAGGATTTCTTTGTCGCGCCTACCTGGGGTTTCTGGGTGGAAAAGGCGGCATTCCTGCTGATCGCGCTGTATCTCATTATGCTGTTGCCGCGGCTCAAGGCGGGTATGGGGTTCATGGTGAGCGCGGCATTGCTTGCGGGGCTGTTTGCCGCGCATTTCGTGCTGATGGCGGGCCAGCTGATGTGGATCCAGTTGATGGCCTCCGCAGCGCTGCTGGTGATCGGCCACGTCCTGCTCACCACCAAGCGTTTCCTCTCCACCGAGCGCGGCAAGGCCAGGTCCGACCTCGATTCGGCGGAATCCAACCGGATGCTGGGACTGGCTTTCCAGGGACAGGGCCAACTCGACATGGCCTTCGACAAGTTCAAGAAGGTGCCGCTTGACGACCAGCTCATGGACAACTTGTACAACCTTGCGCTCGATTTCGAGCGCAAACGCCAGTTCAACAAGGCCCAGACGGTGTACGAGTACATGACTACCTTCAAACCGAAGTTTCGCGATCTGGATAAGAAGCTCAATCGTGCCAAGCAGATGTCCGAGACCGTGATCCTCGGCAGCGGCAGCGGGCGCACCAACGCCAGCGCGCTTGTCCTCGAAGGCGGCACCGTGGAAAAGCCGATGCTCGGCCGCTATCAGGTGGAAAAGGAACTCGGCAAGGGCGCGATGGGCGTTGTCTATCTGGGCAAGGACCCAAAGATCGGCCGCATCGTCGCGATCAAGACCATGGCGCTGTCCCAGGAGTTCGATGCCGACGAACTGGAAGAGGTGAAGCAGCGTTTTTTCCGCGAAGCCGAGACTGCCGGCCGGCTCAACCATCCAAATATCGTCACCATCTACGACGCCGGCGAAGAGCACGATCTGGCCTACATCGCGATGGAATTTCTCAAGGGCAGGGACCTGGTGCCGCAAACCAAACCGGGCAACCTGCTGCCGTTGCCGAAAACACTGTCCGTGGTGGCGCGCGTCGCCGAGGCCCTGACTTACGCACACCGGCAGAACGTGGTTCACCGCGATATCAAGCCGGCCAACATCATGTATGACGCGCAGGCCGATTCGGTCAAGGTCACCGACTTCGGCATTGCGCGAATCACCGATTCGTCCAAGACCAAGACCGGCATGGTGCTTGGCTCGCCCTCGTACATGTCGCCAGAACAACTGGCCGGCAAGAAGATCGACGGCCAGTCCGATCTGTTTTCGCTGGGCGTGACGCTTTATCAGCTTGCCTGCGGAAGCCTGCCGTTCCAAGGCGAATCGATGACCCAGTTGATGTTCAAGATCGCCAACGATCCCCCCGCCGACATACTCGGCCTCAATCCGACGTTGCCCGAGTGTCTGGTGGCGATCATCGATAGGGCACTCGCCAAAGACGTGGCTGCGCGTTTCAACAGCGGCGAAGATATGGCGCACGCCCTGCGACAATGTGCGGCGCAGTTCGGAACCGTGGACGTGACCTTGTGATGGATTGCAAGGTATGAATCTGACCTCCTCCCTGGAGATGGCGAAAGCCACCCACACCGGGATGGTGCGCTCTCATAATGAGGACAGCATTACGACCGACACGCAGATCGGGCTGGCGGTGCTTGCCGACGGCATGGGCGGCTACAATGCCGGCGAAGTTGCCAGCGGCATCGCCACCGCGCTGATTTCGAGCGAGACCCGCGAAGCGCTCGCCCGAAATGCGCCGCACCAACTGGACAAGAGTTCCGGTTCCCCGCTGGCGACCCGGCTGCTTCGGGACATCATCGCCAGGGCCAACACCTCGATCTTCCAGTCTGCCAACAGCCAGCCGCAGTACGCGGGCATGGGAACCACGCTGGTGGTGACCTTGTTGTGCAACAACCAGATCACGGTTGCCCACATCGGCGATTCCCGCTGTTATCGCTTTCGCGGGGACAAGCTGCAGCAGATCACGCGCGATCATTCGCTTCTGCAGGAACAGATCGACAGCGGCCTGCTGACCAAGGAGGCTGCCAAACGCTCACAGAACAAGAACCTGGTAACGAGGGCGTTGGGCATCGAGTCGCAAGTCGAGGCGGAGATCCGTACCTATCCGGCCCAAACCGATGACATCTATCTGCTGTGCTCCGATGGACTCAACGACATGGTCGAGGACGAGGACATCGAGATGACCCTGGCGGCGATCGGCGGCAACCTGCCGCTCGTTGCCGATCAACTGGTACAGATGGCGAATGACAACGGCGGGCGCGATAATGTCTCCGTGGTACTGATCAGGGTGAAGAAGGACTTCCCGGCCGAGGATGGCCTCTGGGTGAAGTTCCTTTCGTGGTTCAAATAAGAGGAAGCGGATATGGCGAAGTTGATACTCAGTCTCGATGGTCAGGTGATCAAGGAATTCACCCTCACCAAGGAGCGATCCACCATCGGCCGCAAGCCGCACAACGACATCCAGATCGACAACCTGGCCGTCAGCGGAGAACACGCCATCATCATGACCATCCTCAACGATTCCTTTCTCGAGGATCTGGGCAGCACCAACGGTACGCTAGTCAACGGCCAGCCGGTGAAGAAGCACTTCCTTCAGAGCAACGACGTTGTCGAAATCGGCAAGTACAAGCTCAAGTACGTCAACGAAGCTCCGGCCACCATGAGCCAGGTTGAGTTCGAGAAGACCATGGTGCTGAGGGCTCCCGCCCCAGGATCCAAGGTGGAAACAAAGGCTCTTACCGATTCCCAGAACAACGTTCCGCTGGTTGCGAAGCTGAGCGACACCGTCATCAATGCCCAGGACGCAGCTGCGGCGATGGAATCGCCCAAGCCGGCTCCGGCTCCGGCCCCCGCTGCGGCCGCGGCTGCGGCTCCGGCTCCGGCCCCGGCCCCGGCTCCGGCGCCAGCCCCGGCGGCGGCCGCGCCCGCGCCCGCCGTTACGGCAATGCCAGGGGGACAAGGCACCATCCAAATTCTGTCCGGACCCAACGCCGGCAAGGAACTGCCGTTGCTCAAGGCGCTGACTACGCTGGGCAAGCCCGGGGTGCAGGTCGCGGTCATAGCCAAGCGGCCGCAAGGGTACTTCATCACCCACGTGGAAGGCACCAACTTCCCGGTGGTCAACGGCAAGGCGCTCGATGCCCAGGCCCACCAACTCAACGATCACGACATCGTCGAGTTGGCAGGAGTGAAGATGGAGTTCTTCTTGAAGTCCTGAGCCGAACGACGGCCCGCACGGATCTTTCTCCCCGCGCGATCAGAGACAACGATAACCGGGCGGCTGCGCGGAAGCGGCGCGGATGCGGCGCGCGGTGAATCAATGGAGACAGCTTGAAGAAGCATCTGGTGCGCATCGCGCTCGGACTGGTGGTAGTTCTGATTTTTGTCGGTCATGCCGCCCGCTACTACCAAATACCTTTCGTCAATCGCGTCGAGAACATCGTTTACGACGCGCGTCTGCGCCTGACGATGCCCAAGAGCATCGATCCGCGCCTGGTCATCGTCGACATCGACGAGAAAAGCCTCGCCGTGGAGGGCCGCTGGCCGTGGAGCCGCGACAAACTCGGGCTGATGCTCGACCAGCTGTTCGATCACTACAAGGTAGGGATCGTCGGCTTCGACGTGGTGTTCGCGGAGCGCGACGAAAGTTCCGGCCTGGGGATGCTCAGACAAATCGGCGAGAACCAGCTCAAGGGCAACGCGCAGTACCAGACGGTGCTCAAGGAGATCGGTCCGCAACTCGAATACGATCGCGTGTTTGCCGAAAAGCTGAGGGATCGTGCGGTTGTGCTTGGCTATTACTTTTCTGACGTCGTATCGGAAAACGGAAAAGGGCGCTCTACGGGTGCGGTGCCCAAACCGGTCCTGCCGGCCGGCACCTTCAAAGGCAAGAGTGTCGCGTTCACCCGCTGGATCGGGTATGGCGCCAATCTCACTGAATTCCAGGATGCCGCGGCAAGCGGGGGTCATTTCAACCCTTTGCCCGACGAAGACGGTGTAACCAGGCGCGTGCCAATGTTGGCGGAGTATGACGGCGCGTACTACGAATCGCTATCAATGGCGATGGTGCGCCTCGGGCTGGGCTTGCCGCCGGTCGTTCCGGGGTTTCCGGAGGAAAGTTTCTACACGAAGAATTATCCCGGACTGGAGTGGATCGATATTGGCTCGGTGCGCGTTCCGGTGGACGTCCAGGTGGCGGCCCTCGTGCCATTCCGCGGCCGACAGGGCAGTTTCAAGTATGTTTCAGCGACCGATGTGTTGCATGGCACAACGCCGATCGACGAGTTGAGGAACAAGCTCGTCCTGGTCGGCACGACTACGCCGGGGCTGTTCGACCTCAGGGCCACCCCGGTGGCAAGCGTGTATCCAGGAGTGGAGATCCACGCCAATCTGATCACCAGCATGCTCGACGGCAACATCAAGCAGAAGCCACCGTACGTTCTTGGCGCGGAGGTGATGCTGCTGTTGTTTTCGGGGCTGGCGATGGCGCTGGTGCTGCCCCTGGTGAATCCGTTTCGCGCCACCATGCTCACGCTGGTAGTGCTGGCGGCGGTGTTCGCCAGCAATGTGCTGGTGTGGACCGAGGGCAACCTGGTGCTGCCCCTGGCCTCGGGCCTGTTGATGATCGCCATGTTGTTCGCGCTCAACATGTCCTATGGCTTCTTCGTCGAGTCGCGCGCCAAGCGCCAGATTACCGGGCTGTTCGGCCAATACGTGCCGCCCGAGCTGGTGGACGAAATGAGCAGGGATCCCGAGTCCTTCTCGATGGAAGGCGAAAGCCGCGAGCTGTCCGTGTTGTTCACCGACGTACGCGGGTTCACCACCATTTCCGAAGGTCTGGACCCGAAGCAGCTTTCCATGCTGATGAACGAATTCCTCACGCCGCTCACCCGCGTAATCTACAAGCATCGCGGCACCATCGACAAGTACATGGGGGATTGCATCATGGCATTCTGGGGGGCGCCGCTCGCCGATCCGCAGCACGCGCGCAGCGCTGTACTCGCTGGACTGGAGATGCACAAGGTACTTGACCCGCTTCAGCCGCATTTCAAGGAAATGGGCTGGCCGCCGATTCGCATCGGCGTGGGCGTAAACAGCGGCCGCATGAGCGTGGGCAACATGGGCTCGGAAGTCCGTTTGGCCTACACCGTGATGGGCGATGCAGTGAACCTGGCTTCGCGTCTGGAGGGCCTCACCAGGGAATACGGGGTCAACATGATCGTTGGCGAAGGCACCCGCGTGGAGGTTTCCGACGTGGTCTTTCGCGAGATCGACCGGGTGAAGGTGAAAGGCAAGGACGAGCCGGTGACCATCTTTGAACCGATCGGACTGGTAGTGGACACCGCCAAGGCGGTGCAGGACGAATTGAAGCTTTGGGGGCAGGCGCTCAAGCTTTACCGGGCGCGAGACTGGGATATGGCAGAATTGCAGTTGCTCAACTTGCTCAAGGGCAATGCCGCGAGTGGGCTTTACAAGCTTTTTCTCGGGCGAATCGCCCTTTTTCGCAACAATCCTCCGGAGCAAGGCTGGGACGGCTCCTGGAAATTCGAGACCAAATAGCGATGCAGATCAGGGTACTCGGCTGCAGTGGCGGAATCGGTGGTAATTTGCGCACCACTTCAATGCTGCTCGACCACGACGTGCTGATCGACGCCGGAACCGGGGTCGGGGATCTGAGCCTCACCGAGCTGCTGAAAATCGAACATGTGTTCGTCACGCACTCTCACCTCGATCACATTACCTCGCTGCCTTTCCTTGTGGATACCGTGGGCCCGATGCGCGATAAGCCGATCACGGTGCACTGCACCGAGCCGACACGCAAGATCCTGAGGGATCACATCTTCAATTGGAAGGTGTGGCCGGATTTTGCCGAGATCCCAAGCAAGTCCTCGCCATACCTGAAATACACCACGTTTGCAGTGGGCGAAACCGTCGATCTCGGCGGACGCCAGATCACCGTGTTGCCGGCCAATCACGTGGTCCCCGCGGTCGGGTTCCACCTCGACAGCGGCGAGGCCAGCCTGGTTTTCACCGGCGATACCACCATCAACGACGCGCTTTGGACAGAAGTCAACAAAATCGAGAACCTGCGCTATCTGATCATTGAAACGGCCTTCCCGAACGAGGAGAAAGCGCTGGCGGTCGCGTCGAAACATCTGTGCCCGAGCATGCTGGCGGAGGAACTGGCCAAACTCAAGCGCCCAACGCGGGTCTACATCACGCACCTGAAGCCCGGCGCCGGCACGCTGACGATGCAGGAAGTCGAGGAGTATGCGGAACGCTACAACCCCCGCATGTTGTCCAACGGCCAGGTTTTCAAGTTTTGACGCCCCGCGGCCAGGCCAGGCGCAGGTCAGCGGCCCGGAAATTGCTGGGGTAGTATCCCGGAGTGGCACCCGGCAAACGGAAGAAGGATGGACGCCATGAGCACAGTCTTTGAGACCAAGCCGCAAACTGGCCATAACCTGGCCGAAATGAGCAATAAACTGGAGTTCCAGAAGAAGCTCCAGTTGGTCACGAACAAGATTCATGCGACCACCAACATTGACGAGATCATGCTGGAGCTGTCGCAGGACATCTGCACGCTGTTCGAGGCCGACCGGCTTACCATCTACGTGGTCTCCGAGGACAGAACCTCAATCATTTCCAAGGTCAAGACCGGGCTGGCGTCCTTCAAGGATCTGAAGCTGCCGGTAAACGAGCAGAGCATCGCCGGCTTCGTCGCGATGTCGAAAAAGCTCATCAATATCCGCGATGTCTACGACGACAACGAACTGCGCGGCCACAACGCCCATCTCAAGTTCCTCAAGGAAGTGGACCGCCGCACCGGATACCGCACCAAGCAGATGCTGGTGGTGCCGGTCATGGATGGCCCGGGCGGCGAGTTGATCGGCGTGGTGCAGGTGATCAACACCAAGAGCGGCCAGCCATTTTCCACTGTCGCGGATGAAGGCGCGACGCATCTCGGTGAAACCCTGGCCATCGCTCTGAAGCAGCGCAGCCGCACGACGGCGATATTGCGCGGGAAGTACGATTATCTGGTGACTAACGCCGTGCTTTCCGCAGAAGAGATGGAACTCGCGACCCGATCTGCCAGGCGCAAGAACCTGGACATCGAGGATATTCTGATCGACGAGTTCCAGGTCAAGTCGCCCGCCATCGGCGAAGCGCTGTCCCAGTTCTTCCGCGTACCTTACGAATCGTTCAAGCAGGACCGTGTCAAGCCCATGGACCTGCTCAAGAACCTGAAGCGCGATTTCGTCGAGAGCAGCTCCTGGGTGCCGATAGAAGACGTGAAGGAAGGCCTGATCGTGCTCACTACCGACCCGGAGAAAGTGCGCGCCTCGAAAGTGGTGGGCAATATCTTCCCGAAGCACAAGGTGGTCTTCAAGGTCAGCACCCGGCGTGAATTCAGCGCCACGCTGGACCAGTTCTTCGGCGCGGACGCCGTGGGTGACACCTCGAACATCAGCGAACTGCTCTCCACCATGGATGACGAGGGCGACGAGGTTGGGGCCGGAGGCGGTACCGACGACATATCCATGGCGCAAGACAACGAACTGGTGAAACTCGTAAACAAGATTATTGTGGACGCCTATCACCAGGGAGCTTCCGACATTCACATCGAGCCTTATCCGGGAAAGGGCAAGACCGAAGTCCGCTTCCGCAAAGACGGCACGTTGCAACCGTACATCTCCGTGCCATCGAGCTACCGCAACGCCATTGCCGCGCGCCTGAAAATCATGTGCGATCTCGACATCTCGGAGAAACGCAAACCCCAGGACGGCAAGATCAAGTTCAAGAAATTCGGCCCGCTCGACATCGAACTGCGGGTGGCGACCATTCCTTCGGCTGGCGGCGTCGAAGATATCGTGATGCGTATTCTCTCCGGGGGTGAGCCGATCCCTCTCGACAAACTGGGACTGTCGGCGCGCAACCTCGGCACTTTGAAGGACGTGGTCAGCAAGCCCTACGGCTTGTTCTTCGTCTGCGGCCCGACTGGTTCCGGTAAGACCACCACGCTGCATTCGGTGCTTGGCTATCTGAATACGCCGGAAACCAAAATATGGACCGCCGAGGACCCGGTTGAAATCACCCAGAAAGGCCTGCGCCAGGTGCAGATGAACGTCAAGGCCGGGCTCACCTTTGCAGTGGCGATGAAGGCGTTTCTGCGCGCCGATCCCGACATCATCATGGTGGGTGAAATGCGCGACAAGGAGACGACTTCGACCGGCATCGAGGCTTCGCTCACCGGCCACCTGGTGTTCGCCACGCTGCACACCAACAGCGCGCCGGAGTCGATTGTCCGCCTGCTCGATATGGGGATGGACCCGTTCAACTTTGCCGATGCATTGCTCGGGGTGCTGGCGCAACGCCTGGCCAAGCGACTGTGCTCCAAGTGCAAGACACCTCACGTGGCTACGCAGGAAGAACTCAAGGCAGTTCTCGAGGAATTCTGCATCGAGCTGAAGAACACCGAGCAATGGAAGCGCGACCCAAAGACTGCGTATGAAGGCATCTACCGCGATTGGGCCAAGCATTTTGCCGACGAAAAGGGACAGTTCAAGCTGTACACGCCGGTGGGATGCGACGTCTGCGGCGGCACCGGCTACAAGGGCCGGGTAGGGCTGCACGAACTGCTGGTGGGCACAGATACAGTCAAGAAGCACATTCAGGAGCATTCGCGGGTAATGGAAATCGTTGCCACCGCGCTTGCCGAAGGCATGCGAACGCTGAAGCAGGACGGCATCGAGAAAGTCCTGCAGGGCATTACCGACATGCATCAGGTCCGTGCAGTCTGCATCAAGTAGGCGATCGCGACCGAAAGCGCAGTCTTTACGCGAGATCACCCTTCCATGAGCGAACCGACCTCGGCCGAACTCTTCCGGCGCCTGGAAGAGCTGAACCGGGTCGGGATTTCGCTGTCCAGGCAGAAGGATACCAACCGTCTTCTGGAGGCGATTCTGGTCGCCGCCAAGGAGATCACCAATGCCGACGGCGGCACGCTCTACCGTGTGGACACGGACAGGAAGCTCGTGCACTTCGAGATATTGCGCACCGATTCACTGAGCATTGCTATGGGCGGAACCACCGGCGTGGAAGTCCCGTTCTACCCGGTCCGGCTTTTCGACGACGACGGTCGCCCCAATAATTCCATGGTCGTGGCGTATTCGGTGCTACGCGATGAAACCGTCAACATCGCCGACGCCTATGCCGCCGATGGCTTCGACTTCACCGGCACCAAGAACTTCGACAAGAAGACGGGCTATCGCTCGAAATCGTTCCTCACGGTGCCGATGAAGAACCACGAAGACGAAATCATCGGTGTACTGCAATTGATCAATGCCAAGGACCGGGTAAGCGGCAAGATTGTGCCGTTCTCCGAGGCCGACCAGCACCTTGCCGAGTCGCTGGCTTCGCAGGCGGCGGTGGCGCTCACCAACCGCCAGCTCATTGACCAACTGGAATCCCTGTTCGAATCCTTCATCAACCTGATCAACGCGGCGATCGACGATAAGTCGCCTTACACCGGCGGACACTGCCAGCGTGTCCCGTCGCTTACGATGATGCTCGCCGAAGCGGTCAATGACACCACCGATGGCCCGCTCGCCGATTTCGTCATGACGGACAAGGACCGGTACGAACTGAAGATCGCCGGGCTGCTTCATGACTGCGGCAAGGTAACCACGCCGGTACACGTCGTGGACAAATCCACCAAGCTGCAAACCATATTCGACCGCATTGGCCTGGTCGACACGCGCTTTGAAGTTCTCAAGCGCGATGCCGAGATCGCCGTGCTCAGAGCCAAACTGGCTGCCCGCGACAACGCCATCGGCGATTGGGAGAGAGCCGAACGAGATTTAAAGGTGAGGCTGCGGCAAATCAACGAGGACCGGCAGTTCCTGCGGTTCTGCAACTTCGGGTCGGAGGCGATGCGCGAGGAGGATCAGGAACGTGTACGAGAAATCGCCAGGACCTATCGCTGGCGCGATGTCGATGGCAACGAGGCCGATTTCCTTACTTCCGATGAGATCAGGAACCTGACCATTGGCTCCGGCACCCTGACCCAGGAAGAACGGCAGATCATCAACCATCACATCGAGGTGACCATCAAGATGCTGGAGTCACTCCCATGGCCGAAGCATCTGAAAAATGTGCCGGAGTACGCCGGCGGGCACCACGAGCGCATGGATGGCAAGGGCTACCCGCGCGGGCTGAACCGCCACCAAATGTCGGTGCAGGCGAGAATAATGGGGATTGCGGACATTTTCGAGGCTTTGACCGCAAAGGATCGCCCGTATAAGAAGGGGAAGACGTTGACCGAGTCGCTGAACATCCTCGGCAAGTTCAAGCTTAACGGCCACATCGATCCGGACTTGTTCGAGGTGTTCGTGCAGAAGAAGGTTTATCTGAAGTACGCCGAGCAGTTTCTCGATCCGGAACAGGTTGATAGGGTCGACGTATCTGCTGTTCCTGGTTATGTGGCGCGGTGACAAACTGCGTCAGATACTGCCCGTTGCTCGGATTGTGCCGTCGCGGATGCAAGTTTGGTAACCACTGGAGGCGCTGAAGCGGTTGCTGAAGAGAAAGATTTTGGGGGTAAGGAAGGGTTGTAGGAAACAAATTTAAATATATGTTTAATAGTGCATATTTAGGCTTGGCGGCGACCCCGGGCACTTTACATGGAGAGGCTTCAGACAGGTTGGCACGGGGATTGCGCTAGTGGGGTCGAACACACGAAATCCGGGTGTGTTTCTTTAATCAACCATCAAGGAGTGATCCATGAAGGCCTTACAAAAGGGTTTTACCCTTATCGAACTGATGATCGTGGTCGCGATCATCGGTATTCTGGCGGCGGTTGCGCTGCCGGCGTACCAGGACTACACCGCCCGCGCCAAGATGTCTGAGGCGATTCTGGCGGCCTCGGCTTGCCGTACCAGCGTTACCGAGACCGTGCAATCGGCCACTACCCTGCCGGCCGCCGGCCAGTGGGGTTGCGAATCGACCGTTCTCAACGCCAACCCGGTCTCGAAGTACGTGGATGAGATCCAGACCAACGCCACGGGTGAGATCAAGGTCATTGTCAACCGCATCAACGGCGACGTGAACGGCAAGGCGATCATCCTGCAGCCCTCCGAAGTCGCTACGGGCGCGGTCGACGCGCCGGAAGCTGGTGACGCCATCGCGAGTTGGAATTGCGGTGCGGATCCGACGAACGCTGCCCCGCCTATCGACAAGTTCCTGCCGGGTTCCTGCCGTGCGGCGATTGTCAGCCCTGGCGGCCACGCAGAAAGCCAGAGCTAAGCGAGACTTGTTTCAGCTTGACTACGCGGTCGTGTAACCCGCGGCCGCAGAAAGAGAGGGTGCTTCGGCACCCTCTTTTTTTGCGCATCGCCGCGAAGGTTAGAATGCGCTCGACTCGACTGCAGCAAGTCTATATGTCAATTCCTGCAGTGTCAGCCGCGCACTGCGGTGTGAACTCGGGCAGCGTCGGCAAAATGGCACCACAGAGCGCGGCACGATTCCACTCCCGCGACGGCCGCGGATGACCAGCAACCGGAGTCCTATGCGATGGTTCAAGGAACCAGCCCAGGCAAGGCGCTGACATTCGCGATCCTGCCCGTTTGCCTGTACCTCGTCATTGCGCCGGTGTGGTATCCCGCGATCGCGCCGCGAATGTACGACAACGCTCGCTTGCTTCAGCTGGGCGTTCTTGCGCTCGTCGTCGTGTCGCTGCTCCTGCCCGCAGTCCGCGGCGCGGTCGCCAGTGCATGGCTTGGCCTCGGAAGCGTGCCCAGGGCATTGATCGCTGTCATGATCGGTGGCGGCGCTTTGAGCGCATCGTTCTCCGGCGCCCCGCAACTCGGTGCATTGGAAATCGCCCTAGTCGCGCTACTCGTGCTTGTGTTCCTGGTGGTGAGCGCTGCCGTGCGGGTCCTCAAGGAAAAGGCGGAATCCGCACTCGCAGTGGCGATCGCCTCCGGCGCTGCTCTCGTTAGTGTCAAATTCTGGGTGACCCAGGTTTCCTATATGTTCGAGGGCAAGCAATTCCAATGGGTCAGCCCGTTCCTGGATTTCGCCAACGTGCGGTTCTTCAGCCAGTATCAGGCCTTTGCGCTGCTATTGATCCCGCTTGCTGCGGCGCTGCCGGGGGTGTCGCGCACGTGGCGGATCGTGGTCTACCTCATCGCGGCGAATTTCTGGGCGCTGCAATGGATGGTCGGTTCGCGCGCCGTCTGGGTGGGCGCGGCTGCGGCCACGATCGCGGTGCTTGCATTGACGCGAACGGGGCGAACTGCGTGGCTGGGCCAACAGGCCATGCTGGTTGTTTCGGGTGCGCTGATTTACCTTCTTTTCTCCCAGTTCGTAGCCTCCGCACCCGGCGCGGTTCAGGCTCCTGGCGCAAGTGCAGCCGTGGAATTCGGTTCGCAGAGCGATACCGACAGGATGGTGATGGCGTCGATTTCCCTGAAAATGCTCGTCGAGCATCCATTGCTCGGTATTGGGCCCGGCCAATGGGGCCTGAATCAGTCGCTGGTGAAGAATGCGCATCCGCACAATTCACCTCTGCAACTGCTTTCCGAGTACGGGCTCATCGCCGGAGCCGCCGCCGTCGCGCTGGGCGTGCTGTTGCTATTATGTGCCGCCAGGAGGCTGCGAGCGCAAACTGTGCTGCATATACAAAAGGGCGCGAATCCGGTCACGGCGAGTGTGTGCGCGGCGCTGGTCATGGGGCTGGTGGATTCGCTGTTCAGCGGCAACCTCATCATGCCGCACAGCCAGATCCTGCTATGCGTGATCGCCGGATGGCTGGTTGGACAGACTCAGTCAGCGGCACTGGCGGCCGAACGTGACGCCGTTTGCCGGCGTTCGGAGAAACTGGCACTGGTCGGCGTCGCCATGCTGGCAATGTGCACGACGGCGATACTTTCGTTCGAGTATGTGGATGTTGTAAAGCCCATGCCCGGCAATCTGCAACTACGCCATCCACATTTCTGGCAGTACGGACGCTTCGCCGATTGGTAGCGGGCGCAGCCTACTTGCGGTAGACGGATGAGCGCATCGGCAGGCCGTTGCTCAAATAAGAGTGGAAGTACTCCAAGTCGTTGAATTCCTGGCTGCCGGCAGAATACGGGACCGCGCGCATCGCCTCCATGCAGCGCTGGTAGCGCATGTGCAGAGTGTGCAGATTGTCCCCGGCGCGAAAGACCGGGAAGTGCGTTGTCTGCCCGATGGCCGGCGAGATGATCTCGTCGCGGAAATGATTGCCGGCGTAGGTGACATGACACGAGGCACAGGCGAGATTTAGCTGGCCGATGCGGCGGAAATAAAAAGAGCGTCCGGCCTGGTAGCGCCGTTGCGCAGCAGGGCCGTCCACCACCACATTCACTCGCATGCCGTCCGAGAGTGTGCGTGCGTATGCAGTCAATACCCCCATCGTTCCCTTATCTCCATATTCGAATTCACGCTCGCCGTTCTCGCGCAGGCAGCGATTGATCGCCATCTCGAAGGTGACAACCTTGGCTGAAGCTGTGTCGAAATAAGGAAAGTTTCCGGCGATATTCCGGCTGCCGTTGGGAAAGCAGCCGGAAAAGGTCCTGCCGTTCGGGAACGGCTTTTCCCACAGCATCCTGCCCTTGTCGATCTCCCCCTGGAAGGGCGGGAACTCCATGATGCTGTCGAACTGCGCTTTGGCATCCGGGCTCACCATCAGGGCGCCGTTGACATACTCATCAAGCGCAAGCCCGGGGAACTTGCCCTTGAAAAGCTCGACCATCGACGTGCGATCCTGTTCCGGCGCGGCGATCGCTTGCACGAACCATGTGCACGCGAGCAGGCAAGCAGCAAGGAGGAATTTGTTCACGAGCGGGTCTATGGGGAAGCGAGCGGACTCAGCTGAGAGTGGCTTCCATGTTCGCCTTGTCGCCCCGATTGTCCACCCAGTCCACCATGATCTTGTCGCCCGTTTTCGCTCCACGCAGGCGAAAGTTCAGGAACGGATTCTTGGACACTGCCTGGCTCCACTGCGCCTCGAGCACGGTCCTGCCGTTGTGTGTGGCGGTGAGAGTCTGAATGAAATGCATGGGCACCAGCTGACCGGTGACGCCGTCCTTGCGCAGGCCGGTCTCCATCGGATGGAATATCAGTATCTTCACGTCTGCCACGTCGCCCTGCAGTAGTGCGCGAATTTTCATCGGATCGGCCATCTCGTATTTCCCTTTCCTGTTCCGGCACTCAGGCGCCGCAACCGCCGATTGTGACCTTGACGTCACGCATCGTGACGTAAAACTTGCCGCCCGCCCTTGCCACGATCCGGATTCTGGACGATTCCGCCATTTTTATCCTTGTAGCCACGAACGCTTCCGCCCCATTGGCAAATTCGAATACGGCGGTGAGCGGCTGCGGATTCTTGTCCACCAGGATGTAAATTGCATCTGTGCCCGGTATCTGGCTGGCGATCTCCAGCGGAACGATGGCACCGTTCTCGGCAATTTCCGGTGCTTTCAACACGATCCTGTCGCTGTCTTCCGCCGCGGTGACGCCAATGCCTTTCAGCGCGCCGGCGACCGCCTTGGCGTCGAATGCGGCTTTGTTCCACCCGCCCGCCAGTAGATGCAGCGGTCGCAGCATCGCCGCTGCCATCGCCACCGCGACAGCGTGTACCACAGACCTGCGCATCGTTCGGATTTTCATGGTTTGTGTCGTCGTAAGCTTCACTGCGTATACAGGTAATCGATGATCAGTTCGATTTCGTCGCTGCTCAGGATTCTGTGCTTGCCAAACGGCGGCATCACCGTGTTCGGATTGGTCTGCGTCGGATCCCAAAGGCGGTTGCGCAACTGCGCGCGGTCCGGAAACCTGCTGCGGATCGCCTGCAGCGGCGGGCCGATGTTCGCCAGCGTATTCGCACCGGAATCCCCCGGGAACTTGTGACAGGCGAGGCAGTTGCCTTTGGCGATCTCAAAGGCGAGTTGCCTTCCCGCCGCGATATTCGGCGCCTCATCTGCCCGGGCCTGCGACATTGAATGAAGAAACGCGTTGCCGGCGAGAAGAACAGCAACCAATCGGGAAAACAGGGCGCCGCGACCGTGCTCTGAAGCTAAGACTGATCCGACGCACGCCGGTTCTTGCAAACTCACGCGCCGCCGGTCCCGGCAATCCAGTGTCCGGATTTGCCGCCGCGCTTTTCACGCAGCCCGACACCCTCGATGCGCATGCCCCGATCCACCGCCTTGCACATGTCGTAGACCGTGAGCAGTCCGACGCTGACCGCCGTCAGCGCCTCCATTTCCACGCCCGTGCGCCCGACGGTTTCGGCAACTGCGATGCATTCCACTGAATTCTCGTCGCGATGCACTTCGAAATCGACGCTCACCTTGGTGAGCGCGATCGGGTGGCACAGCGGGATCAGCTCCGCAGTGCGCTTCGAACCCTGGATCGCCGCGATGCGCGCCACGCCGAGGACATCGCCCTTGACCGTGTCGCCTTCGATGATCTTCCGCAGCGTTTCAGCACGCATGAAAATCCTGCCGGTGGCGACGGCCACTCTGTGCGTTTCCTGCTTTTCGGCAACGTCGACCATGTGCGCCTTGCCGCGGGAATCGAAATGTGTGAGTTCGCCCAAGCTGGAATCCGTCTGCTTCGTCGGCGGCCGTCACGCGACCGGGGAACTTGATGTAAGGTGGCGCTATCATAGCACCATGAAATTTCGCTCAGTGATCGCTGTGGTCCTGCTTGCCCCCGCAATTGGGCTCGCCGACGAACTGCCCGACCTGGGCGATGTTTCGCAAGGCGCGCTGTCCCCCGCCCAGGAACGCAAACTCGGCGAGGGCATCATGAGCCAGATTCGCGCTAACGCGGCCTACATCGATGATCCCGACACTAACGACTATCTGAACGCCATCGGCTACCGGCTGATCGGTAACAGTCCGGATCCTGCCGGCCCGTTTGAGTTCTTCGGAATTGCCGACAACTCCGTCAACGCATTCGCCTTGCCGGGCGGATTCATCGGCGTGCACTCGGGCTTGTTGCTCAGTGCGCAGAGCGAATCAGAACTCTCCAGCGTGCTCTCCCATGAAATCGCACACGTCACTCAGCGCCACCTTGCCCGCATGGTGGCGGCACAACAACGTGCCGGACTGGCTTCCATGGCGGCGCTCGCGGTGGCGATACTTGCGGCGCGCTCAAATCCCGAGGTTTCCGCGGCGGCGATCACGGCGGCGCAGGCCGGCACGATCCAGTCGGCGCTCAACTTCACTCGCGAGCATGAACGCGAGGCCGATCGCATCGGTTTACAGATCATGGAGAAGTCCGGCTTCGACGTGCACGCAATGCCGGTGTTCTTCGAGCGCCTGCAGAAGGCCACGCGCGTATATGAAACCGGCGCGCCGGCCTATCTGCGTACGCATCCGCTTACTTTCGAGCGGATCGCGGACGTGCAGAGCCGCATCCAGAACGTCCCGTTCAGGCAGGTGCCTGACAGCCTGGAATTTCACCTGGTGCGCGCACGGCTGTTGGCGCTTGAAGGCAATCCGCGTGTGGCGGTCACGAACTTCGACGACATGCTGTCCGGCCGAAAATTCACCAGCGAGGCTGCGGCGCGCTACGGCCTGGTCGTGGCGCTTTTGCGCGCGGGTGATTTCACGCGCGCGAGAAAGGAGGTCGCCCAGTTGCAGAACCTCAAGGCGAAAAGCCCGATGATCGACGCCTTGACTGCGCAAACCCTGATCAGCAACGGCGAGCTCGAGAAGGGGTTGGCGACCTATCGCGATGGATTGCGTGCCCACCCCGGCTGCCGCGCGCTGGTTTACGGTTACGCCAACGCCCTTCTCGATGCGAAACGCGCTGCGGAAGCGGTGGAATTTCTGTCGGGAAAGCTGGAGACCCGGCCCCCCGACGCGCGCCTTTACGAGTTGCAGTCGCGCGGTTATACCGCATTGGGTAAGAGCTTGCAGCAGCACCGCGCGCAGGCCGAGGCCTACGTGTTGCGCGGAAACCTTCCCGCCGCGATCGAGCAACTGCAACTCGCGCAGCGCGCCGGCGGCGGCGACTTCTATCAGAAATCCAGCGTCGAGGCGCGACTCAAGGAACTGGTGGCGATCGACACCGAAGGCCGGCGCCGTCCATAGGGAAGCTCTGCACAAGTCCCGCATGCGCGACCGAGGCGATTCGTACCGATGTCAGCGTCGGCTCCTCCTTATGTAGGCCGGCTACACGGCGTCCTTGCCGTGTTGCCCTCGACTCGAATCGCCCGATCCCTCGAAAGAGTCGGAACATTATTGGGTTGTGGCAGGGTGCGGCGCCTGCGTCGTTACGGGCCGGTGGAACGTGGCGCAGGGATCGCCGCAGAGCGGAAGAGGGGCCCCGAACGTTTTCTGTTCGGGGATCTGACCTCGGAGGCGATCGAGGGCGGCGGGCGCTCCCTTTTGCGTCTGATCTCAGGTCGTATCCCGAACTTAAAGTTGGGGCCCTTGCACCGCCTCGACAGCCGCCCCGCTTGCGGGGATGCGACCGTGCAACCGGCCAATAGCGTGTCACCACCGGCGTTACGCGTGTCTCCACGGTCAGATCACAAGAGGGGCCCCTCTTTCGCGCTCCGGCGTCCCTGGCAGTCGTCCGCACCTGGCGCAACGCCCGTCGTCGGACTTATGCAGAGCTTCCCTAAGTCACGGTTGTTTGGAGTGCCTTCGCGGGTGCTTCCAGCGCACTCTTGCAATCCCCCGCGATAGGCTGCGGCTTAGGCCGTCGCCTTGAATTTACTCATAAACCTCGCCTTATAGCTTTGAATTTCCTATCATATCGTCGTAGTCCGCTTGGCTGCGGAGGTGCCGGCACAGCGACCATGGAAAAGATCGGCAAGTACGAAATCATCAGGGAACTCGGCAGGGGCGCGACCAGTGCGGTTTATCTGGCCAACGATGCATTTGCCAACCGCCAGGTCGCGATCAAGCTGGTGCGCGCGGATGCCCTCGGCGACAAGGATCACGGCAAGCGTTTTCACAAGCTGTTTCTGACCGAGGCATCGCTTGCCGGGAAGCTGTCCCATCCACACATCGTTTCCATCTTCGATGCGGTAGCCGACGAGCAGGGCAGTTATCTGGTGATGGAGTATGTCGAGGGCGGCACCCTCGAGCCTTTCACCGAGCCGGAATCCCTGCTGCCGGTCAGCCGCGTGATCGAGATCGTTTTCAAGTGCTGCAAGGCGCTCGATTACGCGCATCGCCACGGCATCATTCATCGCGACATCAAGCCGGCGAACATCCTGCTCACCGGCGAGACTGACATCAAGATTTCCGACTTCGGTGCTGCGCTTACGATCGCAGCAGAAACCACACAGGTGTCCGGGATCGGTTCCCCCGCGTACATGTCACCGGAACAATTGCAGGAATTTACCCTCAATCACCAGACCGACATCTTTTCCCTGGGCGTGGTGATGTATCAGATGCTGACCGGGGCACTGCCGTTCAAGGCCACCAACAACTACAGCATGGTCTATCAGATCATTCACGTCGACGTGCCGCCGCCCAGCATTCTGCGCCCGGAGATCCCGGCTGCCGTCGACGCCATCGTGCGCCACGCGCTGCAAAAGGAGACCGCCAAGCGATTCCAGACCTGGGAAGAATTTGCCCAGGCACTCGCGGACATCTTCAACAACCTGCAGAAACCGGAGGAAGTCGTCCCGGAAGCGGAAAAGTTCAATACGCTGCGCCGCCTCGAGTTCTTCAAGACTTTCACCGATGTGGATCTGTGGCAGGTGTTGCGGATCTCCAACTGGGCGCGCTATTCCGCCAACAGTTCGGTGATCAAGGAAGGCGATGTCGGCACCGCGTTCTACGTCATCGCCGCGGGCGAGGTCAAGATCACCAAGCAGGGCAAACTGCTCAATATCCTGCGCACCGGCGAGTGTTTCGGGGAAATGGCCTACCTCGGCAAGCGCCTGTTCCAGCGCACCGCGAGCGTAATTTCGGTCAACGACATCACCATCATCGAGGTCGGCGCAGATTCGCTGGCACAGGCTACCGAAAGTTGCAAGCATGCATTCAATGCGGCTTTCCTCGAGCTTCTCGTGGGAAGGCTGGAAGCGGCGAATACGCGTCTGTCGCAACTGCTGCTCGACCGTAACATCAGCATCTTCTGAGGATAGCGCCAAAGCGGTATCATGAGGGGCGCTCCAGTCGTTTCCTCGCATGAGCACTTTTGCCGCAATCGATCCACTGCGCTTGCAGGACATGAAACAGCACGGTCAAGTCGTGCTGGTGGATGTGCGCACCGACCAGGAAGTCAGCCGTGGCGTCATACCCGGTGCGCGGCACATCCCGTTGCACCTCCTGTCCGCCCGGTTCGAGGAGATCGACCGCACTCGCGCGGTCGTGTTCTATTGCCAGTCGGGAGCGCGTTCCGCGCAGGCAAGCGCTTTTTTGAGCGGCAAGGGGTGGCAGGAAGTCTATAACCTGGCGGGCGGCATGAATGCATGGGCCGGAAATGGCATGCCGGTTGCGGCGCCGGGCTGAACGGTGGAAAAGACGATGCAGGGGTCCGAGACGGAAACCGAAATTCACTTCGATCGCGAACTCGACGCGCGCGGGCTCAACTGTCCGCTGCCGATCCTGCGCACCAAGAAATCCCTCAACGACATGAGTTCCGGTCAGGTACTGAAGGTTCTCGCCACCGACCCCGGCTCGGTGCGTGATTTCCAGGCGTTCTCGAAACAGACCGGAAACCAGTTGCTGTCCTCGACCGAGACCGGCAGCGTGTTCCTGTTCTTCATGCGCAAAAAGTGAGCGGAACTTGATACCGGATATCGACCGCCTGATCATCGGCTTTGACCGCGCGCTGCGCACCTTGTGCGGCCCCGCCGTTTCGCTGCGGCCGGTTCCCGGAGAGAATCTGCCCAGTATCGAGCTGAGCGCGGCCGAGAAACGCCACGCCGCTGCGCTGATGCGGGTGAACCACAGTGGCGAAGTGTGCGCGCAGGCGCTGTATCATGGGCAGGCGCTGACCGCGCGCGGCGATGCCGCCCGGGATACCCTCGAACGCGCGGCGGCGGAAGAGACCGAGCATCTGGCGTGGACCGCACTGCGTATCGACGAATTGGGTGGACGGGTGAGTGTCCTCAACCCGTTCTTCTACGCCGGTTCGCTTGCCATCGGAGCGCTCTCGGGTTTGCTCGGGGACAAGTGGAACATGGGGTTTCTGGCCGAAACCGAGCGCCAGGTCGAAGGCCATCTCGACGGCCATCTCGAGCAGTTGCCTGCCCGGGACGAGAAAAGCCGCGCCATCGTCGCGCAAATGAAGGAAGACGAGGCACGCCATGCGAATACGGCGCTGGCCCACGGCGCCGCGGAACTGCCCGAACCGGTCAAGCAGGCGATGCGCATGTCCTCGCGCCTGATGACGGTGTCGACCTACAGGGTTTGATTTCCGGACTTAGACTTCGACGATCTCGAAATCGTGGGTGATCTCTGCGGTCTTGCCGAGCATGATCGAGGCCGAGCAGTATTTCTCCGCTGAGAGATGAATGGCGCGTTCGACGTGTTCGCGCTTGACGTTTCGCCCTTTGATCACGAAGTGAAAGTGGATGCGCGTGAACACCTTCGGGTCCGTTGTGGCGCGCTCGGCGTCGACCTCCAGCGCGCAATCGCTGATGTCCTGGCGTGCCTTCTTCAGAATCGTCACCACGTCGTAAGCGGTACAACCGCCGGTGCCTGCCAGTACCGTTTCCATCGGCCGCGGCCCGAGATTGCGGCCGCCGCCCTCCGGCGCGCCGTCCATCACCAACGCATGACCGCTTTCCGTCTCCCCCAGGAAAGCGACATTCTCGATCCACTTAACCGTGACTTTCATCATCGTCCTCGTAGCCGGTCATAACCTGTTTGCGCCGTTAACTGTTCCCACTGCCTGCGAGGCGCAGATGGTACCAGCCGAGGGCGAGGCTACAGGCGCAAGCAAGGACGCCCGGGCGCATTTTCAAGAGAGGCCGCCGCAAAATTCCTCACGTAACCCAAAAGGCCAGTTTCATCATAATTTACATGGAGTTAATCAACGCGGGGTGTAATTTTCCCAGGCACCTACTGTAAAATGCAACGCTTTTGAAACCTGACGGACCGGAACATGACTGACAGCAATGTCGATCGCCGCAAGCGGCGCTTTCTTTTGGCCGCTACCAGCATTGCCGGCGGAGTGGCGGGTGTGGCGGCCGCAGTACCCTTCGTGGCGAGCATGAACCCAAGCGCACGGGCAAGGGCTGCCGGCGCACCGGTCGAAGTGGATCTTTCCAAGGTTGAGCCGGGGATGATCGTGACGGTGGAATGGCGCGGCCAGCCGGTGTGGGTCGTTCACCGCACCAAGGAGATGATCGACAGCCTGCACAAGCTCGACAGTGTGGTGGCCGATCCCAAGTCTTCCATGCCGATGCAGCCGGATTATGCGAAGAATGATGCCCGCTCGATCAAACCCGAGTATCTGGTCCTGGTGGGTATCTGCACTCATTTGGGCTGTTCGCCTTCGCAGAAACTTGCCCCCGGAGCCGATAGCGGTCTGGGCGAGGAATGGCCTGGCGGATTCTTCTGTCCCTGTCACGGTTCCAAGTTCGATCTCGCCGGCCGCGTCTACAAGGGCGTGCCGGCCCCCGTGAATCTAAAGGTTCCCCCGTATACGTACCTGAGCGACACGCGTCTGCTCATCGGTGAAGACAGCAAAGGAGCATGACGCGATGGGCAAGATGACGGCGTTGCTCAACTGGATCGACGCGCGCTTTCCGTTGTCGGCGACCTGGAAGGCGCACCTTTCCGAATACTACGCGCCGAAGAATTTCAACTTCTGGTACTACTTCGGGTCACTGGCGATGCTGGTGTTGGTGATGCAGATCGTCACCGGCATTTTCCTCACCATACACTACAAGCCCGATGCAGCGCAGGCATTCGCTTCGGTCGAGTACATCATGCGCGACGTCGACTGGGGATGGGCGATACGCTACATGCATTCCACCGGCGCGTCGTTGTTCTTCGTGGTGGTGTACTTGCACATGTTTCGCGGCCTGATCTATGGTTCCTACCGCAAGCCGCGTGAATTGCTGTGGCTGTTGGGCGTGCTGATCTACCTGTGCCTGATGGCGGAGGCGTTCTTCGGTTACCTGTTGCCTTGGGGCCAGATGTCCTACTGGGGCGCACAGGTGATCGTCAATCTGTTCGCGGCGATCCCCTTCGTTGGTCCGGACCTGGCGTTGTGGATCCGCGGCGACTACGTAATTTCCGATGCGACGCTGAACCGTTTCTTCGCCTTTCACGTGATCGCGATTCCGCTGGTTCTATTGGGGTTGGTCGCTGCGCACCTGGTGGCGCTGCACGAAGTCGGCTCCAACAATCCCGACGGTATCGAGATCAAGAAAACGAAGGATCCGAAGACCGGTATTCCACTCGACGGCATTCCGTTCTTCCCATATTACGTGGTGAAGGACATCTTTGGCGTGGTGGTGTTCCTGATGGTGTTCAGCGTCATTGTGTTCTTTGCGCCGGAGGTGGGCGGCTACTTCCTCGAGCACAACAATTTCGTGCCCGCCGATCCGCTCAAGACCCCGGCCCACATCGCCCCGATCTGGTACTTCACCCCGTTCTATTCGATCCTGCGCGCTGTGCCGCCGTTGTTCGGGTCGCAATTTCCGGGCGTGCTGGCAATGGGCCTTGCGGTGATGGTCTTCTTTTTTCTGCCGTGGCTGGATCGCAGCGCCGTCAAATCGATCCGCTACCGGGGGACGGTGTACAAGACCGCGCTTGCCCTGTTCGTGATCTCCTTCGTGGTGCTCGGCTATCTGGGCACCGTTCCGACCAACGTCTGGGGCCAGTTCGGCGGCTGGCTGGGAGGTGCGGAACGCGCGACCGTGGTGGCGCGCATTTTCACGATCATCTATTTCCTGTTCTTCCTGCTGATGCCCTGGTTCACCAGGATCGACAAGACCAGGCCGGAGCCTGAGAGGGTGACATCGTGAGACGGTTCATCGTCGCGCTGCTTTTGGCGCCGGCGGCGGTGCATGCCGCAGGAGGGGACATGCGGCTCGATCGCGCCAACATCGATTCCGGCGACGTCCTGTCGATCCAGCGTGGCGCAAAGTTGTTCGTCAACTACTGCCTCAACTGTCACTCCGCAACTGCGATGCGCTATAACCGCCTGATGGATCTCGGGCTGACGGAGCAGCAGATCAGGGACAACCTGCTCTTCACGGGCGAGAAGGTCGGTGACCCGATGCACATCGCCGCCAGCAAGAAGGACCAGCAGGAATGGTTCGGCGTCGCGCCGCCGGATCTTTCCGTGATCGCCCGCTCCCGCGGCGTGGACTGGCTGTACACCTATATGCGCAGCTTCTATCGCGACCCGGCGCGCGTGACCGGCTGGAACAACATGGTGTTTCCGAACGTCGGCATGCCGCACGTGCTCTGGCAGCTGCAGGGCGCCCAGGTCCTGAAATCCGAGATCGACGACCGCGGCGGGCACAAGGTCGAGCACAAGAGTCTGGTGCTGGAATCGCCCGGAACCCTGTCGCCGCCGGAGTACGACAAGCTCGCGCGCGATCTGGTGAACTACCTGTCCTACATGGGCGAGCCGGCCAAGACCGGGCGTATCCGGATCGGCATCGTCGTCCTGTTCTTCCTGTCACTCCTGCTTGTGCTCAGTTGGCTGCTCAAGACGGAATACTGGAAAGACGTGCACGGACCAACAATACCTAGGTAACGGCCCATGATGACCCTTTATTCGGGCACCACCTGCCCATTCAGCCAACGCTGCCGCATCGTCCTCTACGAAAAGGGGATGGATTTTCAGATCATCGACGTGGACCTCTACAACAAGCCGGAGGACCTGGCGGTGATGAACCCTTACAACCGCACCCCGGTGCTGGTGGAACGCGATCTGATCCTGTACGAGTCGAACATCATCAACGAGTACATCGACGATCGCTTCCCGCATCCGCAATTGATGCCGGCCGATCCCGTGATGCGCGCGCGCGCGCGGCTGTTTCTGTTCCGTTTCGAGAACGAGCTGTTCTCCAACATCGATGCGATCGAGGGCGGCACCCAGAAGCAGGCGGAAAAGGCGCGCCAGATCATCCGCGACAACCTGACGCAGATCGCGCCGGTGTTCGTCAAGCAGAAGTACATGCTCGGCGAAGAGTTCTCGATGCTCGACGTTGCGATCGCACCGCTGCTTTGGCGACTGGATTTCTACGGCATCCAGTTGCCCAAGCAGGCCGCGCCCCTGATGAAGTACGCAGAGCGGCTGTTCAGCCGCCCCGCTTTCATCGAGGCGCTTACGGCTTCCGAAAAGGTGATGCGCAAGTGAAGGAAACCGCGACCACCCCCTACCTGATCCGCGCGATCTACGAGTGGTGCTGCGACAATGGGCTGACTCCGTATATCGCGGTCAAGGTTGACGAGACCACCAAGGTCCCGACCGAGTACGTCAAGAACGGAGAGATCGTGCTCAACGTAAGCGCCGACGCCACCCGCAACCTGAAGATTGGCAATGAACTGATCCAGTTCTCCGCGCGTTTCGGCGGCACTTCGCGCGAGATCTCGGTGCCGATGATCGCGGTGGCGGGAATCTTTGCCAAGGAAACCGGGCATGGCCTGGCCTTCCAGACGTCGCCGTCGCTGCCCGCCCCGGTAGTCGCGCCGCCGAGGACCCACACCGGTTCTCCGGACGACCCCCGCCCCAAGCCGCCGGCGGGCCGCCGGCCGCGACTGCAGGTGATCAAATAGGCCCGGCCTGCGCGGTTTCGTGGCTGCAATGCTGGGCCTATAATGCGGCGCAAGCCGGCATAGCTCAGTTGGTAGAGCAGTTGATTTGTAATCAAAAGGTCGCGGGTTCGATTCCTGCTGCCGGCACCAGCGATAATCCTGCCTTGCCGTATTAGCGCCGAAACAGCGGGCGCCGGAGACAAAATGTTGAGATTTCTTCCAGCAACTGCATTGATGATCATCGCGGTCACTGCGTTCGCGCAGACGGCCGAAACGCCCATACTTACGGTAGAGCAGGCGCAGCAGCGTGCGCAGCATGCGCGCGAACTGATGTCTGCGGCCGAGCGCAAGGTGCGCGCCGCCGAAAAGAAGGAACAGGCAGCTTACAAGGATCTCGAGGCCGCGCAAAAACGCATGGAAGACGCACAAAAACGCATAGAAGACGCACAGCGCGCCTACGAGGAGGCCAAGATGCGTGCCGAACAGACGACCCAGGCTTCACGCGCGGTGCAGACCGAGTTTGACCAGGCGCGCGCCAAGCATCAGCAGGAATACCAGAATCTCAAACGCGCCCACGATGCCGCCGAAGCGGCCCGCAACGCGCCGCGTTAGTCCCTGCCCGGTTTCTTTCCCAGCTTTCTCTGCAGTGTGCGCCGGTGCATGCCGAGCGTACGCGCGGTGGCGGAAACGTTGCCGCTGTTCTGGGCGAGCACTTTGTGAATGTGCTCCCACTCCAGCCGCTCGACCGACAGCGGCCTGTTCTTGACCGCGACGGCGGCATCACCCGCGTCGCGATCGAATGCCGCCACGATGTCGTCCGCATCCGCCGGTTTAGGCAGGTAATGGACCGCGCCCAGCTTGATCGCCTCGACCGCGGTGGCGACGCTGGCAAAGCCTGTCAGGACCACGATGCGCATCGCTGGACTGAGACGCTTGAGCTGTTCCACCAGCGCAAGCCCTGAGCCGTCCGGCATCTTCAGGTCCACCACGGCAAACTGGGGATCGAAGCGTCTCGCCTTCTCGATCGCCTCGCTGACACCAGCGGCCGACTCGACCACGAATCCGCACCGGGTGAGCGCGCGCGCCAGCACCGCAGCGAACACGGCATCATCGTCCACCACCAGCAGGCGGTTGTCGGTTGCCGGCGTTGCGTTCATGCGTCGGCGGCCAGCCGCGCCAGAGGAATTGTCACCCGCGTGCACCCGCCGCCGCCGTCGCGGTTGAACAGCGCCACGCTCCCGCCCAGGCGCTCGATGGTGGCATTGGCAAGGAACAGCCCGATCCCGCGACCCGCAGCCTTGGTGCTGAAAAAGGCGCGTCCCGCCTTTTCGGCGATGTCATCGGTAATGCCCGGGCCGCGATCGCGAACTTCGATGGTGAGTTCGGCCGCGTTCCAGGTACCCTCTATTTCCACCGCCTGCGGCGAGGCGTCCGCGGCGTTGTTGAGAATGTTGATTAGGGTCTGACGCACGGTTTCCTCGCCGACGATCTGCGGCGCGGCGCCCGCGCCGCCGCAGCGCAGGTCGAGCCGCACCTGTGGGCGGATCAGGGCCCACTTTTCCGTCACACCGGCCAGGAACTCCTCGACGCTCTGCCGCTTCGCCTGCCCGGCACGCGCCAGTCCCGCCGCGGTGGTCAGGCTGGTGATGATGCACTTGCAGTTGTCCACTTGCGTGCGCAACAGTTGCAGGTCCTCGCGCAGGCCCGGTTCGGCGGCGTGCTGGCGCTCCAGTTCCTTCGTGAGAACGGCTATGGTCGAGAGCGGCGTGCCTAGTTCGTGCGCGGCGCCCGCGGCAAACGTTCCCAGCGCCACTACCTGTTCGTCGCGCAGCGCCCGCTCCCGCGCGATGGCGAGTTCGCGGTCGCGGCTGCGGATGGACGCCGACATGGTGGCGACGAAGCTCGCGATCAGCACCGCGCTCACCAGGAAGTTTGCCCACATTCCCAGCACGTGCAGGTTGAACGCACTGGAATGCATCTCGGGGCCATGCCCCAGAGGAACGTAGAAAAACATCAGCGCCGAATAGCAGGCGATGGTCAGCCCGGCCATACCCCAGGCGTAACGCGCCGACAACGCGGTCGCGGCGATGGTAAGCGGCAGCAGGTACAGGGACACGAAAGGGTTGGTGGGGCCGCCGCTGAGATACAGGAGCGCGGTCAGCGCCGCGACATCGGCGAGCAACTCGAGGAAAAGTTCCGCGTCGCTTGCCGGCGCAGTCTTGCGCAGACGCATCCAGGTGCGGAGGTTGACTGCGGCCTGCAGCACTATGATCGTGCCCATCGCAGCGAGCGGCAACGGCGTGTCGAACATCATGACTGCGGCGGCGATCACCAACACCTGGCCGCCGATGGCGATGCTGCGCAGGAAAAACAGACGCCGCAGGTTGGAATTCGCGTTAGCTGGAGCATTCATGGAGGCAACCGGACGTAGGGAAAAGTGGAGATTTTATTCTTTTGCCGGCCATTTGCCGGGCTGCGGCAAATTGTCGCGCGGCAACGTGTCGCATTCTGCTCATCCGGCCGCCCGTTTAGCATTGCGCCTTTGCAACGGAGGTCATGGCGATGCTCGGAAGAGTTCAGTGTTTGTTGTATGCAGTTGCGGCCGGGCTGTTGCCGCTGCCGGCGTGGGCCGGGTGCGGTTCGGCGCTGTGTTCGATCAATACCAACTGGGACGCGCAGGGCGCCTGGACCGAGCCCGGCGCACGCTTTGATCTGCGGTACGAGTTCATCGACCAGGACCAGCCGATGTCGGGGGATTCGCGCGTCGGCGTGGGCGAAATTCCTCGAGAACATGACGAGGTCCGCACCATCAACCGCAACTGGGTAGCCACGCTCGATTATGCGTTCAGCCAGCGGCTCGGCGTCTCGGTCAGCCTGCCGGTGGTGGATCGCAGCCACGATCACATCCACAACGACGTGGGTGGTCCGGAACCCGAAACCTGGAACTTCACCGAAGTCGGGGATGCCCGCGCGCTTGGACGCTACCACCTCGGCGAAACCGGCGAGGCGGGCGTGGGACTGCTGTTCGGCGTGAAGCTGCCGACCGGCGATTTCAAAGTCGAGAACGACGATGGCGAACGCGCCGAACGCACGCTGCAGCCGGGCACCGGTACCACCGACGTGCTGCTCGGCGGCTACTACCGTGCGCCCGCGTCTGGACACGGCGCCTGGTTCGCGCAGGTGCTGTGGCAGGTGGCGCTCGAGGAACGGGATAACTATCGCCCGGGAGATCGCGCCAGCGTGGACCTGGGTTATCGCCACCAGCTGAACGAGCGATTTGCCGCGCTGTTGCAGTTGAATCTGCTCTATCGCGACCGCGACAGCGGCGCGCAAGCCGAGGCCGAGGACAGCGGCGGTCACTTTGCCTTCATCGGCCCGGGACTCAGCTACAACCTGGGTCGCGATACGCAGCTCTACGGTTTCGTTCAGGTGCCGGTCTACCAGTACGTGAACGGCGTGCAGTTGACCGCCGACTGGTCGCTGGTAGTGGGGCTCGCCACGCGTTTCTGAGCGTTGCCGCGTCGCAGCGGCGGCGCGGAACTTTGCGGTATACTTCGCGCGCTTTCCCCGCGGGTCGGCTGGTTCTGCGACCTTCCAGCTGGTGATATATCCCTTGGTCTGTTCCAGCGTGCGCCGCGTGCACGCGGGAATTCGGCGTGCCAGCCCGCCGCGGGTCCGATTCAGGAAAAGGCCGGCGATGAAAATCCACGAATACCAGGCGAAAGAAATCCTCCGCAAGTACGGTGTCCCTACGCCCCGTGGCACGCCCTGCTACAGCGTCGAGGAAGCGGTGAGCGCAGCGAAGAAACTCGGCGGTAAGGTATGGGTGGTGAAGGCGCAGATTCACGCCGGTGGCCGTGGCAAGGGCGGTGGCGTGAAAGTGGCGAAATCCATCGACGAGGTGCGTGAGTGGGCAGGAAAAATCCTCGGCATGCAACTGGTAACCCATCAGACTGGACCGCAGGGCCGGAAGGTGCGGCGGCTGCTGATCGAGGAAGGCGCGGACATCAGCAGGGAGCTCTACATCGGCATGGTGGTGGACCGCGGCACGCAGGCGGTGTGCGTCATGGCGTCCTCGGAAGGCGGCATGGACATCGAGGAAGTCGCGGCGCACACGCCCGAGAAGATCCACAAGGTGTTCGCCGATCCCGAGCGGGGTCTGCTCGATGCCGAGGCCGACGATCTGGCCCGAAGGATCGGCATTCCCACCGCCAGCATCGCCAAGGCGCGCGCAGTGCTGAAGAAACTGTATCGGGCATTCTGGGATACCGATGCATCACTCGCCGAAATCAACCCGATGATCCTGACCGGCGGCGGCGAGGTGGTCGCGCTCGATGCCAAGATGAACTTCGACGACAACGCCCTCTACCGGCACGAGGACATCGTTGCCATGCGCGACCTCGACGAGGAAGACCCCGCGGAGGTCGAAGCGTCCAGGCACGGGCTGTCCTATATTTCTCTGGATGGCAATATCGGCTGCCTGGTGAATGGCGCCGGTCTGGCCATGGCCACCATGGACACCATAAAGTTGTTCGGCGGCGAGCCGGCCAACTTCCTCGACGTCGGCGGCGGCGCCACCACGGAGAAAGTGACCGAAGCGTTCAAGCTGATGCTGCACAACCCCAACCTCGGCGCGATCCTGGTCAACATTTTCGGCGGCATCATGAAATGCGACGTGATCGCCACCGGCGTGGTCGAGGCCGCCCGGCAGGTAAAGCTCGGAGTGCCGCTGGTGGTGCGCATGAAGGGGACCAACGAGGACCTGGGCAGGAAGATCCTGGCCGATGCCGGATTGCCGATCATATCCGCCGACAACATGGCCGAAGCCGCACAGAAGGTCGTTGCGGCTGCCAGGGGGAAAAACTGATCGTGGCGATCCTGATTGACAAGAACACCAGAGTTCTTACCCAGGGCATCACCGGCAAGACCGGACAATTTCACACCCGCGGCTGCCGCGATTACGCCAACGGAAAGCGCTGCTTTGTGGCCGGAGTCAACCCGAACAAGGCAGGTCAGGATTTCGAAGGCATTCCGATCTTCGCCTCGGTTCGCGAGGCGAAACAACACACCGGCGCTAACGCATCGGTCATTTACGTGCCGCCGCCGGGCGCGGCGGCGGCGATCTGGGAAGCGGTCGAGGCCGATCTCGACCTGGTGATCTGCATCACCGAGGGCATCCCGGTACGCGACATGATCGAAGTGCGAGATCGCATGCGCAAGCAGAAACGCAGGACCGTCCTGGTCGGCCCGAACTGCCCGGGAGTGATCACGCCGGCGGAAATCAAGATAGGCATCATGCCCGGACACATTCATATCAAGGGACCGGTCGGCGTGGTATCGCGATCTGGCACGCTCACCTATGAAGCGGTGGGGCAGCTGACGGAACTGGACCTTGGCCAGTCTTCTGCGGTGGGAATCGGCGGCGATCCGGTCAATGGGCTCAAGCATCTCGATGTGCTCAAACTTTTCAACGAGGATCCGACGACGGAAGCGGTGGTGATGATCGGCGAGATAGGCGGAACTGACGAGGAAACCGCAGCCCTGTGGGCCAGGGACAACATGATGAAACCGATCGTCGGCTTTATAGCCGGAGTCACTGCCCCTCCCGGCAAGCGCATGGGCCATGCCGGCGCGATCATCTCCGGCGGCAAGGGCACGGCGGCGGAGAAACTCGCGGTCATGGAAGAATGCAGGATCAAGGTGACCCGCAACCCCGCCGAGATGGGCAGGCTGCTCAAGTCGCTGTTACGCTAAGCAGCCGATTTTCCCGCCGCGAATTCACTCGAATCATTCATGGAACCTAGCAGTCCGCAGTTCTGGATCGCGGTACTGCAGATCATCCTCATCGACATCCTGCTAAGTGGCGACAATGCGGTGGTGATCGCACTGGCGTGCCGCAAACTTCCGCCACGCCAGCGCAGGCTCGGCATCTTCTGGGGCGTGGCCGGCGCCATCACGCTGCGCGTGACGCTCACTTTCTTTGCCGTGAGCCTGCTGGCCATTCCCTACCTCAAAATTGTCGGCGCGGCAATGCTGCTCTGGATCGGCGTCAAGCTGATCCAACCTCAGAATGACGGCCAGGGGCACGAAATCAGGGCTGCCGGAAACCTGCTCGGGGCAATTCGCACCATTATCATTGCCGACTTCGTGATGAGCCTGGACAACGTGATCGCGGTGGCAGCGGCGGCGCGCGACAGCCGGTTTCTGCTGATATTCGGCCTGGCGTTGAGCATCCCGCTGATAGTATGGGCGAGCCAGTTGATCCTGCGGCTGGTGGACCGCTTTCCCTCGATCATCGTGCTGGGCGGCGCGTTGCTGGGATGGGTGGGACTGTCGATGGCGGTGCATGACCCTGTGATGAAGGAATGGATGGTGGCACAGCCCGCATGGCTGAACTGGGTGGCGCCGGCTGCGGGCGCGGCGCTGGTGGCGGCGGTCGGCAATTTGCTGTCGCTGCGGGCGGGTCCCGGGCGCGCCCGGCCTGAGGGCGTGGTGGACCTCGCCGAACGGGACCGCCCGGCGCCGCGGCAGAGCTGAATGAGGGAGCAATGATGAATATTCTGCTGCCGGTGGACGGCTCGGAAAGCTCGTTACACGCCGTGCGGCACGTGATCGCGATGAACGAACAATACCGCGATCCGATCGAGGTGCACCTGCTCAATGTGCAGCTTCCAGTTGCCTCCGGCGCGGTGAAGATGTTCATCAGCCAGCAGCAACTGAAAGAATTCTACTGCGACGAAGCCCTGGTGGCGTTGAAGGATGCCCGCGCGCTGCTGGATCAGGCCGGCGTTTCCTACCAGCACCACATCGGCGTGGGCGACGTGGCCGGCACCATCGTGACTTACGCCAAGGAAAAGCAGTGCCGGCAGATCGTGATCGGCACGCGCGGGCGCGGCAGCGTCGCCGGCGCGCTGCTTGGCTCGGTGACCACCAAGGTCATCCATCTCGCCGACGTGCCGGTGCTGCTCATCAAGTAAGGGGCTTGCTCGCGGACTCCTTCCGCGCGGCAATCCGCTTTCCCAGGCATTCCCGGCAGTAACAGCCGCCCGCGGCATCGGGCAATGGCATGAGCGACGGAAACTCGGTCGCGCACCAGCACGGCGTTTCTCCACCCATCCCGCAGCGGAATTCGCTGCCGCAGCCCGCACAGCGAGTGCTCGAAACGGTCGAGTCGGTCGTCACGATGCGGGGGTGAACGCGCTCCATAGCGTGAGCAAGCCGACCACGATGAAAAGCGTGCTCGCCAGGATGCGAACCGCATTCATCGGAATTTTCTGCGCCAGCCTGTCGCCGACCCAAACCGCGGGAAGATTGGCGATCATCATTCCCAGCGTCGTGCCGATCACGACCTGCGCGAGCGCCTCGTAGCGCGCGGCCAGCACCACCGTGGCAAACTGCGTCTTGTCGCCCATCTCGGCAAGGAAGAACGCGACCAGCGCAGTGACGAACACGCCGGCCTTGTGATATCCCGGCGCGTCTTCCAGCGAATCGGGATGCAACGCCCACAGCCCGAAGACGATGAAAGACAGGCCGACGATCCAGATCAGCACCGTCTGTGGCACCAGGCCCGCGAGCAGGCTTCCGGCCAAACCGGCGAGCGCGTGATTCGCCAGCGTGGCGACCAGGATTCCGGCGATGATCGGCCAGGGTTTGCGCAGTCGCGCGGCGAGGACGAAGGACAACAACTGGGTTTTATCTCCAATTTCTGCGATCGCAACCAGCGTCGTCGAAGTGATGAATGCCTGCATCAGAACGGTCGTAACAAAAAAAGCGCCATCGCAGCCTCCTGAGCACCGCTATCTCCGGCACCCTCGGGCCCCGGGCCTTGAAGGCCTCCGATCTTGAACCACGGAGATCACAGAGCACACCGAGGGATTCAATAGAACTCTAAATTACTTGTCTTCGTGCTTTTCATCACTTCGTAGTGAGTATCCCGATCTTGTCTTTCTCTGTGTTCTCCGTGATCTCCGTGGTGCAAGGTTTTGACTCTCGTTTCAGTCAAACGGTGTTCCGTACTATTTGTTAACTCCGTGCAGAAAGCCGGCTGTTCGCCCAGGTCAACCGGTCGATGAGGATGCGCAGAAACGCCTGATTGAACTGCTTCTGGCAAGAGTCCGTGGCTTTCTGCAACGCCGCGGCCTTGATCTCGATGAGGGCGACGGGCGAGGTCGAGGATATTGTGGTGATCCGTCGCGCGCGGGTGTCTTCGAAGTAGAGGATTTCACCGAAGCAATCGCCGGCGTGCAGGGTGTCGATCTGATTCCCTGACTTGGCTACCCGTGCGTCGCCGGAGGCGATGATGTAAAAACTCTCGCCGACATCGCCCTCGCGGATCACCGTCTTGCCGGGCTGAATGCGGCGAAAGGAGGCAATGCGTACCGTCTCCCAGATCTCCACGTCGCGAAAATCGCGGAAGAAAGGCAGCGCCTTGATGGCATTGAACTTTTCGGTGTCGGAAATCGACTCCGGCGGCAATTTCAGGTGACGGTAAGTCTGGGTCAGGTCGCGGCTGAAGTCCCCCCAGGTCTGGTAGCGGTTTCTTACGTCCTTGTCGAGCGCGCGCACCACCACGCGGTCGAGATCGGGCGAAATGTCAGTGCGATGCGTGGAAGGCGGCATTGGGTCGATATTGACGATCTGGTAGAGCAGGCTCGCCTTGTTGGCGGCGATGAATGGCAGCTTGCCGGTCAGCAGCTGGTACATCACCACGCCCAGCGAGTAGATGTCGGTCTGGTGCGACAACTCCTTGTCCTGCACCTGCTCTGGAGACATGTACGACGGTGAGCCGACGCCCTGGAGGTGAGTGTGCTCAGCTTCCGCCTGAAGTGCCACGCCGAAGTCGCTGATCTTGATGTCGCCCAACGCGCTGATCAGGATGTTTGCCGGCTTGATGTCGCGGTGGATCACCCCGCGGCGGTGCGCGAATTCCAGCGCCAGGCTGCATTTGAAAGCGATTTCCACCACCCGCTCCACCGGCAGCAGGCGGGTCACGTCGCAGTACTGCTCCAGGGTCGGGCCATCGACGTACTCCATGACGATGTAGCTGTAATCGTCTTCCACGTCGGCATCGTAGATGGCCATGATGTGCGGATGAATCAGCTTTCCGACCAGCGAGGCCTCGTTCATGAAGACCTTGCGGAAGCGCCGTCGCAAATCCGTTTCCGCGCCGGCCTCGTTGCTCACCAGCTTGATCGCGACATCGCGGTTGGCAAATGGATCGCGGCCCAGATAGACCCGGCTGGTCGCGCCGCGCCCGATTTCGCGGATCACCGGATACTTGCCTATCTTGGACGAAATCGCGTCGTTCATTGATTCGTTGGCGGCGGGAATGCGTCAGCGCGGTGTCGGGACCTTCATGCCACGCTGCACCGCCGGGCGCGCCCCGATCGTGTCGAACCAGCGTTTGACGTTCGGAAAATCGGTCAGCTCGACCTTGTGCCAGTCATGACGGGCGACCCACGGATAGGTCGCGATATCGGCCACGGAGTAATCCGCTGCGAGCCAATCACGGCCGGCAAGGCGCTGGTCCAGTACCGCATAGAGTCTGCGTGTTTCTTTGCCGTAGCGCGCGATCGCGTAAGGAACCGGTTCCGGCGCTGCGCGCAGGAAGTGATGGGTCTGGCCGAACATCGGGCCCACCCCGCCCATCTGGAACATCAGCCACTGAATGGCGTCAAAGCGCTCGGCCGTCCGCGTGGACAGGAAGCGGCCGGTCTTTTCGGCCAGATAAAGCAGGATGGCGCCGGACTCGAACAGCGCATAGTGCTTGCCTTCCGGTCCTTCGCTGTCCACGATCGCTGGAATCTTGCTGTTCGGACTGACCGCCATGAATTCCGGCTTGAACTGATCGCCCTTGCCAATGTCGATTGCGTGTACCGCATAGGGCAATCCCAGTTCTTCGAGCATGATCGAAACCTTGCGGCCGTTTGGCGTACTCCACGTGTACAGGTCGATCAACGCGCGCTCCTGACAAGTGCCGGGGAAGTGTGCCGAATTTTAAAGGAAAGCAGGAATCGCGCCCATGCAATGTCGGACTCGGTCGCTTGTCACGAAGGTACGAATAACACGAAGAAAACCAGTTTTTGGCGCCGACAAGAGCTTCAGGCCATGCCCGGCGGATATGCCGAAAACAGGAATTTCTTCTCACTTCTTTGCGTAATTGCGTTGAGAAACCCGGTTTTGGTCTTGCCCCTCGTCGTGTATTCGTGGTGATATTTTCGTGTTTCCGGACGAACGGAGAGCGAAGTGCTGAAATGGCTGTTGACGCTGGTCATCGCGCTGTTGCTGCTGGGAGTGTTGTCGCCCTGGCTGCGCAAATTCGGTTTCGGACGCCTGCCCGGCGACATCGACGTTCAGCGTAACGGCCGGCGCTACTCGTTTCCGATCGGTTCCACCGTATTGCTGTCGCTGCTTGCAAGCCTGATCTACTGGATGCTGAGATGAAAAACGGACAGGCTCGCCTGTCCGTTTTTCATGCGGCTGTCGCCGTGTTCAATTCTTCCCGCGCTCTTGGCGGTGCGCTTTCATGTAGGTGTGGATTTCCTTCTCGGTGACCGTGCCGCTCTTGTCGGCGTCGATCGTATCGAAATTCTTCGCCACCTTGGGCATGGCCTTGGCTTCTTCGCCGTCGAGTCTGCCGTCGCTGTCCTTGTCGGCCGCCTTGAAGCGTTCCACGCCGCGATGTGCGCTTTCTTGGCCATTTTTTTCATCGTGGCGTGAATTTCAGCCAGCGTGACCGTGCCGCTCTTGTCGGCGTCGATCGCATCAAAGTTCTTCGCCACTTTGGGCATGGCCTTGGCTTCCTCGCGGGTCAGACTGCCATCGTTGTCCTTGTCGGCCGCCTTGAAGCGTTCCACGCCACGATCGTGCGCCTTCTTGCCCATTTTTTTCATCGTGGCCTGAATTTCTGCCAGCGTGACCGTGCCATTCTTGTCGGCGTCGATGGCGTCGAAATTCTTCGCCACCCGCGGCAATTCCTTGGCTTCCTCGCGGGTCAGACTGCCGTCGTTGTCCTTGTCGGCTGCCTTAAACTGTGCCTGCATGCGGGAGCCGTGTTCCTCCGCGGAAAGGGCAAGAACGGGCATGGAAAGCGCGACAGCCGCCGCGAGCGCAGCTGCAAGTTTGGATATGGTCATATGAGCCTCCAGTGGGTGTGATAACTCCGCAATAACGGCTGGCGCCGGTTCAGCGTTGACGCGCGGCCGCCAGCGCTTCAGTGACGGCCTTGAGGCGGGCGACCTCGATTGCAGAGGAAATCCGGCTCGGGTCTCCAATTTCAAGGGCTATTGCCCCGGCGTCCACCGCGCGCGCGGCAGCGGCGGCGCATCGCATGATATTCGCGGGCGGATACGGGCGTTGCTCATAGCCGGTTCGGCCGTGAAAGTCGCAGGCGCAGGCGTCGAGAAACTCCTCGAATCGTTCGGGTTTGCGGAATACGTCGGTTGCGGCCAGCAGTTTCAGTATCGTTCCCGGACGCAACTCTTCCGCGCGGTGCACGTCTCCGTGGTAACGCGCCACCAGCACGGCCAGGTCGTGGCAGTCGTTCGGCGTGCGCAGCCGCTGGCACAACTTTTCGACCAGCTCGACGCTCGTTTGCTCGTGGCCATGGTGTTTCGGCCACAGCGCCTTCGGAGTCATCCCCTTGCCCAGATCGTGGGTGAGCGCGGCAAAGCGCACCGGCAGCGGGAAATTCCGGCCGGCAGCGTAATCCACCACCAACATGATGTGCACCCCGGTGTCCACTTCCGGATGATGCTCCGGCGGTTGCGGCACGCCGTACAGCGCATCGACTTCGGGAAGCACTCGCGCCAGCGCTCCGCACTCGCGCAGCGTCTGGAACATGCGCGAGGCCGAGGCTTCCATCAGTCCGCGGGAGATCTCCTGCCAGGCGCGTTCCGCAACCAGGTGATCTACCTCGCCGTTGCGGACCATCTCCCGCATCAATTCCAGCGTCTCCGGCGCAACGGTGAACCCGAAACGGGCGGTAAAACGCGCCACGCGCAGCACCCGTACCGGGTCTTCGGCGAAAGCCGGGCTGACGTGGCGCAGTATCCCGGCCTTGAGGTCGGCCACGCCGTGAAAAGGATCGATGATGTTGCCGTGCGGGTCGCGGGCGATCGCGTTGATGGTGAGATCGCGGCGCGCCAGGTCCTGCTCCAGTGTCACCTCCGGCGCAGCGTAGACCTCGAAGCCCTTGTAGCCGCGCGCGGTTTTCCTTTCGGTTCGCGCCAGCGCATATTCCTCGTGGGTCTGCGGATGCAGGAAGACCGGGAAATCCCTGCCGACCGGGCGGTAGCCCAGCCTCTCCATCTGTTCGGGGGTGGCACCGACCACGACGTAGTCCTGGTCCACCACCTCGTGCCCGAGCAGTCGGTCCCTCACCGCACCGCCGACGGCGTAGATCTTCATGGTTCGTATTCGGAGATGACCTCGGTCTCGGCATTCGCCCCGGTGATCCACGCCTGCATTGCCGCAAGCGCATATACGAACTCGGCATACTCGCGCGCACTGCCTTCCAGTTCCACTTCGTAAGTGTAAAAGCGCGACACCACCGGGGCATACATGGCGTCGGCCACGGAAAATTCGCCGTACAGAAACGGCCCGTCGGCGCCAAAGCGTGCGCGGCAGTCGTTCCACATCGCCTGGATGCGTGATATTTCGGCGACCACCTCAGGGGTTCTGCCGCGCCCCGGCATCCGGCGGCGCACATTCATCGCCATCTGGCCGCGCAGGTGGACGAAACCGGAATGCATTTCGGCACTGATCGCGCGCGCGTTGGCCCGTGACCGGGTGTCGGCCGGCCAGAGCCGCTTCTCCGGATGTTTTTCGGCGAGATATTCGCAGATCGCCAGGGAGTCCCACACGGTCAGGCTGCCGTCCACCAAAACGGGTACGCGGCCGGCGGGTGAGTAACCCAGGATCGACGCTTTGCTGTCCTGGCGATAGAGCGGAATGCGAACTTCGTCGAAGGCGATCCCGGCGTGCTTCATCAGCAGCCACGGGCGCAGCGACCACGAGGAATAGGCCTTGTTGCCGATTACCAGGGTGGGATTGGACATCGAACGGCTTCTGACGGACGCGCGGATGGCAAGGCGCGGTTGGAAAATCAGCGGCGGGCGCGGAAACGGAACCACCGGTTCCGCGCCCTCGAGGCATTCCCGGCCAGGTAAAGCGGAACCGCCGCCTCGATCGGTGTCGGCTCGAAGCCGAATACGCCGGGAAACGGACAAGCACAGACGCTGTCCACTTTCATCGAGTAGTAGTTGTCCCGCGTCATCAATTTCACCGGCAGCCACTCCATCATCCAGGCCTGCAGGTAGGAAAGCGGGTCGTTGAGCGGGATGATCGGCCGCTCCAGTCCGAGCGCACGGCAGACGTACTCGACCAGTTCCCGCAAGGTGTAGATCCCGGGGCCGCAAAGGTCATAACACAGGTCGGCGGTACGCGCATCCACGAGGCTCAGCACCAGGGCACGCGCCACATCCTCTACGAACACGGGCTGGAAGCGCGCCTGCGGGCTTGCCAGCACGATCACCGGCAGACTGCGCACCAAACGCGCGAACAGATTGAGAAAACTGTCCTCGCGTCCGAAAATCACCGAGGGACGAAAGATCGTGGTGCGGATGCCGGCCGCTTGCGCCACACGGATCTGCTGTTCACCGCCGGCCTTCGAGCGCAGGTATTCACTGGGGGCGTCGTGCGCCGCTCCGAGTGCGGAAACGTGCAGCAGCCTGCGCACGCCCTGCTCGCGGCAGGCACCCACGATTTTCCGCGGCAGCTCGGTGTGGACGTGTGTGAAGTCGCCCTTGCGCCTCTCGTGCAGGATGCCGGCAAGGCTCACTACCGCGTCGGTTCCGGCGACCAGTCGCGAAAGCGTCGCGGGATCGTTGACGTCGGCGGTGATCACGTCCACCGTGGGCAGCACGATGAGTTTCTTGGAGCGTTCGCGATGGCGGGTTGGCACCCGTACCTGGATTCCCTGCGCCGCCAGCAGATGAATGATGTGGTTGCCCAAAAATCCTGAACCGCCGATTACGCAAACCGAACTGATTTTCATGTCATCGACGCGACGGAGTTGCGCGGCGAGAGCCCGCGGGGAAGCAATTATAAGTCGGCGATTGCCGCTTACGGTCAGTTGTTCTGCAACGTCCTCGCGGGAACGGTGCCGAGACGCTCACGCAGACTGGGACCCGCCTGGCGCAGCAGCCGCGCATAGTACAGCGTATTGTTCATGACGCGCTTGACGTACTCTCGCGTTTCGGGGAACGGGATGGTCTCGATATAAACCGCGCCCTCAAGGGGGCGGCCGGCCGCCCACTCGCGCGCGCGGCGCGGGCCGGCGTTGTAACCGGCCGAGGCAAGCACCATTTGGTTGTCCAGGGCGTCCATCATCTGGCGCAGGTAGTAGGTGCCCAGCACGATGTTGGAGTCCGCCGTTGCGGTGAGCGTGGCGTGGTGGCCGCTCAAGCCCAGGCGCTTCGCCACCCAGCGCGCGGTGGACGGCATCAACTGCATCAATCCGCTGGCGCCGGCGGTGGATCGGGCGGTGTGCACGAAGCGGCTCTCCTGGCGAACCAAGCCGTAGACCCAGGCTTCGTCGAGGTCGAGCTGGGTGGCGTAATCCTGCACCAACTCGCGATACGGGGTGGGGTAGCGCAACCCGAAGTCGTGCAACAAGACGGTGCGCTCCGCGGTGTCGATGGTGCGTTCGTACCATTGGTTGCGTGAGGCCAGTTCGGCGGCGGCAAGCAACTGCTTGTCTTCATAGTCCTTGACCGCCCACTGCCATTCAAGTGCACCTTCGTAGCGTAGACCGATCCCGTACAGCGTCAGCGCGCGGGCGATGCCGGATTCCCTGCCGATCGCCTGGATTTCGTCGTCGTCGGGCTGATAGGTCTGCGGCACCGTGCTGATCGAGGTGCCGAGTTCCTCTGCGGCGAGCTGGCCGTAGAAGTTGAACTGGTTGGAAAGCGGTGCCAGCAGGGCGTTGGCTTCAGACTCGCGCCCCAGCCCCGACAACGCGCGCGCTTTCCAATAGCGCCACTGCGGCCATTTGTACTCCGTCGGCGACATTGCCTCGATGGCGGCGAGCACCTCGTTCCAGTTGCCGGCGCGCAACGCGGCGCGGGCACGCCAGGTAAGTTGGCGATCGTTCATGCCGTAGCCCGCGTTCCCGAACCAGGCAAGCGCATCCGGATGAAGGTTGCGAGCGGCGACGGAAGCGATTTGAGCCCACGCGTACTCGCGCTCGGCGTCCGGCCACTCCTTGGAAATACTGCGCAGCCGGTCCGCGGCGGTCTGCGGCCAGCCCTCGGCGGTCCTGTACAGCGCGTAGATCGCCAGTTCGCGCTGGGCGCGGGTCCTCAGCGGCAGCGTGGCGCGGTCCAAAAAATGCTGCGGCCGTCGCGATATCGAATCCAGCGACTTCGCATCCGGGCGTTGCGCCACCGGCAAATAACCTAGCAACATCTTGGCGCCGCTCACGTTGCCGATCTCCAGCGCGAGCCGGATTCGGGTCCAGCTATCCTCGGCGGTCAGCATGTCTTTCTTGAACATCAACTCGAACAAGGGCATGCAGCTTTCCGGTAGGACCTGCGCGGTGAACCACAACGGCCGCGCCTGCGTCAGAATCCCGGACTCGCCCTGCGCCAGGCGCGCCTGGTAGGCAAAGCACACCAACTCGGGGTCCTCCGTGGTGAGGAGCGGGTATTCGCGCAGGAAGCCAGTCCAGTCGCGATCCTTCGCCAGCTGCCGCAGCCAGTCCGCGCGCATCCGGTCGGCGACAAGGCTGCTGTTGTGTCGGGCCAGGAAGTTCTGGATCTCGCCGGGAGACAGGTCGGCGAGACGCGAACGCAGTTGCCAGTACTCCACATACGGGGCGAGCGGATAGTCATCGTCGATCTGCTTGGCAAGCCGGTCCAGCCGAGCGATGTCGCCGCGCTGGAATGCGTCCCGCGCTTCGAGAAAAGCGTCGTCGTTCGGCGCAGCCAATGCGGCGCAGGAGGCGAACAGCAGTAAGGCAATGATTCTTTTCACGGCGTCAATCGATGCGCAACAAGAGTGAGTCGGCCAACCCGCAATTATAAGTGGACGCCCGCAGAAATAGAGCACGATTTAGGCCAGGAACAGCGAATATGCAGGGTTCCGGGTCTCTTCCCAGTGCGCGTAGCCGAGTTGGGCGAGAAACTTGCGAAACGCCGCTTGATCGCGCGGCGGCACTTGCATTCCGACCAGCACGCGCCCGTAGTCGGCACCGTGGTTGCGGTAGTGAAACAGGCTGATGTTCCAGTCATGACTCATGCTGTCAAGGAATTTCATCAGCGCTCCAGGGCGCTCCGGGAACTCGAAGCGGTAAAGCCTCTCGTTCTCGACCGAGGGCGCGCGGCCGCCCACCAAGTGTCGCACGTGCAGCTTGGCCATTTCGTTGTTGCTGAAATCGAGCGTCGGCAGCCCTTTGCGGCGCAGCCGCGCGATAAGCTTGCGGGTTTCTTCGCGGTTGCGCACCTGCACGCCGACGAACACATGGGCTTGCGCGGGGTCGGCGTAGCGATAGTTGAACTCGGTGACGTTGCGCGCACCGAGCAGCGAACAGAACTGCTTGAAGCTGCCGGGCCGTTCGGGAATCGTCACCGCCAGGATGGCTTCGCGTTTCTCGCCCAGTTCGGCGCGTTCGGCCACGAAGCGCAGGCGGTCGAAGTTCATATTGGCCCCGCAGGCGACCGCGACGTAGGTCTGGCCTTTTTGCTTGCGGCGCTCGGCATAAGCCTTGGCGCCGGCGATCGCGAGCGCGCCTGCCGGTTCAAGGATCGAGCGGGTGTCCTCGAATACGTCCTTGATCGCGGCGCAGATGGCATCGTTGTCCACCAGGATCATCTCGTCCACCAGCTCCCGGCACAGGCGGAAGGTCTCGGCGCCGACCTGCTTGACCGCCACACCGTCGGCAAAAAGCCCGACCTGCGCGAGCCGCACCCTGTGGCCGGCCGCAAGAGAGCGGGCCATCGCGTCGGCATCGACCGGCTCCACGCCGATGATCCGGATCTCCGGGCGCAGGCGCTTGACGTATGCCGCGATCCCGGCGATCAGCCCACCGCCGCCCACGGCGACGAAAATGGCGTCGATTGGGCCGCCATGCTGGCGCAGGATTTCCATGCCGATGGTGCCCTGTCCGGCGATCACGTCCGGGTCGTCGTAAGGGTGCACGAAAGTGAGATTCTCGCGCCTGGCGATCCTCAGCGAGTGGGCGTAAGCCTCGTCGTAGGAGTCGCCGAACAGCACCACCCGGGCACCGCGCGCCGTGACGGCCGCAATCTTGATTTGCGGCGTTGTGGCGGGCATGACGATGGTGGCGCGGCAGCGCAGATGATTGGCCGCCAGCGCCACGCCTTGCGCGTGATTGCCCGCCGAGGCGGCGATCACGCCGCGCCTGCGTTGGGCCACACTCAGGTTCGCCATCTTGTTGTAGGCCCCTCGCAGCTTGAAGGAGAACACCGGCTGCATGTCCTCGCGCTTGAGCAGCAGGGTACTGCCAAGCCTGCCGGACAGTGCCGGCGCCGGCTCCAGGGGAGTTTCGATCGCAACGTCGTAGACGCGCGCCGTCAGGATTCTTTCCAGGTAATCGGTCTTCATCACTTCTCCACTTCTCCCAGGTATCTTTTGAGCGTAGCAGCCGGGAATGAGTGGGCGCAACCGGGTAGCCTATTTGTGCCGATCCGGCGTTGACGCTATGCTTGCAGCCGGTTTCAGACGCAGCAGGACCATGACTCAGGACGAACTCAAGAAGGCGGTCGCGAAAGCGGCGATCGCCCACGTGCCGGAAGACTGCATCGTCGGCGTCGGCAGCGGCTCGACCGCGAATTTCTTCATCGACGAGCTGGCCGGGGTCAAGGGACGGCTGGAAGGGGCGGTGGCCAGCTCGGAGGCGACCTCCGCCCGGCTGAAGGCCGCGGGGATCCGCGTGTTCGATTTGAACTCCGTGGACGAACTGCCTGTATATGTGGACGGCGCCGACGAGGTCACGCTGCATCTGTACATGATCAAAGGCGGGGGCGGTGCACTCACCCGGGAGAAGATCGTGGCGGCGGTGGCATCCAAATTCGTCTGCATTGCCGATGAAGCGAAGTTAAAGGACGTGCTGGGCGCGTTTCCGCTGCCTGTGGAAGTGATTCCCATGGCGCGTTCCTATGTCGCCCGTGAGTTGGTCAGGCTGGGCGGGCACCCGGAATTGCGCCAGGGTTTTACCACGGACAACGGCAATATCATCCTTGACGTACGCGGGCTGGCAATCGTCAATCCGGTGGCACTGGAGGGCGAAATCAACCAGATCGTCGGGGTGGTGGCAAACGGCCTGTTTGCCCGCCGCGGCGCCGATGTGCTGCTGCTGGGCACCCGGGACGGGGTGAAGACGCTGGCCCGATGAAATTTTTTTGTAACGTAACGGACGTAAACTGCAACATTTGCCTGCGCGCGGTACGGAAGGGAGTTTGTGGTAATGGCCAATTCTGAGCACACATCCAAGCAATTCGATGCGGAACTGGAGGCAGTGCGCGCCCGCGTGCTGCACATGGGCGGGCTCGTGGAAGAGCAGATCAAGCTGGCCCTGGACGCCCTGATCACGGGCGACCTCGAGCTCTGCACCAAAGTCGAGAACAACGACCATATGGTCAACGGCCTCGAAGTCGGCATTGACGAAGACTGCAGCACCATCATCGCCCGCCGCCAGCCGGCCGCCGGCGATCTGCGCATGCTGATGACGGTGGTGAAGACCATTACCGACCTGGAACGCATCGGCGACGAAGCGGCGAAGATCGCGCGCATGGCCAAACTGATCTATTCCACCGACCGGCTGCAGCAGCCGCGCACCGCGGAAATCCGCCGCATGTCGCAGATCGCGCTGGAAATGCTGCGCAAGTCGCTGGACGCATTCGCCCGGCTGGATCTGGCCGCCTCCGCTGAAGTGGTGCGGCGCGACCAGCATGTGGACGAGGAATTCCGCGGCGTGCTGCGCCAGCTCATCACCTTCATGATGGAAGATCCCCGCACCATCTCGATTTCCATCGAAATCCTGTTCATCGCCAAGGCGATCGAGCGCATCGGCGACCACGCCAAGAACATTTCCGAGTACGTGATCTACATGGTCAAAGGCAAGGACGTGCGCCACGTCACGCTCGAGGAAATCGAACGCGAGGTCATGGGCTGACCGGCTTGCCCAGTCCGTGTTTCTTCCGTTTTCCTCTGCGATTTCTGTGGTAATCGCTTGAGAAGCCTCTAGGGTTTTGAGGCAAAATGGCCGTGATGGAAACGCCCCCGACCATTGCGGCGGTCGACCTCGGATCCAACTCGTTTCGGCTCCAGGTCGGACGCGTCGTCGATGACCAGATCTATCCCCTCGATTCATTGCGTGAGCCGGTGCGGCTCGCCGCCGGCCTGACGGCCGACAAGGACCTCGACGATGCGGCGCAGGCGCGCGCGATCGAATGCCTGGAGCGCTTCGGCGAGCGCCTGCGCGGATTGTCTCCGGGCGCGGTGCGCGCGGTCGGCACCAATACCCTGCGGGTGGCAAAGAACGTGCGCGCGTTCATGCCCCGGTTCGAAGCCGCCCTCGGTTTCCCCATCGAAGTTGTGGCGGGACGCGAAGAGGCGCGGCTGATTTACCTGGGAGTCGCCCACAGCCTCCCGGCGACGCCGGACAAGCGGCTGGTGGTGGATATCGGCGGCGGCTCCACCGAGTTCATTATTGGCGCCGGCAATCAGCCGCACAGACTCGAGAGCCTGTACATGGGCTGCGTTAGCTACAGCCTCAGGTACTTTCCCGATGGCAGGATCAGCAAGTCCAACATGAAGGAAGCGGAACTGGCCGCCCGCATCGAAGTGGAAACCATCAGAAGGCAGTTCTCGCGCAAGCATTGGCAGCAGGCGGTCGGCTCCTCCGGCACCGCACGCGCGATGGGCGACATTCTCGAAGCCAACGGCTGGAGCGCATCGGGAATCACGGGCGAGGGCATGGAGCGTCTGCGCGGCGCGTTGCTCAAGGCGGGCGACGCGGCCAAGCTGGATTTGCCGGGATTGAAGGACGACCGTATCGCGGTGCTACCGGGCGGCTTTGCGATCATGAATGCAATTTTTGCCGAACTCGACGTCGGGCATATGGCGCTTGCCAACGGCGCGATGCGGCAGGGCATCCTCTGGGACATGATCGGCCGGGCGCATCATCGCGACATGCGCGAACTGACGGTGCGCCAGTTCATGAAGCGTTACCACGTCGAGTCCAATCATGCGCATCGGGTCGAACGCCTGGCGCTGAAGTTGTTCGAACAGATGGCGGGCGGGGACAAGGCGCAGCGCGAATACCCGATGCTGATGCTGTCTTGGGCGGCGCGCCTGCACGAGATCGGGTTCACCGTCGCGCATAGCGGTTATCACAAGCACTCCGCTTACATCATCGGCCGCGCCGACATGCCCGGTTTCTCCAGGATGGAACAGGCGCAACTGTCGCTGGTGGTGCTGGCGCACCGCGGCTCGCTCGACAAACTGCGCGGCATGGTCGCGAAGGACGTCGACTGGACGCTGCTGGTCGCGCTGCGGCTGGCGGCGCTGTTTCTCCGCAGCCGCTCGGAAGTACGGTTGCCGGCGATCCATGCATCCAAAAAGAAGAGCACGTTCACCGTCGAGCTGGATGCGCGCTGGCTCGCCGCCAATCCGCTCACCGCGGCCGAACTGCGCGGCGAGATCAAGGCCTGGAACAAGCTTGGCATCGAACTGTCGGTGCCGCAACTAGCCGAAATCGAAGCCGAGGCGATCGCCGCGGAGTGAGCCTGCGGTACCCGCCGGGCGTTGGCCGGCGGTAACTTGCTAGACGAAGCTCAACTTTTTTCCACTTTCCCGCCTTTTTCCAGGCACTGCTTCTCGGTCATCTTCAGCCATCCCTGACCCTTGCAGGCGTTCTGCCCGTGGCATGCGCTGGTGGCGGTTGCGCAGTCGCTCTTGCCCTTGCAGGCGTTGACGCCTGCGCATTGCACCTTGGCTTCCTTGGTGTCCGCTGCCACGACAGCTGCGGTACCGCTCAGGAACAACCCGGCGGCCGTTACTGCTAGTGCCGCACCTGAAAACGCTTTTATTGCATTTCGCTTGCTATCGTTCATTTTCTGCTCCTATGGCCGATTGGTTGATCACACGACATTGCGGTTACGCGGTTGCCATTTAACGCAATACCCTCGGAAAGGTGAGGCGATTTCCCTGCAAATATACTCGCTCGTTTCCAAAGCGCGTACCAAGTTAAATGGATGACGGGTCCTCCTGAGCCTGGTTCCGGTCGTCGAAGAGCAATGGCCTCAATACACCCGGCGGCGGTTGTGCCGATAGCCATCGGACAGTTGCACATCACGCGGCTTCATGGCCCTTTGTTGTCTGGGCCGGATGCGCGATGCGCAAGCCGCGCGACCGGCGCAGGAGCAGGTACAGCGCCGGAATCACGAACATCGACAGCAGTGGCGCGGTGATCATGCCTCCCACCATAGGTGCGGCGATGCGCTGCATGACCTCGGAGCCGGTTCCCGTGCCGTACATGATCGGCAGCAGGCCGGCGATAATCACCGCAACGGTCATGGCCTTGGGACGTACGCGCAGTACCGCGCCTTCACGGATGGCGTCGAGCAAATCGGCCTCGCCGACTTGATCCTTGACCAGACGCGCATCCCAGGCATGCTTCAGGTACAGCAGCATGATCACGCCGAACTCCGCCGCGACACCGGCGAGTGCGATGAAACCCACCGCGCTGGCCACGGAGACGTTGTGCCCGAGCAACCACAGCAGCCAGATGCCGCCGGCAAGGGCAAACGGCAGCGTGGCCATGGTCAGCAAGGCCTCATCGAAGCGCTTGAAGGTCAGGTACAGCAGCACGAAGGTGATCAGCAGCGTGGCCGGCACCACGATTTTCAGTTTCGCCGTCGCGCGCTCCAGGAACTCGAACTGGCCGGACCAGGAAATCGAATAGCCGGCCGGCAGCCGCACCTCCTGCGTTACTGCGTAACGCATGTCGTGCACTGCGGAGCTGAGATCGCGTCCGCGAATATCGATATACACCAAGCCTGACAATCGGGCGTTCTCGCTTTTCAGCATGGGCGGGCCGTCGTTGAAAGTAAGTTGAGTTCCGCGCAGGCCGATGCGGTCGACTTGTCCGTGCAGCCCTGGCTTCGGCGGGTCGCCCTTCCGATACAACGCGAACTTGATGCGCGAGGAACCGCCGTTGATTGTCAGGACGTAAGGCCTGTCTGGCTCCAAATCCAATTTTCCCGTCATTCTGTCCGGTTCCTATCGGCGTCTATCATGGGATTATCGAATGTATGCCTCGGTGGCGTAACGTCGCATCATGCGATGACTGTTGAAGTAGGAGGCGTTCTTGCCGATCGCGCCTTTCATCACGGCGATCCAACCACGACGGTCTCCCGCGTACAGCGGCAGCACTTTGTGCTCCAGCTTATCGTAGAGAGAAACGGCGTCGTCGTGGTTCGAGGAATCCGACGCGCTGCCGATCGCCCAGCCGGTGATTCCCTCGATGCACCCCTCCAGCCACCAGCCGTCGAGCACGCTCAATTGCGGCACGCCATTGAATGCGGCTTTCATTCCACTCGTGCCCGACGCCTCCAGCGGGCGTAGCGGCGTGTTCAGCCACACGTCCACTCCGGAAACCATATCAAGTGCGCGCTCCATCCCGTAATTTGGAAAAAACACCATGGGCACGATGTCTTTCAGCACCTTGCGATAGCCGTGCAATCTTTCGATCAACTGCCTCCCGCTTTCGTCGCGGGGATGCGCCTTGCCGGCCATGACGATCTGGAATGGATACTTGCGTGCAATCGCTTTCAAACGTTCGAGATCGGAAAACAGGACATCCGGTCTTTTGTACGCAGTCATGCGCCGCGCGAAACCGACGATGGGAAGTTCGGGACTGAACCTCGATCCCGAGAAGGCCTCGAGGTGCTGGATCAGCCGGCGCTTAGCCTCCATGTGCGCCGCCCACACCGCTTCGTCCGTAACCTGGTCAACGCGCACCAGCAGCTCGGGTTCATGGCACCAGCCGGGCAAATGGGTGTCGTACAATCGTGCGAAACTCGCGCACGTCCAGGTTTGCGGGTGCACGCCGTTGGTAACCGTATGTATGCGGTAGCCGGGGAAGGCGCGTTGCGAAACTTCCGCGTGGCGCTTGGCGACGCCGTTCACGTACTCGCTGAGGTTGAGCGCGAGGCGGGTCATGTTCAGGCGATCCTGTCCGGCCAAATTTCTCAGTTCCTCGAAGTCCACGAATCCACCCATGACGCGATTTACCAGATCGTAGGAGAACTGGTCGTGCCCGGCTTCCACCGGTGTATGCGTGGTGAAGTTGCACAGCTCCCGCACCCGCGGCACGTCGTAGCGCGACGCGGAGCCCGCTTCCTCGGCTGAACGCGTGAAGCGCTTGAGCAGTTCCAGCGCCAGGAAAGCGGAATGTCCCTCGTTCATGTGGTACTGGCGGACGCGAAATCCCAGCGCGTTGAGCATCCTCACCCCGCCGATCCCCAGAACCATTTCCTGCTTGATGCGGTAAGTCTCGTCGCCGCCATAGAGACAATGGGTTAGCCGGCGATCATCAGCTTGGTTCTCGTCCAGATCGGCGTCGAGCAGGATCACCGGCTGCCGGCCGCCGAGATGTCCTTGCACCACGAACAGCCAGCTGCGCACCCAGACTTCGCGTCCCTCAATGAGCACCGCGATCTTGGCCTCGGTCGGTTCGGCCCATTTGCGCGGCTCCCAGACATCGGGCCGTTCCACTTGCCGGCCGGCGGCATCGATTTCCTGCCGAAAGTAGCCGGCGCGGCTGATCAGCGTTACTCCAACAAGCGGCAACTCGAGATCTACTGCCGACCGGATTGTGTCGCCGGCGAGTACGCCCAATCCGCCGCTGTAGGTGGGAATATCGTCCTGCAGTGCGATCTCCATCGAGAAGTAGGCGATCCGGGGTTGGTGTACGAACTCGTCAAGCATGCCCGACAGTCCTCATGTCAATTCCGCAGTTTCCGGGCAATCCTGCACCCGGCAGCGCAAATGCTTTTGCTACTTGATCCAGTGCCGCAATGCGTCTGCTGCTACGAGCTCGCCGTGGGTGACGAAGATTTGCCTTGTTGCGCACGCGCCAGCTCAGCGGATCGGCGGACTGTCTTCTGTGCTCCCGAGAGGGGGAAAGATAGCAGGTGTGCATGCTGCATAGCGCGTCTACTCCTCACCGAAGCAGGCCCGGGCATCGCGTTCGTCTTTGAAAGAGAGGCGAGCATACACAAGCATCAGGATCGGAAACATGATCAGCGTGATGAGAAGTAAAGGAAGCGCTACCCCCTTGGTTCGAAACAAAGGGTAGCGTCTCCTTGTGTCTCACCACGATGTGTCAGCCAAGGGGGCCGCTGCTCGCCACGCTACCAGTGCAGTTGCCGCAGCATTGTCCGCTTTTTGTGCTGATGCGCCTGCATCCGGCTCAGGATGTCGTTCAGGACTTCGATCGCTTCAAGGATGTGCGGACCCTTGTTCAGCATCACACACTCGGCGCGCTCCCCCATTGCTGCGTCGGTGATCTCCGCGCGCGAGGGTAGCCCACGCTTGGCCAGTGTTTCGAGCACTTGGGTGGCCCAGATCACCGGCACATGGGCGGCCTCCGCCAGCCACAGGATCTCCTCCTGCACCTCGGCCAGCCGTTCCCAGCCCATCTCAACCGCGAGATCGCCACGCGCGATCATCACGCCGAGCCGCCGGCCGCGCATGCCGGCCAGCAGCAGATCGGGCAGGTGCTCGAAGGCGGCGCGATTCTCGATCTTGAGCACGATGCCGAGGTCGCTGGCGTTGAGCCGGGTCAGATGCTGCTGGAGTTGCTCGACGTCACCGACCCGCCGCACGAAAGACAGGCCCACCATGTCGGCATGCCGGACGACGAAGTCCAGATCGTCGAGGTCCTTCGCGGTCAGCGCGGCCAGCTCAAGCGCGCTGTCCGGCAGGTTGATGCCCTTGTCGGCGGCCAGCTTTTCGCCTTCTTCGTGCGCAACCGTGATTTGCACGTGGACTTCTTCGTGCTGGACGTGCAGGATTGCGCCGCCCACGCGCCCGTCATCGAACCACACCCGCTCTCCGGGATGCACCTGCGTGAGCACCTCGGGCAGGGTGCAAGGAATGGACGCGGGGCGTACGACGCGACCCCGGGCATCCAGCTTTGCCGGCCTGCCCAGGCCCTGGCGGGTAAGGACCAGCGTGTCTCCCTTGTGCAACCGCAGCGCGTTCTCGACGGCAGGAACGTCGAGCACCGGTGTCTCGCCGCGAGACGCGGTCCCAGACCCACCTCGCACTTGCAGGACCGTTCCGGGCTCCACGTATGCGGTCTGCCTGCATTCGGCCCAACGGTCGGCGCCCTGCGCCTCGCACACTGTCAGCGATCGGGAAGATCCTCGCGCATCGATCAGCTCGATGCCATCGCCGTCTGCCAGACCGCGGAGCCACCTCGCATCCACCTTAAGCCAGCAGCCGGCTGCCGGTGCGCTGATGTGCCCCGGTCGCAGCAGAATGCGGGCGGGCGCGAGCACACGGCCGAACTCGTCGCGCTGCGGACGCCACTTGAGCACAGCGGGTCCGGGTTCGATCGGACCGGTGCGCACCTTGGGTCCGGCGAGGTCGAACAGGATGGGGCAGGGGCGCTGCAACTCGTCGCACGCGCGCCGGATGTTGGCTACCATCGCGGCCCATACCGGCGCATCGTCGTGCGCACAGTTGATACGGGCAACGTCCATGCCGCTGGCAAGGATGCCGCGAACGAGCCCGTAGTCCGACGCCGCCTCGCTGGCGAGCGTAACCATGATCCGCACGCTGCGTTTGGCGGGCGCGCTCCCCAGCAGTGCGCGGGTGTTTTTCTCCAGCAATTTCGCCGCAGTGCGAATGCCGGCCGGCTCCTCGCCGGACAGCGACGTCCAGGACCGGCCGGCCAGGCGGTGCAGCAGGCCGAGAACCTTGTCGATGTTCGCTAGGACGTGGGATTCGGCGCGACCGAGCGACGACACTCCGATCCAGGCGAGCCGGTCCTGCAATGCGCGCACATCGTGCCGGCGCAGTTCAACGTAGTGAACCAGATTCGCGGCACTGTCTGCGTGGTCCGGGTGCACCGCCCGCAACGAATCACTCAGACGTGCTGACAGCGCAAGGAGATCGGCCCGCAGCGCGGAGAGCTCATCGATCGTCGCAGCGATCGCCTTGGGGTCCCACGGTTGTTCGGTGATTGATACGACGGTGGCTTCCACGGCACGCCCTGACAGTGATAGTGAAACAGCGGCGTTCCTCCCGGGAACGTCGTGCGAGAAACGCAGACGATTATTGAATTTCAGTCTACCAGCGGGGTGGTTACCGATCCATGACAGTCCGAGCCGGCTTGTGCAGCCCGCGTCTTCCCGGCCGTCTTCCATCGTCGCTGCCCGGGCGCTTTGGGGGCCATTTCGCGAGAGATCGAAGTAACTTCCGTAAGTGATGGTGCCGGCGATAAGCATTGGTTCAAGTTTGCGCTGGGTACCGGGATGATTGATCTCCGAAATGCTCGCGCTGACTCGTGCATTGCTGATCCTCTTGTTGGTCTGTTCGTCGAAGAGGGTAATGATGAGAGGGTAGACGTGTTCGCCTGCCGGGTGCTCGCGCCGGTGTCCGCGCACGATCACGGCGGGAACGATGCGGAGATAAAGTGCAACGCCATCGACCATTTTATGCTTGCTGGCGGTTGCCGCTGCCGAAAGCGCCGGGACCGCTGCCAGGCTTGCGAGCAAGGTAATGACTGTCGCGAATCCTGTATGGGTGCTCGGCGGCTTGCGTTTACTCAGTAATTGCGCTCCTTGCCTGACAAGAGATCACCTCCGGCGCAGTGAGCCAGGTTGGTATTAACGAACGCCCAGAACAGTTTCTGCTTGATTTTGGTCATGGTGATGTGAGACAGGCGGATTGCCTTCACGGCACCACCAAACGTAATCGTCTCCAGTTGGTGGGTTTGAGTCTCAATGCCGATTTCGGTGACGCGGCCCGTGACCGCAGCATCGGTTATCCGTGTCCGGGTCTTGTCGTCAAACACGGAGATCATCAGATGGTGCACTCCTCATGATTTGACGCGGTTCAGCCGCAGCGCGTTGGTTACGACCGATACCGAGCTTAACGCCATCGCCGCGCCGGCGATGATCGGTGACAGCAGCAAGCCGAACGCCGGGTAGAGCACCCCGGCGGCAACCGGGATGCCGAGCGCGTTGTAGCCGAATGCGAAAAGGAGGTTCTGGCGTATGTTGCGCATGGTGGCGCGCGAGAGCACGGCGGCGCGCGCAATTCCGCGCAGGTCTCCCTTGACCAGCGTCACGCCGGCGCTTTCCATCGCCACGTCGGTGCCGGTACCCATGGCAATGCCGACGTCGGCCTGCGCCAACGCCGGCGCATCGTTGATACCATCACCCGCCATTGCGACCTTGCGCCCTTCGGTCTGCATGCGTTTTACGTGACCGGCCTTGTCCTCGGGCAGCACTTCGGCGAGCGTCTCGTCGATACCGAGTTGCCGAGCGACGGCTTCAGCCGTGCGCTTCGAATCACCGGTCAGCATTACGATGCGCACGCCCGAGCGCTTGAGCGCCGCTATGGCTTCGTGCGTGCGTTCCTTGATCGGGTCGGCTACCGCAGCGATTCCAGCGGCAATACCGTTCACAGCGAAGAACACCACCGTCTTGGCCTCCGCACGCCAGGCTTCCGCGCGCGTTTCCCACCGCTGGGTATCGACGCCACGCCGGGTGAGAAAGGTACGGCTGCCAACGAGCACGCGCTTGCCATCGATATCCGCTTGCACGCCGAGACCGTTTACGGCCTCGAATGCAGTGGCCGTTCTCGGTGTCAGGCCCCACCCCTTTGCGCCCTCCACAATCGCGAGCCCTATCGGGTGCTCGGAAAGCTGTTCCACTCCCGCGATGAGCGCAAGCGCTTCGATTTCCGGAATACCTTCGGCGACGAAATCGGTCAGCGCGGGATGGCCGAGCGTCAGCGTGCCGGTTTTGTCCACCACCACTGTGTCGATGTCACGCATACGTTCGATCGCCTCGGCGTTCCGGAACAGGATTCCCGCGCGCGCGCCTTGCCCCATAGCGACGGTCATGGAGATGGGCGTAGCGAGACCGACGGCACAGGGGCAGGCGATGATCAACACGGCAATGGCGTTCAGAAACGCGTACGCGATTCTCGGCTCCGGACCGAAGAACCACCACGCGAGCGCCGTCACGATGGCGATGCCTACCACGATCTGAACGAAGTACGCCGCGATGATATCGGCGAGCCGCTGGATCGGCGCGCGCGTGCGCTGCGCCTCCCCCACCATGTGAACGATACGTGCCAGCAGCGTGTCCGCGCCCACACGCTCGGCGCGGATAACCAGTGAACCATTCCCGTTCACGGTTGCGCCCGTGACCTTACTGCCCGCAGCCTTGGCCACCGGCACGGGCTCGCCGGTGATCATGGATTCGTCTACACGACTCGTGCCTTCGAGTACTGTGCCGTCGACCGGCACTTTCTCGCCCGGCTTCACGCGCAAGCGGTCGCCCACTACTACGATCTCAAGCGGCACCTGTTCCTCGGTGCCGTCGCCGCGCAAGCGCCAGGCGAGGTTTGGCGCAAGATCCAGCAATTGCTGGATAGCCTTGCCGGTCTGACCCATCGCGCGCAACTGCAGGAAGTCGCCCAGTATTACCAGTGTCACGATCACCGCAGATGCCTCGAAATAGGTACCTACCGCCCCGTCGTGCTCGCGGAACTCCTGCGGGAACAGGCCAGGGAAAAACACCGCCGCAAGGCTGAATGCGTACGCGAGCCCAACTCCCAGCCCGATCAGCGTGTACATGTTGAGCGCGCGGTGAACGAGTGAGAACCAGAATTTGCGCAGGATCGGCCAGCCGACCCACAGCACGACCGGCGTGCCCAGCACAAATTCGATCCAGCCGCGTGGCCGTGGCTGAAGGCCAAACAGATCATGGATGCCGATCATCGGCGACATCGCGAGCACCACCAGCGGGATCGACAGAGCGACCCCGACCCACAGGCGCCGCGCGAGATCTCGCAACTCGGAATCGTCGGCTTGACCTGCGCTTGTGCCCGCAATCGGCACCAGAGCCATGCCGCAGATCGGGCAATCGCCCGGCGCATTGCGCACGATTTCCGGGTGCATTGGGCAGGTATAGGCGGTTTCCGCAGGCACCGCGCCCGCGACGGCAGGCTTTCCATGGATCCCACCCGAAGATTCTCGCGTTGTTCGGGCGTGAGGATGCGCGTGTTCGACCCGCTTGGTGTCACCAGGCGGCGTGCCGACGTACGTGGAAGGATTTGCCTCGAATTTCTTCTTGCAACCGATAGAACAGAAATAATAACTTCTACCCTCGAACACGCTGCTGGCTGCCGCGGTTCGCTCGTCGACCTGCATGCCACATACCGGATCGGTTGCCATGGTCTTACCCCAATTCCTATATTGTTGAATCTGCGCACACAATGAGACGTTTGCGAAGAAACTCAGGATTGCGTCCCGGGATGCGCAGATTTGCCGTCCTTCATGGTAGTTACTTTCGCTTGCTGACGATGACTGTACTCACCATCCCTGCCTCGTAGTGCCCCGGGATGTGGCATGCCACTTCCAGTTTGTCGGTCTTCGTGAGTTGTCAAACCAGGTTCTTCGTTTCCCCGGGGCTGAGGGTGAGCGTGATCGTGTCCTCGTGCACCATGTCGGTTATCAGTTTCATCATTTCGCCGTGCCGACGTGTCTCGTCCATTTCACCGATCATGGATGCATGCCGCAGGACTAATCAGTTGTTGGAAGGCGAGATCTTCATGATTTGATAACCGCCGTCCATCTTCATGAGTTCGAAGTCCACCTGGGCTCCGGGCTTGAGAACTTTCAGCATCACCGGATCGTGCGCCTTGAAGTCCATGGTCATCTTCGGCCATTTGAGGCTCTTGATCGGATCATGAGCCAGCTTGACCGCACCCGCTTGAACATCGATGGAAATGACTTTGCCGCGGCCGTTATGGGTTGCGGCCGCAGTTGACGTCGTTTTGTTGGCGCCGCCAGGCGCGTCCTGTTCGTCCGCCGCCAATGCGAGAGGCAGGGCGGTCATGCTCATCACGAGTGAAGCTGCAAGAAAAGTAGTTTTCATGTGATTCTCCATGTGGTTGTCCAAGCCAAAAAATCAAATGCCATCCGTCTTGATGCGTTACGCGCCGGATGCGCCCCAGAATTTCATCCCGAGTGGTCCTTGTGTCCGACCGGCTCGTCCGGTGTCGAAGATGCCGCACCCTCCAGCTTCCAGGCCACGGTTCCGGGCGGGTGCTTGTACCAGCCCGGGTCGCTGTAGTCGCCGGGAGTCTGGTCTTCACGGATCTTCACCACCGTGAACATGCCGCCCATTTCCAGCGGGCCGAAAGGCCCCTCGCCCATCATCATCGGCAAGGTGTTCTCGGGCAGAGGCATGCCCATTTCCACCATCTCGGTCATCTCCGCCATGCCGCGCTCGCCCATTGCCATGTAGCCCGGTACCAGCTCTCCGATCTTTTCGGCGATGTCGTCGTGACTGACGTCGATCAAGTTGGGCACGTCATGTCCCATCGCATTCATGGTGTGGTGCGACTTGTGGCAGTGCAGGGCCCAATCACCGGGCGCATCGGCGATGAACTCGCCGACGCGCACGTTGCCGACCGGCACCAGCATGCTGGTTTCGCGGTAGCGGGCAGTCTGCGGAATCCAGCCCGAGTCGGTGCCGGTCACTTCGAAGGCGGTGCCATGGATGTGGATCGGGTGCTCGTGCATCGACAGGTTGGCCACACGGATGCGTACCCGGTCACCCAATCGCGCGACCAGCGGATCGATGCCGGGGAACACGCGGCTGTTGAAGGCCCACATGTTGAACTCGGTCATGACCGCCGCGTCCGGGCGGGCCGTGCCGGGCTTGACATCGAAGTTATGCAGGATGATTCCGTAGTCGCGGTCGATCCGCGGATTTTCCGGCTTCTTCGGATGCACGATGAACAGTCCCATCATGCCCAGCGCCAGCTGCACCATTTCATCGGCGTGCGGGTGATACATGAACGTGCCGTTCTGGCGCAGCGTGAACTCATAGACGTAGGTCTCGCCCGGCTTGATGTGCGGCTGGTTGAGGCCGCCGACGCCGTCCATGCCATTGGGCGCAAAAATCCCGTGCCAGTGGATGGTGGTGTGCTCCCGCAGCCTGTTGGTCAGCAGGATGCGTACCCGGTCGCCCTCCACGCACTCGATGGTCGGGCCCGGCGTCTGGCCGTTGTAACCCCAGCAGTTCACCACCATGCCCGGCGCGAATTCGCGCTTCACCGGCTCAGCGGTGAGGTGAAACACTTTGACGCCGCCGTCCATCCTCCAGGGAAGCGTGCTGCCGTTGAGCGTGACCACCGGTGTGTAATGGCTGCCCGGCGGTTTGGGCATCGGCGGTTTGGTGGTTGCGGCCGATTTCTCGGCGGCACTGGCGTTGCGGAAGGTCGCCGATACCGCTCCGCCGGCAAGCAGCGCCGCTCCGCCTCTGAGAATGTCGCGACGAGTCATCATGATTGCTGGTCTCCATGTTGATGAGAGTTGTCCGCCGGGGCGTCCGCGTCGCTTTCGGTGGGCTGCCTGGACGGAGTTTCGGGTGTGCCTGCGGCTGCCGGGGGGCTGACCCGTCCGCCGAGCGCGTGCTCCAGTTCGGTCCAGGCCAGCCAGAAGTCACGGTTGGCAGCGATGTACTGACGCCCGGTCTGGATCTGGTTTTGCGAGGCGAGCAGCAGGTCATAGACGCCCAGCAACATGCCGTTGTAGAACTTGAGCGTCTCGGTCACGATGGTTTGCTGCAGCGGCAACAGCGCCTTCTCGTAATGCCTCACCGACTGATGGAGTGCGTTGAGGCGGCCGCGGGTTTCACGGGCCTCGGAGCGGATGTCCACTGCAAGTGCGGCGACGCGCTCTTCGGCGCGTTTGCTTTCGGATTCCAGCCGCGCGATTCGCGCCTGCCCCTGGTTGAAGAACGGCAACCCAAGTTCGACCTTGGGACCGTAGGATTTCTCCCCATCCGCATCCCGTTTGAATTTCACACCGATACCGAGCGGGCTCAACCACCGGTACTGGCGGGCCAGGTTGAGCGCCTGGGTGATGCCTTCCGCTTCCTTCTTCGCGGCGGCAAGATCGAGGCGGCGTTCGATAGCCTGCCCTTCCACGTCGTCGAGCGCCGGCAGCGTTGCGGGGATCTGCGGGAGCCGGTCGGGAACGCTCCAGCGCGTAGTCGCACCCCACAGTCCCATGAGCCGATTGAGCTTTTCCCGATCCGCGTCGAGTTGAGCTTCGGCTTGCGCGACTTCCAGCAGCGTCTGCGCGTAGAAACTTTGCTGCAGGCTTTGTTCGCGCTTGCTCAGGTTGCCGGCGGCGTACTGGCGCTGCGCCAGTTCCGCGGCGGCTTGGGTCGCGATGACGATCTGGCGTGCCAGCACCAATGCCTCGGCGTCGCCGACGACCCGGTAGTACTGCGCCTGGACTTCCGACGCGAGGTCCAGCACGTCTCTGGAGACTTCCAGCGTCACCTGCTCGGAGGCCGCCCGTCCGATCTTCTTGCGTGCCGAAAGCGTGAACACACCGAGGAAGTTCTGCACGATATCCAGGTCGATCTCGGTACCGGCGTCCTGGAACAGCGCGCCTGCGCTTAATACCGGGTTCTCCAGCAAACCGGCCTCAACCAGGTCGGCCTGCGCGATGCCGAGCTCCTCGAACCGTGCCTGCAGCCGGCGGTTGTTCAGCAGGGCAATTTGCAGTGCCGCTTCCGCGGAGAGTTTGTCCCGCAGCAGCGTGCGCGTGGCTTGCTGCGCCCGTTGGTCACCCCCGCCATCGCGATTCCACTCGATTTTCTGGCCCAGATTATTCGCAATCGCGCTCTGCACCTGCGGGAAACTCGCCTCGCGCTGCACCGTTGCACAGCCGCCAAGCACGGAGACGCCAAGCAGCATGGCAACGAGAATTCCGATGCCGCGCACCGGCGTGCATTCAATGATGGTCATGGCCGCCCTCCTTTGGTTGCCCTGCAGGCTGTGGGTCCGGACTTCCGCGACCATCCTTTCCTTCCCGCGTGGTTGATTGGCCGGGCGGTTCCTTGCCTGCGGCGACGGGTTGATAAGTGTCGAGCGCGCTCGAAACACCCGTCGCGGGGGCTTGGGTTGCTTCCGGGTTTGCCGGGTGCTCGCGCGAGTACTCGGGCGTGGGCACGGTGGCGCAGGCTGCCAGCAACAGGGTTGCTGCCAGCACGCCGGGCGCATTGCGTGAAATGGTCTTCATCGAAATCCTCGATCTGTTCGCGGTCCGGCGCGCCGCTCCCGAAGGAGCTACCGGCGCCCGGACACGAAGTTGCGCATGAGGGCCGTAAATGTACGGCGGGTGTTTCGCGAGTGAGGAAAGAACCGCCCCGGCAGTTGTGCCGGCCGGTCAGTGGTTCAACCCGCGCTCAGAGGAGCGCGGAGAGAGGGGGGCGCTGAACTCGTTCGGGGTAGAAGAAGTGCGGTGAATCGGTGGGGGACGGCTCGAGAACGGAGTGGCCGACCAACACCGCTATGGACGAAATCGCCGAGATCGCCGGAGCGCATGCCAGATGACAGGCGCCGCAGTTGTTGCAGGCCAGACCGCTGGCGGCATCATCGCCGGCGTGTTCAGCATGAGAATTTCCTGCCGGGACACTTGGCGAATCATGCTGGGCCATATGATCCGAATGACCGGCGCGTTGCTCATGGGATGGTCCGGTGTGCGAGGCGCCCGCCCCGGCCATGCCGTGCTGCTGGCAAAACGGCATGGCGACCGCGCCATAGCCTTGCACCGGCAGCCACAACGAAACTAACGCAACTAGTATGGTCTTCCAGCGGTCCATGATGCGCTCAAGTATACGCAACCGGCAGCGAAACGGGCAAAAGCTGTGAGTATGCCGGTCGCGGCAAGTTCCCGGGGTATCAGCCTTTGAGCGCGGACTCGAGGCGCTCGCAAAGGGTCTTCAGCACCTTGATGCGGGCGTAGAGCTTGTCGTTGGCTTCCACCAGCGTCCATGGCGCGGGCGCGGTAGAGGTGCGGTCCACCGTGTCGCACACCGCCCGTTCGTGGGCTTCCAATTTCTTGCGGTTGCGCCAGTCCTCGGGCGTGATCTTGAAGCGCTTGAACGCGGATTGTTCGCGCTCATTGAAGCGCCGGTGTTGTTCCTCCTTGCTGATTGCCAGCCAGAACTTGATCACGATGGCGCCGCCATCGGCGAGCTGCTGTTCGAAGTCGTTGATCTCGGGATAGGCGCGCGCCCAATCGAACTCGCCAGCCAGGCCTTCGACCCGCTCCACCAGCACGCGTCCGTACCAGGAGCGGTCGAACAGGGCAAATCGGCCGTCCTGGAACAGGTCGAACTGCGCATCCAGCAACGCTACGCGCAGCTTCGGCACCTCGCGCGCGTAAGTGCGCTTGGAAATCGAATGTCCCAGTTTTGCCGATTCGAACATGCCGACTTGTTTATAGAAGATCGGGCGAGATCACCGCGCGCAGCACGACTTGCGGATGCTCGCCGCGCACGCGGTGGCTCAACCACCAGATCGCGCCTTTCTTGATGCTCCACGGCATCGGCTCACCGGCGATCAGCAGCGCCGCCGCCATCCCAAGCGAGGGCTGATGGCCGACCACGATGACGGCACCCTTGTGATCGGGCCAGCCGGCTGCGGCGAGCAGCGCGGCCGGCGGCGCGCCGGGCGCGAGCTGGCGGTCCGTTTCGAATTCGTCGGTGAGCGCGGCGGCGGTCTGTTGCGCGCGTTCTGCAGGGCTGGCGATGATCCGGGTATGTCTGGGCAGGCGCGGACTCAGCCATTGCGCGATTGTTTTTGCCTGCTTCAAACCCTTGGGGGTGAGCTTGCGCGCCAGATCGGGCTCGCCGTCCACGGCTTCGGCGTGGCGCCAAAGTATCAGATCCATGTTCCTATCCTTACGGCATCCTACGGGACGTCAATCCTGCACCCACCATGGCTGCGATTTCATGAACTGCTTCCACGCTTCGGCAAGCTGGTTGCGGCAGCGTTCCGCCTCGGCGGCGCTCCAGCCGCGAATGTATCCTACCGCCTGCTGGTATGCCGGCGACGAAGTCTCCGCGCCCAGAGTGTCGAGCAGGCGCCACGCGACGGCACTGTCATTGAGCCTTCCGAGCAAATCCTGCAACTCCGAGAGTGCACGAACATAGTGCCGCGCCTTTTTTGGCGCCAGCGGAAGAAAAAACTCGGCAATGTAACGCAGCCGTTTGACCGCGATGCGCAACCGGTGCAAGTCCTGGAACGCCAGCGTCTCGATACGGCGACCCCGCTTCACCACCCGTGAATGCTGGTGTGCCATTGCGGCGGCGGCGAACTGCGGCAGCGTGACTGCGGGAGGTACGCCACTGCCGTGCCAGCTCCCGGCATTCAGAGTTGCCGACAGACGCAACAGCATGCCGGTGTACGCCGGCGCAGCGACCGCGGCGCGTGCGGTCTGGCCCGCGCGGCGGCGCGCCGCCTGCGCGCGCTTTCTCAGATCGGCAATACCGGGATGATCCGTCACGCCGCGCACCGAAGGCATCAGCACCTCGTTTGCGAACACGTCCCAATCCCGCGCGGCACCCAGCGTTTGCCCAAGTGCCTTGAGTTGTTCCAGCAATGCCGCAAAGGGCTCCCTGGGCACAGCGGCGCCGAACACGCGAAACACCGAACGCAGGCGCCGCAGCCCCACTCTGGCCTGGTGCAGATACTCGGGGTCGCGGCCCTGCAAAAGGCCGTCTTCGTTCGCCTGCATGTGCGCGAGACACTTCGAGACGAGTGCGACGAAAGCCTGCTCCACCGTCATCTGCGCCGTCAATGCCGCCGGCGCGGCCTTGACCGGGGCCGGCTTCGAATTCGCGGCGAGCGCGTAGCCGCGTTCCGCCTTGTTGAGATTGTCGAGACGCACCGGCAGTGCGGCTGCGATTTCCAGCGCGACATCGAACAGGCATCGCGGAGTTCCGGCCTTGAGTTCCAGCTCGATTTCGCAAATCGGCTCGCGCCGGTCGCCAGCCGCGATCGCTCCCCGGTCAAGACTCACCTCGACAACCTTGCCGGCCGCGGGCCTGAGCAGCGTCGAAGTGCGGTTGAATTCGGTGGTGAAGGCGACGGTGAGCGCTTCGCGCAGGTGTCTGTCGGCGACCAGGTCGCCGAGACCGGCCTCAGCCATGGCGGGAAAGCTCGGCAGTTGCGCAGCCACTTCGACGTCATGCTCGGCGCGCTGATGCAGCCCCCCGGAGGCCTGCCCATCGCTCTTTACGGTCTGGATCCAGTGCCCGCCCTGGCGCCGAAGGCGCAATGCCGCACCGGCTGACTTCAGCGCGCGCTCCGGGGTGTCGTAGTAGGCCGAGAACAGCCGATGCGTGACTGGCCTGTCATGCGGAATGTGCGCGAGCACTTCCCAGAGCCGCAGCGCGTGCTGCTCGGGAACCGACAGCTTGATCTCGATTTCCCGGGACATGCCTGCGAATGCATCCTTTGCCGCGAGCATGCAATCGCCCGGGCGCCTCAGCTCGCACTGGAGGCGAGTTTCTCCAGCAGCGCTGCCTGTGCCGACACGCCCTTGCCGCGTTCCGGTTTTCTGCGTTTGAAGCGGCCGTCGCCATCCATTTCCCAGGCCGTGACGTTGTCGGCGAGATAGGTCTTCAGCGATTCGTCGATCACGCGTTTCTTCAGCCTGTCGTCGAGCACCGGAAAGCACACCTCGATGCGGCGGAAGAAGTTGCGGTCCATCCAGTCCGCGCTGGAAAGGAATACTTCGTTCGAACTCTGGAAGTAGAAAACGCGAGGGTGCTCGAGAAAGCGGCCGATGATCGAGCGCACCCGGATATTGTCCGAAAGTCCGGGAATGCCGGGACGCAACGCACACACACCTCGCACGATCAGGTCCACCTGCACGCCGGCCATCGAAGCCTCGTACAGCGCGGAGATGATCTCGGGCTCGAGCAGCGCGTTCATCTTGGCGATAATGCCGGCAGGTACTCCGGCGCGCGCCTGCTCGGCTTCGCGCCGGATCGCACTCAGCACCTGCGAATGCAGGGTGAACGGCGACTGCCAGAGGTGTCTGAGCTTCCCGGCCTTGCCCAGGCCGGTGAGCTGCATGAACACGTCGTTGACGTCCGCACAGATCTCTTCATGGCAGGTGAACAGGCCGAAATCGGTGTACAGCATCGCGGTGCGCGCGTGGTAGTTGCCCGTGCCCAGGTGCACGTACCGGCGCAGTTTGTCGTCTTCGCGGCGCACCACCATTGCCATTTTCGCGTGGGTCTTGAGTCCGACCACGCCGTACACCACGTGCGCTCCGACCTCCTCCAGGCGCGCGGCCCAGTTGATGTTGGCCTCCTCGTCGAAGCGCGCCATCAGTTCCACCACCACGGTGACCTCCTTGCCGCTGCGCGCCGCGTCGATAAGCGTCTGCATGAGTTCGGAGTTGGCGCCGGTGCGATACACCGTCTGTTTGATCGCCACCACATGCGGATCGGCGGCAGCCTGCTGGATGAAGCTGATGACTGGCTTGAACGACTGGAATGGATGGTGCAGCAGGATGTCGGTCATTCGGATCGCGGCGAAGATATCCGGACGCCTGCTGAGCGCGCCCGGAATGCCGGGCACGAAGGGTGGGAACTTCAGGTCCGGCCGGTCCACCCAGTCGGGCACTTGCATCAGCCGCACCAGATTCACCGGGCCGTTGACCTGGTACAGATCGTCGCGGCTGAGGTTGAACTGGGCCAGCAGAAAGTCCGAGATTTCCGGCGAGCACAGGTCCGCGACTTCGAGCCGCACCGCGTCGCCGAAATGGCGCTGCGGCAATTCGCCCTGCAGCGCCAGTCGCAGGTTCTTCACTTCTTCCTCGTCCACGAACAGATCGCTGTTCCGGGTAACGCGGAACTGGTAGCAGCCCTGCACCTCCATGCCGGTAAACAGTTCGCCGACGTGCGCGTGGATGACCGAGGACAGGAATACGAATCCGAAATCGCAGTCGGCGATCTCCTGAGGAAGGCGGATCACCCGAGGCAACACGCGCGGCGCCTGCACCAGCGCGAATCCGGAGTTACGTCCGAACGCGTCCTTGCCGGACAGCTGCACGGCGAAATTGAGGCTCTTGTTGAGGATGCGAGGGAACGGATGCGCCGGGTCCAGTCCGATCGGCGTCATCATCGGCATGATCTCCCTCAAGAAGAATGCCTTGATCCAGGTCTTCTGCGCGTCGTTCCAGTCGCGCCGGCGCAGGAAGCGGATGCCTCCGCGCGCAAGTTGCGGAAGCAGTTCCTCGTTCCATAGCTGGTACTGGCGGGCGACCAGCTCATGGGTGAGCGAGGACACCTCCTTGAAAGCCTGCGAAGGGCTGGCGCCGTCGGGCCCGGTGGTGTCGGTGCCGAGTTCGATCTGTGCCTTCAGGCCCGCCACCCGGATCTCGAAAAATTCATCGAGGTTATTGCTGACGATGCACAGGAACCGCAGCCGCTCCAGCAGCGGCACCTCCGCATCTTCGGCTTGCGCCAGCACCCTCCTGTTGAACTCGATCTGCGCCAGTTCCCGGTTCAGGTAAAGCTGCGGATTGGAGCGCTTGGCCTTGCCCGACTTGTCGGCGGCCAGCGCGGCGCGCTTCTTCGCGGCCTTTTCCGGCGCGAGCGTGGCCGCGCGGTCGGCGGACTCGGCCTTGATGTGAGCATCCTTGCTAATTTTTCGACTCCACGGCGATCGGCGGTGAACAGAGAAGGGCTGCGCTGCGCCTGCTGGCCGGCCGGCGCAGTACCAGAGTTGCTAACCCTTCGAGGGCGGAACGTAACCCGCGGCAGCGTCGGCGCCGGCACCGAAAAAGTACTTTTCGGTCTGCTCCACAAGATACTTGCGCGCTTTCGGGTCGGCGAGGCTGAGCCGGTTCTCGTTCACCAGCATTTTCTGGTGCTCGAGCCAGCCTTTCCAGGCCTCCCTGGAAACGTTCTCGAATATGCGCTTGCCCAAGTCACCCGGAAAAGGGGGGAAATCCAGCGCCTCGCCTTCCCGGCCGAGTTTCACGCACTTCACTGTTCTTGCCATGTTATTTTGGTATCAACAGGTTATAGCTTCTTTCGGGCGATGTGGTTACGGCAATGTGACAGCCTCATCGCGGAAGCTTCCCATTGATTATATGCCCCGCCCCGGAAAGCGGCTGGTTGACGTCGGTCCACGAACGTCAGATCGACTTGACCAGGACTTTGGAACGCCGCTGGTAGTTGTATAACGCCTGCTTCTGCTTTGGCAGTTTGTCGACGCTGGTCTCGGCAAAGCCGTGTTCGATGAACCAGTGCGCGGCGCGGGTGGTGAGCACGAACACGCGTTTGATCCGCTGTTTCTTCGCTTTTTCCTCGACCCACTTCAGCAATTGCTCGCCCGCGCCGGCGTCGCGATAGTCCGGATGGACGACCAGACAGGCGAGCTCCGCCGACTTCTCGTCGGGAAAAGGGTAGAGCGCGGCGCAACCGACGATTACGTAATCGTGTTCGAGCACGCAGAAGCGGTTGATTTCCATCTCCAGCAGTTCACGCGGACGCTTGATCAGCGTGCCGTCCGCCTCGAGCGGCTCGATCAGCTTGAGAATTCCGCCCACGTCTTCGATCGTGGCATCGCTCAACTGCTCGAGTGGATCACGCGTGACCATGCTGCCAACCCCGTCGTGGGTGAACACCTCAAGCAGCAGCGCGCCGTCGATGTGGCGGCTCACAAGGTGTACGCGCTCGGTCCCGCCCTTGCACGCCTTGATCGCATGCGGCAGGTATAGCCCGGCATCGTCGGACAGCAGGCGATCCTTGCGCAGCAGTTTCTCCGCATCCGACACGGTGAGCTCGCGCAACAGCTTGCCGCTCGTGTTCTTCAGGCCGGGTTCATCCATGAGGAACACCAGCTTTTCGGCACCCAGCGCAATGGCGGTCTCGGCCGCCACGTCCTCCAGCGTTAGATTGAAGATCTCGCCGGTGGGCGAATAACCGAGCGGGGAGAGCAGCACCAGTTCGCCGTCATCCAGGCGGATGTTGATCGCATCGGCGTTCACCTTGCGCACCTCGCCGGTATAGAGCATGTCCACGCCGTCCACCACGCCGCGCGGGCGTGCTGTGACGAAGTTGCCGGAGGCCACGCGGATGTCGGCGTTGGCCATCGGCGAGTTCGGCAGGCCCATCGACAGCAGCGCCTCGATCTCCACCCGCAATTGACCGCTGGCCTGCTTCACGCTGGCCAGCGCCTTCTCCTCGGTGACGCGCATGCCGCGCACATACTGCGTCTTGAGTTTCGCTGCCTTGATCTGCGCGTCGATCTGCGGGCGCGCGCCGTGCACCAGCACCAGGCGCACGCCAAGGCTCGCCAGCAGATTCAAATCGTGTGAGAGCGCGATGAAACGGCCGTCCGCCACGACTTCGCCGCCGAAGGCTATGACGAACGTGCGTCCGCCGAACGCGTGCACGTAAGGCGCGGCGGCACGGAACCACTGCACGAACTGGGCTTGCTGCGCGGCCTGCATGGCGGCTGTGGCCTCGGAGGGGATTTATTTCGGTTGCATCCGGATCGCGCCGTCCAGGCGGATCACTTCGCCGTTGAGCATCTCGTTCTGAACGATATGCCCGACTAGCGCGGCGTACTCGCCCGGCCTTCCCAGGCGCGGCGGGAACGGCACCATCTTGCCGAGTGCGTCCTGCACTTCCTGCGGCAGGCCCACGAGCATCGGCGTTTCGAATATGCCCGGCGCGATGGTCATGACGCGGATGCCGCTGCGCGACAGGTCGCGCGCGATCGGCAGCGTCATGCCGACGATGCCGCCCTTGGAGGCGGAGTACGCTGCTTGGCCGATCTGGCCGTCGAAGGCGGCAACCGACGCGGTGTTGACGATCACGCCGCGTTCCCCGGAGGCGTTCGGCTGGCCTTTCGACATCGCATCCGCGGCAAGCCGGATCATGTTGAAAGTGCCGATCAGGTTGACGTTGATTACCTTGGTGAAGCTGGCGAGCGAATGCGGCCCATCCTTCCCGACAGTCTTTTCGCCCACTGCGATGCCGGCGCAGTTCACCAGTCCGTGCAGGCCGCCGAACTGCTCGAGGGCCGCGCTAACTGCCGCCTTGCCATGATCCTCGCGGGTGACGTCGCATTCGACGAAACGCGCGCGCTTGCCGAGTTTCACGGCCAGCGCTTCGCCCGGCGCGCGGGCTACGTCGGCGATGATCGCGTTGCCGCCGGCGGCAACGATCATGTCCACGGTGGCGCCGCCCAGTCCTGAGGCTCCGCCGGTGACGATGAAGGTGCCGTTCTTGATTTCCATTGTTAGTCCCGATGTGGGTCAAGTCGTGAGTGCCGCACAGTATAAGGGTTGGCGGGCTTTCGCCAAAAAACGCTTTCATCCGTACCAGAAAGGCATTTATGTTTGCCATGCCCGCCGCTAGACTCACCGCTCATGCGCAACCTCAGGAAGAAACACAGGACCACGGGCCAGCCGGTCGTTCGGGCGCAACCGGATGCGCCGGTGGCAACGGCACGCGCTGTTCTGCGCATGAGCGGCCTGCGCACCGAGGGCGAGCTGCACGCATTCCTGGTCGCGCAAGTGGCGTCGCTGTGCCGCGCGCAGCGCGTGCTGCTGGTCCTGGATGCCCCGGCTGGCCTGCGAATCGCCGGCTCGTTGCTGCCGGGCGATGAGCAGCCACTGCCCCTTCTGAATGCCATCACGCCCTGGCTCGAATCGGCGCGCAGCAGCCGGTCGAGCAGTCTTCGCCATGGCCCCGCAGGCGCTGAGACGGCAAATCAGCGCAGTTGTCTCATCGCCCCGTTGGTCACGCAAGACGAGTTGTTGGGCTACCTGTACGCGGACATCGAAGGCTCGTCCGGCCGCTTCCATGAGCCGGACCGCGACTCGCTGACGATGCTGGCAACGCAAGCCGCCGTGGTGCTGGTCAACATCCGCTTCACCGCAGACCTGGAGCGCAACCTGGCCGAGCGCAATGCCAAGCTCGCGGTGATCAACAGCATTCAGCAGGGCATGGCCGGATCGTTGGATTTCCGCGGCATCGTCGAACTGGTCGGAGACAAATTGCGCACGGTGTTCGGCAGCGACAATCTGAGCATCGCCTGGTGGGATGAAGAATCACAGACGGCGCGCAATCTCTACGCCGTGCAGCAAGGGCAGCGCGTGGAAGTGGGTCCGCGCCGACCCAATCCGGCCGGACCGTTCATGCAAGCGCTATTCGCCAATCGCCCTGTGCTGATCAACAGCCGTGCCGAAATGGATGCCATGGGGTTGCGTCCGCCCGATGGTCTGGCGCCGAGCCTCGCCACATTGACCGTGCCGGTCTTCACCAGCGACGAACTGCGGGGCGCGATCACACTGGATAGCCACGACCCGGCGCGCAAGTTCAGCGAGGACGACCAACGCTTGCTGCAGACTGTGGTTGCCACGATGGGCATCGCGCTGGAGAACGCCCGGCTGTTCAACGAGACCAAGGAGGCGTTGGAACAACAGACCGCGACATCGGATGTGCTGCAGGTGATTAGCAAGTCGGTGGCCGACGCGCAGCCGGTCTTCGAAAAAATTACCCAAAGCTGTCAGCGCCTGCTCGATTGCTCGATGGCCGGAATCAATCTGGTGCGGCCTGATGAACTGATCGACTTGGGTGCTTATGTCGGCCCGAACGAAGCGGAATACCGGACGATGTTTCCCGTTCGGCTGGATCACGAGTCCGGCACTGCGTTGGTCATTCGAGAGCGGCGCGCGATGCACATTCCGGACGCACTCGCGGGAGACGATGTGCCGCGCGCCGTGAGGCGCAGCGCCGAACTACACGGGGGCCGCTCGTACGTCATCGCACCGCTGATTTGGGAGGACCGCGCCATCGGCGCCATTTGGGTGGCAAGGAGCACGGTTTCTCCGTTCTCGGACCATGAGATCTCGTTGCTCAAGACCTTCGCAGACCAGGCAGCCATCGCGATCCAGAACGCCCGGATGTTCAACGAGACCAAAGAGGCGCTGGAGCGGCAGACCGCGACTGCCAATGTGCTCAAGGCGATCAGTCGCTCGACCTTCGATCTGGCCGCGGTGCTCGAAACGCTGATCAGCACTGCCGCTCGGCTGTGTCGCGCGTCGTTGGGCGTGATCTTCAAGATCGAAGGAGACGTTTGCCGTCCCGCCGGGCTGTTCGGTGCCACGCCGGCCCTGATCGAACACCTGGCGGCCCACCCGCCGTTGCTGAGCGATCAGGTGTCGCTGACCTCGCGGGCCGTCACTGGCAGGCGAGCCATTCAGGTCGAGGACGCGCTGACCGACTTCGGGTACGGGCGCAAAGATGTCCAGGAGGTCGGGGGCTACCGCACGCTGCTGGCGGTCCCGATCCTGCGCGAAGGCGATCCGATCGGCGTACTGACGCTGGGCCGGACCTACGTACAGGCCTACAACGAGAAGGAAATCGATCTCGTCACATCATTTGCCGACCAGGCCGCGATCGCGATGGAAAACGTGCGCCTGTTCAACGAGACCAAGGAGGCGTTGGAACAACAGACCGCCACCGCCGAAGTGCTGGAAGTGATCAGCGCTTCGGTGGCCGACACCGCGCCGGTATTCGACAAGATTCTGCAGAGCTGCAAGAAGCTGTTCGACAGCTCCGAGCAAGGCATCGTGCTCGTCGCGCCGGAGGGGCATGTCACGCTCGCCGCCCACCACGGCTCGGCGCTGGCGACTCTGCGGGAGATCTATGATGGTGGGAAGGTTTCTGCCGAGCCGTACGTGCAAGGCATCCTGCGCGGCCAACCCTTTCACTTCGTCGATACGCTCGATCCTGACGTTCACTGGACGGTGCGTTCCGTGGCGGAGCGGTTGCAGATCGGCGCCTATTCTCAGGTTCTCGCCCCGATGATCTGGGAAGGACAAGCCGTGGGGTTTCTCTATGCCATCCGGAAACCAGCGACGGGCTTCTCGAACAAGGAAATCGCGCTGCTGGAGACTTTCGCCGACCAGGCCGTCATCGCGATCCAGAATGCGCGGCTGTTCAACGAGTTGCAAACGCGCAATAAAGATCTGACCGAGTCGTTGGAGCAGCGGACGGCGATGAGCGAGATCCTGCGCGTGATCAGCCAGTCGCAGACCGATGTGCAACCGGTATTCGAGGCCATCGCGAGGAATGCGCGGAAGCTGTGCGAAGGCACGTTTGGAGTAGTCGCTACGTTCGATGGAAACCTCATTCATATCGCGGCGCTTGAGGGCTTTACGCCGGAGGGTGTCGAGGAGCTCCGCCGGTCGTTCCCCATGCGCCCCGGAAAGGCGGGGGCCAATCAAAGAGCAATCTTGACCCGAACGGTCGCCCACGTCCCAGATGTTTCGGAAGACCCGGAATACAAGATGCAAGGCCTCGCTCAGGTAGCCGGGTATCGCAGCATTGTCGCGGTGCCGATGCTGCGCGACGGTAGGCCGATTGGATCGATCAGTATCGCTGGCGCCGAACCAGGGATGTTTTCCGAACGGCAGATCGCGATGCTGCAAACTTTCGCCGACCAGGCGGTGATCGCGATTGAGAACGTGCGGCTGTTCAACGAGACCAAGCAGGCGCTCGAGCGGCAGACGGCAACATCCGAAGTGCTGCAGGCGATCAGCAATTCGGTGTCCGACACTGCGCCGGTGTTCCAACGCATCCTCGACAGCTGCCTCAAGCTGTTCGGCGCCGAGCAGCGTGCTATCGCGCTCCTTCGTGAGGACGGTTTGGTGCACGTCGGCGCGGTGGCCGGTACACAGCTGCAGATCTCGACCGCGACATTTCCAAGGCCGCCCGAGGATACCATCACTGGTCTCGCGATCCGAGAGGGGCGTGTGGTGCACTATCCCGACACGGCCGCTGAGCCGGATGCGCCAAGCACCGTGCGTGAACTGACCGAACGCATTGGCGGTTATTCCGCGCTGTTTGCGCCAATGCTTTGGGAAGGCCGCGGCATCGGCGGCATCATGCTGATGCGCCAGCCCGTGCGCCCGTTCAACGACGACGAGATTGGGCTGTTGCAGACTTTCGCCGACCAGGCGGTGATCGCGATCCAGAACGCGCGGCTGTTCCACGAAGCGCAGGACGCCCGCGCTGCCGCCGAGACTGCCAACGAAGCCAAGAGTTCGTTCCTCGCGACCATGAGCCACGAGATCCGCACGCCGATGAACGCGGTGATCGGCATGAGCGGGCTGCTGCTCGACACGCCGCTCGACGACGAGCAGCGCGACTATGCGGCCACCATCCGCGACAGCGGCGACACGCTGCTGACCATCATCAACGACATCCTCGACTTCTCCAAGATCGAGGCCGGGCGCATGGACATCGAGTCGCAGCCCTTCGACTTGCGCGATTGCGTGGAATCGGCGCTGGACCTGGTGAGTGCCCGCGCGACCGAGAAGCATCTGGACACGGCGTATTTGTTCGAGGGCGACGTGCCTGCTGGTATCCGCGGCGACGTGACGCGGCTGCGGCAGATTATCCTCAACCTGCTGGCCAATGCGGTGAAGTTCACCGAGCAAGGCGAGGTGGTGCTCACGGTGACCGCATCGCCCGTGGCAACCGACGAGGTGGAGCTGAACTTTGCCGTGCGCGACACCGGCATCGGGCTGTCGACTGAGGGCATGGGACGGCTGTTCCAGTCGTTCTCGCAGGCGGATTCGTCGACCACGCGCAGGTACGGCGGCACCGGCCTGGGGCTCGCCATCAGCAAGCAGCTGGCCGAGTTGATGGGCGGGCGCATGTGGGCCACCAGCGACGGGATTGGCAAGGGAGCGACGTTCTACTTCACGATCCGCGCGCCGCTGGCCGAGTTGCCGCCGCAGAGCCGGCGCGACTTCATCGGCACCCAGCCCGAACTGCAAGGGCGGCGTGTGCTGGTGGTCGACGATAACGCCACCAATCGGCGCGTGCTCGACCTGCAGATGGGTAAGTGGGGCATGGTGCCACGCGCCACCGAGTCTCCGGCCGAGGCGTTGCGCTGGGTTGAGAACGGAGAGCGTTTCGACCTCGCGATCCTGGACATGCACATGCCCGAGATGGACGGCTTGCAGATCGCGCAGTGCATCCATGCCAGCCGGCCGAACCTGCCGCTGGTGCTGTTCAGTTCGCTCGGCCGGCGCGAGACGGGCGACACCGAAGGCCTGTTCAGCGCTTACCTGGCCAAGCCAGTGCACCAGTCGCAGCTGTTCGACGCGTTGGTGGGCCTGCTCGCGCACGGCCTGGCGCCCAAGGAGATCAAGGCGGCCAAGCCCAGGACAGACCCAGAAATGGCGGCGCGCCACCCGTTGCGCATTTTGCTCGCGGAAGACAATGTCGTGAACCAGAAACTCGCGCTGCGCATCCTTACGCAGATGGGCTACCGTGCCGACCTGGCCTCCAACGGCGTCGAGGCGGTGGAGTCGCTGGTACGGCAGACCTACGATGTGGTGCTGATGGACGTGCAGATGCCCGAGATGGACGGCCTGGAAGCGTCGCGCCGCATCAATGCCCAATGGCCCGCGACCAGGCGCCCGCGCATTGTGGCGATGACGGCCAACGCAATGCAGGGCGACCGCGAGATGTGCCTTGCCGCGGGCATGGACGACTACATCACCAAACCGATCCGGGTGGACCAGCTGGTCGAAGCTTTGATGCGCGTGCCGGCACGCCAAGATTAATCAGAATCGCGAGTGAGCAGGATATGGACGAACCGGTGATCGACCAGGCCGTCTACGCGGAACTGCAGGATACCGCGGGTGCGGAGTTTGTGGCCGACCTGGTGGACACGTTCCTAGAAGAAGCGTCCGGCATGCTGGCCGAGCTTCGCCGCGCACGCGCGGAAAACCAGGCCGATCGTTTTCGGCGTGCGGCGCATTCGCTCAAGTCCAACAGCAGCACCTTCGGCGCGTCGAGGCTCGCCGCTCTGGCGCGCGAACTGGAGCTGGGGGGGCTGAGTGCCGACCCGGCGCGCGACACTGCCACACTGGCCGCGCTCGAGATTGAGTACGCGCGTGCCGCGGCCGCATTGAAGGACCTGCGCGATGGCTGAGCCCGGCGCCCGTTTGCTGATCGTCGACGACAACAAGGTCAACCGCCTGCTGCTGTCGCGCAACGTTCAGATGCAGGGCCACAGCGCCACGCTGGCCGAGAACGGCCGTATCGCTCTGGAGATGCTGCGCCGCGAGACTTTCGACCTGCTGTTACTCGATATCGAGATGCCCGAGATGGACGGCTTTGCGGTGCTCGAGCAGCTGAAGGCCGACCCGCAGTTGCGCGATTTGCCGGTGATCGTGACCTCGTCGGTCGAGGGGCTGGACAACATCGTGCGCTGCATCGGCCTGGGCGCCGAGGACTACCTTCCCAAGCCGGTGAACCCGGTGCTGCTGAAGGCGCGCATCGGCGCGAGCCTGGAGAAGAAGCGCCTGCGCGACCAGCAGAAGGAACTGGTGAGGCGCTTCGCCACCTCCGAGGTGGCGCAGGACCTGCAGCAATCAGGCTTTGCGCTTGGCGGCAAGCGCGTGCACGCGTCGGTGATGTTTTCGGACATCCGCGGCTTCACGGCGCTGGTGGAGAGCCAGCCGCCGGAAGAGACGATCGAACTGCTCAACGCTTACTACGCGCTGATGTTCGACGCCATCAGCAGCCATGGCGGCGTCGTCAATCAGATGATCGGCGACGGGCTGATGGCGCTGTTCGGCGCGCCGCTGCCGCTGAACGATTGCGCCGGCAGCGCGGTGGGCGCGGCGATGGAAATGATCGAGCTGATCGAGCAATTCAACCTGGAGCGCAGCGCGGCGCAGAAGCCAACGATCCGCATCGGCATCGGCATCGCCACCGGCGACGTCGTGGCGGGTTATACCGGCACGCAGCAGCGCGCTACGTATACGTGCATCGGCGACACGGTGAACCTGGCGGCACGATTGGAGGCGCACACCAAGAGCGTGCAACGCACGATTCTGATCGACGCGGCGACACGGCATGGTTTGGCGGCAGGTGTGCAGCTCATTGCGCTGGGTGACGTGCAGTTTCAGGGCAAGGCCGGGGCGGCGCCGGTGTATGCCGTCGCGCAGAATAGCGCCTGACACGTCGGTCTCAGAAGTCCCCCCACAAAGATTGGATCGCGGCCAGCGCGGCAAGCGCAGCAGTCTCAGTGCGCAGCACCCTCGGCCCGAGGCGCACCGGCGCGAATCCGCGCGACTGCGCCGCTTGTGCTTCACCCGGGGCAAGACCGCCTTCCGGGCCGGTGAGCAGAATTATCCGGCCGCGCGCTGGCGCGAGTTCGCGCAGCGACACAGCCGCATGCGGCGACAGCATCAGGCGCAACTCGTCACGCGGCTGGGTCAGGCGCGACAGCCACTCACCGAAGCTCAGCAAGGGCGCAACCGGCGGGACGCGGTTGCGGCCGCATTGCTCGCAGGCAGAAATCACCAGGTTTTGCCAGTGCTCGGCGCGCCGCGCCGCACGCTCGTCGCGAAGCTTCACGACGCTGCGCTCGGTGGTGACCGGCTGGATCGCCGCGACGCCCAGTTCCACCGACTTCTGCAGCGTCAGGTCCATGCGGTCCCCGCTGGAGAGGCCTTGAACGAGCAGGATGTCGAGCGGCGCTTCGCGCTCGACGGCGAGGTGTGCGCCGGTCTTGATCGTCACCTCGCCGCGGTCCATGCGGGTGATGCGCGCCTCGAATTCGCCGCCATGTCCGTCGAACAAAGTTACGGATTCGCCCACGGCGAGACGCAGCACCCGCGCAGCGTGATGCGCGGCTTCTTGAGCTAATCGCACCTCGGAGCCATTGCCGAGCTTGCCGGAAAAGTAAAACCGGGCGCCGGATTTCGTGGCAGGTTTCTTATGCAACTCCTTATTCATGTTAAGATTTTGCCATGCAACAAGGATTTGGTCACAGGCTTTCTGCGCAGCACGCAGCACTTGGGCCGGCCGGCGCCGGCAATTTCCTGGAGGCGTAGTAAATGGGCGCTCAACCACCGGTGTGCGATTTCGGCTGGAAGGCACCCGAGTTCGACTTGCCGGGCACCGACGGCAAACGATACACCGTAGCCGAAGCGCGCGGACCCAGGGGCCTGCTGGTGATGTTCATCTGCAACCACTGCCCGTACGTCAAGGCCGTGCGCGATCGCATCATCCGCGACTGTGCCGAACTCAGGGCGCTGGGCATCGGCTCGGTGGCGATCAGTTCGAACGATCCCGAGGACTATCCCGAGGACTCGTTCGAAAACATGCAGCGCGTTGCGCGCGATCTCAAATTTCCGTTTCCCTACCTATTCGACGAGACCCAGGAGGTCGCACACGCCTATGACGCTGTGTGCACGCCGGACTTTTTCGGTTTCAACAAGGACCTCGGACTCCAGTACAGGGGCCGGCTCGACGCCTCGCGCACCACGCCGGTGGCGAATGCGCGCCGCGAATTATTCGAGGCCATGAAGGCTGTGGCGGAAACCGGGCGCGGCCCGACGGATCAGATCCCCAGTATGGGATGTTCGATCAAATGGAAGCGCTGAAGAAACCGTCGCCCGGGATGCTCGAGCGCGTGATCGCCACGGTGAAAGACGTGGCGAAGGAGGAGGTCATGCCGCGTTACCTGAAGGTGGCGCATCAGCGCAAATCCGACGGCAGCCTGTTTACCGAAGCCGATATCGCCTCCCAGGAGGCGCTGTCCCGCCGGCTTCCGGAGATCTATTCGGGGCCGATCGTTGCCGAGGAGATGACCCCTGAGCAGCAGGCCGAATACTGGCTGGCCGGCGTCGAGGGACTGTGGTGCGTCGACCCAATTGACGGCACCTCGAACTTCGTCAACGGCCTGCCCTATTTCGCCGTGTCGGTGGCGCTCATGAAGGAGGGCAGGAGCGTGCTGGGTGTGGTTTACGATCCGGTCGCCGACGAGGTGTTCTACGCCGAGAAGGGGCGCGGCGCCTTTCTCAACGGCGAGCCCCTGCCGATCAAGGAACACGTGCCGCACTTGCGCAACGCCATGGCGCAAGTGGACTTCAAGCGCCTGCCCGCGTCGCTTGCGCGCGAACTGGTTGCCGCGCCGCCTTATTCTTCGCAGCGCAATTTCGGCGCCAGCACGCTGGAATGGTGCTACGTTGCCGCCGGGCGCTTCGACGTCTATCTGCACGGCGGGCAGAAGCTCTGGGATTACGCCGCCGGTTCGCTGATCCTGGAGGAAGCCGGGGGGCTGATGTCCAGTCTCACCCATGATGACTTCTGGGCCGACACGCTGTGGCAGCGTTCCGCGATCGCGGCGCGCGATCCCAGCCTGTTCGAATCCTGGAAGCGCTGGATCCGCGCCCGCCAGTAGCCTGCAACCGTATCGTCGACCCCATCGGGGCGATCCGTTTGCACCGCTATTGCGGCGCGGGAACCCTTCCTTGACCGGCCTTCACGTTGCCGGTATCTTCCAAGGTTTTCGCAGCAATTTTCTCCACTTAGGTGTTTCGATGGAATTGACCGCCGGCGTTACCACCGAATTGTCCGGTGCCGAAATCACCGTGCGATGTCTTCAGGAAGAGGGCGTCGAATACATTTTCGGCTACCCGGGCGGTGCCGTGCTGTTCCTCTACGACGAGTTGTTCAAGCAGGACAAGGTCAAGCACATCCTGGTGCGCCACGAGCAGGCGGCGGTGCACGCCGCCGACGGCTACGCGCGCTCCACCGGAAAAGTGGGGGTGGTGCTGGTCACCTCCGGTCCCGGCGTCACCAATGCGGTGACCGGCATTGCCACCGCCTACATGGATTCGATCCCGATGGTGATCATCACCGGCCAGGTGCCGACGCACGCCATCGGCCAGGACGCCTTTCAGGAAGTGCGACACCGTCGGCATCACGCGCCCGTGCGTGAAGCACAACTTCCTGGTGAAGGACGTGAAGGACATCGCGATCACCATGAAGAAGGCGTTCTATATCGCCGCGACCGGTCGTCCCGGCCCCGTGGTGGTCGACATCCCCAAGGACGTGCAGACCGCCAAGACCGCGTACTTCTATCCGCAGTCGGTCACGATGCGCTCCTACAACCCGGTGATCAAGGGGCACGGCGGGCAGATCAAGAAGGCGATCCAGTTGCTGATGGAAGCCAAGCGGCCGATGATCTACACCGGCGGCGGTGTCGTGCTCGGCGATGCATCCGCCGAATTGACGCAGCTGGTGCGCTCGCTCGGTTTTCCCTGCACCAACACGCTGATGGGGCTGGGCGGATATCCCGCCACCGACCGCAGTTCCTCGGCATGCTCGGCATGCACGGCACCTACGAAGCCAACATGGCGATGCAGCACTGCGACGTGCTGCTCGCGATCGGCGCGCGCTTCGACGACCGCGTGATCGGCAACCCGAAGCATTTCTTCGAGGAAGACCGCAACATCATCCACGTCGACATCGATCCGTCGTCGATCTCCAAGCGCGTGAAGGTCGACGTGCCGATCGTCGGCAACGTGCGCGAGGTGCTGCAGGAGATGAATCGCCAGCTCGCCGCCGGCAAGGAACGCCCGGACCCGGAGGCGCTCAAGGCCTGGTGGACGCAGATCGAGCAGTGGCGGGCCGCGATTGCCTCAAGTACGACCGCACCGCGAAGATCATCAAGCCGCAGTACGTGATCGAGAAGCTCTACGAAGTGACGAAGGGCATGGACCTTTTCGTCACCTCCGACGTCGGCCAGCACCAGATGTGGGCGGCGCAGTTCTACAAGTTCGAGAAGCCGCGGCGCTGGATCAATTCCGGCGGCCTGGGCACGATGGGCTTCGGGCTGCCGGCCGCGATGGGCGTGCAGCTCGCGCATCCCAAGGCGACGGTCGCCTGCGTCACCGGCGAGGCCAGCATCCAGATGTGCATCCAGGAACTCTCGACCTGCAAGCAGTACCGGCTGCCGATCAAGATCGTGAACCTCAACAACCGGTACATGGGCATGGTGCGCCAGTGGCAGGAGTTCTTCCACGGCAACCGCTACGCCGAGTCGTACATGGACGCGCTGCCGGATTTCGTCAAGCTGGCCGAGGCCTACGGCCACGTCGGCATGAGCATCGAGAAGCCGGCGGACGTCGAGCCGGCGCTGAAAGAGGCGTTCAGCCGCAAGAACGACCTCGTTTTCATGGACTTCATCACCGACCAGACCGAGAACGTGTTCCCGATGGTGCCGGGCGGCAAGGGCCTGTCGGAGATGATCCTGGTTTGATCAAATGCGACACATCATCTCCCTACTGCTGGAAAACGAGCCGGGCGCGCTGTCGCGCGTGGCCGGCCTGTTCTCGGCGCGCGGCTACAACATCGAGTCGCTGACCGTCGCGCCGACCGAGGACGCGACGCTGTCGCGCATGACCATCGTCACCACCGGCTCGGACGAGGTGATCGAGCAGATCACCAAGCAGCTGAACAAGCTGATCGACGTGGTCAAGGTGGTCGACCTGTCCGACGGCGACCACATCGAGCGCGAGCTGATGCTGGTCAAGGTGCGCGCGGTCGGCAAGGACCGCGAGGAGATGAAGCGCATGGCGGACATCTTCCGCGGCCGCATCATCGACGTGACCGACAAGGATTACACCATCGAGCTGACCGGCACCGGCTCCAAGCTCGACGCCTTTCTCGAAGCGCTCGAACGGGGCGCGATACTGGAAACGGTGCGCACCGGCGCCTCCGGCATCGGCCGCGGCGACCGCGTCCTGAAAGTCTCGTGAGGAGTGAGGGGGGAGGAGTGAGGAGGAAAGCAGCGTTTTGACCCACTCGCCCCTCACTCCTCACCCCTCAGCCTTCACGAATTTCTCACCAGAGGGAACATGAAAATCTACTACGACAAAGACGCCGACCTGTCGCTGATCAAGGGCAAGAAGGTCACCATCATCGGCTACGGCTCGCAGGGCCATGCCCACGCGATCAACCTGAAGGATTCCGGCGTCAAGGTGACCGTGGGCCTGCGCAAGGGCGGCGCTTCGTGGGACAAGGCGAAGAAGGCCGGCCTGGCCGTGAAGGAAGTCGCCGACGCGGTCAAGGGCGCGGATTTCGTGATGATCCTGCTGCCGGACGAGCACATTGCGGAGGTCTATCGCAGCGAAGTCGAGCCCAACATCAAGAAAGGCGCGACGCTCGCCTTTGCCCACGGCTTCAACATCCACTTCGAGCAGATCGAGCCGCGCGCCGATCTCGACGTGATCATGATCGCGCCCAAGGCACCCGGACATCCCGTGCGCTCGACCTACGCGCAGGGCGGCGGCGTGCCGTTGCTGATCGCGGTGCACCAGAATCCGTCGAAAAAGGCGCGCGACCTGGCGCTGTCGTACGCCGCGGCGATCGGCGGCGGCAAGGCCGGCGTGATCGAGACCACCTTCCGCGAGGAAACCGAGACCGACCTGTTCGGCGAGCAGGTCGTGCTGTGCGGCGGCCTGACCGCGCTGATCCAGGCCGGCTTCGAAACGCTGGTCGAGGCCGGCTACGCGCCGGAAATGGCGTATTTCGAGTGCCTGCACGAACTGAAGCTGATCGTGGACCTGATCTACGAGGGCGGCATCGCCAACATGCGCTACTCGATCTCCAACAATGCCGAGTACGGCGACTTCACGCGCGGCCCGCGCATCGTCACCGAGGAGACGCGCGCCGAGATGAGCAAGATCCTCAAGGAAATCCAGACCGGCGCAGTTCGCGAAGGAATTCATCCTGGAGAACCAGACCGGCGCGCCCACGCTGGAGGCGATGCGCCGCATCGGCCGCGCGCACCCGATCGAAATCGTCGGCGCGAAGCTGCGCGACATGATGCCGTGGATCAAGAAGAACCGGCTGGTGGACCAGTCGAAGAACTAGTGAATGAGTGAAGAGTGAAGAGTCACCGGAAGGGCGATTCCTGCCACTTACCCTTCACACCTCGACGCCTTCACCCATGAACGCAACCTATCCCCACCCGATCATCGCGCGGGAAGGCTGGCCGTTCATCGCGCGCGGCCGTCGCGGTTGCGCTGAGCGTGGGGTACTTGCTGGGGATGGTGGGCGGTGCCGCTCTGGCTGATCGCGCTTTTCATGGTGCAGTTCTTCCGCGACCCGCCGCGCGCGTTCCGCACGATGCCGAGGCGGTGCTCTCGCCGGCCGACGGCCGCATCGTCGCGGTCGAGCGCGCGCGCGATCCCTATCTCGAGCGCGACGCGCTCAAGATCAGCGTGTTCATGAACGTGTTCAACGTGCATTCCAACCGCAGCCCGGTGGACGGCGAGGTGCGGAAGGCCTGGTACCACGGCGGCAAGTTCTTCAACGCCGCGCTCGACAAGGCCTCGCTCGAGAACGAGCGCACCGCGCTGTGGATCAGGGCCGACCGCGGTGCGGACGTCACCTGCGTGCAGATCGCCGGGCTGATCGCGCGCCGCATCCTGTGCTACGTCAAGCCGGCAGACAGCTCGCGCGCGGCGAGCGCTACGGCTTCATCCGCTTCGGCTCGCGCGTGGACGTCTACCTGCCGCCGGCGTGACGCGCGCGTGCCGCGGTGGGCGACAAGGTCTACGCCACCGAAACCATACTGGCGTGGTTGCCGGCCAACTAATCGGATATGAATGACCCGGCACTCAAACCGCGGTGGCTCAAGTCGCACGGGCATTCGCCGGCGCGGCATCTACTGGCTGCCCAATCTGTTCACGACCGTCGCGCTGTTCGCCGGCTTCTACGCGATCGTGCAGGCGATGAACGGGCGCTTCGAGCAGGCCGCGCATGGCGATCTTCGTCGCGATGGTGTTCGACGGGCTCGACGGCCGCGTCGCCCGCCTCACGCGCACCCAGAGCGCGTTCGGCGCCGAGTACGACAGCCTGTCCGACATGGTGTCGTTCGGCGTGGCGCCGGCGCTGGTGGTCTACGTGTGCGCTCAAGGACTTCGGCTGCAAGGGCATCGGGCGTGGCTCGAGCTCGGTGGATCGCCGCCTTCATCTACTGCGCGTGCGCGGCGCTGCGGCTCGCGCGCTTCAACACCACGCTCGACGTCGCCGACAAGCGCTTCTTCCAGGGCCTGCCGAGCCCGGCCGCGGCGTGTCTGGTCGCGGGGCTGGTGTGGGCGATGAACGAGTACGAGATGGCGCGCGCCGACGTGAAGTGGCTCGCCTGGGGGCTCACCGTGTTCGCCGGCCTCACCATGGTGAGCAACCTCAAGTTCTACAGCGGCAAGGACATCAACCTGCGGAAGAGCGTGTCGTTCTCGGTGGTGGTCGGGATCGCGTTCGCGCTGGTGGCGCTGTTCAGGTCTCCAGCACGCTGCCGGAGATGCTGTTCCTGCCTGTTCGCTGGTCTACGCGCTGTCCGGCTATGTGATCTGGGCGTGGGGGCGCCATGCGCAAGAAACCGGACACGCCGCCGCCTCCGTCGTCCGGTTCGGACCTGAAGCGCCCGGTACTTGCCGGCCCGCAGAAAACTCGTTATATTCCCGCGCATGATCTCCCGACAGTTCGGCCAACGCGCTTCACTTCTTGCCGGCCTTCTGCTGGCCGGCCTGCTGCTGCGCCCCGGCGCGCTAAAAACTTACCTCCCCAACAGTTTGTCGGGTTTCGTGCGGCAAGCCCGAGGCGGGAAAAGATAGGCACCAATACGCCCGCGTCCGGCAATCCGGCAGCGGCGCGCCGTCGAAACGAATTCGCAGCGGAGACGACCATGAAAGAAAAATTGATCATATTCGACACCACGATGCGCGACGGCGAGCAGAGCCCGGGCGCGTCGATGACGAAGGAAGAGAAGCTGCGCATCGCGCGCCAGCTCGAGCGCATGCGCGTGGACGTGATCGAGGCCGGCTTTCCGGCCGCGAGCGACGGCGACTTCGAGGCGGTGCGGGCGGTTGCGCGCGTCATCAAGGACAGCACCGTGTGCGGGCTCGCGCGCGCCAACGAGAACGACGTGCGCCGCTGCGGCGAGGCGGTCAGCCGCGCGCATGCGCCGCGCGTGCACACCTTCATCGCGACCTGCCCGATCCACATGGAGAAGAAGCTGCGCATGGAGCCCTCGCAGGTGATCGAGCAGGCGGTGCGGGCGGTGAAGTGGGCGCGCGAATACACCGACAACGTCGAGTTCTCGCCCGAGGACGCGGGCCGCTCGGACATCGATTTCCTCTGCCGCATCCTCGAGCAGGTGATCAAGGCCGGCGCCACCACCATCAACGTGCCGGACACGGTCGGCTACACGCTGCCCGAGCATTTCGGCGGCTGATCCGCAGCTTGCGCGAGCGCATTCCCAATTCCGACAAGGCGGTCTGGTCGGTGCACTGCCACAACGACCTCGGGCTCGCGGTCGCCAACTCGCTCTCGGCGGTGCTGAACGGCGCGCGCCAGGTCGAGTGCACGATCAACGGCCTGGGCGAGCGCGCCGGCAACGCCTCGCTCGAGGAGATCGTGATGGCGGTGCGCACGCGCCAGGACGTGTTTCCGTGCGACACCGGCATCGACGCCACGCAGATCGTGCCGGCGTCAAGCTGGTCTCGGCATCACCGGCTTCCCGGTGCAGCCGAACAAGGCGATCGTCGGCGCCAACGCCTTCGCGCACGAGTCCGGCATCCACCAGGACGGCGTGCTGAAGCAGCCGCGAGACCTACGAGATCATGAGCGCCGAGGACGTGGGCTGGAACGCCAACCGCTTGTGCTCGGCAAGCTCTCCGGCCGCAACGCGTTCAAGAGCCGGCTGCAGCGAGCTCGGCATCGTGCTCGAGTCCGAAGAGGCGCTCAACGCCGCGTTCAAGCGCTTCAAGGACCTCGCCGACAAGAAGCACGAGATCTTCGACGAGGACCTGCAGGCGCTGATCACCGAGGACGATGATCGAGCACGTCGAGAACGAGCACTACCAGCTGGTGTCGCTGACCGCGCATTCCGAGACCGGCGAGCAGCCGTTCGCCAAGCATCGTGGTGTCCGAGGACGGCAAGGAGAAGCCGGCCGAGGCGCAGGGCAGCGGCCCGGTGGACGCCTCGTTCAAGGCGATCGAGTGCATCGTCGCAGAGCGGCGCGGAGCTGCTGCTCTACTCGGTCAACAACATCACCAGCGGCACCGACTCGCAGGGCGAAGTCACGGTGCGGCTGTCGAAGGCGGGCGCATCGTCAACGGCCAGGGCGCCGACACCGACATCGTGGTGGCCTCGGCCAAGGCCTACATCAATGCGCTCAACAAGCTGCACTCGAAGCTGGAGCGGCTGAATCCGCAGGTGTGAAGTCCGACACTGTTGCCAAGCCCGCTCGATGAGCGGGCTTGTTCGTTTGGGTTCTTTATAAGGCAGTCCGCGGAACATCCCGCTAAACTTCCGTCTGTCGAGGGACGGGCTCACATCAACCCGCGGATAATTCCCGATGGTCGCAATGATGACCGAAAAAAAACGAAGCGAAGGCGGGTTGCATAACATCGTCATCGTCGGCGGCGGCGCGGGCGGGCTCGAGTTGGCCACGCGTCTGGGCCGGACGATGGGTAAGCGCAAACAGGCGCTCATTACGCTCGTGGACCGCTCGCGAACGCACCTGTGGAAGCCGCTTTTGCACCAGGTCGCCGCGGGCAGCATGGATCTGAACGATCACGAGCTGGATTATCTGTATCAGGCGCGCTGGCACCATTTCCAGTTCCGGCTCGGGCGCATGGACGGCCTGAACCGCGCCGAAAAACAGATCCATCTGGCGCCGACCGTGGACGAGGAGGGGCGGGAAGTCATCCCCGCCCGCACCATTGTCTACGACACGTTGGTGATGGCGGTAGGCAGCACAACCAACGACTTTGGTACCCAGGGCGCCCGCGAGCACGCGATCTCGCTGGACAACACGCAGCAGGCCGCGCTGTTTCACTCGCGGCTGCTCAACGCCTGTCTGCGCGCCAATGCGCAGCAGGAACCGCTGCTACCGGGCCAACTACACGTCGCCATTATCGGCGCCGGCGCCACCGGCGTGGAACTGGCCGCGGAATTGCACAACACCATCCGCGAGTTCGTTTCCTTCGGTCTCGAACGCATCGATCCCGGACGCGACATCAAGATAACCATAGTCGAAGCGGCACCGAAGATCCTGCAGGCGCTGCCCGAGCGCCTGTCGGTCGCGGTGCTCGGCCTGCTGAAGAAACTCAAGGTCGAGGTGCTGACCGGCGAAAAAGTCACCGAGGTTTCGGCGCAGGGCGTGACGACCGCGAACGGCAGGGAAATACCGGCGGAGCTGGTGATATGGGCCGCCGGCATCAAGGCGCCTGATTTTCTCAAGGATATCGATGGACTGGAGACCAGCCGCATCAACCAGCTGATGGTGACGCAGACGCTGCAGACCACGCGCGATCCGGACGTGTTCGCTTTCGGCGATTGCGCGAGTTGCCCGTGGCCGGAGAAGAATGGATGGATTCCGCCGCGTGCGCAGTCCGCTCACCAGCAGGCCTCGCATCTTTACAGGATGCTTCCGAGGCGGCTGCGCGGCGAAGCGCTTCGGCCTTTCGTTTACCGTGACTTCGGTTCGCTTGTTTCTCTGGGCAAGTTCAGCACCGTGGGCAGCCTCATGGGTGCGATCACGCGCGGCAGCATCATGGTGGAGGGCTATTTTGCCAAGATCATGTACCTGTCACTGTACAAGATGCACGAACTGGCGCTGCATGGATTCACCAAGGTGCTTCTCGACACCCTGGCGCGGATCATCACACGGCGTACCGAGCCGCACATCAAACTGCACTGATCGAGATGCCCTGCCGCCGCTGCATCGGTCTTCTGCTTCTTGCCATCGTGGCGGGATGCTCGTCGATTCCCTATTCGAAACGGACGCTGGATGTGGATGTCGCGGTGAGTGAATATGAGCGGCGCTCGGGATCCGCCGAAGGCTTGAAGAGTTTCGCGATCGCTAACGGCCATGCGCAGGATGGCTGGCCGCCGCAAGGGTGGGGGCTGCGCGAGCTGACACTGGTCGCGTTGTACTTTCATCCCGACATGCGTACCGCGCGGGCACGCGCGGCCATTGCGCGTACCCAACTCGAGTCGGCCGGATTGCGGCACGCACCTGGCGTGCGGCTGAAACCCGAGTATCACGGCAGAGAACTGCCCGAGGACGACGGGCCCTGGACGCTGGGCCTGGAGCTGGAAATCCCCTTGACGGCCGAAGGCAAGCGCGAAGCCCGGGTGGCGCGCGGCGCTTTCCTTGCCGACGCTGCCGACATCGACATCGCCGCGGCTGCATGGAACGTTCGCGCAAGGCTGCGCGACCGTTTCGTCGAACTCGAATCCAGCCGGGAAACGCTGGCGTCGATCGAAGCCCAGGTCGCGGCGCGCCGCGAGGCCCTGGCCCTGGTCGATCGCAGGGTGCAGGCAGGCATGGTTTCCGCGCTTGAACTCGGCGCGCAGCGCTGGCAACTGGCGCAACTCGAACTGGCGCGTGACCGCGAAGCGGCGCGCTCCCAACGCGCGCTCGGCGAACTGGCGCAAGCCCTGGGCCTGCCGCTCGACGTGGTCGGCGCGATGGACCTGCGCTTCGAACCGGAACCGCCGCAAGCGGTTGAAATGAGTGCGGCCGAACTGCGCCGTTTGGCGCTGCGCAACCGGCTCGATGTGCACCGCAAACTGCTGGAGTTCGGGGCGGCGGATGCGGAGGTGAAATTGGCGGTGGCGGGCCAGAATCCGGACATCACGCTCGGTCCGGGCTACACCTGGGACCAGGGCGACAGCGTCTGGTCGCTTGCCGTCGGCTTCTCCATTCCCTCGGGCGCGCGCACGCATGCGGCGATCCGCGAGGCGGAGGCACAACGCGAGCTGGCGGCACAGCAATTCCAGTCGACGCAGATTGCAGCGCTGGCCGCGGCCGAGGGGGCCGCCGCGCAGTACCGGTCCGCGCGCGGGCGCGTTGCCGCCGCGCAGCGCCAGGCCCAACTGCAGCGGGAGCAGGAGGCGCGGATCGTCCGCCAGTTCGATGCCGGTGCCGCCGACCGGCTGCAACGCGTAACCGCCCGCATTGATCTTCTGACGGCGCAGGACATGCTGCGCGAGGCGCGGACGGAATCCACGCGGGCGCTCGCGCAGTTGGAGGATGCCGTGCAACGGCCCTTGTTCGGCGACGTATCCGTGCTGCCCGACATGCGTGCCGCGAAGCTTCCCGAGCTTTCCGAATAACAAGACAGGTCAAATTGCGCAAGCCATGAAACTTACCAGGAGTCACGCGCTGATTGCCGCGATGGCGGTCGTCATCGCCATGCTGACATGGGCGCTGATCTATTTCGCCCGCGACGAATGGGGCGCGCTGCCGGAGGAGCGCGAGGACGAAATCAAAACGCCATCGACGGCCGGCCTGGAGCAAGGCAGAGCCATCGTGCGGATTTTGCCGGAAAGCCAGAAGGCGAGTGGCATCGAGGTGCAGGCGCTGAAACCCGGAAAAAGCGAAGCCGCCGCCGAGGCGTACGGGATGGTGATGAACCTCCAGCCCCTGGCGGAAATGCGCGGCCGCTATCTCACCATCGCGGCGGAAGCGCGCGCACTGCGCGCCGCCGACGCCGCCTCGGAATCGGAGTTTCGCCGGATGGAGTCTCTGTTCCGGGATGACCGCAATGTCTCCGAACAGGCGTTGAAATCCGCCGAGGCACGCTATCGCTCGGAGCACGCGCGCCAGCTGGCCGCGGAGCAGAGTGCCGCGGCGGTGCGTGATTCGATGCGCAGCGCCTGGGGCGAGACCGTAACGGGCTGGGCGATCAATCCGGACTCGCGCGTGATGCAGGCCTTGCTGCAGCAATCGTCCTTCCTGGTGCAACTGGTGCTTCCCTACGATCTTCCGCGCGACGCGGTGCGGGGAAAGATCTCGGTGGCGCCGGCGACCGCCAGGGAAAACACGCGCCCGGCCCGATTCGTCTCCGACTCGCCGCAGATCGATGCGGCGTTGCCGGGCGAGACTTATTTCTACGTGGTGGACGGCGGCGGTTTGCGCGCCGGCATGCGCGTGCTGGCGCGGGCCGGCCTGGGCGGGGCGCCTGTTGCCGGCGTGATCGTACCGGCACAGGCGGTGGTCTGGCACGCCGGCAAAGCCTGGGCATATCTCAAGCAGGACGAACAGACCTTCGCGCGGCATGAAGTGTCCGCCGCGGAAGAGCTCGACGGCGGCTGGTTCAACGCCGGCGGCTTCCAGCCCGGTGACGAGGTCGTTGTCAGCGGTGCGCAATTGCTGCTATCCGAGGAACTGAAGTACCAGATCAGAAATGAAAACGAGGATTAACCGTGAATCGGCTAATCCTCGTTTCAGTGGAGACTAACCTTTGCGAAGCCAAGGTTATGTCGCAACTAAAATGAAGATTGATCGCCTCACCCACCTCACCCCTGCCCTCTCTCCCCAAAGGGCGGAGAGGGTGATGAACAGCCAAGAGATCCCTTTCCAGTTCACTGGAGAGGGCGGGGGGTGAGGTGATCTCCTTCATCGTCCGCCAGGCCATCCGTTATCCCGGCGTGATCGTCGCGCTGGCGGTGACCATCGTCGCGTACGGCCTGTTCACGCTGTCGCGGGCGCACCTCGATGTCTTTCCGGAGTTCTCGCCCGCCCAGGTGGTGATCCAGACGGAGTCGCCGGGGCTGTCGGCAGAACTCGTCGAAACCCAGGTCTCGCAGCCCATCGAGAATGCGCTCGCCGGTTTGCCGGGACTGCAAAGCCTGCGCTCGCAATCCATACCCGGACTGTCGGTCGTGCACGTCTTCTTTCCTGACGGTTCGGATGTGTATCGCAATCGCCAGGTCACCGCGGAGCGCCTTGCGGCGCTTGCCAACCTGCTGCCCCGAGGCATCGTACCGACGATTACGCCGCTGACATCCTCGGCCAGCACGGTGCTCGGCGTTGGCGTAACTTCGGACAAGCGCAGCCCGATGGAATTGCGCACCCTGGTGGACTGGACCATCCGCCCGCACCTGCTGGCCGTGAAAGGTGTCGCCGAAGTGAACGTGTTCGGCGGCGACGTGCGCCAGTGGCAGATCCAGGCCGATGCGGAAAAGCTGCGCCGCTACGGACTCGCGCTCGAAGATGTGGTCGCGGCCGCCAGAAAGGCGACCGGCGTGGCCGGCACCGGTTTCGTGAAAACGCCCAACCAGCACATTCTGGTGCAGACCGACGCCCAGCCACAGTCGACGGCCGATGTGGCGCGCGAACTTCTCGCCTATCGCGAAGGCCGTGCCGTGCGCATCGGCGACGTCGCGCGCGTGGTCGAGGGCGCGGCGCCGTCGATCGGCGCCGCCGCGATCAACGGTGAGCCGGGCGTGTTCATGATGGTGCAGGGCCAGCTTGGGTCCAACACCCACGCGGTGACCGAAGAACTTGAACGGGCTTTGGAGGAACTGAAACCCCTTCTCGAGACAGAACAGGTGCAGCTGCATCCGAACCTGTTCCGGCCCGCCAACTTCATCGAAACCGCGGTGCGCAACGTCCAGCGTGACATCCTGATCGGCTCGGCGCTGGTGATCGTCGTGCTGTTCCTGTTTCTGTTCAACAGCCGCACCGCTTTCATCTGCGCCACCGCTATCCCTGTATCCCTGCTCACCGCAGTACTGGTGCTCGACTACTTCGGCATCGGCCTAGACATCATGGTGATGGGCGGTTTGGCAATCGCCCTGGGCGAAGTGGTGGATGACGCCATCATCGACACCGAAAACATCTTCCGGCGGCTGCGCCTGAACCGCGCGGCCTTGAAGCCGCGGCCGGTGTGGGAAGTCGTGCTGGGCGCTTCGTTGGAAGTGCGCAGTTCCGTGGTTTACGCCACTTTCATCGTCGCGCTCGTGTTCGTGCCCCTGCTGACGCTGGGCGGCGTGGCCGGCAAGCTGTTCGCCCCGCTCGGCATCGCCTACATCTTCGCCATCATGGCGTCGCTGGTCGTCGCGGTCACCGCTGACCCCTGCGCTGTGTTACCTGCTGCTGGCGCGCGCGCAACTGAAGGCCGACGATCCGCCGTTCGTGCGTTGGCTCAAGCCCCGTTATCTCGGCGTCCTGCAGCGCATCGAGCGTCTCCCGGGGCGGGTCATCGCGGTAACCGGGGTGATCATCGTCGCCGGCATTGGATTGCTGCCGCTGTTCTCCGGGGAGTTCATCCCGGCGCTGCGCGAAGGCCATTACATCATGCACATGTCGGCTGTGCCCGGCACTTCCGAGGCGGAGTCCCTGCGCATCGGCAAGAAGGTGTCGGAAGCAATCGGCTCGATCGAGGGCGTGCAATCCGTTGCGCAGTGGGTGGGCCGCTCCAAGAACGGCGCCGATACTTTCGGCACCCACTACAGCGAATTCGAGATCGAGATCGGCGCGCTGCCGGGCAATGACCAGGTGCGCATCCTGCGCGAGATCCGTGAAACGCTGTCGGGCGAGCGGGGTGGCTCGTATCCGGGGGTGACGTTTGCCATCAACACTTTCCTCACCGAGCGCATCGAGGAAACCATCACCGGGTACGCTGCGCCCTTCGTCGTGAATATCTACGGCTCGTCACTCGATCTTCTGGATCGCGATGCGCTTGCTGTCGCGGCCGCGCTGGCGCAGGTCCCGGGCGCACGCGACGTGCAGATTCAGGCGCCGCCCGGCACGCCGCAGCTTTCGGTACGGCTGCGCCACGAGCGCGCGGCGGGCCTGGGCCTGCAGCCCCTGACGGTGCTCGAAGCGGTGCAGGCCGCCTACGAAGGCGTGCAGGTCGGGCAGATCTTTCGTAACAGCCAGGTAACGGATCTGGTTGTGGTGCTGGACCCGGAGCAGCGTGGGCGCGTGACGGAAGTCGGGGCGCTGCCGCTGCGCAATCCCGACGGGCGCCTGCTCAAACTTGCCGACGTTGCGGATATCGAGATCGGCGGCGGACGCTACAAGATCCTGCATTCCGAAGGCCGCCGCCTGCAGACCGTGACCGCCAATGTGGAAGGCCGCGACATCGCCGATTTCGAACGCGACGCGCGCACGCGCATCGGCGCCGCGGTGAAGTTTTCGCAAGGCAACTACGCGGCTTACACCGGCACCGCCCAGGCACAGTCGCAGGCCCGGTCCGACCTGATCGTGCATTCCGCGCTGGCGGGCGTGGGCATCTTTCTGCTGCTTTACATTTCTTTCAACAGCCTGCACAACCTGCTGCTCACTTTCGTCAATCTGCCTTTTGCGTTGATCGGTGGCGTGATCGCGGTGTTGGCCAGCGGCGGCTGGATGTCGTTGGGTTCGCTGGTGGGGTTTGTCACGCTGTTCGGAATCACGCTGCGCAACTCGATCATGCTGGTATCGCACTATCAACACCTGGTCGAGGTCGAGCGGCTGCCGTGGAACCTGGAGACCGCCCTGCGCGGCGCCGGCGAGCGCCTCCCCTCGATCCTGATGACCGCATTGGTCACCGCATTGGGACTGATGCCGCTGGCACTGGGCAGCGGGGAACCGGGACGGGAAATCGAGGGTCCGATGGCGACCATCATCGTCGGCGGGCTCGCCACGTCGACCCTCTTGAATCTGCTGGTCCTGCCCGCAATCTTGCTTCAATTCGGAAGGTTCGCACCGCGCCAAGATGCGAGTTAGCGCTGAGCGGCTCGACCCGGCTTTTGGCACGTTAACGCAGCATATGGACTGGCGGGCAAGGAGTGCCCATTCATGGCCACAACGGAATTGACCAAAGACAACTTCGAGCAGGTGGTGACCGGCAACGACACGGTGATCGTGGATTTCTGGGCGCCGTGGTGCGGCCCCTGCCGCGCGTTCGCCCCGACTTACGCGGCCACCTCCGAGAAATACCCGGGCGTCCTGTTCGCCAAGGTGAATACGGAAGACGAGCCCGAACTGGCCGGTCATTTCGACATCCGCTCGATCCCGACGCTGATGGTGTTCCGCGAGAAGGTGATGCTGTTCTCGCAGCCAGGCGCGATGCCTGCTTCCGCGCTGGAATCGATCATCAAGAAAGTGCAGGAACTCGACATGGCGGAAGTGCACCGGGAAATTGCCGCGAGCGAGGCCGCGGAAGCCGGGAACCCTGGAGCCTGAGAGCCCTGCGCGTTTACGGGCGTGGTCAGATCGAGGGGTAAGTCCCCGCTTCGCCGAGTACGTACTGCTGTACCCGTTTATCGCGCAGACGCTCGAGAAACCATTTGAGCGCCTTACCGGCCTGGCGCGGGTGCCAGGCCAGATACACGTTGGTCAATGACTTCGTTCCCTCCACCTGCTTTCTTATCAGCCGGCCGCCGGCAACGTGCGGTGCAGCCCAGGCAAGCGGAAGGTAGCCCGCACCCAGACCGGCGATGTGCGCGGCCATCTTGGCGCGCATGGTGGGGACGGTCAGTGCGTCCTGCCCGTCCAGCAATCCCGAGGTGCGCGGCGGAAGGTTGCGCGACGTATCGGCCGCGGACACCGCGCGGAACTGCATGATGTCCTGCAAGGACAGCGGTTCGGGCGCGGCCGCGAGCGGATGGTCCGGTGCGGCCACGAAGATGAACTCGAATTGCCCCATCGGTTCCACCGACAACGACCCTTCCGGCGGCGCTTCCCCTGGCGCGCCGATCACAAGGTCGGCGCGCCCGGTCATCATCGCGTCCCAGCATCCACCGAGAATTTCGGCGGTCATTTTGATGCGCGTGCCGGAACCTTCGCGGTAAAAATCTTTCAGGAGTGGAAACAGGCGCTCGGTGGGAATGATGTCGTCAACGGCGATGCGCAACTCGGTTTCCCAACCGGTGGCGACGCGCTTTACCCGGCACTCCAGGTCGGTGGCCGTGCGCAGCAGATGGCGGCCTTCGCGCAGCAGCTCCTCTCCAGCTTCTGTCAGCCGGGCGCGGTGGCCGCTGCGGTCGAAAAGCTTCACATCCAGATCCTGCTCGAGTTTTTGGATGGTGTAGGTGATCGCAGAGGGGACACGGTGCAGTTCCTCGCCTGCGGCGGCGAAACTGCCGTTGCGTGCGATCGAGTCCAGGACCAGCAGGGCGTCGAGCGAGATTCTCATGGTGGGGGCAATAAATCTCGGTTATGATGTTGCGAAATAAATGACCCGTCGGTCAGCAAAAAAGCCGCCAGCCGGCGCACCACTGAAAAATTGCCGCTTAGCAGCCGGTTGCCAGCGAGGATTTCCCGCTGGTGACATTTTTTCTCCACCAGTCGAAGCTGGCCGTTTGGCGCTATCGACCAGAGTTTAGAGGTAAGCAAGTGCATACGCCGATCATCCGTAATGTAGCCATTCTCATGGCGCTGGTCACTGCAGCGCTGACCGCCGTCGGTTGCGGTTCAAAAAACGACGCGAACGCAGTTCAAAAGCCCGATCCGGCAAAGACAGCGGCGCAACCCGCCGCACAGGCAGCAAAGCCGATGGGCTTGCCGGTAAAAGCGGTGCCGGTCGAAGTCGGCAAAGTGTCGGATGAGGTGACCGCCGTGGGGTCGCTGCTTGCCGAGGAATCCGTGATCATCCGGCCCGAGATCGACGGGCGGATCGTCGGCCTGCATTTCCAGGAAGGCCATGCGGTCACCGCCGGCACACGGCTGGTCACCATCGACAACTCCGAGTACGAAGCGCAGTCTGCGGCGGTCCGCGCCGACCTCAAGACCGAAGAGCAGCGCCTGGCGCGTACCCGCGAACTGCACCAGCAGAACTTCATCAGTAAGGACGCCCTCGACGTGCAGCTCGGCGCGGTTGACCGACTCAGGGCACGCCTTGCCGAAGCCGACTCGCGAATCGCGAAAACCGTGATCCGCGCGCCTTTCTCGGGCACCGTCGGCTTGCGCATGATCAGTCCGGGTGCCTACGTGAAAGCGGGCACAGACATCGTTCGACTCGAGAGCATCGGCACCATCAAGGCGGATTTCCGTATTCCCGAGTTGTACATGTCCAAGCTGGGCTCCAATCAGGAAATTGCCATCCGGCTCGACGCCTATCCGGGGGAGGAGTTCCACGGACGTATCTATGCGGTGGAGCCGGTGGTCGACGAACAGACGCGGACCATCCTCATGCGTGCCCGCATTCCGAACAAGGGTAACAAACTGAAACCCGGCATGTTCGTGCGCGTGGCCGTTACGCTCGCGAACAGGCCGAATGCGATTGTCGTACCTGAACAGGCGATCTGGCCGCAAGGTCAGGATAACTTTGTCTTCCGCGTCGTGGACGGCAAGGCGGCATTGACCAAGATCCAGATCGGCAATCGCCAGCCTGGACGGGTGGAGATCATCCAGGGGCTCAACGCCACTGATACCGTTGTAACCGAAGGGCAGATAAAGCTGCGCGATGGTGCCCCGGTGATGGTAATGGGCGCGCCCGCGACGCCGCCCCAGGGTGGCGCGCCGGCGCAGCCACAGGCGCCGGGTGAAAAGAAGGCCTAACTTGCCGCATACTTAACAGAGGTTTCGCCATGGTCTTATCCGATATTTCGATCAGGCGCCCCGTGCTCGCAACGGTGATGAGCCTGCTCATCGCCCTGCTGGGGGTCATTGCGTTCGACCGTCTCGCGGTGCGCGAATATCCGAAGATCGATCCGCCGATCGTTTCGGTGCGCACCGTCCTGAAAGGCGCTACCGCACAAGTGGTCGAGAGCACGATCACGACCCCGGTAGAGGACGTGCTGTCCGGCATCGAAGGCGTCAAGACCATCAAGTCGCAGAGCCGCGAAGAGGTGAGCCAGGTCACGGTCACTTTTGTCACTGACCGGGACGTGGAGGCTGCCGCCAACGATGTGCGCGATCGCGTTTCGCGTGTGCGGTCGTTGTTGCCGGATCAGGCCGACGATCCGGTAGTCAACAAGATCGAGGCGGACGCCTTTCCGGTGATGTGGGTCGCTGTTACCAGTGACCGCCACACGCCCATGCAACTGACCGACTACGCGGACCGCTACCTTACCGATCAGATGAAGGCGGTTCCCGGGGTCGCGACTGTCGTCATTGGCGGCGAGCGCAGGTACTCGATGCGCGTGTGGCTTGACCGCGAGCGGCTCGCCGCGCACGGCATGACCGCCCAGGATGTCGAGGAGGCGCTGCGCCGGCAAAACCTCGATTCGCCGGGCGGACGCATCGAAAGCACTCAGCGGGAGTTGACGGTGCTTGCCGAGACCGATCTGCAGAGTGCCGAGGCGTTCAACAACATGATCATCCGCGAGGCGGCCGGTTATCCGATCCGCCTCAAGGATGTGGGTCGCGCCGCGCCCGGGCCGTACGAGAACCGCAAAATCGTGCGCGTGAGCGGCAACGAGGCCATCGCCCTTGGCGTAGTCAAACAGTCTACCGGCAATACGCTCGCCATCGCGAAGAAGATTCGGGAGATGGTCCCGCGCCTGAAAGCCGGTCTGCCGGAAGGCATGACCATGAAAGTGGCGGTTGACACCTCGCAGTTTATCGAGGCCGCCATAAACTCGGTGTACGTGGTGATGGCCGAGGCGCTTGTGCTCGTTGTGCTGGTGATCTTCCTGTTCCTCCGCAGCTTCCGGGCGACGCTGATTCCGGCGGTTACGATTCCGGTCTCCCTGGTCGGCGCATTCTTCTTTCTTTACGTTTTTGGATTCTCGGTAAACGTTCTCACGCTTTTGGGCATCGTGCTCGCGGTCGGTCTGGTGGTGGACGATGCCATCGTGATGCTGGAGAACATTCACCGGCACATCGAGGAAGGCCTCCCGCCTTACAAGGCGGCGCTCAAGGGCGCCAAGGAGATCGGCTTTGCGGTGGTGGCGATGACCATCACGCTTGCCGCGGTGTTTACGCCGCTGGTGTTCATGACCGGCCGCGTTGGCCAGCTGTTCATCGAATTTGCGATGACGGTGGTGGCGGCTGTTCTGGTCTCGGGCTTCGTGGCGCTGACGCTCACGCCAATGATGTGTTCGAAGGTTCTCAAGGAGCACGAATCGAACTGGCTTTATGACCGCACCGAAGGTTTCTTCGAGGCGATGAATCGCGGCTATCGATCGGTGCTACACCGAACGCTGCGTGTCCGTTGGGCAGCCATTCCCGTCTATCTGGTGGTGCTTGCCGCAATGGCCTGGCTGTTCCTGCAGCTCAAGTCCGAACTTTCCCCTATCGAGGATCGTGGTTTCTTCATGGCCTTTGTGGTTGCGCCCGAAGGGTCCACCATGCAGTACACCGACAACTACATGCGCGGCGTCGGTGAGATCCTCAAATCAGTGCCGGAAATCGAGACTTTGTTCGAGGTCGTGGCACCGGGTCTGGAGCGACCCAACCCGGTGAACCTGGGCATCGGCTTCGCTGTGCTGAAACACTGGAACCAGCGCGATCGTAAACAAATGCAGATCGCCCAGGAAATCACTCCGAAACTCTACGGTGGATTGCCCGGCGTCATCAGCTTCGCAGTGAACTCGCCCTCGCTTGGGGGCAGTTTCCTGTCCAAACAAATCGAATACGTCATCTACGGCAACAGTTACGAAGAGCTGCAGGGGTTCGTAAACAAGGTCATGCCGAAGCTGCGGGATTTTCCCGGCATTACCGGACTGGATACCGACCTCAAGCTCAACAAGCCGCAATTGCGCGTCGAGATCGATCGCGACAAGGCCTCAGCCCTCGGCGTGTCGATGGCCACGATCGGTAGCACGCTGGAAACGCTGCTCGGTGGGCGCGACGTCACGCGCTACAAGCGTGAAGGCAAGCAATACGATGTCGTCGTGCAGGTGGAGGACGACAAGCGCCGTCGTCCGGATGACCTCACGTCGATCTATGTCCGTGGAGCTCGGGGCGATCTGGTGCAACTGTCCAATCTGGTACAGCTCAGGGAAACGGTCGCGCCGAAAGAACTCAACCACTTCAACAAGTTCAGGGCGGCGGTCATCAATGGCAACGTCGGTCCGGGCGGCAGCCTTGGTGAGGTGCTCGCCAAGATCGACAAGGTAGTTGCCGAAGAGTTGCCCAAGAACGTGATAACCGACCTGGACGGTCAATCCCGCGAATTTCGCGAGACTGGCCTCGAACTCTATGTGACTCTGGCTCTTGCGCTGGTCTTTATTTACCTTGTACTTTCCGCCCAGTTCGAAAGCTTTGTCGGACCGCTGGTGATCATGCTGACCGTGCCTCTCGCGGCGACCGGTGCCTTGCTGGCGATGTGGATCAACGCCAAGCTCGGTAACGGCGGTACGCTCAACGTGTATAGCCAGATCGGTCTTGTTATGTTGGTCGGTTTGATTACCAAGAACGGGATTCTGATCGTGGAATTCGCCAACCAGCAGCGCCGGCGGGGCCTGGCTTTGTTCGAAGCCGTGGTCGAGGCCTCGACATTGCGCCTGCGCCCGATCCTGATGACCACACTTGCCACCGTTTTGGGCGCGCTTCCTCTCGCCATCTCCTCCGGTGCCGGCTCTGAGGCCCGTCAGGCGATCGGTTGGGTGGTGGTGGGCGGCATGTCCCTGGGAACGCTGCTGACCTTGTTCGTGATCCCGGCCTTCTACACGCTCATCGTGCGCCAAATCCATCTGATCCCCGAAGAGCGCGAGGCTCTGGCGGCTGCCGGCGGTGCCGGCCCATTGACGGTTCCTCACGACAAGCAGCGCTGAGCGAACCTGGTACGGCTTTCGCAAGAACGAAGCGGCAAGTGTTCATGCACTTGCCGCTTTTTTGCCGTTATAGTCGACAGACACAAGGGTGAAGGGTGAAGGGTGAAGGGTGAAGCGGTGGGCGCGAAACGTGCGGCATGCTGCCGCTTCAGGCACTGACTTCGTTTGAGGAGTGACACGAACATGAACCGCACGCTCAATATCGGCGTTGCGCAGAAAATCGGCACTTACAGTGATGCTGTCTCGGTACCCGCAGATGCGAAATGGGTGTTCGTCTCCGGCACGCCGGGAATGTTGCCGGACGGATCCTATCCGGAGGGCATAACTGCGCAGGCGGAGCAGGCGTGGAGGAACGTGCTGGCGATCCTTGCGGAAGCGGGGATGGGTGTGAGGGACCTCGTCAAGGTCACGCACTATCTGGTGCGACAGGAAGACATCAAGGACTACGTCGTGGTGCGCGCCCGCTATCTCGGCGAAGCGCGGCCGGCCTCGATGTTGCTGGTCGTCCCAGGACTTGTGAAGCCGGAAATTCTGGTCGAGATCGAGGCTTACGCGGCGAAATCAGGCTAGATCTTCTAGCGAGAGGCGAGAACACGAAATGCCCTTCCTCTTGCCTCGTATCTCTGGCCTCGAGCCTTGCCACCGCCTCTGCTGATGCAGACAAACACAAATGCCCAGGAACGCGAACATTCGATGACATCCCAATCAAGCTGGCGTACCCCTGTGCTCGTACTGGTCTGCGGCGCGATCATCCTCACCCTGGGATTGGGCATCCGTGCGAGCTTCGGACTGTTCCTGCAACCGATGAGCACCGACCTCGGCTGGGGGCGCAGCCATTTCTCCTTCGCGATGGCGCTGTCGAATCTGATCTGGGGGCTGGCGCAGCCGTTCTTCGGCGCGTGGGCAGATAAAAAGGGCGCCGGGCGCGTGGTTGCCGTTTCCGGATTGCTGTTTGCCGGCGGTCTGGCGCTGATGCCGTTTTCCACGACACCGCTGATGCTCGATGCGAGCGCCGGACTGATGGTGGGCCTGGGGCTTAGTGGGGTGAGTTTCGGCGTGATCCTCGGTGTGGTCGGCCGCGCGTTTCCGCCCGAGCGGCGCAGTCTCGCGCTCGGCATCGCGTCTTCCGGCGGGTCCTTCGGGCAGTTTCTGATGTTGCCATTTGGGCAACTCCTGATTTCCACGCTGGGCTGGCAAACGGCGTTGTTGGTATTGGCAGGGATCATCATGGCGACGATTCCGCTGGCTGCCGCGATGGTGGAGGGTCGACGCCCGGTTGCGACCGGCGCCCAGCAATCGCTGGGTCAGGCATTGCGCGAAGCCGGCGCACATTCCGGCTTCTGGTATCTGACCGCCGGTTTTTTCGTGTGCGGTTTCCAGGTCGCTTTTATCTCGGTTCACCTGCCGGCGTACCTGCTGGACGTGAAGATGACGCCGGTCGTGGGCGCGACTGCCCTGGCGCTGATCGGGTTGTTCAACATCGCCGGCTCGTTTGTAGCTGGTTATCTGGGCGGGCGCTTCAGCAAGAAGTATCTGCTCTCCGGCATCTATATTCTTCGCGCAGTGATCATCGCGCTGTTCCTGGTGTTGCCGGTGTCGCCCTTGTCCGTCTATCTGTTCGCGGCCGGAATCGGTTTCCTGTGGCTGGGCACGGTGCCGCTCACCAACGGCCTGGTGGCGCAGATCTTCGGCGTGCGCTTCGTGTCCATGCTGTTCGGTATCGTATTCCTCAGCCATCAGATCGGCAGCTTTGCCGGCGTGTGGCTGGGAGGCTACCTCTTCGATTCGACGGGTTCCTACAATCTCGTGTGGATCGGCAGCATCGCCCTGGGCGTTATCGCGGCGATTCTCAATCTGCCAATCGACGAGCGGCCGGTCGAGCGCATGGAGGCACGACCCGCGTGATCGTTCAGGGTTGGCGCGCAACAATCTGGTGGATCGCGCTCGCGCTTGTCTGCCTGGCTCTGGTCATGTTCGCGCTGCAGGGCTACCTGTCTCCGTCGGCGATGATCGACTTCGCCAACATGAAGCTTTGCGCGTTGGCTGCGCCGGTCGCCTGACGGCCGCGAATGGCCAGGTATCATTTCTTCACGCTCGACGTATTCACCGGCCGGCCGTTCGGCGGCAATCCGCTTGCCGTGGTGCTCGATGCCGAACGGCTCAACGGCGGACAGATGCAGGCGATCGCAGCCGAGTTCAATCTTTCCGAAACGGTATTCGTGCTGCCACCGGCCAAGGCCCATAGCGCCAAGAAGCTGCGCATTTTCACCCCGCGCGCCGAATTGCCTTTTGCCGGACATCCCACGGTCGGTACCGCGTTTCTGCTGGCAAAGCTGGGGCTGGTGTTGCTCGACACTGCCGATCCGGTGATCGTGCTCGAGGAGGGGGTGGGCAATGTCGCGGTAAACGTCCAGCTCGGACCGGATGGCCCGATATCGACTCGCATGTCAGTGCCGAAAATGCCCGAACCCGGCCCCGGGCCGCCGCCGGCGCAGGAACTCGCTGCAATGTTGTCGCTCTCGGTTGACGATCTGCTGCCCGGACGTGTGCCGTGCGCCTACTCCTGCGGCGTGCCCTTCCTGTTCGTCCCGGTACGCGACCGCGAGGCGATCGCCCGCGCCAGGATTCGGTCCGACCTCTGGGAGAAAACCGTTTCCCGGTGGTGGGCGCCCAGCGTGTTCGTATTCACCTTCGATACCGAAATTCCGGAGGCCCAGGTGCACGCCCGCATGTTCGCGCCGGCGTTCGGGATCGTCGAAGATCCTGCAACCGGCGGGGCGGCTGCCGCGCTGGCCGGATTTCTCTGCGAACTGGAAGGGCGCGACGGTAGCGTTCGTTGGCAGATCGAACAGGGATTCGAAATGGGGCGCCCCTCGCTGATCGAGCTGGAGGCCGACAAAAGCGGCGGCAGGATCACGGCCGTTCGTGTCGGCGGCCGCTCGGTGCTGATGTCGGAAGGCTGGATCAACGTGGATTGATCAATGTCGGACATGCGGAAGCCCACCTTTGATGCGAACATCGCGTCCGCGAGCGAGCGAGACTACGGCGACGTTATCGCACTGCTCGACGCGGCGTCCCTTCCCAAGGAGGACCTCGAGCGAAGCTCGATGGCGCATTTCCTGGTGGCCCGCGATGGGTCAGGAAAGGTGATCGGCGCGATCGGCGTCGAGCGCTATGGACGCGCCGCGCTGCTGCGCTCCCTGGTGGTCGCCAAGGAACACCGAAATCGCGAGTTGGGTACGCGCCTCGTCGCGGAGATCGAAGCCCGTTGCCGCTCACTGGCGGTTGCCGACCTGTTCCTGCTGACGACCACCGCCCGGGATTTCTTCGCCAGGCAGCGCTTTCAGGCGATCGGACGCGAATCCGTCCCTATGGAGCTGCGCACCGCGGCGGAATTCACCCGGCTCTGCCCCGGCTCAGCGGTCTGCATGACCAAGTCCCTGTAGTACTGGTCTTTTTCGGCGTACGGTAGGCTCTGCCCGAGCTGCGGCTGGGCACAAAAAACTGCGGTCTGGCAAGAATTGTTCAAAAGTTTTGATGGATTGAGTCTAATTATTCCGCTAACAATTCCGGTACTTAGCCCCTATATTCGGAATTATCGACGCCTGGACCAGAAATGTTGTACAGGCAGGAAAGGAAGACACATGATCGCAATCAGGAAAAGCAGCGAACGCGGCTATGCCGATCACGGCTGGTTGAAAAGCTTTCACACGTTCTCGTTCGCCGGTTATCACGACCCGAAGCACATGGGGTTCGGCCCCCTTCGCGTGATCAATGAAGACCGGGTCGCAGCCGGGCAAGGCTTTGGCACCCATCCGCACCGTGACATGGAAATCATCAGTTATGTGCTGGGCGGGGAACTGGAACACAAGGACAGCATGGGCACGGGTTCCGTAATCCGGCCGGGCGATGTGCAGCGAATGAGTGCCGGGACCGGCGTGTTCCACAGTGAGTACAACCCGTCGCGACAGAATCCCGTGCATTTCCTGCAAATCTGGATCGAGCCGGCGGTAACGGGTATCGAACCGAGCTACGAGCAGAAATTTTTCGCTCCCGAGGAGAAGCGCGGCAAGCTGCGCCTCGTTGCTTCGCCCGACGCACGCGACGGCTCGGTCCTGGTGCACCAGGATGCTAACCTCTATGCGGCGATGCTCGATGGCAATGACAGGGTTTCGCACAAGCTTGCCGATGGCCGCAAGGCCTACGTGCATGTCGCACGAGGTGCGGCGACGGTGAACGGCCAACCGCTGGAAGCGGGCGACGCGCTCAAGGCAAGCGGCGAGTCGGAAGTCGTCATTGAAAACCGTGACAAGGCCGAAGTGCTGTTGTTCGATATGGCGTAAGCCCCGGACAGGAGATTGCAATGACCACCGCTTTAAAAATGAGTACACCGTTGGAGCCGCGAAGCGCGCTGCGCGTGATCGATAGCCACTACGCCGAGCCGGCACCGGGGTTGCGCGTGTTGCGCCCGTTTCCGGGGCCGGATCTGGACTACGCCAGCCCTTTTCTGATGCTCGATCACTTCGGGCCCGAACGCATCCGTGCGGGCGATGAGGGCGGGCTCAATCCCCATCCGCACCGTGGCTTCGAAACGGTGACTTTCCTGTTCCAGGGCGCAATGGAGCACCATGATTCGTCCGGCGGGCACGGCCACTTGCGTGCTGGTGGCGTGCAATGGATGACCGCCGGATCCGGCATCGTCCACGCGGAGTACCGCGAAAAGGAATTTGCGCGTACCGGCGGCGTGCTGGAAGGCGTGCAACTGTGGGTGAATCTGCCGCGCAAATTCAAGATGGAGGCGCCGCACTACCAGGACCTGCCTGCCGAGAAGTTCGCCGTCGCGAAATTTCCCGGCGGCGTGGCGCGCGTGGTGGCGGGCGAGCTGCTTGGCGTGCGCGGTCCGGCGGTGACTTATACGCCGATCGTTGCCGCTCATGTGAAGCTTGAGGGGGGCGCCAGCGTGGAACTGCCGATTCCGGTCAGCTTCAACGCCTATCTTTACGCCGTTCGCGGCAGCGGCCGCTCTTCGACCAGCGGATTCGCGACCAATCAACTGGTCGAGTATCGCGGCGACGGCGGCAGCGTGCAGGTGACGGCATCGGAAGCCCTCGACTTTCTGTTGCTGGCCGGCGAGCCCATCGACGAGCCGGTGGTGTCCTGGGGGCCTTTCGTGATGAACACCAGCGAGGAAATCCTCAAGGCACGCGACGATTACCTGGCCGGCCGCATGGGCCGGCTCGAAGAGCGTTCCTGACCGGTTGATACGGGCAACCGTTCCGGCGCCGCGATTTTCAAGCAGATGTAGAATCGCGGCGTCGATTGTTTTGAAGGGACGGCGATGAAGATTTTCATGACGGGTGCGACGGGCTACATCGGCGGTTCCGTCGCCGAGCGCCTGCTGCGCGAAGGCCACACGATTTCCGGGCTGGTCCGCTCGGAATCCAGCGCTGAAGAATTGCGCAAGCGCGGCATGCGCGCCGTGCTTGGCAGCCTGGACAGTTCAGACGTGATTGCGCGCGCCGTGCGCGAGGCCGATGCCGTGGTCGATACGGCCGAAGCAAACCACGGCGGGGTAGTCGAAGCCATCGCATCCGCCTTGCGCGGCTCCGGGAAGCCGTTCCTGCATACCAGTGGATCCGGCATCGTCGCCACCGTGGCGAATGGCGAACGCAGTGACTCGATCTACGACGAATACTCCAGCTTTACGCCTGCCATACCGCGCATGCAGCAGCGGGCCGCGATCGACCAGGTCGTGTTCGATGCGGCGAAACAGGGCGTGCGTTCGGTCGTGATACGTCCCACCATGATTTATGGCGAAGGCCGCGGTGCGCGCAAGGAAAGTGCCCAGGTGCCGGCGCTGATCGAGAACGCAAGCAAAGCCGGCATCGGCCTGCACATCGGCAAGGGAGAGAACATCTGGGCCAACGTGCACATCGACGACGTCGCCGAACTCTATCTTTTGGCGCTGCAGAAAGCACCTGCCGGAGCGCTGTACTACGCGGAGAACGGCGAGGAAGCGCTCAAGAACGTGGCCGCTTCCATCAGCCGCCTGCTTGGCTTTGGCGGCAAGACCCGCAACTGGTCCCCCCAGGAAGCGGAAGCAGCGCTCGGCCCGAAGGCGCATTCATCCTTCGGATCGAACAGCCGGGTAAGGGGAAAGCGCTCGCGCGCCGAACTCGGCTGGCAGCCGAAAGGGCGGCCGATTCTCGAGGAAATCGAGCGCGGCCACTACAAGCGCGTCCACGGTTCCCGCTGAATTCGATCGTTCTGCATTCCCTCGCGTAAGTGGTCGAGACGTGCGTGGATTCGGATATCACCAGACTATCTGGTCGAACAGCCGCTCCATTCGCTGCCCGTGAAGCGGCGCGATCCTCTTCACGTGGGCCAGGCGCCCCAGCAGGTGGGCGCGAAAGTCCGTAACACCGGCCCGGTCCTGACCCGTCGGTCCGTGACGCACGCAGTTGTGAAGGATGGCTTTCAGTTGGTCGCGCTCCCTGCGCGCTACGTTCATCTTCTCATTGACGACGATTCCATTGACTTTCTGACAGGAACCACGGCTCATTACCCGCGTCTTGTGGAAATTGATGGAGAACCCTTCCTCCAATGCAATTGCTCCGACCAGCGAGATGAAACGCCGGGCCCCGCGCTCGAACTGCCGGCCGCCGGAAAATACAAGATCGTCGGCATAACGCGTATAGCGGGCGTCCAAAGACTCGGCTGCCGCCTGAAGGCGAAGATCCAGGTTGAAAGCGCACAAGTTCGCAAGCGCCGGAGATGTCGGCGCGCCCTGCGGCAAGTGGGGGCTTTGAAAACGTTTGCGGGTTAGCCAATCCGGTCTCGGCTGTTCGAAATCATATTTCGCCGGATCCCTTGCTTCGAGCACCCGGAACGGTACCTGGTTGGTGCAAAAGCCGGTCAGTACCCGTGCCGCGCCTTCCGGGTAGCCGAGCGTACGGAAGAGCGCGGTAATTCGCAGCGCGCTGACGCTGACGAAAAAATCCTGGAGATCCAGCCTGACAACGACTTGCTGGCCGACGTGTTGCTCGGCACTGGTAACGCAGGAATGACGCGCGCGAAATCCGTGCGCCGATTCGTGCGGCGGCACGTATTCGAGCAATTCATGCAGGAGGCGTCGTTGCAGCGCGCGTAAACGCGATTTCGGTATCTCGAGCAAACGGAAACCGCCGGAACGCTTGGCTACCCATTTGTAAACGTAGTGCCTGAGACGCTCGTCGTCCGCTCTGAAGTTTCTGCCGCCGATATCGGCGAACCACTCAAGTTGCGGCAATTCGAGATTCAGCCACTTCGCAATGTCGCCCGTGGTGGGCAGGTCGGGCAATACGCAGTTCTGCAGCGGAAACGGAGGGCGGGCCAGCGACGGTGATGTCAGGAAATAGCGGCGGATCCGAGGTGGTTCCGGGCTTGCCCACGCACTCTGGAATGCCGGATGTTTCAGAATTGATCTGGCCAGGTCCATCCTGATTGTCGGATGCCAACGAGCGCTATGCTCCTGCAACATGGCCTTCGACAGCGGAGCCACCCATCCCGCCTTTTCTCCCAGGGCTTTTGCGCAACGCGCGCGCACGGAAGCGGGTGTAGGGGAACCAGACAGCATCGCGTCTGCCAGGCTGAGAGCGCATTGAAATCGCATGATGAAAACCTGTCGGTCGAGTTGCGGCGACACGCTCCAACCGGACTGGTAAGGCGTGAGCTGTCCTGCGCGATAGCGCAGTGGCGCTCACGTGATGAGAAGCGCGATACTGGAATTCCGTGGGGTAACCCCACAGAGGCTTGCAATGCAAATACCGCAAGGGAATTTACCTGCAGGCCAGCTTGAAGCGCGCCGCCGCCCTAACAAGATAAAGCGGAGGTTTCGCTTGCGTCAAATGAATTCCGCATGACGCGATACGCTGGTGCCGGGCGGCTGTTCGCCCGTCAGTTGAGCTTCACGTACTCGTAGTCCACCGGCAGGTTGTTGATGCCGCGGTCCGGCGGGGCGATCCAGCCCGCCATCTTGCCGGGTTCCACCACTCGTTGCATCAGGCGCATCACGAACGCGCGGTCGCCTTCGCTCGGAATCCAGCCCGGCACGTTTCGGTCGAATTCCTCGCGGCTGATGGCCTTGCCCTGCGGATCGGTTGGCGTGTTGGCCCAGACGCCGATGGCGCGGCGGAACCGCGGGCTGGGAAGGCTTAGCTGAACGCCGAATCCCGCGCGGCTGATCTGCATGTTCCAGCGCTTGACGCCGATCTCGCAGTCCTTGATGTAGGCGTTGCGCAATACCTCGTTCATCGCGTTGCGCAGGCTTACCGATTCCTTGCCCTGAGGTGTCTCCAACTCGTAGATCGCTTCGTTGCAGATGTGGTCCTGGTACTGCGCTTCGTCCGGACGGCCCTTGATGCCGTTGGCAAACGAGCTGGCGGCGTTCGAAGAAACCTCAGAGCCGAACAGGTCCAGCGACGAGGTAAACCAGAAATTCATGTAACGCTGGATCGTCGGCAGATCGACGGCGCCGTGGCGGCGTACCGCTTCCGGATCGTCGGTGCCGAGTTCCTTCATGACTTCCAGCGTGCGCTTTACCACGCGGCCCACGCCGGTCTCGCCGACGAACATGTGGTGTGCTTCCTCGGTGAGCATGAAGCGGCAGGTGCGCGCCAGCGGATCGAGACCCGACTCGGCGAGGCTCTTGAGCTGGAACTTCCCGTCGCGGTCGGTGAAGTAGGTGAACATGAAGAACGACAGCCAGTCGCTGATCGGTTCGTTGAACGTGCCGAGGATGCGCGGCTTGTCGGCGTCCCCCGAATGCCGGGCCAGAAGTTCCTCGGCCTCCTCGCGTCCGTCGCGGCCGAAGTACGCATGCAGCAGATAGACCATCGCCCACAGGTGCCGGCCTTCCTCGACGTTGACCTGAAACAGGTTCCGCAGGTCGTAAAGGGACGGACAGGTGAGACCCAGCAAGTGCTGTTGCTCCACGGATGCCGGCTCGGTGTCGCCCTGGGTCACGATGATGCGGCGGAACTGCGACCGCAGTTCGCCCGGCACCTGCTGCCAGGCGGGCTGGCCGTAGTTGTCGCCGAAGCCGATGGTGCGTTCCGGCACCGGCTCGGCCAGAAAGATACCCCAGCGGTAGTCAGGCATCTTCACCGAGCCGTACGTGGCCCAGCCCTGGGCATCCACGCCGGTGGCGGTGCGCAGGTAGACGTCCGCCGAGGAAAACGCGTTCGGCCCCATCTCCCGCCACCAGTCCAGGAACCTCGGCTGCCAATGCTCGAGCGCTCGCTGCAGCGTGCGGTCGTTGGCGAGGTTGACGTTGTTCGGAATTCGTTCTGAATAGTTAATGCTCATGATCTACTCCAAAATACACCCAACACAGAGGCACAGAGAACACAGAGGACGCAGAGGAAACCTTGATAGAGATCGTATTGGCGTGCTTGCATCTGGTTGCCTCTATATCAATGGCGCACCTTAAATATCAACGAACAATATTCTTCCTGCCTTTCTCCGTGTCCTCTGTGTTCTCTGTGCCTCTGTGTTGGGTGTAGACAGACCTAAATTCTTTCCCAATTGAACTTCGGCTTGCTGCCGGTTCCGAACACCTTCAGCGCGCCGTGTTCGCCGACGGCGTTCGGCCGATTGAAGATCCAGTTCTGCCACGCGGAGAGGCGGCCGAAGATGCGTGTCTCCATGGTTTCGGCTCCGGAAAAGCGCAGGTTCGCCTCCATTCCCGTAAGCGCATCGGGCGAGAGACTGGTGCGTTCCTCGATGGCGATGCGCACTTCGTCGTTCCAGTCGATGTCGTCCGGAGCGAATGTGACCAGGCCGAGTTCCCGGGCCGCTTCGGCATCGACCCTGTCGCCGATGCGCGTGCGCAGCGTCGAGACTGTTTCTTCGTCGCCGCAGAAGCGGGTGGCCAGCCGTGTCTGGTGATTCACCATCGGGTAGGCGCCGAAGTTCATCTCCGACAGCACCATGCGAGGCGCATTCGCCTCGCCTTCGGGGAACAGCAGCATGTAGCTGCGGTCGGCGGCGAATGCCATTTCCGCAAGCGTGCCGGCGAAACACGAGCCCTGATCGATGATCGCAAACAGCGTGCGCGAGGATACGTCGAAACGGGCAAGTGTCCGGCGCAGCATCCCGATCACCTCGCGCACGAACCAGTCGTCCCGATGCCTCTTGAGCGTGGCGTCCACCGCCAGCACTGAGTCCGCGTCACCGCGAGTCTTCAGAATCCACGTGCCGACTTCCAGTTCGTTGGTGCGCAGCATCAGGATCGCATCATCCAGTTCCCGCGCCATTGCCAGCGGCCACCATCCCGCGCCGGCAGCGTGTATCCCCTCGAGGTCCGGCGGTTGCGGTACCGCGGGTGCATGCACCGTGAGCGTCGCCGTGCGCGCCTTGCGATCGATCGCCACGTCCACATTGTCGTAGTGGTAACCGGCCGCATCGATGGTACGTGCCAATGCAATCAGCTCGACGCCTTTCCCGGATCCGCGACGTTTGCTCTGCGCGATGAGTGCCTCGATGCGCTCCTTTACTGCGTCCACGAACTGCTGCGGTTTGGCGATCCGGTCCACCAGCCGCCACTGTTGCGCGCGATCGGCACGCACGCCTTCCGTGGTCGAGCAGAACACATCGGCGAGATCGCGCCGCACGCGCCGCTTGTCGGTAATCCGCGTCAGTCCGCCGGTGCCGGGCAGCACGCCAAGCAGTGGTACTTCTGGCAGGCTGACGGTGGAAGAACGATCGTCGATCATCAGGATTTCGTCACAGGCAAGCGCCAGCTCGTAACCGCCGCCGGCAACCGTGCCGTTCACCGCGGCCAGGAACTTCAGTCCGTCGTTGCGGCTGCTGTCCTCGATGCCGTTGCGTGTTTCGTTGGTGAACTTGCAGAAGTTCACTTTCCACGCATGGCTCGAAAGGCCAAGCATGTAGATATTCGCGCCGGAGCAGAACATGCGCTCCTTCGCGCTGGTGAGCACCACGCACCTGACCTCGGGGTGTTCGAAGCGGATGCGGTTGAGCGCGTCGTAGAGCTCGATGTCCACGCCCAGATCGTAGGAGTTCAGCTTCAGTTTGTAACCGGGCTTGAGGCCTTTTTCTTCGTTCACGTCCATCGACAGAGTCGCCACCGCGCCCTCAACGGACAGTCGCCAGTGGACATACCTGTCGGGGTGCGTGTCGTACAGCGTGGGCCGCTGCGGATCGGGCGGAGTTTTTTCCAGAACGGCGTTCATGATTTTTTCACCTCTTTCGGGCTGACGGCCTTTTTCAGGGCCCTGAGACTTTGTTCGACTGTCTGACCGGCTGTGTCCACGGTCGCATCGGCCTGGCCGTAGAGCATGCCGCGGCCGTCGAGTATGCGGCGCAGGTCTTCCATGGCCTGCGCGTTGCCGGCCATCGGCCGCGTGTCGCCCTGTGCCACCACTCGTGCCATGTGTTCCTCGGGATCCGCCTTGAGCCACACGGTGTAGCAGGTCGACAGCAGCAAGTCGTAGGTCGCGGGCTCGGACACGATACTGCCGCCGGTGGCGATCACGCAGCGCTCATGGCTTTCGATCACTCTCTCGAGGCAGCGGCGCTCGTAGCGCCGGTAGCCCTGCTGGCCATAGAGCAGAAAAATTTCCGAGAGGCTGATTCCGGCGTCACGCTCGATCTCCTGGTCCAGCTCGACGAAGGGCGCGTCGAGCTTCCGTGCCAACGCCGAACCCAGTGTGGATTTGCCCGCACCACGCAGGCCGATGAGCGCGATGCGTTTGCCGCGATCGGCCGAGGGGCTGCCGAAATCGCGCAGCAATTGCGCGCGGATGCGCGCAAGCCGCTGCTTGGGCAGCCGCTGCAGGAATTGCTGGATCAGCACCAGTTCCACCGGCTGATCTTCGTCGTCGCGCAACAGATCATTCAGCGGAATGCCGAGCGCGGCGCCGATCTGCCGCAGCAACAGCACCGAGACATTTCCCTGTCCTCCTTCGACCTGCGCCAGGTAGCGCTCCGAGACGCCGGAATCCTGCGCCAGGATCCTGCGGGTCATGCCGCGCCGCGCACGGGCGTCGCGCACCCGCTCACCGAGCTTCTGCAGGAACGCCGCATCGTCTGCGCTCAGGTTCGGTGCCGCCGGCTTCGGATCGCGTGCGCCCATCGGGACTCCTGGAAGGGAATGCAATATACTGCTTGTCTATTGGTTAAGTGGCATCATAATACATATACGGGCAAGTTCAATGGAATTCATGATCCGGAGGCCCCGGCAGTGGCACTGAAGCTTACGATCCTGGTCGGCACCATGACCGGCGTTGCCCAGCTGGTGGCGCAGGAAATCGAGTTGCGGCTCGACGGCGAAGGGGTGCGCATTGCGACGCTGCTGATGGACGAACTCGATTCCGGGGTCTTCGACAAGGGCGGACTGTTCCTGATCTGCACTTCGACCTATGGCCAGGGCGATGTTCCGGACAATGCGAAACAACTCTACGAGTCCCTGCAGAGCATTCGGCCGGATCTGGCCGGCGTCCGCTATGGCGTCATCGCGCTGGGCGACATGACTTACGCGGAAACTTTCTGCAATGGCGGCAGGCGTTTCGACCGCATCCTTGCGGAGCTGGGCGCCCGGCGCATCGGCGACATCATGTTTCACGACGCGAGCGCAGGCACCCTGCCGGAAGACGAGGCGGCGGAATGGATCGAAGGCTGGATGGCCCTGTGCCGCGAGCAAGTCGGCGCGGCTGCTTCGACCTGAAAACGGAATCTGAAATTCTCAACGCAGAGGCGCAGAGGATTCATTTCAATACCCCCTTGAGGGGTACACAGAGATCGCAGAGAAATTCCAAAGAATGAGATAGAGTCGGATCAAGCTGGGTAACGAAGCGTCTGCGAGGAGCATGACCAGCCCATGAACGTGATTCCTAGTGATGAATCGGTATCCGTGTCCGTTCCGCAGAGAAATCTTTCTTGCCGAGGGTGATTTTCCTCTGCGCCCTCTGCGTTCTCTGTGCCTCTGCGTTGAGGTTTACTGAGTTTGAGATTGGTTCCACGTGAAGCGTGACGACTGCGCGGCTGGTATATTTCGCCCAAGAACAAGAGGGGCGTCTCTGCCCTGACCAGAGCAAGAAACGGGGAGTAAAGCGTGCCAGGACTAAGCCAGGCAGATCACAGCGTCAGCCCGCCGGTTGTCAGCATTCCGCGCGACTACAACGCTGCACATGATCTGATCGAGCGCAACCTTACCGCGCGGCGCGCGGACCGCATCGCCTACATCGACGACGCCGGCCGCTATTCCTACGGTGAGCTGGCGCAACGGGTGAACCGCGCCGCCAACACGCTCTTGGCACTCGGTCTGGGAATGGAGGATCGCATCCTGCTGGCGCACCTGGACACGATCGACTTCCCCGGCGTGTTCCTCGGCGCGATCAAGGCCGGCATCGTGCCGGTCGCCGTCAATACCCTGCTCACCACGGCCGACTACAGGTTCATGCTCGAAGACAGTCGCGCACGGGCGCTGATCGTGTCGGAGGCGTTGCTGCCGAATTTCGAGCCGCTGCTGAAAAGCCTGCCCTTGCTCAAGTACGTCGTCGTGTCCGGCAAGGATCCGCATGGCCACGCACATCTGCAGTCGCTGATGGCGAAGGCCGGAACCGATTTCGCGCCCGCGCCGACAACCTGCGACGACGCGTGTTTCTGGCTTTATTCTTCGGGCTCGACCGGCACACCGAAAGGAACGGTTCACGTTCATTCCAGCCTGATCCAGACCGCGGAGCTCTATGCCAGGCCGGTCCTGGGCATTCGTGAAAGCGACATCGTGTTCTCCGCAGCGAAGCTCTTTTTCGCCTATGGGCTGGGCAATTCGCTGACCTTTCCTCTGGCAGTGGGCGCGACCGCGGTGCTGATGGCGGAGCGGCCCACGCCTGCCGCCGTATTCAAGCGCCTCAAGGAGCATCGCCCCACCATCTTCTACGGCGTCCCGACTTTGTACGCCGCGCTGCTCGCGAGCCCGGACTTGCCGCGCAAGGAAGAGGTCGCGCTGCGAATCTGCACCTCGGCGGGTGAGGCGCTACCCGCCGATATCGGCAGACGCTGGACCGGGCATTTCGGGACCGAACTGCTCGACGGCATCGGCTCCACCGAGATGCTGCATATCTTTCTGTCGAATCGTCCGGGCGACGTGCGCTACGGCACGACCGGCAAGCCGGTGCCCGGCTACCGCATTCGCCTGGTGGACGAGGCGGGCCGCGAAGTCGGGCCCAATGTAATCGGCGAGTTGCAAATCAGCGGTCCGACGAGCGCGATCATGTACTGGAACAGCCGTGCCAGGACGCTGGCGACCTTCGTCGGCCCCTGGACCTGCGCTGGCGATAAGTACACGGTCGATGACGACGGTTACTACACCTACGGCGGCCGTTCCGACGACATGCTCAAGGTGAGCGGCATGTACGTTTCGCCCTTCGAGGTGGAGGCCGCGCTGTTGACGCATCCGGATATCCTCGAAGCCGCGGTGGTCGGTGCGATGGACGAACAGCAACTGGTCAAGCCCAAGGCCTTTGTGGTCACCAAGCAGGGCGTGGCCGGCTCGACTGGGCTCGCAGATGCGCTCAAGCAGCACGTCAAGGACCGTCTGGCGCCTTACAAGTATCCGCGCTGGATCGAATTTGTCTCAGAGCTACCCAAGACCGCAACCGGTAAAATCCAGCGCTTCAAGCTGAGGAACCGGTGAGGCGAGAGGCGAGAGGCGTGAGGGGTGAGGGGTGAGGGGTGAGGGGTGAGGGGTGAGGGGCGAGAGAAAAAACTAAGACAACCAGAACATCAGGGATCGGAAAATGCAAAAACAGAAAAGACGACAATTCCTCATCGGCGCGGGTGCGCTCGCCGGGGCTTCGCTGCTGCCGGCGATCGCCCGGGCGCAGGCGGCGAAAATCCGGCTGGGCCTGATGCTGCCCTACACCGGGACCTTTGCCCAACTGGGCGTGGCGATCGAGAACGGGCTGAGGCTGGCGCTCGAAGAGGGCGGCGGCAAGCTCGGTGGCCGCGACGTCGAGTTCTTCAAGGTGGACGACGAGTCCGAACCGTCCAAGGCCACCGACAACGCCAATCGCCTCATCACCCGCGACAAGGTCGACGTGCTCATCGGTACCGTGCACTCTGGCGTGGCCATGGGCATGATCAAGGTCGCGCGCGAAGCCGGCACGCTGCTCGTCATTCCGAACGCGGGCGCAGACGCGGCGACCGGTGCGCTATGCGCGCCCAACGTGTTCCGCACCTCGTTTTCCAACTGGCAGCCGGTGCATCCGCTCGGCAGGGTGATGGCCGAGAAGGGCCACAAACGCGCGGTATTCATCACCTGGAAGTACGCCGCGGGGGAGGAATCGCTCGCCTCTTTCAGGGAGGCATTCACCGCGGTCGGCGGCACGGTGGTCAAGGAATTGTTCGTGCCGTTCCCGAACGTCGAGTTTCAGGCCCTGCTTACCGAAATCGCAGCGCTCAAGCCGGATGCGGTCGCGTGTTTCTTCGCCGGCGGTGGCGCAGTGAAATTCGTGAAGGATTACGCCGCTGCCGGCCTCAAGGACAAGATCCCGCTGTACGGGTCGGGCTTCCTCACCGAAGGCGTGCTGGCGGCCCAGGGCGACGCCGCCGAGGGTTTGCTGACCACGCTGCACTACGCCGAATCGCTGGACAATCCGAGAAACAAGGCTTTCCGCGCGTCCTATCTCAAGACCTACAAATCCCACGCGGATGTGTACGCAATGCAGGGCTACGACACCGGGCTGCTGCTCGCGCAGGCCCTCGACAAGGTCAAGGGCGATGTCGGCAACAAAGAGCGCGGTGATCTCGGCGATGGAGGCCGCAGTCATCGACAGTCCGCGCGGCCAATGGAAGATGTCGAAGGCCCACAACCCGATCCAGGACATCTACCTGCGCCGCGCCGAGAAAGGCGACAACAAGGTGATCGGCGTCGCCTGGAAGGCGCTCGAAGATCCCGCTCGCGGCTGCAGCTCGGGTGACGTCAAGAACGCAAGCCCAACGAGAGGCGCAGAGAACGAGAGGTCGCAGAGACATCAAGTCAACCGCGCGATTTGTGAAGAGAGGTCTCTGTGGACGAGCAGGCGACTTGTTCCCGGTTGCGACATACCTCCGCGAGCATGCATCCATGCACTAGACTCCCGCCGACCGTACCTGAATGCCACCGCGCGTTTTCCTCTGCGCCCTCTGCGTCCTCTGCGCCTCTGCGTTGCCTGTTGATCTAGATGGATATCGCCACCTTCCTGCATCCAGTTGCTCAACGCCGTCCAGTACGGCCTGCTGCTGTTCCTGGTGGCGAGCGGACTGACGCTGATCTTCGGCATCATGGGGATCATCAATCTGGCGCACGGCAGCTTCTACATGATCGGGGCGTATCTCGCCTGGTCGCTGTCGGGCCGGCTGGGCAACTTCTGGGTGGCGATCGCACTCGGCATCGTTCTCACCGTACTGCTCGGGATGCTGCTGGAATGGCTGCTGATCAAACGCCTCTACCGGCGCGATCACCTCTATCAGGTGTTGCTCACCTACGGGCTGATCCTGATTTTCGAGGAATTGCGCAGCATCGTCTGGGGCGATGACGTCCATGGCGTGCCGATACCCGATGTCCTGTCCGCATCCATTCCCCTGACCGACACGCTGGCGTACCCGGTGTACCGCTTGTGGATGTCGGTCGTGTGCGTGGCCCTGGCGGTGCTGATGTACTGGCTGATCCAGCACACACGACTGGGCATGATGATCCGTGCGGGCACGTCCAACCGCGACATGGCGCAATCGCTCGGAATCAACATCCAGCTTCTATTCCGGCTTGTATTCGCTCTCGGTGTGGCGCTGGCCGCGTTTGCCGGAATGATCGCCGCGCCGGTGTCTTCGGTGTTTCCCGGCATGGGCGGGCAGGTGCTGATCATCTGCTTTGTGGTGGTCGTGATCGGCGGCATCGGATCGGTGAAAGGCGCGCTCGTCGCGGCCCTGCTGATCGGCCTGGTGGATACTTTCGGCAAGGTGCTGGAGATCGAAATCGCCGGCTTCAGGGTCCTGCCGGAACTGGCCGGGATGAGCGTTTACCTGCTGATGGCGATCGTGTTGGTGTGGCGGCCTGAGGGGCTCTTCGGGAAGAGGCTGTGACGGGCGGCGGACGTGTCACCGCTGCGGCGATGATCTTGTGCCTTCTGGCGCTTGCCGTGCTGCCGTTCATCGCCGACAAGTTCACCGTACAATTCGTCACCAAGATGATGATCATGGCGATCTTCGCCATGAGCCTCGATCTGTTGGTGGGATACACCGGCCTGGTGAGCCTCGGACACGCCGCCTTCTTCGGCATTGCCGGCTACATTCTCGCGCTCAGCACACCCCAGTATCAGGCAGCGAACTTCTGGGTCAGCCTGCCGCTCGCCATGGCCGGCGCGGGAATATTGGCGCTGTTGATTGGCTGCCTGGTCCTGCGTGTCACCGGCGTGTACTTCATCATGGTGACGCTCGCCTTTGCGCAGATGCTGCACTACCTTTTTCACGACACGGGCATCGCCGGCGGCTCGGATGGCATGTACATCTACCTTCGTCCCGACGCGAGCATCTTCGGCTTGCGGCCGTTCGACCTGGAGAAGTTCGGCGATTTCTATTTTGTCGTCCTCGCATTGTTCGTCGCGGTGTTTCTTTTCCTGCGGGTGGCGCTGCGCTCCCTGTTCGGACAGGTCATCTCGGGCGTTCACGTCAACGAGGCCCGCATGCGTTCCCTCGGCTTCCCCACTTTCCGCTACAAGCTTGCCAGCTTCGTGCTGGCCGGCATGCTCGCCGGCATGGCGGGTTACCTGTCGGCGGTGCAATTCGGGGTGGTCAATCCCGACATGCTCGGCTGGCATCTGTCCGGATCGGTCTTGATGATGGTGATCCTCGGCGGCATGGGCTCGCTGGTCGGCCCGATCGTGGGCGCGTTCGCGATGATGTTGCTCGAACTGGGGTTCCAGTCCCTCACCGGGCATTGGCAGTTGCCGATGGGGCTCGCGATCGTGCTGGTGGCGCTGCTGTTGCCGCGCGGACTGGTCGGCCTCGCGGGCTTGAGATCGCCCAACAAGGAAGTCGCCGATGCCTGAGGCGATCCTGGAAACGCGTGAACTGACGCGCTACTTCGGCGGACTGGCCGCGGTCCGCGACGTATCGGTCGCCTGCAACGTCGGCGAGCTGCACGCCGTGATCGGTCCGAACGGCGCAGGGAAAAGCACGTTGATCAACCTGCTCGCCGGCGACTTGCCTTCGAGCGGTGGCAGCGTGCGCCTGCGCGGGCGCGACATTACCGGCCTGCGCGCCGACCGGATTTCGCGGCTCGGCTTGGGGCGCAGTTATCAGAAGACCAACGTGTTCCTGCCGTTCACCGCTGTTCGAAAACTGCCGCCTCGCGGCGCAGTCGCGGCTGCCGAGCTCGATGCGATTCTTCAAACCGGCGGCGGCTTATCGCGCGGTGTCGTCGGCCGCCGTGCGTGCATTGACGATGGCCGGGTTGGAGGGCCGGGAAGGCGCAATCGTTGCGTCCCTCTCACATGGAGAGCAACGGCAGGTCGAGATCGCGATGACGCTTGCCACCAACCCGGTGGTGCTGCTGCTCGACGAACCGTTGGCCGGAATGGGCGCGGAGGAATCGGCGCGCATCGTGGAACTGCTGCGCAAACTGACCAAAGACCACGCCATTCTGCTGGTCGAGCACGACATGGACGCGGTATTCGCGGTGGCGGACAGGCTCACGGTGATGGTGAACGGCCAGGTGCTCGAATCCGGATCACCGGCACACATCCGCTCCAGCCGTGCCGTTCAGGAAGCTTATCTTGGGGTTGATAGTGCCTAAGGCCTACACCCAACGCAGAGGCGCAGAGAACGCAGAGGACACGGAGGAAGACCTGATCCATGTTCCCCATGGTGCTGATCGTGTATGGATGCCGATGGGAAGCGGGCCTCTATGAACCGATCATGAAGAACCTCACATCTGTCCGTTTGTTTTTCGTCCTATCTCTGTGTTCTCTGCGTCCTCTGCGCCTCTGCGTTGGGTTTTTCTATGCCTGAGGCATTAATACAAGCGAGAGGCATTCACGCGTACTACGGCGCGAGCCACGTACTGCACGGCGTGGACCTGGTGGTGCATCGTGGCGAGACCATCGGCCTGATGGGACGCAACGGCATGGGCAAGACCACGCTGATCCGCAGCATCCTGGGTCTGTTGCCGCCGCGTGCCGGAGCGGTTCGCGTACGCGGCAACGACATGACAGGAACGGCGCCGCACGCAATCGCGCGTGCCGGAATTGCCTACGTGCCCGAGGGGCGCGGCGTATTTCCGAATCTTTCGGTGCGAGAGAATCTGGTCATGGCGGCACGGCCGGGCCCGGACGGCCGGCGCGAGTGGACCTATGAACGCGTGCTCGCTACTTTCCCAAAGCTGGCCGAGCGCCTGCATCACGGCGGCCAGCAACTCTCCGGCGGCGAGCAGCAGATGCTGACCATCGGGCGCGCGCTGCTGACCAATCCGGACCTGCTGATACTCGACGAGGCGACCGAGGGACTGGCGCCGCTGGTGGCACGGGAGATCTGGGCCATCCTGCGGCAGATTCGCGACACCGGAATCGCCGCGATCATCGTCGACAAGAATTTCTCCGCAGTCTCCGCCATAGCCGACCGCAACGTGATTCTGGTCAAGGGCCGTGTGGTTTTCGAAGGGTCCAGCGACCAACTGCGTCGCAGCCCGGAAACGTTGCAGGGGTATTTGGGCATTTAGATGTTCCAGACTGCCGGCGGCCATCGTCTCGAATACAAGCGGATCGATTCCGGGCCGCGCCATCGTTCGGCGGCGGATACTTCCGGTGCTGGTGTTCCTGCATGAAGGTCTGGGATCGGTCGCGCTGTGGAAGGATTTTCCCGAAAAGGTGTCGCATGCCACCGGCTGCCCCGCTATCGTCTATTCGCGCTACGGGTACGGCAAGTCCGACCGCCTTGCCCGAGGCGCGCGGCGTGGACTACATGCACCGCGAGGCGCTCGAAGTCCTTCCGGAATTGCTCGACGCGCTTTCCATCCGCAACCCGATCCTGATCGGTCACAGCGACGGCGCTTCGATCGCGCTCGATCCATGCCGGCACCGGAAGCCGCCCGGTCCGTGGCCTGGTGCTGCTGGCGCCGCACGTTTTCGTCGAGGACATCACGGTGGAGAGCATCGCTGCGGCGAAAGTCGCGTTCGAGAACACCGACCTGCCGGCGAAGCTGGCGCGCTACCACGACGACGCGGAATCGACGTTCCGCGCCTGGAACGATATCTGGTTGCATCCGGACTTTCGCCGCTGGAACATCGAGGAGTACCTGCCCGGTGTTACCTGCCCAGCGCTGCTGATACAGGGAGAGGACGACCAGTACGGGACTGTCGCCCAGGTCAAGGCAATCGCGCGACAGGTTTCCGGCCCGGTCGAAACGCTGATACTGCCGAACTGCGCGCACTCGCCTCACGTGGACCAGAAGGAAGCGACCCTTGAGAAGATCGCGCACTTCGTCGCCCGGCTGGTCGGCGAGGCGCCGGCCGCTGGAAACCGGTCCTGAACACCACCGTTATCTAGGGAAGCTCTGATCAAGTTCCGCGACGCGCGTTGCGCCAGGTGCGGATGACTGCCAGGCGTCGCTCCGCAGATGCGGCTGAAGCCCCAGCAAGGAGCGTAACAACGCAGGCGCCGCACCTGGCACAACCCAATGACATTTCGACTCTTTCGAGGGACCGGGCGATTCGGGCCGATGTCTGCGTCGGCTCCTCCTTATGTAGGCCGGCTACACGGCGTCCTCGCCGTCTTGTCCTCGACCCGAATCGCCTCGGTCGCGCATGTGGAACCTGATCAGAGCTTCCCTAGATTGCATCTGCTAGACTGCGCGGCAACGTTGAACGCGAGGGCGCCCGCACAGCATGTTGAAAGGCAAGTCCGCTGTCATTACCGGTTCCACCAGCGGCATCGGCCTGGGCATCGCCAGGGCATTTGCCGCCCAGGGTTGCAACGTCATGCTCAACGGCTTCGGGGACATGGCAGAAATCGAAAAGCTGCGCGCCGGATTGGCCGCCGAACACAAGGTAGCCGTGCTGTACTCGTCGGCCGACATGGCCAAACCCGCCGAGGTCGTGGCGATGATGGATCAGGCAAAGCGGCGTTTCGGCGCCGTGGATGTGCTGGTCAACAACGCCGGCATCCAGCACGTGGCGCCGGTGGACGAATTCCCCGTCGAAAAGTGGGACGCGATCCTCGCGATCAACCTGTCATCGGCATTTCATGCCATCCGCACGGCGCTTCCCGAAATGAAGAAAAAGGGCTGGGGCCGCATCATCAACATGGCCTCCGCTCACGGACTGGTTGCGTCCCCGTTCAAATCGGCGTATATCGCCGCCAAGCACGGTCTGGTCGGATTGACCAGGACGGTGGCGCTCGAGACCGCGGGCAAGGGCATCACCTGCAACGCCATCTGCCCGGGTTACGTGCTGACTCCGCTGGTGGAGAAGCAGATCGGCGACCAGGCAAAGGCGCACGGCATTGCGCGCGAGGACGTCATCAGGGACGTGATCCTCGAGCGGCAACCGAGCAAGGACTTCGTCAAGGTCGAAGAAGTGGCCGCACTTGCGCTGTTTCTCGCCGGCGATTCCGCCGCCTCGATCACCGGCGCGGCGCTTCCGATCGACGGCGGATGGACGGCGCAGTGAAACGGTGACGAGTGACAAGTGACGAGTGACAAGTGATGAGTGAAGGGTAAGTGCAGGTAACCCAAACCAACGTGGCCTCGGACATGAACGTCATCCAACCTCAGATCGATGGACCGTTGAAGGTCCGCGGGCGACATCGAGATCTCGCCGCCGACGGTACGGTCCTCAGAAAGCGATGCCGAGGCTGGCTGTGCCGCTGCGGCAAATCCGCGAACAAGCCCTTTTGCGACAGCGCTCACAAGGCGGCGGGTTTTCGCGACCCGGTCGCCGTTTCTCCGGAATATCAACCCAAGGCACTCGATCCCGGCGCGCCGGGAACGCAGCTTCGCGTCACACTCAAAACCAACGGACCGCTGCGCTGTTTCGGCGAGATGCAGATCGCCGACAGCAAGGGCGCGGCGGCGTGGATCGGCGGACAGGCGTCGTTGTGCCGTTGCGGCGGCTCGAAGAACAAGCCGTTCTGCGACGGAACGCACAGGGACATCGGATTTGCCGCGGAGTAGGCGGCGGATGTGGAGGCAGTTGAAGTGGTTCTTTGATCGTTTCGTAACAACGGAGGAGACACCATGGAAATTGTGAGAATGTACGGGCCGCTGGTCGGCCGTGTTTTGCTGGCTTTGATCTTCATCATCGCCGGATTCGGGAAGATCACCGGCTTCGACGGTACGCTCGGCTATATGCAGGCGTACCACATGCCGATGGCCCAGGTCCTCGCGGTCATAGCGATCATCATCGAACTCGGTGGAGGGATCATGATCGCCGTGGGCTGGAAGGCGCGTTGGGGCGCAGCAGCAATCTTCATTTTCGTGTTGGTCGCCTCATTCATCTTTCATGCCTTCTGGGCGGTGCCGGCCGAGCAGGCGCAACTGCAGAACATCATGTTCATGAAGAACCTGGCGATCATGGGCGGCATGCTCTACATCATCGTTTACGGCTCCGGGCCGTTCAGCGTGGATAAGAATCGCTGAGCCTTCGCGGCATCACCAACAAAAAAAGACGCGGCCCTGGCCGCGTCTTTTTTTTAACGGAGTGCGTCAAGCCAGGCGTTTCACCACCTCGGTAACCACTGTCACCGCGCGATTTTCGTCCCGCATCCTGCGTCCGGCGAAGATTCTTTTCTTCACCATGAGGTTTTTCGATTGCGGTCTGGTCAACGCATCGACGTAATCGGCGGCGTTCGCGATCGGCTGTTTCACGGCAGTCTTCTTGTTCATAAGGCGGGAGGGGAGAGTTGAAAGTGCCGGCACAAGCTAACACGCCTCCGCGCGGGAAAATGTGACACTTTATTGACACGTGGTTGCAGGATGTAAAAGCGCTAGCCTTTCAACAGATTGGCAGTCGCTCCTGACGTGGCCTCGACCTGTTTGTTGCCTCTTTTTTGCACAGGAGCCGGGCCTGCCGCGCACGTAAGTTGGGCTACGTCCCGAAAATCCGCAGCAGAGCGGTCCCGAAACGCCAAATCGCGAGCAGGTTGGCCATCGCCGCCGCCAGCAACACGATAGCGATCAACAATCTCGTCGCGCCCTGCGCGCCGAACCACGCCAGCCACGCCAGCCGCAGACCCGCGGCGGAGAACGCCGGCACGATCAACAGCAGCGGCAGCATCAGCAGATAGCTCAGGGTGGCGTGCTGATCGAGCGGAACGCGATGGAGCATGTTGCCGAACCACAATGTCGCCGCACCGATTGCGAGGCTCGCGGCTGCGGCCAGCGGCGCCGAACGACGCCACCAGGGTTCAATCCCCGGATCTTCCTGGTCCGGCAGCGGCGCGGAGGATTCGGTCTCAGACACCGGCGGCCGCGAGTTTCGCCCTTGTGTCCTCTATGCGCTTGCGGTTCACGCCCAAATCGCTGTAACCCAGGCGCGACGCGGAACGCACGTGAATGACCTGCTCGTTCGGCGGGAAGTAGAACTCGACATCGTCCACGTAGCCGATCAGCCTGCTGGTGAACTCCGCGTAGATATAGTCGGCCCGCTCTTCGACGATGCTGGTGCGCGGCGTGCTCTCGATGACGGACTTGAGTGCAGCCATCGCCGGCTCGGCCGTGCCGTTGTAGCGAAGCGGTTCGATGCGGTGATAGCCGCCGGTCGCCTGGCTGCTTACCGCGTTCGGTGAAGCCGGTACAGGTTTGAGCAGCCCGTTCCTGACGCCAAGATCGTTCGGACGCCTGCCGCTGAATAGTCCCATGATCGCTCCTCGGTACGCCTGCGGGTTGCCAGGTCCGGTGAAAGTTTCGACATATTAGCGCGTCGCGTTGCAAAAAAGACCCCCGAAATCGCCAACCTCGCATGACCGCTCCATGTTCGGGCTTGCGGCGATGTCGTGTATGCATTAACTTCGCTCGTGGGAATTCAACTCCGGATGCTACCGACGTGATGGATAAGTGCGCAATGCCGAAATCTGCCTTTCGGTTCTGCGTTGTCGTGCTCGGCTTGCTGGCCGCCGGCGCGATCGCCGTCGCACGCGACCAGCCGGATGACGCCGCGCTTTCGGCCGGCACGTTCACCATCGAGCGCCTCGACAAGGCGGCGTATTCCGAACCTGCGCCGGTGCTCAACAACAAGCAGCGGCAGCTCTTCATGGCGGGGCGCAGCGTTTTTCACCGGCAGTGGGCGTCGGTCAACTCGCTGAACGGAGATTGGGGGCTTGGCCCCACATTCATTGCCGATCGCTGCAGCGTCTGTCATGTCAACGTCGGCCGCGGCAGTCCCCCGGCTTCGCGCGACGAGCAATTGCGGTCCATGCTGGTGCGGCTCAGTATTCGTGGCGAGGACGCGCACGGCGGCCCGAAGCCGCATCCGAAACTACGGCGACCAGTTTCAGAATCGTTCGCTCGACGGCCGCAATGTCGATCTTGCCTACGCCGGCGCAGCGGTGCCGGCGGAGGCCGAGCTGTACCTGGACTGGGAAGAGCGCACGGTGTCTTTCGCAGATGGGGAAACGGTCGTGCTGCGCAAGCCCAGGTTGCGCATCGAGAACCTCGCTTTCGGTTCTCTTGGTGCAGAAATCATGACGTCGTTGCGCATCGCCCAGCCGATGGTCGGCATGGGTTTTCTCGAAGCCGTCCCCGAACAGACATTGCTGGCCGTGGCGCGGCGCCAGAAAGCGCAGGGTTTCGATGGCCGTCCCAATTACGTCTGGGATGCGGTGAACAATCGCACGACCCTTGGCCGGTTCGGCTGGAAGGCCAACCAGCCAAGCCTGAAGCAGCAGACCGCCGCCGCTGCGCTGGGCGACATGGGGGTGGCATCGCCATTGTTCCCCGAGCAGAACTGCCCGCCGGTGCAGGAAATCTGCGCACGCCATTTGCCGGGCAACGTCCCCGAGATCATCGGGCACGAGATTGAAACCGTGGAGATCTGGCTGCGCGGACTGGCGGTGCCTGCGCGTCGCAACATGGCCGATCCCGAGGTGCGGCGCGGCGAAAAACTTTTCGCCGAAGCGCAGTGCGCGGCGTGCCACGTGCCCGAGATGAAGACCGCGGAGACGTTTCCGCCGCTGCCGCAACTGGCGAACCAGACCTTCCGTGCCTACACCGACCTTCTGCTGCACGACATGGGCGAGGACCTCGCCGACGGCCGCCCGGACTTCAAGGCCGGCCCGCGCGACTGGCGCACCCCGCCGTTGTGGGGACTGGGCTTGTCGCAGACAGTGAGCGGCAGCACCGCGATGCTGCACGACGGCCGCGCGCGCAATGTCACGGAAGCCGTCCTATGGCACGGAGGCGAAGCGGAAGTTTCGCGCGACGCGTTCCGCAATCTGACCAAAGCAGAGCGCGAGGCGCTGGTGCGGTTCGTGGAAGCGATCTAGCGGCAGTGACGAGTGACACGTGACGGGTGACGAGTGAACCAGCCGGCCGCTGGCCGTCCTTAGGAGCGTTGACGCAAAGGAGCGCGAAGGAGAAACGAGAGGACGCAATGGAAGACGGCAATCCAGTCGTAGGCGCCCAATCCTGAGCCTCGCCCTCGACCCCTCGCCCCTCGCCCCTCACCCCTCACCCCTCGCCCCTCACCCCTCACCCCTCACCCCTCACCCCTCACCCCTCACCCCTCACCCCTCACCCCTCACCCCTCACCCCTCACCCCTCACCCCTCGCTCCTCGTCCCTCACCCCTCACCTTACTGATTGCGCACGCAGTTGAAGGTAAGCGGGATCTCCGCGCCGAGGGCAACGACTTCGAAATCGCTGACCGCTACCGAGGTGAATGAAAAGCTGTCAATTCCAAGCGTTGCCCATTTGTTGCTTGAAAGCCGGTCGTCGGCGAACGTCAGTGCGATGTTCCCGCCGTCGCTCAGGATCAATCCGAATTTCTTCATCGCGCGCAGCACGACCTGTTCGCCGGCATTGAACGGCGTCTCGTCGAAGCTCGCCTTCAGGCGAAAACGCACGCCATACGGCGGCGCATCCGGGTTGCTGCTTGACGGTCCGCCAGCATGGGTGGCCGGTCGCACATAGACCTGCTGCTTCATGCGCGCGTTGGGCAGGATGAATCGCAGCGCGTGCGGGATTTCGCCGTCCGCCACTTCGTCGCTGGTCGCCAGCAACGCAGCCATCGGCAGGCCCGCTGCATCGGCGGAGGTGCACTGTTCGCCTCGCAGCGAGCCGGGGTACTGCCTGGTCAGGTCCCAGACGAAGGCGCCCAGCGCCGTAAATGCGGCGCCGGCCTCGGTTGCGTTGTAGAGCTCGTAGAGCTTCTTGCTCGAGGTTTCGACTACCAGGATGTGACAGTCGTTGTTCGCGGTGTCGCAGATGTAATTGCTGCTGCCCTCGGTATTGCCGTTGGTCGGAATCGGCATCTGCAACGGCACCGTGTCGCAGTCCGGGCCACCGAAGCAGTAGCCACCCGGTGCGGCGGTGATGGTTCGTCTCGGCGTGCCAGAGTCCGCGAACAGGAGCGAAATCGAGAAATCGATCCGCATGGACCCGGCGCCCCATCCCCCCAGCGAGTTCAATGCACCGATGATTGCCGTCGAGCGTGCCGAGGCCGGCAGGCCTGAGACATCCAGAGTCCAGGCGTGGGGTTGCGTGAAGAGAGTACCCGTAACAACCGGGGGACCGGACGGACCGGACCCGCCGCCATCGCCACCCCCTCCGCCGCAACCGGCAAGCAGGCAAGAGACGACGCACCCAATGATGAGGACTCTTGCTGCGATTCTCTTGGGCGCTCCCCCTTTGAGGGGAAGATCGGAAATTGGGCTAGATCCGTTGCCTTTGGTTCCGGATGACTTCCGCTTGGAGGGCGATTGAAAGGGCATAATTCCATTCAAGCAAGAGACGTGCAGGATGCTCAACAGTCAATCAGGCAGACGCAATGGCCTTCCCGCGCTGCGTGGATTGGGATTGGCGGTAACCATGACGGGGTGGAGCGACGCTGTTTGACGACAGGCGCGCGCGCAACGTCACATTCCCTGTGCGAATCATGAAGAGCAGAGGACAGGATTGTGAAGATGTGCATGATGGAAACCGGAATAACGAATAGGTTCTACATTTCATCCCGTCAATCCTGTTCATCCTGTCCAATTCTGTAGAGCAAGAGAGCACGACAGGATTAACAGGATGAACAAGATGGATGTCTCGAAAACTAAAGAGGATTGAACTGAAAATAGCAGACTCGAATAGAATCTCTCTATTGCCTCCTGTTCAATTTCCCCAAGACAATTCATGGCATATGACCTGCTGATCAAAAACGGTCTTGTCATCGACGGCACCGGCGCGCCGGGCCGGCATGCGGACGTCGCGGTCGCGGACGGGAAGATCGTCGAGATCGGCCGCGTTGACGGAGCCGCCAGGCAAACCATCGACGCTTCGGACTGCGTCGTCTCGCCGGGTTTCATCGATCCGCACACGCATTACGACGCGCAGATCTGCTGGGACGGTGCGGTGACGCCGTCGTCGTGGCACGGCGTGACCAGCGTGGTGATGGGCAACTGCGGCGTGGGCATCGCGCCCTGCCGGCCCGGGTCGCGCGAAGTGGCGATGCGCGACCTCGTCAACGTCGAGGCCATTCCCTTCGAGGTGCTCTCACAAGGAATCACCTGGGACTGGGAGACTTTCCCCGAGTACATGGATGCCGCGGCACGCCGCAAGCCGTCGGTGAACCTCGCCTTCCTCGCACCGTTGACGCCGTTCCGGCACTACGTCATGGGCGAAGCGTCGATGGAACGGGCGGCCACAGTGGAGGAAACCGCGCAGATCCGAGCGCTGCTCTCCGGCGCGATGGATGCCGGCGCCTTCGGCTTTTCAAGCACGATCCTCAACCAGCATCTCGGCTTCGGCGGGCGGCCGCTGGCCTGCCGCAATGCCAGCCGCGCCGAACTGAAGGCCTATGCGAACGTGCTCAGGGAGAAGAACAAGGGCGCCATCGAAGTGGCGCTGACACGGCAGATCGCCGTGCTGGAGGAAGACCAGTGCGAGATGCTCGACTTCCTGCTCGATGAAAGCGGCCGCCCGGTGACCTTTATCGCGCTGTTCGACCGCGACGATATTTCGGAAGCGGTGCGCGATACGCTGCGCCGTGCCGCCCCGATGATCGCGAAGGGCGCAAGGCCGCAGACCTCCCCGCTGCCGCTCACCCGCGAGATCGACATGCACAGCCCGTTTTCGTTTGCGGCGTTTCCGTCGTGGAACCGCGTATTCGCGGACAAATCGAAGCAGGCGCAGAAAGCGGTATACCGCGACCCGGCCTTCCGCAACCAGTTTCGCGAAGAGCTGAAGAACCCCATCGCCTTCGGCAACTGGGAACGCATCACGCTGCACGAGGTGAAATCACCGGAGCTGAAGCGTTTCGAGGGGATGACGGTGGCGCAGATCGCGCGCGCCGAAGGCAAGGACGGCGTGGACGCATTCCTCGACCTGACCCTGGCCGACGACCTCGATCTCGAATTCACCATGGCGTCGTACAACACCCGGATCGACCGCATGGCCGAACTGCTGAACAACCCGGCGATCCTGATCGGCCTGGGCGACGGCGGCGCCCACGTCGATATGCTTTGCGACTCCGGCTATCCGACTTATCTGCTGGGCACCTGGGTACGCGAACGCGAAGTCCTGTCCTTGCCCGAAGCCATCCGCCGGCTCACCTCCGACCCGGCGGACTTATTCGGCATCCGCGACCGCGGGCGCCTGAAACCGGGTTTGGCGGCCGACATCGCGATCTTCGATCCGAAGACGGTCGGCTCTTCAAATCGCGGCGAGCGGCGCTATGATCTTCCGGGCGGCGGCAAACGCATGGTCATGCCTTCTCGTGGGATCCGGTACACGATCGTGAATGGCGTCACGACATATGCCGACGGGGAGCTTGTCGGCGCGTCAGCAGGGAAGGTCTTGCGGTCCTGAACAAGGTTCCTCCGAATAAATGTCTCCGGCGGTCGACAGTTCGGTCTCCGCTGTTCTGGCGCTCCCGCGTCCGGTGAACGTCACGCCTGTGCACGTGCCTGCAAGTTGAAAGTGTCACTTTCAATCTGCAGGATACGGGTTTACAACACAGGGACGCAGCGAGCGTGGTGCCGATCTGGGGAATCGCCGGATTGTTGCAGTCCGTTGCCGGGTGATGCCGGCCACGCTGGTACCAGGACCGCCAATGTGGAACCTGAGGTCGCTGCACGCCCGATGAAGGGCCGGTTGTAGCGTGGCCTCTTACTTAATGGACGAGGCCAGCTTCACGATAATAGTTCAGCGCCCCTGGATGGATCGGTATGATAGCCCCGCTGGGCACCATGTCCCTGATGTCAAGGGTCGACAGCGCTGGGTGCAAGCGCCGGAAATCGGCGAAATTCTCGAACACCGCCTTCACGACGGCATAAGCCAGCTCATTTGGCTGATCGCTGGATGTGACGAGCACGGCCTGCGTGCCGATTGTCAGGACATCGTCGGGGTTGCCGGCGTACATGCCGCCGGGGATCACAGAGGTGATGTAATAGGAATGCGTCGCAAGAAGCCGTTCGATCGGCTTGCCAGCGACGCGCACCAGCCTCGCCCGGCAACCCGTGGTCACCCCCTGGGTCAGTCCATTGGGATGCCCCGCTCCAAAAAAGACCCCGTCGACTTTGTTGCCACAAAGCGCCTGCTCTTGTTCGGTGGGATCGAGCTCCAGCACATGCTCGAAATCCAATATCGTCCAGCCATAGGCTCCGAGGACGACATCGCGGGTGAAGGGATATCCGGCACCGCTTTTTCCGATGCCGACGCGCTTGCCGCGCAAATCCTGGAAGTCGCGTATGCCGGTATCGGCGCGAGCGACAACGGTAAATGCTTCCGGGTAGAGTGCGATCAACATGCGCAGCCTCGGATCGGGGCCAGCGGCAGCAAACGGTCCCTCGCCATGAAAAGCGGCATAGGCGACGTCGGTCTGCGAAAGGCCAAACGTTGACTTACCGGTCTCGACCCGTCGGATATTCGCCACCGAGCCATCAGAACTAACAGCAACGCATGGCCTTGCCTGATCCTTGCCCGCCAGATTAAACATGCGGCAGATCGCATTGCCGACCGGATGATAGACGCCGCCGGGGGTCCCGGTGGCGAGAGTAATCGGGGTGGGAGCGAGGACAACGGAAACAACCGTGCAACCAGCAACGGTGCTCGCCATGATCGCCGCGGCAAGGTATAGGGGTTGTCTAAAGGGCATGACCGAGTGCTCCTTTGCTCACCGGGTTGGCGGGCCTCACGTGTCAAGTCGATACTGGATTTTCGAACCCTCACGCTCGAATTCGCCGCGCACCCAAAGGTCTTCCTCGTCATACCAAATGCTGCCGGCGAGATAGGGCGTGATGAACGTGTAGCGCGTGACGCGAACCTTGCGGGTGCCGATCACGATTTCCTCGTCGGCAAACTTGCGTGCGCTGACACCGATGACGCCCCCATGCTGCGCGTCGACCAATGTCTCCTGCTCCAGCACCGCCGGGGTCCAAAGGCTGTTTGACGTCAAGGTTGCAGCCGAAGCGATAAAGGGACCGCCCTTGCTCACCACGCGAAATCCCTCAGGCGTTGCCGCGCCTTGAACGTCGAGCGTCTCGCCATGCTCCACCGTTTCGCTGTTCAGTGACATCAGCCGCCCATCGCGCCAGGTCTCTTCGGAGCGGTGACGGAACGCGAACAAGGTAAGGAAGGCTACCTTGACCAAGAGGCGGATCTCGGTGTTGACGCGCGTCTCTCCGGTTGCCGGCGAATACAAGACAGTGTGGGCGCCGATCTTCTTGCCCTTGTACAGGACCGTAAATCGTCGATTGCCGGCTGCGGTCGGCAAGACGATTGCTGTCTCGGCACAAGCGAGACGAGGAATAGCGCAACTGATCGCGCCTGCAAATGCGGCCCTCAGTAGCGCGCGTCGCGCAACAGACTTCGGGCGCCGAATATAATCCAGGCGGGCCGGTTCGGCCGTGCTCACGATTCTGTGCTCCCACTCCGGTTGGGATTTTCTCGCGCTCTTGATTATTTGAGCCCAGACTGGCACCTGCATTATTAGTCATTTGTCCCTGGATTGCACCAGACCTGGTGGCCAATGCGATCAAATTCACCGACCTGGGCACTATCGCGACCCGGCTGCCGGAGGGCGTGCTACGGATTCCTTGACCCTCGGGAGTGGTCCTACAATATCTCATCGTTTGTCCATGTCGTGAGCCGCCGGCCGTGAACCTCACTTTCAAATCCGTTCATCCCACCTTCGTCGCTGAAGCGAGCCCGGTCGATCTGCGGGCTGTCTCCGACCGCGACACCCTGGAGCAGATTCGCGCGGGCATGGACCGCTACGCGATACTGGTCTTCCGTGAGCAGGCCTTTTCCGGCAGTGAGCAGATGGAGTTCGCGCAACGCTTCGACGGTCAACTTCACGCCAAGACCGGTGCGGCGGCGATCGCGAAAAACCGCTTCGGCAACGAGGCGCTGACCGACATTTCCAACGTGGGCGAAGGCGGCGAGATCCTCCAGTCGAACGACCGGCGCGCGCCAGTACCTGCTCGGCAACCGCCTGTGGCACACGGACGCCTCCTTCCAGGACCCGCCGGGCCGCTACTCGATGCTGTTCTCAGTGGTCGTGCCGCCGGTGGCGGCGGACACGGAATTCGCCGACATGCGCAGCGCTTACGATGGCCTGAACGATGACATGAAGGCGCAACTCGAAGGCCTGCGCGCGCATCATTCGATTGCGTATTCGCGCTCCACGCTCGGCTTCGAATTCTCCGAGAAAGAAACGGAAACCCTCAAGGGCGCGGTGCATCCGCTGGTCCGCACCCTGCCCAACGGACGCAAGTCGCTCTACCTCGCCTCGCATGCGGCTTCGATCATCGGCTGGCCGGTGCCGGAAGCGCGTCTGCTGCTGCGGGACCTGACCGAGCACGCCACCCGGCCGCAGTTCGTCTACCGGCATTCGTGGCGCGTGGGCGACCTGGTGATCTGGGATAACCGCGCGACCATGCACCGGGGAATGCCCTTCGACGACAAGAAGTACCGCCGCGAGTTGCGCCGCGTGACCACGCTCGACATTACCTCGTAAGGACGCATGCCTACACCCAACACAGAGGCACAGAGAACACAGAGGACACAGAGAAGGGCGAAAAGGAAAGGATGGTTATGTTCCGAGCGCTGGCATGGTTGGGGATCCAATATTCACTGTGCGCGGCAACATCAAGATTTCCAACATTCCATTCTCGTTTACCTTTTTCTTTCCTCTGTGCCCTCTGTGTTCTCTGTGCCTCTGTGTTGGATTGAGTGAAAATTATGGAAACGCGCATCCTCGGGAAAACCGGGCTCCAGGTTTCAGTGCTGAGCTTCGGTTGCGGCGCCGTCGGCGGCCTGATGGTGAAGGGCACGGCCGCCGACCAGGAGCGCGCGGTCGCGCGGGCGATGGAGTTCGGCATCAACTACTTCGACACTGCGCCGATGTACGGCAACGGCGAATCCGAGCGCAACCTCGGGCGGGTGCTGAAGGCGCTGAAACGGCCGAAGGTCTATGTCGGCACCAAAGTATTCGTCGAAGCGACCGGCGACATCGAGCGGCACATTGGCGATTCCATGGAAGCGAGCCTCCGACGCCTGGGCCTCGACAGTGTCGATCTCTACCAGTTGCACAATCCGATTTCCGAGTCAAAGCGCGACGGAACCATCGACCCGAAGGCGGTGCGCGACCACGTGCTGCCAGCCTTCGCGCGTTTGCGAAAGCAGGGAAAGGCGCGCCATTTCGGGTTCACGGCTTTGGGTGACACCCCGGCGATCCAGAGCGTTCTGGATTCATTCGAGACGGCCCAGGTGAGCTACAACCTGCTTAATCCCAGCGCGGGCGCGAAGCTGCCGTCAAACTACCCGGCCCAGGATTACGGCAACCTCATTGCGCGCGCGCATGCGAGCGGCGTTGGAACCATCGGCATAAGAGTATTGGCGGGCGGCGCGTTGAGCGGCGTCGAAACCCGGCATCCGCTCGGCATGCAGAGCGTGGACCCGATCGGCTCCGCCTCGAGTTACGCCGGCGATGTGGCCCGCGCGGTCGCGGTTCGGTGAAGTCGTCAAGCGGGGATTCGCGAAGGACCTCGTCGAGGCCTCGATACGATACGTACTGTCGAACCCGGGTCTCACCACGACGCTGGTGGGACTCTCGACCCTGGAACAACTGGAGCACGCCGCCCAGAGCGCGAAGAAGGGGCCGCTGCCGGCCGAGGCGTTGAAGCTCATCTCGACCATTCAGCAGGGATTCGTGGGCGAGACTCGCTGACACGGCCGATACGCGTTGAATCGACACGATTGATCCGCGCCCTTATGTATTGACCGCGACGAGCGGACAGGTGTGGTGCCCGTCAATGCGGCTGTTGCCGTACCATTGGCCCATGCTTTCGGAACTCGAAGTTCTCAAGGATGTCTGCGCCCGGTTGGAGACGGCGCGAATCCCATACATGCTGACTGGCTCGATGGCGATGAACTACTATGCCCGAGCCGCGCATGACGCGCGACATCGATATTGTTGTCGCGCTGGAAGGGGCGGACGCCGGAAAACTCATTGCGTCGTTCGAGCCCGATTACTTCGTTCCGGAAGAAGCGCTCAAGGCCGCCTTGCGGGAACAAGGCATGTTCAACTTGCTGCACCTGGAAAGCGTCGTGAAAGTGGATCTGATCGTTCGCAAGCAGGCGCCATACCGGCAAACCGAATTTGCCCGTCGTGTTCAGGTCCAGTTGCCGGGATTTTCGGCATGGCTTGTCAGCAGGAGGGTCTGATACTGTCGAAGTTGGCATGGGCAAAGGACTGCGTGAACGACACGAGCCCTGAAATTGCTCGCATGGTGCATGAGCGCTATGCCCGAATGGAGCCGGTCCAGAGATTCATGATCGGCGTGAACATGTTCGAGGCCGCGCGTGCCATCGCACAGGCGTCCTTTCCTGCCGATCTTTCCCCGGAACAATTGCGCAGAACGCTGTGCGAGCGGTTTTACCCCGGGTTGGCCGCACAAGCCTACGGGGTCGACTAACCGCATTCGGGATCTGGTGTGATCGTGAGTGCAGGTTTTGAGGTGAGTGCTACTTCCTGAAACAGATATCAGTTCCGCATCGCGATCGCGGCGTTGCAAACCGTTGCCAGGACGCGTTCGTAGCCGGTTCCGGCGTCAGGGCGGAAGAAGGCCGGACCGCCTTGCATGCCGTCGGCCCATACCGTGGCGCCGGTGCCGAGCGCATCGGCATGCAGACTCCACTGCTGATAGCTGACAGCGC
>CAWBMN010000004.1:447500-724827 GCA_963789945.1 uncultured beta proteobacterium | reverse complement strand
ATCGGTGAGCAGCGGCTGCGCCGGTCCCTGGTGCGACACATGTCCGCGGTCCAGGACGTAGGCGCGGTCGGCGAGCGACAGCACCAGGTCCAGATGATGCTCGATGATCAGGATCGCGACTTCCTGCCGGAGTTGCTCGATCGACTTGAAGACTTCCTCGACCATCGCCGGCGACAGACCCTCGAACGGCTCATCCATCAGCAGCAGCTTGACGTTGCCGGACAGGGCGCGGGCAATCGCGACCATCTGCTGTTCGCCGCCGGAGAGCAAGTCGGCCTTGGTGTGGAGCTTGTCGCGGATTCTCGGGAAGTAGCCGTAGATCCTGTCGCGATCCCACTTGACGCCGTCGCCGGTCTGCCGCGCAAGCGCGCCCAGGCGCAGATTTTCCTCCACGGTCAGGCCGGAGAACAGCCTGCGCCCCTGTGGCACCAGGCCGATGCCCAAACGCGCGATCTGCTCCGGTGTGCTGCCGCTGATCACCTGGCCGTTGAAAGTGACGGTACCGGATGCGGGCTGAACGATACCGAGAATGCTCTTGAAGGTCGAGGACTTGCCGGCGCCATTGCGTCCCAGCAAGCCGACGACCTCGCGCGCGCGCACCATGAGACTGACATCGTGGAGGATGTGGCTCTTGCCGTAAAAGGAATTGATCCTTTCCAGTTGCAGCAGGACGTCCTGCGACGATGGATCCCTCTTCGTCCGTTGGGAAACGAGGTGCGCATGACCGCTGCCGATATACACGCGCTGAACTTCGGGATGCGCGCGCACCGTTTCCGCGTCGCCCTCGACCAGCACCCTGCCTTCGTTCATTACCGTGACGACGTCGGCCATGCCGAACACGCGATCGATGTCGTGCTCGACCAGAAGCACCGCCATGTCCCCGGTCAGCCGGCGTATCAGCACCCGATGCGCTCGCGTTCCGCCGCGGCGAGGCCGGCCAGCGGTTCGTCCAGCAGCAGGACGCGGGGCTTGGCCGCCAGCGCCATGCCGATCTCCACCAGTCTCTGGCCGCCGTAGGAAAGGCTGGAAATCAGCGCGTGCTCGGTGTTCTCGAGCCCGAGAAACTTCACCAGCTCGCGGGTTTCGGCGTTCACCTGCAGGCAGGGCGCCGCTGCGCGTCCAGGCGTTGAAGCGGCGTGCATCGCGCGCTTGCACCGCCAAGCGCAGGTTCTCCCAGACGGACAGCGCCGGGAACAGGCTGGTGATCTGGAAGGAGCGCGCCAGGCCCTGGTTCGACCACTTGCTCGGCGGGAAGGCCTGCTATCGGGGCTATTGTCCAGAACGATGTGTCCGGCTATCGGGAGCGAACATGCCGGAGATGGTGTTGAACAGGGTGGTCTTGCCGGCGCCGTTTGGTCCGATCAGCGCATGCAGCTTGCGATCCGCGAGCTTCAGATCCACCCCTGCGATCAGCCGTGAAGCCGCCGAAGCGCTTGATCACGCCGGCGCAGCTCAGGATCGTTCCGGAAACCGGCGGATGTTCGCGCAGGAAACGCCGGGATCTCCTGACCCGGCTGCGGGGTGACGCGCGCGGCCATCGCGCCGACGCCTTCCTGTCTTCCTGCGCAGAGGTGCAAGCAGGCGCGCGCCAACACCGACCAAGCCCGAAGGCGAAAACAGGATGAAGGCCATGAACAGGAGGCCGAACCAGAACTGCCATGCCGAGGTGTAACCGGTCAGCACCTCACGGAACATGATGTAGAAGAACGCGCCGAGGGTCGGGCCGAGGAAACTGCCGACGCCGCCGAAGATGGTCATGGCGAGGATTTCCCCGGAGAAATTGACGTGCACCGTGTCCGCGGAAACGAACAGCTTGAGGAACGCCATCAGGCTGCCGCCCAGGCCGGTGACGGTGGCGGAAATGACGAAGGCCGCGAGCTTGTAGCGCAGCACCGGGTAGCCGATGAATCGCGCACGGTTCTCGTTCTCGCGGATGGCTGCGAGCACCGAGCCGAGCGGCGAGTGCACGACCCGCCACATGATCCAGGCAACGACAAACACGATCACGGCGATCAGATGATAGAACAGCAACCTGGTTATCGAGATCGAGCCCGAAAAGAGGCACACGCTGAATCCCGGAAAGGCCGTTTTCGCCGCCGGTGAACGAGGTCCAGCGGTACACGATGTAGAAGGTCAGTGCAGTGAACGCCAGCGTGAGCAGGGAAAAGTACACGCCGCGCCGGCGCAACACCAGGAAACCGACGACCAGGCCGAACGCGGCGGAGAACAGCACCGCGAAGCCGAGCGGCAGCCACAGGCTGCTCTTGAACCAATGCATTTGCGACAGCGCGCGTGGCATATGCAGCCAGTCCGAAGAACATGCCGTGACCGAAGGACAGCAGGCCGGTGTAGCCGAGCAGAAGGTTATAGCCCAGGCCAACCAGCGCAAAGATCGCGATCTCGGTGGCGATACCCCAGGTGAAGCCGGTGCCGGTGACGACATGCGGCAGCGCCAGCAGCGCCACCGCGGCGACGAAAAGCGGATGTCTGAGAAAGTTGCCTGGCGTCATTCGAACTTCTCGAATTTCTCGCCCATCAACCCGCGCGGGCGAAACAGCAGGATCAGCACCATCAGCAGGTACATCGAGGCTTCCGCCGCGGGCGGGTAGTAATACACCGTGATGCCGCGCACCGCACCGACCAGCAGGCCCGCGACGACCACGCCCCAGAAACTGCCCAATCCGCCGATCACCACCACGACGAAGGTCGCGGTGAGGATTTCGGTGCCCATCGCCGGCTGCACGCCTGCGAGCGGCGCCGACAGCACGCCCGCCAGGCCGGCGAGCGCCACTCCGAGCGCAAACACCGCGGTCAGGATCGGTCGCAGCGAGATGCCCAGCGCGCGCACCATTTCCGGATCGCGTACTCCGGCGCGCACCACCATTCCGAATGCAGTCTTGTTGAGCAACAGCCAGCAGCCGGTCACGCGCGGTGATCGCCACCGCGAGCACGAACAGGCGGTAATAGGAATAGATGAAATCGCCGAGGATCAGCTGCCCGCGAAGCTGCTCCGGCAGCGAGAACGGCAGCCCGGTGGTGCCCCAGATCATGCGCAGGCTCTGCTCGGCGGTCAGTGCCAGGCCGAAAGTGAACAACAGGCCCAGCATCGGATCCCTGTTGTAGAGGCGCCGCAGGGCAAAGCGCTCGATCAGGATGCCGATCAGCGCCACGCCCACCGGGGAGAGCCCCATCGCGCCGAAAAAACCGAGTCGTCTTTCGATTTCGTAGGCGAGATAGGCGCCTACCGCATAGAACGCGCCGTGGGCGAGGTTGACCACGCCGCCGAGGCTGAAGATCAGCGAAAGGCCGAGCGACAGGACGATGTAGTACGACCCGACCAGCAGGCCGTTGGCGATCTGCTCGAGAAGAAGCACGACTGAAACGAACTCAGCCGCGGCTTACGCCGCCGGCAGGCTGCAGGGGTTTTCCTGCTGCGTGGGCTGGATCAACTCCAGCGACTCCTTGCTGCCCGGCACGGTCTCGACGACGTCGAAGATGTCCCACTGATCCTTCGACTTCGCCTTGTCCTTCACATTCACCACGTACATTTCCTGCAGCAACTGGTGGTCCCAGTCGCGGAACTTGCCTTTGCGCGCCTTGAGCAGATCGAACTCCGCGCCCTTCTCCAGATGCTGGACGATCCTGGCGGCGTCGGTGCCCTTGGTTTCCGCCACGGTCTGCAGCACGATGCGCACGCCGACGTAATCGCCCCAGGCCTGATTCTCCGGTGGTTGTCCGTACTTCTTCACGAAGCGCTCTGTAAAGGCCCGGGCCGAAGGAACGTTGAGGCCGTGATACCACAGGCTCTGCCAGTGGCCGGAGAGCGAATCCAGGCCGGTGGCCCAGAACGGCGCAGTGTCCATCACGCCGCCGGCAAGCAGATAGGGCAGGCCGTACTCCTTGTACTGCTTCAGGAACGTGGTCTGGTCCACGCCGGCCAGGTTGAGGTAGACGAAATCGGGCTTGAGCTGGCGGATCTTCAGAATGTAGGCGCTGTAGTCTGCGGTGTTGGTCGGCACGAAATCGTTGTTGAGGATGATGCCGCCGTTCTGCTCCAGGAAGCGCGAGGAAACCTTGTAGAGGTCGTGGCCGAAGGCGTAGTCCGCGGTCAGAAAAGCACCAGCGCGCGCCCTTGATCAGGTTCTTCTGCAGTTGCCACGTGCCGATGGTCTTGGTGTACATGGTGTTGCTGCCTTCGATGTGGAACATGTAGCGTTTGCAGTTGGCGCCGCGCAGCGCATCGGAGTTGCAGCCGGTGTTGAAGAACGGGATCCTGTAGCGCTGCGCCTGCTCGCCGATGGCGAGCCCCGAAGCCGAACTGATCTCGCCGATCAGGCATATCACCTTGTCGCGCTCGACCAGCTTGTTCGCCTTGGTCACGGCAGTCGCGGGATTGACGCTGTCTTCGGCGATCATCTCGATTTTGCGACCGAGCACGCCGCCCGCCGCATTGGCCTCTTCGACCGCCAGCATGGCGCCCTTGTAGCCGTACTCGCCCACCTGGCCGAGAAAGCCGGTGCGCGGCGTAATGTGCCCGATTCGGATCGTGTCGGATTGCGCGCGCAGGATCGCCGGGAACCCGAACTGCGCTGCAGCAGCGGCAACGGTCAGCGTGGCGGTCTGCTTGATCAGCTTGCGGCGGCCCGGTGCGACTGTCCTTCCGGTTTTCTCGTTCATGGTTCCTCCTCCGAGTCCTGTGACAGTCCTTTTTTATTACGGGCTGCCTGTTCGAATCCGCGCCGTTTCAACCGGCCTTTAGCATTCGGGCGACCACGGCGTCGGTTACCTGCCTGGTATTGGCATTGCCGCCCAGGTCTGGTGTGCGCAACCCCGACTGCATCACCGCGGACATGGCGGAAACGATCCGGGTTGCGAGTTCCGCATGGCCCAGATGGTCCAGCATCATTGCCCCGCTCCAGATCTGCCCGAGCGGATTGGCAATGCCCTTGCCGGCGATATCCGGCGCCGAGCCGTGCACCGGCTCGAACATGGAAGGATACTGCCTTTCAGGATTGATATTGGCCGGAAGCCGCAATGCCGATGCTGCCCGCGATGGCCGCTCCCAGGTCGGTAAGAATGTCGCCGAACAGATTACTGCCGACCACTACGCCGAAACGCTGCGGATGCGTGACGAAGCGCGCGGACAGTGCGTCGATGTGCATCTGCTCGCTTTCGATCTCGGGGTAGCCTTTGGCGATCTGCCAGAACACCTCGTCCCAGAACGGCATGCTGAAACTGATGCCGTTGGACTTGGTTGCCGAGGTGACTTTCTTTTTTCCTATCCTGCGCGCGAGCTCGAACGCATAGCGGATGATGCGTTCGGTTCCCATGCGGGTGAAGATGTTGATCTGGCTAACTATTTCGTTGGGCGTGCCGGAGTAGATGCGGCCGCCCATGTTCGAGTACTCGCCCTCGTTGTTTTCACGTACCACCACGAAGTCGATATCCTGCGGGGTGCGGTCGGCGAGCGGGGATTTCACTCCCGGCAACAGCTTTATCGGCCGCACGCAGGCGTACTGCTGGAAGCCGCGGCGTATCGGCGCGATCAGTTCCCACAGCGAGACATGGTCCGGCACGCCGGGAAACCCGACGGCACCGAGAAAAATGGAATCGAAGGGGCGCAACTGGTCCAGTCCGTCCGCAGGCATCATGCGCCCGTGCTTCTGGTAGTACTCGCAGCTCCACGGAAAGTCGCGGTAACTGAACTTGATGCCGCCATGCACCTTCGCCGCGGCGTCGAGAACGCGCGTGCCCTCGGGGACAACTTCCTTGCCTATACCGTCACCCGGAATAAGCGCGATGTTGAATTCTTTCATCTAACGCAGTTAGCCACAGAGGACACAGAGTTCACAGAGAAGAGTTCAACCACTTGTCAAAAGTGATGCGAAGGAAACGGGACATGGTCAAACTGGATATGCCCTAGATCAGCCGAGCATTTGCAAATCGTACAAACTTCCATTGTTTCAACCCAAGGTAGGTTCTCGTCTTACTCTGTGATCTCTGTGTGCTCTGTGGCGAAAAATGGTTTTGAAATGGCTCTAACGTTTGAAGCCGGAGCGGATCCAGTCGATGCTCTTCATACCGTCGGGCGGGCTGATCTGATCCGGCGGGTAGTATTTGATGTTGGTGAGCGTGATCTTGCCGTCGACCTTCTTTACTGTGCCGTAGGGCACGTGCTGCACCGCCTGGTGTCCCTTGCCGAGCGACATGTCCACTGTGCCGGCGACCGACTCGAACTTCAGGTATTCGAAAGCCCCGATGATCTGATCGATGGTCGGATCCTGCACCTTGTTGGCTCCCTGGGCTTTCTCGAATGCGGCCTTGGCACCCAGGAATGCGGTCACCATGTGATACGAGGCGTAAACCGGTGCGACGTCGAAGCGGTCCTTGAACGCCTTTTGGAACCACTTGTTGAGCGTGGTAGGCGGGGCGAACGGGCCGTTCGGGCCGCGCGCGCCGAGAATGGTGCCATCGGGAAGCTGCGCACCCATGCGCTCGATCACCGTCTCGCCGGTCATGATGATGTTGGGCATCTTTGCCAGCAGGCCGCGCGGCGCGGCCTGAAGAATGTAAGCCTCGAGGTCGCCGCCCCACAGCCCGTTGTGCACGATCTCGCCGCCGCTGCCCAGCACCGCGGAGATCTCCGTGCCGTACTGACCGGCGCCGAGCTTGGGCCAGACGATGGTACCGATCTGCGCTTGCGGCTTGATGATCTTCATTGCCTCGGTGAAGTCCGACCAGGCGTCCTGGCCCCAGGCGTAATTCGGGTTGATGCCGGAGAATGACTTGAGATCGGGATAGTTCTCAGCGATGTAGCGCGCCGCCGCCACGTTCTCCTGGGTCGCCATGGTGGTGGTGCGGAAGACGTACTTGTAGCTCGCTTCCTCGAAGATGCGGTTGGTGGCACAGTCGAACAGGACGGTGAGTTTCTTCATTTCCTCGGCCACCGGCGCCACCGCCAGGCAGTCGCCGGAGGAGATCACCCCGATCACCAGGTCCACGTTCTGGCGCTCGACCAGGTTGCGGTATTCGGTGACCACCTTGGTCGGTCCGCCGGCCTCGTCCACATAGACCACTTCGAGCAGTCTTCCGCCGAAGCCTTTCTTTTCATAGCCCGGAATCTGCCCGCCCTTGTTGAGCGCGTCCGTCAGCAGATCCGAGGCATTCTTGGCCGGAACGCCGAAGGGACCGGCTGCCGGTCCGGACAGGAAGGTAATGACGCCGATTCGTAGCGGAGCTTGCGCTGAGGCGAACGGACTGCCGAGAAGCGCAAGTGCGAAAAGTGCGGTAGTTGCGCCGGCGTTGCGCAGGAAGCGATTCATGATTGGTCCTCCGGATGGGTCTATTTGTTTTTTGGCGGCGTGATCGCCGCCCGCCGCTCTTAACGGTCGAGAGCCCGCGGCCGCTGACAGGCTGCGATTATAACAATTAACTTGCGGCGATTCGGTTCGGCTAGAATTCGCGTGCCCAGCTGGTTGCGCATTTGTTATGTGCTGATGGACCCTCCTTGAACATCCTCGCCCTCGATGCTTCGACGCAATACTGCTCGGTCGCGTTGCTTCATGGCGGAAAGCTCACCTTCCGCGAAGAACTTGCCGGACAAAAGCACTCCGAACTGATTTTGCCGATGATTGACGCGCTGTTGAGTGCATCGAACCTGCGGCTGACACATCTGCATGGTGTCGCATTCGGTGCCGGACCGGGATCGTTCACCGGCCTGCGCATCGCCTGCGGAGTCGCGCAAGGGCTCGCGTTCGGTGCCGGCCTTCCGGTCGTGCCGGTCGGAACGCTGCTGGCTTTGGCGCAGGCTGCAGGCGCACCGAGGGTGGTGGCCTGCCTCGATGCGCGAATGGGAGAGATTTACCACGCGGCTTACCAGCGCTATGGCGCAGGTTGGAGCGAAACGGCGGCGCCCAGTGTATGCAAGGCCGAGGCGGCGCCGGTACTGGAGGGCGGCGACTGGGTGGGTTTGGGCAGCGGCTTCGCGGTGTATGGCGATGCGCTGGCTGCGCGCTATCATGGGCAGCTTGCACAGGTTCAACCGCAGGCCTTTCCTCACGCCCGGGAGATCGCGCAGTTGGCGGAGCCGGTCCTTGCCGCCGGCAAGGGGGTTCCGGCAGAGCAGGCGGTGCCGATCTATGTGCGCGACAAGGTCGCCCGTAAAATGCACGAACGAACATGAGTGCCCAGCTCGACATCCTGCCGAAACTGCGTCCGATGCGCGCCTCCGACCTCGATCGGATTATGGAGATCGAGCCTGTCATTTATACGCACCCGTGGACGCGGGGGAACTTTGAGGACTCGATGCGGGTCGGCTACAGCTGTTGGGTGATCGACTGCGGCGGGGTGGTGACCGGCTACGGCGTGCTCATGATAGGCGTCAGGGAGGCGCATCTGCTCAACCTGAGCATCGCGCCGGAGTGGCAAGGGCGCGGGCTGGGCCGCACGCTGCTTGAGCATTTTGTGCGCATCGGCCGCGACAGCGACGCGCAACAGATGTTCCTCGAAGTGCGGCCGTCCAATACTTCGGCGCGGCGCATGTACGCGGACTACGGCTTTCGCGACATCAGCGTTCGCCGCGGATATTACCCGGCAGCCGGCGGGCGCGAGGATGCGATCCTGATGGGATTGATGTTGTGAACCGCCGGTCCCTGGTCCTTACCGAACTCGGTCTCATGCCCTTGTGGGTGCGCAGGCGTGCGGCGCCTGTTGGGGAGGAAACAGGCGCAGTCCAAGGCGCCGTACACCAGGAGCTGGCGCCGCTCCCGGCGGCGCAACCGCTTCCCGCGGACGACCGCGGCGCGCAGATCGGGGCGATGAACTGGCAACAGCTCAAGGCTGCTGTCACGGGTTGTGCGTCGTGCGTTCTGCACAAGCAGCGGCAACAGGCCGTGTTCGGAGTGGGCGACGAGCACGCCGAATGGCTGTTCGTCGGCGAAGGTCCGGGCGCCGAAGAGGATGCGCGCGGGGAACCCTTCGTCGGCCAGGCCGGCAAGCTCCTGGACAACATGCTCGCCGCGATCGGATTGAAGCGCGGAGACAACGTTTACATCGCCAACGTGGTCAAGTGCCGGCCCCCGGGGAATCGCAACCCCGAGCCGGCGGAGGCCAACGCCTGCGAACCCTACCTGTCACGCCAGATCGCGCTCATTAAGCCCAGGCTGATCATTGCGCTGGGAAAGGTCGCGGCGCAGAACCTCCTGGGCACCGAAGCGACCATTGCCAGCTTGCGCGGCCGTGCGCACGCCTGGCGCGGCACGCCACTGATCGTGACCTACCATCCGGCCTACCTGTTGCGCAACCTCACCGACAAGGCCAAGGCCTGGGAAGACCTGTGTTTCGCGGTGGATACCATGAAGGAATTGAAACAGGGTGCCGGCGTCCCCAGTTAATCGCCGTCGTCTCTAACCGGGAGAATTCGATGAAACGCATCCTTGCCATGTTTTTGTTGCTGGCCATTTCGCTCGGCCTCGCCGGCTGCGGCTATAACACGCTGCAAACCCGGGACGAGCAGATCAAGGCGGCGTGGGCGGAAGTGATCAACCAGTATCAGCGCCGCGCCGATCTGGTGCCGAATCTTGTGAATACCGTGAAGGGTTTTGCCGCGCAGGAGAGGGACGTGCTGCTGGGCGTGACCAATGCGCGGGCGCGCGTCGGCAGCATTCAGGCGACTCCGGAACTGGTCAACGATCCGGATGCTTTCTCCAAATTCATCGCTGCGCAGGGCGAGATGACCTCGGCCCTGTCGCGGCTGTTGCTGGTGGTGGAGAATTACCCGCAACTGAAATCCGATGCCAATTTCCGCGACCTGCAGGCGCAACTCGAAGGTACCGAGAACCGTATCGCCGTGGCGCGCCAGCGCTACATACGCGCGGTTCAGGAGTACAACGTCACCGTGCGTACCTTCCCCAGCAACCTGACGGCAATGCTCTTCGGCCACAAGGTCAAGCCGACATTCACGGTCGAAAACGAACAGGCGATCAGCAAGCCCCCGGCCGTGGATTTCTCCAAGCCCGAGCCGGCGCAGAACAAGTAACGGAATGAGGCCGTTCATGCGCGCCGCCGCGGCGGCCGCGCTTTTGTTTGCATTCCTTGCAGCGGCGGAAGACGCGCCGATTCCGCCACTGACGGGCCGCGTGGTGGACATCAATGCCACGCTGACCGCCGAACAGAGGCGTGAGCTGGAAGTGAGCCTGGAAGCGTTCGAGAAACGCAAAGGCAGCCAGATCGCGGTGCTGATCACCGGGACGTCCTTTCCCGAGCCGATCGAATCCTTCTCGCTGCGTGTGGCAGAGGCATGGAAGATCGGCCGCAAAGGCGTGGACGACGGCATAGTCGTGGTCATCGCCAGGAGCGACCAGGCCATGCGCATCGAAGTCGGCTATGGGTTGGAAGGCGCGGTGCCGGATGCCGTAGCCAAACGCCTGATCGAGGAAGAGTTCATCCCCAGGTTTCGCGAGGGCGATTTTTATGGTGGCTTGCGCGCCGGGCTTGATCGCCTCATGCGGGTCATCGACGGCGAGCCGCTGCCGCCGCCGAAGCAGGAGGGCAGCGGCGGCAGCGAACCGCGCTCGATCGAGACCTATTTCATCTTGTTCATGACGATTGTGATCGCAGTCGGCGGCTTGTTGCGAGCGCTGTTCGGGCGACTGCCCGCTGCGACGATCGTCGGCCTCGGTACCGGCTTGCTCGCCTGGTTGATCGTTGCGCCGCTGACGGTCGCGCTACTGGTGGGCATCGTCGGCTTCATTTTTACCCTGGCCGGGGGCGGCCATCGCGGCGGATTGGGCGGATTTGGCAGGGGTGGCTTCGGTGGCGGCGGTTTCGGTGGTGGCGGATTCAGTGGCGGTGGCGGCGGGTTTGGTGGCGGCGGCGCATCTGGGCGCTGGTGAAATGAAGACTGCCCGCATGTTGCGTCACCTGACGATGCCGCAGTGGCGGGCCGGCAGGGTGTTGCCGCGAGGCGCGCTGCTGCAATTCGAACGTGCCATCGCCGAGTCGGAGTCGCGCCACTCCGGTCAGATTCGCTTTGCCGTCGAGAACGCGCTCGACTTTCCTGCCTTGCTGCGCGGGCAATCGGCGCGCGAGCGGGCCATAGACGTGTTTGCCGCACTGCGAGTCTGGGACACCGAACACAACAATGGCGTGCTGATTTACCTGTTGCTCGCCGACCATGATGTCGAGATCGTCGCCGATCGCGGCATTCACGAGAAGGTCGGCAACCGCGCCTGGGAAGAGGCCTGCCGCGAAATGGAGACGGCGTTTCGCGAAGGCCGGTTCGAGGCGGGCGTGCTCGGCGGAATTGCGAACGTGTCGCGTTACCTGGAAACCCACTTTCCCAGGCAGGGCCTCGGGCCGAACGAGTTGCCCAACCGGCCAGTCGTACTTTGACTGCACCGCCGGACCTCACCCGCTGGCCGGCTCAGCCCTTGACGCAGAGGTCGCAGAAGAAGAACTAGAGAGAACGCAGAGAAAGGCAAATGGGAGAAACCGTGTTAAATGCCCGCGTAACGCGCTTTCTCCGCTCCGGGGACCCGGCGGGGGACCCTTCACCCGCCATCTCCTGATCGTGCCAGTGCTTGACGGTTATCAAGGCCATGGTTGCCGCAATGAACAGGCCGAACGCCACGATGATGGAATTCATCGACAGCTCCATTTTGATCATCAGGGCATAGATGCCGAGCAGCACCAGGATCGAAAGGTTCTCGTTGAAATTCTGCACCGCGATCGAATGTCCAGCACCCATCAGCAGGTGACCCCGGTGCTGTAGCAGCGCGTTCATCGGCACGACGAAATAACCGCCCATTGCTCCGACCAGCACCAGCAGCGCGATCGCGACGCGCCAGTCGGTGACGAATATCATCGACATCACCACCAGGCCCATTGCGATTCCCACCGGCAGCACCCGTACCGCGCGTTGCAGGCTGACATATCTGGCGGCGAGGATCGATCCGATGGCGATGCCGACGGCGACGACCGCAGTCAACTGGGTGGCTCTCTCGAGGTCGAACTTCAGGATCAGCGCGGCCCAGGTCAGCACCATCAGCCGCAATGTCGCCCCTGCGCCCCAAAACAGCGTGGTCACCGCCAACGACACCTGGCCGAGCGGATCGCGCCACAACAGGCGGAAGCTGTGCCAGAAGTCCTGAAGGATGAACACTGGATTGCGCTTGGGCAGCCGGTGATCGATCGCGACCTTGGGAATGTAGAGGTTGATGATGGCCGCCACGAAGTAGAGCGTCAGGATGCAGACAATGGCGACTTCGGGCACGGTGTCTATCCACAGGTCCACTCCCGGGACCTCGCCGTGCCTGAGCATGTAGTCTGCGAACTCCGGGCCGAGCATGATGCCGCCGAGGATTGCGCCGAGGATGATGGCGGCAACAGTCAGGCCCTCCATCCAGCCGTTGGCAAAAACCAGTTTCTGATGGGGCAAATACTCGGTGAGGATGCCGTACTTTGCCGGCGAGTACATCGACGCCCCCACCCCGACGATGCCGTAGGCGAATAGCGGATGCATGCCCAGCAGCATGGCCACGCAGCCGGCAAGCTTGACCGCATTGGCCACAAACATGACGCGGCCCTTCGGGAGCGAATCGGCGAAAGGGCCGACGAAGGGAGCCAGAACGATGTAGGCAAACACGAAAAACTGCTGTAGCACCGGTGTGTGCCATGCCGGCGCATGCAATGTGGAAAGCAGCGCGATCGCAGCGAATAAAAGCGCGTTGTCCGCGAGAGCCGAGAAAAACTGGGCGGCCAGTATGGTGTAGAACCCGCGATTCATGAGGTCGGGGGGCGGATTGCGCTTTGTTAAGGCTTCTGTCGGAGCGTGACCGGCAACGGCGGGCCGGCGGTTTTATACCATAGAAGTGTGTGCAATCCGGCGCGGCCGGACGCCGGCTCGATTTATTCGTTCCCGACGGCTAAGCGCATAGAATAGCGGCAGTCCGGTTTTTTTTCTGCCTCTACAACAACAATTTCCATGGCCCGCCCGATCCAGGCCTCGTTCGATCCCGCTGCGCTCAGGAACAACTTCGCCATCGCCCGGCGCCTGGCCGGCGCGGCCAAAGTGATGGCGGTGATCAAGGCCAACGCGTATGGGCACGGTTTGCTTCGTGTTGCACGTGCGCTTGCCGATGCCGATGGATTTGCTCTGCTGGAACTCGATGACGCAATTCGGCTGCGCGACGCCGGTTATCGCCAGCGCATCGTGCTGCTGGAAGGGTTTTTCCGTGCCGACGAGCTGCCGGTGATTCTGCACCACGGGTTTGCCGTATTGATTCACAACGACGAACAGATCGCGATGCTCGGGCAACTGCGCGGCGATCGAAAGCTGGACGTGTTCGTCAAGTTCAATACCGGCATGAACCGGCTCGGCTTCCCAGTGGCCCTGGCCGGCCGAGTACTCGAACAACTCAAAGCGCTGCCGTGCATCGCCGAAGTGGTGCTCACGACCCACTTTTCCGACGCCGAGGGCGTCAGCGGAATCGAATGGCAGATGCGGGAATTCGAGCGTCATGTCGCTCGCCCGGGCTATGCGCGCTCGCTCGCCAATTCAGCGGCCCTGTTGCGCTTTCCGGAGGCACGCGGGGACTGGGTGCGCCCGGGCATCATGCTATACGGCGCCAGCCCGCTCGAGGATCGTACTGCGGCGCAGATCGGCCTCAGGCCGGCGATGTCGCTTACCAGTGAAATCATCGGCATACAGAATCTGAAGCGTGGAGACACGGTGGGCTATGGCAGCCTGTTCAGCGCCGACCGGGAGATGCGCATCGGCGTGGTCGCCTGCGGTTACGCCGACGGGTATCCTCGCCATGCCTACAATGGCACGCCGGTGCTGGTCGAAGGCGCGCGAGTGCCGATGGTCGGGCGTGTTTCGATGGACATGCTGTGCGTGGACCTCAGCATCGTTCCGCGGGCGGGAATCGGCAGTCCGGTAACGCTCTGGGGAGCGGGGCTGCCGGTGGAGGAAGTGGCGGCCGCAGCCGGGACGGTGAGTTACGAGTTGCTGTGTGCGCTGGCGCGGCGCGTGCCGGTCGAGGATCGCGGCGGAGACTGACGCGATGGCCAAGGCGAAGACGGTTTACACCTGCACCGAGTGCGGCGGCCAGACGCTCAAATGGCAGGGGCAATGCCCGCATTGCAACGCCTGGAACACCTTGGTGGAAACCATTGCCGAGAAGACCGCGTCGCGATATCAGGTAGCGGCGCAGTCAAGCAGGCTGCAAAAACTTGCAGAGATCGAAGCGCAGGATGAGCCGCGCCGGCCAACCGGGATCGACGAACTCGACCGGGTTCTGGGGGGCGGCCTGGTGCGCGGCGCTGTGGTTCTGCTGGGCGGCGATCCGGGAATCGGCAAGTCCACGCTGCTGCTGCAGGCCATGTCGCTCATGAGCGGCTCGTGCAATGCGGTGTACGTCAGCGGGGAAGAGTCAGTCCAGCAGATCGCGCTGCGCGCCAAGCGCCTTGTGGTCGGGGCCGAGAGGCTCAATCTGCTGGCCGAAATCCAGTTGGAAAAAGTGTTGTCGGTGCTGGCTGCGCAAAAGCCCGATGTGGCGGTGATCGACTCGATCCAGACCATTTACTCCGAAGCGCTGCAGTCGGCGCCGGGCAGTGTCGCGCAGGTGCGCGAATGTGCCGCGCAACTCACGCGCTATGCCAAGACTTCCGGCGCCACTCTGTTGCTGGTCGGGCACGTGACCAAAGAAGGGGCACTCGCCGGACCGCGCGTGCTGGAGCACATGGTGGATGCGGTGCTGTACTTCGAGGGCGACACGCATTCGTCGTTCCGGCTGGTGCGGGCGACGAAGAACCGTTTCGGCGCCGTCAACGAACTTGGCGTGTTCGCTATGACCGACCGGGGCCTGCGCGGCGTGTCCAATCCTTCCGCGCTATTCCTGTCCCAACACGGCACCGAGGTGGCGGGTTCCTGTGTGATGGTGACCCAGGAAGGCACGCGGCCACTGCTGGTGGAGGTGCAGGCGCTGGTGGACGAAGCGCACGCGCCGAACCCGCGGCGACTGAGCGTCGGACTGGAGCAGAACCGGCTGGCGATGCTGCTCGCGGTGCTGCACCGGCATGCGGGCATTGCCGCTTTCGACCAGGACGTATTCGTCAATGCCGTGGGCGGTGTGAAAATCGACGAGCCGGCGGCTGACCTGCCGGTACTGCTGGCAATCGTGTCTTCGCTGCGCAACAGGCCGCTCCCGGAAAAACTGGTCGCATTCGGAGAGATCGGCCTTGCCGGGGAGGTGCGGCCGGTGCAGCGCGGCCAGGAGCGCTTGCGTGAAGCCGCCAAGCTTGGATTCAGGACCGCAATTATCCCCAAGGCGAATGCGTCGAGGACGCCGATCGAAGGAATCGAAGTAGTGACGGTGGAGCGGGTCGAGGAAGCGGTGGCGAAAGTGCGGTGATTCAGGGATTGGGTGATTCAGCGATTGGGTGATTCAGTGCCCAGACCATTAACCTTCCCCAATTACCCAATTACCCAATTACCCAATCACTCAATCCCCCAATCCCCAGTCTTTCTCAGTGCAGCAGGAACAGTGCGGCCGCGGCAAGCGCCAGCAGCGCGCTGCCTATCCACACCAGCTTGAGGTTGGTGCCGGTACCCTGGCCGCCGCTGCCCACCGATCGGATCTGGCTACCGGATTGCTGCCAGGTGGTACTGATTGACATCGGGGACGTCGCCGCCGGCGCAGTGGCGCGCTTGGCCTGCGACAGCGCCTTGAGCCGCGCAATCTTCTGCGTTTCGGAAAACTCGTCCAGTTCTTTTTCCGTCCCGGTCAGCGCCGCAAGCCGCATGGTGGCATCGAAGGAATCGAATGCCTTCGACAGTCCCAGCGCCGGCTGCAATGAATCCGGGGTAGATTGGTCCGACTGCTCGTCGTCGGACTGTTTATCCTGTCTTGCGCCTGCCGTGCCGAGAATGCGCGCTGCCTTGTCCTGCTGGCGGGTAAGTGGAGATTCGGGCAGGACAAAGGGCCCGCCCTCGACTGGTCCGGCGACCACTTCCGGCGCTGTGGATTCCCCGGTCAGCGTCGACATGGCCTCGCGCAGATCGTGGGCGAGGTCCGTGGCCTTCTGGTAACGGTCGTCGAGATTTTTCGCCAGGGCCTTGGCGACGATGTAATTCAGCACTTCCGGAAGCTCGGGATTCAGCGTTTTTGGCGCCGGCGGATTGAAGTTCATGGTCTGATACATCACGCCGTGGATGTTGTCGGCCACGAACGGCGAGGTGCCGGTGAGCATCTCGTAGATCACCACCCCCAGCGAAAAGATGTCCGAGCGGGTATCCGCGCGCTTGCCCGACACCTGCTCCGGCGACATGTATTTGGGCGAACCCAGGATCATGCCGGTCATGGTCTTCACTTCGTTATTGCGCATGCGCGCGATACCGAAGTCGGTGATTTTCACCAATCCGTCGTGCAAAACCATGATGTTGGCGGGCTTGATGTCACGATGGATGATCTGCCGCTCATGGGCGTACTGCAGGCCTTCGGCGACCTGCGCGCCGATTTCCAGCGCGCGCGTAAGCGGAATCGGCGTGCGCGCCTGCAACAGCTTGCGCAGCTCATCGCCTTCGAGAAACTCCATGGCCATATAAGCAATGCGTTCGCTGCGGCCGATGTCGTAGATGGTGACGACGTTGCGGTGGGAGAGACCACCGGCGGCCTTCGCCTCCTGGTAGAAGCGCGCTTCGTACTCCGCCAGTTCATCCTTGGGCAGAGTCAGGTTGACGGTCTTGATCGCGACCACGCGGTCGAGCATCGGGTCGCGTGCCTTGTAGACCACACCCATCGCACCCTGGCCGAGTTCGGCCAGGATTTCGTACCGGCCCAGCGTCGCGATCGAGCTATTCGGGGTCATCGGGCGACATCCATCACTTCTTCTGCTTCGCCTTCACGTTCTTGTAAACCGGCCCCCAGATCGGGTGTCCGGCTTCCGCAGGCTCGAGTTCGAACGACGGATCGAGCTCCAGTGCGATGCTGAACTCCTCGCGACAGGTAAGCTGCTGTCCGGACACGCAGGCGATGAACGCCAGATACTTGTGCGCCTTGACCCGGTCGGGGCGGCTCAGGCCTTCCTCCAACGCGTATTGCAGGCGCCGGGCGGATGTGCGGTAGTTTCCCTCCTCGTAGTTTCGGATGCCTTCCTCGAGGTAGCCGCTGCCGGCCGTCCTGGCAAGGAACAGGTCCCGGAACGAAGTGGTCGTGCAGCCCGCTGCAAGATTCGCAACCATGATCAGGAGCAACACCAGTCGGGTCGTAGGCATGGTCTTGTTCTAGTTGAACTTGTGCTTGATGCGCACTTTCTGGTCGGCTTTGATTTCGACTGTCTGCGTGTAAACTGGGAAACTGCCGTTACGTATTTCGACTTTGCGTTTGCCGGGCGCGACCTCCACTTCGTTTACCGGCGGACTGACTCCGACGCGGTCGCCGTCAACATAGACTTCCCCCCATGGCGCTATGGCAAGCGCGATCACGCCGGTGCCGATCACCTCGGCGGGTTCTTCGGGCTCATCGTTACCGGGCAGGAAATCCAGAGGCGAGGATTCTTTCTCCTCCCTGGCTTCCTCCTTGACGGCAGGCTTAACGCCGGCAGCCGGCTTCACGCCGTTGGCGGCCTTTTTTTGCGGTGCCCTGGGAAATCCGAAAATGGCGGGTTCTTCGGCTTTGGCGGCGGCCTGGGAATTCTTCTGCGTGGTCTGGGCCTCGTGCTTCACCGGAGCGGCCGGCAGTTCGCCCTGGCCGAGAAAGTTGAGCAGGACCGCCAACGCGAATGCGCCCACCGACAATGTTGCGGTGCCATAGGCAATAGTCCTATTGTTCAGCCAGGGTTCAATCATTGCCAGCCAGCCGCCGGTTCCGGTGGCCATGGTTGCGGTGACCTGCTGGCGTATCCCCTCGCGGGATGAAACCTGGGCACGCTCGGCCGGCGAACGAATGGTGGTGTCCTTAGTGTTGGTGTATCCGACGCTGTAGATCTCGTGCTCGCGCACGTTCTTGTCGGTATGCGAACCCTCGTTACGGAACAACTTGGCGTAGCCCTCGGAAATGTGCGACACCACCTCGAAGTAGGAGCGCGACACCAAAATCTGCCCTGGCAGCGCGAATCCCATGACGCGCTGCGCCACGTTGATGCCGTCGCCGATGATGTTGGGCTGGCCGTTGAGATCCCGGACCAGCCGGACCGGGCCGAGGTTGACGCCGATGCGGGCGGGAAGCCTGGGTGGTTCGTTGGGCCTGGGGGCAAAGGACTCGCGCAGGCTCATCGCCACGAACAGCGCGTCTTCGGGGTCGCCAAGGAAATTGATGGCAACCCCGTCGCCGGTATCCAGAATGATGCGGTCGTTCGGCGCGATGTCGCGTATGGACTCGGCGATCAGCGCGTTGAACTGGTCCTTGAGTTGAATCTGCTCCGACACCGGCTTCTTCGAGTATTCGGCGATGTCCAGGAACAGCACGCTGCATATGAACGTGCGGTTGGCGCGCTCAGGCATCATCGAACATCACCTGCGTTGTCGGCTTCAAACGGGCTTCCTTGACGGGCACGCGCTTCCGGGGACGATAATCTTATCACCATTCAATGCGGATCCGGCAAGGGCCGGGAACAAATTTATTCACTTGCGTCAAGCCCTTTGCGAACAATCCTCCACGGTTTTCGAGGTTTCGCCAGTATCTCTCCCAGCCGTGAATTCGATGCAATCCCTTATTATTCGGTGGTCCCGCCGGAGCGCCGTATTTGGACGCGGCCGCAAGTCCCGGCACCCCTGAATCCTGCAGAATCCGGGAGCAGCCTTGAGTCACGGCAACCCTTACCGCACTGGCTTGGATCGAAATCCGGCCAACCATGTCGCCCTGTCACCGCTGTCATTTCTGGCGCGGGCCGCGGAGGTCTATCCACAGCGCACCGCGGTCATACACGGCGAGCGGCGCCTGACTTGGGCTCAAACCTACCAACGCTGCCGCAGGCTGGCTTCGGCCCTGGCCGGCCTCGGCATCGGCACCGGAGACACGGTCGCCGTCATGGCGCCCAACGTGCCGGCAATGTTCGAGGCGCACTACGGCGTGCCGATGACGGGTGCGGTACTGAATACCCTCAACACGCGCCTGGATGCCGAAGCGATCGCGTTCATGCTCACTCACGGCGAGGCCAGCGTGCTGATCACGGACCGCGAGTATTCCGCCACGATTGCCAATGCGCTGCGCCAGGTCGAGCGCAAGCTGTTGATCATCGATATCGACGATCCTCTGGCCGCTGGCGGCGAACTGCTGGGCGTAGCCGAGTACGAGAATTTCATTGCGGGTGGCGATCCGGAGTTCGATTGGAAACTTCCGGAGGACGAGTGGGACGCGATCGCGTTGTCGTACACCTCGGGCACGACCGGAAATCCCAAGGGCGTGGTAACGCATCATCGCGGTGCCTATCTGAATGCAATCAGCAACATCGTCACCTGGGCGATGCCGCACTTCCCGGTGTATCTGTGGACGCTGCCGATGTTCCACTGCAACGGCTGGTGCTTTCCGTGGACATTGGCGGCGCTGGCCGGTACCAGCGTGTGCCTGCGCCGGGTGGAAGCAGTGCCGATTTTCGACCTGATCCGGCGCCACAAGGTCTCGCATTTCTGCGGTGCGCCGGTGGTGCACAACATGCTGATCAATGCGCCTGCGCAACTACGCGCCGGAATCGAACACAAGGTTTCGGCGATGGTAGCAGGCGCCTCGCCGCCTCAATCGGTCATCGAAGGCATGGAGCGCATGGGTGTTGACCTGACTCATGTTTATGGTCTGACCGAGGTGTACGGGCCGGCGTCGGTGTGCGCCAAGCATCCCGAGTGGGAGCAGCTGCCGCCGGAGCAGCGGGCCGAACTGAACGGCCGGCAGGGCGTGCGCTATGTTTTGCAGGAGGGAATGGACGTACTCGATCCGTGGACGCTCAAACCGGTGGCGCGCGACGGACAGACCATGGGCGAAATATTCTTTCGCGGCAACATCACCATGAAGGGCTACCTCAAGAACCCGAAGGCCACCGAAGAAGCGTTCGAGGGCGGGTGGTTCCACACCGGCGATCTGGCGGTAATGTATCCGGACGGCTATGCCAGGATCAAGGACCGCTCCAAGGACATCATCATCTCCGGCGGAGAAAACATATCCACCATCGAAGTCGAGGATGTGCTCTACCGGCACCCGCACGTGCTGGAAGCGGCGGTGGTGGCCAGGCCGGATGAAAAATGGGGCGAGACGCCGTGCGCGTTCGTGACTCTCAAGAATGGCACGCCGGCGGTCACCGAGCAGGACATCATCTCCTTCTGCCGCGAGCGGATGGCGGGCTTCAAGTGTCCGCGCAAGGTGGTGTTCGGTCCTTTGCCCAAAACCTCCACGGGAAAGATCCAGAAAAACGTTCTGCGTGAACAAGCGAAAACTGCCTAACCCTTTGTCACCGCAAAGACGCAAAGAACGCGGAGAAAATCAGGAAAAAAAGCAATGACTGGATCGAAAGACGGAATCGTTAGTGGTCACGAGTGCCGGGCGCTCTGGTTTTGAATCGACAGTATGCCGGTTTTGCTTTTCTTCGCGTTCTTTGCGTCTTTGCGGTGAAAATGTTCTAGTAGTGGATGCCGTTGACGGTGAAGGTATTTGACTTTGCTGCGGTAGAATCTCAAGCCTTTCCAACAAGCGAAAGTCCGTGAAATGAAGGTACTGGTCCCGGTAAAGCGCGTGGTGGACTACAACGTCAAGGTGCGGGTGAAGGCCGACGGCACCGGCGTGGAGACCGCCAACGTGAAGATGTCGATGAATCCCTTCGACGAGATTGCCGTCGAAGAAGCGGTGCGGTTGAAGGAGGCGGGCGCCGCCACCGAGATCATCGCGATTTCCGTGGGCTCCGCCCAGTGCCAGGAAACGCTGCGTACTGCGCTGGCAATCGGTGCCGACCGCGCCATCCTGGTGGAGACCACAGTCGAAGCGCAGCCGCTGGCCGTGGCCAAGATCCTCAAGGCGATTGTGGCCAAAGAGCAGCCCGGCCTGGTCATCATGGGCAAACAGGCGATCGACGACGACTCCAACCAGACGGGACAGATGCTGGCGGCGTTGCTCAACTGGTCGCAGGCCACTTTTGCCTCGAAAGTGAAGGTGGGCGGCAACGCGCTGGAAGTGACCCGCGAGGTGGACGGCGGCCTGGAAACGATATCGATCAATCTGCCGGCGGTGGTGACCACCGATCTGCGTCTGAACGAACCGCGCTATGTGACGCTGCCGAACATCATGAAAGCGAAGAAGAAGCCATTCGAAACCCTGACGCCGGACGTGCTCGGCGTGGACGTCGCACCGCGGCTCAAGACGCTCAAGGTGCAGGAGCCGCCGAAACGCAGTGCCGGCCAGATGGTGAAGAGCGTGGCGGAACTGGTGCAGAAGCTGAAGAATGAAGCGAAGGTCATCTGATGCGCATCCTCGTCGTAGCCGAACATGACAATGCCGCGTTGAAGCCAGCGGTGCTCAACACAATCACGGCCGCACAGAAAATAGGCGGTGATATCGACGTCCTGGTCGCAGGACACAACTGCGCGGGAGCCACGAAGTCCGCGGCGCAGATTCCCGGGGCGAAAAAAGTGCTGGTCGCGGATGCAGCGCAGTACGCGCATCCGCTGGCGGAGAATCTTGCCGCGCTGATCGTTTCGGTCGCGAAGGGCTACACCCATGTGCTGGCGCCGGCCACCAGTTTCGGCAAGAACGTAATGCCGCGCGTGGCGGCGCTGCTCGATGTGGCGCAGGTTTCCGACATCGTCAAGGTCGAATCCCCCGATACCTTCATGCGGCCGATTTACGCGGGCAACGCGCTTGCGACCGTCCAATCCGGCGATGTGCTCAAGGTGATCACCGTGCGCTCGACGGGTTTCGACGCCGCTGCCGCGACCGGCGGCTCGGCCGCAGTCGAGAACCTGCCGGCCGTCGCCGATACCGGTCTTGCCAGGCTGATGGGTCAGGAACTCACCAAGTCGGCGCGGCCGGAACTGACCGCGGCGCGCGTGATTGTCTCCGGTGGCCGAGGCATGGGCAGCGGCGAGAATTTCAGGATTCTGGAAGCTTTGGCGGACAAGCTCGGCGCGGCGGTCGGTGCCTCGCGCGCGGCAGTGGATTCGGGTTTCGTGCCGAACGACTACCAGGTCGGCCAGACCGGCAAGATTGTCGCGCCCGAACTCTACATAGCGGTCGGTATCTCCGGTGCGATCCAGCACCTCGCGGGAATGAAGGACAGCAAAGTGATCGTGGCGATCAACAAGGATGCCGAAGCGCCGATCTTCCAGGTGGCCGACTACGGACTGGTCGCCGACCTGTTCCAGGCCGTGCCCGAACTCACCGCCCAGCTTTGATCAACGACCAAAAACTTCTTGGCCACAGAGGTCACAGAGGGCACAGAGAAAACCCAACCAAGAGACCAATCTAGCCCAGGATTTTGCTTTCCTCTGTGTTCTCTGTGATCTCTGTGGCTAACGGTTTGGATTGAGCTCTTGTGGTTCAACAAATTCGGGAGTAAGCCATGTCCACATACGCTGCGCCGATCCGTGACATGAAATTTGTCATCAACGAGCTGGTGGGCCTCGGGCAGATCTCGGCGTTGCCCGGATGCGAGGAAGTAACGTCGGACCTGGTTGATGCGGTGCTGGAGGAGGCCGGCAAGTTCGCTGCCGGCGTTCTGGACCCGCTCAACAAGTCCGGCGACCTGACCGGCGCCAGGTTCGACAACAACGTGGTTACCGCCGCGCCGGGCTTCAAGGACGCATTCAGGAAATTCTCCGAAGGCGGCTGGACCGGACTGAACTGCGACCCGCAGTTCGGCGGGCAGGGACTGCCGCATATCATTTCGGCCCAGACCTCGGAAATGTGGAACTCGGCCAATATGTCGTTCTGCCTTTGCCCGATGCTCACGGCCGGCGTAGTGGCGGCGCTGATGCGCCACGGCTCCGACCAGCAGAAGACCCTGTATCTGCCGAACCTGGTGTCGGGCAAGTGGACCGGAACCATGAATCTCACCGAACCGCAGGCGGGTTCCGATCTTGCCGCGGTGCGCACCCGCGCCGTTCCCGAGGGTGATCACCACCGTCTGCACGGCACCAAGATCTTCATCACCTGGGGCGAGCACGACATGGCGGAGAACATCATCCACATGGTGCTGGCACGAACTCCGGACGCGCCCGAAGGCGTGAAGGGCATCTCGCTTTTCGTGGTGCCGAAGTTTCTGGTGAACAGGGACGGCAGCATTGGCAAGCGCAACGATGTCAAATGCGTATCCATCGAACACAAACTCGGCATCCACGGCAGCCCCACTTGTGTTATGGCTTACGGCGACGCCGATGGCGCGATCGGCTATCTGGTCGGTGAAGAAAACCGCGGGCTGGAGTTCATGTTCACCATGATGAACTTCGCCCGGCTGGAGGTCGGCATCGAAGGCGTGGCCATCGCCGAGCGCGCCTACCAGCACGCACTGGAGTATGCGAAGAACCGCGTGCAGGGCCGTGAGATCGGCGTCAAGGGCGGGGAGCGCGTCAGCATCATCCATCACCCGGACGTGCGCCGCATGCTGATGAGCATGAAGGCGCAGACCGAAGCGATGCGGGCGATCGCGACCCTCGCTGCGACGTACCTGGACAAGGCGCTGCTGCACACGGACAAGACCGAGCGCGCCCGCAACCAGGCGCTGTTCGATCTGCTCACCCCGGTGGTCAAGGGCTGGTGCACCGAGCAGAGCATTGAGATCGCCTCCATTGGTGTACAGGTTCACGGCGGCATGGGATTCGTGGAGGAAACCGGGGCGGCGCAATACCTGCGCGATGCGCGCATTACAACGATCTACGAGGGCACCACCGGGATTCAGGCGAACGACCTGATCGGACGCAAGATTGCGTACGAAAAGGGCGCGACCATCAAGCTGATGATCGCCGAGATACGTGCCCTGGACGGCGAACTTGCGAAAGTCACCCACCCGGGCGTGGCGGTCATCCGCCGTTCACTTGCCGAGGGCCTGGCGGGATTGACGGAGGCGACCGACTGGCTGCTCGCGACGTTTCCGCACAACATGAAAGCGGCCGCCGCCGGGGCGGTGCCTTTCCTCAAACTGTTCGGCGTCGTGGCCGGCGGATGGCAGATGGCGCGTGCCGCGCTTGTCGCCAAGCGGCGCCTCGATGAAGGTGCTGAGGACTACGATTTTTACCGCGCAAAGATCGGCACGGCGCGGTTCTATGCCGAACATATCCTGCCGCTCGCGCAGGCTTACAAGCAGGAAATCGTCAATGGTTCGACCAGCGTTCTGGCGTTGGAGGAAGCCCAGTTCTAGCCCGCAGGCATGGCGCATTCAATACAGCAAAAACCTCACCACGAAGGCACGAAAAACACGAAGGAACACCAAGAAAGAAATCTGACGGGAGGACCAGGACTGAAAAAATTATCGCCAATGCTGTTGAGACAGTTTGTGACACGGCGACTTATTGCGGCGAAAGCTGATTTTTTCATTTTCGATCACCGGAATCTCCCGCAAAAATCGTATCTTCCTGCGCCTGGATGTTTCGGTCGTTCGCTTTATGCCTTCTTTGTCCTTCTTCGTGTTCTTCTTGTCTTCGTGGTGAGAAATGAGATTCTCTCCTGAAGTTTCTCGTTGACAATCTCAGACGCAGCCGCGCAAGATCGGCAGCACTTACAGTCACATTGCGGCCTGAGACCTAGTCACGGGTTCGCGACATTGGGAGCACGAAAATGAACGGACTTCTCTGGTTTGTCGCTGCCGTGGCGGTGTTCTGGGTCCTGGCATACAGGCGCGCGGCCGCGCCAGGCTGGTTGATCGGGGTTGGTTTGTACCTCGGCGCATTGACGCTTTGGTCGGGCGCGGATACCCAAACCAAGGCGCTGCTGTGGACCGTCTTTCTGGTGGCGGCCGGCGTGCTGTTGGTGCCGTCATTGCGCAAGGCACTGATCAGCGATCCGCTGCTCCACTGGTTCCGCAAGGCGCTGCCCCAGGTTTCGCAGACCGAGCAGGAAGCGCTCGATGCCGGAACGGTCTGGTGGGACGGCGAACTGTTCAGCGGAAATCCGGACTGGAGCAAGCTGTTCGGCACGCCGAAGCCGCGCCTGACTCCGGACGAGCAGGTCTTTCTCGACGGTCCGGTGGAACAACTGTGCCGTATCTGCGACGACTGGAGGATCACCCATGAACTGAACGATCTGCCGCCGGAAGTCTGGCAGTTCATAAAGGACAAGGGCTTCCTCGGCATGATCATCCCGCGCCAGTATGGCGGGCTGGGATTTTCCGCATACGCGCATTCGCAGGTGGTGCAGAAGCTTGCCACCCGCAACGCCACCGCATGTGTGTCGGTGATGGTGCCGAATTCGCTCGGACCCGCCGAACTGCTGCTCCATTACGGCACCGAAGAGCAGAAGAATCACTACCTGCCGCGGCTGGCGAAGGGACACGAGATGCCATGCTTCGCGCTCACCGGTCCCGACGCCGGCTCCGACGCCGGTTCGATCCCCGACTTCGGGGTGGTCTGCAAGGGCGTGCACGAAGGCAGGGAAGTCCTCGGCATCCGGCTGACATGGGAGAAACGCTACATCACCCTCGGCCCTGTGGCGACGATACTCGGTCTGGCGTTCAAGCTCCACGATCCGGACCATCTGCTGGGCGGCGAGCAAGACATCGGCATCACGCTGGCATTGATACCGACCAGTCATCCCGGTGTGAACATCGGCCGCCGCCACCTGCCGCTCAATGCCTCGTTCATGAACGGCCCGAACTGGGGCAAGGACGTATTCATTCCCATGAACTGGGTGATCGGCGGCAGGGAGTACGCCGGCCAGGGCTGGCGCATGCTCATGGAGTGTCTGGCGGCTGGGCGCTCGATCTCGCTGCCGTCCTCGAGTGCCGGCGCAGCCAAGCTGGCCGCGCGCACCACCAGCGCCTACAGCCGGGTGCGCAGCCAGTTCAAGATACCCATCGGCAAGTTCGAGGGCATCGAAGAGGCGCTGGCGCGCATCGGGGCCAATACCTACGCGATCGACGCGGCGCGCACCATGACCGCGGGCGCGGTGGACCTGGGCGAGAAACCGTCGGTCATATCCGCGATCGTCAAATATCACTGCACCGAGCGCGGCCGCCAGGTCATCAACGACGCGATGGATGTGCACGGCGGCAAGGGCATCTGCCTCGGGCCCAACAACTATCTGGGCCGCGCCTACCAGCAGATTCCGATCGGCATCACCGTCGAAGGCGCCAACATCCTTACCCGCAGCATGATGATCTTCGGCCAGGGCGCGATCCGCTGCCATCCTTACGTGCTCGAGGAAATCGCAGCTACGCGTACGCAAGACCCCGCCGAAGCGAGCGTCAGGTTCGACAACGCATTCTGGAATCACGTGCGTTTCGTGCTTTGCAACGCCGCGCGGGCGCTGTGGCTTGGACTGACCGGCGCGCGCCTGGTCGCGGTGCCCGGTGCGCCGGAACTGCGCTGCCATGTACAGCAAATGACCCGGCTGGCCGCCGGCTTTGCGCTCGCGGCGGACGTGGCCATGCTGTTTCTCGGCGGCGACCTGAAACGCAAGGAAAAACTGTCGGGGCGGCTGGGCGACATTCTGAGCCAGCTCTACATCGCTTCCACAGTATTGAAGCGATTCGAGGACGATGGGCGTCCGCAGACCGATCTGCCGCTGGCGCTGTGGGCGCTGGAAGATTGCCTCAATCGCATCCAGGATGCGTTCTACGGTGTGTTCGGAAATTTCCCGAGCCGCATCGCGGCGTGGAAAATGCGCTTCCTCATCTTCCCGTGGGGCAGGGTGTTCAATGCTCCCAGCGATCGCCGCGGGCACGAGTTGGCGAGCCTGCTTCTGGAGCCCTCACAGGCACGCGATCGGCTGACTGCGAACATGTTCCTGCACAAACACGAAGACGACCCGGTGGGCCGTCTCGAGCTGGCGATGCAGGCGGCACCGGCCGGCGAGGCGGTGGAGGCGAAGATCAGAAATGCGGGGAAAGCGGGCGTGATCTCCGGGTTGACCGAGGAGTCGCGCATGGCATCGGCGCTGGAGAAGGGCATCATCAGCGCGGAGGAAGTCGCGCAATACCGGCGCTTCAGCGCGCTGCGACGTGCCTGCATCATGGTCGACGACTTTCCGCATGACATCGGGCGCATGCAGACGACACGCGAACCGGCGAAGGTTGCGGAAATGGGCGGCGTCGTTTCGCAGAAGACCGCTGCATGAGCGCGGTCGTTCTGCTGTCGGTGGAGCAGGGTGTGGCGACCATTTCGCTCAACCGCCCGCAGGTACTTAACGCCATGGACGGCGAGATGATGCAGCTACTGCGGCCGATCGCGGAGTCGGTACAGAATGATCCGGCGGTGCGGGCCGTGGTTGTGCGCGGAGAAGGTCCGGCGTTCATGGCCGGCGGCGATGTGTCGGTATTTCATTCCCATCTGCAGGAACTTCCCGAGTTGATCGTGCACTGGGGTCGGGAGATGCATTTCGCGTTTCTGGCGCTGCGGCGCATGGGCAAGCCGGTCCTGGCCAGCGTTCACGGTGCCGTTGCCGGCGCCGGTTTCAGCCTGATGTGCGCGGCGGACCTGGCGATCGCGGCGGCGGATACCAGGTTCACTCTTGCCTACGCCAACATTGGCGCCAACCCGGACGGCGGCAGCACGCATTTTCTGCCACGGCTGATCGGTTACCGCAAGGCAATGGAACTGGCGTTGCTGCCGGAGCGCTTCGACGCCGAGACGGCGCGTTCGCTCGGCCTGGTGAACTGGGTGGTTGCCGGCGACAAACTTGCCGAGGAAACCGCGAAAATCGCGCAGCGCCTGGCCGCCGGCCCGACCAAAGCGTATGCCGAGGCCAAGCGGCTCATGAACCAGTCGCTCGCCACCTCCATCGAAACGCAGATGGAAGAGGAACTGTTCGCGTTCTCCCGCTGCGCGCGCACCGCCGACCTGAAAGAAGGCGTGACCGCGTTCATGGAGAAACGAAAGCCCGTCTTCAAGGGCCTTTGAAACGCAATTGGCTGCCAAGGTTACGAAAATGGAGAAAAATATATATCTAAAACATAGAGTTGTAGAAATTACCTAAAGTTAATAATTAGATTTAATTCAGTAGTCCGGCCTAGCGCTGGCTGTCGAAATTTCCACAAATCTGTCCTGTTCTTGTCGGTGGGTGTCGGAGGCTCCTCGTTTCCGGCCGGATAGTCTCTGCCTTGCGACCCGTCCATTCAAATATCCATTCAAGCTTTCGCGCTGAATTGCTTGGCTTTCTGGCTCCACGAGCCATTTGCTCCCACTTTCGGGCATGCAACCTGCTCTTAAGTCGTGGGGGGATGCGGTTTGCTCTTAGAAACCAGCGTGCGCTTCCTGAATAACAAGGATTCCTGACAAACGGACACAGCGATGGTTGACGTTGATATCAAAGCCGGAATGAACGCGTTCGCGAAACTCATGCGGTGGTTCGTGCAGAGCAAACGCATGCTGCTTATCGTTTCGCCATTCCTGGCGATCGTGGTGGTACTGGTCTGGCTTGCCATTGTCAGCATGGACATTCTGGCCGCGGGTCGTGCGTACGTCGAAGGCGAGAGCCTGTGGTCGAAAAACCAGAAAGAAGCGGTATTCCACCTGATGCGTTTCGCGACGACAGGTTCGGAATCGGAATTCCTCAGATATCAGAACGCGATCATGGTGCCGATGGGTTTCCGGAACGCTCGTATTGAGCTCGAAAAGCCTTATCCGAATGACTCCATTGTGTGGGCTGGATTCCTCCAGGGCGGAACCCACCCGGACGACATCCCGGGCGTCATCAGCCTGTACAAGCGTTTTCACCGTGTGAGCTACATGAAGAACGTGCTGGATATCTGGAAAACCGGCGACGAGTTCATGGCGAGGCTTGACTCCGCGGCTAAAGAACTGCATGCATTGCAGGTGTCCGGTGGAATGGACTTCCCTGGGCGCGATACCGTATTGAACCGCATTATCCAGATCAACGAAGAACTCAGGCCGTGGCAAAACCGGTTTTCAAACACATTGGGTGAGGCCACGCGCTGGATCCGGTCAACGCTGTTGCTGGCAATCCTCACCGTCGCAGGCATTCTGATTCCGTTCGGCATTTTTCTTACGCAACGCATGGTCAGTCAAGTCGATCGCGCGGAACGCGAACTCAAGGAACTCAAGCTGGGGCAAGAGTACTCGGTGAAGCTTGCCTACCATGCCAGCCACGACCCACTCACCAATCTGGTTAACCGCCTTGAATTCGAGAAGCGCCTCGCGCTGGCTTTACACACCGCGTCCAGTCAGGGGCGGCAGCACATTGTCATGTACCTGGATCTCGATCAGTTCAAGATCGTGAACGATACCTGCGGGCACGCGGCCGGGGACAAATTATTGCGGCAGGTTGGTGCATTGCTGAAAGAACAAGTGCGAGAAGGCGATTCTCTTGCCCGTCTGGGCGGCGACGAGTTCGGTGTTTTGCTTGAAAACTGTCCAATGCAGGAAGCAATTGGCATATCCGAAAAACTGCGCCAGTGCATCGCCGACTTTCGCTTTGTCAGCGAAGGCAAATCGTTCAGCATCGGCGCAAGCGTTGGCGTGGTCCAGGTCGCGGATGGAATGCTCAGTCTTACCGACATACTCAGCGCCGCGGATGCTGCCTGCTACACGGCGAAAGAGAAGGGTCGCAATCGTGTTCAATTCTATCGACCTCACGACAGTGAGGTCTCCCTGCGCAGGGGCGAGCTGGAATGGGTGCCCCGGCTGCAAGGAGCGCTCCAGGAAGGGCGCTTCGTGCTTTACTCTCAGCAGATCATATCGGTCGGCGGGCAGTTGCCGCAGATGCGCCATCACGAGCTGCTCGTGCGAATGCTCGACGAGCAGGGCAAGGTCGTTCCCCCGATGGCATTCATCCCTGCCGCCGAGCGCTATAGCATCATGCCGATGATAGACCAATGGGTTGTACAGAACGCGTTTGCCGCCATCAGTTCCCTGGGCCCGGATTGCGGGACCTATGCAATCAATATTTCAGGCACGTCAATCGGGGACGAACGCATCCTTGAGTTCGTGCGAGAACAGTTCCGGCGATATGTCATGCCTCCGCGGAGCGTTTGTTTCGAGATCACGGAAACCGCTGCGATTGCCAACTTTGACAAGGCAGCGCGGTTCTTTGGCGAAATGAAGTCGCTTGGGTGCCTGTTCTCGTTGGATGATTTCGGGGCCGGAATGTCTTCCTTTGGATACCTCAAGCACTTGCCCGTGGATTTCATCAAGATCGACGGTAGTTTCGTCAAGGACGTAGCGCATGACCCGGTTGCGGTCGCAATGGTGCGGGCCATCAACGACGTGGGGCATGTGATGGGCAAGAAGACAATCGGCGAGTTTGTGGACGGAGAGAGTGTGCTGGGTGCATTGCGCGAGATTGGGGTTGACTTCGCACAAGGCAACTGGATATCTCCCCCCACTCCGTTCCCGGCAAATCCGCCCGCAGCAAAGCCTCCAGTACGCACCGGTACGGAATCCGCTTCTCTCCCAATGGTGCGGACGGGTATCCCTGAAGTATTTCTTAACTCCACAATATGAAAGAGCAGACCATGAACATGAATGACAAGGCAGTTCGGGAAATGTCTTCGCACCCCCGGTGGGTTTCCTCGTTATACGAGTTCGTGGCCCCCCATTGGGATAATCTGGTCAACGGGCAATGGGCGCAGTCGGTCGCGTCGGCGCGTCTCAGCGTCGAGCAGATGCAGGGATGGATTCTTCAGATCTACCCTTTCATCTATGATTTCCCGAAGTTTCTCGCCGAGGGCTTGATCAAGGTAGAGGACGACTTTTCTCGAACATTTCTGATCGAGAACATTCGTATCGAAAGGGCGCACGCCGAACATTGGGTATGGATGGGCGAGGGATTCGGTCTGCATCGGCAGCAAATGCTGGACCTGGCCGAGGGCGACACCCCAATCCTGCGTGACGTGCAGTCGCTGACTGATTGGGTTTGGCGAGTGAACACTAAGGGATCTCTTGCCGAAGCCGTGGCGGCGACCAGTTTTGCCATCGAAGGCGTAGCGGGTGCGCTAGCGAGAAAAATCGCCACGGGTTTCGAGTCCTACCGGGATCGGCCGGGTGTGGACATGAACCCCAAGACATACAAGTGGATCCGCGAACACTGTCATTACGACGACGAGCACCCTAAATTCGCTTTGGAGATCGTCAAGCACTATGCCATTACCGAGCGAATGCAGCGTCAGGTCATGTTCGCGGCCAAGCGCAGCCTGGAATTGCTCGAATTGGCACTGTTGAGCTCTACGAAGATAGTGCCCACCCAGAAGCGATGACCCCGCACCGCCTGCGCGAATTTGCGTAGGTGCAGTGTCGACGCGGCCTGTTGTCGGCCACAGCAACAGTAGGTCCAATTCCGGCCGGGAACGCGCTGCGGCGACGACTGCTGGCGTGGCGGATAGTTTTCGTAGGCTGCGAGGGAATCACCGCCAGGAATTGGTACCCGCGCCCCGCGTCGCACGGCTCTTGACCGGGAGCCAACTTGGTCAGACACTGTCTCTCGGACCAAGCCGCAACTATTCCAGTTTGCGCATGCCGCTTTCGATTTCTTCGAGTCCTCAGCGGTAAACGCTGGCATGGAAAATGTCGAACCTGAAGAACCGAACGATTTTCATCACCGGAGCGAGCCGCGGCATCGGTCGCGAGATTGCGCTGCGTTTCGCGCGCGACGGTGCCAATATCGTCGTGACCGGCAAGACCGCCGATCCGCACCCGAAGCTCAAGGGCACGATCTTCGCCACTGCAAAGGAGGTGGAAGCCGCCGGCGGCCGGGCGCTGGCATTGCAGCTCGATATTCGCGACGAGAATTCGGTCGCCGCGGCGGTGAAAGAAACGGCCGAACGATTCGGCGGCATAGATGTGCTGGTCAACAACGCCAGCGCAATCAATATCAGCAATACCCTGGCAACGCCGGCCAAACGCTTCGACCTGATGCACCAGGTCAATGCTCGCGGAACGTTCATCTGTTCGCAGGCGTGCATTCCGCACCTGATGAAATCGCGCAATCCGCATATCCTTACGCTGTCCCCGCCGCTCAACCTGAACCCGAAGTGGTTCAAGGATCACGTCGCCTACACCATGGCCAAGTACGGGATGAGCATGTGTACCCTGGGGATGGCGGCCGAGTTCGCGCCCAACGGCATAGCGGTGAACTCGCTGTGGCCGCGCACCACCATTGCTACGGCGGCAGTGGAGACATTTTTCCCGCAGGCGGTGGCCTCCAGCCGCAAGCCCGCGATCATGGCGGATGCCGCATATTTGATCGTCACTCGCGACAGTCGGTCGGCAACGGGAAATTTCTTCATCGACGAAGAGGTCCTGCGCGGTCACGGCGTTACCGACCTCGGGCAGTACGCGGTAACGCCCGGCGCGCAACTCTTCAACGATATTTTTCTCGACTAGAAGACCCACAAACCAAAACTGGAGGAGAACAATATGACGCAAAAATTGGACGTCATCCCCCCGGAGACCGCCAAGACCCTCGATGGCCTGTTCCAGGAGCGCGTGCGCCGGTCGCCGAACGCGCTCGCCTACAAGAATTTCGACGAGGCTACCGGCACGTGGAAGGACTACACCTGGAGCGATGTCGAAAAGCTGGTGGCACGCTGGCAGGGCGCATTTGAGGCGGATGGATTCCAGCCCGGAGACCGGGTGGCGATCGTGTTGCGCAACAGCGTCCCCTGGGTGGTGTTCGATCAGGCCGCGATGGGACTCGATCTGGTTACCGTGCCGTTGTACACCTCCGATCGTCCCGACAATATCGCTTACATCGTGCAGAACTCCGGCGCGAAACTGCTGCTGTTCGAGAATCCGGAACAGTGGGGCCAGTTCGCCGAAGTGAAGGACCAGCTCGCCGGGCTCAAACGCGTTGTTTGCCTGAATACCCTGTCCGGGCAATCGCCGGATCCGCGGCTGAAAAGCCTGAACGACTGGCTTCCCAGGGCCGCCGGTGCGATCAAGCACGTCAACTCCGACGGCAGGAAGCTTGCGAGCATCATCTATACGTCAGGCACGACAGGGCGTCCGAAAGGCGTGATGCTGTCGCACCACAACATGCTGACCAACGCCTATGCGACGCTGCAGTGTCTGGAGATTTACCCGAACGACCTGTTCCTATCGTTCCTGCCGCTCTCGCATACGCTGGAGCGCACCTGCGGCTATTACGGCATCGTCATGTGCGGCGGGCAGACCGCCTTCGCGCGTTCGGTGCAGCAGCTCGCCGAGGACCTGCAGTCCATACGGCCCACGTTGCTGATCTCGGTCCCGCGTATCTACGAACGCGTCTACGGAGCCATCAAGCAGAAGCTCGCCGAGGGGCCTCCCGCACGCAGGAAGCTTTTCGAATTGGCAGTCGCGGTGGGCTGGGCGCGATTCCAGCATCAGCAGGGTCGCGGCCCCTGGAAGCCAGGTTTTCTGCTGTGGCCCGTTCTCAGGAAACTGGTTGCCTCGAAAGTCATGGCACGGCTCGGCGGGCGCCTGCGTGCGGCGACTTGCGGCGGCGCGGCGCTTTCTCCGGAAATTGCCCAGCTGTTCATCGGACTCGGCCTGCCCGTCATTCAGGGCTATGGGCTGACCGAGACCAGCCCCGTGGTCAGCACCAACCGGATCGAGGACAACATTCCGGCCAGCATCGGCAAACCTATTCCCGGCGTCCAGGTCAAAATCGGCGACAAGGACGCGCTGCTGGTGAAGGGACCGAACGTGATGCTCGGCTATTGGAACAACCCGGAGGCAACCAAGGCGATGTTCACGGCCGACGGCTGGCTGAATTCCGGCGATACCGCGCGCATCGACGACACGGGGCACATCTACATCACCGGGCGCCTGAAGGAAATCATCGTCATGTCCAACGGCGAGAAAGTGCCGCCCGTGGACATGGAAGCGGCAATCTTGCGCGATCCGTTGTTCGAGCAGGTAATGGTTCTTGGCGAAGGCAAGCCGTTTCTTACGGTGTTCGTCGTGCTGAACAAGGAACAGTGGATAAAGTCCGCAACGGAAAACGGTCTCGATCCGCATTCCGAACGTGTCATGTGCGGAGAAAAGGCGGAAAAGCTCGCGCTCGAGCGCGTTCAGCGGCAGATCAAGTCCTTTCCCGGCTACGCGCAGATGTATCGTGTGGCGATCCTCGCCCAGCCCTGGACCATCGAAAACGGCATGCTCACGCCGACCATGAAGCTGAAGCGCGCGAAGGTCATGGAGACGCACAAAAAGGAACTCGAACAGCTTTATGAAGGACACTGAGGGACCGCACTCGTCCGCGCGAATGGTCGAGTTGCCGAAGGGGCGGGAGGTGGCGCTGCGCGTGGTGCCGATGCCATCGGATGCCAACTATACTGGCGACATCTTCGGCGGCTGGATCATGTCGCAGGCGGATATAGCCGGCAGCGTCCCGGCGCTGCGGCTGGCGCGAGGACGCATTGCCACGGTTGCGGTGAACTCGTTCACCTTCAAGCAGCCGGTGCTGATTGGCGACCTGGTAAGTTTCTACGCGGAGATCGTGCGCGTGGGACGCACCTCGATCACGGTGGACGTTGAAGTGTACGCCGAGCGGCGCGCACTGAACGAAGTGGTGAAAGTGACGGAAGCGACTTTGACATACGTGGCGGTGGACGACCAACGGCGTCCGCGGCCCGTGAATCAGGAATCAAGCTAAGCCAGGCTTGGTAATTCGGCGTACGTTTTCAATCAGGAGGCAATAATGCAACGACACTTTCGCAAGAAACTGATGGCACTCGCCATCGCAACGGCGCTGGGTGGCGCGTCCGGACTGGCATCTGCCGCCGGCTTCGCGCTGATCGAGCAGAGCGGCAGCGGGATGGGGAACGCGTTCGCGGGGGCCGCAGCAACGGCCGAAGATGCGAGCACGATATTCTTCAATCCCGCAGGGATCACCCGGCTGACCGGCAAGCAGTTGACTCTCGCGGGCCATGTGATCAGCCTCTCCGCCGAATTCAGCGATAACGGGACTTCGACATCACCTCTGGCTCTCGGGCCGTCCACGGGAGGAAACGGCGGCAATGCCGGCGGTACCGCGTTCGTCCCGAACCTCTACTTCTCGATGCCGTTGGGCGAACGCTGGTTCATAGGACTCGGCGTGAATGCTCCTTTCGGCCTCGTGACGGAGTACGACGCCGACTGGGTGGGCCGCTTCCAGGGGATCAAGTCCGATCTCAAGACGATCAACATTAATCCGACGGTTGCGTACAAGGTAAGCGACGCCCTGTCCATCGGGTTCGGAATCAGCTATCAGCAGTTCGAAGCGGAGCTAACAAATGCGCAGGTGCTGCCAGGTCCCGTTGAAGGATTTTCCCGACTCGAGGCCGATGACGACGGTTACGGCTGGAATGTAGGGGCGCTGTGGCAGGCCGCTCCGGGGACCCGGATCGGGGCGAGCTACCGCTCAGCGATCGACTACACGCTGGAGGGCGACCTGAACGTGACGGTGGGCCCGGTAACCGCCGTGAGCACCGGGGTGTCGGCGGATATCACTCTGCCGGACATGTTCTCGCTCAGCCTTGTTCAGGCGATAAACGACCGGCTGGAACTTCTGGCGGATGTTACGTACACCCGCTGGAGCGAGATTGACCGCGTTCCGATCGTAGCCACAGGCGGCGCGACGCTGGACACCCTGGTCCTCGACTTCGACGACACGATGCGGTATTCGGTCGGCCTGAACTACCGGTGGACGGATCAATTCACCGCGAAAGTGGGCACGGCGCTCGACGAATCACCGGTCAACGACGGCAATCGGACGGTAAGGCTCCCGGACACCGACCGCATATGGGTTTCGCTGGGCGGCACCTACAAGGTCAGCCAGGCCGGAAAGCTCGATTTCGGATACTCGCACCTGTTCACGAGTGAGTCCCAGATCAACCAGACACGCGGCAATGCAGTTCTGTTCGGCACTGTAGCGGGAACCTATGATTCTTCCATCGATATTTTCAGCATCCAGTACACACACAGCTTCTGATGCGTAATCCGGCGGCAGGCGAAAGCCTGACGCCGTTCTGAATATTCACGGTGCGGGACGAGCGTGCTGTTGCTTCAATCAAGGAACTGAGATGGCAGGCCATTCCCCGTTCATCGTTCGAAAAGTTGCCGTCCTCGGCGCCGGCGTCATGGGTGCGCAGATTGCCGCCCACCTCGTCAATGCCAACGTCGAGGTCATGCTGTTCGAATTGCCGGCGAAGGAGGGGGATCCGAACGACATCGTCCGTAAGGCGATAGACGGGCTGAAAAAGCTCGAGCCGAGTCCGCTCTCGGTCCCCGGCCGGGCCGAGTATATTCAACCCGCCAACTACGACCAGCACCTGGGTTTGCTCAAGGATTGCGACATCGTCATCGAGGCGATTTCCGAGCGCATGGACTGGAAGAAGGCGCTGTACGAGAAGGTCGCCCCGCATCTCGGCGAGAACACGATTTTCGCCAGCAACACTTCGGGACTGTCCATCAACTCGTTGTCGGAAGCGATGCCGGAGCAGCATCGGCCGCGGTTTTGCGGGGTGCACTTCTTCAATCCGCCGCGTTACATGCACCTGGTCGAGTTGATCGCCTGCAGGGCGACCGAGCCGGCTATCCTCGATCGGCTGGAGGATTTCCTTGTCACCACGCTCGGCAAGGGCGTGATCCGCGCTAAGGACACGCCGAACTTCATCGCCAACCGGGTCGGCGTGTTTTCGATCCTGGCCACTTTCCATCACACCAGGCATTTCGGGCTGGGCTTCGACGAGGTGGACGCATTGACCGGTGCGCTGATCGGTCGGCCGAAGAGCGCCACCTATCGCACCGCGGACGTGGTCGGCCTCGACACGCTGGCGCACGTCGTCAACACCATGAAGGAGACGCTCCCGGGCGACCCCTGGCACAAGTACTACGAAGTGCCGGACTGGTTCAAGTCATTGCTCGATCAGAAAGCGTTCGGACAGAAGTCCGGCCGCGGCGTGTACCGCAAGGCGGGCAGGGATATCCAGGTGCTGGATCCGGCGAAGCAGGACTACCGCCCCTCAGCCGGTGACGCCCACGAATCCGTCGTGGCCATCCTCAAGAGCAAGAACCTCGGTGAACGTTTTGCCCAGTTGCGCGGCAGTTCGCATCCTCAGGCGCAGTTCATGTGGTCGGTGTTCCGCGACATGCTGCATTACTGCGCGGTGCATCTCGAAGCGATCGCCGACAACGCGCGCGACCTCGATCTGGCGATCCGCTGGGGTTTCGGCTGGAACCAGGGGCCGTTCGAAATCTGGCAGGCAGCCGGATGGGCCGACATGGCAAAGTGGATCGCCGAGGACATCGCTGCGGGCAAGAGCATGTCGCCAGTGCCGCTGCCGGCATGGGTTACCGAGCCGGGGCGGAGTGGCGTTCACACCGCGCAGGGTTCATGGAGCGTCGCGCAGCGTGCCTACAAGCCGCGCCCGGCGCTCCCGGTCTACCGGCGCCAGCCGTTTCCGGATCGCCTGATCAGCGAAACCGCCGTCTACGGCAGCACGATATTCGAAACCGACGCGGTGCGCATGTGGACCACCGGCGACGACATTGGCATCGTCAGCTTCAAGACCAAGATGCATTCGATCGGCGAGGACGTGCTCGATGGCGTGATGCAGGCGATCGACGAGGCCGAACGCGGCTTCAAGGGCCTGATCATCTGGCAGACCGAGCCACCGTTCTCGGTCGGCGCCAATCTATCCGGCGGCGGCAATCGAAAGAGCGAGGCCAAGCCGTCTGCGTTTGCTTCGATGATGAAGAAGTTCAAGCGCGAGGCCGGGTCGGCAATTCTCAAGGCGGCGCGTTCCCTCAACGTGGCTGACGCGCTGATGGCGGGGCGCCTGGAGAAAGTCGAGCAGGTGGTGGAGCAATTCCAGGCTACCTCGCAGGCACTGCGTTATTCGATGATCCCGACCGTCGCGGCGGTGGACGGCATGGCGCTGGGCGGCGGCTGCGAATTCGTCATGCACTCGGACCGCGCTGTGGCTTCTTTGGAAAGTTACGTTGGCCTGGTGGAAGTCGGCGTCGGTTTGCTTCCCGCCGGCGGCGGCTGCAAGGAATTCGCGATGCGGGCGGCGGCGGAAGCGAGGGGCGGGGACACGTTCCCGTTCCTCAGGAACTACTTCCAGAACGTGGCAATGGCCCAGGTGGGCAAGAGCGCCGAGCATTCGCGCGAGCTTGGGTACCTGAGGCCCGGCGATCGCATCGTGATGAACCGCTTCGAGTTGCTGCATGCCGCCAAGGCGGAGTTGAACGCGATGGCCGAGGCCGGCTACCGGCCGCCGCTGCGTGCCCGCAACATTCCGGCGGCGGGACGCACGGCGATCGCCACATTCAAGATGGCGATGGCCAATATGCTCGCCGGGCGGCACATCTCGGAGCACGACTTCCTGATCGGCAGCAAGGTCGCCTATGTCCTGTGCGGCGGCGACGTCGAACCAGGCACGCCGGTGACCGAGGAGTGGTTTCTCGATCTGGAGCGCCAGGCGTTCATGGAACTTATTGCCACTGAGAAAACGCAGGCCCGGATCGAGCACATGCTCAAGACCGGCAAACCGTTGCGTAACTGAGATTACGGTTCCAGAGAAAACTCAAATGCTTACCACGAAGGCACGAAGAACACGAAGGAACACGAAGAAGAGCGAAAAAATGCAATCGTGTGTAAAAAGCTCCAATTGGCGGATGTTCCAACAAAGTCAAAGTTGACGGGAGAGCATCACGAACAGCCACCACGTTTCTTCCCCCCAATTAGTTTAAGGATTCCTGTTCTTCTTCGTGTTTCTTCGTGTTCTTCGTGCCTTCGTGGTGAGATTTTGAACTTGGAGATGCAGACAAATGGCTAAGCAAGTGCAAGAGGCATATATCGTAGCCGCGACGCGCACGCCGGTAGGCAAGGCGCCGCGAGGCGTATTCAGGAACGTCCGTCCCGACGATATGCTGGCGCACGTGCTGAAAAGCGCACTCGCGCAGGCGCCGGGACTGGATCCCTCGGCGATAGACGATGTCGTGGTCGGCTGCGCCATGCCGGAGGCAGAGCAGGGGATGAACGTCGCCCGCATCGGTCTGCTGCTCGCCGGGTTCCCCGACAATGTTTCGGGAATGACCATCAATCGTTTCTGTTCGTCAGGCCTTCAGGCGGTGGCGATCGCGGCGGACCGCATCCGCCTCGGCGAAGCGGAAGTCATGATCGGGGCCGGCACCGAGAGCATGAGCATGATACCAATGGGCGGAAACAGGATTGCCGCCAATGAGCAGATCTTCCTCAAGGACGAAAATTTCGGCATCGCCTACGGCATGGGCATCACCGCCGAGAAGGTTGCGGAGCAATGGAAAGTCAGCCGCGAGGCCCAGGACCAGTTCGCCACCGAGTCACACCGGCGCGCGCTTGCTGCGATAGAAAAGGGTGAGTTCGGAAATGAGATCACCCCCTACACAGTTAACGAACGCATCCCTGATTTTGAGCACCACCAGGTGGCGACTCGTACCAAAGTTGTCAGCGTGGACGAAGGGCCGCGCGCAGGCACGACCGCGGAGGTGCTGGGGAAACTCAGACCTGCATTTGCCGCCAGCGGCAGCGTCACCGCCGGCAACAGTTCGCAGACCTCGGACGGAGCCGGAGCGGTAATTCTTGCCAGTGAAGCCGCGCTCAAGCGCTTCAACCTGCAACCGCTGGGACGCTTTCTCGGTTTTGCAGTGGCCGGTGTGCCGCCGGAGATCATGGGAATCGGCCCCAAGTTCGCAATTCCTAAGGTATTGAAGCAAGTGGGGCTGAAGCAGGATGCGCTGGACTGGATCGAGCTGAACGAGGCTTTCGCCGCGCAGAGCCTTGCGGTGATCGGTGACCTGGGACTTAACCGGACCAAGGTGAATCCGCTGGGCGGGGCGATCGCGCTCGGTCATCCGCTGGGCGCCACCGGCGCGATCCGCACCGCCACACTTCTGCACGGGATGCGCCGGCGCGGCCAGAAGTACGGCATGGTCACGATGTGCATCGGCACCGGAATGGGTGCTGCCGGCGTCTTCGAGTCTCTGCGGTGAACACCGGCACGGCGCAGAGCCCGGTCGCCGGCAAACGCAGGGAATCGCTCAAGACCTGGTTCCGGCGGCAGCGCTTCAATCTTTATCCGGCATTCTGGGGCACGGGTGCGAAAGTCATCCATATCGCCGAGGACCTGCGTGCCATCCGCATCAAGCTTCCTCTCAACTTCCGCACCAAGAACATCTACGGCACTTTGTTCGGCGGCGCGATGTATGCTGCCACGGATCCGCTATATGCAATCCTGGTCAAGGTGGGGCTGGGGCCGGGATATATCGTCTGGGACAAGGCGGGTGCAATTCGCTACCGGAAACCCGGCCGCTCGGCCCTTTACGCGGAATGCAGCATCAGCGAGGCTGAACTGGCGTCCCTTAAGAATCGCCTCGAATCCGAACCCTCGGTCGATCTCGACTACGAGATGGAACTGACGGACGCCGACGGCGTCGTGCATGCGGTGGTGCAGAAGACCATCTACGTCGCCAGGAAAGAGACTTATCAGGCGAAGCTGCAGCAAGGGATCACACGGCAATAGAACTGCCCGGCCGGAGCCGACCGGGACGAACATCACCCCGGCGGGCGCAAGCTGCCGGGCGTAACCACAAGGAGGGAAATCAGTCATGAAACCGTTCAGATCCGTCATGCTAGGTGCCGCAGTACTGGCGTTGCTGGCGGCAAATACTTTTGCCGACACCATGTCGCCGGCCGGTGTGTGGAAATCCATCGACGACAATACCAAGAAGGAGCGTTCGATCATCCGCATCACGGAGGTCAACGGCGAATTCAAGGGTGTGGTGGAGAAGATCTTCGATCGGCCCGGCGACGATCCCGCGCACCTGTGCAAGGAATGCAAGGGCGAGCGCAAGGACAAACCCATCATCGGCATGACCATCCTGTGGGGACTGAAAAAAGACGGCGATATCTGGGCCGGTGGAGAAATCCTGGATCCCGATAACGGCAAGACCTATCGATGCAAGATGACGCTATCCGAAGATGGCAAGAGCCTGAACGTGCGCGGATTTATCGGTATATCGCTGATAGGCCGCTCGCAGATCTGGTGGCGCGAGCAATAGGTAGTGCCAGTGCAGGCGAGGCGCAAGTTCTGGGGCTGGGGGCTTGAAAGTGAGGTGCTACGTCCGGAAGAGGTGAGCGCGCTTGAAGCCGCGTACGCGCGCCGTTTCGGCATTGGGGCTTACGACGTGACGCCGGCACCCCGCGCGGAGGAAATCCACCTGCGCGCGCCGCGCGTGACGCCGCCGGAAAGCCTGCGCGAAGTGTGCTCGACCGAGCATTTTCAGCGCCTGCTGCACAGCTACGGCCGGTCCTTCTTCGACAGCGCCAGGATTTTCGCGCGCGACTTCGCCAATCCGCCGGACTTGGTGGCTTTCCCGCGCGACGAGCGCGAGATCGTCGCCGTTCTCGACTGGTGCGATTCGGTAAACGCCGTTGTCATTCCCTGGGGTGGAGGTTCGAGCGTGGTGGGCGGTGTCGAGCCGCCGCGCACCGACCGCCATGTAGTCACCATCGACCTGAAGCACCTTGGGCGCGTGCTCGAGATCGACACGACCTCGCAGGCCGCGCGCATACAGGGCGGCACCTATGGGCCTGCGCTGGAAAGCCAGCTCAAGCCCAGCGGCCTGACGCTGCGCCATTTTCCACAGTCCTTCGAGTTCTCCACGCTCGGCGGCTGGATCGCCACCCGTAGCGGCGGCCACTACGCCACGCTCTACACGCACATAGACGATTTCGTCGAAAGCCTGCGCGTGGTGACACCGGCGGGCAGCCTGGAGTCCTTCCGGCTGCCGGGCTCGGGCGCCGGGCCCAGCCCCGACAGGCTTTTCATCGGCTCCGAAGGGATACTTGGCATCATTACCGAGGCTTGGATGCGGCTGCGGCCGCGCCCGACATTTCGCGCGGCAACCTCCGCGCGCTTCACGGATTTCTATCAGGCGGCGCAGTGCGTACGTGCCATCAGCCAGTCGCATTTGTATCCGGCCAATACGCGGCTGCTCGATGCCGGCGAGGCGCTGATCAATGGTGCGGGCGACGGCAGGCAATCGGTTCTGGTGCTGACTTTCGAATCCGCCGACCGGCCGCAGGAGGCGAACCTGCAGCGCGCGCTCGAAATCGTGCGCACAAACGCGGGCGAGTACGACGAAAACTTGTCTCGATACCGACGGCGCACAGCGCCAGGGAGCGGCGGGACAATGGCGCGACAGCTTCCTGCGCATGCCCTACTACCGCGAAGTCCTGACGCCGCGCGGAATAATCGCCGACACCTTCGAGACTTCGATCACCTGGGACCGCTTTCCCGATTTTCATGCCAAGGTCAAAGCCGAAACCGAGCGCGCGATCGAGGAGGTCACCGGGACGCAAAGGCGTGGTCACCTGCCGCTTCACCCACGTCTACCCGGACGGGCCGGCGCCTTACTTCAGTTTCCATGCGCTCGGCGACAAGCGCCGCCTGGGCGAGCAATGCTGGGCGATCAAGATCGCCGCCTCCGAGGTGCTCAATGCGCTCGGCGGCACCATCACCCATCACCACGCGGTCGGGCGCGACCACCGGCGCTGGTACGACAAGCAGCGGCCGGACCTGTTCGCCGGCGCGCTGCGTGCCGCGAAAAAGATCTCTCGATCCGCGCGGCATGTTGAATCCCGGAGTCCTGGTCGATCCGCTTGCCTGAACGTCCTCGCGTTTGCAGTCCCCGGTGTTAGGACTATAGTGATTGTCGGATGAGCCACATTGCAAGGCCTCCAATGCGAGTTCTGCTTGTTTCTTTGATCCTCTTGTTGCGCGCGGGCCTGGCGCCCGGCGCGGAGGGCACCGTGGTGGTGCTGTCCCTCAACGGTGCGATCGGCCCCGCGACCGCCGACTATGTCCATCGCAATCTCGATCGCGCCGCGGGACAGCAGGCGCAACTGGTCGTGCTGAAGATGGACACGCCGGGCGGGCTCGACACCTCGATGCGCTCGATCATCAAGGACATCCTGGCTTCGACGATTCCGGTGGCCACTTTTGTGGCGCCGAGCGGTGCGCGTGCCGCCAGCGCCGGCACCTACATTCTTTACGCCAGCCATGTCGCCGCGATGGCGCCCGCCACGAATCTGGGCGCGGCGACGCCCATATCGATCGGCGGCATGCCGGGTTCGCCGGAACCGCAGCGCCAGCCGCAGGAGCCGAGCGCAAGACCGGAAAGAAAGCTGAGCAGACCAAGGACGCCGAGAAGGACTGGATGAGCGATGCTTCCCGGCGCAAGGCAGTGTTCGACGCGGCGGCTTATATTCGCGGGCTGGCGCAATTGCGCGGCCGCAACGCCGAGTGGGCGGAGAAGGCGGTGCGCGAGGCGGTGAGTCTGTCGGCCGAGGAAGCGCTCAAACTGAAGGTGATCGACCTGATCGCCGCCGACCTGCCCGATCTGCTCAAGAAGCTCGACGGGCGCAAGCTCAACGTTGCGGGGCAGGACGCGGATACTGCGGACCAAGGGCGTGGAGACCACGCGCGATCGAGCCGGACTGGCGCAGCCGCTTCCTGGCGGTGATCACCGATCCGAGCATCGCCTATATCCTGCTGCTGCTCGGCATCTACGGACTGCTGTTCGAGTTCTACAACCCCGGATTCGTTCTGCCCGGCGTGGTCGGCGCGATCTGCCTGCTGATTGCGCTGTACGCGCTGCAGTTGCTTCCGGTCAATTTTGCCGGCGTGGCGTTGCTCGTCCTCGGCATCGCATTCATGATCGCGGAAGTTTTCGTGCCCGCCTACGGATCGCTCGGCATCGGCGGGATCATTGCGTTCGTGATCGGCTCGGTGATGATGATCGATACCGACGTTCCCGGATTTACCCTGCCCTGGCCGCTGATAGCGGCCATCGCTTTCCTGAGCGCGTTGTTCATCGTGGCTCGTGGTGGGCATGGCGATGCGGGCGCGCAAGCGCCCGGTGGTAAGCGGCAGCGAGGAGATGGTCGGTGCCCCGGGTGACGTCGTCGAGGATTTTGCACAGGAAGGCTGGGCGCTGATCCATAGCGAAAACTGGAAGGTCAGGTCCACGGTCCCGTTGAAACGCGGGCAGAAAGTCCGCGTCACGGCGATCAACGGTCTGGTGCTCGAAGTTGCGCCGGACGATCAAACGCTAAAGCGAGAGGAGTGAAGATGGGCGGATATTTCGGAATTGCGCTTCTGGTCGCTATCGGGCTGCTGCTGTTCACCGCGCTAAGGGTGCTGCGCGAGTACGAGCGCGGCGTGGTGTTCCAGCTTGGCCGGTTCTGGTCGGTAAAGGGACCGGGACTGGTCATCATTATTCCGGGCATCCAGCAGATGGTGCGCGTGGATCTGCGCACCGTGACGATGGACGTGCCCAGTCAGGACGTGATCTCGCGCGACAACGTTTCGGTGAAAGTCAACGCGGTGGTGTACTTCCGGGTGGTGGATCCGCAAAAGGCGATCATCCAGGTGGAAAATTTCCTGGTCGCCACCAGCCAGTTGGCGCAGACGACGCTGCGTTCGGTGCTCGGCAAGCACGAACTGGACGAAATGCTGGCCGAGCGCGAGAAGCTCAATCTGGATATCCAGAAAACGCTGGATATGCAGACCGACGCGTGGGGGATCAAGGTCGGCATGGTCGAGATCAAGCACGTGGACGTCAACGAATCCATGATCCGTGCGATCGCGCGCCAGGCCGAAGCCGAACGCGAGCGCCGCGCCAAGGTCATCCACGCCGAAGGCGAACAGCAAGCCTCGGAAAAGCTGCTGCAGGCGGCGCAGACGCTGGCAAAGGCGCCGGAGGCGATGCAACTGCGTTACCTGCAGACGCTCTCCAACATCGCCGGCGACAAGAGCTCGACCATCGTCTTCCCGGTGCCGATGGACCTCATCACCCCTCTGCTCGAGGCGATGAAGAAGAAACTTGGATGAGGGATGGAAAGGCAAGGATGAAGGCGGAAGGATGAAGGATGAAGGTTAAAGATGACGCGCATTAGGTCAGACTGGAACTGGGATAAAGCGTCTGATCAAGTCGGCTCCAAATCGAATTTGAGAGGCTGGACACGGCCTTGGAAGTTGCCGTTCGGACACTGCCTTTCTGATCGTGTCCAATCTCCTACACTTCATCCTTCATCCTTCCGCCTTCATCCTTGTTCTTACATATTCGGATAGTTCGGTCCGCCGCCGCCTTCCGGCACCACCCAGTTGATGTTCTGCGTCGGATCCTTGATGTCGCAGGTCTTGCAGTGCACGCAGTTCTGCGCGTTGATCTGCAGCCGCGGGCCTGACGATTCGTTCACGATCTCGTACACGCCGGCCGGGCAGTAACGCTGCTCGGGCGCGTCGTAAAGGGCGAGATTGACCTTCACCGGAACGGATTCGTCCTTCAGCCGCAGATGCACCGGCTGATCCTCGCTGTGATTGGTGTTGGAGATGAAAACCGAAGACAGGCGATCGAAAGTGAGCACGCCGTCCGGCTTCGGGTATCGGATCGGCTGCACCTCCGTCTTTTTCTTCAGCGTTTCGTGATCGGCGTGACCGTGGTGCAGGGTCCATGGCGCCTTGCCGCCGAACACGATCTGGTCGATCCCGACCATCAAGGTTCCGCTGTACAGGCCCTTTGACATCCACGGCTTGAAGTTGCGCGCGCGATGAAGCTCTTCGAACAGCCACGATTTGCGGAACGCGTCCGGATACGCCGTCAATTCGTCGCCGGAACGGCCCGAGGCGAGCGCATCGAAGGCGGCTTCTGCCGCGAGCATGCCGGACTTGATGGCGCAATGGCTGCCCTTGATGCGCGAGGCATTGAGGAAGCCGGCGTTGTCTCCGATCAAGCATCCGCCGGGAAAGTCGTTCTGGGTAACGACTGCAGTCCGCCGGCGGTGATCGCACGAGCGCCATAGGCTATGCGCTTGCCACCTTCGAAGAAGCCGCGGATCGCCGGGTGGGTCTTGTAACGCTGAAATTCCTCGTAGGGATTGAGATAGGGATTCGAGTAGCCCAACCCGACGACAAAGCCGGCCGCGACCTGGTTGTTCTCGAGGTGATAGAGGAATGAGCCGCCATAAGTCTCGCGATCGAGCGGCCAGCCGGCGCTGTGGATCACCAGTCCGGGCTGATGCTTCTCCGGTCTGATCTCCCAGAGTTCTTTCAGGCCGATGCCGTAGACTTGCGGGTCCGCTCCCTCGCGAAGCCTGAATTTCGATTCCAGTTGTTTGCCGAGATGGCCGCGGCAGCCCTCGGCGAAGAACGTGTATTTGGCGTGAAGTTCGATGCCGGGCTGGTAGGCGCCGGTCTTTTCGCCCCTGCGGTTTACACCCATGTCGCCGATGGCCACACCCCTGACGGCTCCATTGTCCTGGTACAGCACTTCCGCCGCGGCGAAACCGGGAAAAATCTCCACGCCGAGGGATTCCGCCTGTTGTCCCAGCCAGCGGCAGACGTTGGCAAGGCTGATCACATAGTTGCCGTGATTGCGGAAGCAGGCGGGCAGCATCCAGTTCGGCACCTTGAACGAACCGCGTTCGGTCAGGAAAAGAAAGCGGTCCTCGCTCACCGGGGTATTGAGCGGCGCGTCCTTTTCCTGCCAGTCGGGGAACAGTTCCGATATGGCGCGCGGATCCATCACCGCGCCCGAGAGAATGTGCGCGCCGACTTCGGAGCCCTTTTCGATTACGCACACCGAAACCTCGGCGCCGCGTTCCGCGCTCAACTGCTTGAGGCGGATCGCAGCCGCGAGCCCGGCCGGGCCGGCGCCGACGATCACCACGTCGTATTGCATGGATTCGCGTTCTGCCAAACTGTGCTCCTTGCTGAAGATGGGGCAGTGAGACGTGTTTGCTAGAATGCTGCCTCTTTGATGAATGATAAACGCTTTCGCGATGGCTCAGAAATCGCGCGACCGGCACACGAGATGATGAAAAAAGAAGAAGGCAGCCTGGTGCGGGTTGACCGCGTACCGATGCGCTGGGGCGAGATGGACGCGCTCGGCCACATGAACAACGTGTCCTACTTCCGCTACTTCGAACAGGCGCGCATTTCCTGGTTCGACAGCCTGAAGATCGACTATTCGCCGGATTCGGAAGGGCCGATCCTCGGCACCATCACCTGCAAGTTCGTCCGGCCTGCAATCTATCCTGCCGATCTGGAGATCACGACTTACGTGGGCAAAGCGGGTCGCAGCAGCTTCATGATGTTTCACGAAATGGTTCTCGCGGGGGATCCCGCCACGCTCTACGCGGAAGCCTGGGCGGCCATGGTCTGGATCGGCATCGGCGACGGCAAGTCACGGCCATTGCCCGATTGGATCAGGAAACAACTTAGCCCACCCACCTCTCCCCGGCCCTCTACCCCCTGAAGGGCGGAGAGGGTGAAAGTTCGGGAGTAGGCAACCCCAAGGTCGCCCGCTTTCCTTCGTGGGTGTCCGTTCCTTTTCCGCCTTTCGACTTTCTCCCTCTCCTCTCGCAGGACACCCTGGCGAAGCCCGGAGTGCCCATTCAGAGGGCCGGGGAGAGGTGGGGGAGAGGTGGGTGGGGTGAGGCGGTTTAGCACTCGAATATTTTCCCGCTTACTCCGCGGCTGTCCGGTCCGATCAGATAGAGATACGCCGGCATCACGCTCTCGGGCGTGCGCCTCGATGCCGCCACTTCTCCTGGGTGCGTCTTCGCACGCAAGGGCGAGTCCACGGGCCCGGGAATGACGACGTTTGCCCGAAGGTTCGCCAGCTTGTCCCATTCCGCCGCCTGAATTTTCATCAGTGCTTCCAGTCCCGCCTTGGAGGCGGCGTAACCGCCCCAGTATGGCGCCGGTACATGGCCGTGGGTTTCCGAGGTGAACACCACGGCTGCGTCAGGTGAGGCCTTAAGCAGCCGCGCGCACGCCTGCGATAGCGCAAACGGGGCGATGAGATTCACTTGCAGCGTACGGTTCCATTCCTCCGCAGTCTGGAGTTCCAGTGCCGACAGCTTTTCGAAATGCGCGGCATTGTGGAGCAGTCCGTCGAGCCGGCCGAGCCGGGATTCGATCGCATAGGCCAGGCCGTCGAAATCGCGCGTGCCGGCGCGCTCCAGGTCGAGAGGAATGGCGGCGGGTTCGGCATGGCCCTTTTCCTTGATTTCGTCGTAGACCTTCTCGAGCGCAGACACATCCCGCCCATGCAGTACCACCGTGGCCCCGTAAGCGGCGAAAGTCAGGGCTGCTACGCGGCCGATACCGCGCGTGGCGCCGGTCACCAGGATCACCCGGCCTTGCAGCAGATCAGGCCTGGGCTGATAGTTACGAATGTCGGTCATGTGTCTATTTCACGGAAGATCTAAACCGGGAATCTCACCACGAAGACACGAAGAACACGAAGAAAAGCAGGAATCCCTAAACTAATTGGGGATAGAAGCGCGGTGACTGTTCATGATCCTCTCCCGCCAACTTCGACTTTGTTGAAACATCTGCCAATTGGAGCTTTTTACACACGTTTGCTTTTCTCGCTCTTCTTCGTGTGTCTTTGTGTTCTTCGTGCCTTCGTGGTGAGATTTTGACCTTGAAATTCCAAAGAGACCAAACTCAAAAATCCTCCAGGACCAACCGGGCGCAGGCAACGCCGCTGCGCACCGCGGATTCGAGGGTGGCAGGGTGGTCGCTGGCGGTGTAATCGCCGGCCAGGTACAGCCGCGGGATCGGCGTGCGGTTCGCCGGGCGGCGCAGCCCGACGCTGCAGGTAAAGGTTGCGCGCTTCTCGGCGATCACACGCTGCCAGCGCGGTTCGCCGAGTCCCGGGAAGTGCGCCGACAGTTCGGCGTGTACGCGCCGCGCCAGCTCGTCCTGTTCGAGTTCCTGGTGCGCGCCGGCCGCGGAGATCACCACGCCTATCAAGCCGTCCTGTCCGCACAGCCGGCCTCGATCGAACAGCCACTGGGAATAGGTTGCCTCTATCCCGCCCATACTGAACGGCAGCCGCGACCCGGGCGGGTACTGAAGGAAGACCGAGTAAATCGGCTGGTAGGAAAAAGCCTGAACTAGCGCGTTGATTTCAGCGAGTTCCGAATGAGGTGCAATCAAAGTACCCACGCGGTACGGCGACACGGCAAGGATGACGTGGCTGAAACGCCCGTCTTGCGTTTCCAGTTCGAATCCGTCGCTGGTTCTGCGCACAGACTCTACTGTCACACCCAACTGCACGCCGCCGCCGTGCAGGTTCAGAAAAGCAGCGGCTCGTTCGGGAAACAGGGCGGAGAAATCCATCGCCGGCAGCAGAAGGTCGCTGTCCGCGCGTGCGCCGTAGAAGCTGTCACGCAGCACATTCAGGAAGATCTGCGCAGACGCCACGTTGGGCTGGGTGTTCAGCGCCGAAATGCACAACGGGTTCCAGAGAAAGCGCGTGACCGCCGGCGGCTGCCGATGAAAGCCGAGCAGACGCTCGACGCTGATGTCGGTTACGAGACGGAATTTCTCTCGCCGCATGGCGGCGATGAACGCGGCCGCTTTCATGCGATCCGCCAGGCCCAATCCGCGCGCGCAGATCAGCGCCGCCGCCAGGTGCATGGGAGCGGGCAACCGTGTTGCGCGCAGCCGGAAATGCGGGTGAACAATGAGCTCGAGCGGCAGCCGGACCAGGCCCGGCGCTTCCTGCGGACGCCGGGTGAGTTCGATCAGCCGCAAGGTTTCGCGATACGCGCCGATCAGGATGTGCAGGCCATTGTCGAGCGCCACGCCGTTGATCTCCACCCGCCGCGCCCGCCCGCCGAGTGTCCTCGCCGTCTCGAAAACCGTAACAGGGATGTCACGGCTGGCGAGCTCAGCCGCCGCCGCCATCCCTGCATATCCGCCACCAACAATCGCTACGCGAAGGGATGAAGGACGGGCATCCAAGGATGAAGGATGAGGGATGAAGGATGAAGGAGAGTCAGAAGCCTTTGACCTTACTTCATCCTTCATCCTTCCGCCTTCATCCTTGCTTTTCATCCTCACGCAGTGAGCCAAGTCCGCCACGCGATCCACAATTTGCGCAGTGGGGTGAGCGAGGTGCGCTGATTGAGGACCTTGCAGCCGCCGGCGTATATCTCATCCAGTACGGTGCGATAAATCGCCGCCATCACCAGACCCGGACGCTGGGACTTGCGGTCCTGGCGGGGCAAATCGGCGAAAGCGCGCTGGTAGTATTCCCTGGCACGGTCGATCTGGAATTCAATCAACTGCCGGAAGGAATCGGTCTCACGCAAGTGAACGATATCGGACGCGGCGACACCGAAGCGCGCCAGTTCGTCCAGCGGCAGATAAACGCGACCGCGGCGCGCATCCTCACCGACGTCGCGGATGATGTTGGTGAGCTGAAACGCAGTGCCGAGATTTTCTGCATAGCGCAGCGTTGCGGGATCGCGGTATCCGAAAATCTGTGCCGCCATCAGGCCAACTGCCCCCGCCACCCGGTAACAATACGATTGCAGAGTGGCGAAGTCGGGATAGCGGTTGTACTGCAGGTCCATCGCCATCCCGTCGATGATCTCGTGGAAGCGCGCCTGCGGAAGATCGAACCGGCGTACCACCGGAATCAAAGCCTTTGCCACCGGATGCTGCGCCGCTCCCGCAAATGTACCGGCAATCTCTTGGCGCCACCACGCGAGCTTGGCCCGGGCCAGATCCGCGTCGCTGCACTCGTCCACCACGTCATCCACCTCGCGGCAGTAGGCGTAGAGCGCGGTGATCGCGCGGCGCTTTTCCGGCGGCAGGAACAGGAAGCTGTAGTAGAAGCTCGAGCCGCTTTGTGCGGCCTTGTCCTGGCAATACTGGTCCGGGCTCATGGATAGGCGAAGAACGATCGGAGCAGCATGGCGAGCCAGTCGTAGGGTTGCAGGATCGGGCGATGACGGAACACGTCGCCGCGGCTCGCCTGCAGTTGGTCGAGAACGCGGCTGCCGCCCATCACGATCATGCGCAATTCCAGGCCGACGCGCCCGGGAAGCCGCCGGGCCAGCGGCGCGCCGGCCAGCAGCATGCTGCGCGCGCGCTCGATCTGGAACATCATCAGCGCTTGCCAGGCGGTGCCGTTATCGCGCTTGGCGATCTGCGCTTCGGTCACCCCGTATTCCGACATCTCGTCCCGAGGCAGGTAAATGCGGTCCTTTTGCAAATCGATCTCCACGTCCTGCAGGAAGTTGATCAACTGCAGGCTCGAACAAATGGAATCGGAGCAGGTCAGATTGTGCGCCTCGGTGGCCCGATACAGGTGCAGCAATAGCCTTCCGACCGGATTGGCCGAGCGCCGGCAGTAATCCATGACTTCGGGGAAATCAGCGTAACGGCTCTTGGTCACGTCCTGGCTGAACGCAGAAAGCAGGTCGCGAAACAGCCCGACGGGCAGGTGATGCTCCGCGATCACCGGCGCCAGTTCGGCAAACAGCGGCAATCGCGGCGTTTCCCCGCGTTCGACACGATCCAGCTCAGCGGAGAACTCGGCAAGCCGGCGCAGGCGCTGTTCCGGCGGCAAGTCGCCCTCGTCGGCGAAATCGTCAGCCTGGCGGGCAAACGAGTAGATGAGCTTGACGGGACGGCGCAGCTTCGCGGGCAGCAATACCGACGCCACCGGAAAGTTCTCGTAGTGATTGACCGCCATCGGCTATATCGCTTTGCCTGACAGAAGCTTTAGAGGGTAGAACAAGGCCCGGCAAGCGGGCATTTGGGTGGCGGGGGCGGGGGCATTATATTAGAATGTGTCGAGTGCGAAAGTGGCGGAATTGGTAGACGCACCAGATTTAGGTTCTGGCGCCGAAAGGCGTGAGAGTTCGAGTCTCTCCTTTCGCACCAGAGCCCCTGCAAATTGCCGTCTGCCAAGCCTCGCCCGCCTACCAACACAGGAAAACCGAATCGGATGCAAGCAAATCTGGAAACTCTGAGTTCTCTCGAGCGGCGCCTCTCGGTGACGTTGCCGCTCGATCAGGTCAACAGCGAAGTCGAGAACCGCCTGAAGAGGCTCGCGCGCACCGTCAAGTTGCATGGCTTTCGCCCCGGCAAGGTGCCACTCAAAATCGTCGAACAGCAATTCGGCGGCCAGGTACGCCAGGAAGTGCTCGGCGATGCCGTGCAACGCAGTTTTGGCGAGGCGGTCAAGGAAAAGAACCTGCGCGTTGCCGGCTATCCGCGCATCGAAGTGAAGTCCGCCGCAGATGGCGAGGGCAAATTCGAGTACACCGCGACCTTCGAGGTCTATCCCGAACTTGCGATCGGTGAACTGGGCGGCGCGAAGATCGAGCGTCCGCTGGTCAACATCGGCGAAGCCGAGGTGGACAAGACCATCGAAATCCTGCGCAAGCAGCGCACCCACTACCACAGTGCCGGGCGCGCCGCGCAGTCCGGCGACCAGGTGCAGATGGATTACAGCGGCAGCATCGACGGCAACCCTTTCGAAGGCGGCACGGGAATCGATCAGTACACTCTGCTCGGCGGCGGCAAGTTGCTTGCGGATTTCGAGAAAAACGTCCTCGGCATGAAAGCGGGCGAAACCAAAGCGTTCGAACTGCGTTTCCCCGACGATTACCACGGCAAGGAAGTAGCGGGAAAGACCGCCCGCTTCGAGGTAACGGTCAAGGATGTGCGCGAGCCGCACGTCCCGGAAGCGGACGCCGGGTTTGCCAAGGCGCTTGGCGTTGCCGATGGCGACGTTGCCAAGATGCGCGCCGAGATCAAGGGCAATCTCGAGCGCGAAGTCAAGCGCCGTACCAGCACGCGCGTCAAAGACCAGGTCATGAAGGCGCTGCTGGACGCGACCCGGGTGGAACTTCCCAGGGCGCTGCTGGACATGGAAATCGATCGCCTGATGCACAACATGCGCCACGATTTGGAGACGCGCGGACTCAAGGCCGACAAGGTGCCGATGCCCAAGGAGGCCTTCGAACCGGAAGCGCAGCGCCGCGTCAGCCTCGGGCTGATCCTCGCCGAGCTGGTGAAGAAGCACGGACTGGAAGCCAAGCCGGACCAGGTCAAGGCAGTGGTCGGGGAGTATGCGCAGAGTTACGAGAAGCCGGAAGAGGTGCTGCGCTGGTACTACCAGTCGCCCGACCGGCTGCGCGAGGTCGAGTCCATCGTCCTCGAGGACAACGTGGTGCAATGGGTGCTGGCCAATGCCAGGGTCGAGGACAAGGCGACCGAGTTCGACGACCTCATGGGGAATGCAAAATGATCACGATGCAAGACCGGATTATCGGCGAGCCGCAGGGCCTGGGGTTGATCCCCATGGTCATCGAGCAGAGCGGCCGCGGCGAGCGCGCTTACGACATCTACTCGCGGCTGCTCAAGGAGCGCGTGGTGTTCCTGGTCGGGCCAGTCAACGAAATGTCGGCGAACCTGATCGTGGCGCAGTTGCTCTTCCTCGAATCGGAGAACCCGGAAAAAGACATCTCTTTCTACATCAACTCCCCGGGGGGGTCGGTCTCAGCGGGACTGGCGATCTATGACACCATGCAGTTCGTCAAGCCTGACGTGAGCACGCTTTGCATCGGACAGGCGGCCAGCATGGGCGCTTTTCTGCTTGCAGCCGGCGCCAAGACCAAACGCTTTGCACTGCCCAACTCGCGGGTCATGATCCATCAGCCGATGGGCGGTTTCCAGGGGCAGGCTTCGGACGTCGAGATCCATGCGCGGGAGATCCTGTACCTTCGCAGCCGGCTCAACGAACTGATGGCGAAGCACACCGGCCAGGACGTGAAAACCATCGAACACGACACCGACCGCGACAATTTCCTCAGCGCCGAAGAGGCGGTAAAGTATGGGCTGGTGGACAAGGTGTTGCTCAGCCGTGCCGAGGCCGGCGTCGCCGCCTGAGGCTCAGGGCGAAACCCGATGCGGCGACATGGGAACCAACGCACCTATGGGCGTGTGATGGGTTGATGTCTACAGCGAAAGGGCGTTATGTCTGAAAAACCAGGCGGCGAGAAACTTCTCTACTGTTCCTTCTGCGGCAAGAGCCAGCACGAGGTTCGCAAGCTGATCGCCGGCCCCTCGGTGTTCATCTGCGACGAGTGCATCGAGCTTTGCAACGACATCATCCGCGAGGAGAGTCACGCCGAAACAACCGGGAAAGGCGCCAAGTCCGATCTTCCCGTTCCGCACGAAATCCGCGACATCCTGGATCAATACGTGATCGGCCAGGACACCGCCAAGAAAATACTTTCTGTCGCCGTGTACAACCACTACAAGCGGCTCAAGACGGTGCAGAAGAAGGATGACGTCGAACTCGCCAAGAGCAACATTCTTCTGATCGGGCCCACCGGCTCGGGTAAGACATTGCTGGCGCAGACGCTGGCGCGGCTGCTGAATGTGCCTTTCGTGATGGCGGATGCCACCACGCTGACCGAAGCCGGCTATGTCGGGGAGGACGTCGAGAACATCATCCAGAAGCTGCTGCAGAAGTGCGACTACGACGTCGAAAAGGCGCAGCGCGGCATCGTCTACATCGACGAGATCGACAAGATTTCGCGCAAGTCCGACAACCCCTCGATCACGAGGATGTTTCCGGGGAAGGCGTGCAGCAGGCGCTGCTGAAGCTCATCGAAGGCACCATTGCTTCGGTGCCGCCGCAGGGCGGGCGCAAGCATCCGAACCAGGAGTTCGTCCAGGTAGACACCACGAACATCCTTTTCGTCTGCGGCGGCGCGTTCGACGGCCTTGACCGGATCATCCGCGCCCGCTCCGACAAGGGCGGCATCGGTTTCGGCGCCGAAGTGAAGAGCAAGGACAACCGCAAGGACATCGGGGCGGTGCTGCGCGGCGTCGAGCCCGAGGACCTGATCAAGTACGGCCTGATCCCCGAATTTGTCGGGCGTCTGCCGGTAGTTGCGACGCTGGATGAACTTGATCAGGCCGCGCTGATCCAAATCCTTACCGAGCCGAAAAACGCGCTGCTCAAGCAGTACCAGCGTATGTTCAGCATGGAGGGAGTCGAACTGGAGGTGCGTTCCGAGGCGCTGAAGGCGGTGGCGCTGAAGGCCCTGGCGCGGCGCACCGGCGCGCGCGGACTGCGTTCGATTCTGGAACACGTCCTGCTCGACATCATGTATGACCTGCCCTCCCTGAACAACGTGGAGAAGGTGGTCGTGGATGAAGGCATGATTACCGGCGACGCGCGGCCGATCCTGCTTTACTCCGACCAGCCCAAGGTGGCCGGATCTGCCTGAACACCGGCCAAAATCCGGAGCCGGCCCGCGTCGGAGCCCCCGGTGCGGTGGAAATCGCCGGTTTTACAACGACTTGCCGTCCGGGTTGAAATACCCGGGCGCCCCCCAACCTTGGAACGTATGCTTGTCCTTTCAGGTGACCAATGACCTATCCCGCTGATTCTTCCCAATCGACCGTGACCTACCCGTTGTTGCCTTTGCGCGACGTGGTGGTTTTCCCTCACATGGTCATTCCATTGTTCGTCGGGCGTCCGAAATCCATCAAGGCGCTGGAGACGGCAATGGAAGCGGGCAAGAGCATCCTGCTGGTCGCGCAGAAGTCGGCGGCCAAGGACGAGCCTTCGCCGGAAGACCTTTACGATATCGGCAGCATTGCCAACATCCTGCAGATGCTGAAGCTGCCCGACGGCACCGTGAAGGTGCTGGTCGAGGGCGTACAGCGCGCCAGGGTCCTGTCGGTCGTGGACGAAAAGACGCATTACACCGCCGAGGCCCTGCCGGTTCCGGCCGATGCGGTTGAGACCAATGAAGTCGAGGCGATGCGCCGCGCCATGCTCACCCAGTTCGACCAGTACGTGAAGCTTAACAAGAAGATCCCGCCAGAGATCCTTACGTCGCTGTCGGGCATCGACGAGCCAGGCCGGCTCGCCGATACCGTGGCGGCGCACCTGCCGCTGAAGCTCGAGCAGAAGCAGGCGGTGCTGGAAATGTTCGACGTCAGGAAGCGCCTGGAGCATCTGCTGTCGCTCATGGAAGCCGAACTCGACATCCTTCAGGTAGAGCGCCGCATCCGCGGAAGGGTCAAGCGCCAGATGGAGAAGAGTCAGCGCGAGTATTACCTCAATGAACAGGTCAAGGCCATCCAGAAGGAACTCGGCGACATGGAAGAGGGCGCCGACCTGGATGAAATGGACAAGCGCATCAAGGCGGCGCACATGCCCAAGGAAGCGCGCAACAAGGCTGAAGCCGAGCTCAAGAAGCTGCGGCTGATGTCGCCCATGTCAGCTGAAGCCACGGTGGTGCGCAACTACATCGAAACGCTGGTCGCGCTGCCGTGGAAGAAGAAGAGCAAGATCAGCAACGATCTGGCCAAGGCCCAGGAAATCCTGGATGCCGACCACTACGGCTTGGAGAAGGTCAAGGAGCGCATCGTCGAATACCTGGCGGTGCAGCAGCGCGTGGACAAGCTCAAGGCGCCGATTCTGTGCCTGGTGGGCCCTCCGGGCGTGGGCAAGACCTCGCTCGGCCAGTCGATCGCGCGCGCGACCAACCGCAAGTTTTCGCGCATGTCCCTGGGCGGCGTGCGCGACGAGGCCGAGATCCGCGGCCACCGCCGCACCTACATCGGCTCGATGCCCGGCAAGCTTCTGCAGAACATGTCGAAGATCGGCGTGAGGAACCCGCTGTTCCTGTTCGACGAAGTGGACAAGATGGGGCAGGATTTTCGCGGCGACCCGGCTTCCGCGCTGCTGGAGGTGCTCGACCCCGAGCAGAACGACAAGTTCGTGGATCATTACGTCGAGGTCGAATACGACCTTTCCGACGTGATGTTCGTCGCCACGGCCAACACCATGAACATTCCGGCGCCGCTGCTGGACCGGATGGAAGTGATCCGCCTGTCCGGCTACACCGAGGACGAGAAGATCAACATCGCGATGCGTTACCTGCTGCCGAAGCAGATGAAGAATAACGGCGTCAAGGCAGGCGAGCTGTCGGTCTCTGAGAGCGCCATCCGCGACATTGTCCGCTACTACACGCGCGAGGCCGGCGTGCGCAGCCTGGAGCGCGAAATCTCCAAGATCTGTCGCAAGGTCGTGAAATCGCTGCTGATGAAGAAGCGAGACCAGCGGGTGACGGTGAGCGCACGCAATCTCGACCACTATCTGGGCGTGCGCCGCTTCAATTACGGCCTGGCCGAAAAGAACAACCAGGTTGGCCAGGTGACCGGCCTGGCGTGGACTGAAGTGGGCGGCGAGCTTCTGACGGTCGAAGCTGCGGTCATGCCGGGCAAGGGCAACATCCAGCGAACCGGCTTGCTCGGCGACGTCATGAAGGAATCGGTCGAGGCGGCCCGATCCGTGGTGCGCGCGCGCGCCGCGCGGCTCGGCATCAAGGACGATGCGTTTGAGAAGTTCGATATCCACGTGCACGTGCCCGAGGGCGCAACACCGAAGGACGGCCCATCGGCGGGCATCGCCATGACCACTGCGCTGGTTTCCGCGTTGACCGGGATCCCGGTGCGCGCGGATGTGGCCATGACCGGCGAAATTACGCTGCGTGGAGAAGTGCTTGCGATCGGGGGCCTCAAGGAAAAGCTGCTGGCGGCGCACCGCGGCGGCATCAAGACCGTTCTGATACCGGAAGAGAACGTCAAGGACCTGACAGAAATACCCGACAACATCAAGAATCGTCTTGAAATCCATCCGGTCAAGTGGATCGACGAAGTGCTGGAATATGCGCTTGAGCGCAAGCCCGAGCCCTTGCCGGAGAAAACCGATGCGGTGGCGATCCCGGCGGCAGTGGAGTCCACAGAGGTGGTGAGCGCGGTCAAGCACTGATTTACCGGCTGCGAACGAACGGGAATGCGACAGGCATTCCCATTTTTTTTGTTGCGGCAGCGCATTGCGTGGCAAATATGCGAATCCTTGGAAGCTCGCTTGACACAAGGATTTTCGACTTGCTATAAAGTGCGTCCAGGGATTCGATCGTCAAAACAATTCTTCTGTCTTCGGCCCGCAGTCGAAGACAGCTTCCTGTTTCTCCCGTCAACAAATAATGAAAGGGGACCCAAGTGAATAAATTTGAAATCATTGAGGCCGTTGCGAAGTCCGCCGACATCTCCAAGGCAGCCGCCGGCAGGGCATTGGAGGGCACCGTGACGGCGATCAAGGCCTCCCTGAAGAAAGGCGGGATGGTGACGCTGGTCGGTTTCGGCACTTTCTACGTCGGCAAGCGTGCGGCGCGCAGCGGCCGCAATCCCCGCACCGGCGCCACAATCAAGATCAAGGCGGCCAGGGTGCCCAAGTTCCGCGCTGGAAAAGCCCTCAAGGATGCAGTAAACTAGCGCGCTTCGTTGGACCGCACGCCGGCATTTCCTCCAGAATTCGGGGTAACGAACCAGCAGCAACGCGATGATTTCGCGGCTGCGACGGGTGCTTAGCTCAGTTGGTAGAGCGTCGCCCTTACAAGGCGAATGTCGGGAGTTCGAGCCTCTCAGCACCCACCACAAAAGCATCGATTGAGTGATGGGCGATGGGTGATGAGTGGTAAGGTCGGAAACAGGTAGCGTGAGAGGCTTGCACGTTACCGATCGCCCGTCACCTCTCACGCATTACTGAATTTGGAGTGGTAGTTCAGTTGGTTAGAATACCGGCCTGTCACGCCGGGGGTCGCGGGTTCGAGTCCCGTCCACTCCGCCAGAACATAGGGAAGGCGAACGCGAGTTCGCCTTTTTCATTTATTGCCCGGGTTGGCGCCCACCACGCATGGCAGTGGCGTATCAGGCATACTCTGCGATCTTCGAATTTCTTCGGACCAGGTTGACACATGTACGATTTCATCTACAAGCACAAGAAATGGCTGCAGATTGTCCTGCTGGTTCTGATCGTGCCGCCATTCGCACTGTTCGGAATCGACTATTATTTCCGCGACACCGGCAGTGGCGGCGCGCTGGCCCGGTTTGGCGACGTCCGCATTTCGGACCTGGAGTACTCCCAGGCATTGCGGAAGGCGCAGGACCGCATGCGCGAGATGATGAAGGAAAACCCCGACCCGGCGATGCTCAACAGCCCGCAGCTCAAGGAATCCGTACTGAACGACTTGATCGCACGCAAGGTCGCGCTGGCGCACGCCTACAAGTCGGGAATGACGGTGTCCAACGCGGAACTGCAGAAGATCATCGCCGCGGTCGAGGCTTTCCGCGATGAAACCGGGCGCTTTTCGCAAACGCGCTACCGGCAGATGCTGCAGGGACAGGGCTTGACGCCGGTGGCGTTCGAAAACGATATCCGCATGAACATCGTGCTGGAGCAGTTGCGCAGTGTTACTGCCGGATCCGGCTTCCTGCCGGAGTCCGTGGTCGAGCGATTGCTCAAGATCGGGGAGCAGGAGCGTGAAGTCAGCCAGGTCGTTTTCAACCCGCTGGACTATCGCAAGCAGGTGAAGATCTCTGAAGCGGACGTGGAAAAATATTACGAAGAACACAAGAAGGAGTTCGAGATCCCCGAACGCGTGCGCCTGGAGTACCTGGTGCTGTCCCCGGATGTGGTGGAGCAGGCGGCAAAAGTCAGCGACGAGGAACTGAAGGACTACTACCAGACCAACATCGAGCGTTACCGGACCCCCGAAGAGCGGCGCGCCAGCCACATTCTGATCCCGGCGGCCGCGAACGCCAGTGCCGAGGACAAAGCAAAGGCAAAGGCGCAAGCCGAGGACTTGTTGAAGCAGGTGAAGTCTGCGCCAGGCAAGTTTGCCGAACTGGCGGCGAAATATTCCAAGGATCCAGGGTCAGCGGAGAAGGGCGGCGATCTCGGTTTCTTCGGCCGCGGGCTGATGGTCAAGCCGGTCGATGAGGCCGTTTTCGCACTCAAGGTCGGCGAGCTCGCAGGCCCGGTCGAAACCCAGTACGGCTACCACATCATCCGCCTGGACGCGATAAAACCGTCGCAGGCCACACCCTTCGAGGCGGTGAAACAGCAGATTGTCGATGAAGTTCGCAAGCCCAAGCTTGGAAGAGCCTATGCCGAGGCTGCCGACAGTTTCAACAACCTGGTGTACGAACAGTTCGACAGCCTGCAACCTGCAGCCGATGCGCTCAAGCTCACGGTGCAGAAGTCCGACTGGGTCAGCCGGGCAGGCGGAAATCCGAACCCGCTGTTCAACAACGAGAAGCTTCTCAGCGCAGTGTTTTCCGACGAAGTGCTGAAGAACAAGCACAACACCTCGGCTATCGAAGTGCAATCCAGCATGTTGCTCTCCGCGCGGGTGATCGAGCACATGCCGGCGGTGGCCCTGCCGCTGGACCAGGTACGCAAGGATGTCATGCAATTCCTCACCGACAAGGGCGCGATCGAACTGGCCGAGAAGGAAGGCCGTGAGGCGCTCGAGAAGCTGCAGAAGGGTGAGACGATGGCGCTGTCCTGGTCGCCGTCACAGCCAGTGTCACTCCAGAAGCGCCAGGGACTGCATCCCGAAGGCGCACAGGCGGTATTCAGCGCCGATGTGAGCAAGCTCCCGGCCTATGCCGCCGTGCCGGCCGCGCAGGGGCGATTTGTCGTGTACCGCATTACCAAGGTCAAGGACGTGACCGCTGTTGATCCGCAACAGCGCAAGGCGCTGGGCAAGCAACTCGCGGACATGGTCGGCCAGGAACAGTATGCCGCCTACCTCGCCAGCCTGCGGGAGCGCGCCGACGTCAAGATCGACAGGAAGCGGCTGGAACAGGGACAGTAGCGCGGGTTCCACAAAGAAAAGCCTGCATGGCCGGACCATGCAGGCTTTTTTGTTTCGGAGTTTCGCAAGAAAAGAAATTCACCGCGAAGGACGCCAAGGAGAACCGGGGAGAGACAAACCGCTGCGGGAGGATGCAGCGCTTTAAGATTCGTACTCACGGGTGTCGGCCTCTATACCCTGTCTCGTTTTTGACCTTCCTTTGCGTCCTTGGCGTCCTTTGCGGTGAGTGCTTGCGGATTCTTACGCCCTATTCGATCTGGCCGACCCCAGTGGTATTGAATCCGGCGTCCACAAAAGTGATCTCGCCGGTGATGCCGCTGGCCAGGTCGCTGCACAGGAACGCGGCGACATTGCCGACTTCCTCGGTGGTGACGTTACGGCGCAGCGGCGACTGCTTTTCCGCGTAGGCCAGAAGCTTGCCGAAGCTGTTGATGCCGGCGGCGGCGAGCGTCTTGATCGGACCTGCGGAAATCGCGTTCACCCTTATGCCCCTGGGCCCGAGGCTTTGCGCCATGTAGCGCACGTTGGCTTCGAGGCTGGCTTTGGCCAGACCCATGACGTTGTAGCTGGGGAAGGAACGCTCGGCGCCGAGATAAGTGAGCGTGAGCAGCGCGGCCTTGCGGCCCTGCATCATCGGCATACCGGCCTTGGCAAGCGCGGCAAAGCTGTAGGAACTGATCTCGTGGGCTATGCGGAATGCCTCGCGGGTGACCGAATCCAGGTAATCGCCGGCCAGCGCTTCGCGCGGCGCGAACGCAATCGAGTGGATGATGCCGTCGAGCCCATCCCAATGCTTTCCCAGTTCGGCGAACAGCGCGTCGATCTCGGCGTCACTGGCAACATCGCAGGGCAGCACCAGCCGGCTGCCGAATTCGGCAGCCAGTTCGACCACGCGATCCTTTATGCGCTCCCCCTGAAAGCTGAACGCAAGTTGCGCGCCCTCACGGTGCATTGCCTTGGCGATGCCGTAGGCAATCGAACGGTTACTGAGCAGGCCGGTAATCAGGATTTTCTTGTTGACGAGAAATCCCATGCCATGTCCTCGCTGTTTCACTATCGTTTCGCGGAATCCCGACATTATAGCGAATCGACCCGTCCAGACTGCCGCGGCGTGGGTGTGCCGCGTTGACAGCCCGGTATTCCGCTACACTTCGGCCGGAATATGAGCCGGCTGAGGAAAACCGCCGTGGCGCTCGCGCTGCTCGCTTTCGTGGGCGGCTGCGGCGGACCATGGAACAACCCCTATCCCGCCCGCGAACGCGGACGGAACATCCTGTACTCGGCCTTCGTGGAGCGGCCCAAGCACCTCGACCCGGTGCAGTCTTACGCCGAGAACGAGTATGTCTTCATCGCGCAGATCTACATGCCGCCGCTGCAGTACCACTACCTCAGGCGGCCCTATGAACTGATTCCGTTTGGCGCGGCGGAGATTCCGCGCGCCATTTACCTCGACGCCGACGGCCGCCGGCTTCCCGAATCGGCGCCCGCCGAGCGGGTGGCATTGAGCGTTTACGACATCCGCATCAGGCGAGGGGTGATGTACCAGCCGCATCCGGCTTTTGCCGCGGACGAGGCGGGCAAGCCGCGCAATTTGAACCTCGGGCGCGAGGATCTGAAAGACATGTTTGAATTGCGCGACTTCCGACACACCGGGACGCGCGAACTGATCGCCGAGGACTACGTCTTTCAGATCCGCCGCCTTGCGCACCCCGGGCTGCATTCGCCGATCTTTGGTCTGATGAGCGAGTACATCGTCGGGCTCAAGGAACTCGGACAGCGACTGCAGGAAGCGGCCAAGCACCTGCCCGCGGACGCTTATCTCGACATTACGAAGTTTCCCCTCGAGGGTGTGCGGACCCTGGATCGGTACACCTACCGCATCACCATCCGCGGCAAGTATCCGCAGTTCGTTTACTGGTTGGCCATGCCGTTCTTTGCGCCGATTCCGGAAGAGGCGCAGCGCTTTTACTCGCAGCCGGGCATGACCGAAGGCAAGAACCTCACGCTCGACTGGTACCCGGTCGGCACCGGCCCGTACATGCTCTCCGTCAACAATCCGAACCGGATGATGGTGATGGAGCGCAATCCGAATTATGCCGGCGAACCGTATCCTGCGGACGGTGAAGATGGCGATGCCGAAGCAGGGCTGCTCGACGATGCCGGCAAATCCATGCCGTTCATAGACAAGGTGGTATTCAGCCTGGAGAAGGAAAGTATTCCCTACTGGAACAAGTTCCTGCAGGGCTATTACGATTTTTCCGGCATCGCCTCGGATACCTTCGACCAAGTGGTGCAGTTCACCGGTGCCGGCGACATCGCCCTGACCGGGGACATGCAGAAGCGCGGCATCGCGCTGCAGACCTCGGTCGCGACCTCCACCCTGTACATGGCTTTCAACATGCTCGACCCGGTGGTCGGCGGCAACTCGGAGCGCGCGCGTAAGCTGCGCCATGCCATTTCAGTCGCGCTGGATTTCGAGGAAATGATCTCGATCTTCCGCAACGGGCGTGGCGTCGCGGCGCAAGGACCGATCCCGCCGGGCATCTTCGGTTACCGCGACGGGCGCGAAGGCATGAACCCCTATGTCTACGAATGGGTGGACGGCCGGCCGAAGCGCAAGCCGATCGCGTATGCACAGAAACTGCTCGCCGAGGCGGGCTACCCCAACGGAGTCGAAGCTTCGAGCGGCAAGCCCCTGGTGATCTACTTCGACGGCACGCTGGTCGGTGCGGAGGGAAAATCTCGCGCGGACTGGCTGGTGAAGCAGCTCGCGAAAATCAATCTGCAACTGGTCGTGCGCAACACCGACTTCAACCGTTTCCAGGAAAAGGTGCGCAAGGGCACGGCACAGATGTTTTTCTTCGGCTGGAATGCCGACTATCCGGATCCGGAGAATTTCCTGTTCATGTTCCACGGGCCGCAGGCGCGAGCGCTCAAGAACGGAGAGAACTCCGCCAATTACGTGAACCCGGAGTACGACCGCCTGTTCGAGCGCGTGCGCGCGATGGAAAACGGGCCCGAGCGCGAGGCGCTGATCGACCGCATGATCGAGATGCTGCGTTTCGACGCACCCTGGGCATGGGGGCTGCATCCGCAGGACTTCACCCTGGCGCACGCCTGGGTGCACAACCGCAAGCCCAACAAAATGGCCAATAACAGTCTCAAGTACCAGCGTATTGACCCGCCATTGCGCGAAACCATGCGCGCGCAGTGGAACACGCCGGTACTGTGGCCGCTGCTTGCCGTATTGGCGGCATCGGTGCTTGCAGTGATCCCTGCAGTACTCTCGTACCGGCGGCGCGAGCGTGCCGCGGGCAAACTGGCCGTGGGGCAGTCACATACATGATCAACTACCTCATCCGCCGTGTTCTTTACGCCATCCCTATCCTTATTGGCGTCAACCTCATTACCTTCGCGCTGTTCTTTTTCGTCAACACGCCGGACGACATGGCGCGCATGCAGCTCGGGCAGAAGCGTGTGACCGAGGAAGCCGTACGCCAATGGAAGGAGGAACGCGGCTACGACAGCCCCCTGTTTGTGAACTCCGCGGCACAGGGCATCGGCAAGTTCACGAATACCATTTTCTTTACCAAGTCGGTGAAGATGTTCGCCTTCGATTTCGGGCGCGCGGAGGCCGACGGTCGCGACATCGGCCACGAGATCCGCAGCCGAATGTGGCCCAGTTTCGCAATCGCGCTGCCGGTTTTCCTGGTCGGCATGCTGGCCTACATCACGGCCGCGTTGCTGATGGCGTTCTTTCGTGGAAGCTACATCGACTTCGCCGGCGTGGTCATGTGTGTGGTCGCCATGTCGGTTTCCGGGCTGTTCTACATCATCGGCGGGCAATACCTGATCAGCAAGCTGTGGAACCTGGTGCCGATTTCCGGGTACGGCGGGGGCCCGAGCGCATGGAAGTTCGTGGTGCTGCCGGTGGTCATCGGCGTCATCGCCGGGGTGGGGTCGAGCGCGCGCTGGTATCGCACCATCTTTCTCGAAGAGATCAATCGCGACTACGTGCGCACCGCGCGCGCCAAGGGGCTTTCGGAACTGCGTGTGCTGTTCAAGCACGTGCTGCACAACGCCATGATCCCGATCCTCACCGGCGCGGTGGTGGCGATCCCGCTGTTGTTCCTCGGCAGCCTGATCACCGAGTCCTTCTTTGCCATTCCCGGGCTGGGCAGCTACACCATCGATGCGATCAACAACCAGGATTTCTCGGTGGTTCGGGCGATGGTGTTTCTCGGATCGGTGCTTTATATCATCGGCCTGATCCTTACCGACATTTCCTACACGATTGCCGACCCCCGGGTAAGGCTGCAATGACGGACCTCCTGCCGTTCATGCCGGTGGTGCTGTGGACCGACGCGCTGGTCTTCCTGCTGGTCGCTGTAATCCTGGTCTTCGCCTGGTATGTGCGCCGGCACGAGCATCTGCTGGCGCCGTGGAGAAAGGTGGCGCACAGCCGCAGCGGCATGGTCGCGGCGGTGGTCCTGGCGGTGTTCGTCGCGGTCGGGCTGCTGGACTCTCTGCATTTTCGCCCGCAATTGGGAGACGGCGCTGCCGGCGGCAAGGCCAGCTACTCGGTGGAAATGTTGTCAGTGTTCGACGTCATGGCGTCACACCTGCGCACCAGGCCCGAGAAGACGTACTCGGCGCCGCTTGCGACCCATTTGTTCTCGAAGGAGACGGTGGACCTGCCGGACGGAAGACAGGCGCGGCTTTTTCCCCGGCTGACTCACGGTGGCGCCCATCTCGGCGATCCCGAAACCGAATGGGCGTGGGATGTGGGCAAGCGCGCGATTGCCGGTGTGGCGATCGCCATATTGGCGTGGAACCTGCTGGTGTTGATATTGACCATCTGGCTGTCGCAGCGCGACAACCGCAGCATGTCGGACACCTGGCGGCAGATCCGGAATGGCGAAAGCACAGTGCCGTGGCGGGAAATGCTCATCACTGCGGGCCTGCTGGCTCTGGTGCTGGCGCCGATGCTGTTGCTTTCTGCGAAGTATCACGTGCTGGGCACCGACAAGATCGGACAGGACGTTTTCTACCAGGCGCTCAAGAGCATCCGCACCGGGCTGGTGATCGGCACCCTGACGACCATGGTGATGCTGCCGTTCGCGCTGTTGCTCGGCATCATGGCCGGTTACCTGCGCGGCTGGGTGGACGACGTCATCCAGTACGTCTACACCACACTGAATTCCATTCCCGGCATCCTGCTCATCGCAGCCTCCGTGCTGATGCTGCAGGTCCTCATGGACAAGCACGCGGATCTGTTCGAAACCGTGCAGCAGCGCGCCGACGCCAAATTGCTGGTCCTCTGCCTGATCCTCGGCGTGACCAGCTGGACTGGGTTGTGCCGCCTGTTGCGCGGGGAGTCGTTGAAGCTGCGCGAGATGGAATACATCCAGGCGGCGCAGGCTTTCGGTGTTTCCGGTTTCCGCATCATCACCCGCCACATCCTGCCCAACGTGATGCACATCGTGCTGATCGCGGTGGTGATGGATTTCAGCGGCCTGGTACTGGCGGAAGCGGTGCTGTCGTATGTCGGCGTGGGCGTGGATCCGACGATGATCAGTTTCGGAACGATGATCAATTCCGCACGCCTGGAGATGGCGCGAGAACCCATGGTGTGGTGGTCACTGGCCGCGGCATTTGTGTTCATGCTGATGCTGGTGCTGTCCGCCAACCTGTTCGCTGATGCGGTGCGCGATGCCTTCGATCCGCGCATCCGCGGAAGGCTGGTGACCCCGGCGTTCATCTCCAAGTACCTTCCCGCCGCGAAGAACAGTTGATCGGCAATGGCTAACGCGCTGCTCGAAGTCGAGAACCTGTCAACCTGGCTGGCCGCAAATGAAGGCGCGGTGCGCGCCGTGGACGGACTGTCCTTCTCGATCGAGCGCGGCGAGACCTTCGCCCTGCTGGGGGAATCGGGCAGCGGCAAGTCGATGACGGCGCTGTCGATCACCCGGCTGCTGCCGGACGCCGGCCGAATCGTGTCGGGCGCCGTGCGGCTGGAGGGAGAGGAACTGCTGGAGCTCCCGGAATCTGCAATGCGCAGGGTGCGCGGACGCAGGATCGGCATGATCTTCCAGGAACCCGGCTCGAGCCTGAACCCGGTGATGACCGTGGGCGCGCAGATCGCCGAGGTTCTGGAGCGCCATACGGCATTGCGCGGAGGCGAGGTGAACGTCCGGGTGGTCGAGCTGTTGAATGAAGTCGGCATCCCGGATCCGGCCGGACATGTTCATGAGTACCCGTTTCAGCTTTCCGGCGGCATGAAGCAGCGGGTGATGATCGCGATAGCGCTGGCCTGCGAGCCCAGCCTGTTGATCGCGGATGAACCGACCACCGCGCTTGACGTCACCATCCAGGCGCAGGTGCTGGAACTGCTACGCACCCTGCAGAAGCGCATGGGCATGTCCATCCTGCTGATTACGCATGATCTCGGCGTGGTGGCGGAAATGGCGCACCATGTAGCCGTGATGTACGCGGGCGAAATCGTTGAGATGGCGCCGCGTGAGGCTTTCTTCCGCAATCCCTCGCATCCTTACTCGCGCAAACTGTTTGCATCGGTGCCCAACCGTCAGGCAAGGGACAAGTCGCTGGCGGTGATCCGCGGCATGGTGCCCTCGCTCGCCGGCGATTTCCACGGCTGCCGTTTCGCCGATCGTTGCGACCACGCGTGGGACCGTTGCCACGACGTGATTCCGGCATGGGTGCCTATCGCGGAAGGACATGGAGCAAGATGTCACCTTTACGGCGCAGACGCGCCTCCGGGCAAGGATGAAGGCGGAAGGCGGAAGGAGGAAGGAGTGTCAAAAGCGTTTGAACTTACTTCATCCTTCATCCTTCATCCTTCATCCTTGGATGCTCCTGCCTCGTCACTCGTCACCAGTCACCAGTCACCCGACGGCAAGCCTTTGCTTGCCGTCGACGACCTCAAGGTCCACTTCCCCATCCGCAAGGGCTTGTTCAAGCGCGTCGTTGGCCACGTGAAAGCCGTGGACGGCGTTTCGCTGTCGATCCGGTCCGGCCGCACGCTGGCGCTCGTCGGCGAGTCCGGTTGCGGCAAGACCACGGTCGGCAAAGGCATTCTGCGGCTGTTGCCGTTGTCCGGCGGCAGCGTGCGTTTCAGCGGCGCGGACCTGGCGTCGCTGCCAGCGAGCGCACTGCGCATGCAGCGCAAACACTTGCAGATCATTTTCCAGGACCCCTACAGCTCGCTCAATCCGCGCATGCGGGTAATGGACATCGTCGAAGAGGGGATGATGGCGCTGGGCGCGGGCGGCGACGCACAGGCGCGCGCGAAGCGCATAGATGATCTCCTGGGGCAGGTCGGTCTTTCCAGAGAGATGAAATACCGCTATCCGCACGAATTTTCCGGCGGGCAGCGCCAGCGCATCGCCATCGCCCGGGCACTTGCGGTTGAGCCGCAATTGATCGTCTGCGACGAGCCCACCAGCGCGCTCGATGTGTCGGTTCAGGCGCAGATCCTGAATCTGCTGAAGGATCTGCAGGATCGCCTCGGGATAGCCTACCTGTTCATCACCCACAACATGTCAGTGGTCGAATATCTCGCCCATGAAGTGGCGGTGATGTACCTGGGGCGCATCGTCGAGCAGGGGACGGTGGATGATGTGCTTGGCAACCCGAAGCATCCCTATACCCGTGCACTGCTGTCGGCGGTGCCTTCGGTGGACCCGGCGACCCGGCGCGAAATCATCCGGTTGCAGGGCGACCTGCCTTCAGCGGTCAATCCTCCCTCGGGCTGTCACTTCCATCCGCGTTGCCCTCAGGCGATGCCGGAATGTCGGCAGGCCTATCCCGGAACCAGCACACTCTCGGCAACGCATACGACGCGCTGCCATCTGTACAAGTAAGAACACAATTCCCACCACGAAGACACGAAGACACGAAGAAATACGAGAACAGACGAAGAAAAATAGGAATTTCTAAACTGATTAGGAATGGAAACACGGTGACTGTTCGTAATCCTTGCGCGCCAACTTGAACTTTGTTGGAACATCCGCCAATGGGAGCTTCTTACACGCGAATGTTTATTTTTCGCTTTTCTTCGTGTCTTCGTGCCTTCGTGGTGAGCCTGTGTCTTTGACTTTTGGTTTTCAGGTGCGCGACTAGCGCCGCGCGGCGCGAGGATTGCTGTAGATGGTCAGCCGTTGACCGGGATGGATGCTATTGCTGCGCAGCCGATTCCATTCCTTGAGCGCAGCCACGCTGATGCGGTTTGCCCGAGCGATCGAATACAGGCTGTCGCCGCTTTTCACGCGGTACACCATCCGGTTCATGTAATAGTCGTCGGGTGCCAGGAACTCCGGGCTCTCCCAGGTATCCGCGAGATTCGAGGACTCGGTTTCCTCATTCATCGGCACCAGCAACGTGCGCCCCGAAGGAACCGTCAAATGACGGTTGATGCCGTTGATCTCCTTCAACTGCGAAGTGCTGATTCCGAACTGCGTGGCCACCTGCTCCAGGCTCTCGTGTTTTTTCAGGGTGTAGGTCTGCCACGATACCAGCGGCTGGTCGTAGTCCTTCAGATTGGCATTGAAGATGCCTGCTTTGTCGATCGGCAGCAGCAGCGTGCGCGACCCGTTCGACGTGATCACCGGCCGCGTGTGACCCGGATTGAGCGACCTGAAGTCGTCTTCGGACATTTCCGCGAGCCGCGCCGCCACTTGCATGTCGATGTGCCCGGCTGTGGTGACAGTGGTGAAGTAGGGTTGGTCTGGAATGTTTTCGAGCGCAAATCCGACGCCTTCAGGATTGGCGATGATGTTTTTCACTGCCTGCAGTTTCGGCAGGTAGTTGCGGGTTTCACGCGGCATGCGCAGGCTTTGATAGTTGGTGGGCTTGCGCTTGGCACGGTTCTGGGCAATCGCCCTCGCAACGCCGTTCTCGCCCCAGTTATAAGCGGCCAGCGCCAGGGACCAGTCGTCGAACTGCTCGTGCAACTTCTGCAGGTAGTCGAGCGCGGCGTGCGTGGCCGCGAGCACGTCGCGCCTGCCGTCGTACCACCAGTCCTGCTGCAAACCGTAACGCCTGCCGGTCGAAGGAATGAACTGCCAGATACCGGCCGCGTGCGCGCGCGAATAAGCCCCGGGGTTGTAACCGCTCTCGATCATCGGCAGCAACGCGATCTCCATGGGCATGTCGCGCTTGTCCACCTCCTCGACGATGTAGTAGAGGTAGAGACGGCTGCGCTCGATCATGCGCTGGGTGTAGTCGGGATGGTTCAGGAACCAGGCTTCATGCCGTGCGACCAGCGAGCTTTCGATTTCGGGCATGGCGAAGCCGGAGCGTATGCGCTCCCAAAGGCTGGCCGCTGGCTGAAGCGCGGGCGCCGCCACAACACCGGTCTGCACCTCAACCGGAATGTCTGATTGAAGGCTTTCGGTAACTGGTGTCTCGGGGACTTCTTCCTGGATCGCCGGAGAGGATTCTTCGGGCGGTACTTCCGAATCGGAGGGGCTTCGCTGGGGGAGTTCGATGGCGAAGACGGGGACAGTGAAGAGCACGGCAAACAGGCCTGCCAAAAGCGCGGGTGACTGCGTCATCCTCATCCATTCGTAGTGGAATCTGTTACGTATGCTATAGAACGTGTCGTCTCAACGCAAGGCGAAATGGGGCTTGCGCAACACTTGGAAACATCTGCCCTGTGAGAACCGGCCGGCCACGGACCGGCAATCGGAGCGTTTACGCAAAGAACGCGAAAAAGAGCAGGAAGGGGCACAAAAAAAGGCAAAAATGGAGAAGGATTGTGTTCAGATTCCGGCAATCACTGCCCGCGATTTGGTGAGCCACAAGTGCGGAGTCCCAGGACCTGTGCTACTGCCCATCTCCCTTCCGCCTTCAGCCTTCATCCTTCATCCTTGCTCTAGAACCCGTCCTTCCACTTCCGCAGCGCTGCGAATACCTCGACAGGGCTAGTGAGCGTGCGTCCCGCATGGCGGCTGGCCGAAGTGACCAGGGCCGCTTCGCGCACGCGCAGGAAAGGATTGGTGGCGCGCTCGACTGCGATGGTCGAGGGCAGGGTGGGCTTGCCGCGGTCGAGCGCCGCGCGCGCGGTAGTCCGGCGTTCCGCCAGTGCAGGATTTCCCGGCTCCGCGGCATCGGCAAAGCGCAGATTGGCGAGCGTGTACTCGTGTCCGCAATAGACCAGGGTTTCGGGAGGCAGATCGGCCAGTTTGCCCAGTGACGTGTGCATCTGCGCCGGTGTGCCCTCGAACAGGCGCCCGCAGCCGCAGGAAAACAGCGTGTCGCCGCAGAACAGCATCCCATCGCCGTAAAAGGCGATGTGACCCGCGGTATGGCCCGGGATGTCCAGTACGCCCAGGCGTACGCCGATGCCCGGCACTTCGATTTCGTCGCCTTCCGCCAGCTTTCGCGTAACGCCGGGGATATTCTCGCGTGCCGGCCCGAATACCGGTACGTTATACTTCGACAGCAGGCCGGTGTTGCCGCCGACATGATCTGCGTGGTGATGGGTATTGAGGATCGCGGTAAGCTGCAGGCCCTCGACCCGCAGGTAATCGAATACGGGTCCGGCATCGCCAGGGTCGACGGCGGCGGCATGGGTGCCGCGTCGCAGGCACCAGATATAGTTGTCCTTGAACGCGCGAATTGGAGCGATCGTGGTCATTTCCATGGCCGTATCTTTCTTGGCCCGATACTGAATGTCAATGCAGCCTGCAGCTTCCAGCCTGTCCAAATGGCTATCGACGCCGCTGGGCATACATCTGCTCGAAACCGAGCTGCGATATTTCGACCAGGAATTGGCCGACGTGTTCGGATTCAACGCGTTCCAGCTCGGTCTGCCGGAGTTTGATTTCCTGCGCGCCAACCGCATGCCGCATCGGTGGGTGACGGGAACGGACGGGCCGGTGGGGCTGCAGTCGGATCTATGCGCGCTGCCGATCCAGTCGGCCGTCGCCGATCTGGTGGTGCTGCCGCACGCGCTCGAATTCAGCAGCAATCCCCATCAGGTGCTGCGCGAGGTCTCGCGCATCCTCATGCCGGAAGGGCATGTAGTCCTGTCCGGATTCAATCCCTGGAGCCTGTGGGGCGTGCGGCGGCTGGTGAACCACGGGAACGGCGTTTATCCGTGGCGCGGCCAGTTCATCAATCTGCCGCGAATCAAGGACTGGATGGCGCTGCTGGGCTTCGAACTTGCGGGCGGACGCATGTGCTGCTACACGCCGCCGCTGACCACCGAGAAATGGTTTCGCCGTTTCAGATTCATGGAAGAGGCGGGCGACCGCTGGTGGCCGTTTGCCGGCGGAATCTATTTCCTGCACGGCATCAAGCGGGTGCCCGGCATGCGCATCATCACGCCGAAATGGAAGTCCGTGGAGGTGAAGAAAAAAGCGCTGGTTGCGGTGCCGCACAAGACCAACGGTCATGACGACGCGATGGCGGCGCGCACCAATCACATGGCCGGTGACCCGCAATGAGCGAGGTCGTGGACATTTACACCGACGGTGCCTGCAAGGGCAATCCCGGGCCGGGCGGCTGGGGTGTCTGGCTGAAGTGGGGCGATCACGAGAAGGAATTGTTCGGCGGCGAGCCCGAGACCACCAACAACCGCATGGAACTCACCGCGGTAATCGAGGCGCTGACGTCGCTCAAGCGGCACTGCAGGGTTCGCCTGCATACCGATTCTCAGTATGTGCACAGCGGCATCTCCACCTGGATTCACGACTGGAAGAAGCGCAGCTGGCGCACCGCGGACAAGAAACCGGTCAAGAACGTCGATCTCTGGATGAAACTGGACGAAGTGGTGCACAAGCACGATGTCCAGTGGGTTTGGGTGCGCGGCCATGACGGCAATCCCGGCAATGAACGCGCCGATGAGCTCGCCAACAAAGGTGTCGCAACCGCGACACCAGGGCCGAGGGCCGAGGGCCGAGGTGCGAGATTTGGCTGAGCGGTATCCAGATCCGGTTTTGGTGCTGACTCGTACCTCGAACCTCGCGCCTCGAACCTGATTTTCCATGCGGCAAATAATTCTCGACACCGAGACCACGGGCCTGGATCCTTCGCTCGGGCATCGAATCATCGAAATCGCGGCGGTGGAGATCGTCAATCGCCGCTTCACCGACCGGCATTACCACCAGTACGTCAATCCTGAGCGCGAGATCGAAGCCGGGGCGATCGATGTGCACGGTATCACTGGTGAATTCCTTCAGGACAAGCCGAAGATGCGCGAAGTGGCGAAGGAATTTCTCGATTTCGTCTCCGGCGCCGAGCTGATCATCCACAACGCTCCCTTCGACGTGGGCTTCCTCGATCACGAACTGGCGCTGCTCGAATTGCAACCGATCAGCCACTACTCACCGCAGATCACCGATACGTTGAAAATGGCCAAGGGCCTGCATCCGGGAAAACGCAACTCGCTTGACGCGCTGTGCGAGCGCTACCAGATCGACAATTCCGCGCGCACGCTGCACGGCGCGCTGCTGGACGCGCGCCTGCTTGCCGAGGTTTATCTGGCGATGACCCGCGGCCAGGAAAGTCTGCTGATGGATCTCGGCGAGGCGTCCTCACCGCAGATGGATGGCGCGTTTTCCGAAGAGAAACTGGAGTTGATCGTGCTGCATCCCGCGCCCGAGGAGCTTGCCGCCCACGCGCAGCAACTCGAGGACATCGACAAAGCCGCCAAGGGCGCATGCCTTTGGAAGAAGCTGGACCAGAATGCGTGATCAGGAGAATGCGCGCTGCCGGTTCGCGCAATAACTGACGACGTACTCCCTGAATCCCTCAGTGGCCGCTCTTCTCACTCCGCCCGCAGTGCCTCGAGCGGATCGAGCATCGCGGCCTTGTTCGCGGGTGCAACGCCGGCCGCGAGGCCGATTGCGATGGCGATGATCTCCGCGGCAGCCGCATAAGTCCATGGAGTATGCACAGGCAGTGCGCTGAACACCGCGTGCAGGAGTTGGGCAATGCCGATGCCGAGCGCCAGACCCAGCGCCCCGCCCAGCCCCGACAGCAGCATCGCCTCGCCGAGAAAAAGCCCGCGGATCTGCTGGCGGCGGGCGCCCAGCGCGCGCAACAGACCGATTTCCGAAGTGCGTTCCGACACGGCGATCGTCATGATCGTCAGGATCCCAACGCCCCCCACCAAGAGCGAGACTCCGCCCAGCGCCCCGACGGCGAAGGTGAGCACATCGAGTACCGAAGACAGCACGTCGAGCATCTGCTGCTGCGGCGTGATGGTGAAGTCTTCGCGGCCATGGCGTGCCAGCAGCACTTTTCGAATGCCGTCCACCACCTTGTCCACGCTTGCATCCGGCGCATGTACGACGTGGATTTCCATCAGGCCTTCGCGGTTGAACAATTCCAGCGCCCTCGCTGCCGGGATATAGACCGAGTCGTCGAGGTCCACACCCAGAATCTGGCCTTTGGATGCCATCACGCCGATGACGCGAAAGCGGCTGCCTCCTATGTCTATGCGGCTGCCGAGCGGATTTGCGTCACCGAACAGTTCATGCCTGACCTTGGAGCCCAGCGTCACCAGCGCCCGCGCGCTGGTTGGGTCATCCGGCGGAAGGAAGCGGCCGACCGCCACGTTGATGTGCAGGGCCTTGTCGAAGTCCGGACCCACCCCGTACACGGTGACCCTTCGGCTGCGGCCGCTGGCATTGACCTCGGCATTTCCCTGCAGGGCCGGGTCGGCGTATAGGATCTGCGGAACCCGCATCAGGGCTTCGGCATCTTCGATCGTGAGCGGACGGTCGCTGCCGAAAATGCCGACGGACGTGCCGCGCGTGGCGGTCTTGCCGGGGGCAACGCTGATCACGTTGGTGCCGAACTGGGTGAATTCGGCGAGGACGAACTGGTGAATGCCCTCGCCGATCGAAGTCAGCAGGATGACCGCGGCAATTCCGACCGCGATGCCAAGCGTGGTGAGGCCGCTCCGCAGGCGATGGGCGCTCAGCGATCCGGAGGTCAGCAGAATAAAGTCCCTGAGCAGCACATTTATCTCCGTGCCAGCGACGCGACAGGGTCGAGCCGTGCAGCGCGACGCGCGGGCATGACGCTGAAACCGATCCCGGTAGCCAGTGCGGTGCCGAGCGCCGCCGCAATCGCCCACAAGGGGGCGCCGGCCGGCAATGCAGGGTAAATCCGGCTGATGAGCAGGCTCCCGGCCTCGCCGACCAGCAGACCGGCGATTGCCCCGATCAGCGACAGCATTGCCGCCTCGGCGAAAAACAGATTGCGGATCTGAGCAGGGGCGGCACCAAGCGCCTTGAGCAATCCGATTTCGCGCGTGCGCTGGGACACCGAGATCAGCATCACGTTCATGATGAGGATGCCGGCGACCGCCAGGCTGATCGCGGCGATGCCCGCGACCGCAAAAGTCAGCGTCCGCAGAATCCGGTCGAATGTGGCGAGCACCGCGTCCTGCGTCACGACGGTGACGTCTTCCTCGCCCTCGTGCCGCGCCTTGATGATTTCGATGACGTCGGCCCGCGCTTTATCCACCATCTCGCGGCTTTTTGCCTCCACCAGGATCCGCAACAGTGAAAACGAATTGAACAGTTGCTGCGCGCTGGCCACGGGGATGACGACAAATTCATCGGTATTGAACCCCAGCGACTGGCCTTGCGTTGCGAGAACGCCGATGACCCGGAACCGGCGGTCGCCGATGCGCACCGACTGGCCGAGCGCGGGCGAAGCGCCGAAAAGCTCCTCGCGTACTTTCCAGCCCAGCACGCACACTGGCACGGCGTTACGCGCGTCTCCGGGGGGCAGGAAACTGCCCTGTGCAAGGGTCATCTTGCGCACCTCCAGCAATGAAGCGGTCGAACCGAGCACCGGCACCTCGCGGCTGCGGCGCCCGAAGGACATGAGTGCGGTGCCGACGCTCAGCGGGGCCACGCGGGTGACGTAACGGCTGCGGGAAACCGCCAGCGCGTCCTCGATGGTCAGGTCGCGGGGCGAGCGTCCCACCATGGTGTTGGCAAAGCCGCCGCCGGTTTCGGTCTTTCCCGGGAACACGATCACCAGATGGGTGCCGAGCGAGGAGAACTGGCCAACGACGTACTGGCGCGCGCCTTCGCCGAGCGAGGTCAGTATGACCACCGCTGCGACGCCGATCGACATTGCCAGGACCATCAGCAGCGTGCGGGTACGGGTGCCCTTGAGGCTTGCCCAGGCGAATCCTGCAATGTCCGCGAATCTCATGCGGTCTGAATGTCGCTTTCGATGGCCCCGTCGACCATGCGCAGTCTGCGATGCGCACGGTTGCCAAGTGCCGGATCATGAGTCACGACGATCAGTGTGACCCCCTGTTCGTGCAGCCGCTCGAGGATCTCCACCACCTCCGTGCCCGAGGTGCGGTCGAGGTTGCCGGTCGGTTCGTCCGCGAGCAGCACCGCCGGGCTCATTACCGTTGCACGGGCAATGGCCACCCGCTGGCGCTGCCCGCCGGAAAGCTGGTCAGGACGGTGATGGGCCCGGTTGGCAAGGCCGTAGTTCTCGAGCAGGTTCCCGGCTCGACTGCGGCGTTCGGTGGCTGCAATTCCCGCCAGAACCATCGGTAGTTCGACGTTTTCCAGTGCGGTAAGCCGCGGCACCAGATGGAAGAACTGGAATATGAAACCGATCTTGTCGCGCCGCACCTGCGCCTGCTCCTCGTCGGATAGCGCGGTGACATCCCGGCCATCGAGCTGGTAGAGGCCCGAGGTGGCGCGGTCCAGCAGGCCGATGATGTTCAGAAGGGTGGACTTGCCCGATCCGGACGGGCCCATGATGCTCAGGTACTCGCCGGCGGTGATTTCGAGATTAATGTCGCGCAGCGCGCGCACCTGCTGATCGCCAACCTGAAAGATGCGCTCGAGCCCGACGAGCGAAATCATTTGCCTTTGCCTGGTGCCGCCTTATCGGACTTGACTTTGGCCCCGGCCTTTACGCCGGCGCGTTCGAGCGAGACCACAAATTTTTCGTTCGCGGAAAGTCCGGAAACAACCTCCGTGAACTGCCAGTTGGTAAGCCCCGGCGTGATGGTGCGCTCCTCGATCTTCCCGTCGGGCCGCTGCACTAACAGGCGATTCCCCTCCAGCAGCGCCTGGGTCGGAATGCGCAGCACATCCGGTTTCGCTTCAAGCACAATTTCCACGTCGGCGCTGTATCCCACCAGCAACGTCTTGATTTGGGCAGGGTCGTCGAACTCCACTTCCACGTCCACCGTGCGCGCCTGTTTCTCGCGATCGAGTACGTAAGGTGCGATGCGGCGCACATGAGCGGCAAATTTTTCCCCGGGCAGCGCATCGACGCTGATGCGCCCTGCCTGCCCTGTCGAAATACGCGGGGCATCCACCTCGTCCATCGGGGCGGTGACGTAAAGGCAACTGTCGTCGATGAGGTCGATCGCCGGAGGAGTGGGGATGCCGGGCGGCGACGGCGTGGTGAATTCCCCCAGTTCGCCGGTGATGTCCGCGACCACACCCGCAAACGGGGCGGTGAGCAGGGTCCGCGACTTTTCAGCGGCGGCTTCGGCAATCCGCGACTGGCTCTGGCGCACGTCAGCCCGGCTTGCGTTGCACGCCGCCCTGCGGACTTTGGCTTCCGACACTGCCCGGTCCACGCGTTCGTCGCTGATGAATCCTTCTTCTTTGAGTTTTTTCGAGCGCTCGGCTTCCCGTTCGGCCACATCGGCGGCAAGGCAGGCCTCTTCAGCGTGGCTGCGGGCCGAATCCAGCTGGTTGCGCGCAAGCTGCAACTGCGCACTTAACGTGACATTCCAGAGTTCGAGCAATACCTGGCCCGCGCTCACGCGATCGCCCTTCTTGACGTTCAATTTCGCGATCTGCCCGCCGGTGGGCGGGGCGAGTTTGGCGCGGCGGCATGCGGTGACCGTGCCGGCGCGCGTGTTCGTTACCGTGCTTTCGACGAGCCCCCTGTCGGCCTGTCCCAGTGAGACGGCGATCGGTTTCGGGCGCATCACGTACCAGACTGCGGCGCCGAGGGCCGCAACTATGAATACAACCAGAATCACGCGTCGCGTTCGGATCATGTCTTGCGGCAAGAAATGTCTGAAATAAAATCCGGAAGTCCCCGCCAGGGAAAAAGGTTGCAGGCAAAATCGGAACACTCCGGCCCCAAGACAAGTATGCCACTACCCGATTTAGCGGCTGCTTGCGTCAGATCAAAGAGCACGGGATGTGGTCGCGCCGGATCGCAGCAACAGGGTGAGAAACGTGAGGGTTCTTGGTGGGTGGTACAGGGATCGAACCTGTGGCCCCTGCCGTGTGAAGGCAATGCTCTACCGCTGAGCTAACCACCCGCGCGCGAGGGCGCAATTTAACCACGGCGCAGCGGCGCGGGTCAATCTGGCGGCTCCATTTACGCGCTGGTCGCTCGCGTACAATACCGCCTTTTCCCGCAGCAGTTTTCCGATGGTACGCACCCGTTTCGCCCCCAGTCCGACCGGCTATTTGCATATCGGCGGCGCGCGCACCGCGCTGTTTTCGTGGGCGTACGCGCGCAAGACCGGCGGCAAGTTCATCCTGCGCATTGAGGACACCGACACCGAACGCTCCACCGCGGCTTCCACGCAGGCGATCCTGGATGCGATGCAGTGGCTGGGACTGGATTACGACGAAGGGCCGTTCTACCAGATGCAACGGCTCGACCGTTACCAAGAGGTGGCGAAGTCACTGATCGAGAAAGGCAACGCCTATTACTGTTACGCCAGCAAAGAAGAACTCGATGCGATGCGCGAAGAGCAACGAAAGCAAGGTCTGAAGCCGCGTTACGACGGCCGCTGGCGCCCCGAGAACGCAAAGGGCAAGTCACCCCCGGCAGGTGTGACGCCTGTTATCCGCTTCCGCAATCCCGATGACGGCGAAGTCGCCTGGGACGATCTGGTCAAGGGGCCGATTTCGATCGGCAACCAGGAACTCGACGACGTCGTGATCCTGCGCGGCGACGGCGTGCCCACCTACAACTTCGGCGTAGTAGTGGACGACTGGGACATGAACATCACCCATGTCACCCGCGGCGACGATCATGTCAACAACACGCCGCGCCAGATCAACATCTTCAACGCGATCGGCGCGCCGGTGCCGAAGTTCGGACACATCCCGATGATCCTCGGCGCGGACGGCGAGCGGCTGTCCAAGCGCCACGGCGCGGTGAGCGTAATGCAGTATCGCGACGACGGTTATCTGCCGGAGGCCCTGGTCAATTATCTGGCGCGTCTGGGCTGGGGGCACGGCGACGCCGAGATGTTCAGCCGCGAGCAGTTTGTCGAATGGTTCTCGCTGGAGGCGGTAAGCCGCTCGCCGGCGAAGTTCAATCCCGAAAAGCTGCAATGGCTGAACAACCAGTACATGAAGGCATCGAACGACGTGCGATTGGCCGGGCTCACCGAGCCATTCCTGAAAGCGGACGGTTGCGACATTTCCAGCGGGCCGAAACTTGCGGACGTGACTGCGCTGCTGAAGGAGCGGGCCAACACCCTCGAGGAACTGGCCGACGCGGCGGTGTATTTCTATCGCCAGTTACATCCGTCAGACGAACTGCGTTCGCAGCATTACACGGCGGAAATCCTGCCCGCAATGAAGGCGCTGCGCCAGAAACTGGCGACCGTGGACTGGAACCGGCAGGTGCTGAGTGCCGCCGTCAAGGAGATCGTGACCGCGCACGGACTGAAAATGCCCAAGCTTGCGATGCCGCTGCGGGTGATGCTGACCGGCACACCGCACACCCCCTCCATCGATGCCGTGCTCGAATTGATCGGCCGCGACGAGGTACTCCGGCGCATGGATTCAGAGCTGGCGCGTTACCCCGCATAGCCGGATTTCCCATTCTTTACAGAGGGAAACCCGGCCCGTATAATGCGCCCCTTTCGTGGGGGTATAGCTCAGCTGGGAGAGCGCTTGCATGGCATGCAAGAGGTCAGCGGTTCGATCCCGCTTACCTCCACCACGAAACACCAGTCCTGCATAAAGACCCCATCGTCTAGAGGCCTAGGACATCGCCCTTTCACGGCGGTAACCGGGGTTCGAATCCCCGTGGGGTCGCCAAAACAAAATCGCCACCCTTGCGGTGGCGTTTTTGTTTCGGCTTTCCCACGGGTTTTATTCGAACCCCTCGGTTCGACCACCGGATGTCCGGTGAACATCTGGTGGGACGCCGTGCCGCCTTATGGCACGGCGGTCCTTCGCGCAACCTTCGTTGCTTGCGAAGGATTCGCCGATCGCAGAGGCAATGCGAGCTGCGAACAAACCCCGTGGGACAAATGGCGCCACCCTTGAGTGGCATCTTTTCTCACGGCTTTCATTCGAACCCCTCGGTTCGACCACCGGATGTCCGGTGAACATCCGGTGGGACGCCGTGCCGTTTTCTGGCACGGCGGTCCTTCGCGCAACCTTGGTTGCTTGCGATGGATTCGCAGATCGCGGATGCAACGCGAACTGCGAACAAACCCCGTGGGGACTCATTTGCCCTCCTTGCGGTGGCGTTTTTGTTTTGGCTTACTCACAGGATCGATTCGACCCCCTCGCTTCCGACGCAGACGGCGGGGCTCATCCTTGAATGCGCAACTGCCAGGCCGCGAGCGCCAGCCCTGAGATGGGGACTCGGAGATGGGAAGTAAAACCGCGTATCCCCGGTGAGGTTGCCAACGCGATACCTGCAGTCAGCGCACAACCGCGTTCGCTGTTGTGCGCCCGTATTGAAAGGTTTGCCAGAGATTATTCGGGAAAAATAAACACACCGAGCACCTCGCCTCCGTAGGCGGCCACTCGCGAGTTGCCGAACTGCTCCTGGATGATTGGGAGATAGCCAAAGTACCGCTCCAGGTCCATTCCCTCGCTTTCCACGTATGCACGGTCACGGTACTCGATACCCATGCGCTCGCTTTCATTGAAGGCTTCTCTAAGCCATTCCGTCGCTTCAGGGTAGAGCGGCACGGCGGCTTGCGCCACAGCCAGCACCGTCTTGAGCGCACGATCGGGGTTTGTACTGTCGATTCCGTTTAGGTGAATTTCTACCAGAACGACTTTTTGCTCGCGTCGATAGATTCGGATTGCCAGGGCATTATTGTCAGTACCTTGGTCAGTCCCATATAGGATAGGCAAGTTGGCTTCATACGTCTCCAACAGACCTGGCACAGATTTCATCCAGAGATTGTTAGGGCTACGCAGGCCTAAATGCAGTCTCGCCATTTCGTTTGACGAAAGCGTTCGCTCCGTGAATTGCTCGCGGCGAATCAGGCCTTCGCTCGTTGCCGCAGATATTAGACTTTTGACAGTGACCGACGATTGCGTTTCTTCAGCGAGTGTGGCGGATCCGGCAACACACACTATCAGTCCCAAGGTAGCGACATGCGATCTCATATGATCTCAGAAAGTCAGATTAAGCGACATGTATGTCATGTGACACGGCAATGTCCATAAAAATCCACCTCCTCTCCATCTAATCCGCCCCATCGGTGCCAACGCTGTTGGGACCCCGGTTTACCCTGTCAACCGGCCTGCGCCCAAGCGTTCCAGCCGAGCCATTCCCCTGTGATTTGTAGCGTTTGGTGGGGCAGGGCGCAAGGTGCACAGCGCTGTGGGGCCTAATATGCCATTCCAAAACACGCGCGCCGCAGTGACTTTTGTCGGTCTGTGACAAATTGCGCACAGGGTATGTGATGAATAATCGGCATGATCATGCGTCGGTTTTCCGACACCCCGTTTTTGCCCTCGGAAACAGGGTGTTTTCCAGCAACTTTCGAGCTGTCATTTCTTCGACGCCCCGATCTGGCATGGCCGTTGCGATATAGAAAATGCGCACGGGGAAAACCGGTGAGCCGGGGAGGTCGGGTGTTTTGAGCCACACGATGCCGGCAAACCCCGGGCGCGCTTTTTTAGCGGCATATTGCCAGGAGATCAAACCATGCGACCGCGTACAGTTGCTGAGGCATTTGCGGATGTGACTATCCGTTTGGAAGAGCAGAACAACGAAGATCTTCGGCCCGCAACGTATCGCGAAACGGCTGCCGCGATTTTCATGGCGCTCGCAGAGTCCGAACTGGAGAATGACCCGTCGGATGAGAGTAGCTGGGATTGTGAGATCGAATTGCTTGAAGACGATGACGACGTGGATGCGCAAGCGCCAATCGTCACCATTCCCACGAAACATTAGTCGATCCAGGCATCGGTTCTCCCGGGTGCCCGCTGTGGGCTAAGGGCTTAGGCTCCTCGGCGAGTTTCATTCAATCTCTTCGGTTCGACACCGAAGCACTTTTTCGTGGGACGCAAGCCGCCGAATGTCACGGCGGTCCCTTGCGTAGCCTTTGCTGCGTGTGAGGCATTCGTCGATTACGGTGACAATTCGATCGGCGAGCAATCCCCCTGGTGACCCATTCTGCACTCTCAAAAACGCGCGCCGCAGTGACTTTCGTCGCTCTGTGACAATTCACGCATGGGGTATGTGCCAGACGTTCGACACGCTCATGCGTCGGCTTTCCGACACGTCACTTTTGCCCTTGGAAACAGAGTGATTTCCCGTAGTTTTCGAGCTGTCATTTCTTCGACGCCCCGATCTGGCATGGCCGTTGCGACATACAGGGTGCGCCGGCGGGAATCCGGGGACCCTTTGGTAATACTGCCGCCTATAGGCACGCGATCTCCGGAATCCCCCCGTGCGCACCACTTGTCGACACTACTTGTGCGAGGACACAGCAATGAACGAAGACTTTGCCAGGACATCACGCGAAACACGTGCACAAGCCACGGTAAGAACGGATGTGGCGATCTTCTGGGGCATGATCAGTACCGTTGTCGTGGTTGTTTTCGCGATAGTGAAGAACATGCTCGGGTAATGCTGAAACAGGCATTGCCGGGAGTTTGCCGACACGCTCCACCCGCCGCGATTCATGACCGACCTGCAATGTCGCTCTGAACCGCGAAAGCATCCCTAAACTCGCGGCCGCAATTCCCCGTCAAAAGTGACCTCCTGGCGCAGGGCAACCATCAACACAGTTTGATCGCCGTCTTCCATCGCGGCTTCGAGATACGCTGCCGCCTCCCGCGGGTCCTTGAGGCGTTCAATGAGCCAGTCCTCATAAGGAAGGCTAACGGCGGCAGTTTGCGGGGGGCGCGATCCGCGCGGACTGCGAAGCCTTCTCTTACCTCCTCATATAGAGTCCCAGGGCACCGCCCTTTCACCGCGGTAACCGGGGTTCGACTAAGATAGCACTGCCGTTGCTGGGAGAGACTGTCGAGTCGCCCCCCTCTGCTATGTGCGTCATCGCACAGATCAGTCCTGGCGTTTCGCGCACTATTGAAACTGCGAGCGTCGGACTGAGTCAGGAGTCAGGAGTGACGATCAAACAGCAGGTTAGCGAATTGGTGTTGGGAGATAGAAATGGCTCGGTATCAGAAGGATTCTCCGTTCCTCATCGTAGAGCATGGTTTGGACGGATTGTGGCGTGTGCATGGGTGGACGTTTGATACGTCCGGCGTACTGTTCAGCGAGCGGCAAGAGGCCTGCGATTACGCAGCCGAACGCGCACGGACCAAGAAAGACTCGATGGTTCTGTTACGAGAGCAACAGGATCGTCGCAAGCGCACTCGCTCCTGAGGAACTCATCGGAAGCGCTTAATGCGCAAGGCCATCCGTATCGCACTACCCGGCCTGATCCTCTTGAATCTTGCCGGCTGTGGCGAAATAGCGACATTGCCGGAGTCGGCGGGTATAGGACCGCATCCGACGCTTCCGCCGCCCCATCCCACGCTCATCCCCACCGTCAACATCGCTCCGGCCAAAGGTTGGCCTGCGGGTGCAGCGCCTGCCGCTGCAGCGGGCCTTGTGGTAAATGCATTCGCAAACGGTCTCGATCATCCGCGCTGGCTTTATGTCCTCCCCAACGGCGATGTACTCGTCGCCGAAACCAATGCGCCGCCCAGGCCAGATAACCGCAAGGGCATCAAGGGCTGGGTCATGAAGAAAGTCATGAAACGCGCGGGCGCTGGTGTGCCCAGCGCCAACCGCATTACCCTGCTGCGCGACGCCGACGGTGATGGCGTCTCGGAAACGCGGACCGTGTTTCTGGGAGGGCTGAATTCGCCCTTCGGAATGGCGCTCGTCGGTCGTGATCTGTATGTCGCGGACACCGACGTGGTACTGCGTTTTCCATACAAGGGCGGCGAAACCCAAGTCACCGGTCCCGGTGTGAAGGTCGTCGATCTGCCCGCGGGCCCGATCAACCATCACTGGACCAAGAATATTATCGCGAGCCGCGATGGCTCACGCCTGTATGTGACGGTCGGCTCCAACAGCAATGTCGGTGAGAACGGTGTGGACAGCGAGGACCATCGTGCCGCCATCCTTGAAGTCAATCCGGCCGCAGGCAGCTCACGAGTCTTTGCATCCGGTCTGCGAAACCCGAACGGACTCGGCTGGCAGCCGCAGAGCGGTGCGCTTTGGACTGTGGTCAACGAGAGAGATGAAATCGGCAGCGACCTGGTCCCCGACTATATGACATCGGTGAAGGACGGCGGCTTCTACGGGTGGCCCTACAGTTACTACGGTCAGCATGTCGACGAGAGGGTCAAGCCGCAACGTCCTGATCTGGTCGCCAATGCGATCGTCCCGGACTATGCGCTCGGCTCTCACACAGGGTCACTCGGGTTGGTCTTTTATGAGGGAAGACTGCTGCCGGCGCACTATGCGGGCGGTGCGTTCGTGGGCCAGCACGGTTCCTGGAACCGCAAGCCGCGAAGTGGCTACAAGGTGATCTTCGTGCCTTTTGCCGGCGGACGTCCCGCCGGGCTGCCGGAGGAGGTGCTCGCCGGCTTCCTTGATGCCAACGGCGATGCGTTCGGCCGACCTGTCGGGGTGGCGATCGACCGGAAAGGCGCCCTGTTGGTCGCCGACGATGTGGGGAACACCGTGTGGCGCGTGACGCCAGCCACAGACCGGCGGGCGGACGCGCGTCCCTGAACGCGCGTATATCCGTCGCAGGCAAAGCTTGCTCTGTACGCTGGCGAACAGACTTTGCGCCCCGCATGGAGCATCGTGGGCTTTGGTGATCCAGGCGCCATGACCAGGAAGCACCGGCAGGGGTCAGGAATGTTCGGAAGCCGCAGGTTTCCAAGCTTACGGGGCAGAGTGGTGGTTGCCCCGAATTCTCGTGGTTTTTAGCGTTTACAAGGAGACAGATTGATGAAGTTCAATTCCGGAATTGCAGCGGCGATCGTGCTGAGTTTTGCCATCGCGGGACTTACGGCTTGCGAAAAGAAGGGGCCGGCTGAGCGTGCCGGCGAGAGTATCGACAATGCTGCAGAGAAGGTCGGCGACAAAATTGAGGAGACCGGCGACAAAATCAAGGATGCGGCGAAAGACGCCAAGAAATAAAGGATGCAAGCAGGCACGGGCGGGCGCAACAGGCCCGCTATTCGCCTGGCATCTCCGCTACGGGTACACAAACAAATGCCAGCATCACGACGCTACCGGGGGAATTTGCGGCGCGGCGTCCTGACCGGAGAAACTGGTTGGAAGGGAAGGATCCTTTGCGCCGGAAGGAAAAGCCGTCCAAAGAGTGCGGGCAAAGGCAATCACTTTCAGCACCTTCCTGAACAGTTTATTCTCGGACACGCGCGGTTGTTTGACCTTGCCCGGCGTAGGAGTCCGGCGCCAGGTGAAACGTTCGGCCACAAGTCCCACGCCTGCCGCCAGGAGCAGCATTGACGGAGAAGTCAGCCGGTTGCGCATGTTCCGGCCAAACATAGATACACGCAGTCCGAGCAGCCGCCGAGCCTGCAGAACCCGCAGTTCCGCTTGCGTGACTTGTACCGACAGGGAAGCAGGTGCGTGCCGCTGTCGGGTGTTGGCTGTCATAGGGGCTTGTCCGAGGGCTGCAGCTTTGGGGGCAGGGGCCGCAGGCTACGGATGGTCGCGGGGAACTGCAGATAGCGGCTTTTCAGGCGGATCACGGCGTAGAGGATCAGCGCGAACACCAGATTGGCCGCGACGGCCAGCAGCAACGCGATGCTCGCCAAGACACCGATACTGACCAGCCACAACACGACTACTCCCATCAGACCCATCCATGCGCTGACCAGCAAACCCGCGATCATCACCCCGGCCGCAATCATGGTCACCAGGCTCTTGCCGGCCAACCTTGTCTCCAGCGCCGCGAGCGTCAATCGATCGTGCGCCAGCACAGAAAACTGATGCCACAATGACTTGATCTCTTCCACCAGACCGGAATCACCCAGCGCGCCTCCACCCACTGCGGCAGGCTCGGCTTTGCGATCCAGCGCGTTCGTTGGTTCCATTCCGCAAACGCGGTCTAACGGGAACTCAGCAGACGGCTCAGGAGATAACCGGCCGCCAAGGCTATGCCCAGCGCTGCCAATGGATTGTCGCGCACGTAGATTCGAGCCTGCGCCATTGCCTGCGCCTGGGCATTCTTCAATTGTTCGCCCCTGACGCCGAGCGTTTCCGCCGCCTGGCCGGCCACGCCCGCGATCTTGTCCACCGCCTGGTGCGCGCCTGAGGCAATGCGGTCCACCATCGGACGCGCGGCATCCGAGATCTTGTCTATCGCGTCATGTGCCCCCGAGGCGGCCTGATCGACAGTCCGTCCCACGGTGCGGCTGCCGTCGTTGAAACTTGGCGTGACTATTTCAGTTGTTTCCATGGCTTTCTCCTGTATCGAGAACACTGTCGAAGATAGCGCCTTATACCCATTGAAATGACTACCGGTTGAAAGAGCGACTTAGTTCATGACCAGATAAATGATCACCAGCACGAACACCGGTACACCGAGCAACCAACCGACTAAGTACTTGCCCATCACACTTCTCCTTTTCGAAACGAGACCCGCGCATCGGCTCATGCCATGCGGTGACGATCACAACATCTGTTCTGGCTGCTCGCTACCGGCTGGCGTGCGTCGGGCCAGATTGCTGTTTACCCCGCACCCAACCAGATCGCCATTCGCGACCGTTCTTTCAATTTGCCGTGCCGCCCCAACCGCGCCAAGTTGGGCGCACGTCGGTGCGCCTGGACCTATGCCTGGCACACGCGGCGGGTCCGCAGTGTCATTTCTTGCGCCGTCCGCCTGCGTAGCCACCGGCGGTGACTTGTCGCGATCGGGGTCCTGGCTGCCGTTCCCGATTGAGAACGGGGCCCATGCAAGAAGGGCGAGAAAGAACGCAGCGCAGAACAGGTGTGTTGCGATGTCAGCGATCCGACCCCGCTGTTTGAACTGTGGACTGGTTTGTGTTTGCATCTCGCTCTCCTTACGGTTTGTGTTGCCTTGCACTGACACCATGCCAAAATCACTCGGCGGAGATCTGGTGTTTCGCGACTGGGCACCCGTTGTTAGGATGACGTGCGGCAATTCCGGGAGAGGTTAGGCGCCAGATCAAGTGCAGTCCGTACGCTGGTACACATAGCGGCGCGAATGTCGGATCCCGTTGGCGAGGCGAACACGGCAGGGGGCGCAATGGCTGCCAATGACGGCGGCAACGACGGCATGGACAACTCCTCCGGTTCACCGAAATACCCGCAGTAGCACCAGTCCGGAGTTCATACGGTTACGGGGCAGACTGTATGTTGCCCCGTTTTCTCGGCTTCAGCTTCTCCTCAGAACCCGTCCCGGCCGCATCCCGCTCGCTTTCCCGCCGCGCCAGACGATCGATCCGTTGACGATCACCGTGTCGATGCCTTTCGCCGGCTGAATCGGTTTCGCGAAGGTTGCTGCTTCATCCACGGTGCCGGCGTTGAACACGGTGATGTCGGCAAATGCACCTTCCTTCAGTACGCCACGATCCTTCAGGCCGAAGGTCCTTGCTGAGAGCCCCGTCATCTTGTAAACGGCGGTCTCGAGCGGGAACAACCCGACATCCCGGCTGTAGTGGCCCAAAACCCGCGGGAACGCGCCCCACAGGCGCGGATGCGGCGCGACATCGTGCGGGAGCCCATCCGAACCGACCATGGTGTGCTCGAAGGCGAGAATGCGCCGCACGTCGGATTCGTCCATGGAGAAATATATCGCCGAGGCCGGGCGCAGCCGCTCGATGGCCTGATCGCGCGACATGCCCATCTCCTTCGCCAGTTCGTCCAGGTCCCTGCCGGCGTGCTGAGGCATCGGTTTTGAGGAACTCACGATCACCTTGGAGGCAATGGCCGCGCGATCCGCGCTAAGGATCGTGGATGACGCGGTATAGGGATAGCAGTCGAGGCACACGGACTGGTTGCGCATCGCCACGGCGATGTGGGCCAGCGTCTGCTTCGAGCGGCCGTGATTCGGCAGGCCGACCACCTTGTGATGGGAGATCACCACCGGCACACCGACTTCGTGGCCGATGCGGAAGCTCTCGTCGAGCGAATCGATCACCTGCGCCGCTTCGTTGCGCATGTGCGTGCAGTACACCCCGCTGTATTCCTTCAACGGCCTGCAAACTTCGATGACCTCCTCGGTCGGCGCCGCGTTGGCGGGCTCGTAGTACAGACCCGTGGAAACCCCGATCGCGCCGGAGGCAAGGGCTTCGCGCACATGCTCGCGCATGCGCCCGATCTCGGCGGAAGTGGCGGGACGGTCGTAACGGTCCATCGTCACCACGCGCAGCGTCGTATGTCCGACCAGCAGCGCGCAATTGGTCGCCGCCGGATGGGATTTCAGTTCTTCGACGTAGGCGCCGAAAGTCGGGAAACGGAACCAAGTGCCTGAATCGTCGAGCAGATCCAGCGGCGGGGGAATGGTCCCGCTGAGTCCTCGCGGCATCGGAGAGAGAGATATGCCGCAATTTCCGGCAACCACGGTCGTGACACCCTGGCTCACTTTCGGCGCCATGTCCGGGCCGGACAGCATCAGCCGGTCGTCGTGCGTGTGGGCGTCGATGAATCCGGGCGCAGCGATCCTGCCGGTTGCGTCGATTTCGACATCGGCCCTGGCCGAGTCGAGACGGCCGATGCGTGCAATGCGGTCGCCGCGCACGCCGAGGTCGCCGGCAAAGCGCGGCGCACGCGTGCCGTCGATCAGGGTGGCGTTGCGGATAAGCAGGTCGAAAGGTTCCATGGTTGTCAATCCAGTTTTGCGCCGGAGCGCTTGATGACTTCAGCCCACCGGGGTCGCTCGCGCCGGGTCAGCTCGAGAAACTCCAGGGGCGTGCTGCCGTCGGCGTCGGTGTCGAGTTCCGCGAATCGCTTGCGCACCGTAGGCGACTGCAGGGCGGCGACGATTTCGCGGTGCAATCTCTCCACGATGTCCCGGGGAAGCTTCGCAGGTCCGATGATCCCGCCCCAGGCGATGGTCTGGTAGCCGGGCACACCCGCCTCGGCAATGGTCGGGATGTCGGGGAACAGCGGTGAACGCCGCGCGCCGGAGACGCCGAGCGGCCGCACACGCCCGGCCTTGGCGTACCGTCCGATCGAGGCCAGGTTGTCGAAGATGACGTGGGCTTCGCCGGAGATGACGTCGTTGATCGCTTGCGCGCTGCCGCGGTAGGGGACGTGCAACATCGTCGTACCGGTCATGGCCTTGAACAATTCCCCGCCCAAATGGCCGGTCGTGCCGTTGCCGCCCGAGGCCATCACCAGTTTGTCCGGGTACTTCTTTGCATAGTCGATCAGTTCCCTCACGCTGCCTACCGGAACACCATTGTTCACCGCGAGCAAGTTGAACACCCGCACGCAGTTGGAAATAAGCGTCAGATCCTTGTCGATTTCGTACGGAACCGAAGGCAGGAGCCCATAGTTGATCGCAAGCGAGACGATGTTGCCGTAGCCGAGCGTGTAGCCATCGGGCGGTGCTTTGACGATGTCCATGGTGCCGATCACGAAATTCGCGCCCGGCTTGTTGATGATTACGAACGGGACGCCAAGCCGTTTCGACATTTCCGCGGTGAGAATGCGCATCAGCACGTCGGGCGAGCCGCCGGCCGCGGACGGAATGATGAAGCGGATCGGTTTTTCGGGATAGGCGCCGTGCGCGGCGACCAGGGTCGTCAGCAGCAGGCTCGCCAGCAGCAGTCGCAATCGCATGGGTCGGTCCGGTGCGAGGGCAGCGGACATTGTAGGGGCAGGGACCCCGTTGGCAAGCTGCGTTTGATTGACCTCGGCCGCGCTCCGGCAGTTGCGTGTTGTGGTGTAGGCTCTGCGAGCGTCGAGAAGATTCCTTTCCCATCGTGGCCTCAAACTACCAGCCCATAGTTCCGGCAACACCGGCATTTCGTCCGGAAGGCACGCTCTATTCGCCCCAATTCGACGACGTGTACGCTTCCGCCGCCGGCACGCTGGCTGAAACGCGGCACGTGTTCCTGCAAGGCAATGGACTTCCCGGGCGCTGGGGTAACCGCGGGCAATTCACCATCGTCGAGACCGGATTCGGTGCGGGGCTGAACTTTCTCGCTACCTGGCTGGCCTGGCGGGAGGCCGCGCCGGGTCACGCGCGTCTGCACTTTGTCTCGGTCGAGAAACACCCTTTTGCGCGCGCGGACCTGAAGAATCTTCATGCGCGGTTCCCTGAATTGGGTGCCATTTCCGCGGACCTGCTCGCGCGCTATCCGCTGCTGCTGCCGGGGTTTCATCGACTGCATTTGGAGCAGGGGCGCGTGACGCTGACACTTCTGTTCGGCGATGCGAGGACGATGCTGAGCCAGCTCGACGCCTGCGCCGATGCATTCTTTCTCGACGGCTTCGCGCCCGCCAGGAACCCGGATATGTGGAACGAGCCGGTCTTTTTGGAACTGGCCCGACTGGCGGCGGCCGGGGCCACCGCTGCCACCTATTCGGTCGCGGCCATCGTGCGTCAGGGACTGGCCGGCGCCGGATTTGCCGTTGAAAAGCGTCCGGGCTTCGCCGGAAAACGCGAAATGCTGGCGGGCCGGTTTACCGGAAAGGCGATGGCGAATTTGTCGCGAACTGATAGACGCGCGGTCGTGATCGGCGCCGGTCTTGCCGGCAGCGCCTGTGCCCAGCGCCTGGCCGAACGCGGCTGGAGAGTGGAGAACATCGAGCGCCATGATGCGCCCGCGCAGGAGGCGTCGGGCAATCCCGCCGGGTTGGTGCGGCCAGTATTCTCGCTGGACTGGAACGTGCTCAGCCGCTTCACCTCCGCTTCGTTCCTGTACTCGTTGCGCCACTACGACGCTCTGGCGCGCGCAGCCGGCAACCTCGTTCAGGGAACCGGCGGCGTGCTGCAACTGGCTCGTAACGACGATCACGTCGATAGACTCGAGCGCATCGTCACACAATTCACTCTGCCCCCGGAACTCGTGCAACTCACTCCAGTGCGCCAAGCAGCTGAACTGGCAGGCGTGCCGGTCGGCGGGCCGGGCTGGTGGTTTCCCGACGCCGTTTGGGTGAAACCCGAAAGCATCTGCCAAGCGAATCTGGGTGCGGCGGGTATGCGCGTCCAACGTTTGTTCGGGCGCGAGGCGGGTGCTTTGCGCCGCTCCGGCAAAGAGTGGGAGGTACTCGACGCGGCGGGGAAGATCGTTGCAAAGGCGCCGGTGGTGATCATGGCGAACGCGCACCTGGCCGGCAGGTTTCAACACATGTCGGGATTGCCATTGCGCCCGGTGCGCGGACAGGTGAGCCTGGTGCCGCAGCGCAAAGGCCGGCCACTGCGAATCGCGGTGTGCGGCGAAGGCTACATCACCCCGGCAGTCGACGGCACACACTGCCTCGGCGCAAGTTTTAACGAAGGCCTGCTAGAGCAGGGTACGCGCATCGAAGACCACGCCGCCAATCTGCGGCGACTCGAGCGCATGCTGCCGGGGTTCGGCGACGGCCTGGAACCGGAACGCCTGGATGGGCGCGTGGCGTTCCGGGCCATGACCGTCGACGGTCTTCCGGCATTGGGTCAGTTGCCTGCGGAACCGGGATTGTTTGCGTGCCTGGCGCTGGGTTCGCGGGGAATGACCTGGGCCGCACTGGCCGCAGAAATCGTCGCGAGCCGCATCGATGGTGATCCGATGCCGGTGGAGCGCGACTTACTGGCGGCACTTGATGTAGGAAGGTTTGGGAAACGAGGGGCGAGGGGCGAGGAAAAGCAAGGATGAAGGATGAGGGATGAAGGATGAAGGAGGGTCAGAAGCTCCTGAACTTACTTCATCCTTCCGCCTTCCGCCTTCATCCTTGCTTTTCCTCATCCTTCATCCCTCATCCTTCATCCTTGCTTACAGAACCCCGCATCCGCGATCCATGTGCGGAGTTCTTCGGCGAGAGCGGAGGAAAGTTCCGAGAACGCCGCCGCGCCGCCCGCAGCATCGGCGGTCGGGGTCGGGCGTTCCAGGCGGATTTCTCGGCTTACGTTTCGCCCGCCCGGCGCATTCTCGACCAGGGTAGCCTGGGCGTGGAGTACGGCGCGGCTCGAGTTCCCCGATGCGAAAACCTGGCTGAACTCCGCAAGACTCAACCCCAGTACGCACTTCACTTGCGGAATTCGCACCGCTGATCCGTTGCCCACCGATTGGCGCAGCCGCACGGTGAGCATGGCTGCCGGTGTGCCGGCCCAGCGGCTGTTGGCATAGGACTCCAGCGCACGCGAGTCGCGGTAGGCCAGCCGATAGAACATATCGGTGGTGTCCAGCCAGTCCGTGGCCCGGACCTCGGCCACGAAAACGCTGTCGGCGGATGCGCCGGCCGGCGCCGGGACGATCCCGAAATCGTAAGTCTGCGACGCGTGTTCGCGTCCGGAAACGCAGCCTGTGGCGAGCAGCACGGCAAGCAATGCGGTGACGAGCGTCTTCATTTTTGTCCGTCTCTGAAACCCGGTTCGCCGGGACCCGGCTGCGGTTGCGCCCGGCCGAAAACAAGGCTCTGCGGCTCGCGTTCGACTTGATGGATCAATCGGCGAAAATCCTTCGAGTCACGCGTGAGTTGCTCCACGAGGTCGTTGACCTTGGGCAGGGTGCTGTCGGTGATCTCGGCGGAGAGGACCGTGGAAATGCTGTCCAGCTTCGCCGAGAGTGAGCGCATGTTGGCGAGCACCTGCCGCGAGTCCTCGGCGACCGGCACGATCGCGCTGGTTGCCGCCTCCAGGTTTGTGAGCGAACGGCGCACCCGTTCCTGATTCTCGTCCCCGAGCAGTTCCTGGGCGCGCCGCGCGACGTCCGGAATCGCCCGCAGTGCCGGCGCCAGTTGCGCCGAAGCCTGTTCGAAATTGGCAAGCGTGCGCTCGAGCCGGTCCTGGTTTTCCGCGCTGGCTATGCTGTTAAGGCGGTCCAGCAGTTCACTTGATTGCTTGAGCAGCGCCTTGCTCGATTCCGCAAGGTTGTCGAACAGGTTGCTGCGCATCTCGATTCGCGCCGGGTTTTCCGGGGAACTCGGCATCGGCCGCGGATCGGAGCCGTCGTCATCGAGCTCCATGTAGGCAAGTCCGGTCAGACCCTGGTAGCCGATCTGCGCGAATGTACCGTGCGTGATCGGCACGCTGCGCTCGACTGCCACCCGGACCACGACATTCCGGGGGTTCTTCTCGTCCAGCGCAATTTTTCCGACTTTGCCGATGTCCACGCCGTGGTAGCGCACGGCCGCCTGCGGATACAGGCCGTTGACGGCGAACGCCGATACCACCACATAGTCGTTGTATAGCCGGGTATCGCCGCGAAACCAGACAAAGATCGCGGCCAGTGCAATCCCGAGCAGGATCGTGAACAGGCCGGTCAGCAGGGCGTAGGAGCGGCTTTCCATGTCACTCGGAGTGTAGCAGCGGCTCGGCCGAGCCGAAAAAACTTGCTACGAACGGATGGCCGCTTGCCTTCACCACGGCCAGGGGACCATCAACGGCGACCTGCCCGTCGGCCAGCACCAGCACACGGGTCGCGAGCGTACTCAGCATGTCGAGTTCGTGTGTGATCATGAACACCGTCAACGCGTATTCGCGCGAAAGCGTCTTGATCAACTGGACGAATGCGCGCGAGAGGTCGGGATCCAGCCCTGCGGTCGGCTCATCCAGTACCAGCAGTTCGGGATCGAGCGCCATGGCGCGCGCCAGCGCGATGCGCTTGGCCATCCCGCCGGAAAGCTCGGCCGGCATCTTGGCTGCATGCTGCGGCTCGATCTCGACCAGTTGCAGCTTGAGCATGACCAGGTCGCGGATGATGGATTCGTCGAGATACTTCAGTTCGCGCAGCGGCAGGGCCACATTCTCGAAAACGCTCAATGCCGAGAACAGCGCGCCGTTCTGGAACAGCGTGCCGAAGCGCCGTTGCGTACGCAGCCTATCGGCACGATTGGCACGCAGGGGATCCGCGCCAAACAGCCGCACTCGGCCTTGCGCCGGTGCGTCCAGCCCGATGATGACCCGCAACAGCGTGGTCTTGCCGCTGCCCGAGCCGCCCACCATGCCGACAATCTCACCGCGTGCGACCTTCAGGTTCAGGCCGCGGTGGATCGTCAGTTCGCCACGCCGGGTCCACAGATTTTCGACTTCGATTATCGGGGCATCGGGCGTCACGGAAACCCCACGCTTCTGAACAGGATCGCGTACACGGCGTCGATCAGGATCACCATGGTGATCGCCGCCACCACAGCATTGGTGATCGAGCTGGAAACGCTTTCTGTGTTCGGCCTGGCTCGCAGTCCGTAATGACAGGCGATGAGCGCGATCACAGCGCCGAAATTGAGCGCCTTGATGGAGGCAATCCAGATGTTCGCGGCCGGTACCGCCTTGGGCAGCGCTTCGAAGAACTGCAGATAGTCGATGCCCAGTTGCAAGTTGGCCGCCGCGGCGCCGCCGGCGAGTGCGGCGGCCGTCGACCAAATGGAAACCAGCGGCGTGGCCAGCGCCAAACCGATCACTTTCGGCAGTACCAGCCGCAGCGTGGGCGAAATGCCCATGGTCGCCATCGCGTCGATCTCCTCGGTGACGCGCATCACGCCAATCTGCGCGGTCATCGCCGCACCGGAGCGTCCGGCGAGCAGAATCGCCACCAGCAACGGCCCCAGTTCGCGCACGATCGACATGCCGAGCAGGTCGATGATGTACAACTCGGCGCCGTAGGCCTTGAGGGTGTCGGCGGTGAGGTAGGACAGCACCACGCCGATCAGGAAGCCGACCAGCGCCGTGACCGGTAATGCCAGCGCCCCGGCCTTGTACATGGTGGCCGATATCTCGCGCCAGGGAATGCGCAATGGGTGGGTCAGCAGGTGCAGCAAATCCAGAACCAGGAATCCGATCAGCGCGACGAATCCAAACACATGGCCGACAAATTTCGCCTCCTGGCGCCCCAGAAAAACGATCGGGCCCAGCCAGTCCGGACGCCAGCGCGGCAATTCGACTCCCGGCACCTCGGCAACGCGCCGGAGGATCGGCTCGTGCTCGGGCCTGAGCATCGCATCGGGGTGCCGGTGTCGGCCCCAAGCCCGCCAGATCAGCAGTGCACCGGTGCTGTCGAGCGTACCTACGCGGCGCAGGTCCCAGGTCAGGTTCGGATCAACGGCGACGGACTTCAGCGTTTTCCAGACATCGGCGACCGATGATCGCAGCGAGGCGAGCGTCCAGTCACCTGCCAGTGCAATGACGCGCTCGCCGTTATCCCGGGTTTGCAATTGCACCGATGCTGGCGTCATTGGGAGTCAGGTGGTGTGAATGGGGAGGGGGCGCTGCACCGGATTGTAACGGGATCGTCACTGCACGGCGCGCCCGTTCAGGTTTTCGGCTCGTCCCATAGCCAGGCGGCGCCGCGAACGCCGCTGGAGTCGCCGTGCGCATTCCTGACGAGGCGCGTGTCCACGCGATCGGAAAACACGTACCCCGACCAAAGCCGCGGCACGTTTTCATAGAGCCGATCGAGGTTCGACAGTCCGCCGCCGAGCACGATGACATCCGGATCGAGCACATTGACCACGTGCGCCAACGCGCGCGCCAGGCGTTCCTCATAACGCACGAGGGTGGACTGACAAGCGGCATCGCCGCTTTCGGCACGCGCAACGATGACCTCGGTTTCCAGCGGTGCACCCGTTGAAAGCCGGTGGTCGTTGGCCAGTCCGGGTCCCGAGACGAACGTCTCGATGCAGCCGGTCTTGCCGCAGTAGCACGGAGGCCCGGGCAACTCTTCCGGGCGCGGCCAGGGCAGGGAATTGTGTCCCCACTCGCCGGCGATGCCATTGGGGCCGCTGAGCGCGCGGCCGCGTACCACGACGCCGGCGCCCACGCCGGTGCCAAGGATGACGCCGAATACGACTTCGGCGCCGCTGGCCGCGCCGTCGATTGCCTCGGAAAGTGCAAAGCAGTTGGCGTCATTGGCGATACGCACCGGACGACTGAGCAATACTTCGAGGTCCTGTACGATCATTTGCCCGTTGAGACAGGCCGAATTGGAATTTCGCAATCTGCCGGTTGCCCGCGACAGCGATCCCGGTGTCCCGATGCCGACGCTGCCGCCGGCATCGAGTTCGCGTTCGCTCTGTATGACCAGATCGTGAATTACCGCGAGTGTTGCGCGGTAGTCATTGCGCGGGGTGGGCACGCGCCGTCGCAGGCGCTCACGGCCCGCTGCGTCGAAGGCGATGAGTTCGATTTTGCTGCCGCCGAGGTCGATTCCCAGCCGTATTCCCGACCCGGAGGTCACAGGATTTCTCTCTCGCAATCAGGTGGCATGAGGTGATCGATCCGTCAGCCACTGCTCAAAGGCGAATACTCCCGTTTTGGACGAATGCTTCATCGGAATGTATGGTCGTCCGGATTTCGTACTCATTCTTGAAACGAACGCGAAATGGACTGGAGTTTGGAGCGCATCTTACCCGAGGATGAGATATTGTCTGGAAAAGTCCAGCGGCTTTGTGACAGTGCTGTGTTTCATCCTCATGCAGATTGCGGATGCGATCGAAGTTGGTTTCCCCTGGGGTCACCGAAGGTCCTGGCGTAACTGGTGATGGGTCTCCATCAGGCTGTGCGACCGGCGAAACGGCGCTCAAAGAATGCTTGCTGGATACTGGTTCAGTTCATGCGAAAGCCGGCAATAGCCTCCCGCTCGCGTATGACTGCACCCCGTGTGCTTTAATGGCACCCCGAAGTACCTAAGACACGTATTTCTAAGGGGGAAAACGATGGCAACCGCTAAATCAGCCGAAACTGCCGAAACCAGAGGTCTTGAGGGGACAAAGATCAAGTGGGACGACTCGAATATGAAGAGCTCTTACGCGAACGTCTGCAACGTCACCAGCACGCGCGAGGAGGTCGTAATGCTCTTCGGCATGAATCAGGCATGGAACCGCGGGCAGAAGGAGGTGACGATTCAATTGACCGACCGGATCATCATTAGTCCCTACGCCGCCAAGCGCCTGGCGACGCTGCTTGAGGGCGTGGTCAAGGAATACGAAAAGCGTTTCGGTACCTTGACCACTGAAAATCCCGCCTAGTTGCAACCCGCGCTGCCAAGTTGCCGGGTTGTCGCTTGCGGGCAACCCAAAGAACGCAAATACGGCCTCGATCCCGACGCTCGTAATCCCCGAATCAGGGTCTACGTTTCCGAGCCCGCCCGGACCGAACCCGAGCACGTTTGGGAGCCGTTAAGTATGGCAGCCATGCTTGAAGAAGGCTCCAATTCGCCAAGGTCCTGAATCGTGCATGGGATTGTACCTATCGGTAGGTGCGGGGCACAGTATGGTGCTGTGCCGCTGCCCAACAGCCGGTAGTCTTTGTGCGGAATCCGACCGAAAGCATCCTTCTCAGTAAAAAGCCCTTGGTTGAATTGAATAGACGATTTGGCTCAACTAGTAATTCTCAAACAAATCAGGGGCTCGGCAGGGTCTATAATGGATTTGGTGGAGTCCTTTCAGTAGCCCACCCCAAGGTCATTCCTGAACTTGCCAGGCGCACTCGAAGCGACGCCGCGAGCATTGCCGGCACACATGCCGGGGGTGGACTTGAAGAACATAAGCGCGATGCCGAAAAGTCAGGCTAAAATGCGCTGAATCAATAACAACGACATAAAAGTTCCAGTACTATACGAACAAGGGAGTGCCGGTCCCCGGCCTTACGGGAATGCTTTTTTCTCAGCGGACGTACAAGTGGACGAGAACAAACAAACAGCAACCCGCCGTCGCGAATGCGGGTGCACGCTGAACGACCCTGCTGGATCCCCCGCCTGTTGTGGTTTGGGCAGGGTGGCCTCGATTGCATTTGCTTGCCCCTGCCATCCCTGTGGTTCGGACAGGCCGGGCGCGCGGATCTGAAGCATGCGCGCCGGTCCCTTCGAACGTTCCCCGCGTGATCGCCGCAAGACTGACGTCCTGCAGGAAAGCGAAGCGCGTTTCCGGTCACTGGTCCAGAATTCATTCGACATCATCACCATCCACGATGAGAACGGGGTGACCACCTACGAGTCACCCGCGGCCTCGCGTGTGCTGGGCTATCCACCCGGCACCCTGATCGGCAAAACCCCGTTTGAGACCCTTCACCCCAAGGACGTGGGGCGCGCACGTGGCGCGTTCGCTGCCTTGCTGAAAGGCCAGACGCCGCCTTCGCCGCTGGTATTGCGATTCCGCCACGCCGATGGTTCCTGGATCCATCTCGAGGCGCTGGGCAACAATCTGCTCGAGCATCCCGGCATCCGCGGCATCGTTCTGACTTCGCGCGACATCAGCGAACGCAAGCGCGCCGAAGAGCGGGCGCAATTCCTCGCCAACTATGACGTGCTCACCGGGCTTCCGAACCGCTTCCTGATGCAGGACCGGCTTACACAGGCGGTGGCGCAGGCGCATCGCAACCGCCTGCGGGTCGCCGTCATGCACATCGATCTGGACCGCTTCAAGGTTGTGAACGAGACGCTCGGCCACTACGTGGGCGATGCGCTGCTCAAGCAGGCGGCGGAACGCATTCGCAAGTCCACCCGCGAAGGCGATACCGTGGCGCGAGTGGGCGGCGACGAATTCACCATCGTGTTCCCCAACATCACCAGCCTGCAGGCGCTGTCCACGACCGCCGAAAAAATTCTCAATGACCTGGCCATGCCGTTTCCCAGCGACGGGCAGGAGCTGTTCGTATCCGCGTCAATCGGCCTGAGCCTGTACCCGGACGACGCCGGCACCGTGGACGAGATCATCAAGCATGCCGACGCGGCGATGTACAGCGCCAAGCACCTGGGACGCAACAATTTCCAGTTCTTCACCACCGATCTGAATCAGGAAGTGCAGGAACGCATGCTGATCGAAGGCGGTTTGCGTACCGCCATCCAGCGCGATGAGCTGAGCCTGCTGTATCAGCCGAAGATCGATCTGGCCACGCGCCAGATCTACGGCGCGGAAGCGCTGTTGCGCTGGGTCCATCCCAAGCTCGGGCAAGATTTCTCCGGCGCGCTTCGTGCCGGTGGCGGAGGAGGCTGGACTGGTCGGCCAGATCGGCGAATGGGTGCTGCGCACCGCATGCCGGCAGATCCGCGAGTGGCAGGACGCGGGCTTTGCGCTGCAGGTTGCGGTCAACGTTTCAGCGCGCCAGTTCCAGCAGTACGATGTCGCCGAATTGGTCATGGGGATCATGAACGATACCGGCGCGCTGCCGGAAAACCTCGAACTCGAACTCACAGAGAGTGCGGTCATGAACAACGCCGAGGCTTCGATTGTCACGCTCGAACGCCTGGCCGCCCTGGGCGTGCAGATCGCGATCGACGATTTCGGCACCGGCTACTCAAGCCTGTCATATCTGAAGAGGCTGCCACTGGACGTGCTCAAGATCGACCAGTCGTTCGTGCGCGACATATCCTCGGACCCGAACGATGCGGCGATCGTGCGCGCGATCATCACGCTGGCGCGCAGCCTCGGCATCAAGGTAATCGCCGAGGGCGTCGAAAACGAAGCCCAGCTTGCCTTCCTGAACGCCTACGGCTGCCAGTACGCACAGGGCTACTTGTTCGGGGAGCCGCTTACCATCCGCCAGCTTGAACAACTGATCACCGGGCACCTGGAGAAGAAAGCGGTCTAGGGAAGCTCCCTAGCGAACAAGCCCGGTCGCAATGATTGGGCGCACGAGTAACCGAGGCCGCAATCCGCCAGTTCAGTCGCGCTTCAACCCGGTTCGAAGAGAGTTTATGTCCAACGTCAGGATCGTCGCCCTCGCAGGAAGCCTGCGCAGCGGCTCTTTCAACAAGAAACTGATCAAGATCGCCGCTGCCGGCGCGCGTGCCGCCGGTGCTGCGGTGACTGAGGTCGATCTGCGCGATATCTCCTTGCCGCTCTACGATGGCGATGTCGAGCGCGAGCACGGGCTGCCGCCGAACGCCAAGGTGTTCAAACGCCTGCTGATCGAACACCACGGATTCCTGATCAGTTCGCCCGAATACAACAGCGCCATTTCCGGCGTCTTGAAAAACGCCATTGACTGGGCCTCGCGCCCGGAGCCGAATGAGCCGGCTCTGGTGGCGTTCAAGGGCAAGGTTGCCGGTCTGGTGTCTGCGTCTCCCGGCCATCTCGGCGGTATCCGCGGTCTGGCCGCGCTGCGTTCGATCCTGTCCAACATTGGTGTCATCGTAATTCCGACCCAGATGGCGATCGGGCGCGCCAACGATGCGTTCGAGCAGGACGGTACACTCAAGGACGAGCGCCAACAGGCGACTGTCGAGTCCGTCGGCGCAGAGGTGGTCAGTATCGTCGCAAAACTGTTGGGGGTGATTGTTTGACTGGCGCAGACGGCGTTTGAGTCTTGCTGGCTGGTTTGCTGTTGTTCCGCCGTTATCTCGTCGCGCCTCTTCCGGAGAATCAAAAGATTCGACGCGAAGGCGCAAAGGCGCGAAGAAAGAAAAAAAGCAAACGATAGTACGAAGCCTTCGTTGGACGGGCCGGTTTGCGTCCCAGGAACGAACCGGAATCGCCCGCCCCAATGCCCGTTGATTTCGATCTCCGTCCAGGTTTTCTTTGCGCCTTCGCGCCTTTGCGTCAAGGTTTCCATGATTTCGGGCAGGTCTTGGTCGGATTCAAGACAGTCCGTGAGCAGCGTGACGCGCAAAGTCTAAAGCGGTGCGCCGGCAGCATTTCGCGCCTTGCCATGGTGCATGTTTCAGGAACCGCGTTCGGCGGAGTTTTTTCTGGAGCGATTTTTCCTCTCCGGGCCAAGTGTTTAGCCTGCATCATGCAGGCGCATTCGAATTGGCACAGCGGTTGCTGAATAGCAGCGATGGATGGCGCCATCGTGTCTTTCGACTCTTACTATAACGAGATGTACCTGGCGGACGGCAGCGTGCGCCGCCATTACCTGCCGCTTGCCGAATGGATCGCCGGCACGCCGGCCGAGCACATCCAGCAGATGCGCCAGGCTGCGCACCTGCTGTTCCACCGAGTCGGCATCACCTTTGCCGTGTACGGAGAGGAGGCCGGTGCCGAGCGGCTGATCCCGTTCGACATGCTGCCGCACATCATTCCCGCGGCGGAATGGCGGGACATCGCCAACGGCCTGCGCCAGCGCGCCAAGGCGCTGAACGCCTTTCTGCACGACATCTACCACGGCCAGGATATTCTCAAGGCCGGCAAGGTGCCAAGCGAGCGGGTACTGAAAAACAGGCAGTACCGGCCGGAAATGGCCGGCATCGACTTGCCCGGGGGCATCTACGCGCACATTGCCGGGATCGACCTGGTGCGTGCCGGAGCCGGCGAGTACTACGTGCTGGAGGACAACCTGCGCACCCCGTCCGGCGTGTCGTACATGATCGAGAACCGCAAGATGATGATGCGGCTCGTGCCCGAGCTGTTCGCGCGCCAGTCGATTGCGCCGGTCGAGCACTACCCCGACATGTTGCTGGAGAACCTGCGCAGCGTGGCGCCCAACGGCGTCGAGAATCCCACCGTGGTGGTGCTTACCCCGGGCCAGTTCAACAGCGCCTACTTCGAACATGCCTTCCTGGCCCAGCAGATGGGCATCGAGCTGGTGGAAGGCGCGGACCTGTTCATCCGCGACGACAGTGTCTACATGCGCACCACCGCCGGGCCGCAGCGGGTGGACGTGATCTACCGCCGGATCGACGACGACTTCATCGATCCGCAGGCGTTCCGTGCCGATTCCATGCTCGGCGTGCCCGGCCTGGTGAACGCGTACCGACAGGGCAGGGTGACGCTTGCCAACGCCATCGGCACCGGCGTGGCCGACGACAAGTCCATCTATCCCTACGTTCCGGAGATGATCCGCTTCTATCTCGGCGAGGAACCGTTGCTCAACAATGTGCCGACCTACCAGTTGCGCCTGCAGGACGACCTGGCGTACGTGCTCGAGCACCTCGCTGAGCTGGTGGTAAAGGAAGTGCACGGCTCGGGCGGTTACGGCATGCTGATCGGGCCGGCCTCGACCGAGCGCGAGCGCGAGGCGTACCGCCAGCGCATTCTCGACGCGCCCGACAAATTCATCGCGCAGCCGACGCTTTCGCTTTCGACGTGCCCGATATTCGTCGAGCACGGAATCGCCCCGCGGCACATCGACCTGCGTCCCTTCGTGCTCTCCGGAAAAGACGTGATGATGGTTCCCGGCGGGCTCACCCGCGTGGCCTTGCGCGAGGGTTCGCTGGTGGTGAATTCCTCGCAGGGCGGCGGCACCAAGGACACATGGATAGTCGAGAACTAGGGACGAGGGACGAGGGGCGAGGAATGAGGAAGATCACGGTCTTGTCTCGCCCCTCGTCCCTCGTCCCTCGTTCCTGGCGAAGCCCATGCTGAGCCGTACCGCCTCGACGCTGTACTGGATGGCGCGTTATGTCGAGCGCGCGGAGAGCACCGCGCGCATCCTCGACGTGACTTATCGCATGTCGCTGTTGCCGAAGTCGGCCAAATTTTCCGATCAGGAGTGGTTCGCGCCGCTGAACATTACCGGAACGCTTTATCCTTTCTCCGGGCGCTACAGCGCGGTCACTGCCAAGGACGTCATGTACTTCATGGCGCTCGACCCGAATAATCCGACGTCCATTTTTTCCTGCGCCAAGGCTGCGCGCGAAGGCGCCCGCGCTGTGCGCGGCAATATCACCTCGGAAATGTGGGAGGTGATCAACTCGACCTGGCTAGAACTGCAGCACGTCACCGAGTCGCGGCTGGCCGGCGAACGAGCGCTGGCGTTTTTCGACTGGGTGAAGGATCGGTCGCACCTGTTTCGCGGCGTAACGGTGGGCACCGCGCTCAAGGACGGGGCGTTCCACTTCAATCGCCTGGGCACCTTCCTGGAACGCGCCGACAACACCGCGCGAATCCTCGACGTGAAGTACCACGTGCTGCTGCCCTCGGTGGAGGATGTCGGCGGCGCCGTGGATTACTATCAGTGGGCGGCGGTGCTGCGGTCGGTTTCCTCCTTCGAGGCCTACCGCAAGGTCTATCGCGATGTCATCACGCCTGCCAGGGTGGCGGAATTGCTGATCCTGCGCCAGGACATGCCGCGATCGCTGCACGCATGCATGGATGAAGCCTACGAAATCTTCCAGATGATCGCCACACGTTACTCCGGCGAGGCATTGCGGCGCGCCGGCGAGTTGCATGCCGCACTGCACTTCGGGCGCATGGACGTCATCTTCGACTACGGTCTGCACGAATACCTCACCGAATTCCTGGGCCGGCTGACGGAACTCGGCGGGGAAGTGGACCGCAGCTTCTTCAACGTGGCCTACGCGTGATGGGCAGCGGCCGGTGCTGGGGTATCATGAAAATCCCTTCCGCCTGACGGACTTTTCATGACGTATTGCGTTGCACTGAAACTTGACTCCGGGATGCTGTTTGCATCCGACTCGCGCACCAATGCCGGCGTGGACCACGTCGCCACATTCAGCAAGCTGAAGGTCTACGAGCAGAAAGACGAGCGCGTTCTGGCCATCCTCACCTCCGGGAACCTCGCTGTCACGCAGGGAGTCATGAATATCCTCGACCGGCACAGGAATTCCGAGCCCGGTACCGACACCATCTGGAACGTCGGCAGTCTCTACGATGTCGCCACGCTGGTGGGCGATGCGCTGCGCGACGTACAGAAGCGCGACGGGCCCTATCTTGCGCAGAACAACATCGATTACAACGCCACGTTGCTGCTCGGCGGGCAGATCAAGGGTGAGGAGCCGCGGCTGTTCAACATCTACGCGGCGGGAAATTTTATCGAGGCCAGTGTGGACACCATCTATTTTCAGGTCGGCGAAAGCAAGTACGGCAAGCCCATTCTCGACCGCGTGCTGACCAGTTCCACGCCTTACCAGGAGGCGGCGAAATGCGCGCTCATCTCGTTCGATTCGACCATCCGCAGCAATATTTCCGTCGGCCTGCCGATCGACCTGCTGTGGTATCCGCGCGACTCGCTGCGCGTCGGGGTACAGAAACGCATCGGCGAGGGCGATCCCTACTACACCATGATCCGCAACAGCTGGGGCAGCGGACTGCGGCGCGTGTTTACCGAGCTTCCCAATCCGGACTGGCTTTCTTAAAAGGCGTTAGCCACAGAGAACACAGAGGAAAGCGAAGGAACGGCCGGCGAACCGGTTTGGAAACGGATTAGAGAGTTTATTTTGTTGTGTTTGGGTTCTCTCTGTGTTCTCTGTGACCTCTGTGGCATAAAAGGGTTTTAATGACCATCCGCGTAGCGCTGACCCACGAGACCAGTTATCGATTCGCCCACCCGGTCAACCTGTCGCCGCATGAGATCCGCCTGCGTCCGGCGCCGCATTGCCGCACGCCGATCAACAGCTACTCGCTGAAGATTGCGCCCGCGAAGCACTTCATCAACTGGCAGCAGGATCCGTTCGGCAACTGGCTGGCGCGCGCGGTATTCCCGGAAAAGAGCGCCGAGCTGAGGATCGTGGTGGACCTGGTGGCCGACATGACGGTCATCAACCCTTTCGACTTCTTCGTCGAGAGCTACGCCGAGAAGTATCCCTTCGCGTATCCCGAACAGCTGAAAGTCGAACTGCGGCCTTTTCTGGAGACGGAGCCGCCCGGGCCGCTGCTTTCCGGCTGGCTGGCGGCGTTCAGGTTGGACGCGCTGCGCCAGCCGCTGGCCATCGTGGATTTTCTGGTGGCCGCCAACACGCGCCTGCAGCGCGACATCGCCTACATCGTGCGGCTCGAGCCGGGCATCCAGGCCTGCGAGGAGACGCTCGGCCTGCTCCGTGGATCGTGCCGCGACTCCGCCTGGCTGCTGGTGCAGATTTTCAGGCATCTCGGTCTCGCGGCGCGCTTCGCGTCCGGCTATCTGATCCAGCTCAGCGCCGACGTCAAAGCGCTGGACGGACCGAGCGGGCCGGAAAAGGACTTCACCGACCTGCATGCGTGGACCGAGGTCTACATTCCCGGGGCCGGCTGGGTGGGGCTTGATCCGACCTCCGGGCTGTTTGCCGGCGAGGGCCACATCCCGCTCGCCTGCGCCGCGATGCCATCGAGCGCAGCACCGGTGACTGGTTTCACCGACGTTGCCGAAGTGCAATTCGGCTTCCACATGGAGGTCCGGCGCATTCACGAGGATCCGCGCGTGACCAAGCCGTATGGCGCGCAACAGTGGGCGGACATCGAAACGCTGGCGCGCAAAGTGGACGGACAGCTCACGGCGTGGGATGTGCGGCTGACCATGGGGGGGGAGCCGACTTTCGTCTCGATCGACGACATGGACGGCGTGGAATGGAACGTGGCGGCGCTGGGCGAGAAAAAACGCGAGCTCGCGGGCGCGCTGCTTATGCGCCTCAAGGACGCATTCTCCTCCGGCGCACTGCTGCACTACGGCCAGGGCAAGTGGTATCCGGGGGAGGCGTTGCCGCGCTGGGCGTTGAGCTGCTTCTGGCGCGCGGACGGCAAGCCATTGTGGAAGGATCCGGCGCTGCTTGCCGCGGACAGAAAGGACTGCGGATTCGGCGCGAAGGAGGCGGGCCGCTTCGCGCTTGTGCTCACCGAAAGACTCGGCCTTCACGCTGATTGCATGATCGCCGCTTACGAGGACGTCTGGCAGACCGTGCAGCAGGAACAGAAACTGCCGGTCAACGTCGATCCGCTGGACCTGAATCTGGTCGATTCGATGGACAGGAAGCGACTGGCCCGATTGCTCGATCGCGAACTGGGTCAGGAGGCCGGTTACGTCCTGCCGCTGAAGCCTGCTCCGCGTCCGCGGGTGCGAGATGCGGCGGGATGGATGTCCAGCCCCTGGCCACTTAAACGCGAACATCTGTATCTGCTTGCCGGCGATTCCCCGATCGGGCTGCGGCTGCCGCTGGATTCGCTGCCCTGGATCGCACCGAAGGATATCGACCCGCACCATGTTCGCGACCCGTTCGATGAGCCGGAGGAATTGCACGAACCTGCGGGCGAAGTCGCAGTGAAGGCGAAGAAGCCCAAACTCATGAAACTCGAAGTCGGCAAATCGGCGATCGAGATCATTCATACCGCGCTGTGCGTGCAGGCACGGGAAGGGCGGCTGCACGTATTCTTCCCGCCGCTGTCCGAGGTCGAGGACTGGGTCAACCTGGTCGCGGCGGTCGAGGCTACCGCGGCCGCGCTGAATATGCCGGTCGTCCTGGAGGGCTATGCACCGCCATTCGATGCGCGCATCCGGCGCTTCGCGGTCACGCCCGATCCCGGCGTGATCGAGGTCAACATCCATCCTGCCAGTACCTGGGACGAACTCAGCACCAACACCCGGGTGCTGTACGAGCAGGCGCGGCAGACCCGGCTCGGCACCGAGAAATTCATGCTCGATGGCCGGCACACCGGCACCGGCGGGGGCAACCACGTCACCATCGGCGGGCTCACCCCGGTGGACAGCCCGCTGTTGCGGCGCCCGGACCTGCTGCGCAGTCTCATCACTTACTGGCAGAACCATCCGGCGCTGTCGTACCTGTTCTCAGGCATGTTCATCGGCCCGACCAGCCAGGCACCACGGGTGGACGAGGCACGAGACGATAATCTCTACGAACTGGAGATCGCCTTCCAGCAGATGGAGAGGAAAGCCAAACCCGGCGAGGAGGTGCCGCAACCCTGGCTGGTGGACCGGCTGCTGCGAAACCTGCTGGTTGACGTCACCGGCAATACCCATCGCGCGGAATTTTCAATCGACAAGCTCTACTCGCCGGACGGACCGGCGGGGCGGCTCGGGCTGCTGGAGTTTCGCGCATTCGAAATGCCGCCGCACTGGCAGATGAGCCTGGCGCAGATGCTGCTGCTGCGCACACTGATCGCGCGATTCTGGAAATCCCCGCATACCGGAAAACTGGTGCCCTGGGGCACCAGCCTGCACGATCGTTTCATGCTGCCGCATTTCGTTGCCGAAGACATGAAGGATGTCGTGGCCGATCTGCGCGACGCGGGTTACGCCTTTCAACTGGACTGGTTCGCGCCGTTCTTCGAGTTCCGTTTCCCGCGCTACGGCACGCTGGACTGCGACGGTATGCAACTGGAACTGCGCCAGGCGCTTGAACCCTGGCACGTGCTGGGCGAGGAGGCCGCGACCAGCGGAACTTCGCGCTACGTGGATTCCTCGGTCGAGCGCATGCAGGTGAAAGTCAGCAACGTGGTTGCCGGGCGTTACGTCGTGACCTGCAACAGGCGGATCGTGCCGCTGACTCCGACCGGTACCCGCGGCGAATACGTCGGCGGCGTGCGTTACAAGGCCTGGGAGCCCCCGTCCGCACTACACCCGACCATCGGCGTGAATGCCCCGCTGGTGTTCGACCTCGTTGACAAGTGGAGCGGGCGTGCGATCGGCGGCTGCACCTACCACGTGTCGCACCCGGGCGGGCGCAGCTACGAAAAACTTCCGGTGAATGCGAACTCGGCCGAGGCACGGCGTGTGGCTCGCTTCATGCATCATGGGCACACGCCGGGACCCGCAACGATCAGACTGGAAGCGCCGTCTGCGGATTTCCCGCTGACGCTCGACCTGCGCCGCCAACCGGATTACTCTGTGGCTTTCGACGCGGCGCCACAACAGGCGCAGCAGCAACAGTAATTCACCGCGGGAGAGCACATGGTTCGGGCGTGGCTGATAGGCTTGGCGCTGTTCGCGGCGGCCGCGAACGCAACCGACTGGGTCGAAGTCGGCGCGGATACCGAAGCGAAGTACTACGTGGACGTGGACTCGATCAGCGTCGATGGCGAGAACGTCAGCGTGCGCAAGCGTGGCATCTACACCCACGTGCTCACGGACAATCTGGGCGGCCATCCAACCACGTTCAGGGAAACCATCGGCACCATCGAACTGGATTGCGCGCGGCGCATCAATCGAGTGACACAGATCGAAATGATCGGCGAGAACGGCGAAGTGGCCTGGTCCTCCGGCCCGATGAAGAAGCGCATGTGGGAACCGGTTCGCGCCAACAGCCATGCGGAGTCCACGCTGGAAATCGTATGCGGACGGCTGAACAGAATCTGAGGCACGTTCAACAACCACGAAAGCATGGTTTGCGTGGTGGTACCGAAAGTAATCGCAAGAACGAAAAGACCTCGACGCAAAGGCGCAACGGCGCAAAGAGAGACAGAAAACGAACGATAGTACGAAATCCCTTTCGGACGACCCCGGCAAATAGTTCATCCGGGAGAGCGAATGGCAATCGCCCGATCCGATCTCCCGCCATTTTCTTTTCCAGTTTCGGGTCTCTTTGCGTCTTTGCGCCTTTGCGTCGATTGTTTTGATTCTTGGTACCAACCGCCTCCGAGGCGGTTTTTTTATTTCCTGTTGCCCGGGTTTCTTTCGCCCCCTACCATTGGCCATCAGGAGTAAACGGATGGTGAGTAGAGAATGAAGGCGAACTGGTCTGCGATCCTGTTGTTGCTGGCTGCCGGCGCAGCCTCGGCGGCGCAGGTGGAAGTGTTCTCTCCGCAAGGCGAAGTCAAGGGCGTGCGGCAGGTGGCGGTGCGGTTTTCCGAACCGATGGTCGCGTTCGGCGACCCGCGCCTGCCGGAGCCTTTCGACATCGAATGTCCCGAGCCCGGCACCGGGCGCTGGGCCGACCAGAAAAACTGGGTGTACGACTTCGGGCGCGATCTGCCCGCCGGCGTGCGCTGCAGCTTCCGTTTGAAGGCCGACCTGCTGTCATTGGCCGGCGGCGGGCTCGAAGGCGGACAGGCCTTCGAGTTTTCCACCGGCGGACCGGCGATCGTGGAAATGCTGCCGTACGAAGGCGTGCCGGTGGACGAAGAGCAGATTTTCATCCTTGGGCTCGACGCGCTTGCCACCGATGCCTCCATTGCCGCCAACGCCTACTGCGACATCAAGGGCATCACCGAGCGGGTCGAAGTGCGGGTGCTCGCCGGCGAAGATCGCCGCGTGGTACTTGATGCGCGCAAGGACTTCGTGCAGCGGTTCGCGCAATCGCTGATGCGCGGCACGCGCATGGCCAGGATGCTCAGAAGTGGTGACATGAGCGCATTGCCCATCGCGGTGGTGCAGTGCAAGCGGCGGCTGCCGAACAACGCCGAAGTCCGCCTGGTGTGGGGCAAGGGCATCGTGTCGGCGAGCGGCGTAGCCACCAGCCAGGACCAGGCGATCGCCTACCGGGTGCGCGATACCTTCCAGGCGAAGTTCACCTGCCATCGGATAAACAAGGATGCGCAGTGTCTGCCGATCATGCCAATGCGGCTGACGTTTACCGCGCCGGTTGCCAGAACGACGGCCGAGAGGATCACGCTCAAGACTGCTGCCGGCAAGGTTTACCCGGCGGAATTGCCGGATGCGAGCAACGCCGCCGAGTTCGTCGAGGAAGTGAGTTTCACCGGGCCGTTCCCCGAGCGCGTGCAGTTCATGCTCGAGATACCTGCGGACGTGACCGACGACGCCGGGCGCAAGCTCGCCAACCAGAAGCGTTTTCCGCTGCAGGTGCGCACCGACGAGTATCCGCCGCTGGCTCAGTTCCCGGCGCGCTTCGGCATCATCGAGCTGAAGGGCGACGGCATGATGCCGGTGACGCTGCGCAACCTGGAAGCCCTGGTCGAGGCGCGCATGATCAAGACCGGCAAACAGGACAATCCCGCTGCCGAGACCGCCGACCGCGCCGATCAGGCGATCAACTGGCTGAAGAAAAAACTCGACGAGTCCAAGCTCGACGAGGCCGGCACCGTGCCCGGCAGCTACTCGCGCGTGGCGGACGGCGACGTGATGGCGATGCTGGAGTGGATGAAGCGGCTTCAGCAGATGGAACACAACCGCTGGCAGTACGACGAAAAGAAACAAGAGCGGGTGCTCGAGTACCAGGTGGGCCAGTCCTCGATATTCAACGAACGCGACCGCGTCCGCCGCATGCACGTGCCCAAGCCGCAGGGTGCGCGCGCCTTCGAAGTGGTCGGCATTCCGCTGAAGAAACCCGGGTTCTACGTCGTCGAACTGGCAAGCCCGCGGCTTGGCGCGGCATTGCTGAAAGTACGCAACAAGCCCTACTACGTGCAGTCGGCGGCGCTGGTGACCAACCTTGCGGTGCATTTCAAATGGGGCCGCGAGATTTCGCTGGTCTGGGTGACCACACTGGACACCGGCGTGCCGGTGGCTAATGCGCAGGTGGCGATCCAGGACTGCAGCGGCAAGGTGTATTTCCGCGGGCCGACAGACGCGCAGGGCCGTGCCCGCATTGCCGCGGCAATGCCCGAGCGCGAACGCCTCCCGGCCTGCCTGACCGGCCACGACCGGCAACTGGTGGCTTCCGCGCGCGCGGGCGAAGACCTGTCATTTGTCATGTCGGAATGGAACGAGGGCATCTCGCGCTGGCGTTTCAACCTGCGCGGTGGGAGTTTCACGGGGCCGTTTATCGCTACCACCGTATTTGACCGCAGCCTGCTGCGCGCCGGCGAGACCGTGAGCATGAAGCATTTCTATCGCAGGCATGGAACGAGGGGCTTCGCGTTCGCTGCCGTGGACGGCCTGCCGAAGAAGGTCGTGATCCAGCACCAGGGCTCGAATGAGAAGTACGAATTGCCAGTCATCTGGGACGCGCGCAACACCGCCGAGACGGTGTGGAAGATCCCAGAGGGCGCGAAGAAAGGCAGCTACTCGGTGCAAATGACCGACATGCTGGACGCGCGGCCGGGATCGCACGGCAACACCCGCACTTCGGGCAGTTTCCGCGTCGAGGATTTCCGCGTGCCGCTGATGAAGGCGGAGATCTCCGCACCGAAGGCAGCGCAGGTGAAAGCGGATAGCGTGAACCTGGACCTGAGCCTGCGTTACCTCTCCGGCGGCGGCGCCGGCCACGCATCGGTGAAAGTGCGCGCGGTGGTGCGCCCGAAGGTGGTGAGCTTCCGCGACTACGACGGTTTCACCTTTGCCAACGGCAAGGTGGCCGCCGGCATCGAGCAGCAGGGCGGCTACCAGTGGTTTGCCGACGAGTATGAACTGGATGACCCGGACGCTGAAGTACCGGCCGCGGCAGTGGGCAGCGGCGTGCGCCCACTCAAGACCATCGCGCTCGACCTAGACGCCTCCGGCGCGGCGCGCGTGAGCCTGCCGGGACTGCCCGCCAGCGAAAGCCCGCAGGAACTGAACGCGGAGATGGAATACTCCGATCCGAACGGCGAAGTGCTGACCACGTCCGCAAGAGTGGCGCTGTGGCCGTCGAAAGTGATCCTTGGCATCAAGCCGGATTCCTGGGCGCTGTCGCAGGAGCAGCTCAAGTTCCAGGTGATCGCGCTCGACCTCGCCGGCAAGCCGGTCAAGAACCAGCAGATCAAAGTGCAGCTCTACGTGCGCAACATGTTCACCCACAGGAAACGCCTGGTGGGCGGCTTCTACGGATACGAGAGCGGCGCCGAGGTCAAGCTGCTCGATGTGACCTGCGCCGGCAAGACCGACGAGCGCGGGCGGCTGTTCTGCGCGGTAAAGCCGCCGGTGTCCGGCAACATCGTCATGTCGGCGGAAACGACGGACCGCGACGGCAATCTTGCCTACGCCAACGGTTCGGCCTGGGTCGCAGGCAAGGACGCTTGGTGGTTCGACCAGAGCAACGACGACCGCATCGACGTGATTCCAGAGCGCAAGCGCTACGAACCGGGCGAGACTGCGCAGTTGCAGGTGCGCATGCCATTCCAGAGGGCCACGGCGCTGGTCACGGTCGAGCGCGAGGGCGTGGTCGAATCGTTCGTGCAGCCGCTCTCGGGCGATGCGCCGGTGGTGAAGGTGCCGATCAGGGGCAACTACGCGCCCAATGTTTTCGTTTCGGTGCTGGTGGTGCGCGGGCGCATTGCGGACGTGCAGCCGACGGCACTGGTGGACCTCGGCAAGCCGGCATTCAAGATGGGCGTGGCGGAGATCAGCGTGGGCTGGCGTGCGCACGAACTGGGCGTCAAGGTCAGCGCTGCCAAGCCGGCGTACAAGGTACGCGAGAAGGCGCGGGTTTCGATCCAGGTGACGCAGCGCGCCGGCGGCAAGCCGGTGCCGGTGAAGTCCGGCGAAGTGGCGATCGCCGCGGTGGACGAAGGCCTGCTCGAACTGCTGCCCAATGACTCGTGGAAACTGCTGGATGCGATGATGCGGCCGCGCGGAATCGAGGTGGATACCTCGACGGCGTCCATGCAAGTGGTGGGCAAGCGCCACTACGGCCGCAAGGCGCTGCCGCAGGGCGGCGGCGGAGGGCGCCAGACCGCGCGGGAACTTTTCGACACGCTGCTGCTGTGGAAGGCGCGCGTGCCGCTGGACGCAAAGGGAAGGGCGGTGGTGGACATTCCGCTCAAGGATTCGCTCACATCGTTTCGCATCATCGCGGTCGCGGATTCCGGTACCGGGTTGTTCGGCACCGGAGAGACCACGATTCGCGCCACCCAGGACCTGATGCTGCTCTCCGGCCTGCCGCTGCTGGTACGCGAGGGTGATCTGTTCGATGCGCGTTTCACCGTTCGCAATGCTTCGGAACGCGTCATGGACGTGGAAGTGAACGGAAACGTGGAAAAGCAGCCGTTGCCAGCATCGCGGATGACGCTTGCGGCCGGCGAGGCGCGGGACGTTGGTTGGGAAGCGACGGTGCCCGTAAACGCGGATGTCTTGCGCTGGGAAGTCACCGCATCGGAACTGCCGGCCTCGGGCAAGGCGGTTACAGACCGGCTCAATGTCTCGCAAAAGGTGATCGCCGCGATACCCGTCCGCACTTTGCAGGCCACTCTCACCCAGCTCGAGCAGCCATTGGATCTCGCAGTGAAAATTCCGGATGCCGCGCTGCCCGGGCGCGGCGGGTTGAGCGTTGCGCTGGCGCCGAAGCTCGCCGGTCCAATGCCCGGTCTGCGCGAATACATGGCGGCGTATGCCTATACCTGCCTCGAACAACGCATATCGCGGGCGGTCGCGCTGCGCGATCCGGCGTTGTGGCAGCGGACCATGGATGAACTGCCTTCGTTCCTCGATAGTGACGGGTTCGCCAAATACTTCGCGCAGGAACGACTGGGCAGCGACACGCTGACCACTTACATCCTGGCGATCGCGCACGAATCCGGCTGGAGCGTTCCCGAGGGCGTGCGCGGCAGGATGCAGGGCGCGCTGAGCGCTTTCGTCACCGGCCGTGCCGGGCGCGATTCACCGTTGCCGACCGCGGACCTGACGATCCGCAAAGTGGCGGCGCTGGAAGCCTTGTCGCGTTACCAGGCGCTCGAACCGAACTGGCTCGATTCGATTCCGGCGGAGCCGAACCTGTGGCCGACTTCAGCGGTGCTCGACTGGTACGGGGTGATGAAGCGTGGCGAGACGCTGAAGGATCGCGACAAGCACCTTGCGGAGGCCGAGCAGATAGTCCGTTCCCGGCTCAACTTCCAGGGCACGGCCATGGGATTCTCCACCGAGCGTACGGACTATCTGTGGTGGCTGATGATCTCCGGCGACGTGAATGCCAACCGGGCGCTGCTCGCCTTCGTCGATGCCGACCAGTGGCGCGAGGACATGCCGCGCCTCACCCGCGGTGCACTCGGCCGGCAGTATCGCGGCCGCTGGAGCACCACGGTGGCCAACGCCTGGGGCGTGCTGGCGATGGAGAAATTTTCCGCCAAGTTCGAATCGGAACCGGTAACGGGGCAGACCCAGGCGCGGCTCAACGAGCAGCAGGGCACGCTGGACTGGGGCGGCAAGGCGCAGGGGGGCGTGCTGGAGTTCAGGTGGCCGCCGGCGGAAGCGGCGCTATCAGTCAATCATGCCGGCACCGGCAAGCCATGGGTTACGGTGCAGAGCCGCGCAGCAATCCCGTTCAAAGCGGCGCTGTTCAGTGGATTCAGAGTCGTGAAGACCGTCACCCCGGTGGAGGGCAAAGTGCCGGGAGAATCGCGCCGCGGCGACGTGGTACGGGTGCGGCTGGAGCTGGAAGCGCAGTCCGACATGACCTGGGTGGTGGTGGATGACCCGGTGCCGGCCGGCTCGGCGATCCTCGGAACCGGCATGGCCAGGGATTCGCAGATCCTGTCCGCCGGCGAGCAGCGGCGCGGCTTCGTCTGGCCGGCGTTCGAAGAGCGGACTTTCGATGCCTTCCGCGCCTACTACCGCTTCGTCCCCAAGGGGGCCTGGGTGGTCGAGTACACCTTGCGGCTGAACAACGCCGGCCGCTTCGAATTGCCGCCCACACGGGTCGAGGCGATGTATGCGCCGGAGATGTTCGGCGAACTTCCCAATGCCACTGTCACCGTAAACCAATAAACCTTGAACCACGGAGAACACAGAGGACACGGAGAGAAGCGAGATCAGACGCTTCGTTCCCGGGCCATGCAGAAGACTGCAAATATCGCGATGGTCATTTTCGGGGGAGCTCTCTTTATCCGTGTGATTTTTTTCTCTGTGTTCTCTGTGTTCTCTGTGTCCTCTGTGGCTAAAGGTCTTGTTGTCCTCTGTTTGACCCTGATGGCGCAGGCGGCGGTGGCACTGCCGTCGTTCGAAGCGGTCAGGGCGGAATGGATGAGCACCGAGGGAATGCTGCTCGACCGTCACGGCGTGCTGATCCACGAGTTGCGTGTGGTCGAGCACGGCCGTCGGCTGGAGTGGACCAGGCTTGCGGAAATCTCGCCTGCGGCGCTGGCCACCATAGTTCGCGCCGAGGACAAGCGCTTCTACCGCCACGGCGGCGTGGACTGGTTGGCGTTGTCGGATGCCGCACTCGATACGCTGCTGTTCTCGAAGCCGCGTGGCGCCTCGACCATTTCCATGCAAGTGGCCGCGCAACTGGACGATGCGCTGCGCCCCGGCAGGCAGAAGCGTACGATGTCGCAGAAGTGGGACCAGATCAAGGCGGCAAGGGAACTGGAAAGCGCCTGGAGCAAGATCGAGATTCTTGAAGCCTATCTGAATCTCTCGACTTTCCGCGGCGAGTTGCAGGGGATCGCGGCGGCATCGCGGGGACTGTTCGGCAAGAGCCCCGACGGGCTCGACGTGCGCGAGTCACTGCTGCTCGCGGTGTTGTTGCGCGGTCCGAACAGCCAGCCTCGGACTGCGGCGAAACGCGCCTGCGCGCTGGCCGTGAACATGAAGCTCGACGTCCCCTGCCCACAGATCGAGACCCTGGCGCTGGTGGCTCTGCCGGGCTCGCCGGGCATCGCGCCGCGAGCCTCACTTGCGCCGCACGTCGCCCGCGAACTGCTTTCCGCCGAGCACGCTCGGGTACAGACCACGCTGGATGCGGAGTTGCAGGCTTTCGCGGCGGAAGTGCTGCAGCAGCAACTCGTCGCCCTGGCGGAGCAGCACGTCGCGGACGGCGCGGTGCTAGTTGTGGATAACAGATCCGGGGAGGTACTGGTCTACGTCGGCAATGCCGGCAACAGCGCCAGCGCATTTTATGTGGATGGCGTGCGTGCCGCGCGCCAGGCCGGCTCGACGCTCAAACCCTTACTCTATCAGTTGGCGATCGAGGACAGGCTGATCACCAATGCTTCCCTCATCGACGACTCGCCGGTCAATCTCATCACGCCGACCGGGTTGTATGTCCCGCAGAATTACGACCGCGACTTCAAGGGACTCACCAGCGTGCGCACCGCGCTGGCGTCCTCGCTCAACGTTCCGGCGGTGCGCACGCTCATGCTGGTCGGCGCGGACGCATTCGCGGAGCGATTGAAGATGCTCGGTTTCGACGATATCACCGAAGATGGAGACTTCTACGGCTACTCGCTGGCGCTCGGGTCGGCGGAGGTCAGCCTGTGGCAACTCGTCAATGCCTACCGGACGCTCGCCAGCGGCGGACGCTGGTCGCCGCTCAGGCTGCAGCGTGGGGACAGAACCTCCACCAAACTGCTGCTCGATCCTGCCGCGTCCTACCTCGTTACCGACGTACTCGCTGATCCGCTTGCGCGCAGTCTCACTTTCGGTCTGGAAAATCCATTGTCGTCGCGTCACTGGGCCGGTGTGAAGACCGGCACCAGCAAGGACATGCGCGATAACTGGTGCGTTGGTTTCACCGATCGTTACACGATCGGCGTCTGGGTGGGCAACTTCGACGGAAGTGCCATGCGCGACGTTTCCGGCGTGACCGGCGCCGCGCCGGTATGGCTGGAGATGGTGAATTACCTGCATCGCCGCCAGGCATCGCGTGCCCCTGCTGCACCGCAAGGCGTGGTGCGCATGCAGGTCCGCTACGATCAGGACGTCGAGCCCGCGCGCATGGAGGCATTTCTGGCCGGGACCGAATCCGCGCGTATCGCCGCCAAAGCCGTCGCCGCGATTCATGCCGCCATTGCCTATCCGGGCAACGGCACCATCATTGCGCTCGATCCGGACATTCCGGAATCGGTGCAGCGGGTGCGCTTCATGATTGCGCCGCAAGTGGACGGCTATCGCTGGCGCCTGAACGGCGAGGAAATCGGCCTGACCGATGAGCCGGTGTTCTGGGTGCCTCGTCCCGGAAGCCACGAACTGGCGCTGCTGGACAAAGACGGCATCGCAGTCGATCAGGTACGCTTCGAGGTGCGCGGAGCCTTGCGGCAGTCGCGGTTGCAGTAGCCGAAAAACGATTCCCGCCGCAGACGCGGTCGGTTCAAAGGAGGAGGAATCATGTTCAGGCAGACGCTGGTCGCAGTAGCTTCATCATTGTTGCTCGCAGCGCTTTCGTTGCCCCCGATGCCGGTGCAGGCAGCTGATGCGCGGCTCAACCGCATGATCGAGTTGTGGGAACAGGGCAAGCCGGCAATCGGCGCATTCGCGCGTTTCCGCGACGGGGATGCGGCGATCTACTACTCGCAGTCCCAGCTCGACTTCGTGATCTTCGACATGGAGCACGGTGCAGCGGACTTCACGCAGTACAAGACCTTTCTTCAGTTCATGGTGGACAAGGCGCAGTTGCTGAAGAAAGGCAACCTGCAGCCCAACGTCATGCCGCTCGCGAGGATCCCATCGAACGGTTCCGAGAAGAACCAGTGGGTCATCAAGCAGGCTCTGGATGCCGGCGCGTTCGGACTCATGTCGCCGCATATCCGCAACGTCGACGAGGCGAGGGCGCTAGTCGCCAATTCCCGTTACCCGCAAAAGGTCGGCGCAACCGACAATGACCCGCCGGGTGAACGCGGCGCAGCGCCTGCCTATGCGGCGCGCTACTGGGGCATTCCGGTGCCTGAATACTTTGAAAGGGCCGATGCCTGGCCGCTCGACCCGAAGGGCGAGATCGCGGTAATCGCGATGATTGAAAGCGCGGAAGGGGTGAAGAACATCCGCCAAATCCTGACCGAAGTGAAGGGTATCTCCGCCATCTTCATCGGCCCGAACGACCTTTCGACTTCGTTGGGCTATCCAGGGCAGATGGACCATCCCGAGACCGAAAAAGCCGCGCAACAGGTCCTCGCTGTAGCCAAGGAACTCAATGTGCCCTGCGGCATCCTGGTCTTCAAGCACAACATCGAAAAGCGCGTGAAGGAAGGGTTCAAGTACCTGGTGATCGCCGGGACACCGGGCGATACCGAGGAGGCCGCCCGGATCGGACTGAAGGCCGCAGGAAGATAAGCCTTCAGGTTGCCGTAAGCCGTCCGGTGAAATCCACTGGCGGCTCACCCCGGACGAAGGTCACCGGTACCGGAGAGAGGTGCAGCACCTTGTTGGACACGGAGCCGAGCAGCATGCCTGCCACGCGTCCATGTCCGTGGGTTCCCATCAGTATTCCATCCGCCCCCAGTTCTTTGGCTTTCGTGACGATGGTCTCGGCCACGGGGCCGACGGCGCGATGGGCCGTATAGGCAATGCCGGCTTTCTTGAGGAGTTTTTCGGCAGATGCCAGCCCCTTGGAGCCTTGCCCGTAATAATAGGTGTCCATCTTGGCGGCATCGAGATAAACCAGGGTTTCCTCTACGAAGATGCGTGGCTGGACGTTCAGCAAATGAATGTCCATCGCCCCTGACTTCTGGGTCAGCTTTACCGCTTCCTCGATGGCCCGTTCCGCACATGCGGACCCGTCTACAGGTACCAGTATGGTTCTCACGGTTCTCTCCTTTATTGATTGGCAAGGTCTGTTTTAGACTCAGGACCCTTTATAGGACAGGGCACAGCCGGGCCCGTTGACGCCGGTCAAAGTTATTTCTATTCGGGCCAACCCGGGATTGCCGCGAATTGCCGGGCTTACGGGCCCGCATGGGGCGCACGGCCGATACGCCCACAGCGTTCCTTTCGGGCTGTTAGAATACCCGGCCAAAATCAATAACAATCGGGCGGTCGGATCACGACATAACAACATTGAGGAGGAGACTCAATTGGCCACCACTTTTTCCCCGGAATTCGAGACGGCAACCTATGCCAAGGTTGCCAGGCGGATCATTCCGTTCCTGTTCATCTGCTACATCGTCGCTTTCCTCGATCGAGTGAACGTCGGGTTCGCCAAGCTGCAGATGGCGCCTGACCTGAATTTCAGCGACACGATCTACGGCTTTGGCGCCGGCATCTTCTTCATCGGCTACTTCATCTTCGAAGTCCCCAGCAACGTCATTCTCGAGAGGGTGGGCGCCAAGATCTGGATCGCGCGGATCATGATCACCTGGGGCATCATCTCTTCGGCGTTCATGTTCACGAACGATATCCACTGGGGCGTGATCGCGACGATGTTCAATTGCACCGACGCCGAGTTCACGTTCTACTTCCTGCGCTTCCTGCTCGGCGTGGCGGAAGCGGGATTCTTCCCGGGAATCATCCTGTACCTGACCTACTGGTTTCCGGGTCCGCGCCGCGCCAAGATGGTGGCGCTCTTCATGACTGCCATCGCCATCTCCAACGTGGTCGGGTCACCGGTTTCCGGCGCGATCATGCAATACATGGATGGCCTCAACGGCTGGCGCGGGTGGCAGTGGTTATTCCTGGTGGAAGGCATCCCCTCCGTGATCATCGGGGCGCTGGTGCTGGCATTGCTCGACGACGGTCCCAAGAAAGCGGCGTGGTTGACCGACCAGGAGAAGGCCCTGGTGATGCAGCGTGTCGCCGAAGACGATGCGTCGAAATCCGAACTCGGTAAAAAACACCATTTCCTCGATGCCTTCAAGGATGGCCGCGTCTGGGCCTTGGCGCTGGTCTATTTTTGCGGCGTGGTGGGTTTTTATGCGGTGAATTTCTGGATGCCGACCATCATCCAGGAACTCGGCATCGACAAGAAGGACTTCCTCAAAGTCGGGCTGCTGAGCATGATTCCCTGGGGCGTGGCCGCCGTGTCAATGGTGGTGGTGGGCAGCCATTCCGATCGCACCGGAGAGCGCCGCTGGCACTCGGCGGGCTCGCTGCTGGTCGCCATGGTCGGACTGATCGCGCTGGCGTTGATCGGCCATGCCGCGATTCCTTCGATCATCGCGCTGACGCTGGTCACAGCCGGGATCCTGTCCTGGGTAGCCACGTTCTGGTCGCTGCCCACGGCATTCCTGTCCGGCACCGCGGCCGCCGCCGGAATCGCGTGGATCAATTCGGTCGGCAACCTGGGCGGGCACTTCGGCCCCGATCTCATTGGCCGCATCCGCACGGCGACCAATTCGACGGAAGCGGCGTTCTTCGCCCTGGCGGCGATCGCTTTCATCGGCGCAATGATCATCCTGCTGCTGCCGCGCACCCAGAAGGCGGTGACAGCTTCCGCCGTTGCCAAGTAGAAACGGGGGAGCACACCGGCATTTAGCTTACTTCAGGAAATAAATCGAAAAGCCCGCCACCCGGCGGGCTTTTTTTCCGGCAATCGCGCCCGGTGACCGGTTGATCCAGGTCAAAACCTGCGAAGCTGCAGGCGCATAGCATGCTTTTGTTGTATTCGATCCCCTGTCAACGGAAGGGCATGACATGAAAGCAAACGTAGGAAACGCGGATCGCGCGATCCGCATCGTCGCCGGCATCCTGATTCTGAGCGCGGTGTTTCTGGTCGAAGGCAATGCACGCTGGTTGGGCCTGATCGGCATCGTTCCGCTGGCCACCGCAATTATCCGCTGGTGCCCAGCTTACGGTCTTCTGGGCATGAACACCTGCGGGACCGCAAGCAAGACGGCATAATCAGGCAGTCTCCGGGCGGGCCGCGGAGAACGGACTCCGCGGCCCGTCCTTTTTCCAACGCCCGCAATGACCATCGAGGTCAGACCGTGAGCAGGTGGTCCAGCACAGCGACGACATGTCAGCCGACTCTGCCGAAATCCAGGCAATGACCGCTTCCGCGGAGGAGGGCAGGTGCTATCACTGCGGCCTGCCGATTCCTGCCGGGTCCCGCTATCGTGTGCCCATCGGGGACACGTTGCGCGCCATGTGCTGCGCAGGCTGCGAGGCAGTCGCGAAGGCGATCGTGAATGCGGGGCTGGCAGATTACTATGAGAAACGTGACCAGTTTCCCAGTTCGCCCCGCGAAGTGCTGCCGGACGTGGTCTCCGACCTGACGGTGTTCGACCGCGACGAGATTCAGCAAGGCTTCGTAACACGCGCCGGCGAAAACGAACGCGAGGCGGCGCTCATTCTCGAGGGCGTGACCTGTCCGGCCTGCATCTGGCTGAACGAAACGCATCTTGCAAACCTGCCCGGCGTAACCGCGGTGCATATCAACTACACCACCCGGCGCGCCCGGGTGCGCTGGGACGCTGAGCGCACCCGCCTCTCCGCAATTCTCGACGCCATTCGCGCGATCGGTTATCGCGCCTATCCCTACGATGCGAAATCGCTGGAGGACAGCCGGCGGCGGGAAAGTCGCGGCGCCCTGCTGCGACTGGCGGTGGCGGGCCTCGGGATGATGCAGGTGATGATGTACGCGGTACCGGCGTACGTTGCCGGTGAAGGCGACATGAGCCGCGACATCGAGAACCTCATGCGCTGGGCCGGTTTGCTGCTGACGCTTCCGGTCGTTATTTACTCTTCCGCGCCCTTTTTCCGCGGCGCGTTTCGCGACTGGCGAATGCGGCGCGTCGGCATGGACGTACCGGTGGCACTCGGCATCGCGATCGCGTTCGTGGCGAGCACGGTTGCGACCGTTTCCGGCGCGGGCGCGGTGTACTTCGACTCGGTGGCGATGTTCGTGTTTTTTCTGCTCGGCGGGCGTTATCTGGAATTGCGCGCGCGGCAGAGCGCGGCCGAGTACCTGGAGTACTTGTCGCGGGCGATGCCGGCCGTGGCCAGCCGGCTGGTGAATTTCCCGCTGTGCTTGAACACGGAGGTGATTGCGGCCGCAGCACTCCGGGCCGGTGATCAGGTGCTGGTGCGCCCCGGGGAGAATTTTCCCGCGGACGGCCGGGTTGAACAAGGCGACACCGAGGTGGACGAGTCGCTGCTGACCGGCGAAAGCCGACCGGTGGCGAAGATAGAAGGCTCCCCGGTGATCGGCGGCTCGCTCAACCGCGGGCATGCGGTTGCCGTGACGGTGGAGCGCATCGGCGCGGATAGCGCGCTGTCCGGAATTGTCCGGCTGATGGAGCGTTCGATGCAGGAACGCCCGCGCATCCAGGAAATTGCCGATCGCATCGCCGCACACTTTGTCGCTTTCATTCTCGTAATCGCCGCGATAACGACGATCTACTGGCTGCTGACGGAACCGGCGCGCGCTCTGCCGGTGGCGGTGGCGGTGCTGGTCGTGACCTGCCCGTGCGCTTTGTCGCTTGCGACACCCACGGTGCTTGCGGTGACTGCTGCGGCAATGGCAAAGCTCGGGCTGATCGTGACCCGCGGGCATGCAATCGAAACGCTGGCTCGGGCCGATTGCTTCGTGTTCGACAAGACCGGGACGCTGTCCGAAGGACGTTTGAGCGTTGCCGGGGTAAGGACGCTGGGTGGTTGCGACCGGAACCAGGCGCTGGCGCTTGCGGCGGCGCTGGAGCAGGCGTCCGAGCATCCGGCTGCCCGCGCGATCATGGACGCCGCCGGCTCCCAGACATTGATGGCGCAGGACATCCGCAATGTGCCCGGTGGTGGCGTCGAAGGCGTGGTAAACGGCAGGCGGGTGCGTATCGGCCAGCGCATGTTCGTGTGGGAACTGTCCGGCGCGCCACCGGAGAAGGATCGTGAGGCCAGCGGAGCCACGCAGGTGTGGCTGGGTGACGAGGGCGGTCCGATCGCGGTTTTCCATCTCAGTGATCGGATCCGTGACGAAGCGAGCGAGGTGATAGCCGCACTTGGACGTGCCGGGCGCCGCGTCATGCTGCTGTCCGGGGACAGCGAGGAGGTGGTGCAGGCGGCAGCGCGGACCGTCGGAATCGGGGACTTCCGCGCCCTGATGACGCCGGAGCGCAAGCGCGACGTGGTACAGGCCCTGCAGGCACAAGGCGCGGTGGTGGCGATGATCGGCGATGGGGTCAACGATGCGCCGGTGCTGGCGCAGGCCCAGGTGTCGGTGGCGATGGGTGGTGGTGCCGCGCTGGCGCAGGGCGCAGCAGACATGGTTCTGGTTTCGCCAACGCTCGCGGATCTCACGCGCGGCATCGCGGCTTCGAGAAAGGCGCTGCGCATCATCTGGCAAAATCTCGCCTGGGCCTTTGCCTACAATGTTGTTGTGCTTCCGCTCGCGGTGGCCGGTTACGTTACGCCGTGGATGGCGGCGATCGGGATGTCGGCAAGTTCCTTGCTAGTGGTGCTCAATGCGTTGCGAGCCCGCGGCGCGAATCGAGATCCGCGCCATGGTACGAGCGACGAGGGCCGAGGGCCGAGTAAATAAGGAGTATTTCGTGTCTTTACTCGAACCTCGAACCTCGTACCTCGAACCTCGTACCTGGTTATTAAAATGGAAATCCTCTACCTCCTGATCCCCTTGTCCGTCGTGCTGGTGTTCCTGATCGGCGGTATTTTCTGGTGGTCGGTCAGGAGCGGCCAGTTCGACGATCTGGAGGGACCGGCGCACCGCATCCTTCAGGATGAGGACAAAGGGACCAAGGATGAAGGATGAAGGCGGAAGTATGAAGGGGAGCGGACCGCCCGCGTCAATCGGTAACAAACCATTCACTTCATCCGGCCTGACAGATGCCGAGGCGAAAAGCCGGCTGGCGCAGCACGGAGCCAACGAGCTGCCGCGCGGCAAGCGCCGCGACGGGTTGCGAATTGCACTGGAAGTCTTGCGCGAACCGATGCTGTTGCTGCTGGTTGCCGGGGGCACGATCTACCTTGCGCTCGGCGATCTTCACGAAGCGCTGATCCTGCTGGTGTCCGTGTTCGTGGTGATCGGCATCACCATTTATCAGGAACGCAAGACGGAGCGTGCGCTGGAGGCGCTGCGCGATCTGTCCAGTCCGCGCGCGCTGGTTGTGCGCGGAGGCGAGGAAAAGCGCATCGCCGGCCGCGAGGTCGTGCCCGGTGACCTGGTGCTGCTGCACGAAGGCGATCGTGTTCCGGCGGACGGCGTGCTGATCGAGTGCAACGAGTTCAGCGCCGACGAGTCGCTTCTGACCGGGGAGTCCCTGCCGGTGTCCAAGCAAGCGGCGGGTTCGGAAGTAAGCGAGATGGCGAATCCGGGCGGCGATGGGCAGCCGTTCGTGTTCTCCGGCACGCTGGTGGTCCAGGGCTTCGGAAAGGCGCGCATCCTGGCGACCGGAGCGCAGACGCAGATCGGCCGAATCGGTAAGGCGCTCGAGGCGCTCGAAGTTCAGGACACGCCGTTACAGATCCAGACGGCACGCGTCGTGCGGGTTTTCGCCGCGATCGGGCTGCTTCTGTGTTTTGCCGTAGTGGTGCTCTACGGGATGTTGCGCAACGACTGGCTGGCAGGACTGCTGGCCGGCATCACGCTGGCGATGGCGGTGCTGCCGGAGGAGTTTCCAGTGGTGCTTACGGTTTTCCTCGCACTCGGCGCCTGGCGCATCTCTCAGAAAAAGGTTCTGACCCGGCGCATGCCGGCGATTGAGACGCTTGGCTCGGCGACCGTGCTGTGCGTGGACAAGACCGGCACGCTCACGGAGAACCGCATGGAGGTGGCGGAACTCGCGGTCGCGGGCCACCATCACGATGCCGCGCGCGGTGCCTTGCCCGCGAACATGCGGCCGGTTGCGCACTTCGCTGCGCTGGCGTGCGAGCTCAATCCGTTTGATCCGATGGAACGCGCGATCGTCGGCTATGTGGAGAAGCATGACGCGGAGACCCTGCGCATGCGCAGCCAGTGGCGGCTGGTGAAAGAGTACGACCTCACGCGCGACTTGTTGGCGGTGACGCACTGCTGGCAAAGGGCGGAGGGTGGCGAGTTCATCGTCGCCGCCAAGGGGGCGCCCGAGGCGATCGCGAAATTGTGCAAGGCGGACACGGCGCTGCAGACCAGCGTGCTGGAGCAGACCGCGCAAATCGCATCGCGTGGACGCAGGGTGCTCGGCGTGGCGGAGGCGCGTTTCCCCGGCGGCGAGTTTCCCGCCCGTCCCACGGGATTCTCGTTCAGGTTTCTCGGACTCATTGCGCTCGCCGACCCGGTAAGGGCGACGGTGCCGCAGGCAGTCAGGGAGTGCTACGACGCCGGCATCCGGGTGGTAATGATCACCGGCGACTACCCGGGCACGGCAAAGTCCATTGCCGATGAAATCGGATTGAAATCCCCCGGCGGGGTGCTGACCGGTGCGCAGCTCGAGCGCATGAGTGCTGCGCAGTTGCGCACACGTGTGGCCGAGGTCAGCATTTTCGCGCGAGTGGTCCCGGAACAAAAATTGGCGCTGGTCAACGCGCTCAAAGCCAACGGCGAGATCGTCGCCATGACCGGCGACGGCGTCAACGACGCCCCGGCGCTCAAGGCCGCGCACATCGGCGTGGCCATGGGCGGACGCGGCACCGACGTGGCCCGCGAGGCCGCGTCGCTGGTGCTGCTGGAAGACGACTTCAAGTCCATCGTAGAGACCGTGCGGCTGGGCCGGCGCATCTACGACAACATCCGCCACGCGATGAGCTATCTGATCGCGGTGCACGTGCCGACCGCAGGCATGGCGCTGCTGCCGTTGCTGTTCGGCTGGCCGCTGGTGTTCGCGCCGGTGCATATCGTATTCCTGGAATTCGTAATCGATCCGGCGTGCTCGATTGCTTTCGAGGCCGAGCCGGCCCATCCGGCGACCATGCGGCGGCCGCCGCGCAATCCGAAGGAACCGTTGCTGGGAAGCCGTTTGCTTTGGTACTCGTTCCTGCAGGGAATGGCTGTGCTGATCGCGGTGGCGGTGCTGTATTTTCTGGTGCTCGACTACGGATTCACCGAGGGACGTGCGCGGGCAATGGCATTCACCGCCCTGGTGTTGGGTAATGCGGCACTGATTCTCTCCAACCGTTCGCAGTCGCGCAGCATCATTGCCACGCTCGGCATGCCTAATCGCGCGCTGTGGTGGGTGGTGGGTGGTGCGCTCGGCGGGCTCGCTGTGGCGCTCTATATTCCACCGATGCAGCGGATCTTCAGTTTCGAGGCTCTGGTGTGGTCGGACCTGCTTCTTTGCATGCTGGCCGCATCGGCCGGAATACTGTGGTCGGAGCTTGTCAAGGTGCTGCCGCGCTCGCGTGAGGCGTGAGGGGTGAGCCGAGAGGAAAGAGGAAAGAGGAAAGTGGGGTGAGGCTCGAGGCAAGAGGCTAGAGTGTCTAAACTCTTCGTCCTTCCCTCATTATCTAGTAGCTCGGACTTGAGCTGACACTTCGTGCCCCACCAAATCGTCGCCCCCTCCTATGTGTGAGGCCCTGAGAACGGCCAGGAGGCGACGAAAGATCATATCCTCCATGGCAGTCACTCTATCCGCATTATCATTACCTATGCGGACAAGAGTGAACTCCTCAAATTGAGCATTGCAGACTTTAAACTTTCTACCATCGTAGCAGGCTGTTGGCGTATGGACGCCTGGGGCTGGACGGCGGCACAACGGTTGGACTGGATCGAGGCCTGCATGGACCTGGGCATCACCAGCTTTGACCATGCAGACATCTACGGCGGCTATAGCGTCGAGGCCTTGTTCGGAGAGGCCCTGGCCCGCAAGCCGGCATTGCGGCAGAAGATGCAGCTCGTCACCAAGTGCGGTATTCAACTAGTCAGCCCGCAGCGTCCGCAACATCGTCTGAAGGCCTACGACACCTCGGCCATGCACATCGAGGCGAGCGTCGATCAGTCTCTGCGTGCTTTGAGAACCGATCATCTGGATTTGCTGCTGATCCATCGTCCCGACCCCTTACTGGATGCCGATGTGGTGGCGGCGACTTTTCAGCGCCTGCATCGCTCAGGCAAGGTGGGCGCGTTTGGTGTATCGAACTTTACGCCGGCGCAGTTTGCTCTCCTGCACAGTCGCACGCCGTTGGTCACGAATCAGGTCGAATGCTCGCCGCTGCACTTGGCGCCCTTGCACGACGGGACGTTTGACCAGGCGCAGCAGTTGCGTTTGGCTCCGATGATCTGGTCGCCTTTGGCTGGAGGGCGTGTGTTCACGGGAGAAGATGCCGCAGCGCGACGCGTGCGCGCTACTCTGTCCTCGGTGGCGGCCCGCCTCAGTGTGTCGATGGCGACAGTGGTTTACGCCTGGCTCAGGCGACTGCCATGTGGTCCGCATCCGATTGTGGGATCGAGGCGAACCGAGGTCCTGCGCGAGGCCGTCGCGGCGCTGGACATGCACCTCGATGCATCGACGTGGCATGAGATTTGGTCCGCAGGGGCGGGGCACGAGGTGCCGTGAGCTAGTGTCCTGTTCCGCTAATTTGTGGCTGAAAACCCGACGAGAATCGGCGCCATGCTGTGTTACGAGTCCTCGCCGTGCGTGTCGGAGCGCGGAAGAGGGGCCCCTCTGGGGATCTGACCGCGGAGACACGCGTGAGGCCGGTGATCGACACGCTATTGGCCGGTTGCACGGTCGCATCCCCGCAAGCGGGGGCCCCTGCTCAACGTTCCACCGGCCCCCGCCACTGTCAAGGACTCGCGCCTTGCCTGACGCCGATTTCGCGGGATTTCCGATCGATGATGGATTGCTGTCAAATAGATCATAGGAACTGGCCGCGAAGGTTGGAGACTTATCCTACAAATTAGCGGAACAGGACACTAGCGTCGCCATGAATGGACAATCGTTCAACCAGATCCACGGTTGCCGACGGGTTATACGACGCTGCGAATTGCTCCCTGTCCGATTAAGGCAACGACACCCGTCCGCTACAAGGGACTGAATTTAACCATCAGTCTCAAGAGACGGTTGCCTGCGAGCTGGCGCCGGCCCCTCACCGTGAACGTTGAACGTCCGTTTCGAAGAGAAGTGATCGGCCGCTTCGGGTCGTATACCGACATGTCGCTAACCGGCCAAAAGCAATGGGACATTGACCCGTGCTAGACAGAGGTCCTTCCTTGCGCAAAGTGGCCGCGCCAGATGAAAGAAATATGACGAATGCCTTGTTATCCTGCACTGCGGCGTTATCTCAACAAACCGGCTTTGTTATCCCAACAGCGCTTTGTTATCCTGCAGTGGTGCAGGATCAATAGAAGTTAGGTCGGAGAACAGGCAAAGAGGAGACTCATGGCACTGCTCGTCGGCGCGTTACTTGCACTTGCGGTGGGCACCCTCGCCACAGCCACAGGCTTGGATCGTGATCGAGCGTTCTACCCGACGGTGACAATGGTAATTGCCTCCTACTATGCCTTGTTTGCGGTGATGGGAGGCTCCAACCAGGCGCTGGTGGTTGAGTCCCTGGTTAGTGCGCTCTTCTTGGTGGCCGCAGCAGTTGGCTTTCGGTCGTCGTTGTGGGTTGTAGTGGCTGCGCTCGTGGCACATGGCGTTTTCGATCTCACCCATGGCGAGGTAATCGCCAATCCGGGAGTACCTCGCTGGTGGCCACAGTTCTGCCTCACTTACGACATCACGGCTGCGGGGTACTTGGCATGGTTGCTCAAAAGCGGGCGCGCTCGTGCTGCAACCTGAATATGCGCTCAAGCCGACTGCCGGGGTCTCGTTTCCTCACAATCGTACTGTCTCGGCCGGCAGCGGCTTAGCGCGGCGTCAGACATCATTCAAAGACCAGCATGCCTTCGCTTGAGCACAAGATTCCACCGCCCGTTGTCGGCGCACTAGTCGCCGCCGCAATGTGGAGCGTCTCTGCCCTGGGCCCCCAGTTCCCAATCGCCACCGGTCCAAAGTACGCGGCGGTTGCCATCCTTGCTGTGGCGGGCGTTGCCTTCGATCTACTGGGCCTATTGGCGTTTCGGGCCTTCCGCACAACCGTCAATCCACTCAAGCCGGAGCGTGCCTCAGCTATGGTTACCAGCGGAGTGTACCGGGTCAGCCGAAATCCCATGTACGTTGGCATGGTCCTGCTTCTGCTGGCGTGGGCCGTCTACTTGTCGGCGCTCCTGCCCTTCGCCGGTCCACCTATCTTTGTTCTGTACATCACGCGCTTCCAAATCCAATCAGAGGAGCGCGTTCTCAAGGGCATCTTTGGCGAGGAGTACTCAGCCTATGCTGCCCGCGTGAGGCGGTGGCTGTGATGCGTAACCCTTCACGCCTAGTAGTTGAATGTAAAGGTCAGCCAGAACTTGCGCGTGTCCACCTTCCCCGAACCCGTGTCGCCGGCCTGGTACTCGGCGTACTCGATCTTGCCGATGAGCTTCTGCGTCAGCGGGTACGAGACGCCAAAGTCGAATTCGTCGCCGAAGTCGATGTCGCCGGTATCCGACTCCAGTTGATGGTATTCGGCGAGTAATTGCGCCTTTTTGATCTTGGCGCTGGCGCTCAGGAAGGTGTCGCGAAGGCCTTGCCTTGGCGTCGTCAGGAACTGATCGGCCCAGCCCTGGAACAAATGATTCGTTCCCAGAGGCGTCTGGAACCCGTAGAGGCCATCGTTGCTGCTCAGCAGTTCCTGGTCGACGCGCAGGGCGAAATCGCCAACTTGGCCGCCCAACCCGAGACGCACGTAATGTACGTCGATCCGGGTATCGCCGCCGGCGTAATCGTTCTGCTTTGCGTATTCGGCCGTGTAGAGCAACTTCCACTTTTCGCCAAACGGGTGGGCGCCGTCCGCGCGCAGTCCCACGATCTGGTTCGAGGTATCGGTGGGTGCGGGACCGGAAAAGCCGGCGGCGCCAATCGCGTCGGGCTGGTCCTGGAAGTAACCGAATCCGACCAGCGTCTCGGACGGTGAGAGTGCGTAGCGCGCGTTCAACAGCACTGTACCGGTATCGTGCTGTCGGGTGTCCACCGTCTTTACCCTGCCGAGATAGCCGGCGTAGAGCCGGGTGTTCCGCAGGCTCGTGTTTTCGGCCGTGACGCCGTTGAATACCTGCATCACCTGGCGGAACTCGACGTTGCCGACGAAGCGCACGTTGTCGAGCTTGATCGACTGCCGCCCCGCACGGATGCTGGTCGCGGGCAAGCCGGCCCAGTCGAGGTACAACTGGTTGACGTCAGTATTGTCGGGGTCGGCGACCACCGGATACTGCGTTTTCCCATTTTGTCCGTCGTTGTAATCGTCGTTCAGCCTGCCGACGTCGATCAACTCGATCGTGCCCGACAGTCCTTTCCACACGCCGGTCTTCCAGCCCGCCAACGTGCGCAGCGTATAGGCGTTAGCCTCCTCGGGCCTCCCGTCCTGATCGACGAATTCGTAGCGCGGCCGCAGGTTCAAGGTCGCCTTCCCGCCGGAAATCGCGTCCATGGGCGAAGCGGCTTCTTCCGCGCTTGCCGCCACGGGCAGGGCCAGCAGGCCGGCGATCAACAACCGGACCGTCATGAAATGCATGCACAACCTCCCTCAGGTACTCGATGCGAATGCCAAGCCGGCACACAAAGTGTCTTCTCACGCTTACGTGTCTCAACCACCTGGGCGTGTATCCCAAGCCCAAAGCGCGAGTGCGGCACACGCTGAATGAATTGTGGTCCCGGCGGGACGGCAGACGATTTGACCTACATCAAGCATTCTCGAACGGCGCGCTTGTAAAGTGCCGCTCGGAAACAGATTTCGTGCGACTGCGAATTGGCGGATTTTCCATGAATTGAGATCGGTGACGTGACAATGGGTTAACGTCGCCGCGGCGGACGGAGGCAGACATGGTTTCACGATCGCAGCAATCGCTGTCGGTGCTGGTAATGAGCACCGTTGCCTTCACCATCTGCTTCGCGGTGTGGATGATGTTCGCGGTCATCGGCATCCCGCTGAAAACCACCCTCGGGCTCAACGAAACGGAATTCGGCCTGCTGGTGGCCACGCCGGTTCTGACCGGTTCTCTGGTGCGGCTGCCGCTCGGGATGCTGACCGACAAGGTCGGCGGCCGCATCGTCTTTTTCCTGCTCATGCTCGCCTGCGTTGTGCCGATCTGGATGATCGGCGAAGCGACGAAGTACTGGCAGTTCCTGGTGCTCGGCCTGTTTGTCGGGCTGGCGGGCGGATCGTTTTCGGTCGGCATCGCCTACGTGGCCCGCTGGTTCTCCAAGGCGCGGCAGGGGTTTGCCATGGGCATTTTCGGCGCAGGCAACTCCGGCGCGGCGCTCACCAAGTTCGTCGCGCCGACCCTGGTGGTGGCCTACGGCTGGCAGATGGTGCCGAAAGTGTATGCCGTGGCCATGCTGGTGACGGCGCTGTTGTTCTGGTTCCTGAGCTATCAGGACGAAGCACACAAGGTCGGGGCCGGCGTGACGGTCAAACACCAGCTCGCGGCGCTCAAAGACCCGCGAGTGTGGAAATACTGCCAGTACTACTCGATCGTGTTCGGCGGGTACGTGGCACTGGCGCTGTGGATGACCAAGTACTACATCACCGAGTACGGATTCGACATCAAGGTCGCGGCGCTGCTGGCGGCCTGTTTTTCACTTCCCGGCGGCATCCTGCGCGCCTTCGGTGGCTGGCTCTCCGACCGGTTCGGCGCGCACCCGGTCACCTGGTGGGTGATGTTGATTTCGCTGGGTGTGCCTGTTCTTCATGTCCTATCCCCAGACCGACATGATCATCAAGACTTCGCGCGGCGAACTGGCGCTGCACATCGGCCTGAACTGGTGGATGTTCACCATCCTGCTGTTCACCATGGGTGTGGCCTGGGCGTTCGGCAAGGCTTCGGTTTTCAAATACATTTCCGACGAGTATCCGCGCAACATCGGCGTGGTGTCCGGAATCGTCGGCCTGGTGGGCGGACTGGGCGGCTTCATCCTGCCGATCATGTTCGGCGCGCTGGTGGACTTCACCGGCGTCAACAGCAGCGTGTTCATGCTGCTCTGGGGCGTCACGCTGGTGTCGCTGATCTGGATGTACTGGAGCGAAATCGTGCCGAAGCGCAACGGCTTCAGGGGCGGTGATTTGAGCCTCGGACGCAGCGCCTGACAGGAGCGGACAACACATGAATGCAGACACCCGAAACACGGCAGGCTCCAGCACCGGACGCGGCAAGCTGTTGACGATCTGGACTCCGGAGGACAAGGCGTTCTGGGCGCAGCAGGGCCAGGCGATCGCCAACATCAATTTGTGGATCTCGGTGCCCGCGCTGTTCCTCGCCTTCGCTGTCTGGCAGTTGTGGAGCGTGGTGGCGGTGAACCTGAACGCGATCGGATTCAACTTCACCAGCAACCAGTTGTTCTGGCTGGCGGCGGCACCGGCGCTCTCGGGCGCGACGCTGCGGATTTTCTATTCCTTCATGGTGCCGATCTTCGGCGGCCGCCGCTGGACCGCGATTTCCACCGCGTCGCTGCTGATTCCGGCCATCGGCATCGGCATCGCGGTGCAGGATCCGACCACCAGCTATCCAACGATGCTCATCCTCGCGCTGTTGTGCGGGCTGGGCGGCGGCAACTTTTCCTCGAGCATGGCCAACATCAGCTTCTTCTTCCCGAAAGAGCGCAAAGGATCGGCTCTTGGCGTGAACGCCGGGCTCGGTAACCTGGGCGTGTCGTCGGTGCAATTCCTCACGCCGCTGGTGATGACGATGCCGATCTGGCTGGTGCTCGGCGGCGATCCGCAGATCATTGTCGACCAGCAGGGGCAGCAGCGCGAAATCTGGACGCAGAACGCCGCATTCATCTGGGTGCCGTTCCTCGCGATCGCAGCGATCGCCGCCTGGATCGGCATGAACGACATCGCCGACGCCAAGGCGTCGTTCACCGAGCAGGCGATCATTTTCAAGCGCAAGCACAACTGGATCATGTGCTGGCTGTACCTCGGCACCTTCGGTTCGTTCATCGGCTACGCCGCCGGCTTTCCGTTGCTGATCAAGTCGCAGTTTCCAGGAGTCAATGCGCTGCAGTTTGCGTGGCTCGGGCCACTGGTCGGCGCGGTGGTACGGCCGTTCGGTGGCTGGCTCGCCGACAAGCTCGGCGGCGCCACGGTAACGTTCTGGAACTTCATTGTCATGGCAATCGCGGTGGTCGGAGTGCTGTATTTCCTGCCCTCGGGCGGTTCCGGCGGTAATTTCGCGGGCTTCCTTACGATGTTCCTGATCCTGTTCCTGACCACCGGTATCGGCAACGGGTCCACTTTTCGCATGATCCCGGTGATTTTCGCCACCGAGCGCACGCGCGAAGCGGCCGGCAAGGGCAAGCAGGCGCAGGAACAGGCGCTGAAGGCGGGCAACAAGGAGGCCGCCGCGGTGCTCGGCTTTTCCGGCGCCATCGGCGCCTATGGCGGTTTTTTCATCCCCAAGAGCTACGGCACCTCGATCTCGCTCACCGGCGGACCGGAGATGGCGCTGTATGTCTTCATAGCCTTCTACGTCACCTGCATCGCCGTGACCTGGTGGTACTACAGCCGCAAGAACGCGGAAATGCCGTGCTGAAACAGGCACGAGGTCCGAGGTACGAGTGCCGAGGAATAACCAGGACTCGAACCTCGTACCTCGTACTTCGAAGCTGTTGCGACTGAAAGGAGCACCTGATGTCCCACTTTCTCGACCGCCTGAAATACTTCTCGAACCCGAAGGAGAGCTTCTCCGGAGGCTTCGGCCAGGTTAATGGCGAAGACCGCACCTGGGAAGACGCCTACCGCAACCGCTGGGCGCACGACAAAATCGTGCGCTCCACCCACGGCGTGAACTGCACCGGCTCGTGCTCGTGGAAGATCTACGTCAAGGGCGGCATTGTCACCTGGGAAACCCAGCAGACCGACTACCCGCGCACACGCTGGGACATGCCCAACCACGAGCCGCGCGGCTGCTCGCGCGGCGCGAGCTATAGCTGGTATCTGTACAGCGCCAATCGCGTGAAGTACCCGCTGGTGCGCGGCCGTCTGCTCAAGAGCTGGCGCGAGGCGCGCCTGACGCGCGATCCGGTCGCGGCTTGGGCGTCCATCGTCGAATCCGATGCGAAGCGCCGTGACTATCAGAGCGTGCGTGGCATGGGCGGCTTCGTGCGTTCGAGCTGGGACGAGGTCAACGAGATTGTCGCTGCCGCAAATGTCTACACCATCAAGAAGCACGGGGCTGATCGTGTCATCGGCTTTTCGCCCATTCCCGCGATGTCGATGGTCAGCTACGCCGCAGGCTCGCGCTATCTCAGCCTCATCGGCGGCGTGTGCATGAGCTTCTACGACTGGTACTGCGATCTCCCGCCTTCGAGTCCGCAGGTGTGGGGCGAGCAGACCGACGTGCCCGAGTCCGCCGATTGGTACAACTCGAGTTTCATTATCGCCTGGGGTTCGAATGTGCCGCAGACGAGAACGCCAGACGCGCACTTCTTCACTGAAGTCCGCTACAAGGGCACCAAGACGGTGGCCGTCACGCCCGACTATTCCGAGGTCGCCAAGCTTTCCGACCTCTGGCTGCACCCCAAGCAGGGCACCGACGCGGCGCTGGCAATGGCGATGGGCCACGTGATCATGAAGGAATTCTACTTCGACAAACGCAGCGCCTACTTCGACGACTACGCGCGCCGCTACACCGACTTGCCGATGCTGGTGATGTTGAAGGAACAAACGCTGGCCGGCGGCGAGAAGATCCTGGTGCCAAATCGTTACCTACGCGCGTCCGATTTCGGCGACAAGCTCGGCCAGGCCAACAATCCGGATTGGAAGACCGTGGCTTTGGATGAGAACGGCAACGTGGTGCTGCCGAACGGCGCTATCGGTTTCCGCTGGGGCCCCGACGGCCGCGCCGATCAGGGACAGTGGAACCTCGACGCGAAGGACGCGCACCAGGGCACCGAGGTAAAGCTCAGGCTATCGGCGCTCGAGGGCGAACGCGCGGGTAAGGACACTGCCAAGGTCGGCTTCCCTTATTTCGGCGGCATCGAAAGCGCCCATTTTCCCAACAACGTGCAGGGCGACGTGATGGTGCGCACGGTACCAGTGCAACGCCTGTCGCTCGGGGGCGGCGGCACGCAAAGCGAAGTACTGGTGGCCACCGTGTTCGATCTCCAGGCTGCCAACTACGGCGTGGCGCGCGGCCTGGCCGGGGAACAGGCCGCAGGCAATTACGACGACGACACGCCCTATACGCCGGCCTGGCAGGAACGCATCACCGGCGTTCCGCGCGACCAGGTCATAACCGTGGCGCGCCAGTTCGCCGAGAACGCCGACAAGACGCAGGGCAGGTCGATGGTCATCATCGGCGCGGCCATGAACCACTGGTATCACAGCGACATGAACTACCGCGGCGTCATCAATATGCTGATGATGTGCGGCTGCGTCGGCAAGAGCGGCGGTGGCTGGGCGCATTACGTCGGGCAGGAAAAGCTCCGGCCGCAAACCGGCTGGACGGCGTTGGCCTTCGCGCTCGACTGGATACGCCCGCCGCGCCAGCAGAACAGCACCAGTTTCTTCTACGCCGCACACCGACCAGTGGCGCTACGAGAAGCTGGGGGTGGCGGAAGTGCTTTCGCCGCTGGCGGACAAGCAAGCAGTTCGGCGGCAGCATGATCGACTACAACGTGCGCGCCGAGCGCATGGGCTGGCTGCCTTCCGCCCCGCAACTGCAGACCCACCCGATGCAAGTCGTGCGCGACGCGCAGGCCGCCGGCATGGACCCGAAGGAGTATGCGGTCAAGGCGCTGAAGGACGGCTCGTTGAAGATGAGTTGCGAAGACCCCGACCACCCGGCCAACTGGCCGCGCAACCTGTTCGTATGGCGCTCCAACCTGCTGGGCTCCAGCGGCAAGGGGCACGAGTACTTCCTCAAGCACCTGCTGGGGACCAGCCACGGCGTGCAGGGCAAGGACCTGGGTGCCGGCGACGCCAAGCCTCGGGAAGTGGTGTGGCACGACCATGCGCCGGAGGGCAAGCTCGACCTGCTGGTCACGCTCGATTTCCGCATGAGCACCACCTGCCTGTATTCGGACATCGTGCTGCCCACCGCGACCTGGTACGAGAAGAACGACCTGAATACCAGCGACATGCACCCGTTCATCCACCCGCTGTCCACGGCGGTGGATCCGGCGTGGCAGTCCAGGAGCGACTGGGAGATCTACAAGGGCTTTGCGAAGAAGTTCAGCGAAGTCTGCATCGGCCACCTCGGCGTGGAGAAGGAACTGGTGCTGACGCCGTTGATGCACGACACGCCGGGCGAACTGGGCCAGGCGTTCGACGTGAAAGAGTGGAAGAAGGGCGAGTGCGAACTGGTTCCGGGCAAGACCGCGCCGCAGATCGCCGTCATCGAGCGCGATTACCCGAACGTGTACAAGCGCTTCACCGCGCTCGGCCCCCTGATGGGCAAGGTCGGCAACGGCGGCAAGGGCATCGGCTGGAACACGCAGACGAGGTGAGGCAGCTCGGTGAGCTGAACGGCCTCATCACCGCCGAGGGTGCGACCCGGGCATGCCGAAGATCGAGACCGACATCGACGCCTGCGAGGTGGTGATGATGCTGGCGCCCGAAACCAACGGCCATGTCGCGGTCAAGGCCTGGCGGCGCTCGGCAAGCAGACCGGGCGCGAGCATGCGCACCTGGCGATCCATCGCGAAGACGAGAAGATCCGCTTCCGCGACATCCAGGCGCAGCCGCGCAAGATCATTTCGTCGCCGACCTGGAGCGGCATCGAGTCCGAGACGGTGTCGTACAACGCCGGCTACACCAACGTGCACGAGCTGATTCCCTGGCGCACGCTCACCGGCCGCCAGCAGTTCTACCAGGATCACCCGTGGATGCGTGCGTTCGGCGAAGGCTGTGTCAGCTACCGCCCGCCGGTGGACCTGAAGACCACTGCCGGCATCCATCGGAGTGAAGAGCAACGGCAACCCCGAGATCCTGCTGAACTTCATCACGCCGCACCAGAAGTGGGGCATCCACTCCACCTACACCGACAACCTGATGATGCTCACGTTGAGCCGCGGCGGGCCGTGCATCTGGCTCTCCGAAGACGACGCGAAACGTGCAGGCATCGTGGATAACGACTGGGTGGAGCTGTTCAACATCAACGGCGCCATCGCGGCGCGCGCGGTCGTCAGCCAGCGGGTCAACCCCGGCATGGTGATGATGTATCACGCGCAGGAAAAGATCGTGAATACGCCGGGGTCCGAGATCACCGGGGCGCGCGGCGGCATCCACAACTCGGTGACGCGCATCGTGCTCAAGCCCACCCACATGATCGGCGGCTACGCGCAGCTCTCGCTACGGCTTCAACTACTACGGCACCATCGGCACCAACCGCGACGAGATCGTGGTGGTGCGCAAGATGGTCAAGGTCGACTGGCTGGACACGCCGGCCACCACTGAACCGGCCCTGGACGCCCAGCAAGCTTGAAGAGCCATAGCCACAGAGAACACAGAGTCCACAGAGAAAAAGCACAGAAATGACGGAAGACCATGGTCACAGAATGCAGATTCCGGTCTCCGATGCGGGATTGGTTTCGATCTTGTTGTATTCCTCTGTGTTCTCTGTGCTCTCTGTGGCTAAGGGTGATCAGGAGATTTGAAATGAAAGTACGCGCTCAAATCGGCATGGTGCTGAATCTCGACAAGTGCATCGGTTGCCACACTTGTTCCGTCACCTGCAAGAACGTCTGGACCAGCAGGCCGGGCATGGAGTACGCCTGGTTCAACAACGTCGAGACCAAGCCCGGCATCGGCTACCCCAAGGAATGGGAGAACCAGGACAAGTGGAACGGCGGCTGGGTTCGCAAGGCCAACGGCGCGATCGAGCCGCGCCAGGGGGCGAAGTGGAAGCTGCTGATGAAGATCTTCGCCAATCCGAACCTGCCCGAGATCGACGACTACTACGAGCCCTTCACCTTCGACTACGACCACCTGCAGTCGGCGCCCGAAATGAAAGCGGCGCCGACCGCGCGCCCGCGCAGCCTGATCACCGGCAAGACCATGGAGAAGATCGTCTGGGGCCCGAACTGGGAAGAGATACTCGGCGGCGAATTCGCGAAGCGCGGCAAGGACAGGAACTTCGACGACATCCAGAAGGACATCTACGGCCAGTTCGAAAACACCTTCATGATGTACCTGCCGCGCCTCTGCGAGCACTGCCTGAACCCGGCGTGCGTGGCGAGCTGTCCCTCGGGCTCGATCTACAAGCGCGAGGAAGACGGCATCGTGCTGATCGACCAGGACAAGTGCCGCGGCTGGCGCATGTGCGTCAGCGGCTGCCCGTACAAGAAGATCTACTACAACTGGCAGTCCGGCAAGGCCGAGAAGTGCACCTTCTGCTATCCGCGCATCGAAGCCGGCCAGCCGACCGTGTGCTCAGAAACCTGCGTCGGGCGCATCCGCTACCTCGGCGTGCTGCTGTACGACGCCGACCGCATCCAGCAGGCCGCGAGCGTCGAGCACGACCGCGACCTGTATCACGCGCAGCTCGGCATCTTCCTCGACCCGAATGACTCCAGGCGGTGATCGCGCAGGCCCGCATCGACGGCGTTCCCGACGCGTGGATGGAAGCGGCGCGCAAAAGCCCGGTCTACAAGATGGCGGTGCAATGGAAGGTGGCGCTGCCGCTGCACCCCGAATACCGCACGCTGCCGATGGTCTGGTACGTGCCGCCGCTCTCGCCGATCAGCGCCGCCGCCAATGCCGGGCATGTGGGCAACAACGGCGAGATACCGGACGTGAGCCAGCTGCGCATCCCGGTCAAGTATCTCGCCAACCTGCTGACCGCCGGCGACACGGCGCCGGTGGTGCGCGCGCTCGAACGCATGCTGGCCATGCGCGTGTACCAGCGCGAAAAGCACGTGGATGGGCGCGTCAACACTGGCCGCATTGAAGCAGGTGGGAATGACCCAGGTCGAAGTGGAAGACATGTACCACGTGATGGCCATCGCCAATTACGAGGACCGCTTCGTGATTCCCAGCACGCACCGCGAGTACGCCGAAAACACCTTCGACATCCGCGGCGGCTGCGGCTTTTCGTTCGGCAACGGCTGCTCCGATGGCTCGAACAAGGTGAGCCTGTTCGGCGGCACCCGAAAACGCACCATTCCCATCAAGGCAAAGGTTTGACCGCATGACCGATCACTTCGAAACTCACCAAGCGCCTCCCTCAGCTTGCGCGTGCTCGCGCGCCTGTTGAGCTATCCCGATGCCGAGTTGCGCAGTCATCTGTCCGAGATGCGCGATGCGCTGCACGCCGAGCGCGCCATCACGGCCGGGCGCCTGGCGGAGACTCGACGTGCTGATGGATTCGCTCGCGAGCGGCGATCCGCTCGACACCGAGGCCGCCTACGTGCAGTTGTTCGACCGTGGTCGTGCCACATCGCTGCACCTGTTCGAGCACGTGCATGGCGACTCGCGCGATCGCGGCCCGGCGATGATCGATCTGGCGCAGACCTACGAACAGGCCGGTCTCTACCTCGCGCCCGGCGAGCTGCCCGACTACCTGCCCGTCGTGCTGGAGTTCGTGTCCACCCAGCCGCCGCGCGAGGCCCGCGCCTTCCTCGGCGAGATGACTCACATCTTCAACGCCCTCTTCAGCGCGCTGCGGGAGCGCCAGAGCGCCTACGCCAGCGTGATCGGCGCGCTTGCTGGAGCTGGCCGGTGAAAAGGCGCAGTCCGTCAAGGTGGCGCCGGAGGAGCCGCTGGACGCGAGCTGGGCCGAGCCGCCGGCGTTCGACGGCTGCTCTCCCAAAGGCCAGGCCAGGCCCGGCGAGCCGCAACCCATTCGCATCGTACGCAAGGACAACTCCGCAAAAGGAGCGCCCGCATGAGCACGCTGCACGCCTTTCTCTTTGAAGTTTATCCGTACGTCTGCTTCACGGTGTTCCTGGTGGGCAGCCTGATCCGCTTCGACCAGAACCAGTACAGCTGGAAGAGCGACTCGTCGCAGATGCTGCGCACCGGCAGCCTGCGCTGGGGCAGCAATCTCTTTCACGCGGGCATCCTGTTCCTGTTCTTCGGCCATCTGTTCGGGCTGTTCACGCCGCACTCGGTCTACGGCCTCTTCATGAGCGCCGCGACCAAGCAGATGCTGGCCATCGTACGCGGGCGGCGTCGCGGGAGCTGCTGTGCTTCATCGGCTTGTCCCTGCTGATCCACCGCCGCGTGTTCGATGCGCGCATCCGCGCACACCAGCCATCCCACCGACATCGCCGTTCTCGTGGTGCTGTGGGTGCAACTCGTGGTGGGCCTGATCACGCTGCCGTATTCATTGCAGCACGCCGACGGCAGCGTGATGCTGGTGCTGGCCGACTGGGCGCAGCGCATCGTCACGCTGCGGCCGGTCGACTCCGCGGCGCTGGTCGATCTGCCGTGGCCCTATCCTTTTCCACGTGGTGCTCGGCATGACGATCTTTCCTGCTGTTCCCGTTCAGCCGGCTGGTGCACGTGTGGAGCGGCTTTGCCGCGGTGGGCTATCTGTTCCGCCCCTATCAGGTGGTGCGCAGCCGCCGGCTGAACCTGCCGCCGGGCCACAACCAGCCGCCCCAGCCCGGCGCCCGCGTCTGAGGAGCACTACGATGCCGACCGATACGCTCGCTGTCCCGACCTGTCGCGCGCATCAACGGCGTGGCGCTGCATGCGTCCGGCGAAACCCTCTCGCCCGAAGAATCTGCGCCAGCGCGCCTGCACCGAGCTGCTGCGCCAGGCCGCGCAACGCGCCGGCCTGCTGGACGCGGACGACGCGCCCTCCGCCGACGGCGTGATCAGCGAAGCGGCGGCCAGCGCCATCGACGCGCTGCTGGAGCAGAAGCTGAACGTGCCCGAACCGTCGGAAGAAGCGTGCCGCCGCCACCATGCCGCGCACGAAGGCGCCTACCGCACCGGCGAACGCGTGCGGGTGCGGCACATCCTGTTTGCGGTGACGCCGGGCGTGGATGTGGTGGCGCTTGCGCAAGCGGGCGGAGCCCATCTTTCTCGACGTGCGTTGCCACGATGGCCAGGCCGCCGACGGCTTTGCCGACGCGGCGCGCAAGTGGTCCAACTGCCCCAGCGGCGAGCACGGCGGCGATCTGGGCTGGCTCGAGCAGCGCCGATTGCGCGCCGGAGTTCGCGCGCGAGCTGTTCGGTCACGTCGAGGTGGGCGTGCTGCCGCGCCTGGTGCACAGCCGCTTCGGCCTGCACGTCGTCGAGGTGCTGGAGCGCGAGCCCGGCGTGGCGCAGTCTTTCGAGTCGGTGCGCGGCGCGGTGGCCATGGCGCTGCGCCAGCAGGCCTTCGTGACGGCAGTGCGGCAGTACCTGCGCCTGCTGGCCGGCGCAGGCCGACGTGGAAGGCGTGGAACTCGACGCGGCCGACACGCCGCTGGTGCAGTAGCCGTGAAGCCATCATGAGCATCTCGACGACCTGCTGCGCGCCGCGCGCGAGCAGCCCGAGCCGCAGCGGCTGCTGTTCGTCTTTCGCCGATGCCGTGCTGCCCGACGACAGCACGCCCGAACAGCGCGCCCGCTTCGAGGCCGGGGAGGGCGGTGCGCTCGCGCCGCTGATGGCCGTGGACAAGGCCCCCGAAGAACTTGGGCACGTTCGCCGCGCTGGTGGAAGAGTCGCGCCAGTTCGGGCCCGACTGGGCCGTCGTATTCGTGGCCAGCCTGCCCGGGCGCGATGGCCGCGCGCCGACGAGCAAAGAAGCCGACCAGTCGCTGCAACGCATGATCGAGTCCATCAAGGCCGGCTCGATCGGCTCGTTCATTCCGTTCGACCGGCGAGGCGAACCCGTGCTGTTGTCATGAACGAACCGCTGCTTGACCCGCGCGAGCGGGCGGCGGCGCCGCTTGCCGCGCCCGGCTTCGCGCTGTGGAACCTGGGATTTCGCCCGTTCTACCTGCTGGCGAGCGTCTTCAGCGCCTTCAGCGTGCTGCTGTGGGCGGCGCAGTACTCGGGCTGGCTGCCGTCCGCCTACCTGCAGGGGCCGCTGTGGCACGGCCACGAAATGCTGTTCGGCTACACGATGGCGGTCATCGCGGGCTTCCTGCTGACGGCGGTGCGCGCCTGGACCGGCCAGCCGACGCGCGACCGGCGCGCCGCTGATGGCGCTGGCGGCGCTCTGGGTGGCTGGGCGGGTGCTGGTGCTGACGCCGTGGAACACCGCCGCTGCCATCGTGAACGCGGCGTTCCCGACTGGCGCTGGCGGTGGCGATCGGCGATTCCGCTGGTGCGCGCGCGGAATGTCCGCAACTATTTCTTCGTCGGCCTGCTCGTGTTGATGGGCGTGCTGATCGCTCGCGCTGCACCTGGCGTTGCTGGGCATGTTCGATGCTCCCGCCGCGGCTGGGCCTGCTGCTGGGGCTGGACGTCGATGCTGTTCATCATGGCGGTCATGGGCGGGCGCGTCATACCGATGTTCACCAACAACGGCGTGCCCGGCGCCGGCGCGACGCGCCACCCGCTGGTGGAAAAGCTGGCGCTCGGATCCGTGCTGGTGCTGTTCGTCGCCGACTCTCCTCCAGTTGCAGCCCGCGGTCGTCGCCGCGATCGCGCTGATCGGCGCGGCTCGCGCATGGTGTGCGCCTGTTCTGTGGCGGTCCTGGCGGACCCTCGCCACGCCGCTGGTGTGGATACTGCACGCGGCCTACGCGTGGATCGTCGTGCACCTGGCGCTGCGCGCGCTTGTCCGGGCTGGGATGGTCTGGCCGAGTCGTACGCCATCCACGCGCTGACCGTGGGCGCGATCGGCGGGTTGACCCTCGGCATGATGACCCGCACCGCGCGCGGCCACACCGCGCGGCCGCTGGTGGCGGATGGCTACGAGCTGACGTGCTTCCTGCTGATACAGGTCGCGGCGGTGATTCGGGTTTTCGGCGGCATGGCGTCGCCCGGACTGTATATGGCGAGCGTTCAGCTGTCGGGGCTGCTCTGGGCCGCCGCGTTCGGCCTTTACGCCGTCCGCTACTGGCCCGTGCTGACGCGGCCCCGGCTGGACGGAAAGCCGGGATGACCGGCAATCGGAAGAAGAGGCGCGCTGCCATGGAGGGAGCCGTCATTGCGCGCGTGCTGCACGTACTCGGCGTGGTGCTGTGGATCGGCGGCGTGGCGTTCGTCACCGTGGTGCTTCTGCCGGCGGTGAAGCGGTTGCGCGAGCCCGCGGAACGGGTCGAGCTTTTCGAAAGGGTGGAAGCCGGTTTTGCACGTCAGGCGAGGGTGACAACGCTGGTGACCGGCTTGAGTGGAATTCTACCTGGTGCACAGTCTCGGCGCGTGGGACCGTTTTACCGACCTGCACTATTGGTGGATGCACGCGATGGTGCTGGTGTGGGCGCTGTTTACGCTGATTCTGTTCGTCCTCGAACCTCTGTGGCTCCATCGCTGGTTTCGGGAGCGCGCGCAGCGCGATCCGGCAGGAACGCTGGCGATCATCGCCCGGCTGCACTGGCTGTTGCTGGCGGCGAGCCTGGTCACGGTGGCGGGCGCCGCGGCAGGCAGCCACGGCTGGAGCATCGGGCAGTGAGTTATCTCGTTCTCAAATACGTGCACGTGGGTGCAGTCGTAGCCAGCTTCGGCCTGTTCTTCCTGCGTGGCATGTGGATGATGGCGGCTCCGGAGAAACTCGCCGTGCGCTGGGTGCGGGTGGTCCCGCATGTCATCGACACCGTCCTGCTCGTCAGCGCGATTGCCCTGGCTGCGATTACCGCCCAATACCCGTTCGTGCAACCGTGGCTGACCGCCAAGGTGCTTGCGCTTTTGGCCTATATCCTTCTTGGTACCGTGGCCATACGGCGCGGACGCACACGGCGCGAGAGGATCGTCGCCTGGATACTGGCGCTGCTCGTTTTCGGTTACATCGTCGCCGTCGCCCGCACGCGCGACCAGTTTCCGTGGGGCATCAGACGCCCATTGCATTGATATCCGTCAAAGTCATGCCGGACAAGTCCATGTAGCCTGCGGGTATCATGCCGAATTGGAGGAGGTCATCATGTCGAAATGCAGCGCTCGGATCAGCCTGCTTCCTGACTGTCGGCACGCTGTTGCTGAGTGCGGCGGGCAATGCTCGGGGCCGGTGACGCCGGTCCGTTGCCCGGCACGTACCGGATCGTCGACGGGAAAGTCGATTGGGGCACCTACGCCGGCTGGTTCACTCTATCACCTCTCCTGCCACATGTGCCATGGGCAGGATGTATCGGGCACCGACGTGGCACCCGACCTGAGGCAGAGCCTGAAGACGATGACACAGGCGGAATTCGCGAACATCGTGCTGGGGCGATACCGGATACTTGTCAGCCCCTGCGCTTCCCGACGAGGCTGTGCGCAAATCGATCATCGACGAAGTGTTGCAGCAGCGACGTGGCGCACGGGGACGACTGGCGATGCCGGTATGGATGGACGATCCCGGCATGAAACCGCATATCCTCGACCTCTATGCCTACCTGAAGGCGCGGTCTGACGGCGCCATTGGTCCCGGCAAGCCTCTCCCCCTCTCCCCGGCCCTCTCCCGCTAGGGGAGAGGGAGTTCTGAGGCAGAACGGCAACAGACGAGAAATTCCCGTCCATTTTTCTAGAATTCATCTACCAATCACGACACGAGCCCTGATTTCGATTCTGACATTACCCCCTCTCCCCTAGCGGGAGAGGGCAGGGGAGAGGGGGCGGTTCTTTTCCGCCAGTGACTGGATGAGCCCATCGATGCCGCCGCGCGTGATCTCCTCGCCGAATTGCGTAGCGGTAGGTGATCACCAGGCTTACGTTCTCCACGGTGATGTCATACACCTTCCAGCCTTCGGCGGACTTCGCACATGGCATAGTTCACCTCGACCGGCTGCGCCCCCGCTTTTTTGAAGCGGGAACGCACGATGACGTCATTGGCTCCGGGTGAGAGTTCCAGAGAATCGATCTGCGTTTCGTGGCCGTCGTAGGCATCGATCGCAGCCGAGTAGACGCGCGTGATCAGGGTGCCGAATTGCGCAACCAGCGCTTCGCGCTGCCGGGCGTCCGCACTGCGCCACGCCCTGCCCACTGCGAGCCGGGTCATGCGCTCGAAGTCGATATGGGGAAGGATCTTCTGCTTGGCGAACGCCAAGGCCCTTGCGCGGCCCTCGCGGTCGCCGGACGGGGTGTCCTTGATGGCGGCGAGCACATCGGTGAAAACCTTGCGGACCAGGACATCGGGCGCGAGGGGCTGGACTTCGGACCAGGCGGGGAATGCCGTCACGATCAGGATCGCCGCCGCCATCCCGGCAAGTCGGGTGCTCCGTCGAGTCCAGTCAAATGCGAAAATGATTCTGTCGCCTCCCGTGCTTTGGCCGCCGCGGCCGGGTGAGCCGCGACGCGATGGAAGCATGAAAATCGAATCGACGCTGTAGCCGTTTGATTCATGTCAACTTCGGTCCCGCTTGCGTCGCGGCTAGCATGGCGTCGCTGCCGGTGGCGGGCACGCAAGGGTTGCATCGGTGTTGTTCCGGGCTGCTTGCGGCTGTTGGGCGTCGACTTCACTCGAGGGAACAAGTATGCAGGAGCAAACGACTTACAACTACAAAGTTGTCCGGCAGTTCGCCATCATGACGGTGGTGTGGGGGATCGTCGGCATGCTGGTCGGCGTGCTGATCGCCGCGCAGCTGATGTTTCCGGACCTGACCTACGGCATTTCCTTGCTGTCGTATGGGCGATTGCGGCCGCTGCACACCAACGCGGTGATTTTCGCCTTCGGCGGGTCGGCGCTGTTTGCGACGTCCTACTACGTCGTGCAGCGCACCTGTCACACCCGGCTCTTTTCCGACGGCCTGGCGGCATTCACCTTCTGGGGCTGGCAGGCGGTCATCGTGCTGGCCGCGATCACGCTGCCCCTGGGCATCACCACCAGCAAGGAGTACGCGGAGCTCGAATGGCCGATCGACATCCTGATTACCCTGGTATGGGTGTCATACGCGGTGGTGTTCTTCGGCACCCTGTTCAAGCGTAAGACGCCGCACATTTACGTCGCCAACTGGTTCTTCGGCGCCTTCATTCTTACCGTGGCGCTGCTTCACCTGGTCAACAGCGCGGCGATTCCGGTCAGCTTGTGGAAGTCGTACTCGGTCTATGCCGGCGTGCAGGACGCGATGGTGCAGTGGTGGTACGGACACAACGCAGTCGGCTTTTTCCTCACCGCCGGCTTCCTCGGGAATGATGTACTACTTCGTGCCCAAGCAGGCCGAACGGCCGATGTACTCGTACCGGCTGTCGGTCGTGCACTTCTGGGCGCTGATCTTCACCTACATGTGGGCGGGCCCGCATCACCTGCACTACACCGCATTGCCCGACTGGACGCAGTCGCTCGGCATGGTCTTTTCGCTGATCCTGCTGGCGCCGTCCTGGGGCGGGATGATCAACGGCATCATGACGCTGTCGGGCGCATGGCACAAACTGCGCACCGATCCGATCCTGAAATTCATGATCGTGTCGCTGTCGTTCTACGGCATGTCCACGTTCGAGGGCCCGATGATGTCGATCAAGACCGTGAATTCGCTGTCGCACTACACCGACTGGACGATCGGCCACGTGCATTCGGGCGCGCTCGGCTGGGTGGCGTTCATCTCGATCGGCTGCCTCTACTACCTGATTCCGAGGTTGTTCGGCGAGGCCGAAATGTACAGCATGCCATTGATCACCGCGCATTTCTGGATCGCCACCATCGGCGTGGTGCTCTACATCGCCGCGATGTGGATTGCCGGCGTGATGCAGGGCCTGATGTGGCGCGCGTCAATGCCGACGGCACGCTGACCTACACCTTCGTCGAAGGCGTGAAGGCGACCTATCCGTTCTACGCGATCCGCCTGCTGGGAGGCCTTATGTTCCTGTCCGGCATGCTGATCATGGCCTGGAACGTCTTCAAGACCGTGTCGGGGGGCAAGCCGGTGGAGGCGACGATCCCGATGCCCGCCGGCGCCCACGCGTGACATTCAGCATCCAATTCTTACCACGAAGACACGAAGAGTTCAAAAATCCAGATGAAAACCCGGGACAGAGCATCTCACTGCCAAGGCCGCAAGGGAAACAATCAACACCGGGTTGACGTTTGTCCGATACCGGGGAGAATTTTGTGGCGTCTTTGTGTTTCTTCGTGTCTTCGTGCCTTCGTGGTAGGACAGTAGGTTTTCTTTCCGGAGTCAAGCAATGACGACCAATTCGTTTCAGGACAAAGTCGAGCAAAACGTCACGCTGCTCATCGTGCTCATCATCCTGGTGGTGGCGGTGGGCGGTCTGGTGGAAATCGTGCCCCTGTTCTTCCAGAAATCGACCACCGAGCCGGTGGCGGGCCTCAAGCCCTACACCGCGCTGCAGCTCGAGGGCCGCGACGTCTACATTCGCGAGGGTTGCTACAACTGCCACTCGCAGATGATCCGTCCGTTGCGTGCCGAAACCGAGCGCTACGGACACTACTCGGTGGCCGGCGAGTACGTGTACGACCATCCGTTCCAGTGGGGCAGCAAGCGCACCGGCCCCGATCTCGCCCGGGTCGGCGGCCGCTACAGCGACGATTGGCACCGCCTGCACCTGATGCAACCGCGCGACGTGGTGCCGGAGTCGAACATGCCGGCCTACACCTGGCTCGCGAGAAGCCGGATCGATGAGAGCCTTACGCGCAGGAAGATGCGCGCCCTGCGCCGTCGTCGGCGTTCCGTACACCGACGAGCAGATCGCGGCGCGGCGGACGAAGTCAAGGGCAAGACCGAGATGGAGGCGCTGATCGCCTACCTGCAGGTGCTGGGCACTTCGATCAAGACGGTGAGGTGAACGGCATGGACATGAGCGCAATTCGTTCGATCATGACTTTGGTTGGCGTTCATCACCTTCCTCGGCATCGTGGCGTGGGCGTACAGCGGCAAGCGCAAGCAGGCCTTCGACGCGGCGGCCCGGATGGCGCTCGAAGACGACGAACCGACTGAAAACAGGAGCGGCAAGTGAGCGATTTCACCAGCGATTTCTGGAGCTACTACGTCTCCATCATCACGGTCGTGAGCATCATCGCGTGCGGCGTGCTGTTGTGGACAATGAGCAGCCAGCGCGTGTCGGGCTCGAAGACCGAGACGATGGGCCATGTCTGGGACGAAAACCTGGAGGAGTACAACAATCCGCTGCCGAACTGGTGGCGCTGGATGTTCTACCTCACCATCGTCTTCGGGTTTGCGTACCTGGCGCTGTACCCCGGTCTGGGCCAGTTCGTCGGCGGATTGAAGTGGACCTCCGACCGGACAGTACGAGGCGGAGGAGGCCGCGGCCGCAAAAATGTTATGGGCCGATCTTTGCCAAGTACACGGCGATGGATATTCCGGCCGTGGCGGCGGATCCGCAGGCGCACGAGATCGGTCAGCGTCTGTTCCTGAACTACTGCTCGCAATGTCACGCTTCGGATGCGCGCGGCAGCCGCGGCTTTCCCAATCTCGCCGACAAGGACTGGCTCTACGGCGGCGAGCCGGCGACGATCAAGGCCACGATCCAGGGCGGCGCAACGGCATCATGCCGCCCATGGGGGCGGTGACTCGGCGAGGACGGCGTGAAGGCGGCTGCGAACTATGTCTTGTCACTGTCGGGCGTTGACGCACGACAATGTGCTCGCCGACAAAGGGCAAGGAACTGTTCGCCGCCAACTGCGCGGTATGCCACGGGGCCGACGGCAAGGGCAATCCGGCGCTCGGCGCGCCGAACCTCACCGACAACACGTGGCTGTACGGTGGCGGCGAACTCACCATATCCGAAACCATCCGCATGGGCCGCAACAACCACATGCCGGCGTGGGGCGAATTCCTGGGCGACGCCAAGACGCACGTCCTCGCTGCCTACGTGTGGGGACTGTCGAATGCCAAGTGAAAGTGTCGGAGAGGCCCGTGCTCCGGTCGCCGCGCGACCCGGCTGGCGCAGCGCTACGGGCCGCTGTCCATCGGCTTGCACTGGCTGATGCTGCTGCTGATCGTGGCGGTGTTCGCGTGCATCGAACTGCGCGAGCTGTTCCCGAAAGGCAGCGACACTCCGCGAAGCGCTTGAAGACCTGGCATTTCATGCTGGGCCTGTCGGTCTTCGTGCTGGTCTGGCTGCGCCTGTCTGGTGCACCTGACTGGCCCGGTTCCGCGCATCGAGCCGCCACCCGTGGCCTGGCAGCAGTGGGCCGCAAAGCTGATGCACTTCGCGCTCTATGCATTGATGATCGGCCTGCCGTTGACCGGCTGGCTGCTTCTGAGCGCAGAGGGCAAGCCGATTCCCGTTCTTCGGCACGCACCTCATGCCGCTGATTGCCGAAAACAAGGACCTGGCGGAGATCATCGAAGGAAGTTCATGAGACGGCCGGCTACGGCGATGTACGTGCTCATCGGCCTGCATGCCGCCGCCGCATTGTTCCATCACTACATCGCGAAGGACAATACCCTTACGCGGATGCTTCCGCGCCGGCGACTGAACATGGCTTCTCCGCCGAAGCCGCACCTTGTCGGCGCAGACCGAACCCGTAGAGCAGGCTCTCTACGAGATCCGCCAGAAGATCTATCCGCGCGCCGTCACCGGCAAGTTCATGGTGTGGCGCTGGTTCTTCGTCTGGGCCACCCAGCTGGTGTTCTACGGCACGCCCTGGCTTGTCGTGGAATGACCGCCAGGCGGTCCTGTTCGACCTCGTGCACCGCAAGTTCTATATCTTCGGGCTGGTGTTCTGGCCCCAGGACATCGTTTACCTCACCGTCCTGCTGATCATCTCCGCGTATTCGCTGTTCCTGTTCACCGCAGTGGCCGGGCCGGCTCTGGTGCGGCTACGCGTGCCCGCAGACGGTGTACACCGAGATCTTCCTGTGGGTCGAGAAGCTGGTCGAAGGCGATCGCATGAAGCGCATGAAGCTCGACCAGTCGCCGCTATCCGCGCGCAAGGTCGGGATCAAGGCCGCGAAGCACGGCGATCTGGATCGCGCTGGGGCTGTGGACCGGTTTCACCTTCGTTGGTTATTTCACGCCGATCCAGACGCTGGTCGCAGGAAGTGCGCCGGCATCGGGCTGGGTCCCTGGGAGACCTTCTGGATCTTCTTCTATGGATTCGCGACCTACGGCAACGCCGGCTGGATGCGCGAGCAGGTGTGCAAGTACATGTGCCCGTACGCGCGCTTCCAGAGCGTGATGTTCGACCAGGACACGCTGGTCATAACCTACGACCGGGAGCGCGGGCGAGCCACGTGGCTCGCGTGCGAAAAGCGCCGACCACAAGGCAAAGGGCCTGGGGGACTGCGTCGACTGCGGCATCTGCGTGCAGGTCTGCCCGACGGGGATCGACATCCGCAACGGGCTGCAGTACGAGTGCATCGGCTGCGCCGCCTGCATCGACGGGTGCGACCAGGTCATGGAAAAGGTCGGCTATCCGAAGGGGCTGATCCGCTACGCCACGGACAACGCCATCAAGGAGCACTTCACGCTGGCGCAAGACGGTGCGGCGTGTATTTCGTCCGCGCGTTCTCGTCTACACGGGAATACTGTGGGCGATCATCATCGCGGCCGGCATCACGCTCTACCACCGGGTGCCGGTGAAGGTCGACGTCATCCGCGACCGCATCAGTTCGTCGCGCGATATCGATGACGATGAGGTCGAGAACGTTTATCGCCTGCAGATCATGAACACTTCCGAAGTTGGCCGCCGGTTTCTCATTTCCGTGAGCGGGATCGAGGGCATGCAGATCGAAGGGATCGAAGGCGGAGACGAGCGGCATGCAGTGGAAATCGGTCCGGCCTCCTCGCGCATGATTCCGGTGCGCATCGAAGCGGCACCGCGACCATGTGCACAAGGGTGCGAATGCGATCGTCTTCACGGTCCAGACGGTGGGCGAGGACGATCCCATCGTGATTACCGAGAAAGCAAGTTTCGTCGTCCAGTGAGGAACCCATGAACCCGAATGCAACGGTGTCCGCAATGCCCTGGTATCGCGAGCCCTGGCCATGGCTGTTGATGGCGGGGCCGGCGATTGTGGTGGTGGCGGGCGTCTTCACCGCGTGGCTCGCGGTCAAGCATGAGGACGGCCTGGTTGCCGACGACTATTACAAGCGTGGACTGGCGATCAATCAGGAGCTGCGGCGCGATGCCGCGGCGGCGGCGCTCGACGTCAAGGCGCGGATCATGTTCGGTGATACGGCTGTGCGCGTGTTCCTCTCGGTTCCGGAACCGATGCCGAAGCGACTGGCGCTGCAACTGGTGCACCCGACGCGCGCGGCGCTGGACAAGCGCATCGTCCTGGATGCCAGTCCGGCGGGGTGGTACGAGGGGCAACTCGCAGGATGGGGCGCAGGGCGGTGGGGCGTGCTGCTGGAGGACGACGCGCAGACCTGGCGGCTGACCGGCGAACTGAAGCCAGACAATACCGGCAGCCTGGAACTGGCCGCGAGGCCGCAACGCGAATAGCGGGAGATGACATGAATCCACGCAAACTGATCTGGATCTTCTGGCCTTCGTTCATCGTGGCAGGCATCGCGGAGGGCATGTTCTTCACGATCTTCGATCCGATGGAGATGAGTCGCCTTTGGTGACCCGGTAACGCTGGAGCCGCACCGCGGTGTATTCGATCGGTTTCTTTGCGTTCTGGGCGATGACCGCCGCCGTCCAGCGCGTTGACCTGTTTCCTGCAGAATCGGAGAAATCAGTCGCCGCCGTAGATCAACCTGACCGGCCATGGGATGCCCGAACCGGGAAAATTCCGACGACTGCCGATGAGTCCTTTTCGAAAACCTTTGTGACGTTTGTCACAGACCCGGCGCCGGCAGCAGCGGAGCATGCGAGCCATGTTAAACACCACTTCATTCAGTAACACGCTGCTCCGAAGCGCATTGCTGTTGAGTTCGCTTTCACCGGCCTGGGCAGGCCCGGCTGCGCACCGCCACGGTCGAGTACCGCGACGTCGATACGACCTATGCGGCGGAGGCGGTGGTCGAGGCGGTCAAACAATCCACGGTCTCCGCGCAGGTAACCGGCCGCATAGTCGAGATCAATTACGACGTCGGGGACTACGTGAAGCAGGGCCAGGTCATCGTCCGCATCGACCAGGCCGAGGCTCGCCAGTTGGTCGCCGGCGGCGAAGCGCAGGTGGCGCAGGCCGAGGCCGCACTGCGAAAACGCGCGCGCCGCTGTGGAACGCAACCGCCAGCTCGCCGCGCAGAAATTCATCAGCCAGGCCGCGCTCGACAGGGCGGAGGCGGAGTTCCGTGTCGCCGAGGCGCAACTGAAGGCCGCCAGGGCGTCCGCCGGCCAGGCAGTCACCAGCAAGAGCTACACGCGTCGTCGTCGCGCCCTACAGCGGCGTCGTGTCGGCGCGCCACGTCGAACTCGGCGAAATGGCCGCGCCGGGCAAGCCGCTCATGACCGGGTTCGATCCGGCCGACATGCGCGTCATCGCCACCGTTCCCCAGTACAAGATCGCAGAAGTGCGGCCGGGTCCCGGGCGATGATCGAAATTCCTTCGCTCAATAAGTGGATACAGGCCAAGGCCATTACCGTCCTGCCCATCCGCGGATGCCCGCACCCACGCAACCCATGTGCGACTGGACCTGCCGGGGAACCTGCGGGACGTCTATCCGGGCATGTTCGCGCGCGCCTATTTCAGCGTGGGCCATGCGCGCAAGCTGGTGGCGCCGGCCGGCGGCCGTGGTGAAGCGCAGCGAACTGACCGGGGTTTACGTCGTGAACGACCAGAACGTGGCAAGCCTGCGGCAGGTGCGGCTCGGCGAGCCCACCGGGCAAGGCGAAATCGAAATTCTCGCCGGCGTATCGGCGGGGGAGAAAGTGGCGCTCGATCCGGTGAAGGCCGGAATGAGCGCGGGGATGCCGGCCAAGTGAACGGCTTCATCATTTGCACTTGCCACCAAAGGAGTCTGCCATGGCACACATCGTGATACTTGGCGCGGGCATCGGCGGTATGCCGATGGCCTACGAAATGAAGGAACTGGCGCGCCCGGAAGACCGGGTCACGGTCATTTCCAATACGCCGACTTTCCATTTCGTTCCGTCCAATCCCTGGGTTGCGGTCAACTGGCGCGGTCGCGAGGACATCGAATTCGAGGCCGCACCGTATCTGGCAAAGAAGAACATCGACTTCATCGCCGTCGGCGTCCGTCGCGTGCATCCCGAAGCCAACCAGATCGAACTGGTGGACGGGCGCCGGGTGCAATACGACTATCTCGTGATCGCCACCGGCCCGAAGCTGGCCTTCGACGAGGTCGAAGGCCTCGGACCGCAGGGGCATACGCAGTCCGTGTGCCATGTCGACCACGCGATCGAGCGCCGGCAAGGCGTGGGAAGAATTCGTCAGGAACCCGGGACCGATTGTCGTCGGTGCGGTCCAGGGCGCGTCCTGCTACGGCCCGGCCTACGAGTTCGCATTCATCATGGATACCGATCTGCGCAAGCGCAAGATCCGCGACAAGGTGCCGATGACCTTCGTCACCGCCGAGCCCTATATCGGCCACCTGGGCCTGGGCGGGGTGGGAGACTCCAAGACGTTGCTCGAGTCGGCAATGCGCGAGCGCAGCATCAAGTGGATCTGCAACGCCAAGACCACCAAGGTCGAAGCCGGCAAGATGTTCGTCGACCGAGCACGATGACATGGGCAAGGAGAAGCGCAGCCCACGAACTGCCGTTCAAGTATTCGATGATGCTGCCGGCGTTCAAGGGCATCGATGCCGTGTTCGGCATCGAGGGGCTGACCAATCCGCGCGGCTTCATCCTCATCGACGAGCATCAGCGCAATCCGAAGTACAGGAACATCTATTCCGTTGGCGTTTGCGTGGCGATTCCGCCGGTAGAGCAGACGCCGGTGCCGACCGGCGCGCCCAAGACCGGCTACATGATCGAGTCGATGGTGACTGCCGCCGCGCACAATCATGCGCGAAGTCCTCGACGGCAAGGAAGCCAACGCACAGGGCGACGTGGAATGCAGTGTGCCTCGCCGATTTCGGCGACACCGGGCGTGGTCTTCGTCGCGCTGCCGCAGATTCCGCCGCGCAACGTCAACTGGTTCGCCGAAGGGAAGTGGGTGCATCTGGCGAAAATCGCGTTCGAGAAATACTTCATCCGCAAGATGAAGAAGGGGACGAGCGAGCCGCTGTATGAGCGTTTCGTGATGAAGGCACTCGGCATCATGAAACTCAAGTGATAGGGATGAGGCGCAAGAGCACGAGGCGTCCAGGCACATACAGCGAGTCGCAGCAGCGCTCAGTCGACTCGCTCCTCGATGCCCTCACTCCGCACTGCTGAATGAATCATGGGAATCTCCGGCCGCATCGCGCGCTTCTTCCTTGACTCGCAGCTCACCCCGTTGATTGCGCTGGTGGCGCTTCTGCTCGGCCTGTTCGCGGTGCTGGTGACGCCGCGCGAGGAAGAGCCGCAGATCAACGTCACCATGGCGAATGTCTTCATCCCGTTCCCCGGCGCCTCGGCACGGGATGTCGAAGCCCTGGTATCGACGCCCGCCGAACAGGTGCTCTCGCGCATCTCCGGAATCGATCACGTCTACTCGGTGTCGCGGCCCGGCATGGCGGTGCTCACCGCACAGTTCAAGGTCGGCATAGCGCACGAAACCGCCGTGGTGCGGCTGATGGATACCATCCAGTCGCGTCGCGACTGGGTTTCTGCCGAACCTCGGGGTCGGCGAACCGATCATCAAGCCCATGGGCATCGACGATGTGCCGGTGGTTACGCTCACGCTCTGGACGCAGGACCCGCAGCGTGGCGCGTTCGACCTGGAGCGTGTCGCGCATTCCGCGGAAATTGAAATCAAGCGCGTGTCCGGCACGCGCGACGTCTACACCATCGGCGGGCCGCGCCACGTGGTACGCGTGCTGATGGACCCGGAGCGCATGGCCGCGTTCGGAATCTCGGCACAGGATCTTGCCGGCAGCGCTGCAGGTGGCCAATGCATCGCAACCGGCCGGAACGCTCACTCGCGACAACCGCGAGGTGCTGGTGCAGACCGGCACCTATCTCGCCAGCGCCGCGGACGTGAAGCAACTGGTGGTCGGTGTTGACCAGGGGACGGCCGATTTTCGTGAGCGATATCGCCAGGGTGGAAGACGGACCGGACTTGCCGGTGCGCTATGTCTGGTTCGGGACCGGACCCGAAGCGGCGCGCAAGGGTGTCGCGCAACAGGGCGAGTATCCGGCGGTGACGATCGCCGTATCCAAGAAGCCGGGAGAAAACGCGGTGGACGTTGCCGCGCCGGGTCACGCGCCGGATGGAATTGCTCAAGGGCACCGTCATTCCCGAAGGCGTGAATGTGACGGTAACCCGCAATTACGGCGAAACCGCCAATGACAAGGCGATGAAACTGATACAGAAACTCATCTTTGCCACGCTCTCGGTGGTGGCGCTGGTGTTCGCCGCGCTCGGCCGGCGCGAGGCGCTGATCGTCGGCGTGGCGGTGATGCTGACGCTGGCCGCCACGCTGTTTGCGTCGTGGGCGTGGGGATTCACGCTCAACGGGTATCGCTGTTTGCGCTGATCTTCTCGATCGGCATCCTGGTGGACGACGCGATCGTGGTGGTCGAGAACATTCACCGGCACCGCCAGCTGTCAGGCAAGCCGTTGTTCGAGATCATTCCAGAGGCGGTGGACGAGGTGGGCGGGCCGACCATCCTGGCTACGTTTACAGTTATCGCGGCGCTGTTGCCGATGGCCTTTGTCTCCGGGTTGATGGGGCCGTACATGAGCCCGATTCCGATCAACGCCTCGATCGGCATGCTGATCTCGCTGGCGATTGCCTTCGTCGTCACTCCGTGGCTGTCGCTGCGTCTTCTGTGCCGCCCATGCGGGACATGGCAGCCGCGCCGTCGCGCGTGGACGAGAAGCTCCGCGCGCCTGTTTGGCCGACTGCTGCCGCCTTCCTCAACCGCGAGCGCGGTCGCCGCAACCGCATCGTGCTGCTGGCGGGATCGTCGCGGTTGCAATTGTACTGGCGGTCTCGCTCGCGGCAGTGAAGCTGGTGGTGCTGAAGATGCTGCCCTTCGACAACAAGTCGGAATTCCAGGTGGTGGTGGACATGCCGGCCGGTACGCGCTCGAGCAGACCGCGCGCGTGCTGCGCGAAATGGGTGCCTATCTCAAGACGTGCCCGAGGTGACCGACTACGAGGCCTATGCCGGTACCGCCAGCGCGATCAATTTCAACGGCCTGGTGCGCCAGTACTATCTGCGCGAAGCGCCCGAGCAGGGCGACATCCAGGTCAATCTGACGGACAAGCACCATCGCAACCGCAAGAGCCACGAAATCGCGCAGTCGGTGCGCCCGTTCCTGGAGAACATCGCGGCTGCCCACGACGCCAATGTCAAAGTGGTGGAAGTGCCGCCCGGTCCGCCGGTGATGTCGCCGATCGTTGCGGAGATCTACGGCCCGGACCACGGCGGGCAGATCGGCGTCGCGAAGCAAGGTGCGCGCGGCAGTTTGCCGCCACGCCCGGACATCGTCGGCATCGACGACAGCGTGGACGACAACGCGCCGAAGTTCACCGTGCAGGGTGTTGCAGAACAAGGCGGCACTGGCGGGCGTGTCGCCGCGCGACATCGTCGCCACCATGCGCATGGGGCTGGCCGGGGACTACGTGACACCGATCCACAGCGGCGAGGCCAAGTACGAAATTCCGGTGCGCCTCACCCTGCCGCCCGAACGTCAGTCCAACCTCGACGAATTGCTCAAGCTTGACAGTGCGCTCGTCGGCCGGCGGACTGGTCCCGCTGTCGGAACTGACCCAGGTGATACGCGCGGAGAGCGCGAGAAGACGGTCTATCACAAGGATCTGCTGCCGGTCGACCTACGTGTTCGGCGACATGGCGGGCAAGCTCGACAGTCCGCTGTACGGCATGTTCGGCATCCGCTCGCCGACTGGCCGGCATGCCCCTCGGAGCAAGGCGGGGTGCTTGGCGAACGGTTCATCAGCCAGCCGGATGATCGCTATCGCCAATACACGCTGAAGTGGGACGGAGAATGGCAGGTCACGTACGAGACCTTCCGCGACATGGGCATCGCCTACGGCGTGGGCCTGATCATGATCTACCTGCTGGTGGTCGCGCAGTTCAAGTCGTACCTGACGCCGCTGGTCATCATGGCGCCGATTCCGCTGACCATCATCGGCGTCATGCCCGGGCACGCGATGCTGGGCGCGCAGTTCACCGCGACCTCGATGATCGGCATGATCGCGCTGGCCGGCATCATCGTGCGCAACTCCATCCTGCTGGTCGATTTCATCAACCTTCAGATCGCGGAAGGCGCATCCGAACTCGAGCAGGCCGTGGTGAACGCGGCCTCGGCGCGCGCCAAGCCGATCGTGCTCACCGGGCTGGCGGCGATGCTCGGCGCGTTCTTCATTCTCGACGACCCGATCTTCAACGGGCTGGCGGTGTCACTGATCTTCGGCATCCTGGTTTCCACCCTGCTCACGCTGGTGGTGATTCCGGTGCTGTATTACGCCGCGATCCGCCGCCGGCCAGCCCAGCCGGCCGTGGGCCGCGAGGATTCTGCGCCAATGTGACTTTGGTCGCAGACGCCGGGGGACGGCTGCGTCAGGATGCGGGCAATGCATCGCTCATCAATCGAAAGGACCCGCAAAATGACCGTCAATCGCATGGTTCGCATCATCGCCGGCCTGTTCGTGCTGGTTTCATTGGCGCTCGGCGCGCCGGACAGCCCGTTCTACGTCTCCGGTTACTGGCTTTGGTTCACCGCCTTCGTCGGCGCCAACCTGTTCCAGAGCGGATTCACCAAATTCTGCCCTATGGACATCTTCCTGAAGAAGCTGGGTGTCGCGGCTGCCTGAATGATGTAAATCAAGCCAGCGAGGGTATCTTTCCCTACACTGGCGCTTCTAGCGTCAACCCAGCGCATCGGTTAATCGGGGATGGCGCTTGTGTGGCTGCGCCAGTATTGCAGAGCGTATTGCTGGCCTTTTCCGCAATATCCTCAGGAAAAATGGTACGGAAATGCGGGCCAATGTGGACCCTCTCGATCGCCTGATCCGCATCGCGGTTGGCATGGTGCTGCTCGCCGCCGTGGTTCTGGTTCCGGAAAGCTGGCGTTGGCTCGGGCTGGTCGGTCTGCTGCCGCTCGCCAGCGGGATTGCCGGCTGGTGTCCGATTTACGCATGGCTGATGCGTGACTAGAGTTGGGCCGGAAACCGGTATACGGCCGATCCGGAGGCCTGGCATCGACGGTCGATAGAGATTGACGTGCGTCAATCCCCCTCGATCGGGGCCGAGTAGAGTTTTCAATCGATATGGGCAACGAGCCTGTGCCAATTTGCGGGCAGACGGAATTCGCAGGCGAGGGGTAACAATGATGTTCGATCACGGAACATGGATGTTTGGCGGCTGGCTGATCTTCCTGATCGTGTGGCTGATCCCTTTCATTATTTCGTACATCATTTTTGCGGATCGATTCAGAGGGCGTCCGAATTCCGCGCGCGAACTGCTGGATCAGGCCTATGCGCGGGGCGAGTTGTCGAGAGACGAGTACCTGCAGAAGCGCAATGATATCGACGGACGCTGATTTTGCTTCGCTGATCAGACTTTATTGAAGGAGAGTTCAAATGAACAAACTCAAGTTATCGATCTTCCTGGCTTCCGTCCTTGCCATACCCATGGCGCAGGCCGCAGACGAAGACGATCACTCTGCCCATCATCCGGATGCCGACCAGCAGCAAGCCGCCCCCGCGCCGGACGACAAGGCCGCGGGAATGGCGATGGGAAAAATGCGGGACAACATGAAGAAGATGCAGGAGCAGATGGAAAGGATCCATGCCACCACGGATCCGGCAGAGCGCCGGAAGCTCATGAAAGAACACATGCAATCCATGCAAGACGGCATGAAGATGATGGGCCGCATGGGCGGAGGAATGAAGGGCGGTGACATGATGGCCAAGGCCAAGAAGGATCAGGGCGGGTCCATGATGGACGACGGCGGCGGAGAAAAGGGCGGCATGATGGGCGGCATGATGATGAAGAAGCACAGGAAAATGGAAGACCGCATGGACATGATGCAGATGATGATGGAGCAGATGATCGAACACGAGAAGGCCGAGCAGGATATGGAGCTCGGCCTTTGAGTTGATGCAACTGACGTTCCTGGGCGCGACCGGCACAGTCACCGGCTCGAAGTACCTGGTCAGTGCCGGATCCAGGAGCGTTCTGGTGGACTGCGGCCTGTTCCAGGGCCTCAAGCAGCTGCGCCTGCGGAACTGGGAGCGCCTGCCGGTCGATCCGCGATCGGTCGAAGCCGTCGTCCTCACTCACGCGCACATCGATCACAGCGGTTATCTGCCGTTATTCGTGAAGAACGGCTTTCGGGGAAAGGTTTACTGCAGCAGCGCCACCAGGGCCCTGTGCGAGATCCTCCTTCCTGATTCGGGGCACCTGCACGAGGAAGAGGCGGAATTTGCAAACCGGCGCGGTTTCTCGAAGCACTCGCCCGCATTGCCGCTCTACACCGAGAATGATGCAAAGCGCAGCCTGCCCCAACTTGCCCCGATTGCCTTCGATCAGGACGTCGATCTGGGGGGCGGATTGGCGCTGCGCCTTGCGCGTGCCGGCCACATCCTGGGCGCCTCGTTTGTCGAGCTGAAGCACGGCGGGCTTCGCGTTGTGTTCTCCGGGGACCTCGGGCGTCCGCGTGATCCGGTGATGCTTGCGCCGACCGTCATGCGGCAGGCCGACTATCTGGTGGTCGAGTCGACATACGGCGACCGCCGCCACGATACATCGGACCCCGAAATCAAACTCGCGGAGATCATCAACCGTACTGTCGAGCGGGGCGGCGTGGTCATCGTTCCTACGTTTGCGGTCGGGCGCGCTCAGGAATTGATGTATTACCTTCATTTGCTCAAGGTGAAGCGCGCGATTCCCGATATCCCCATTTACCTCAACAGTCCAATGGCCGTGGATGCGACACGCATTTTCCACGACCATCTTTCCGAGCACCGTCTGTCGCGTGACCAATGCGACGCGGTGTGCCGCACGGCAGTCGTTGTCAATTCGGTGGAAGAGTCGGAGCGTCTCAATACGGCCGCCGGTCCAATGATCATCCTGGCCGCGAGCGGCATGGCGACCGGAGGGCGGGTGGTTCACCACATCAAGGCGTTGGCGCCGGATCCGAAGAACACCATTCTGTTCGCGGGTTTTCAGGCGGCGGGAACACGCGGGGCCGCGATGCTCAGCGGCGCGGAGAGCGTCAAGATCCACGGCGAGTATGTGCCGGTACGGGCGGAAGTGCAGATCCTCTCGAATCTATCCGCGCATGCCGATTACGCGGAGATACTGGAATGGTTGAATGGTTTCCGGGCGCCGCCCAGGCAGACCTTCATCACTCACGGCGAACCTACGGCTGCGGATGCGCTGCGCCATCGCATTGAAGAACAGAAACGCTGGCGCTGCAGGGTTCCCGATTACCGGGAACAGGTCGAGCTGGCTTGAGTGTGGGCGGAACAGACTTTCTCTCCAGAAACGCGCAGTGTGTGTGCCGCTATTGCAGGAAGGAGATGATCTCGGATACGACTTCTTTCTGGTGCCCGACCCAAAGGTGGCCACCGCTGGGATAGCTGACGAAGCGCGCACGTGGAATATGCCCGGCGGTGTAGATGGCGGTATCGAGAGTACCGAACAAATCGTCTGCCGTGCTCATCACCAATGTTGGCACCCCGATCCGCTCGAGCTCGTAGCGCGGCAGGGAGGAGACGATCGCCCCATCATTCTCCAATCCGAGGCGCCTGCTGCTTATGGGCAGGACGTGATCCAGAACTTGCGCAACGCGTGCCTGCTCGTCCGCCGGCGCCGATTCCAAAACGGCCGGCGGCGTGGCGAGAATCGCGCGGATCACGGTTTGCCGCGCGAGCTTCATTGCCACCCAGAAGAGAAAGTCCGACTTCAGCGCGGTGTCGAACAGGAACGCCGTCCCCGGCGGCATCTTCAGGGGCGATACGCCTGCCGGGCGGGGCACATAGGCCGCGGGAACCAGCAGTATCAGAGCGGTGCACCGTTGCGGATGTCTCAGAGCGAACTGCAGGGACGAGGGCGCGCCCGCCGAGGCGCCTATCACCGCGGCGCTCCGGATCCCAAGCGAGTCGAGCAGGCAGGCGTGGGCATCAGCCTGCGCGGCGGCCGAGGCGTCGCCCGGCAGCGGGGTGCGCAGATACCCGAATCGCGACATGGCGATCACGCGCAATCCGCTGTGGACCAGATGCTTCGCAAAGTCCAGTCCCTGGTCGAACCCGCCGCCTGCGCCATGGACCACCAGTACCGGCTTGCCGTTACCGGCCGCCGCATACTCGATTGGACCACAGGGCGTTTGCACGACCTGGCTGCCAGTCGCGACGCGCTCGCGCGCTTGCTTGATATCACGGTGGTAGCCGGTGTAGGCGAGTCCGCATGCTCCGGCAACAAAGAGGACTGCAAGAATCAGCGCGATGCGACGTATGGGTACTTCAGCCATGTCGCCATTCTTGCACTTCGATCGCGGCCGCAGCAATGGGGACCCCAGCCTGCAGGGCCCCGACAAGCCTAGGCATGAGGGCACGAACGGAGTTCACCCAATGCCTTGCACCCCAGGCGTGTTGCCCGGTCCCAGTTATCGCACTATCTGCGGCTTATCAACATCCCGATCAGGAGTCCCACGCCCGCGCATACGCCGGCAATGGTCCAGGGATTATCGTGCACATACCCATCGGTGGCGCGTGCCGCTGCCTTGGTCCGGTTCATCACCATCGCTTCTGCGCGATCCAATTCCTCGCGCGCCGACCGAAGCCTTTCCTGGACTCGCCCTCTCGCCACGGTTACTTTCTCGCCGGCCTGGTTGGCGGTGGCATGCAACAATTCCTCCGTATCGGCCATCACTGCCTTGAAATCCGTTATCAACTTGTCTTTCGCTACAACAATCTGGGTATCCATCTCGAATCTCCTGTTTATCGTCGGGCTTGCGAACTTCTCGTCGTCTTCAGAGGCTAATCTGCTCCGCGATCGGCAACACAGCGTTGACGAAAATCAATAACCGCGCGTTTCTTCTTGATGTGCCGCAAGGGAAAGAGCGCCGGGCGCCGAGCCAATGAATCATGCTTCCGCCAGATAAATTTATGCGCCGTGGGAAGAGGGCTGGTTATCATCGGGGCATGATGAGGCGACCGGGCGAGCGAGATGCCTGATGCGGGCCGGTGTCGGGATTGACATGGATCAAGCGCGTGTCTTACCTCGAACTTATACTTAAGCTATTGCTTTAGACAAAAATTTCGAGTTGGTGGGTTATCCTGAAGGGAGAAATTGATCGTGGCAATCGGCGAAATCTGCAGTCGTGAAGTGGTGGTCAGCGGCCGGGACACGACGGCCACGGAAGCAGCAAAACTCATGCGCGAGCATCACGTGGGGAGCATTGTCATCGCCGACGAGCGTAACGGTAAACGTATGCCGGCGGGGATCGTCACCGACCGCGATATCGTGGTGGCTGTACTGGCACTCGGACTCAATCCGGACGCAATACAGGTGGGCGACTTGATGAACCGGGAGCTCGTGGTGGTGCGCGAGAACACGGGTGTGGCCGAAACCATCGAACTGATGCGCGCAAAGGGCGTGCGGCGCGTGCCCGTGACCGACGCCGGCGGCGCGTTGGTGGGGATCGTTGCGGCGGACGACATGCTGTCCCTGCTCGCCGAAGAGATGTCGGCGCTCGCCACCATGGTGTCGCGAGAGCACAAGCGCGAAGTCGAAGTCAGGAAAAAGATGCTTTGAAAGGATTGAACGCCATGCCAGTGCCGTTGCAAATCGTATTTCACGAAACCGATCATTCTGAGGCGTTGGAGAGCCACATCCGGGAGAAGACCGCAAAGCTGGAGTCGTTTCACCCGAAACTGATGAGTTGTCACGTCAGCGTGGAGCAACCCCATCGTCACAAGCATCAGGGAAAGCTTTTCAATGTGCGTATTTCACTGCACGTGCCGGGCGGGGAGCTGGTCGTGAACCGCGATGAGCATCAGGATGTTTACGTGGCCCTGCGGGACGCTTTCGATGCCGCTCGCCGGCAATTGGAGGACCATGCGCGCAAGATGCGCGGGGACATCAAGCACCATGAGAAACGTGCGGGCGGAACGGAATGACACACGAGGAGACGGCGTGAGAGAAAAGGAACCCAGAGCGCATGCAAAGGGACACCGCGACCGCCAGGTCGAGGAGGTCGTCCATGATCCGTACATGGCGCGCAACAAGCCGCCGGAACCGGCACTCTGTCCGGAGTGCGGTTTGGTTTACCACAAGGGCCGATGGCAACGGGCTCCGCGGCCGGAGAAGGCACACGAACATCTGTGTCCCGCGTGCCAGCGCATCAAGGACCGCTTTCCCGCGGGGTACGTAAAGTTGTCCGGGGACTTTCTCGGCGCGCACCGGGACGAAATCCGGCACCTGATCCGAAACGAGGAACAGCAGGAAGCAGCGAACCATCCGCTCCAGCGCATCATGGATATCACGGAGGAGGGCGGCGTAACCAGCGTCACCACCACCGATGTGCATCTTGCGCGCCGCATCGGCGAAGCCCTCCATCACGCCTATCAGGGCAAACTGGATATCAAGTACAGCCAGGACGAGTACGTCGTGCGCGTTACCTGGGAGCGTTGAGGTCTGCAAGGTTGATTCTGTAGCAGCGGCTTGCGCTGGAGTTTCTTCGAAACCTCGGACCGCGGCGTGGGCGTGGGCGTGAGCCTGGCGATGACGCCAGTGTTTTTCGTGGCAGCCCTCGATCCGAACCGCCTCGGTCTCGCACGTGGAACCTGGTCCGAGCTTTCCTAGCCCGCGGTGATTTCCGGAAGCAGTAGGGCGTATTCACGTTTGACCACGCCGTAACATTCGCAAGCACTGGTTTCTAGCTTCGGTCGATTCAACACGATGATCCTGCCGCGGCCGCAATGGATCAGGCCCTCATCTTGCAGCTTTCCAGCGGCCTCCGTGACGCCTTCGCGACGCACACCCAGCAGACTGGCGATCCCATCGTGCGTCATAGGCACTTCGTTCCCGGGCAATCGGTCCAGGCACAAGAGCAGCCAGCGGCACAGTTGCTGGTCCACCGAATGATGCCGGTTGCACACGGCTGTTTGCGCCATCTGCGCGATCAGCGTCTGGGTGTAGCGCGGCAGCAGATGCAGCAAAGGGCCGTCGTGTTCGTACGCCTCCTTCAGCAAGTTAGCTCGAAGCCGATAGCCGTAACCGGCGCTCTGCACGACGGCTCGATAGGGCGTGCTCTTGTCACCCATGATGAGCGCGATGCCCACCATGCCTTCGTTACCTACAATGGCGATCTCCGACGAGAACCCGTCCTCCATGACATAGACCAGGGACACGATGCCGGTGATTGGGAAATACACAAGATCCTGCTCCGTGCCGGATTCGTAGAGAGCCCAGCCGAGTTTCAAAGGAACCCGTTCGAGATCGGGAAGCAGGCGCCGTAGATCGCTGCCGGCAATGCGGCGAGAAGATGGTTTTGTCGGGGCGATCGCGGCAAGGACGGAGATGGGCTTTTGGGCATAGGCAACAGGAATGTAACAAGGGGCATCAACGGGAACTCCGATCTCATATCCGACCGCATGTCAAAACAGATTTGGCCTGGTGGATTCAACAGTACTTTGGGGCAAGGGTATGACGGCACAAGGGTGTGTCGTTGTTGGATATCAACCAATGCGCCTGACAACGATGCTATGTGCGCTAACGCACATACGTCGGTGACGTAACAGGAAATGCTGTGTGCGCTATAGCCCACACAGATTGATCCTGGTCAATGGATCTTCCGGATTAGCGGAGTAAGTTTGTATTCAGAGGTCAATCCAATTGTCCGGTTCATTACTCTGGGAGGAGTGGCATGTCAGCAGTACTGGAATTGATTCAGCCGCAGTTCGAGAAGCGCTTCGCGTACGAGGATAGAAAGCGCGCAGCGTCCGTTCAGCATACGCCCCGCCAAAACCACCTTATTGCAGCGCTGCCGGCGGGCGATTATGAACGTCTGCTTCCCGATCTGGAGCCCATTCAATTGCCTCTTGGGTGGGCCGTTCACAGATCCGGAGATTCGGATAAGTACTTGTACTTCCCGACCGCCGGCATCGTTTCCAAGTTCTACGTGACGGAGAACGGGGCATCGGCAGGATTCGCGGTCACGGGCAGGGAAGGCGTGATCGGCGTCGCATCGATTCTGAGCAGCGAACGCTCGCGGACCTTTTCGATTGTGGTTGGCGCCGGCTACGCTTATCGGATAGCGACGGAACTGATGACGAACGAGTGCGATCGCCACCGCTCGCCGAATCATATGCTGCTGCGCTACACACAGGCGCTGATGACTCAGATTGCGCAGACTGCGGCGTGCAATCGGCATCATTCGGTGGACCAGCAGATCTCCCGCTGGATCCTGCAATGCCTGGACCGGTTGCCCGGGAACGAGTTGCCCATGACGCATGAAGTGATCGCCAGTATGGTGGGCGTTCGCCGCGAAGGCGTCACGGTGGCCGCTGGAAAGCTGCAGGATGAGGGCCTGATCCACTGCGGCCGCGGCAGGATCATGGTGCTGAATCGTCCGAAGCTGGAAGCACGCGCTTGCGAATGTTACGCGGTGGTTAAACGAGAATACGCCCGCCTGTTTCCGGCAATGACCGCTACGCAGGGTCGCCATCCGAGAACGGAGCAATGCCGCCCACCGGGATTGTAGGGAAAGGAACATGACTGTCGAACATTTGTACAGAAGTCGCAGGGTGGCGCGCAACTCAGTGCATGCGGCCAAAAGTAAAACCAAGTCGAAGAGGGGCGTCGGGGCCATACATCACAAGAGCGCCGATCCGCGGAGCGAAATCAGCGGCGAAGCATGGCGCGACATGGTCTCGACCGCCGCATACTTTCGCGCCGAAGCTCGCGGTTTCGAGGCCGGCTCGGCGGAGGACGATTGGTACGAGGCGGAGGCCGAACTGCGGGAACGCTTCGGCGCCGCCGATAACGATGTCGAAAAAGTTTCAACTTCCGGTGGCGATGCCGCCGGCATCGAGACGACAGGAGAGTAAACATGGCAAATCTAACGCGATACGACCCGTTCGGCGATCTGGACGATATGTTCAAGGGATTCATGCTGCGGCCGGTGCAGTTCGAGCAGCAGGTGCCTCAGATCAGGATGGATGTGAAGGAAAACGACGGCGCCTATATGATCCGTGCCGACATTCCGGGCGTAAAGAAGGACGACATCAAAGTAAGTGTGGAAGGCAACGTGGTCTCGATTTCCGCGGAAGTAAAGCAGGAGAAGGAAGAGAAGGAGGGCGAGCGCGTGATCAGGAGCGAACGTTATCGGGGCGCGGTGTCGCGCAGTTTCAGCCTGGGGCAGGATGTGGACGAAAGCGCCGCCCAGGCCAAGTATGCCGATGGGGTGCTGGAGCTGACGCTGCCGAAGAAAACGGCCGCCCGCCAAAGCAAGATCGTGGTCCGGTAACCGCATCGGAATCGCGGTCGCGGTGGCTTCTATTCAGAGTCTGAGTGAAACTCGAGCCACTCCGCCGCCCGGAGGCTGGCCACGTTGAAAGTCAAGATTCCGGGCAAGTGCGAGCATCCTTGAATTGGTGGGAAGGACCTCGCCGAACAATTCCCTGGTGCCGCGGGCGCGGCAGTATCGGATCATTTTCGCGAGCAGCGCATGACCGAGCCCTTTTCCCTGGGCGCCCGAGCTGACCAGGATGCCGAATTCGGCCTGCTCGTTATCGGGGTCAGTCACCGTCCGCACCTCACCCAGCATTTCGCCATTCGCGCCTAGCGCGATAAACGCCATTTCCCGGTCGTAGTCGATCTGCGTGAAACGGGCGAGTTGGGAATGGGGCATTTCTCGTACCGCCCCGAAGAATCGAAAGTAGATGTCCTCCGGACTGCTTTGATCAGTGAGTTGCTTGAGCCGGGCCTCATCCTCCGGGCGGATCGGACGTAGCAGGACGGGTGCGCCGCCCAGGGAAGCCGTTTCTTCCAGTTCCGCCGGGTAGGGGCGGATGGCAAATCTTTCGGTTCCGCTGGTCCGGGCACGCGCCACGCGCATACGCGCGTCAAGGGCGATGACCCCTCGGGCATCGGCCAGCAGCGGATTGATGTCGAGCTCGACGATCTCCGGCACGTCGGCGATGAGCTGCGCAGTGCGGATCAGCACGCCGCAAATGGCGTCCTGGTCCGCTGGCGGCCGGTCGCGATACCCGGCCAGCAGCTTGGATATCCTTGTGCGGGAGATGACGTCGCGCGCCAACGCTGCGTTAAGCGGTGGTAGCGCAACCGCCCGGTCGGCAATCACTTCCACTGCGGTTCCTCCCTGGCCGAAGAGGATCACCGGGCCAAAGGTCGCATCGGTTGCGGCGCCGATGATCAGTTCCTGGGCGCCCGGGCGCTGCGCCATCGGCTGCACCGTGAAACCGCTCAGACGCGCCTCGGGACGCAGCTTGCTGAGGCGCGTATGCATCGCCTGCGCCGCTTCCCGCACTGCCTGTGCCGACTCGAGATTCAATGCAACGCCCCCGACATCGGACTTGTGGGTCACGTCCGGCGAAAGAATCTTCAGCGCGACCGGGAAACCCATCTCAATGGATAGTCGCGCCGCATTCTCGGGCGAGGTCGACGATTCTGGTAGTCACCACCGGTATGCCGTAGGCGCGGAGGACATCCTTCGCTTCGACCTCGGTCAGAATTTCTCGTCCCTCGTCGAGCACGCTGGCGACAATGGCGCGGGCCGTGTCGACATCGGCGCCCAGGTCCGCGGGCGCGGATGGGGGTATCTGCATCAGTGATTCCTGATTGCGGCGAAACTCCTCCATCTTCAGAAACGCGAAAACGGCGTCTTCGGGCGTGTCGTATGAGGGGAGACCGGCCTCGATAGAGGTGCGCCGGGCCTTCTCCACCGCGGCCGCGCCCAACCAGCAGAACAGGACGTTGCGCTGCGCCGATAGGGCGACCGGCACGCAGGCCGAGGCGATCACGTCGCTCGGGACGATTGCGGTGGGCGCATGAATCAGCAGAACGGCGTCCGACTGCGGATCGGCGAGGAGTTCCTGCAGCGTGCGGACATAGCGCTCCGCCGGGGCGTCACCGATGATGTCCACGGGATTGGCCCGGGACCAGGTGGCAGGAAGATACTGGTCCAACCGCTGCAGGGTCTCATCTGCGAGCTGGGCCAGCCTGCCGCCGCCCCGGATCAGCGCATCGGTCGCCATCACCGCCGGACCGCCGCCGTTGGTCATGATCGTCAGCCGGTCGCCGCGAAACGGGCGGGCCAGGGCGAGTGTTTCTGCCACCACGAACAGATTGAAGGTGGACTCGACTCGAAGCATGCCGGCGCGACGAAAAGCGGCATCGTAGACGTCGTCGGACCCGGCCAGTGCCCCTGTATGGGAGGCGGCGGCCTTGGCGCTTTCGGCAACACGCCCGGATTTCACCGCGATGACCGGTTTGTTGCGCGCGGCGGCGCGCGCCGCGGACATGAACTTGCGTGCATTCCTGATCGCTTCGACATACAGGAGAATGGCCGTCGTCGCGGAATCCGACGCAAGATAGTCGAGCACGTCGCCGAAGTCGACGTCCGCGGAATCGCCCAGCGAGATGAAATGTGAGAAACCGATTCCGCGGGAACTCGTCCAGTCGAGCAAGGCGGTGGTGAGCGCGCCGGACTGCGATACGAAGGCTATCTTTCCCGGGCGCGCGCCGGTATGGGCGAAGCTGGCATTCAGTCCGATCGTCGGCACGAGCAAGCCGACGCAGTTCGGGCCAAGGATGCGCAACAGGTGCGGTTTCGCGGCGTCCAGCATGGCCTGCGTGAGCGTACGGCCTTGTGCGTCCGTAATCGCACCCAGGCCGGCGGTCAGCACCAGCGCGGCCTTGCCGCCCTTGGCCCCGAGCTGTTGAATGATCCCCGGGATGGTTTGCGGCGGGGTGCAGATCACCGCGAGATCGGGCGCATGATCCAGGCTCCCCACGTCAGGAACGGCGCGCATTCCGGCGACGCTGGCGTGCTTCGGGTTGACCGGGAAGATGGTGCCGGCGTAGTCCCCGGCGAGCAGATTGCGCATCACCGTGGCGCCGAGGCTCTGGGGCCTGTCGGAGGCGCCGATCACGGCAACAGAGCCCGGACGAAAAAGGTATTTGAGATTGCGTACTGTCAATCGGGATTCCCGCACGCGCGGACAGATGCCGCGGGTTCCCGGCATCATACCGACAGTGCGTGTGTTTCAGGGCCGCCGAAGGAGACGCAAAGGTACGGCCGGCCCGCCGCGTCTAGCGCGTCTGACCGACGATCTGCCGCAATCCGGGAATGTCGGTGATCCGGATGTGCTTTTGCTGCACGGCTACCAGCCCCGCGTTCTGAAACTTGGAGAATACCCGGCTTACGGTTTCGAGTTTCAGGCCCAGGTAACTGCCGATTTCCTCACGGGTCATCCGCAACACGAACTCAGAGGGCGAATAACCGCGTGCGGTAAAGCGCTGCGACAGGTTGAGCAGAAATGCGGCCAGCCTTTCCTCAGCACACATGCTCCCGAGCAGCATCATGACCCCGTGATCACGCACGATCTCGCGCGCCAACACGGAGTGCAGATTGCGCTGCAGCGCACGGATACGGCTGGCTATGTCTTCGATCAGCGAGAAGGGCATTACACACACCTCGCTGTCCTCGAGCGCGGTGGCGGTGCCGTTGTAGCACCCCGAGCCGACACCATCCATACCCAGCAATTCCCCGCCCATGAAAAAGCCCATCACCTGTTCGCGACCGTCATTGTCGATGACGCTGGTTTTGAAAAAACCCACGCGGACCGCATAGATCGAATTGAACTGCTCGCCGGCGTTGAAAAGCGTTTCCCCGCGTTTGATGCGACGCCTGACGTACACGATATTCTCGACTCGCTGCATGTCGGCGTCGCACAGGCCCCTGGGCAGGCACAGTTCGCGCAAGTTGCAATTTGCGCAGGTCACATCAGCCTTGCATGCTGAAGAAGCGTGCTGGAAATTCAATGAGGGATCTGCGAGTGGGAGCTTGGTGACCGATGCGACGTGCATGCTATCTCCTTTTCTTGTCAGGTCAGTTCAAAGTGCGGGCAGCACGTTCTGCGAGGGCCTCGTAGACGTGCTCGAACTGGGTGGTCTTATCGAAAAAACCGCGGGCCCCGAGCCGCTCGGCCTGGCGGCGGTAGGCCCCGGAGGAATTGTTGGACAGCATGTACAGGTCGATGCCCGGCGCCTTGTCGTGCAGCTCGATAAGGACGTCGAAGCCGGTGCCCTGCGCCAGCTTCAAGTCGAGCACGACAACGTCGGGCCTTTCGGACACGATGGCGCGGACGGCTTCGTCGGCGCCCGCGGCATGCCCCACGACCCGGGTGTAGGGCAGCGCGCCGATCCGCGCGGTCAGGCGCTTCAGCACCAGGGGTGAATCCTCGACGATGAAGACTTTCTGCATGGCGCCAGCATGCTGGCCGGCCGGCGCGCGGCCTATCGGCGTAGGCTGAAAATTCGGGTAGGAAGATTCTTAATCTGCGTGCGCTGCCAGCGCGTCACGCAGACGCTCGAACTCGCCGCTCTTGTCGAAAAAGCCGCGCGCGCCGAGGTTCTCGGCCTTGCGCCGGTAGGGCTCGGTAGGAAAGTTGGTGAGGACGTAGACCGCCACCTGCGGGGCCGACTTTTGCAGCGCCTTCAGGACGTCGAAGCCAGTGCCTTCTTCCAGGCGAATGTCGAGCACCACGACATCCGGCGTGTCGGCGAGGATGGCGCCGATCGCCTGCTGGGCCCCGGCCGCCTGGCCGATGAGGCGTGCGCCCGCGATGGAGCCCAGCATGGCCTCCAGGCGGGGGCGCAGCAGCGGGGAATCCTCGACCAGGAATACTTTCATTGGCGGCGAGTGTGCCGCCCGGTGCCCCGGCCGTCTGTAGGAATTTTCCTAGATTAGCTTGTGGTCCAGGGCGTAGCGCACCAGTGCGGCGGTGCTGCTCAGGTTGAGCTTCTCCAGGATGCGAGTCTTGTGGGTGCTCACCGTCTTGACCGAAAGGTGCAGCTTGTCGCCGATATCGGTCGGGCCGAGCCCCTCCACCAGGAGGCGCAGCACCTCGAACTCGCGGTCGGAAAGCGCCTCGTGCGGCGCCTTGTCCGCCGACACCAGGCTCGCCGCCGCGGCGTCGCCGATATGCACGCCGCCGGCGGCGATCTTGCGGATCGCCCCGACCAACAGCTCCGCGGCGCTGTCCTTGTTGAGGTAGCCCGAAGCACCGGCCTTCAGCGCGCGGGCGGCGTATTGCCGCTCGCCATGCATGGACAGCACCAGTATTCTCAGCTTCGGCTTCTCGAGTTTCAGCCGCTTGATGAGGTCGATGCCTGACAGGCCCGGCATCGACATGTCGACCATGGCCAGGTCGTATTCGTGCGCCCTGACCAGCGCGAGCGCCTGGTCCCCGTCGGCCGCCTCGCCGGTTACGTCGACCTCCTCGTGCGCGGAGAGGATGCGCTTCAGGCCGTCGCGCACGATCTTGTGGTCGTCGGCGATCAGCACGCGGATCAAGCAGGCTCCCTCTGGACCCGGCGGCGCATGGGCAGGCGCGCACGGAGGCAGGTGCCGCCACGGGCGGCGCGCGCGATCTCCAGCGAGCCTCCGAGGTAGGCAATGCGCTCGCGCATGCCTTTCAGGCCGAGCGAGCGCGCCTTTTCGAGATCCTCGGGAGCGATGCCGCGGCCATCGTCCTCCACCGCGACGTCGATCCAGCCACTCTGCGCGGCGAACGCGACCCACGCGTTTTTCGCTCCGGAATGGCGGCCGATGTTGGTGAGCGACTCCTGGATGGTGCGGTACACGGCGGTCGACACCGACCTGGACAAACCTTCCAGTGCGTCACTGCCGGACATTTCGATGTGACAGGTGATGCCCGAGTGCTTGGCGAATTCCTCCACCAGCCACTGGGCGGCGTCGGCCAGGCCGAGGTCGTCGAGCATCAGCGGGCGCAGATTGGCCGAGATGCGCCGCGTGGCGGTAACGGTCTGGTCGAGCAGCCGGCCCATCTCCTGCATCCTTTCATCGCGATTGTCCGGGGGGGCTTCGCGCAGGCTGGCGAGGTCCATCTTCAGTGCGGTGAGCAGTTGGCCGAGTTCGTCGTGCAGCTCGCGCGCAATGTTCGTCTTCTCCTCCTCGCGCGCCTCCAGCACGCGTGCCGACAGTTCGCGCAACTCGTGTTCGGAGCGCTTCAGTGCGTCCTCCGCCTGCTTGCGCACGGTGATGTCGCGCAGGATCACGGTGAAAAAGCGCCGTTTGCCTTCGGTCGCCTGCGATATCGAAGCCTCGATCGGAAATTCCTCGCCGGTCCCGACGCGCAGCCCCCGTAACGTCGTGTCGTCACCCATGCGCCGGCTGGTGACGCCGTTCCGGCTGAACTGCTCGATGTGGCCGTGATGCGCCGCGCGAAACCCCGCGGGCAGAAAGCGATCGAGCGAGGTGCCCAAAACGTCCTCGCGACGGCAGCGAAACACCTGTTCCGCGGCACGGTTGAAAAGCACGATGTGCTGGGATTCATCCACCGTGATAATCGCGTCCATGGCCGAATCGACGATCGCGGCCAGGCGCGCCTGGGTTGCATCGAGCACGGTTCGCATTCGCACGGCTTCGGCTTCCGCGCGCATTGCGACAATTATCACGGCAACGATACCCGCGGCCAGAATGGCAAGGTCGATGACCAGATCCGTGGCCTGAAGCCAGGGAACGCCGTCCCCGAACTGCGCCGCGGTGAAGTTGAGTACCCCTATCCCGGCCGCACCCGCAACGCCGGCCGCAATAACCCAGGGTTTCAGCCAGTGCGGGGAAGACTGTGCTTGCGCGTTCATCATGCCTCGCCCCGCCCCAGACCGGCGCATGCGAGCCCCGGTTGATTCAGGTCAAGGCCGCACCTGCGGTATTTGTCATAGTTGTCCCTGGCAAAAGGCAGGGAAATTGTCACACACATAAATCCGGCCAATGAGTTATCCATCCTCGGAACTGGTAATCGATCCGGTGCTGATCCGCAATTACGATGTCAGCGGCCCGCGCTACACGTCCTATCCGACTGCGGATCGCTTTGTCGAGGCGTTCGGCGAGGCGGAGGTCCGGAACTGGCTGGGCGGACGCAACATCGGCGGCATCAAGCAGCCGCTCTCCGTATACACGCACCTGCCGTTCTGCGACACGATCTGCTATTACTGTGGGTGCAACAAGGTGGTGACCCGGGACCACGGACGTTCCGCGAAGTATATCAAGTACCTCGCCCGGGAACTGGCGTTGCTGTCGCAATCGCTGGGTGCCGAACGCTCGATCTCGCAGATGCACTGGGGCGGCGGCTCGCCGACATTTCTTTCGCGCGAAGAAATGCGCGAAGTGATGCGTGCTTTGGACGCGCAATTCGAGCGTCGCCCTGACTTCGAGTGTTCCATCGAGGTCGATCCGCGCCGGGTAGAGACCGGCACGATGGGCTATCTTGCCGAACTCGGCTTCAATCGCGTATCGATCGGTGTGCAGGACTTCGATCCCGAGGTGCAGAAGGCAGTGCACCGTATTCAGTCGGAAGAGATCACCCGCCGCGTGATCGAAGAGGCGCGCGCGGCCGGCATGCGCTCCGTGAATCTTGACCTCATCTACGGGCTGCCAAAGCAGACGCTGGACAGCTTCGACATTACGCTCGGCAAGGTGCTGGCCCTCGATCCCGATCGCATTGCGCTGTACGGCTACGCGCACCTGCCGCGGATGTTCAAGCCGCAACGGCGCATCGCCGATTCCGAACTGCCGTCGCCGGAGACCAGGCTGCAGATCCTCACTCTTGCGATCGGCCGCCTGACGCGGGCGGGTTATCTTTACATAGGCATGGACCATTTCGCCAAACCGGATGACGAACTCGCGATCGCGCAACGTCAGGGCCGCCTGCAGCGCAACTTTCAGGGCTACTCGACACACCCCGAGTGCGACATGCTGGGACTGGGAATGTCCGCCATCGGCCGCATCGGCCCGACTTACTATCAGAACCTGAAGTCTCTGGAGGAGTATTACGCGGCGCTCGATGCCGGACGCCTCCCGGTGTGGCGCGGCATGGTGCTGACAAAGGACGATCTGGTCCGGCGCGCGGTCATCCAGGCGCTGGTCTGTCATTTCCGGCTTTCGATCGAATCGATAGAATCGTCCTACCTGGTAGATTTCGCCGGCTATTTCTCGACGGAGCTGGAGGACCTGCGGCGCCTGGAGGAAGATGGGCTGGTTGAGGTGCGGCCCGACTGGATCGTGGTGACGCCAAAGGGCAGATTGCTGGTCCGGATATTATGCATGGTGTTCGATCGCTATCTCCGGGAACGCCGGCAACGCGAAAGCTATTCCAGTGTAATTTGAAGCGGACATGATGCCCGAGGCCACGCTGCTTGCCGTATTTCTTGCCGGACTGCTCGGCGGTGGCCATTGCGCCGGCATGTGCGGCGGCATCGTCAGTGCTTTGTCAGCGGGCGCCGGTTCGCGCCTGCCATTCCATCTGGCCTATAACGCCGGCCGGATCGCAAGTTATACGCTTGCCGGGGCAATCGCCGGCGAGCTCGGCGGGATGGTGCTGTACTACGATTTGCTGCCGCTGCAACTCGCGCTCTACGTGCTTGCCAATCTGATGCTGATCCTGCTCGGCCTGTACCTCGCCGGTTGGTCCTCGCTGGTGACCAGGCTCGAAGCGGCGGGGCGCCGGCTGTGGCGGCACATCAGCCCGCTGTCCAAGAGATTTCTGCCTGTAGACACGCTGCCTCGGGCGTTTGCGGTTGGGACGCTATGGGGTTGGCTGCCATGCGGGCTGATCTACAGTGTGCTGGCGATTGCATTGGTGAGCGGAAGCGCGGCGAACGGGGCCGCCCTGATGCTTGCTTTTGGCCTGGGCACGTTGCCCAATCTGCTGCTGGCCGGATTGTTTTTGAGGCGTGCGCGATCCTGGTTTCAGGGCCGCATGGTGCGGTGGGTTTCCGGTGGGCTGGTGCTCGGTTTCGGTGTTGCAGGGCTGGCGAATGCGGCGCAGTTGGGGGATCAGATTCGGCGCGGCGTGCTTTGTCTGATTTGAGTGCCGGAATCCTGCGCCATTATGTGGGTTAGCGCACATACCGTGCGTGACTTTCAAACTAGCGTTGAACCTGCCGCGGGCTGCCGGTGATCCCGGAGATCAGGTCATCCGGGTACGCCGGGCATTGCGGTCAAATCGCAATCCGAGCAGACGGCTCAAGCGTCCTGCGCACCGTATGAGCGAGGAGGGTCCAATGCAAACGGCTCATCTGAGAATCAAAGGGATGCACTTCGACACTTCGGCGAGAAGCGTTCAGAGCGCACTAAGCGTCATTCGCGGCGTCTCCGAGGTGAGCGTCTCGATCGCAGAGAGGGAAGCGACCATCAGGTACGATCCGCAAAAGGTTCTCCCCAAGCAATTCGAAACGGCAGTCCGCGTCGTGGGGTACGAGGTCGAGAGACTGGACGTTGAAACGCCTAGGCGATCGTCCCCTTCTTGAAATGACGGACCGCTCTTTTTGACGTGATCGGGCCGCTGTGCCCAGCCGGTGCGCCAGTCCCGGCTACCTGCGGAGTTTGCCGGCAAGGATCAGCAATTCGCTTCCCTTGAACAGCGGCAGCGAGAGTCCCGGGCGTGCCGCAGCCACTCGCGTTCTCCCGTCCCCTGGTAAAGCGCGAGGAGGCCGCGCCCCATACCCGGCACCAGTGGCACCACACCGTCGCGAGGTCGAGCAGGACGAAGCGGTTCTCCGTGCGGGCGCGCGCAACGTTTGCGTGCTCGTTGATCTGGCGGCCCGCCGTTCAAGCGCCATATTGCGCCGGCAGTAAACTGAAACGCGCGCAAAGCGTTAACCGCGCGAACCAAACTTGCTGAAAACCATGACTGAACACGACTCGTTCTCATACGGCGCGACATTGTTGCAGAGGACCGGCGCCGCTCTGCACTTGGGCCGCTTCCGCCCATGGCTCCTGCTCGGCTCGATCTATCTTGCGGTTTCGACGCTGACTCGCCTGGTACTGATTTTCGTTTCCATGGCCGCGGGACTGGCTGCATGGACCGACGTGCCGGCGGTGCTGGCAGTGGGTGCGGTTTACGACCTCGCGACCGCGTTGTACCTGTTCACCCCGTTCGCGCTCTACCTGGCGCTGATTCCCGCACGCTGGTACCGCAGCAAGTGGCAGCGCAGGCTGGTCGCCGGCCTGTTCACGGCGACCGTGTTCGGGCTGCTCTATGTCGGGGCAGTGGAGTTTTTCTTCTTCGACGAGTTCGACGCGCGCTTCAATTTCGTGGCGGTCGAGTACCTGATCTATCCGCACGAGGTCTTCGTCAACATCTGGCAGTCCTACCCAGTGGCAAGGGTGCTGATCGCTACCGCCGCATTGACAGTCATTGCATTCCTGGCATTGCGTGACCGCTTGTTCGGCCCCGACGGACACCCGGACCCACTGCGCACGCGCCTGGCCGTGCTGGTCACGCTTGCAGCGGCAGTCGGTGTGGTCCAGGCCGGGCTCACGATCAACACCGGGCGCTATTCGGAGAACCGTGTCGTAAACGAACTGGCCGCGAATGGCGTGTATTCGTTCTTCAACGCGGCATTTAACAGCAACCTCGACTACCCTGCTTATTACCTGTCGCTACCCGACGATGAGGCCGATGAAAGACTGCGTTCGCTGGTCAGGGAAACGCGTGCGGACTTTTTCCCCGAATCGGACCACATTGAGCGGCATATCCGCGGCGGCGGTGCACCGAAGTTCCTGAATGTTGTGGTGCTGCTGGAGGAATCGCTGGGCGCGGAGTTCGTCGGCGCATACGGCGACACCCGCGGGCTGACGCCGAATCTCGACCGCCTGTCGAAGCAAAGTCTGGTCTTTGCCAACGCCTACGCCACCGGCACCCGGACCGTGCGCGGAATGGAGGCGGTGTCGGCATCGTTCCCGCCGGTGCCTGCCGAGTCCATAGTCAAGAGGCCGTACAACGAGGGCCTGTTCAACTGGTCAACGGTGATGGCGAAGAACGGTTACACGCCGACCTTTATCTACGGCGGTTACGGCACCTTCGACAACATGAACCATTTTTTCGGTGCCAATGGTTATCGCGTCATCGACCGCACCGACATGGACCAGCCGCGATTCCACAATATCTGGGGCGTATCCGATGAGGACCTTTTCGCTCATTCGCTGAAAGTTTTCGACGAACAGCACGCGCGCGGCGAACGCATTTTCTCGATCATCATGACCACGTCGAACCATAAGCCGTTCACCTTTCCGCCGGGCGTCCCCGGCGTGCCCGAGAAAGGCGGCGGGCGCGATGCCGGCATACGCTACGCGGACCATGCAATCGGCGCTTTCCTCGGTGCGGCACACGGCAAATCCTGGTTCGACGACACCTTGTTCGTGATCGTTGCCGACCACGGCGCACGGGTGTACGGGCGTGAGGACATCCCGGTAGCCACTTACGAAATCCCGCTGATGTTCTATTCGCCGAAGCACGTGAAACCCGGCAAAGTCAGTACCCTGACCAGCCAGATCGACGTCGCACCCACAGTGCTGGGCCTGCTCGATTTCAGTTACGACTCGACTTTTTTCGGCATGGATGTCCTGCGCGACCATCGGCCCGGGCGGTTCATTCCCATGAACCACAATCGTGACGTAGCGCTGTTCAACGGCACCCGCATCATCGCGATCGGTTTCCGCAAGACCGCCGCCGAATATCTCTATGATCCGGTTACGGGCAAGCAGACGCGCGTGGAGGTCGATCCCGGGCACCTGAAGGATGCAATCACCGTGTTTCAGGAGGCCTTTGAGCTGTACAACGAGCGACTTTTCCGCGTGGCATCGAAGCGGTAAGGCGCAGCATGGTCGGTGTGCGTGCACAGCCGGCAGAGTGCTTCTGCTGGCTGCATCCGGCCGGCGCTGATTTTCTGCCTGGTCATCCTGGCGCCTCACAAACTCCTGCCCGGGCGTTCGCCTCTGCCAAAAGGCGATTGATCTTCAAGCCGAAATCGGTATAATCGCGGCCTTCCTTGCCTCACCGGGTCCGCATCCCGGGAGGCTTTCCGCCCGCTTCGCCGGGCAAACCCACAAGGAGAAAATTGATGCGGCATTACGAGATCGTTTTCATCGTCCATCCCGATCAGAGCGAGCAGGTGCCCGGGATGATCGAACGCTACCGGCAGATGGTCACTTCCCGCGCCGGGCACATCCACCGCCTTGAAGACTGGGGCCGCCGGCAACTCGCCTTCCCGATCCAGAAAGTCCACAAGGCGCATTACGTGCTGATGAACATCGAGTGCGATCAGGAAACCCTGACCGAGCTCGATCACGCCTTCAAGTTCAACGATGCGGTGGTGCGCCACCTGATCGTGAACATGACCCGTGCCGTGACCGAGCCTTCACCGATGATGAAGGAAGAGAAATCGCGCACCGTAGTGGGCGAGAGCGCCAGGCCGGTGGGCGAGAGCGCCAGGCCGGAAGCCGCGGCGGAGAAACCACCCGCGACTCCGGTCCCGACCGCCGCTCAGTAACGCAGTGAATCGCAACCAGGTTGTCCTGACGGGCAAACTGATCGAACGCAACGAACTGCGCCACACACCCGCCGGCATGCCGGCGCTGAATTTCCGCATCGGCCATGTCTCGGAACAGGTCGAAGCGGGCAGGTCCAGGAGCGTCAACCTCGAGATCGAAGGTGTGGCGCTCGGCGACGTGGCGCAGGATCTGAGCAAGGCGGTACAGGAAGCGGAATACAGGTTCGAAGGCTTCCTGGCGATGAAGAGCAAGCTGTCCCGACAACCGGTATTGCACGTGAACAGATTCGACTTGAATTGAGGATGAAGAGCCATGCCACGATTTGGAGGTAGCAAAGGTAAAGGCAAGGACAAGGGCAAGGAACGCAGCAATCGCCCGTTGTTCCGCCGCCGCAAGTTCTGCCGCTTTACGGCCGAAGGCATCAAGGAAGTGGACTACAAGGACGTCGAGATCCTGAAGGATTTCATCAACGAGAACGGCAGGATCATTCCTGCCCGCATCACCGGCACCAAGACGCACTTCCAGCGCCAGTTGTCGGTCGCGATAAAGCGCGCGCGTTTTTTGGCGCTGATGCCCTACACCGACCTGCACTGAGGAGCCGCAGCCATGCAAGTCATCCTGATGGAAAAAGTGCACAACCTCGGCCAGCTCGGCGACATCGTAAAAGTGAAAGACGGCTTTGCGCGTAACTTCCTGATTCCGCAAGGCAAGGCCAAGCGTGCCACGGACAGTGCGATCGCCGAGTTCCAAACCCGCCGTACCGAGCTCGAGTTGCAGCAGGGCAAGACGCTCGCCGAGGCGCAGGCGCGCGCTTCCAGGCTGGAAGGGTTGATGATCCAGATCACCCAGAACGCCGGTGTGGACGGACGCCTGTTCGGCTCGGTGACCAACTACGATATTGCCGAGACGCTCAAGGCCCAGGGCCACGAGGTGTCCAAGGCGATGGTGCGCATGCCGCAAGGGCCTCTCAAACAGGTCGGTGACTACCCGATCACGCTCGATCTGCATGCCGATGTCACGGCGACCATCACCGTATCGGTTTTGGGAGAGGCAGTCGGCTGATCGTCGAAGTCCGGACGTGAAAAAAAAGGGCTGTGAAAACAGCCCTTTTTATTTTTCCACTTGCGCGCACCATTGCGTTGCGAATAATAGTCGGCGGCGGTTCCTGTTTGGCGCCACACTTGTTTACAAGCTCATAACTACTCCGGAATAAATGGCGCAGTTCGCAACACAAAGAATAGCGGACACCCAGGTCGAGCTGATCAAGCTGCCGCCGCATTCGGTCGAGGCCGAACAGTCGGTGCTCGGCGGGCTGCTTCTCGACAACACTGCGTGGGACAAGATCGCTGACATGATCAGCGAATCAGACTTCTACCGCGCCGACCACCGGCTCATCTATCGCAGCATCTCCAGGCTGATCGAGCATTCCAGGCCCGCCGACGTCATCACGGTGGCGGAAAGCCTGGAGAGCACCAAGGAGCTGGAGACCGTGGGCGGCATCGCCTATGTGGGTGCACTGGCACAGAACACGCCGACAGCGGCCAACATCCGCCGCTATGCGGAGATCGTCCGGGAACGCGCCGTGATGCGCAAGTTGGCCGAGGTGGGCACCGAAATCGCCGACGCCGCATACAACCCGATGGGCAAGGAGGCCGGACAGCTCCTCGACGAGGCCGAGTCGAAAGTATTCGCAATTTCAGAGGAAGGCTCGCGAGGCCGCCAGGGTTTCATGGAGATGCCGCCGCTGCTCACGCAAGTGGTCGAGCGCATCGATCTGCTGTACAACCGCGACAATCCCTCGGATGTAACCGGGGTGCCGACCGGCTTTACCGATCTCGACCGAATGACTTCCGGGCTGCAGCCGGGCGATCTGGTGATCGTTGCCGGAAGGCCGTCGATGGGCAAGACCTCGCTGGCCTTGAATATCGCGGAGCACGTGGCGCTCGAGGCGGGGTTGCCGGTTGGCATTTTTTCGATGGAGATGTCGGGCACGCAACTGGTGATGCGCATGCTCGGCAGCGTCGGCCGTCTCGACCAGCACAAGGTGAGAACCGGGCGGCTGGCGGATGAGGACTGGCGCCGGCTCACCGATGCAGTCGGCAAGCTCAACGAGGCGCCGATCCACATCGACGAAACCGCAGCGCTCAACGCGCTGGAATTGCGTGCGCGTGCGCGCCGCCTGCACCGCCAGTACGGCAGGCTCGGCCTTATCGTGGTGGACTACCTGCAATTGATGTCGGCGAGCGCGCAGGGCGAGAACCGCGCCACCGAGATTTCCGAGATCTCGCGCTCGCTCAAGGCGCTTGCCAAGGAATTGAACGTGCCGGTCGTGGCGCTATCACAACTCAATCGCAGCCTCGAGCAGCGGCCCAACAAGCGGCCGGTGATGTCGGACCTGCGCGAATCGGGGGCGATTGAACAGGACGCGGATGTGATCCTGTTCATCTACCGTGACGAAGTCTACAACCCCGACTCTCCCGAGAAGGGCAAGGCGGAGGTTATCATCGGCAAACAGCGCAACGGCCCGATCGGCACCGTGACGATGGTGTTCCAGGGCGAGTACACCCGCTTCGCCAATTTCGCCGATCCTGGCCGCTTCTGACAGCGGCAAAGCGCGCCATCACCCGGTTGTGTCCTCACCCGGGAACTGCCTCTTGAATTCGCGCGCAGCACTGGCGAGTTCCGCATCCATTTTTTCCTGGCGGTAGATTGCCATCAGCTTGATCCACGAATCGCGATCCTTCGGGTCCTTGTGGACCTGGAACTGCAGCAAGCTGACGGCGTTCTGTGTTCGTCCCAGCGCAATGAAGCGGTCCACGTCGGTGAACATCGAGCGCGTGTTGTCCAGGGCCTGGTCCATTTCGAACAGGACTTTGCTCGACAGCCCGATCGACTGCGCAACGGGCCCGCTATCCAGTTGCACGTCCACATCGGCGGCGGGTGGTATGGCTTGGCCGCCCAGTTCGAGCTTGATTTGGTCGAGGTTGATGTCCGCCTCCGGGGCCGCGTGCGGTGCCGGTGGTTCAGGCTCGCGTGCCGGCGGAGGCGCCGGCCTTGCGTTTGGCGTCGGCCGCTCGGTCCGCGGTACAACACGTTTGGGCGGGGGCGCCGGTTTGGCATCGAACTCGCGGATGGCGGTCGCGGCGGAGGCCAGCATCTCATCCAGACGTTCGTCGGTCTCGCCCAGCGAACCGGAGTAGGCCCGCCTGCGGCCGAAGGCAAAGCCGCCGACGGCACAGCCCATGGCTATCGCAGCGAAGCCCGCCCAGTAGTACCAAGGCAGCGGCTCGGTCCTGACCACGGTGCGGATTTCCGCTTTCGCTGGCGGAGGAGCCGGCGGCACAGGCCTTGCGGGCGCCGTCGCCACGGCTTTCTGCAGCGCAGCCAGCGACTGCTCCAGCCGGGCGAGCTGGCCGTCTATGCTTTCCTGTTTCAAGCGCAGTTCATTCATGCCGGATTCGATGCCGCGCGCCTTCTCGTCGAGCGCGCGCGGGGCCTCGCCCAGCGCCTGTTCGACCCCGCACAGCGGCATAAGCGCCCGGCATTCCTGAGGCCCCGGCTTTTCGCCGAGCTCGAGAGCGCGGCGCAACCGGACCGGTTCACCCGGCGCGGCCTCAGTGGTCCGCCGCCTGGCGGGCCGTTTGACCGGGGTTGCGGATTCCGGACTGGGCTCGGCATCAGGTGGTGCTGCAGCGGATTCCTGGCGCGTCGAAGGCTTCGCGACGCGGACCTTGGCTGCCGGCCGGCCGGCGCGTTCGGAAAGGCCGCGAAGTTCGGGAAAAAATAACAACGTACCTGCAGCGACCGGCTTCAGCGTCCCTTCCGGGAAAACCTGCGGATTCAGATTGACGACGTCATTGACCAACAGACGTCGAAGCCTGCTGTTGTTTGGAAACAAGGACGCGGCGAGGCTCTCAACCGATTCACCCGGGCCGACCGTGAGCGTGAATCCCCGCGGCGGCTGTTGCGGTGATACCTGCGCTGCCTTTGGGGCAGGCGGGATCAACAGCGTGAAATGGCGCGCGTAAAAAAAAGCCCCTGGACACTGGACCCGAAGGACCAGTGCCAGGGTGGGGGAGGAAACGGGAGAGTCGGTGGAAATTTCAACTGTGTCGCCCCTGGCGTTCAACGTGAGGCGGGCATCGGTCAGGAAGGGCGCGTCGGAGCCCGGTGCGTCGCTCTCCGGACCCATGGACAGGCATTGCTGCGTGATGCGTTCTTCCGGGAGCGCCTGCAGGGTGGCCACCGCCTTGAGCGGCTCCCCCTGGTGCGAGCGGATGGAGATGCGCCACAGGTCTACCGGATCGGCGAGTGCGGAAACAAGGGTGAATAACCCAGCGAAGGCCGTAATCGCCTGCCACGCCCAACGTGGTGGTGGGATCGGTCTCTGCACTCGCTTCTGATCTATATGTTGTAGGGCTTCAGCGCATACGCACCATATGTAGTGCCTGTCAGTTTAGTCCGTTGGCAGGGGCTGTGCAATGCCCCGTGACTGGCCGGATACGGCGGATAAACCGGCCATTGGCCAGCGTCAAGAGCGTTCGACGCAAAGGTCGCAAAGAGAAAGGAAAGACGCAAAGAAAGACAAATGTTCCCGATCGGTGCACACCTCGCGAACGGGATCAAGGGCTAGAAGCACAGAGCGCACGGAGAGCAGAGAGAGAATCACCGCACCCCCGCCCTCTCCAGAAAGATGGAGAGGGTGCTGAAGAAACCATGCGCTCGTGGATTAGCGCGTGCGAACCACCCTCTCCACCCGTTTTTGGGGGGAGAGGGAAGGGGTGAGGGGGGGTGTTCTCTGTGGCGAAAGGTCCTTCTGATTGATTGGTGGAGACTCGGAGCGGGGCGTTACAGGATCTCGGCGGCGTGGTCGGCCAGCCGCGATCTTTCGCCGCGCATCAGGGTCACATGGCCGCCGTGGGCCCAGCCCTTGAAGCGGTCGACGACGTAGGTCAGGCCGGAGCTGCCCTCGGTCAGGTAGGGCGTGTCGATCTGCGAGATGTTTCCCAGGCACACGACCTTGGTGCCCGGTCCGGCGCGGGTGATCAGCGTCTTCATCTGCTTCGGCGTCAGGTTCTGCGCCTCGTCGATGATCAGGAACTTGTTGATGAAAGTGCGCCCGCGCATGAAATTGAGCGACTTGACCTTGATGCGGGAACGGATCAGGTCACGGGTGGCCGCGCGACCCCATTCGCCCGCTTCGTCGTCGGTCTTGTTGAGCACGTCGAGGTTGTCCTCCAGCGCGCCCATCCACGGCGTCATCTTTTCCTCCTCGGTGCCGGGCAGGAAGCCGATGTCTTCGCCCACCGGGACGGTGACGCGCGTCATGATGATCTCCGAGTAGACCTTGTCCTCAAGCGTCTGCATCAGCCCGGCGGCGAGTGTAAGCAGCGTCTTGCCGGTGCCCGCCTGGCCGAGCAGGGTCACGAAATCGACGTCAGGGTTCATCAGCAGGTTGAGCGCGAAGTTCTGCTCGCGATTGCGCGCGGTGATGCCCCACACGTTGTTCTTCTGGTGGGCGTAGTCCCGGGTGGTCTGCAGGATCGCGGTCTTGCCGCTCTGCTCCTTCACCTGCGCGTAGAACGGTTTGTCGGTTTCGTGGAAAATGAACTCGTTGACCATCAGGCTTGCGCACAGCGGCCCGCGTACACGGTAGTAGGTGCGGCCTTCCTGCTGCCAGGATTCCATTTCCTTGCCGTGCTGGTCCCAGAAATCGGCTGGCAGTTCGCGCACTCCGGTGTAAAGCAGGTCCGTGTCTTCCAGCACCTTGTCGTTGTAGTAGTCCTCCGCGGCAAGGCCCAGCGCACGCGCCTTGATGCGCATGTTGATGTCCTTGCTGACCAGGATCACCTCGCGCTTGTCGTGCCTCTCATGAAGGTGCTTGACGACGCCGATGATCTGGTTGTCCGCCTTGCCGGCGGCAAGACGTGCCGGAAGTTCCCCGGTGATCGCCTCGGTCTGCAGGAACAGGCGTCCGGTCGCCTCCTTGGCACCGGCATTTCCCAGCGGAATGCCGGCGGAAATATCTTCCACGGCCTTGGAGACGATCTCGTCGAGAAAGCGGCTCGCCTGGCGGGCGTTACGCGCGACCTCGGACATGCCCTTCTTGTTGGAGTCCAGTTCCTCCAGCGTGGCCATCGGCAGGTACACATCGTGTTCCTGGAAGCGGAACAGGCTGGTGGGATCGTGCATCAGGACGTTGGTGTCGAGGACGAACAGCTTGGTGCGGGGTTGCAGCTTGGTGACGAGCGTGGGGCCGGGTTTGCGCTGGATCATTTTCTTGTGATGATGAACCCGTGATGGGTGATGAGTGATGAGTGATGGGTCAGGCTGGCCGTTGCATCACGACTACGCATAACCCATAACGCATTGCCCATTACCGCCTCACTTGAGTGACTTGACGAATTCCAGAACCTCCCGGGCGTGGCCGGGCACCCTCAGCCCGCGCCATTCCCTGCGAACAACGCCTTCCGGATCGATGACGAACGTGCTGCGTACCACTCCCCAAACCTTCTTGCCGTACATGTTTTTCATATTCATGACGCCGAACAGGTTGCAGATCTTTTCGTCGGGGTCGGACAGCAGTTCGAATGGGAAACTCATTTTGGACTTGAAGCCCTCGTGCGACTTCATGCTGTCGCGCGAGACGCCGTAGACGGCGCAGTTGCGGCGGACGAACTCACCGTGCAGGTCGCGGAACTCCTGACCTTCGGTGGTACAGCCGGGGGTGTTGTCCTTGGGATAGAAGTAGAGGACCAGCGCGCTTCCCAGCTCTGCCGAGAGCTTGAACGTCCGGTTCCCGGTCGAGGCAATCTCGAAATCCGGAACCTTGAGACCTACCAAGGTTGATTCCATCCCTGCGGGCTATGTTTACCGAAACCCCGCCCGAATGCAATACCAAAATGTGCCTTGTCCTCTCATGCTCTTACACTACACCCAACACAGAGGCACAGAGGACACAGAGGTCACAGAGAAATTCAATAACGGGAGGAAATACAGCGAATTCGAGCGTTACGCGCAATATGCTGGATGACGTGGGCAGAACTTAAGCCCCTCAAAGGATCGCCCACATTTGTCTTCCTCTGCGTTCTCTTGCACTTCTCTGCGCCTCTGCGTTGGGTGTAGGTTGGAGCGTAAAGATGGAAGGGTTGGAACGTGGGAGTAATCAGGTGCCGGCGAGGAACTCCCGCCCCTGCAGCGCCAAGGAACCGGCACGGCCGGGAACTGGGCCCGCCGCAATTTCATGCGGCGGCAGATCGCGGGTCGCCATCGATTCCAGGTAGTCGTGCAGCGAAGTCAGTTCGTAACCCTGGGCGCGCCAGCCCTCCAGCAGCTTTTCGAAAACCGGGGCAAGCTTCCCGCCTTCCAGTTCAGCGTGGAGCGTGAAAACGTGGCCGGTGGCAGGCGGATGCCGTGACAACTCGAGCAGCCGTTCGGCGACATTGCCAGCTTTCACGCCACCCACTCCGATCATCTCGTCCAGCGTGGGCAGGGTGGTCGGCAGCTGCGGGCAGGCGATGATTTCCGCCTGATAGATCGGGATGAAAGGTCCGCTTCCGCGGGTATCGGAACAGTAGTTGAAGCCCATGCGCTGGGTGAGGCGATAGGCGTAGCGGTTCATCTGCCAGCCCGCGGCGCCGTGTACCCTGGCCGGCTCCCCGAAAATTTCCTCGAAACGGGCGCAGGCGAGTTTCATCTGCTGGCGCGTCCACTCCGCGTCGGCTGCTGCGACTTTGTCCTGCCAGAGCACATGGTCCCAGGTATGGATCCCAACCTCGAACCCGGCGTCGCGGGCGCTGCGCATGATGTCGGCGCATTCTCGACCGATATCCGGAGCAGGAAGAAGGGTGCCATAGAGCAGCGTCTTCAGTCCGTAGTACCTGAGCACCGAGGTTCGGCGCACTTTGCCAAAGAACCCCGAACGGAACACGCGCTTGATCGCGCGGCCGGTGTGATCAGGCCCAAGGCTGAAGAGAAAGGTGGCCCCGGCACCGTGCGCCGTGAGGATCTTCATCAGCCTTGGCACCCCTTCGCGTGTGCCGCGATAGGTGTCGACGTCAATTTTGAGAGCAAGTTTCATGGAAATGCCAATTTGCCGCATTGGCCACAAGGACCGATGAGACAAACGATGCAATCGAACCGGTTACCCATTGGGCGGGAGCCGCGTGCAGTGCCCAGGTCGCGCAATGCCGCGTTTCCTTGAAAACCGCCGACTTACCGTGTACTGCATGGCGGAAATATTTCAGTCCATCAGACTCCTGGCGTCGCCGACTCGATTGCGATACGCGTCGAAGATGTGCCTCAATGCGGAATGCATGTCCACTTTCGGCCGCCAGTCGAGCTCCCTGCGGGTATTGTCGATTGCCGGCACGCGATTCTGTACATCCTGATACCCGCCGCCATAATACGCGCCGGAGGTGGTTTCGACGGTTTTGACCTGCGTTGCCGCCGCCTGATACTCGGGGTAGGTGATTGCGAGGTCCATCATCAGCTTCGCCAATTCCAGAATCGAGTAGTTGTTTTTCGGATTGCCGATATTGTAGATCTTGCCGGAGGCGACACCATCGCGGTTATCGATGATCTTCATCAGTGCGTCGATGCCATCGTCGATATAGGTGAAGGTGCGCTTCTGATGGCCTCCGTCAACCAGCTTGATGGTTTCGCCGCGCACGATGTGGCCGAGGAACTGGGTGACGACGCGGGAACTGCCCTCCTTGGGCGTATCGATGTTGTCCAGTCCCGCGCCGATCCAGTTGAACGGCCGGAACAGCGTGTAGTCGAGCCCTTCCTGCTGGCCGTACGCCGCGATCACACGGTCCATAAGCTGCTTGGCACAGGCATAGATCCAGCGGGGCTTGTTGATCGGGCCGTAGACCAATTCCGAGTTCTCCGGATCGAACTCCGCATCCCGGCACATGCCGTACACCTCCGAGGTGGAGGGAAAAACAACGCGCTTGCGATGCTTCACGCAGGATCGAACGAGTGGCAGGTTTGCCTCGAAGTCCAGTTCGAACACGCGCAGCGGCTCCTTCACGTAAATCGCGGGCGTAGCGATCGCCACCAGCGGAAGGATCACGTCGCACTTGCGGATGTTGTATTCGATCCACTCCCTGTTGATGGTGATGTCACCCTCGAAGAAGTGGAAGCGTTTGTTGTCCATCAGGTCCGCGATGCGTTCGGTCTGCATGTCCATGCCGAATACATCCCAGTCCGTAGTTTCGATGATCCGTTTCGACAAATGATGACCGATGAATCCGTTGACGCCAAGAATAAGAACTTTTTTCATGATTTTTCCGTTTCAGTGGCAGCCAGGGTGAGCGGCGCGCCGCCAATCGTGGGTTCGATCTGGCTCTCCGTCAACAGCCTGCCGTCCCACTCCAATTCAATGATGCGCAGCACGCCGCCGCCTGCGCACTGTGCGTAACAGCGTCCGTCCTCGAAGAACAGAAATGGCCGGGGATGCGCGCCGCGGCGCGCGGGCTCGATGAGTGTCCTGAGTATTCGGACCGGTTTCCCGCCGAGCGATGTGAACGCGCCGGGATAGGGCGGCGCCACGCCCCGCACGAGGTTGTGAATCGCCGTGGCGGGCCGGTTCCAGTCGATGTGTCCGTCTTGCGGTGTGCGGCCCGGAAAATAGGAACCGCGGGAAAGATCCTGCCGGATGCGGGGAGCAGTACCATCGATAAGGCGGGGCAGGCTGCGGTTCAGGGTGATTTCCGCCGCAACCGTGACTTTTCCGAATACCTCCAGCGCGGTGTCGTCCGCAAGGATTGGTACGGCCTGCTGATCGACGATGTCGCCGGCATCGGGTTTTTCCAGCATGTAATGCAACGTGGCGCCGGTTTCGCGCTCGCCATTGATCACTGCCCAGTTGACCGGCGCGCGACCGCGGTACTTCGGCAGCAGCGAGCCATGCATGTTCAGCGCACCGCGCGCCCCTGCGGCCAGCAGCGCGGGCTTCAGCATGCCGCGGTAATAGAAAGAGAAGACGAAGTCGGGTCGCAATGCACTGATCCGCTCGGTGAATTCCCTGGTGTTGGGATCGTCCGGAGAGGCCACGACGATGTCGTAGCGGCGCGCAATCGCCGCCACACTTTCGAACCAGATGTTCTCGTCCGGGCTGTCAAAATGAGTTACCACCAGCGGCACCCGCACGCCTTGCGCCAGCAGCACCTGCAGACACCGTACACCTACATTGTGGTAGGCAAACACGACCGCACTGGTCATCGGCTTCTATGAATGTGTGCGGTCGAAGGGGGTGACATTGCGTTCCTGGCGGGTGCCTGTCGAAGCGTCCGAAGACAAGTCTTCGAGCACCGCGCTGATGATGAAACGCGGACGGCGCAGCACCTCCTGGTATATGCGGCCGATGTACTCCCCGAGCAATCCGATACCGAACAGCACCAGCCCGAACATGAAGAACTCGGCGCCTTCGATTTCGGACTGGAACACGCCCTCTGCTGCATAGCCGCTGATGAGGCGGTGGATAATGTGGAAGACGACGAACCCCATGGAACAGGCAGCTACGATGAAGCCGACCAGCGAGAACACCTGCAGCGGCGCAACCGAAAATCCGGTAACGAGATCAAAGTTCAGGCGCATGAGCTTGTACAGCGAGTATTTGGTGGTACCCGCCGCACGCTCCTCGTGGGCCACCTCGACCTCGGCCGGATGGTGGGCAAAGGTAAAGGCAAGCGCTGGTAAGAAGGTATTGACTTCCTCGCACCGATTGATTGCATCCACGATGGTCCGATTGTAAGCGCGCAGCATGCAACCCTGATCGGTCATGCGGATGCTGGTCGTGCGTTCGCGCAGTTTGTTCAGAAATCGTGAGGTATTGCGGCGAAACCATGTGTCCTGGCGCTGCGCGCGCACACCGCCGACATAGTCATAACCTTCATCCATCTTTGCCAGCAATTTCTCTATTTCTTCTGGCGGATTCTGCAAGTCCGCATCCAGCGTCACCACGCGGGCGCCGCGAGTCCGTTGGAACGCTGCCATAATGGCCAGGTGCTGGCCGTAGTTTCTGCTGAACAGGATTACGCGGGTCACGTCCGGGCGTTTCTGGAACTGCTCTCGCAGCAGGGCGGCGGAACGATCGCGGCTGCCGTCGTTGACGAAGATCACTTCGTAGCGGATTCCCAATGCGTCGAGTGCCGGATAGAGGCGTGCGAACAACGCAGCCAGTCCGGCTTCTTCGTTGTAGATCGGGATCACTACGGAAAGCACCGGCACGTTCGTTTCCGCCAGCCCACTCTTGGGATCGTTCATCGTCTTGCCTCCAGAACGACTTCCTCGGCCGCATCGCAAACCCGCTCCACGTCGTGCTCAGTCATCGCCGGAAAAAGCGGAAGCGTGACGGTCTCTCTGGCGATGCGTTCGGCATTTGGGAAGTTGCCCTCGCGGTAGCCGTAGCGCCGGCACAGCGTAGTCAGATGAAGCGCTTCATAGGAGATGCCGGTGCCGATTCCGCGCGCGTGCATGGCCTCCATGAACTGCTTCCTGGTGATCTTCATGCGATCCAGAGGCAGCAGCACGCAGATCATGTTCCAGCTGTGGCCATCCTCTTCGCCGGGATGCGCGCGTGCCGGCAGCTCGCATTGGGGGTCCGTATGCAGCCGTGCAAAGTAATGTGCGGCCAGGGCGCGTCTGCGCGCATTGAATTCGTCCAGGCGGGCGAGCTGGGACAGGCCGAGGCTGGCATTGACGTCGGGCATATTGAACTTGCCGCCGGCGGCATCCACGTCGCGGGTGCCATCCGGCAGCCGCAGGATGCCGTGGAAGCGCAGTTTCTCGACGAGTTTCGCTTCGGCGCCGTCGCGCATGATCAAAGCACCCCCCTCGATGGTGGTGATGTTCTTGTTCGGATGGAAGCTGAACACGACCAGGTCGCCGAACGCGCCGATGTGCCGGCCCTTCCAGCGCGAGCCGATGGCCAGCGCGGCATCCTCGATGACCCGCAGGTGCCGGCGTCCGGCGATTTGATACAGGCGCTCCATGTCCACCGGCAAGCCCGCGAAATGCGTCGGCAGGATTGCTCGGGTGCGCGGCGTGATGGCGACCTCGACCTGGTCGAAATCGATGTTGCGGGTGTAGAGATCGCAGTCCACAAACACCGGCTTGGCGCCAACCTTGATAATCATGTTCGCCGCGGCGAAAAAACTCATCGCCGAGGTGATCACTTCGTCACCGGGACCGACGCCGGCGACCTGCAGCGCCACTTCCAGGGCTGCCGTCGCGGAACTCATCGTTCGCACCGGCCTACCATCGTGATAGTTGGACAAAGCCTGCTCAAACTCGAGTACTTTCGGCCCGCTGGTGATCCAGCCCGAGCGCAATACCTCCGCCACGCCCGCGATGGCCGCCTCGTCTATGGTCGGCCGCGCAAAAGGCAGGTAAGGCCGGGTCCGGCTATTCGAAGGGCCGAATGGCGCGGTATGGAGAGGTGTTTCAGCGATCATGAGCGTGCGACCAGGAATACACCGACGATGATGGTGGCGATGCCGACCATGCGTTGCGCGGTCACCGCCTCGCCGAACAGGTACCAGGCGGCAGCCGCGTTGACGACATAGCCGATGGACAACATCGGATACGCAATACTGACTTCAACCCGGGACAGGGCCATGATCCAGATCAAAACACTGACGACGTAGCAGGCCAGGCCACCCAGTACGAAAGGCTCGCCGGCGAGCCGCAGGCCGATCGGCAGGATGTTGTCCGGCGTGAAGGCAAAGACGCCGATATGGTTGGTGCCGGCCTTGAGCAAAAGCTGCGCCGCGGCATTCAACAGCACCCCGGCGAGGACAAGCGAAAAGCTGACCAGGTTCATTTCTTCCTCACGATGACGCGCCGCGGATCGGACGCGATGGTTTCCATCGGCAGGCCGTGACGGGAGAGCTCGCGGTAGGTGTCGGGATGCATGACTGCAAAGGCGTCGTCATGGCTCGCCCAGAGTTGTTCGAACTCGGCCAGCGTGGGCACCCACAGATCGGGCTCCTGCTCCAGGCCGAATTCCAACTCGTCGGCGAACTCGACCAGAGTCAGCGTCCGGCGGATGTAAAACGGCAAGGTCTGCTCGTAGGTTCGCACGCTGTAGAAGGGCACGTCGGGTCTGAGGACGGGATTGATTTTCTGCGCCAGATGATACGCCGAAGTAACATGATTCAGGCTGTCGTGCCCGGTGACCGCGAGCTGAGTGCACAGCAGCGCGCCCGCGGCGGCGGCGGCCACCGCCGCGACCAGGCGTTTGCGCAGGGCGAGAACGATGGCGGCAATGGCGCCGGCGCCCCCCACCGTCCCGGCCGCCTGCAGCCAGATCGCATAGTGCTCGTAGAGCTCTTGCGGCACCTCGCTCTTGCGCGCGATGTGCAGGAACGGCGTGACCACCGCCAACAGCAACCCTATTGCCGCCATTGGCGCAAGCTGCCAGGCGAAGGCGCGCGGACTGGCTTGGCTAAGATAGCGGCCGATGAGCAATGCCGCGGCGGGGAACATCGGCAGAATGTAGGAAGGCAGTTTCGATCCCGACAGGCTGAAAAATACGAACACCGTCGCGAACCAGACTACCAGAAAACGGCCGGCGTCCAGGCCGTTCGCCTGCGCGCCGGCTCGCCAGCTTTGGCGCACCGCGGCGGCGGCGCTTACTGTCCACGGCAGCAAGCCGACCAACAGGATCGGGACGAAAAACCACCACGGTTCCACTCGCCGGTGCGCATGGGTGAGAAACCGCGTGAAATGCTCATGAATGAAGAAGAAGCCGGGGAATTCAGGGTTCACCGCCGAAACCCAGACGAACCAGGGCGCGGCGATCGCCGCCAGCAGCAACACCCCCAGCAGCGGGTCGAGCCGCAGCCACACCCTCCAGTCTCGTTGCACGAGCGAGTAAATGAGAATTGCCATTCCCGGAAGAATCAGGGCGACCAGGCCTTTGCTGAGGATCGCAGCTGCGGTCGCGGCCCATGACAGCGCCATCCACCGTTTGCGCCCTTCCACGGGAAGGCCTTGCCGTTGCGCCAGCAGGAAGGCGCACAGCGAGGAGCCCATGAAAAACGTGAGCCCCATGTCGAGGGTATTGATATGGGCGAGGGCGACATAGTAGACGCTGCTGCCCGCCGCCAGTGCCGAGAGGATTCCTGCCGGTTCACCAAAAAGCCGCCTGCCGGTAATCCAGATCACGAAGATGCCGAGCAGTCCTGTCAGCGCGCTCCACAGGCGCGCGGTCCAGTGATGAAGCCCGAACGCCCAGTACGCGGTGGCCGTGGCCCAGTACTGCAGAGGCGGTTTCTCGAAATACTTGATGCCATTCAGCCGCGGCGTCAACCAGTCGCCGGTGGCGACCATTTCACGTGGAACTTCGGCGTAGCGGCCTTCATCGGGCTTGATCAGCTTGCGAAATTCGATGTTTCCGAACCAGACGACGGCGAGAAGCAACAGCGCGGCGGCAAGTAGGGCGCGGCAGGACAAGTTGGGATCAGACATCGCGATTTTTCGGGAACGTTTCTCTAAGTAGTTTCCGTAAGGACGGGCTCGAGCAGCGAGCACGCGGCGCGATCGAAGTCCTTGTCGCTGCCGTCGGTGAGCCGCACGTAAGTTGCGCCGTCAAGCCTGGGATAGTTTCGGGCGATGGACTTGACGTAGGCGGGATCGTAGTGCTCCTGGAGCATTTGGGTCACGAATTCGGGCCACTGTGTGTTGGCGACTTTGTCTTTCCAGCTGCTGATCTTTTCGTGCCCGTGCATCGCGACCAGGCAATCGAGCCTGTCGCAAAGCGCCCGTGCATCCTCGGTGAAGTGACGGTAATCGCGCAAAAGCAGAGCGACGCGCACCGGTGACGCGGTCTCCAGCCACACGCATTCGCTCTGCCACATGCGTGCGATCAGCGCCTCCGGCACCCTGAGGTTTCCTACCTTGCGGCTTTCGGATTCGACGAACACCGGTCGCCGAGGATCCAGGCTCTTGAGTTTCTGCCACAGCCGGCTTTCAAACATTTTCTGCGAAGGCTGCTGCTCGCCGGGCAGGTCGCCCAGCAGTGAACCGCGGTGCGCGGCCAACTGCTCCAGGTCAAGCGTCTGTGCCCCGTGTTGTTCGAGATGCCGCAACAAGATGGTCTTGCCGGAACCGGTCAGGCCGCAAATCACCCGATAGTGCAGTTTTCCGGCAAGGGCGTCGATGCCGGCAACCACCGCGTGTCGGTACGCCTTGTATCCGCCGGCCAGCCGCTTCACGTCCCAGCCAACCTGGCGCATGACGTGGCTCATTGCCGCGCTGCGTTGCCCGCCGCGCCAGCAGTAGACCAGCGGCCGCCAGTTCTTCGGCTTGCCGGCGAAGCTCGTTTCGACGTGCCCGGCGATGTTGTGCGCGACCATCGCCGCACCGACTTTCCTGGCTTCGAACGGCGAAACCTGAACGTAGATCGTGCCGACACGCGCACGCTCGTTGTCCTCGAGCACCGGACAATTGATTGCGCCGGGAACGTGGTCGAGGGCGAATTCGGCGGGAGAGCGCACGTCCACGATCTCGTCGAATTCGGATAGCTGTGCTACCGTAACAGTGTCCTGGTTCATTCGGCACAGCGCGCTGGCCGGGGTCGCAACGTCATAAGTTTACACGGGCAGACGGCGCGAACAATCTCCGCGCGTCAGGCACGTTGTGTCGTAAGCAGGGCGCGCAGGCGCCGGTAGATGTTATCGAGGATGCGGGGCTGCGCTTCGACAGCGGGATGGATGCCGTCGGACTGGAACCATTCGGGTTTGTCGGCGAAGCCCTGCAGCATGAACGGAACCAGCGATGCGTTCTGCTGTCTAGCCACCTCGGCGAACAGCGCTTCGAAGCGGCGCGTATAGACCTTGCCGTAATTGGGCGGGATGCGCATTCCCACCAGCAGCACCTTGGCCCCGGCCTTGCGCGAAGCGCCGACGATGGCGATCAGGTTGCGGCGGGTTTCTTCGATGGAGTTTCCGCGCAGGCCGTCGTTGCCGCCAAGTTGCACGATGACCACCGCCGGCTTGTGCTCCGCCAGCGCGTCTGCAATGCGATTGCGGCCGCCGAGCGTGGTCTCGCCGCTGATGCTGGCGTTGACGATGGTGTAGTCGAGCCGGTCGCGCTTGAGCCGCTGTTCCAGCAGGCTCACCCAGCCGCTGCCGGCGGGAAGCCCGTAGCCCGCGGACAGGCTGTCGCCGAACACAAGTATCGTCCGGGCGGCGTGCACGGGCGCAACCGCAGTCAGGATCAACAACAGAAGAATTCGCAGCCACATGTCTCAGGAACCTCTTACGCCAATTGTGAAGGCGGTCGGATTGACGAAGCAAGTCTCCACCGGTACCACCACGCTCACCATCCTCCAGGATGTATCGCTGGAAATCGCCGCCGGGGAAGCCTGCGCGATCCTCGGCGCCTCCGGGTCGGGCAAGACTACACTGCTTGCGCTGCTGGCGGGGCTGGACGTCCCCACCGCCGGGGAAGTGCACATCAACGGCGCCAACCTGTCCGCGCTCGACGAGGACGGCCGTGCGCGCCTGCGCCGAAACCAGGTCGGCTTCGTGTTCCAGTCCTTCCAATTGCTTCCGGCGCTGACCGCCCTGGAAAACGTAATGTTGCCGCTCGAACTCGCCGGCAACGAAGGCGCGAGAGAGAAGGCCGCGGCCTGGCTGGCGCGTGTGGGTTTGGCCGAGAGGCTCGAACACTATCCGCGGCAACTGTCCGGCGGGGAACAGCAGCGCGTTGCGGTGGCACGCGCATTTGCATCGGAACCGCGTCTGCTCTTCGCCGACGAGCCCACCGGCAACCTCGACTCCGCGTCCGGCGAGGAAATCATCTCGCTCATGTTCGCACTCAACCGGGAAAGCCACACCACGCTGTTGCTGGTAACCCACGACGAAGCGATTGCCCGGCGCTGTCCGCGCCAACTCAGGCTTGCTGCCGGGAGGCTGACCGCCGATGAACGCCGTTGATCGCTTGAGTGCCGGTGCCGTGCTGCGCCTTGCGGCGCGCATGCTCGGCCGCGACTGGCGCGCGGGCGAGCAGCGTGTGCTGGCCGTGGCGTTGATCGTTGCGGTGGCCAGTCTGACCACGGTTGCCTTCTTTGCCGACCGCGTCGGGCGCACGCTTACGCGCGAAGCCAACCAGTTGCTCGGCGCCGACCTGGTCGTTGTGTCGGGCGTGCCGATAGCGGAAACGTTCCGCAGCGAGGCGCGCCGTCTCGGGCTGGCCGTCACCGAAGCCGTGCGCTTTCCCAGCATGACCCAGGCGAAAGATCGCGCGCTGCTGACCGAAGTGAAGGCGGTGTCGGTGGGTTACCCGCTGCGGGGAAAACTGCGCATCCGCGAGAGCCTGGCCGGGCCGGACTTCGAGCCGGCGCGCATTCCGGCGCCGGGCAGCGTCTGGGTGGACGATCGCCTGTTGCGGCGGCTCGACGTGAGCATCGGCGATCGAGTTGTCCTCGGAGAGCGCGAGTTCAACGTAGCAGCGATGGTGAGTGAGGAGCCGGAATCCAGCGCGGGATTCATGAATCTCGGCCCGCGGCTGATGTTCAACATGGACGATCTGGCGTCAACCGCCCTGGTGCAGGCCGGCAGCCGGGTTTCGTACCGGCTGTTCGTGGCCGGCGATACGGAAGGCGTGACCGCGTTTCGCGATTACGCCACGCGCACGATCCGGCTGGGGCAGCGGGTCGAGGACATCCGCGAGGCCCGACCGGAAATCAATTCGGCGCTGACACGCGCCGAGCGCTTTCTCGGCCTGTCCGCGCTGCTGACGGTCATTCTCGCCGGGGTTGCCGTGGCGCTGGCGGCGCGCCGCTATTTGCAGCGGCACCTGGACGCCTGCGCGATCATGCGCTGCCTGGGCGCGAGCCAGACGCTGATCCTGGCGTTGCACGTACTGCAGTTCGCGATCATCGGCTTGATCGCCAGCGCGATCGGCTGCGCCATCGGTTTCCTGTGCCAGTACATGCTGGCGTCGCTGCTCGCGCCCATCGTTTCGGTAAGCTTGCCTCCGCCGGGCTGGTTGCCGGTCTTGAAAGGGCTGATCGCGGGGTTCGTGCTGCTGCTCGGCTTTGCGCTGCCGCCGCTGATCGCGTTGAAGAAAGTGCCGACGTTACGGGTGCTGCGCCGCGACCTGGGCGCCCCGGACTCGTTCGGGATCTCGGCTTATCTGCTCGGCGGCGCGGCGATGTCCGGACTGATCCTGTGGCAGGCGCAGGATCCGAAACTCGGAATGTATGTGCTCGGTGGGGTGCTCGGCACAATGATCGTGTCGGCTGTCCTGACGCTGCTGGTGTTGCGGCTGCTGTCGTCGTTCAGCCGGGGCGCTGGGCTCAACTGGCGCTTCGGGCTCGCCAACCTGCGCCGGCGCACCATGGGCACGGTGATCCAGGTGATCGCGCTGGGATTGGGCATGATGGCGTTGATCCTGCTCACACTGGTGCGTTCGGATCTGCTGGAGAGTTGGCAGAAAAGCCTGCCTCCGGATGCGCCGAATCGCTTCCTGGTAAATATCCAGGCCGACCAGGTCGGCGAGATCACGAATTTTTTTGCCGGTCGGCAGCTGAAGGTGCCGGCGCTGTTCCCGATGATCCGCGGCCGACTGGTGGAAGTGAACGGCAAGCAGGTGTCCTCGAAAGACTACGTCGAGGACCGGGCGCGGCGCCTCATAGACCGCGAGTTCAACCTGTCGTGGGCGGAGAAGATGCAGCCGGACAATGTGATCGTCGCCGGCCGCTGGTTTGCCGCGTCCGATGCCGGCAAGCCAATGCTGTCGGTCGAGGAAGGCATCGCCGAGACGTTGGGCCTGAAACTCGGGGATGAACTGACCTACGACATTGGGGGTTCGCGCCTGACGGCGAGGATCAGTTCGCTTCGCACGGTGGATTGGGACTCGTTCCGGGTGAACTTCTTCGTGATCGCACCTCCGGGTGTGCTGGAGCGCTATCCCGGCAGCTTCGTGACCAGCCTGCACCTGCCGGCGTCGCAATCGGTGCTGATGGACGAAATCGTGAAACGCTTCCCGAATCTGCTGGTGATCGACGTGGCCGCTATCCTGGCACAAGTGCAGCGCATGATGGATCAGGTGGTGCGGGCGATCGAGTTCGTGTTCTTGTTCAGCCTGGCGGCCGGACTGCTGGTGCTGTTTGCCGCGGTCAGCAGCACGCATGGCGAACGGGTGTTCGACGCGGCGGTGATGCGAACGCTCGGCGCCGCGAGCGCGCAACTACGCGCGGTACAGGCGGCAGAGTTTCTGCTGATCGGCGCGCTGGCCGGTTTGCTTGCCGCAGTAGGCGCGAGCGCGGTGGGATTCGTGCTCGCCAAACAGGTGCTGAATGTTCCCTACAGCGTCAATGGCTGGGTGTGGCTGGTGGGATTGTTCGCCGGCGGGGTTGGCGTAGCGATCGCTGGCCTGCTCGGAACGGCTAAGGTGCTGCGCACCCCGCCTATGCAGGTCTTTCGCGCCAGCGCGTGATCAAGACCTCACCGTAGAGGCGCAAAGGCGCGAAGGAAACGCAAGGAAAACCGGACGTTGCGTGACAAGTTGCTGACGGTTCCGAGTTGCTGCGACTCGATCGCTGGGTCACTTTGGTCGCCGCTATCAGTCCGTTTTTCTTGCCTTTCCATCTAATCTTGTTTTGCTTTCTTTGCGTTTCCTCTGCGCCTTGCGTCTTCGCGGTGAAAGTGCCTTTTTTGGACGGCAAAGCACGAGAATTCAATGAATTGCAACAGTGTCTGTGGTACACTGCGCGACCTTTTTCGGGATGCCGCATTTCATGAGCCGCAACGTTCGCAACATCGCAATCATCGCCCACGTGGACCACGGCAAGACCACGCTGGTGGACAAGCTTCTGCGCCAGGCCGGGACCTTTGCCGCCCACCAACACATCGCCGAGCGGGTGATGGATTCGAACGACCTCGAACGCGAGCGCGGCATCACCATCCTTGCCAAGAACTGCGCCGTGCAGTATCAGGGCACCCACATCAATATCGTAGATACCCCCGGCCACGCCGATTTCGGGGGTGAAGTCGAGCGCGTGCTGTCCATGGTGGACAGCGTCCTGTTGCTGGTGGATGCGGTCGAAGGGCCGATGCCCCAGACCCGCTTCGTCACCCGTAAGGCCCTCGCGCTGGGACTCAAGCCGATCGTCGTGGTTAACAAAGTCGACCGGCCCGGTGCGCGTTCCGAATGGGTGGTCAACCAGACCTTCGACCTGTTCGACAAGCTCGGTGCCACCGAGGCGCAGCTCGATTTTCCCGTGATCTTCGCCTCCGCGCTGCAGGGCTGGGCATCGCTTAGACACGACCAGCCCGGCCAGGATCTGCGGCCGCTGTTCGATGCCATCCTTGAAAACGTGCCTGTGCGCAAAGACGATCCCGACGCGCCGCTGCAACTGCAGATCTGTTCGCTCGATTATTCCAGCTTCGTCGGCCGCATCGGTGTCGGCCGCGTGGCGCGCGGGCGCATCCGCTCCGGCCAACAGGTCGCGGTGATGAACGGACCCGATAGCGAGCCGGTGTTGGCCAAGATCAACCAGGTCATGGTGTTCAAGGGTCTGGAGCGCACCGTAGTCGAGGAGGCGCAGGCCGGCGATATCGTGCTTGTGAACGGCGTGGACGAAGTCGGCATCGGCGTCACCATTTGCGACCCGGCCACACCCGAAGCATTTCCGCTGCTGAAAGTGGACGAGCCCACGCTCACCATGAACTTCCTGGTCAATACCTCCCCGCTCGCGGGCAGGGACGGCAAGTTTGTAACCAGCCGCCAGATTCGTGAGCGCCTCGAACGCGAACTCCAATCGAACGTTGCGCTGAAAGTGGAGTTTACCGCCGATTCCGACACCTTCGTGGTGTCCGGGCGCGGCGAACTGCACCTCACCATCCTGCTTGAAAACATGCGCCGCGAAGGCTATGAACTGGCGGTGGGCCGCCCGCGGGTGGTGATGAAAACCGTAGACGGCGAGAAGCAGGAACCGTACGAACTGCTCACTGTGGATGTGGAAGACGCCCACCAGGGTGCGGTGATGGAAGAACTCGGCCGTCGCCGTGGCGACCTGCAGGACATGCAGTCGGACGGCAAGGGCCGCGTGCGCCTCGAGTACCGCATTCCCGCGCGCGGGCTGATCGGATTCCAGGGCGAGTTCCTCACCATTACGCGCGGCTTGGGACTGGCCAGCCACATTTTCGACGACTACGGCCCGGTCAAGGGCGAGATGGAAGAGCGCCGCAATGGCGTCCTGATCAGCCAGGACGCAGGTGAAGCGGTCGCCTACGCTTTGTGGAAGCTGCAGGACCGCGGCCGCATGTTCGTCTCGCCGGGCGATGCGCTGTACGAGGGCATGGTGATCGGCATCCATTCACGCGACAACGACCTGGTCGTCAACCCGATCAAGGGCAAGCAACTGACCAACGTGCGCGCGTCCGGCACCGATGAAGCGGTGCGCCTGGTGCCGCCGATCGAACTCACGCTGGAAAAGGCGGTGGAGTTCATTGCCGACGACGAACTGGTGGAGATCACGCCCAAGTCCATCCGCATCCGCAAGCGCCATTTGAAAGAACACGAGCGCAAGCGCGCTTCGCGCGATAGCACGCCTGCGGCGGCATAGCCCCGCTCCCCCTCTCCCCAGCCCTCTCCCGCCAGGGGAGAGGGAGCTTCAATCCCTAAATAACATCAATCCTAAAATAAGAGATGGGCGACCACATGGGCGCCCGCTTTTCTTTTGTGACTCCCTCTCCCCTCGCGGGAGAGGGTCGGGGAGAGGGGGGCTTGGTTTATACTCTTTTCATGCCTGATCTCTCCGTTGCCTTGATCGTTTCTGCCGTGACGCTGCTCGCGGTGATCCTCTTGATCTTCATTGTTTCGTCGATGGCGCGCCGCCAGGTGAGTCATCCCGAGTCGCTCGCCCGCGTGCTGGAAGAAAAGCACTTGGCGATGCTGAAGGACCTGAACTCGGGGCTGAACCACCTCGGCGACCGGCTCTCCGCCTCGCAGTCCGAGCTGTCCGAGCGGCTGCGCAATACCGTTTCCCAGGAACTGATCCAGACCCGAACCGCGCTGGCCACGCTGCAACTCAAGCAGTCGGAGGAACTGTCCGCCAACCGCGAGACCTTGACGCAGCGCCTTGCGCAAATGAACACGGAACTGCAGGGCAAGCACGATCAACTCCGCACCGAAGTGCTCACCCGGATCCTGCAGACGATGGCGGAACAGAGCCGCGCCGAGCAGGAGATGATCCAGACCACGATGCGCAACGCCACAGCGCAGCTTGCCACGTCGATGGAACTGCTCTCCAAGACCACTGACACCCGACTGGAGCAGATCAGCGGGCGGGTCAGCGAGCGCCTGGAAGAGGGGTTCAAGAAAACCAACGAGACTTTTGTCAGCGTGATGGAGCGTCTTGCCACAATAGACGAGGCGCAGAAGAAGATAGACGGGTTGACGACCAACGTGGTGAGCCTGCAGGAGTTGCTGGGCGACAAGCGTGCGCGTGGCGCATTCGGCGAAGTGCAGCTCGAGAACCTGGTGCGCAACATCCTTCCCGAAATCGCCTACGAGTTCCAGTACACCTTCAAGGCGAATGGCGCGCGCGCCGACTGCGTGCTGAAGCTTCCCGAGCCGACCGGCATGGTGGCGGTCGATTCGAAGTTTCCGATGGAGAACTACCACCGCATGTTCGAATCCGGCGTCTCCGAGGCGGACCGCGCCGTGGCGCAGCGGCAGTTCCGCGCCGATTTGAAGAAGCATGTCGAGGATATCGCGGGCAAATACATCATACCCGGCGAGACTTCCGACGGCGCTGTGATGTTCGTGCCGGCAGAGGCGGTGTTCGCCGAGATTCACGCCTATCATCCGGAGGTGGTGGATTTCGCCATGCAGCGGCGGGTCTGGATCGTCTCGCCAACCACGCTGATGGCGGTGCTGAACACGGCGCGGGCGGTGATGAAGGACGTGGCCACCCGAGAGCAGGTCCACATCATCAAGGATGAGCTGAGCAAGTTGGGCAAGGACTTCGCACGGTTCGACCAGCGCATGAAGAAGCTTGCGGACCACATCCGCATGGCCCACCAGGATGCCGAGGACGTTCGGGTCTCGAGCGACAAGATTACCCGCCGCTTCAACCAGATCGAGCGTGTCGAGCTCGATCAGCTCGAACAGGTCCGAGAGTTCGAGAGTGCCTTGCTCGATTCGCCGCTGGAAGACGAAAGCGGGTCCGGTGAAACCCGCTCCTGAGAACAGAGCGCGGCACTAATGTTCGGTTTCAGGCAGTGGCGCAGGCAGCGCATTCTGCGGGGTAGCGGGGTGGACGACGCAGCCTGGCAGCGCGCGGTCAACCGCTTTTCCTTCGCAATGCGGCTCACCAAGCAGGAGCGCAAGCAGTTGCGCGACCTGGTGGTGTTGTTCCTGCATGAGAAACAGATTTCCGCCGCAGGGGGCCTGGTGCTGGACCAGGAGATGAAACTCGGCATCGCGATCCAGGCCTGCATTCTGGTGCTCAACCTGGGGATCGACCATTACGCGGGCTGGGTAGAGATCATCGTCTATCCGGATGAGTTCGTGCCGCGCCACGAGGTGCGCAATGAACACGGACTGATCGAGACCGACGAAACGTCATATGCCGGCCAGGCCTGGCTGCGGGGGCCGGTGATCCTGTCCTGGGCCAACGTAGAAAATGCCGGCGATGTGGACGGGGTCAACGTGGTGATCCACGAGTTCGCGCACAAGCTCGACATGCTCAACGGCGATGCCAACGGTTTCCCGCCGCTGAATGCCGGCATGAGCCGCGAGGCGTGGGCACAGGCATTCACACAGGCTTACAAGGATCTGTGCCGGCGCGTGGAAGCCGGTGAAGACACCGACATCGATCCGTATGCAACCGAGGCGCCGGCAGAATTCTTCGCGGTGGTGAGCGAGGCCTTCTTCGAAATGCCCGATATCGTGCTCCAGACTTATCCCGCGGTGTATGCGCAACTAGTCGAGTTCTATCGCCAGGACCCCGCGAGCCGCGAACTGCCGCGTGCGTGGAGATTGGGTGGGAGAGCGTGAGGGACGAGGGACGTGGGGCGTGAGGCATGAGGCGAGAGGCGTGAGACGTCGACAAGTTAGTGCGTTGTTATTCGCAATCGCCCTGAGCTGGTTCGCGACGACCCAGGCGCAGCAGACCGTGCTCGAAGTTATCGAGCTCAACTATCGCAACGCCGATCAGGTGATCCCGATGCTCAAACCGCTGTTGGCGCCGGGCGGGACCATCAGCGGCATGCAGAATCGAATCATTGTCCGCACCACACCGCAGAACCTCGCCGAGTTGCGCAAGGTACTGGACGTGGTGGACGCCATGCCGCGCAAGCTGACGATATCGGTCAGGCAGCAAAGCAATGCGAGTGGAACGGGGACGGAGGCGGAAATTTCAGGTTCGATCGGAAACGATCGCGCACGCGCAACGGTTCCGGGTACGGGCAGCAACCAGGGCGGGACTGTGGTGATCCGGGGTGGCGACGACAAGGTTCGCGGCCGGGAATCGCAATCGCAGTCCGTGGCGAACGACAGCAGCGTGCAAACGCTGCAGGTGCTGGAAGGCAACGAGGCTTTTATCCAGGTCGGCCAGTCGGTGCCGGTGCGAAGCCAGTCCGCGCAGGGTTCGGAAACTATCCAATATCGTGATGCCGGCGCGGGTTTCTATGTAAGGCCGCGGGTCAGCGGCAATCAGGTCACCCTTTCAATCAGCACACGGCGCGACAGCGTCGCCGATCCGAACACCGGAGCGATAAATGTCCAGCACGTTGACACCGTGATATCCGGGCGGCTCGGCGAGTGGCTCGAATTGGGCGGGATCGCGCAGGAAAGCGTGCAGCGCGACAGCGGCACGGTTTATCGGCGCAGCGTCGGCGGGCAGGAAGAGCGGAGGGTGTTTTTGAAGGTGGATGAAATGAGGTGAAGCGAGAGGCGAGAGGCGAGAGGCGAGAGGCGAGAGGCGAGAGGCGAGAGGCGGAGGAACCCTGTGGAGCCGAGTTTGTTTTACCCTTCACCCTTCATGCATTCACCCTTCACTCATTCACCGTTTCCCATGAAACCTTCCCACTGGCACCTTGCGCTACTGGCCACATTCCTGGTGATCCTCATCTGGTCCGGAATAAATCCCAAGGATCATTTCGTCTGGTTCCTGGAAGTGGTGCCGGCAATCATTGGTGCGGTCGTGCTGGTCGCGATCTACCCCAAATTCAAACTCACCATGCTGGTCTATTGCCTGATCTGGCTGCATGCGCTGGTGCTGATGCTGGGCGGGCACTGGACTTACTCCGAGATGCCACTGTTCAGTTGGCTGCGGGACGAGTACGGTCTGGCGCGGAATTACTACGACCGCGTCGGGCACATCATGCAGGGGTTCGTACCGGCAATAATTGCCCGCGAGACTCTGCTGAGGAACAGCGTGGTGAAGGGCAGGGGCTGGCTATTCTTTATTGTCACAGGCATCTGCCTCGCGGTCTCCGCGTTCTACGAATTCATCGAGTGGTGGGTGGCGATTGCTTCCGGATCAGCGGCGGACGAGTTCCTCGCTACCCAGGGAGACATCTGGGACACGCAGTGGGACATGTTCCTCGCGCTCTGCGGCGCAATCGCTTCGCAGATCCTGTTAGCCCGTTGGCATGATTGGCAATTGACCGCAGTCTCACGTACCTGAGCCAAAAATCCGAATCGCCAAAGCGCGCAGAAACATTCACCCGGTCTATTTGAGGTGGGGGCGCGGCGTGTGGTCTGCAGATGCTTCGGATTTCGTGGACATTCTTCGTCGCCAAGCAACCTATTTCTGTTGATTGCGGCAAATGGGCCGACCTGGCGACGTTTCCAGTCCGAAGCGTTCCCGCGAAGATTTCCGGAATTCAACGACCTGGTGGCAGTTGCCATCGGCAGGTGCCAGAATATGCGCCACGCTGGACGTCGAATCTTGGTTTTGGTTAGCGGGCTTAAGTCGATCTTCGTTAATGAAGAACGGGTACAAACGAGTCATCGTTTTCATTGCCGTAGTTGCTCTGGCGGCAGCGATGGCCGTCCTGTCCTACGGTTCCCGGCTCGCAGCAATCGGCACTGCCTATGCGGCGAAAATTCTGTGTTCGGGTATCTTTGTGTCACAACGAGACCCTCTGTCGCTTCTTAGTGCCGACGTTTCGGCCGATGATCTGTCCTTCTTGCGGCATATAGATGTGCAAGTGGATCGTGGCTCGCGCGAAGTCACGGCGACATTCTTCGGATTCGCCAAGCGAAAAGCCGTGTATCGAGAAGGGCGGGGTTGCGCCGTTATACATGGGGAAATTACGGGACCGCCTACACCACGGACTGAAGGTTCCACAAAGAGCTTGCGCGAGCAGCGAGCGGTGATGGATGAACTCGATATCAGCCGAAGTCTGCCGCGCGAATTGGACCAGAGCCGCTTGGACGCTGCGTTGGAGTGGGCGTTTTTGGAGTCCGACCCCGCTCGTCCGCGGCGCACGCGCGCCGTGGTGGTCGTCTACAAGGGGCGCCTGCTCGCCGAACGTTACGCGGACCATTTCACGAAGGACACGCCGCTCAACGGCTGGTCGATGACAAAAAGCGTCATCAACGCGCTAGTCGGCATTTTGGTCAAAGAAGGAAAGGTTTCCCTGAGCGACTCAGTGGCGATACCGCAGTGGCAGGGATCGGGCGATCCACGCCGCAAGATCACCCTCGAGCAGCTCTTGCTCATGAGCAGCGGACTGCAATTTCACGAGGAGTATAGCAACCCGCTTGCGGACGTGACGTACATGCTGCTCGGCGTTCCAGATGCAGCGGCTTATGCCGCCGCCAAGCCCCTCGAAGCACAGCCCGGTACGCGATGGAGCTATTCGAGCGGAACGACCAACATCATCGCCTACGCCATACGCCAGATCGTCGGTGATTCAGACTACCTGGAGTTCCCGCGTCGCGCCCTTTTTGACCGGCTTGGCATGACCGGCGCGGTGATGGAAACTGACGCGACTGGGACCTTCGTGGGATCCTCCTTCATGTACGCGACGGCGCGCGACTGGGCGCGGTTCGGTCTGTTGTATCTCCGCGACGGGGTATGGTCGGGCCAACGCATCCTGCCGGAGGGATGGGTGGCTTACACGCGCACCCCGGCGCCGAATGCCCCCGAACAGCAATACGGCGCGCATTTTTGGTTGCGTATTCTCAACGTCCAGCATTGCGGCAACGACGGCCACCCATTGCCCGCCGACGCCTTTCACGCCATCGGACACGAGGGACAGTTCATCACCATCATTCCGTCTCGGGAATTGGTACTCGTTCGCCTGGGACTCACGCGCTATCCTTGCGCTTGGGACCAGCAGATGTTCGTTCATTTGGTGTTGGCAGCGCTGCCGAACGGAAAGCATGCCAATCCGGTGCTCCAAGGGACGCGCCAACAGATGGCGCGCCCTTGAGCTTTGGTGGTAGACACTAGATCGCGAGGCGGTGGCACCGATTATTGGCTCATGGACAGCAAGGCTTCCAACAAGCGACGGTTGACCTATTTCAACGAAGGGTTGCCCGGAGTACATCGGACGACGGGTGATGGTCGCCGATCTCTCCGGGCGTCCGAACGGGACGGCCTTCGCTGCATACTACAGAGAGAGCGGCCCATTCGAGTCCAAGACACAACCTACGAAGATCATCTTGTTCGAGCTTTGCCTTGACTGATACTAATGCGCCCTACCTATTACTCAGGAGCGGACGTCCACAGGCGGTCGGCACTGATGTCAGACGTTGAGGCCCCAGAAAAAGTCTGGGATGAAGAGATTGCAAAGTATATCGCGCTATGCGCTACGATCTATTCGTGCTCCTCATTCGGCTAGCATTCCACGTCCTTTTGCGCGGGCCTGCGGTCGACGGCCCTGTGGCGCAGTCCACCCATGACCTCGCAGCCAATGAAGAATCGCTCATGCAAGTCGGTGATGACGAAAAGTTCCTAGACCAATCCCATCCGCATCGTGGTGCGGGACTGATAGTGCCCCATGCGCCGCTCACGTAGCGTTCCTTTCGGCATAGCGTTCGCTTTGCTATGTGGAATCGCGGCAACGATCTATCTGGTTCGCACTCAGTTTACTGACGAGATGCCCGATCTGCCCGCGCGGGGCTACGAAGCACAGACGGGAAGCCGCTATCTTCCGCTGCCGGACAATCCATTCCAGGCCCCCATAGTCCGCGAACTCGAAGTGCTGTCCTTTGACAACGCAACCAGTGTGTGGGGCGCGACCGGACGGGATGACAACGGGGGCATCTGGCTGGGTGTGTCGGCCGCACATTCGGGGATGAGTGCCCACCTCATGCGGTACGACCCGGACACGGATTCGTGGCAGGACCGAGGCACCGTGGTCGACCAGCTCGGTGCGGCCGGCTTGCGCCGGGAGGGCGAAGGGCAGGTCAAGATCCATTCCAAGATCATCCCGGCGAACGATGGATGGCTCTACTTTGCGTCCACGGATGAGGACGGTGAGGATGCGTCTGCCAACGTCCCACCTCGCTGGGGCGGCCACCTCTGGCGAATCAATCCGCGCACCAATCAGTGGCAGCATCTCTTTGCCGCTAGGGAAGGCCTGGTCGCAGCGGCTGGCGTTGGACGCTACATTTACGCCCTCGGGTACTGGGGCCATGTCCTCTACCAATACGACACTTCGACTGGTGCAACCAAGCACGTTCTCGTCGGCTCAGCGGGTGGTCATGTGTCGCGCAACTTTCTTGCCGATGTGCGTGGCCACGCATTCGTGCCGAGGCTGACTGCGCAGCCTAGTGGCAAGGTCATGACCGAACTTGTCGAGTACGACGTCGATCTCCGGGAGGTGGCAACCACACCGCTGGACTTTTACCTGGGAACGGAGTCACCCGGCGGCAATCACGGCATCGTCGGTCTTGCATACCTTGCCGATGGGAGGATCGTGTTTACCACCCATCGCGGTCATCTCTATGCGATCGATCCGAAGGTAGGCCGCTCCGCTTCGGTCACGGCGGTCGGCTGGTTCCATCCGGAAGGTGAGGCCTACGCGCCGTCGTTGTTCACCTTCAGCGGGGGAAGCCTGCTGGCAGGCGTAACGCAGCGCGCCGGTCGCTACGAATGGGTGGTGTTCGATGTAGCAACCAGCATTTCCTTCGCGTTTCCGCTGGATACAAAAGACCTGCGAAAGGTGCTCCTGTACGGTTCCGTCACTCGCGACAATGCGGGCCGCTTCTACGTCGGCGGATGGGCGGAGGGATCGACGGGTGGGCAGCGTCCGCTGGTGCTGCAGATCACAGCGGCGCCGTGATCGTTCGGCAAACTATGTCGGTTCGAAGACACCTGTTTCGCGCGGGCACGCAATGATTGACTCGACGGTACTACCGATCGGGTACAGCTGGACAATGCCAATGGCTTCGCATGGTTCTGGGCGTTTCTGGCCGAGTTCGGCGTGGTGTTCGGTGTACTGACGTGGTGGATCCGCGGCAGCGCAGACAAGGACGAATGGCAGGAGGGTGAGGATATTGGTCTTCAAGTCGAATAGTCCGATTCGGTGACGCGAAATCGTGGTCGAGTAGATGATTGAGAGCATGTTCGAAGGCGTCAAGCAGTAGCTGTTGCGCTTGATCGACGGGAGGAAACCCGGGAATCAAATGAATCTTCCTGCAGCGGGCCATCGTGCATTCCGCTTCCAGATAGTTTCGATGCCTCAATCTTGCAGCACGGACATCAAAGGATCAGTATCACCAAGCACTTTTCATATAGCTTCGTTAGCGATCGCATCAATAAAGTGTTTTGACCAACGCAGGAGGACATATGCAAGCGCGAATCAGGATATTGTTCGTAGCGGCCACACTCTCTTTATGCGGTGCGGCACAAGCTGACATTACAGTTCAAATGAATGCTGTTGACGAGAAAGGACTCGGGAAATCGGTTGGCCAGGTAGTTATCAGCGAGACACCCTATGGTCTTGTATTCAGCGCCTCGCTTGCCGGCCTTCCGCAAGGGTTGCATGGCTTCCATGTGCACGAAAATCCAAGTTGCGAGTCCAAGGAACAAAATGGGAAAATGGTGCCGGCATTGGCTGCGGGAGGGCATTACGATCCAGCCGCAAGCAAGCGCCATGGCCTGCCTTGGGGTGATGGGCATCTCGGCGATTTGCCGGCGTTATTCGTAGATGCCATGGGTAACGCAAGCAATCCAGTATTGGCACCCAGGCTTAAGCTTATTGACGTAAAGGGCCGTTCTTTGATGGTTCATGCGGGAGGTGACAACCACGCAGATCATCCAGCCCCCCTCGGTGGAGGCGGCGCGCGGATAGTTTGTGGTGTAATTCAGTAGTGCGCCAGTAATTCGTTCCATGGAACGTTACGCGCGACAAGGAGTTCGGACACAGATGCGCCCCCGGTGACCCTGGCATGCGGCTCGCAGCATGGTCCACTCGGCCCATACCCACCGGCCGGCCGGTTCATGTCGGTTGCATATCCTGCAATCTACGGCATTGGCGTTAGCCAGGTCGCGGAACCAAGGGCAAAGCGGGACAACGCTTGTAAGTCCACTTGGTCACCACAATGCCGCCAAACCTTCCATCGAGCGGACGGCAACCAGCTAAGCCGGTTGCAGTCTGGTCACTGCAAACGCTTGGCGGCAGTGGGCCGCAAAATATGCAGTTCAAAGTCATAGCAAAAGGAGAAGCAAAATGCTCGAGACCATTGCAGTCGTTCTGATTGTCCTCTGGCTTCTGGGTTTTGTCAGTTCGTACACCATGGGCGGATTTATTCATGTCCTCTTGATTCTCGCGGTGGTGGTAATTCTGATTCGTGTCATTCAAGGTCGCCGCCTGTAACGACCCTGGAATGGTTCCATGAAGCGAAGTACCGGGTAAAGCAGCCTGGGCGGTCGCTTTACCGTTTTTTTGACAGGCACTCCCCCGCGCGCTGTCCGTAGTGGGGTTTGAGGAGTTTCTCTTGCACGAGGATACGAAATGGACGCAGTCAAGATGGTGGCAATCGTGCTGATCGTGGCCGGCGTCCTCGGATTGGCATACGGCAGTTTCACCTACACCAAGGACACCCATGAGGCCAACCTGGGGCCGATCAAGCTTTCGGTAAAGGACAAGGAGACGGTCAACGTCCCGGTTTGGGCCGGTGTGGGCGCGATAGTGATTGGTGGCGCGCTCCTGCTTTTTGGAAGCAAGAAGCGGTAGTCACTGCACCCGCGATCCAACAATATGCTTCAGCCGGCATTCTTGTCTCCGTTTATGGTTTGGAGGCGCTTTGGGCTCTGCGTGCTCAACCAAGCGGTAAACTCCAATCACAAGCACCGTCTGGTGAATGACCTCGACCCCGACGTTAATCTGCGGAGCATGCATTTGATGGCCGGACGCACGGCGCAGGTCTAAAACCAGCGTAAAGTGAACAAAAGTGCGTTCCGCGATGGCTGAATAAGACTCGTCGAGGGAACGGAAACGCCGAAGCGACCGGGGCGCGGCGTGGCCCGACCCGTTCAAGTTACGGATCCGCGGGTTACCTCTCCTGCACTTGATTTGCAGCCAAGGATCGAAATGGGCAGACCCTTTAGCGCAGGCGCCAGAGAAGATACGAGGCCCCGTGTCAATGCAATTCTTCGCGCGCTGAATGCGGCGCGCGAAGCGATCCCCGGGTATCTAGCGCCCGGATCAGCGCGACTACCTGTCGAACACGGCCGCGTCGCGCCGCGCGTACTGCTGTTGACTTCCACCCTGGGCTCGGGTCATCTGCGCGCCGCACAGGCTATCGAGGCGGCACTGCTGGTACGCTCGCCCACCCCAACCGTGCAGACGATCGATTTCTGGTCCTTGATGGACGCAGGTGTCGCGCAAACCGTGCGCCAGACCTATTTGCGGCTGGTACAGGAGCGCCCCGAACTGTACGACCGGATCCACCAGCTCGACCAACGCACCTGGCGCGACATCCTGGAGAGCAACGAGCCGCCACCGCCAGCCTTGGTTGAGGGCCTGGAGTTGCTCGCGGCGACCGCCGCAGATGGCTCAGGGCTGGATCCGGGCGGCGGCCGCTTTGCGCTGGATCGGGTGCTTTTTCGTTGGATTTGCGCGGTGCTTCCCACGCGTGCGCGCCGGAGTTCGGGAAACCGTGCGCTTGGGCGGCGCGTACTGACCAATTGGGTCTGGTCGCGACTTGCGCGGAGCTTGCATACGTGCTTGCAGGACTTCGCCCCCGATGTGGTCATAGCCACGCAGATGGCTCCGGCCGCCCTGCTTTCCTACGTCAAAAAACGCCGACCATTGAATGCACCATTGATCGGTGTATTGACGGATTTTGGTGTGCACGACCTGTGGATTCAACCGGAGATTGACTGCTATTGCGTCGCTCATGAGTCGATCGCCGGTGTTCCGGGCGATGCCATCGAACGATCGCGGATATCTGTGACCGGTATTCCTCTGATGCCCGGCTTCCAGAATCCGCCCGGTGTCCGGCAAGCACGGCTGCAGCTCGGACTCGACCCGAACGCTCCGGTCGTTCTCGTACCGGGCGGTGGCCTGGGCCTGGGCGTGGATGCAGTCGCTGAGCGTTTGCTTGCCTGTGTGGCTGGTGCACAAGTGCTCGTACTGGCAGGGCGCAATGCGTCCGCGCGCAAGTCACTCGCTCCACTCGTCACTCGGTATCCGGGACGACTCAGTGTGTGGGACTGGACCGAGCAAACGGAAGTCTTCATCCGTGCAGCCGATGTCGTGGTTGGCAAACCCGGCGGGCTTACGGTGGCCGAGGCACTGGCATGCGGCCGGCCGCTGTTGGCAACGCGCTCACTGCGCGGACAGGAAGGCTTCAACGTGCGCTTCCTCGAGCAGCATGGCGTCGGCCGGCTGGTGCCCGAGGACGATCTGCTGGAGGGCATCGAATCCCTGCTCGCGGATTCCGGCGAACTCGGCCGAATCCAGCAACGCGCGTGGCATCTGGGCAAGCGCGACGGGGCGCCGCGAATAGCCGAATTGGCCCTCGCGCTCGCGCAATCCAAAAGCCACCGCGAGCCTGCGAGTACACGGATGGACTGGATTCGGAAAATCACGCAAAGCTGCCTTCTCAGGGTGGACGACCTGTACCGTATCCGGAATCAGTTGCAGCCGGTCGGGGAGGTACTGTACGTCGGGCGCTCCCGGTATAGCGGCCCTGCAAAGGAGTTCGCGAACGGAACCCGGTTAGCGCCCGGAGACCTCGTCGGCACGCTGCATTTCAACAACGCGCGTTTTCCCCGCATCGAAGGAGACACTTCCAGACGAGCGGCGTTGCACTTTGTGCGACTCATGCTCAAGTCCATGCATATCCTGGCAGACAAAGCACGCCAGGATCCGATGTTCTCGGACCTGGCGGTCTTCCACGCGGTGAGCTGGCTGCCGCCTCATGGCCAGCAGATTGGTTTTGTCACTGAGCCGTTCCCGGATGGCGCAAGGAAGCGCCTGATTGCTGCGTACTTCCGTCTTCTGGTGTGGGCGTACGCCCCCGCAAAGGAGACCCGCGCGTCGGCCAGGCCGGACCCGACCATTTACTGGCTTACGCGCATGGACCTGCTGCGGCGATTCGGCGACCCGAGCGATGAGGTGGAAGAAAAAAATGGCGACTCTCCCGCTCGGGTTCGCGCAGCAATCTGAGGCCAGGTGCGTGTATCTGACCTTTGACGACGGGCCGGATCCGCAATGGACGCCGCGTGTCCTCGATATCCTGGCTGAGGCCGCCGTTTCGGCCACCTTCTTTCTTGTAGGCCAGCTCGCCGTCCGTCATCCCGCACTGGTTCGACGACTGGCCGCAGAGGGGCACGAGGCGGGAAACCACACTTGGAGTCACCGCCATCCTTGGACAGTGCTCTCATCGACGGCGCGCAAAGAAGTTCACGATGGCGCCGCCGCAATTACAGACATCATCGGCCTGACGCCAAAGTTTTTTCGGCCACCGCATGGGCGCTTGCGCCGTTGCATGATCGAGGAAGCCGAACGCGGCGGCCAGGCTCTGGTGCTGTGGAACCGCAGCGCGGTTGACTGGGGGCCGCTGGGCTCCGCGCGCAGGGTTGCCCGCCGACTGAGCGCGGCCAAGTCAGGCGACATCGTCCTGATGCACGATGGCGGCCGAGGCATCAATCACCCGGAAGAACTGGTCAAAGCGCTTCCGGAGTTTCTTTCCAGCCTCAGCCGACTTGACCTCGTACCGAGTCTGCTTCCCGATGGTATTCGCACGCCCTCGTTTTGATCTTTTCGGTGATCTGTGTGTATCCCTCGAGCGGGTACCAAAAAGAATACTCTGTGGCAGGTTGAAATTAACGCTTGCGCCAGACCTGCCAGCGCTCGGCGTCCTGGAACACCGGGATGGAATCGGTGACCACCCGGTCTTCCACCAGCTCGAAGTGACGGTCAAGCAGCGCGTGCAGCGCTTCGTGTGTCGTGCCGAAGGGCGGACCTTTTTCCGTTTCCCTGAAGAAGAAGAACCCGGCCAGCTCGCCACCTGGCCGAAGTAGTTGCGCCGTTCGCGGCGCGTACTGTGGCCACATTCGCGGCGGCAGGGCGCACAGGAAGGCCCGCTCGTAGATCACATCGTAGGGCTTGCCGTAGTCGAACTCGAAGAAGTCGGCGAGTCTGACGATGTCGCCGAACCGGGAGAGATTCTTCATCGCGAGTTCCACTGCGGCCGGGCTGAAGTCGATCGCCAGAACGTGGAAACCGTTCTCGGCCAGATAACCGGCCTCGTACGCCGAGCCGCAACCAGGAATCAGGATCCGGCTTCCAGTTTTGATGCGCATAACGTACTCGCGCAGGGCGTCCGGTACTTTCCCCGCATCCCACGGCGTGGTGTGGTCGCGGTAACGGCTTTCCCAGAAGTCCGATTTGGAACTGTCTTGTGCCAAGAACAAACCTCACTTAACGCGTTTATCCCTTCAGGCGGCTTCGCCGCCCTCAGGGCCATAGAACATCACCCAGGTAAAGAAATCGTCGGTGAATTCGACGAAACGATGCTCGACGCCGGCCGGGACGAACAGCACGTCACCGGTCTGGAAGGGATGGCGATCGGTACCGTTGACGAACCAGCCCGAGCCGCGCGCGATCACGTAGATCTCGTCGCGGGTATGCGGCTTCTGCGGGTCCTGCCCGGCAGGACGGTACATCTTTACCTGCAAAGTGCCGTGCTCGAAACAGAAAGCCGAGGGAATGCCTTCCTTTATTTTCGACACGGCATCGAGCGCATCGGCAACGCTTACCCGCCGCTTGTCCTTCGAGATCGTAAAGTTCTTCTCGGATTTAATCATGTGGTTTTCCCTCGTCCCCCCAACTGCTTCCACCGGAAGCAGTTGACCGTATGATCGTTCACCATTCCGGTGGCCTGCATGTGGGCGTACATGATGGTGCTGCCGACGAACTTGAATCCGCGGCTCTTGAGGTCCTTGCTCATTGCGTCGGACTCCTTGGTGCTGGCGGGTACCTGCTTCATGGCTTTCCAGGAATTCTGGATGATCCGGCCGTTTGTGAACTGCCAGATGTAGGCGTCGAAGCTGTCGAACTCCTCCTGCACCGCCAGGAACGCGCGGGCATTGATCACCGCGGACTCGATCTTCAGCCGATTACGCACGATGCCGGGGTCTTGTAGCAGCCTGGCGATTTTCGCCTTGTCGTAGCGCGCGACTCTTACGGGGTCGAATCCACTAAAGGCCTTGCGATAGCCTTCGCGCTTGTTGAGTATGGTGGACCAGGACAAGCCGGCTTGCGCGCCTTCAAGGATCAGGAACTCGAAGAGCAACCGGTCGTCGTGCTGGGGGACAGCCCATTCGTGGTCGTGGTAGTCAATGTAGAGCTCATTGCCGCCCGTTGACCATTGGCAGCGCGTCTTTTCGCTCATTGTTCCGTCAGAAAGGAAGTTGTTGTTGGTCGATTCCTGCGGCGGAGTAGGAAAGCCGGCCGTCGATCATCCGTGCAGCGGCAGTCCAGGGATGGGGTTCGTTAGCGACAGTGTCGAGGATGTGTATGACTTCGATTCCCGACGCCTTGAGGTGGTCGGCAATGAGCGCACGATGGCAACTGCGCCAGGACTTTTCCGCGCACATGATTGCCGTTGCCGTTGACTTTGCAGCCTCCAGCAGGCGCGTAATGCCGTGGTCGAAATCCGCGGTTGCCATGTAATCCGCGTAGCCGCGAAATCCCGCCTCGCGCCAGGCAGTGTTGGACGAACCCGGCCGCGGCTCGCGCCGCCCGCCCAATTCGGGGAAATGATGGTACGCAATGCCGTGCCTTGCCAGCATTTCCGCCAGCGCTTCACGATTGAATTGCGGATGGCGGCGGGAAGCGGGGAGGCGTCGCACGTCGGCAAGCAACTCGATACGGTACGCCGAGAGCATTGCCACGAACGCATCGGCCGCAAGCGTCGAGTGGCCGATGGTCAGGAGTCGGGCCAAGTGATTCACTCTTGCTCTGAGGATCTGCTTTCCGGGAACCGCGGCAACCCGTCCGCCAGCTTGATCCAAGGGATCTGCCGCCTGGTCCAGATGTGGTCCACCGGCGTGATCTGTCCGGGATCGTCCAGGCTGGCGAGCGTGACATCGATGGTTTGCGGCGATCTGTGGAGCTGAAACGTCAGTTGCGTGCCGCAGTTCGGGCAGAACTGGCGAAACGCGAAGTCGGAAGAATCGTAGCGCGCGGGTCTGCCCACTGTGAAGGCAAGATCGCTGGACCGGAAAGTCGCCCAGGACACGAAAGCCGCGCCGCTCGCCCGCCGGCAGGTTTCGCAGTGGCAGTGGGTCCCGTTGGATGGCTTTCCGGTGGCCGTGTAGCGGATGCGGCCGCAAAGGCAACCTCCGGTGAAAACCTTCCCAGCCATGTCAGACCTCGATGCCGTACTTTCTCAGGATCGGAACCATGATGCCGTAGCCGGCCACGGTGGCAAGTATAGCGGCTAGGAGGCCCGGCCAGAACGCCCATCCTGCGCGCAAGGCCAGAGACAGCACGACGAAAAATGCGAGGGAGGGTAGCACCAGCCAGAACACGCCGGTGGACAGCGCCTCAATCCTGGCGTTATCGCCGGTGTCAAGGTAGAGCCAGATGAACGCCAGCAATGAGGTGACCGGAAGCGACGCGACCAGCGCGCCGAACAGGGTGCTGCGTTTGGCAATTTCGGATATCAACACGATCAGTACTGCGGACACCAATATCTTGACTGCGTAGTAGCCCATACCCTTTCCCTTCAGTTTGCTCCGGTTTCTTCCGTCAGGAACAATCGCAGCAGGTCGCCTCCGTGGTGCACGATTATTTCGATTCAGCGTTGCGCTGGCGCCACTCCTGGATCGCGATCGCGATGCCGCCCGCATACAGCGCAGCCACAACCAGCAATTGCGGCTCAGTGACCAGCCGTTCTTCGGAAAAGAACGCAACCGCCATGTATCCCAGGCCCGCATGCCCGCAGACGATGGCCGTCTGGCTGGTGAGCGCAAGCGCGCCGGCGCGGTCGTTATCCGTGTAACTGGCCACGCCCATCATGTTGGTCACTACCATGGACAGAATCTGCACCGTCAGTGCCAGACTTGCCAGGACTGCCACGCCCGCGATCGGCTTGACCCAGTTCGGCGCAACGTGCGAGAGCGGCCACACAATCAGGTAATTGCCGGCGAAGTAGAACCCTATGGCGGCCAGCAGTCCGACGCCAAGGAGAAAATTCATCCGTGAGAACATGTCCATAACGTGAATACGATAGCAGGGATGGGCGGTTACCTGAATGAACATTTCGGCAACGTGACGTGCCCGATCAGGGAGCAAGTATGATGGCGGAAGGATGAAGTAAGGACGTGATGGCCAACCGCTGCCAACTTATTGCGTTCCTTTGCGAACTTTGCGTTCCTTCGCGTTTTTGCGTCAACGCTCTTATCGCCGGCCTACGGCACGCTGATGTCACTCACGATACGCGTCTTCATTTCTGTTCCGTCAACCGCCATCCTTCATTCCTCATCCTTGGTTCGTCGGGCCCAAAGGGCCCGGTGCTTCCTCCTGGAGAAACTGCAGGACGGCGACTTCTTCCAGGCGCAGCGCCGGGGGAGGGCTTTCACGGCGCTTGCGTGTCGGCGGTGTTCCCACCGGTGCCGGCAGTGGCGCGGTGCGGCCCTGTTGATAGGCTGCCAGAAGTGCGGGATGAACGTAGTACTTCCGGCACACGGAGCGGGTGTTGCCGAGCCTCTCGGCCACGATGTCTATGGCACGCACGATGTTCTTTTCCGTTGCGCGCTGGCTCGATGCCGTTCCCATGGCGTGCAACTCCCGCGCTGCCAGCATGGTGCCCGCCCAGGTCCGAAAATCCTTGGCTGTGATGTCGCGACCGGTGATCACCCGCAGATAGGCATTGACGTCGTCCGAGGCGACGGACTGGCGTTTGCCGGCGGCATCGAGGAACTTGAACAGTTCCTGTCCGGGCAGGTCCTGGCACTGCTGGACGATGCGGGCGAGGCGGCGGTCAGTGATCGCCACGTCGTGCTGGACGCCGCTCTTGCCGCGGAAACTGAAACGCATGGTCGCACCCTTGATCTGGACATGGCGCCCGCGCAGCGTGGTCAGCCCGAAGGAACGGTTTTCGCGCGCGTACTCGTCATTGCCCACCCGGATCAGCGTGCGGTCGAGTAGGCGCACCACGGTGGCCAGAATCTGGCGCCGCGACAGGTCGCGGGCGCGCAGGTCGCGCTCCACGCGATCGCGGATTTCCGGGAGCACCTCGCTGAATTCCAGGATTCGGCGGAATTTTGACTTGTCGCGCGCTTCGCGGTACGAGGGATGATAGCGGTACTGCTTGCGGCCGCGCGCGTCGCGCGCGGTGGCCTGGATGTGACCGTTGGGATCGGGGCAGATCCAGACATCAGTCCACGCCGGCGGAATCACCAGGGAATTGATTCGCTTGCGCTGGGCCGGGTCGCCGATGCGTGTGCCGTCCGGAGCAAAGAACACCCAACCCCTGCCGGCACGCCGGCGGGTGATTCCCGCCAGCCCGTCCGTGACATAGCTCAGACCGGCACGTGTGGCGGCCCTGCGGTGCTCGTCGATGCGCGGCGATGTCACCGAATCCTCCCCCCTCGAATTACGGCGGACACAGAGTATCCGCATGCTCCGGCGGAACGCAAGCGCCGGCCCGCTAGAATTTTTCGCGCCGGGGAAGTCTCAGGTTGTTAATCCGGGACTTGCGCAGGATCTTGAGCAGCAGATTGCGGAAGAATCGAAACAGCGGGTAGAGGACGGCGGACAGCCCCTTCGAACGGAAAATCCAATAAGTGAACCGGTTGAACACGCCCGTGCGGTTGCTCATGAGCGACAGGACGTGAATGGCGTCAGCGCCGTAGTACAGTGTATTTCCGACCTTGAGAACCATCCCCTCGTCGATTTCGAGGCCCTTTGCGGTGATTTCATCCATGATTTCGCCGGTGTCGCGGGCGTTGACGAGGCGCAGTGCACCAGCCGTCTCGCGGATGCGAACCATGCGGCAGTAAGCCTCGCAGACCGGGCATTCCCGGTCGTATACCAGGTGAATTTCGGCTGAGTCCATGGGATGCATGGGGGTTACGTCGGCACTCATCGCCGCGGCGGCGGCTCAGCGGATTTGGTCCTTGTCTTTATCTGACACGTCAGAATGACGGCCGCGGCGGCAATTGGCCGATCAAAAAGTCTTGAGTTCATTGGCTACGCAGTTGGCGTATTCCCGCCGGTGTCTGAATGTGGGCGACAAGGCAGGGTGACTCCTTCGGCGCAATCGGGAAAACAGTGAACCGGTCCTGAAAGCCGATCGACTGCAGCAGGCTCGAGATCTCATGCGCTTCGGGGTGAAACGCTTCGAGTCCGACAAGGGAACACCCGACGTCCCTCAGGCTGGCGGCTGGGTGATTCTCCACATGCCATTCGATGAGCGTTGGCGCGACGCCGTCGAACGGCAGGCTGCCATCAGCAGGGATGGTGATCTGCCAATGCAGTGGCCCACGGCTCATGGCTTCAATATTGCCCAAGGGATGCGCAGCCGCAGCCACCGCGGCGGTTATATCGTTGGTTCGACTGATCCATGTCGCCAGTCGCGGCCCCAGATACGCGAGTTTCTGATCGAGTTGGAACCAGCGCGCTCGATCGGGGCTGGCGGCATCGGGATTGATCGAAAGTACTTCCAGATAGAGGGCATTGCCAAGCCTGAGCAGGCAATTGTGAGTCCCCATGCGCGCATGCTCACCGCCGGGCTGAGGGGTAACTCCCAGGGCGTCGCGGACGTACTCCACGCCGGACTCCAACGAGGCCGCCGTGACGACTATGTGGTCAATATGTGAGCGCAGCGCGGTGACGGGTGACACCGGTTAGCGAGTTTCATCCGAAGGTGCGGATCTTGTCTGCATGATTGGGGAGCCGGGGGAACGCATTCACCGATCAAACCGCGCATAAAGAATCGGCATCAGGACCGCGATAACGATCAACACCAGCACGGCAGTCAACTCGACATAGGCGAGCATCACCAACGGTGCAAACAGCACAACTGACGCCAGGATCCACGGCACCGAAGGAGGCGCTCCGATATCCACGCCCAACTTCTTGAGTAGCCACGCCGCAAGCACTCCCTGCGCCGCTTTGGGGCGATGCCCGAGCGCGTGCGCCAGGGCGCGGTTCTCGAGCCAGGAGAAAAAAACATACATCTGGACGAACAGGCTTGCGACCAGGATCACGGGAGCCAGGAGAAGCGCTGGCAGCACAAGAAGCGAGTACGCTTCGGCAAGAAATACCACGACCCCCGCAGCGCAGGCAATGCTGATGAGGACAATAAGCACGACGGCCGGAATCACAAGCCGCTTGCGCTCGCGCACGTAAATCTGCAAACCCTCCACTTTCTTGTACCTGATCGCGAGGTCTTGCGCGTCCGACAGCGTTTGAAGCGGCAGAAGCCGCACGATCCAGTCCTGCACCGGGGTTTTTCGGTTTGGGGCCGCCATGCGCGTAACCTCCTCTCCGTTACAGATGGCAAGCATACGAAACTCCGGGCAGGAATGCTGAGAAAAATTCCACCTCGCCCAACGGCGTGCCATTGCCGGGACACACTGACGCAAGCTCGACGATGATCTACACTGACACCCTTGACCGCGGCGGGCGGGCAGTCGTCAGTCCGCCTCGCGATCAGAGGGACACCGAACTGCAGCTCGACCATTTCTTTTCCGATACCGGCCCGCTCGCCTCGGCCATTCCCGGCTATCGCCTGCGTCCGCAGCAAGTGGAGATGGCGCAGGCGGTGGAGCAGGCGATCGAAAATCGCAGCATCCTGATCGCCGAGGCCGGCACCGGTACCGGCAAGACGTTCGCCTACCTGGTGCCGGCGCTCGCCAAGGGCGGCAAGGTGATCATCTCCACCGGCACCAAGACCCTTCAGGACCAGTTGTTCAACCGCGACATCCCAATGGTGCGCGACGCGCTGCAGGCGCCGGTGACGGTGGCGCTCCTCAAGGGCCGCGCTAACTACGTCTGCCATTACCACCTGGAGCGTGCCAAGAACGATGGGCGCTTCCTGGACCGCGACGACGTGGTGTACCTGGCGCGCATCGAGTCCTACGCCAGGACCAGCAAGAGCGGCGATCGAAGCGGACTGGCCGAAGTGCCGGAAGACGCGACCGTCTGGCCGCAGGTGACTTCGACACGCGAAAACTGCCTCGGCGGCGATTGCCCGAACTACAAACAGTGCTTCGTCATGGAGGCGCGCAAGCAGGCGATGGAAGCGGACGTGGTGGTGGTGAACCATCATCTGTTTTTTGCGGACGTGGTGCTGCGAGACGAGGGCGTGGCGGAGCTACTGCCGGCGTGCAACACCGTAATCTTCGACGAGGCGCACCAGCTTGCCGGAGACGGCCAGTATGTTCTTCGGCGAAACCGTCTCCACCCATCAGATCATCGAACTCGCGCGTGACACCCGGATGGAGGCCGCCACTTCCGCAAAGGACAATGCGGCGTTGCCGGTCGTCGCTTCGCAACTGGAAAAAGCCGCGCGCGATCTGCGGTTACAGGTGAGCGACGGCATCGGCCGCCAGGTTTACGCGCGGGCCGCGGCGAACCGGGACTTCACGGACGCATTGAACGCAGCGGTGAGGCGGCTCACCGAGCTTGCCGAGGTGCTGAAATCGCAGGCGGATCGCTCCGAAGGGCTGCACAACTGCTGGATACGGGGGCGGGAAATGCTGGACCGCCTCGACCGCTGGCAGGAAGAAGAGGACCTCGAGCGGGTGCGCTGGGTCGAGGTGTTTGCCCATTCGGTGCACCTGAATGCGACGCCGCTTTCGATCGCGGACATCTTCCATCGCCAGATCAGCGGCAACCCGCGCGCGTGGATTTTTACTTCCGCGACGCTATCGGTGGCCGGCGATTTCTCCCATTACCAACGCGAAATGGGTCTGGACGAGGCGGCCACCGCATTCTGGGAAAGTCCTTTCGACTACCAGAATCAGGCGCTGCTCTATGTTCCCGAGAACCTGCCGGAGCCGAACTCCGAGGGCTATACCAAGGCAGTGGTGGACGTGGCGCTGCCGGTGGTCGAGGCCGCGGAAGGGCGGACTTTCTTCCTCTTCACCAGCCTGCAGGGCGATGCGCGAGGCGCGCGAGTTGATGGAGACGGGAATGAAACGCAGCGGCATGGAGTATCCGCTGCTGATGCAGGGAGAGGGCTCGCGCACCGAACTGCTGGAGCGCTTCCGCATGCTCGGCAATGCGGTGCTCTTGGGCAGCGCATCGTTCTGGGAAGGCGTGGACGTCAAAGGCGAGGCGTTGTCGCTGGTGATCATCGACCGCTTGCCCTTTGCTCCCCCCGACGATCCTGTGCTTGCGGCGCGCATCGAGAAAATGAACGGCGAAGGCCGAAACGCCTTCATGGAATATCAGGTTCCGCAGGCGGTCATCACGCTCAAACAGGGCTCGGGCAGATTGATCCGTGACGAGAACGATCGCGGCGTGCTGATGATCTGCGACCCGCGCCTGATTTCCAAGCACTATGGCAAGCGCATCTGGCGCAGCCTGCCGCCGATGAAACGCACCCGGGATCTCGGCGAAGTGCGCGACTTCTACAAGAGCATCGCCGCCCACGAAGAGGCCGCCGCGCGCTGATCGTGCATGTCAGTCCAGGAAGAAAACCGGCCAGATCAGCAGAAAGGCCGCCCACAGCACTGCCACCCACAACAGCACAATTACCGCGGCAGCGATCCAGTTACGGGGCTTCGGCTGTCGCGATTCGACCCAGGATTGTGCCCGTGCGCGTGCGTCCGCCAGTGCTTCCGCCGGCACCAGCTTCAGCACCAAGTAGGTTCCGACCGGCAGCAGGATCAGCTCGTCGAGATAGCCCAGCACGGGAATGAAATCGGGGATCAGGTCTATGGGAGACAGCGCGTAGGCGACGATCAGCATTGCCAGCACCCTGGCGTACCAGGGCGTGCGCGGATCGCGGCAGGCGAACCAGAGCGTCATGATCTCGCGCTTGAGCGCTGCGGCCCAAAGTCTTAGCCGCCGCATCACGATTACGCGGCGATCTCGCCATACAGATCGTGGGCGTCGCTGCGTGTGATGCGCACCTGTACGAACTCGCCAGGTTGGAGGCCGCCGGCGTTCCTGATGTGCACCACGCCGTCGATCTCGGGCGCGTCGGCGCTGGAGCGCCCGATCGCGCCTTTCTCGCCGGATTCGTCGATCAGGACCGCTAGGGTCCTGCCGATCTTCTGCTGCAGCCGGCGCGCACTGATCTGCTCCTGTAATGCCATGAAGCGGGCGCGTCGTTCTTCCCTGAGTTCTTGCGGGACCGGGTCGGGCAGCGCATTCGCAGCGGCGCCATCCACCGGCGAATAGGCGAAACAGCCGACGCGATCGAGTTGCGCATCCTCCAGGAATTGCAGCAACTCTTCGAACTCCGCTTCGGTTTCGCCCGGGAACCCGGCAATGAACGTGCTGCGGATGGTGATGTCCGGGCAGATTTCGCGCCACGCCTGGATACGTTCGAGATTATTTTCGGCGTTGGCCGGGCGCTTCATGAGCCTGAGGACGCGCGGGCTGGCGTGCTGAAACGGCACGTCGAGATAGGGCAGCACCTTGCCTTGCGCCATCAGCGGCACGATCTCATCCACGTGCGGGTAGGGGTAGACGTAATGCAGTCGCACCCACACGCCGAGATCGCCGAGCCCACGGGTCAGTTCGGTCATGCGCGTTTTCAGCGGGCGCCCGCCCCAGAATCCTGTCCGGTAACGGACGTCCACGCCGTAGGCGCTGGTGTCCTGCGAGATCACCAACAGTTCCTTCACCCCGGCCTTTACCAGGTTTTCGGCTTCCTGCATGACCTCACCGACTGGACGGCTTACCAGGTCACCACGCATCGATGGGATGATGCAGAACGTGCAGCGGTGGTTGCAGCCCTCGGCGATCTTCAGATAAGCGAAGTGCTTCGGGGTGAGCTTGATGCCCTGCGGCGGCACGAGATCGACGAAAGGATCGTGCGGCTTGGGCAGATAGGAATGCACTGCGCTCATCACTTCCGCTGTGGCGTGCGGACCGGTGACGGCCAGCACCTGGGGATGCGCGTCTTTGACAACGCTACCCTTGGCGCCCAGGCAGCCCGTGACGATAACCTTGCCGTTCTCCGCGAGCGCTTCGCCGATCGCGTCCAGCGATTCGTCCACCGCGGCATCGATGAAGCCGCAGGTGTTGACCACGACAAGATCGGCATCGCGGTAGCTGCCGGAGATCAGATAGCCCTCGGCACGAAGCTGGGTAAGGATGCGTTCAGAATCGACCAGCGCCTTTGGGCAGCCGAGCGACACGAAACCCACCTTGGGCGCTTCAGCGGCGGCCTTGCGGGTCTTGGCGGCGGTCATTCGGAGTCGGGTGGGATGAAAAACGGCGCGGGGCTTTGCGCCGCGCGCCGCTCTCGCAAGGAAATTGTTTCTCAGGAACCGGTCTTCTTCTGCGGTTGCTTGAAAGCGTCGGGTTCGGAGTCAGGCGTATCCGGCCTGCTTTCCGGCGTCTGCGCGCCGAAGGTGCCGAAGGGGAAGTTGCCGAAGATGGAGCGGGCTTGTTTCTGGAGTTGCTGTTGCATGTCGAGGAAGGTGTTGGCGCTCTGCTCGAGGTAGCTGGACATCAGTCCCTGGATGGTCGGGCCCTGCATCTTTACGAACTGGCTCCAGGCTTCGGCGTTGAGCATCGGGTTGTCGCCGAACTTGGGCATGCTCTGTTCCTGAAGTCGGCGCTGGATTTCGATGAAGGTCTGGATGTTTTTCTCGAGATAACTGCCCATCATTCCCTGCATCGCATTGCCATAGAAGCGAATGATTTGCGACAGCATGTCCGAAGTGAACATCGGCGCGCCGGCGCTTTCCTCCTCCAGAATGATCTGCAACAGAATGCTGCGGGTGAGATCTTCGTCGCTCTTGGCATCGATGACCTTGAAAACGACCTGGTCGAGAACGAGTTGCTTGACGTCGGCGAGCGTGATGTAACTGCTGGTGGCCGTGTCGTAAAGCCGACGATTCGGATACTTCTTGATCAGGCGGATCTCTTCAGTCATTTTTGTGCAGTCCGGAAAAGTATCCCGAAGGCGTTCGGATTGACGACGGCGCCCGCTCTGCCGCGGCGCGCGAGTGACAAATTATAACCTTTTGAAAATTAGGTTTTCCATAGGTTTATGCAGTGCCATAAATAAAGTTGACAGGGTAGCGTACGGCCCTTACTATTCAACTGGTGCGATGCAGCAATACGAAATTAATGGGATCGTGGGCATCACGGATAAAACCTAATAAACATATTATTAAGGAGTTCTTATGGTGGACGAAAAAATTGCCGCACTGAACAATAAGCGCATCGAGACTGCGCTTCGGGTGGCGCAGATGGTGTTTGACAGCATCGAGAAGTTGACCCGCCTCAACATTGAGGCGGCGAAGGTGCTGTTCCAGGAGGGCGTGGCAGGCGCCGCGACATTAGCCTCCGTGACCGACGTCGAACAACTGAACCAGTGGCGGGACGGCCAGGCGCGCGCCGCAGCCGGCAAGATTCTTGGGTACTCGCACAACGTCTACGAGATCGCATTCAGCGCTCAAGCCGATATCGGCGAATTGCTGGAACAGAGTTTGCTTGAATCAGGACAGGAAGTACGGGACTGGGTTGAGGTGGCGTTGAAATCCTCCCCGGGTGGCCAGTCGGAAGCTGCGGCGGCTGCAGCAACGGCAGCAATGGTCAATGCCCAGGCAATGATCGAAGGAATTTCGAAGGCCGCGAAGCAGGCGGCCGGATACGCGGATGCCAATGTAAGGGCGGCCGCGACGGCAACGGCGGAAGCCGTGAAGGGCGCCGCGTAGTAACGGATGCAAGGCTCCTCCCCCTTTATCTAAAGGTTTTCCTTTGGTAAAGGTTCACCCCGGTGGGTAACTCCACCGGGGTTTTTTTTGCCCCTTCTTGGTGCGCAAAACGGCAGAAAATTGCCGCGGCGCGGCACAAGGGAAGCGCCCAAAAGGCGTCAAGACCCCATCATATCCACCGAAAATAGCCTGTTTGGACCATTGGTTATGCAGCACTTTGAATCTAAAAAGTGAACAAGCCGCCGGTCAGGTCTTTGGAGCGCGACTAAATTTTCTGCCAATATGCCGGTCTCACTACCCACCAGCCAGCAGGCACTGTCTCTAGTACATGTGCTGTCCGCCGTTGATCGAGATGTTGGCGCCGGTAACGAACGCGGCTTCATCCGATGCCAGGTAGATGATCAGGCCCGCTACTTCCTCCGGCTTTCCGAGACGCCCCAGGGGAATCTGCGGCAGGATTTTCGAGTCGAGTATGTCCTGCGGGATCGCAGTCACCATTTTGGTGCCGATATATCCCGGCGAGATGGTGTTCACGGTCACGCCTTTTTTTGCGACTTCGTAGGACAGCGCCTTGGTGAATCCATGCATGCCGGCCTTCGCTGCCGAGTAATTGGTCTGGCCGAACGCGCCTTTCTGGCCGTTCACCGACGACACATTAATCACGCGCCCCCAATTGCGCTCGACCATGCCGTCGAGCACCTGTTTGGTCATGTTAAATACGCTGTCCAGGTTGGTGCGGATTACCGCATCCCAGTCGGGCTTGGTCATTTTCCTGAAAGTCATATCGCGGGTAATGCCGGCATTGTTGACCAGCACATCCACCGCGCCGACCTCGGCCTCGATGCGCTTGACGCAGGCAGCACATGAATCGAAGTCCGTGACATCCGCCGGATAAGCCTGAAAGCTGTACCCGCGGCTTTTCATTCCCGCGAGCCATTCCTTTGCAGTCTTGTTGCCGGGCGAATAAGTGGTGACGACGGTGTAGCCCTGGTCCGCCATCTTGGTACAGATGGACTCGCCAAGTCCGCCCATGCCCCCTGTCACGAGGACGTTTCGTTCTGCCATGGTCGCTTCCTCCCCATTTTTTGATTGAACCCCGTCGAAGGTCCGTTACCTTAACGAAGCATTTCCTTCACGTACCGTCCGGGCGCCGGCTCGATTGCGGGAAATTGCGCGTTCCCCAATGCGGCGGGCGCAGGCCGCTTGTTGCCGGATTTCTGGTGCAGCCAGTTCGCCCAGTGCGCCCACCAACTGCCGGCCTGTTGCGCTGCTCCTGCAATCCACGCGTCCGCGTTTGGCGCCACTGCGGCATTGGTCCAATAGTGGCGGCGATTCTTTGCTGCCGGGTTGACAATCCCTGCCACGTGCCCGCTCGCTCCGAGCACGAACTCGGTGCGTCCGCCCAGCAACGCCGCGCCCAGATGCGCAGTCTTCCAGGGAACGATGTGATCATCGCGCGTGGCCACCACGAAGGCGGGCATTTTGATTCTGCCCAGGTCCACAGGCGTGTCGCACGAATGAAGTTTACCGGGAATTCTCAGATTATTCTCCAGGTACATATTGCGAAGATAATAGGTGTAGAGACGGCCCGGCAGGTTGGCTCCGTCGGCATTCCAGTAAAGCAGGTCGAAAGGTTTTGGTTCCCTGCCTTTCAGATAGTTGTTGATCACGAAATGCCACACCAGGTCGTTCGCGCGCAGCGTTGCAAAGGTCGCCGCGAGGCGGCTTCCGGGCATCAGGCCGCCGGTGCGATACTCCTGCTCGGCGCGCTCGACAAATTCCCGGTCCACGAAGACACTGATGTCGCCGGTCTCGGAAAAGTCCAGCATCGAGGCAAGCAAGGTGAGCGAGGCAACCGAGGCGTCATTGTTCCGCGCCATGACTGCGAGCGCGGTCGCAAGCAGCGTGCCGCCGACGCAGAACCCCAGCGTGCCAACCTGTTCGGCGCCGGTGATCGCGCGCACCGCATCGAGCGGGGCCAGCACGCCGTCGCGGATGTAGTCGTCCCAGGTGAGATGGCCGAGTTCCGCTGGGATGTTGCGCCAGGAAACAATAAAGGTCGTGAAACCCTGCTCGACACAGTAGCGCACGAACGAATTCTCCGGCTGCAGGTCGAGGATGTAATACTTGTTGATGAACGGCGGTACGATGAGCAGCGGTCGTTCGAAAACCTGATCCGTGGACGGGGCGTACTGGATTAACTGCATCACTTCGTTCTCCAGCACTACCGCGCCGGGTGTGACCGCGAGATTGCGGCCGACTTCGAAGGCACGTTCGTCGGTCATCGAAATGCGGCCGCGCGCGAGATCTGCGGCAAGCAGCTTCATGCCTTGCAACAGGCTATCGCCCCGGCTTTCGCTGGCGAGCCTGATGACCTCGGGATTGGTCGCGGCGAAATTGGAGGGCGCGATCGCGTCCGCGAACTGGCGCAGCACGAATTGCAGCCGACGCTTGGCGTGAGCGTCGAGTTCCGCCAGTTTTCCCAGTTCGTCTAGAAAACGCGTGTTCAAAAGGTAAGCCTGCCGCAGGTAACGGAAGAACGGCAACTCACCCCATTCCGGCGCATCGAAACGGTGATCGCCGGCGCCGGCATCATCGCGTGCGGTGTCGTTGGCGCCGCCGAGCAGGCTGCCCCAGAGCGCAAGGTGCCCGCGATAGAGGCGTTCCTGAAGCGAGCGCAACTTTTCGCGTTGCTCGTCTGAACCGGATGCCAGCGTGCGCATCAGTCCGGTGAATTCGAGCTGGCCGGAAGAGGGGAGCTGGCGCAGGAAATCTTCGATCAGCGCCTGATTGGCTTTGACGAGTTCCTGATAGGCGCCGGGAGGGGATTCTGCAGGTGAGTTCATGTCCCGGTGGACGCCGGAAGAATCGAGGTCACAACACGTTTGTGATTTTTGACCGCACCCCCAGGCAAGTCAAGCTTCGGACGTTGCGCGCGCCGATTCCCGCTATCCGTGGCCCCTTGCCAGGAAGCCCACCAGCGCGATCGAGCCGATGCCCAGCGATATCAGCGACACCTGCTCCAGCGTGTCACGCAGTTCCGGTCGCCTGTGCAGTCCCGGGATCAAATCGGCGACTGAAACGTAGAGCATGCTGGCCACTGCCAGCCCGAGCAGTACCGGAATCCACTCCCGCAGCGGCTGCAATGCAAAGTACGCGAGCAATCCGCCGATCAGGGTGGCGAGGCTGGAGACCAGATTGAAGACGAAGGCGCGAGCGCGGCTGAAACCGGAGTGTAGCAGGATCAGGAAGTCGCCGACTTCCTGCGGAATTTCGTGAGCTATGATCGCCACGGCGGTGACGATGCCCAGGCCGGTGTCGGCCATGAACGCGGTGGCGATCAGTATGCCGTCCACGAAGTTGTGGATGGTATCGCCAATCATGATCATCGTGCCGCTGCGACCGTGGTCGCCGGGATCGGCATGCTGATCGTGCGCTTCGCACTGCTCGGTGTGACAGTGGCGCCACAGGACCAGTTTCTCCAGTACGAAAAACAGAAGAATTCCGGAGAGGATCACTGCGGTGAGCGTATGCACGTTCCCGGCCCGCTCGAGTGCATGCGGCAGTATTTCCAGAAACACCGCGCCGAGAAGGGCGCCGATGGCGTAGCTGATCAGCATCGGGATGCGCGCCGGGGATGCGCGCAGCGCGAACGCGGCGGCAGCCAGCACGCTCAGCGCCGCGCCAACGATGGTCGCGGAGATTATCCAGAGGAGAGTGGGCATGAACGAATGCGGAGGATGGAATTTGGACTGCCGGCCAGTATAGCCGGGCTGTCAAGCCCTCAACCGGTGAGCCAGATCAGTGCGGCCATGCGCCCGGTGACTTTGTCGCGCCTGTGGGAGAAGAAACGCCGTGAGTCGGAGAAAGTACAGAGTCGGCCGCCGTGGATCCGGTTCACTCCGGCTGCCACGAGACGCTGTCGGGCAAGGGCGAACAGGTCGGCCAGCCATTTGCCCGGTTTGTGCACGACGAATGCCGAGGCTGCTTCCGCGCTTCCGTTCAGAAACGCTTCACGCACGTCGGCGCCGACCTCGAATGCCGAAGGGCCGATGGCGGGGCCGAGGTAAGCGAGCAACTCACCGGGAGCGGTACCCATCGCGTGGACTGTGTTCTCCAGCACTCCTGCTGCCAGCCCGCGCCACCCGGCATGGGCCGACGCGACCACGCTGCCGGCGCGATCGGTGAGCAGTACCGGCAGGCAGTCCGCCACCATGGCCGCACACACCGAACCCGGGTTTCTGGCAACTGCAGCATCCGCGTCCACCGGGTGCTGCAGTCGGTCGGCATCTACCACCAGCGTGCCGTGGACCTGCTGCAGCCACTTGGGTTCGGCAGGAAGAAGATCCCGCAGCAATGCGCGGTTGGTCCGCACCGACTGCGTGTCGTCACCGACACGTTGCCCCAGGTTCATGCTGGCGAAAGGACCCGTGCTTACTCCGCCGCTGCGGGTGGTAATGACCGCGCGCACGTTTGCCGGGGCCGGCCAATCGGGGACGATCCAGTCGCGCGGCGGCTCAGGCATCTCTCAGTACCGACAGCAGACGTACGATGTCCGGCGGCACCGGTGCCTCCCATGTCAGCGTTTCGCCGGTTTGCGGATGGACGAGCTTGAGCCTGACGGCGTGAAGCGCCTGGCGGGGGAAATCCAGTGCCTCTGCGGGCAGTTTTGTGCCGTGAATGTTGAGGCGATACACCCGATCCCCAATCAGCGGATGTCCGATCGAGTGCAAATGCACGCGAATCTGATGGGTGCGGCCGGTTTCAAGGCGACAGCGCAGCAGCGACCACGACGGACCGCGCTCGATCACGGCGAAGTGCGTGGAGGCCGCCTTGCCCCTGGCCACTACCGCCATCCTGGTGCGGCTTACCGGGTGGCGGCCGATCGGTGCCTCGACGATTCCGTCGCGTGCAACGGCACCGTGCACTGCCGCAAGGTACTCGCGGGTAACGGAACGCGCCTGCAGCTGCCGCACCAGATCGACCTGCGCAGGAATGGTCTTGGCCACCACCAGCAGTCCGCTGGTGTCCTTGTCGAGCCTGTGTACGATGCCGGCTCGCGGCACGCCGGAGAGTTGAGGCGCGTGGCGGAGCAGGGCGTTCAACAAGGTGCCGCTCCAGTTGCCGCTGCCGGGATGCACGACCAGACCGGCGGGCTTGTCGATGACCAGGATCTGATCGTCTTCGAAAAGCACTTGCAGTGGGATGTTCTCGGGGCGGTGCGATGCATCGCCGGGGGCGGGCTGCGGCGAAACGACGATCGTCTCCCCGCCCCAAACTTTGGCCTTGGCGGTGGCGGGTGCGCCGTTGACGGTCACGTGCCCGCTGCGGATCCATTCCTGGAGGCGGTTGCGCGAGTACTCGGGCAGCAGGCGGACCAGCGCCTGATCGAGGCGCATGCCTGCACATTGCGCGGGAACCGCGAGGCGATGATGCCGGTCAGACGAACGGTTTTCTATATAATTCGCCAACTTTGTTGCGGATTCCGTCATGAGACGTAGTGTAGCGATTCTTGCCATGTTGCTGGCCGCTGGCTGCGCGCTGGAGCCGGTGGACGAAACCAAGAACTGGAGCCCGGATCGGATCTACAGCGCCGCGCGTGAGGAGCTCGACTCCAAGAACTACCAGAAGGCGATCGGCTACTACGAGAAGCTGGAATCGCGATATCCATACGGTCGTTATGCGCAAATGGCGCAGATCGAAACTGCCTACGCCTACTGGAAGGACAATGAAGTCGCCCAGGCGCTTGCGGCCTGCGAACGCTTCATAAAGCTGCATCCCGATCATCCAAACGTCGATTATGCGTACTACCTGAAGGGGCGGATCAACTTCAACGAAGACCTGGGACTGATGGGTTACCTCGCGCCGAAGGACATGACCGAGCGCGACCCACAGGCGGCGCGGGAGGCTTTCGACGCGTTTCGCGAACTGGTATCGCGCTTTCCGCAAAGCCAGTATGCCGCAGATGCGCGCGAGCGCATGAACTACCTGGTAAACGCACTGGCCTCGGCCGAGGTGAACGTTGCCGAGTATTACCTGCGGCGCGGGGCCTATGTAGCCGCGGTCAATCGTGCCCAGTTCGCGCTGATCAACTACCCGGAGGCACCGGCAATCGAACGCGCCCTCAAGGTGCTGGTCAAGGCCTACGACGAGATGGGGCTTGCCGATCTGCGCGACGACGCCAGGCGAACGCTGGACAAGAATTTTCCCGAACCAGAGACCAAACTCGGTCAGAGCAAAGCGTGGTGGAAGCTCTGGTGATGCGACCGACGTCCGGCTGCCGCAGGATTTTTCCAGTTGCTCGAGGGTTCGTCCGCATGGACTGCGATGAGCTCCTTAGCCTCGCATCTGGCGCGCTATAGCGCGCCGCACTGGAAGGCAGCTATCGTGCGAAGCGTTTCACCACGTCCATCAACTCGGCGACCGCTTTCGTGCCTTTGCCGGAGCGGATGGCGTCCTGCAGGCAACCGTGCGAATGGTCTTCGAGCAACTGCAACGCCAGCGCATCCATCGCCGAGCGCACCGCGGCGATCTGGGTGAGGATGTCCGGGCAGTAACGGTCCTCTTCGAGCATCCTGGCAATCCCGCGCACCTGGCCTTCGATGCGGTTCAGGCGCTTCGCCAGTTCCGCCTTGTTGGCGCGCTCGACGGAATGCCGATACTTCGCCCTGTCAGGCGACCTGGTAGCCGGCATCTGTGACCGCCTCCTTCATCCTGTTTACATCGGCTTGCGCGGGATCATAGGTCACCGTGGCCTGCGCTTTTTCCAGCGACACCTCGGCGCTGCTCACCCCCTGGATACCCTCCAGCACGTTTTTCACGCTGCGCACGCAACCGCCGCAGGTCATGCCGTTTACTATCAATACAGTCGTTTCCATGTGTTCCTTTTCAAAATATCGAACTCACCACAGAGACACCGAGGCGCAGAGCAGATCCAAATCTCCAACGAACGTGTCAGCACTCTCGCCTGCCTGTTGAAGCCCTCGTATCCACCAGCAGGTTTCGATCATTTACAGATTTTCGTCTTTCTCGGTGTCTTTGTGCCTCTGTGACTTAAGGTTCATGCGGTTTCCAGCGTTTCAGAAGCAGTGAATTGGTGACCACCGAGACCGAGCTCAACGCCATCGAAGCCCCGGCGATGACCGGGTTGAGCATCCCGAGCGCTGCCAGCGGAATGCCGAGCACGTTGTAGAAGAAAGCGAAGAAAAGATTCTGCCGGATCTTGCGACAGCGTGGCGCGCGAAAGCCCGATCGCGTCCACGACGCTCATCATGTCGTTACGCATCAGCGTGATGTCCGCGGCCTCGATGGCGATATCCGAACCGGACGCCATGGCGAAGCTCACATCGGCGGCGGCGAGCGCCGGAGCATCGTTGACGCCGTCACCGGCCATGCCGACCAGTCCTCCTGCGCGTCTTGAGATGCGACAACTTCGGCGGCCTTGTCGGCCGGAAGGACTTCGGCGCGAAACTCGCCGATGCCGAGCTTGCGCGGCCATGGCGCGCGCGGTTGCCGCGTTGTCGCCGGTCAGCATCACCACTTCGACTCCCATGGCCTTGCAGCCGGGAGATTGCCGCCGCGGAAGAGGGCGCGGGGTTGATCGGCAATGGCGATGTAACCGAGCGCGGCCCCGCCATCGCGCAAGCACGATGACGGTCTTCCCTTCGCCGGCGAGCCGAAGCGACGGTGGCATCGTCGATGGCAACGCCCTGTTCCCTGATGAAACGGGGGAGCCGAGCAGCAGACCCCTTTCGGCCAGTGGGCCCGCACGCCCGATCCCGGGACTGCGCCAAATCTCTCGACTGGAAGCAGTGCACACCTTTTGCGCGCGGGCGCGGGCAAGCACGGCCCGAGCGAGCGGATGTTCGGAGTTCTGCTCCAGAGAGGCCGCCAGTTGCAGCACTGCGGATCTCGGTCGATCCGCGGCACGGGAACCACATCGGTCACTGCGGGCTTGCCCTGCGTAAGCGTACCGGTCTTGTCCACCACCAGCACGTGCGAATTTTGCCGGCGTGTTCCAGTGCGGCGGCATTGCGTACCAGAATCCCGGCGCTTGAGCGCCGCGCCCGCTGCCGACCATGATCGCAGTCGGCGTGGCCAGCCCGAGGGCGCACGGGCAGGCGATGACCAGCACTGCAACCGCGTTGATAAGCGCGTGGGTGAAGTCGCCGGAAGCGTCCACCATGCCACGAAGGTCATGACGCTGATGGCAACGACGATCGGCACAAAGATGCCGGAAATGCGATCGGCGAGGCGCTGAATCGGTGCCTTGCGGCCCTGCGCTTGCTTCCACCAGGCGCACGATTTCGGCGAGTTGGGTGTGCGCGCCGACGCCGGTGGCACGGATCTTGCAGCATGCCATCCTGGTTCTGCGTGGCGGCGAAGACGCGGCCGCCGCTGCGTTTGCCCACCGGCATGCTTTCGCCGGTGAGCATGCTCTCGTCCACGCTGGATGCGCCTTCGATGACGTCGCCGTCCACCGGCACGCGCTCGCCCGGCCGCACGATCACGATGTCGCCGGAGACCGACTGCCGCGAGATCCACCTCGACGGCTTCGCCATTGCGCTCGACCCGTGCGCGCCTGGGTTGAAGTTGCAATCAGCTGCTCGATCGCAGCGGAAGTCCTGCCCTTGGCGCGCGCTTCCAGGAGCTTGCCCATCAGCACCAGGGTGATGATTGCGGCGCTCGCCTCGAAGTAGACATGCTGCCCCTGCAATCCGAACGCGGTGACGGACGCACTGAACAGGTAGGCCATCGGTTCCAAGCGCGATGAGCACATCCATGTTGGCGGAGCCCCCGCGCAGCGCGTGCCAGGCGCCGACATAGAAACGCCCGCCGATCCAGAACTGCACCGGCGTGGCGAGCAGCCATTGCAGCCAGCGCGGCAGGACCTCTGCGTGTTCACCGCTGAACATGACGCCCATCTGAAGCAAGCAGGGGGGCGGTCAACGTCACGGCGATCCAGAACAGCCGCAGTTCCCTGCGATAGAGCTCCGCGTGGCGGATCTTTTCCTCCGCGCGCGTGGTGCCGGCCAATTCGCGGGCGTCGTAGCCGGCATTGCGGACGATTTCGATCAGCTTAGCGACGTCGGCGCTACCCGAAGCGAATTGCACGCGGGCGCGCTCGGTGGCAAGGTTCACCGTTGCCTCCGTCCCGGGCAGCCTGTTCAGGGCTTTTTCGATTCGAATGGCGCAGGCGGCGCAAGTCATGCCATCAACGGCAAGTTCGACGGTGTGCGCAGGGGCGGAGGCGATCGGGGAGTTCATGGCGCGGGTACTCTAATACCCACCATGGGTATAAGTCAAGTACCTGGGGTGGGTACCCGGCATACCCCCTCCCGCCACGTGACGGCATGGGGGGTGAGGTGCTAACCGCCGAGCTCCGGCCTGTCGCGGAACTGCTCAAGCGCTTCGGGGTTAGCGAGCGCTTCGAGGTTCCTTACCGGGTTGCCGTGCACGACGTTGCGCACCGCGAGTTCAACGATCTTGCCGCTCTTGGTGCGTGGGATATCGGCGACCTGGACAATCTTCGCCGGTACGTGGCGCGGGGTTGTGTTTACGCGAATCTGGTCCTTGATTTTTTTCGCCAGCGCGTCGTCGAGCGCCAGTCCGTCGCGCAGGCGCACGAACAGCACCACGCGGACGTCGTTGTCCCAATCCTGGCCGATCACCAGGCTTTCCACCACGTCGTCGAGTTGCTCGACCTGGCGATAGATCTCGGCGGTGCCGATGCGTACGCCGCCGGGATTGAGCGTGGCGTCCGAGCGTCCGTAGATGATTGCGGTGCCGCGCGGGGTGAGTTCCATGTAGTCGCCATGGCACCAGGTTTGCGGGAAACGCTCGAAGTACCCGGCACGGTACTTGGCGCCGTCGGGATCGTTCCAGAAATATACCGGCATCGAAGGAAAGGGCGAAGTGCACACCAGTTCTCCCTTTGTGCCGATGACCGCATTGCCGTCGTCGTCGAAGACCTGCACGTTCATTCCGAACCCCCTGCACTGGATTTCTCCCCTGAACACCGGAGCGGTCGGGTTGCCGAGCACGAAGCAGGAGGCGATGTCGGTGCCGCCGGAAATCGAGGACAGCAGGACGTCTTTCTTGATCGCGCGATAGACGTAGTCGAATCCCTCCGGCACCAGCGGCGAACCGGTCGAGGTGATGGTCTCGATCGTATCCAGGCTGTGGGTGTCCATCGGCCTGGCACCCGCCTTGTTGAGCGCGTCAATGTATTTGGCGGAAGTGCCGAACACGGTCATGCGCTCTTCGTCGGCGAAGTCGAACAGTACTCTCGGGCCGGGATGGAAAGGCGAGCCGTCGTACAGAAGCAGCGTAACGCCGGTGGCGAGGCCGGAAGCAAGCCAGTTCCACATCATCCAGCCGCAGGTGGTGAAGTAGAACAAACGGTCGCCGCGTTTGAGATCGGTGTGCAGTTGGTGCTCCTTGAGGTGCTGCAGGAGCGTACCGCCGGCGCCGTGCACGATGCATTTCGGCACGCCGGTGGTGCCGGAGGAGTAGAGGATAAGGAGCGGGTGATCGAACGGCAGGCGGCGAAACGTGATCTCACGGCCGCGGTACGGTCCGACGAAGTCGGCGAGATGCACCGCGTTCCTGATGCCGGATAGGTCGGGTTTCTCGCGGGTGTAGGACACGATCACCGTGCGCGCCAGCGTCGGCAGATTCCTTGCGATCTCGGCAATGCGCGGCAGGGTATCGTGGGTCTTGCCGTTGTAGTGGTAGCCTTCGACCGCAAACAGCACCTTGGGCGCGATCTGGCCGAAACGGTCGAGGACTCCCTGTGCGCCAAAGTCCGGTGAACATGACGACCAGATTGCACCGAGGCTGGTGACGGCAAGCATGAAGATGATCGTCTCGGGCATGTTCGGCATGAAGGCCGCGACCCGGTCGCCTTCCTTTACGCCCGTGGCCGACAACGCCTGCATCGTGCGCGATACCGCGTCGTACACTTCGGCGTAGCTCATGCGCCGGCGCACTTTGTCCTCGCCCCAGAACACCATCGCGGTATCGTCGTCGCGCCGCCGCAGCAGGTTCTCGGCAAAGTTCAGCCGCGCATCCGGGAACCACTTTGCGCCCGGCATCTTGTGGCCATCGACCAGAACCCGCTCACCGCGGGTCTCGGCCACGATTCCGCAGAAATCCCAGATTGCCGTCCAGAATTGCTCCGGTTCGCGCACCGACCACTCGTAGAGTTGCTGCGAGTCCCTGACCCCGGCGTTCCAGCGCTGGTTGACCAGGTGGATGAAGCGCGTGATGTTGGACCGGGCGATTCGTTCGCGCGACGGCCGCCACAGGATCGGAGGTGTATTTTGGCTCATGGCAAGTTAGAACCCAAAAGGGACAATCTCAACGTAGAGGCGCAGAGGACGCAGAGTCCGCTGAGAAGAATGAACCGATAGCACATGCCAGGAATATTAGTATCCGTTGGCGAAGACATGTTTCTTGCTGGCTTGTCAATCGGCCTACCACATGGCGTTCTGCTTCACGTAACTCCGCGCCCTCTGCGTTCTCTGCGCCTCTGCGTTGGGTGTTGACCTTGACTATTCAGGGCGCATCTGCGGGAACAGGATCACATCCCTGATCGAAGGGCTGTCGGTGAACAGCATCACCAGGCGATCGATGCCGATGCCTTCGCCCGCCGTTGGAGGCAGACCGTACTCGAGCGAGCGCACGTAATCGGCGTCGTAGTACATCGCTTCCTCGTCGCCGGCTTCCTTGGCCCTGGCCTGCTCCGAGAACCGTTCGGCCTGGTCTTCCGGGTCGTTCAGTTCCGAGAATCCGTTCGCCATCTCGCGGCCGGTGATGAACAGTTCGAAGCGGTCGGTGACTGCCGGATCGGCGTCGTTGCGGCGGGCCAGCGGCGAGACATCGGTCGGAAGGGCGACGATGAAGGTCGGCTGGATCAGCTTCATTTCCGTGGTCTGCTCGAACAGCTTCAGTTGCAGCAATCCCAGGGCGTCTGTAGGGAACACCTCGATTTTGAAAGCATCGAGCGCCGAGCGCAGGTAGGCAGGTTTGCCAAGTTCCGCCAGCGGGTATTTCGGGTTGTACTTGGCAATGGCCTCGGCCATGGTCAGCCGATCGAAGCGTTTGCCCAGCTCCAGGGCCTCGCCCTGATAACTGAGCGTAGTCGTGCCGAGCACCTGTTGCGCGACCTGCCGCAACAGTTCTTCGGTGAGGTCCATCAGATAATTGTAGTCCTGGTAGGCCTCGTAGAACTCCAGCATGGTGAACTCCGGGTTATGCCGGGTCGAGATGCCTTCGTTGCGGAAACTGCGATTGATCTCGAATACCTTTTCGATTCCGCCCACCACCAGGCGCTTGAGGTAAAGCTCGGGCGCGATGCGCAGGTAGAGGTCCATGTCGAGCGCGTTGTGGTGCGTGACGAACGGCCTTGCCGCGGCACCGCCCGGGATCGGCTGCATCATCGGCGTTTCGACTTCGAGATAACCGCGCGCGACGAAAAATTCGCGCATTGCCTGGATGATCCGGGAACGATCCTTGAACACGCGCTGCGCCTCGGGGTTCGTGATCAGGTCGAGATAGCGCTGGCGGTACTTGCTTTCCTGGTCGGCCAGGCCGTGGAACTTCTCCGGCAGTGGCCGCAGCGACTTGGCCAGCAGGCGCAAGCCAGCGGCTTTTACGGTGAGTTCGCCGGTCTTGGTCTTGAACAGCGTTCCGGTCGCGCCGACGATGTCGCCGAGGTCCCAGTGCTTGAATGAGGCATGCACTGCTTCGCCGGTGACGTCGTTGGTGACGTAGATCTGGATGCGCCCGGACATGTCCTGGATGGTGGCGAAGCTTGCCTTGCCCATCACGCGCTTGAGCATCATCCGACCCGCCACCGTCACTTTGACTTTAAGGGGTTCCAGTTCCTCGTTCGAACTGGCCCCGTAGTCGCGATGCAGGTCGGCGGCGAGGTGGCCGCGGCGGAAATCGTTGGGAAAGGCATTGCCTTGCGCACGCAACTCGCGCAGCTTGGCGCGCCGCTCTTCGACGATCTGATTGGTGTCCTGCTGCTTGTTCGTATCGTTGTCGGTCATGTTCTGCCCTGGCGGCAACCATTTGTCAGACTATGCACATGAAGATCTCACCACGAAGGTACGAAGAGAACAAGGAAACACGAAGAAAACCGTTGGGTTAAGCAATGATGTTCATTTTGACGCTTTCCCGCTGTTGTTCTTCGTGTCTTCGTGGTGAGACCTTGAATTTCGCCCATGGGTGCTCCGTGTTTCAGGGTTCTTCTACACGCCTTGTTTCAGGCTGGCCTCGATGAACGGATCGAGGCCGCCGTCGAGCACTGCCTGGGTGTTGCCGATCTCTACGTTGGTACGCAGGTCCTTGATGCGTGACTGGTCGAGCACGTAAGAACGGATCTGGTGCCCCCAGGCGATATCGGTCTTGGAATCCTCCATGGCCTGCTTTTCCTCGTTGCGCTTGCGCAGTTCGAGTTCATACAGACGTGCTTTCAGCATAGCCATCGCCTCGGCGCGGTTGCGGTGCTGCGAGCGGTCGTTCTGGCACTGCACGACGATGCCGGTCGGCATATGGGTAATGCGGATCGCCGAGTCGGTCTTGTTGATGTGCTGGCCGCCGGCACCGCTGGCGCGAAAGGTGTCGACGCGCAGGTCCGCTGGATTGATCGCGATCTCGATGGTGTCGTCCACCTCCGGATAGACGAAAACGCTGGCGAACGAGGTATGGCGGCGCGCATTGGAGTCGAACGGAGACTTGCGCACCAGGCGGTGCACGCCGGTTTCCGTGCGCAGCGTGCCGTAGGCATAATCGCCATTGACCTTGAGCGTGGCGCTCTTGATCCCGGCTACTTCTCCCGAGGACTCCTCAAGCACCTCGATTTTGAAGCCGCGGCGCTCGCAGAATTTGAGGTACATGCGTTCAAGCATCGATGCCCAGTCCTGGGCTTCGGTGCCGCCCGAGCCCGACTGGATGTCCAGGAAGCAGTTGTTCGGATCCATGGGGTTGGAGAACATGCGGCGGAATTCCATGTCCGCCACGATCTTTTCCATGCCGGCGATGTCGTCGGCTACCGCATTCAGGGTGGCCTCGTCGTTCTCCGACCGCGCCATCTGGAACAGTTCGCGCGAATCCTTCAGCCCCTGGTCGAGCTTCTCCAGGGTCGTGACCATCGCTTCCAGGTTCTTGCGCTCGCGCCCGAGGTCCTGGGCGCGCTTGGCGTCACTCCAGAAGGCGGGATCTTCGGTGAGCTTGACAACTTCGATCAGGCGGTTGCGTTTGCCATCGAAGTCAAAGATACCTCCGCAGTTCCCTGGCCCGGATATCGAGGTCGTCGAGTTGATTTTCGATGGCGTTGAGTCGTTCTGCTTCCATTTGGGATTCCGATTCAGGGGTTGAGACGAAGATAAGTGCCGCGTCATTTTAACCGATATCGCGTAACGGGCTGTTCGTCATGTGAACAACAGGGCCGCGACGAGACCCGCAGCGACCGCGGCCATCGACCCAGCGCAACGCCCAAGGTGATCCCGGTCGCGGGCGTTGGCTGTGACGATCATGGCGGCGACGATCAGCAGCCCGATTACCAGAATTGCCGGCGAGCCGGTCTCTTCGCCTGAGCAACGCGGCCACCGCCGCGAACAATGCGGTGAGGGCGAAGGTGCGCAACCCGGCGTTTGTGCCGACATGGCGTTCGCGCTCCAGACCGATCAGCAGGCCGATAGCGAGGCTGGTGGCGAAGGCGGGCAGCCGCTCCAATTCCGTGCCTTGCAGCCAGTAGAAGTCCAAGCCTTTCGTCTCCTCAAGCGTTGCCAGGCTGCCAGTGATCCAGTACCAGTTGCACCGAGCGCATGCCGTTGAACTCGTTGACCTGCACACGGTAAATCGTGGATACGCGCGACGGAAGTGCTGCCTCGCGCCCGAACAGAATGGCGTTGAACACCGGTTCGGCCGCAATGCGGCGCAGGCGCAGCTTCAGGTGCCGGCCGCCGACGATCCTCTGCTCCACCACCTCGAACTCGCCCAGGAACGAGGGGGGCGCAAAGCCCTGGCCCCAGACCTGCTCGGCGAGCAATTCCGCAAAAGGCAGGCTGACATCGTCCGGATCCAGTCCGCCGTCTGTTTCGATCACACGTTCGAGGTCGGCGGGTGTCAGCAGTTCGCGTACGGTCTGTTCGAAGGCGTTCTCGAACGCGGCCAAATCGGCGCTGCGCACCGTAAGTCCCGCGGCCGCGGCGTGGCCGCCGAAGCGCAGGATCAGGCCGGGATGGCGTTTGGATACCAGATCGAGCGCGTCGCGCAGGTGCAGACCCGGTATCGAGCGGCCCGAGCCTTTTGCCTCACCGTCGCCACCGGGTGCGAACGCGATCACCGGCCGGTTGTAGCGCTCACGCAGGCGCGCGGCCAGGATCCCGACCACGCCCTGATGCCAGGTCTCGTCGTACAGGCTCAGGCTGTAGGCATCCGCGGGCTCGATGCGCTCCATCAGCGCCAGCGCGGTTTCCTGCATCCCGGCTTCGATGTCGCGGCGCTCGCGGTTGAGGCTGTCGAGTTGTGCGGCCAGTTCAGCGGCACGGCTGGCATCGCGCGCCAGCAGGCACTCGATGCCCACGCTTATATCGGTGAGACGGCCGGCGGCGTTGAGCCGCGGCGCGACGACGAAGCCGAGGTCGTAAGCTGAGGCGCGCGCCGGATCACGGCCGGCCACCCGCAGCAATGCGGCGATACCGGGGCGGGCGCGCCCGGCGCGGATGCGCTTCAGCCCCTGGGAAACGAGGATGCGATTGTTGTCGTCGAGCCGCACCACGTCGGCGACAGTTCCGAGCGCAACCAGGTCCAGCAGGTCTGCTAGGTTGGGCTCGTCGCGGCCGTCAAACCAGCCGCGCGCGCGCAATTCGGCGCGCAGCGCCAGCACCACGTAGAACATTACGCCCACTCCTGCCAGGTTCTTGCTCGGGAAATGGCAGCCCGGTTGATTCGGATTGACGATGCAGGTGGCGCCGGGCAGTTGCGCGGCGGGCAGATGGTGATCGGTGATGAGCACCCCGATGCCGAGCTGGCGCGCGGCCTCGACGCCGTCGATGCTGGCGATCCCGTTGTCAACCGTGATCAGCAAGTCGGGTCGGCGCGCAGCCGCCAGCGCAACGATTTCCGGGGTCAGGCCGTAGCCGTACTCGAAGCGGTTGGGCACCAGGTATTCCACCTGCGCGCCGAGGCTTTGCAGAGCGATCATCCCCAGCGCGCAGGCGGTGGCGCCGTCAGCGTCGTAGTCGGCGACGATCAACAGGCGCTGCCCGGCGGCGATCGCATTGGCAAGCAACTGCGCCATTGCGACACAGTTTTTCAGGCGGTCCGCCGGAGCCAGCCCACTGAAAGAAGTATCGAGCTGCTGAGGTGTGTTCACGCCTCGCGCGGCATAGACACGCGCCAGCACCGGGTGCACGCCGCTCATGCGCAGAGCGTCGAAAGCCCGCTGCGGCACGCTGCGAGTGACGATGCGGGGAGTGCTCATGTGAGCAGATCGGAGGCGCGCTTACGCAGAATACCGAGGGCATGGTAGGCGAGCGGCCGTGGCCTCTTCCATATCCGCCAGAGAGCGCCGCGCGTAACCGACCACTCGTGCCTGCGGCCATCGGTGACGGTCGCGACCACGGCCCTGCCGATCCTGCCCACTCGCAATCCGTCCAGAACCGATACGAACCACCGGGTCTCCAGTTTTTCAAGCACCGCCTGCCAACCGGCAACGTTGCCGCGAATGAATTCGCGTTCCGCGTCCCGAATATCGACAAGCAAGTTGTTCCCGGCGGCGAGTCCGCTGTTTGCCGAAAGGGGTGCAGGCATGATGCCTGCGGTCTTCGCCAGACCCATGGCAAGAGGGTCGTCGCTCTGTATTGCATCGAAGGGGCTGCTGGTAGCGGGCAGTGTGCCGCCACCCCAGAACCACACACTGTTCACCACCGTTGCGCCGCGCTCCTCGCGCGCCATATTGACCGGATGCGCGTGCAGCAGCATCTGCACTTCATTGCAAATCCGGTGCCAGCGCAGGCGCTCTTCGCCTTCGGGGAGGAGGCGGGTGACATCGCGGCCGATCGCCTGCTTCAGAGTGATGGTGCGGATCTTTGGAGCTTTTGGGGCTTGCGGCATCTTTACGTACCAGCGCCGCGGATGCGGCGCGTGAAAGACGAAACCCTCTGCCTCGAACAAGCGATTGAGCGCTCCGGTCAGTTCGTGCGATTCATCCTCGGCGATCTCCAGGGTTTCCGGGGCCAGCAGGATCAGCCCGTCGTTGTGCACGTGCAGATGCACAGGGTCGGCGCGCAACCAGTATCCGGCACCGGGGTCCCCGCCATCACCGGCAAAGGCAAGCGGCGCGACCGGCCAGTCGGCTTGCTTCTGAACGCCGAAGCGCCCGCACAGCCAGGCGGGTTCGTTCTCGCATGCGGCATCGGTTGTGATGCCGCGGCTCAAGAGCATTTCCAGTGCTGGCAGCCTCAGTCCGGAAGAGGCATCCGTGTCGCCCGTTTCGGGCCAGAACAGGGAAGGAACAAACAGCGTGATGGTGCGCACGGGAGAGGGGGCTGGAACTGCGCCGAGTTTAGCACGCGAGATCGGAATTGCCGCCGGTGACGGCTTGCAGGCTGTTTAGGCATCCGCGCCGGAATGTGGCAGACTTTGCGTCGCCAACCGACCACGCCATAACGCTTCCTTTGATCATTTCATGCTGACGCCGTACGAGTTGTTTGTCGGGCTGCGCTATACGCGCGCCAAGCGGCGCAATCATTTCATCTCCTTCATTTCCATCACCTCGATGCTGGGCGTCGCGCTGGGCGTCGCGGCATTGATCGTAGTTCTTTCGGTCATGAACGGGTTCCAGAAGGAGCTGCGCACGCGCATCCTCGGCGTTGCATCGCATGTGCAGATCATGGGACTGGACGGCAAGCTGTCCGACTGGCGGAAGATCGCCGCGGAAGCCCAAAGCCATCCGGAAGTGGCCGCGGCGGCTCCGTACGTCACGGCGCAGGGATTGATTTCCCACCGCGGAACCGTGCAGGGCACCCTGGTGCGCGGGATCGTGCCGGCCGCCGAAGCAACGGTCGCCGACGTAGGCCAGCACATGCGCTCGGGAGCCATGGACGATCTGAGGCCAGGGCGCTTCGGCATTGTTCTCGGCATCGACCTGGCAATGAGCGTGGGTGCCCGTATCGGCGACAAGATCGTGCTGATCGCGCCACAGGGACAAGTCACGCCTGCAGGCATCCTGCCGCGCCTCAAGCAGTTCGAAGTGGTCGGCATTTTCGAAGTGGACATGGCGGAATACGACGCCGGCCTGGCGTTCATGCACCTCGAGGACGCGCAAAAGCTCTATCGCCTGGAAGACAAGGTTTCCGGGGTGCGGCTGAAGCTTCACGACCTGTTCAGGGCCCCGTTGGTGGCGCGCGACCTGATGCGCACGCTGCGCGGAGACGTATATGCAACCGACTGGACGCGCAGCCACGCGAATTTCTTCCGCGCGGTGCAGATCGAGAAGCGGGTGATGTTCATCATCCTGGTGCTGATCGTCGCGGTGGCGGCGTTCAACATTGTTTCCACGCTCGTGATGGCGGTCACGGACAAGCGCGCCGACATCGCCATACTGCGCACGCTGGGGGCCGCACCGGGCGAGATCATGCAGATCTTTATCATCCAGGGCGCGTTAATCGGGGCAGTCGGCATGATCGCCGGAGTGGTCAGTGGCGTACTGCTGGCGGCAAACATCGACGTCGTGATCCCGGCGATCGAACGTGTCCTGGGCGTCCAGTTCCTGGCCAAGGACGTGTATTACATCAGCGATCTGCCCTCAGATCTGCATTTGAAGGACGTGGTCGTGATCGGTCTGACCTCTTTCGGGCTGAGCCTGTTGGCGACGATCTATCCCAGCCTGCGTGCATCGCGCGTGAATCCGGCCGAGGCCCTGCGCTATGAGTGAGGCCGTGCTCTCGTGCCGCAGCCTGCAGAAGACCTTCCGCCAGGGCGAGTACGCGGTTCCGGTTTTGCTGGGCATCGACATCGACGTCGCGCGCGGCGAAACGGTGGCGATCGTCGGCGCATCGGGCTCCGGGAAAAGCACGCTGCTGCACCTGCTCGGCGGGCTCGACGCTGCAAGCGCGGGAGAGGTCACCGTGCTCGGCCACCGGCTGGACTCGATGAACGAGAAGGAAAAGGGAAGGCTGCGCAACCGCGCACTCGGTTTTGTCTACCAGTTCCACCATTTGCTGCCGGAATTCACTGCGCTGGAGAACGTGGCGATGCCGCTTCTGATCAGGCGTCTTGACCCGGTAGACGCCGGAAAGCGCGCGGCCGGGATCCTGCAGCGGGTCGGGCTGGCGGCACGCATGACGCACACGCCGGGAGAGCTTTCCGGGGGCGAACGCCAGCGCGCGGCGCTGGCGCGCGCGCTGGTCACAGAGCCGGCCTGCGTGCTCGCCGACGAGCCCACGGGCAACCTTGACCGCCACACCGCAGAAGGCATGCTGGACCTGATGCTGGGACTGAACCGCGATCTCGCCACCAGTTTCGTGGTGGTGACGCATGACCCGACGATCGCAGCCAGGATGCAGCGAACGCTGAGGCTGGAAGACGGGAGACTCCGTGAGGCGTGAGGGGTGAGGGTAGAGGGGAGAGGCGAAAGGCGAGCATTGGGAGGATTGCTTGTACGCCTCACCCCTCACGCCTATCTCCTCACCGATTAGTATTCGACCGGTATCGGGTCGAGCGAGCGCCACAGATACCAGGTGGCGACGGTGCGCCAAGGCTGCCACTCGTTGGAAATCTGGCGCATCTTCAGCTTCGACAGCGGCTTGCCGTTGTTGTAATGCAGGCCCATGGCGCGCTGCAAGCCAATGTCGTCCACCGGCAGGATGTTCGGGCGCATCATAAAAAAAATCAGGAACATTTCCGCGGTCCAGCGCCCGATTCCCTTGACCCGGGTGAGCTCGGCGATGAGTTGCTCGTCGTCATGGTCGCCCCAGCGCTCGATCTCCAGTGAGCCGTCGAGGAAATGCTCAGCCAGGTCGATCAGGTAAGCGGACTTCTTGCTGGACAGTCCGCAGGCACGCAGTTTCGACGGATCCATGCGCACGATGGTCGCCGGTCCGAGCGATCCGACCGATTGCAGCAGTTTCTGCCACACGCTTTCCGCCGCCTGCACCGATATCTGCTGGCCGACGATGGAGCGCGCCAGCGTCATGAAGGCGTCGCTGCGGCTCTGCAACTGTGGCCCCGCATGGTTGCGGATCAGCACTTTCAGAACGGAATCGCGGCTCGCCAGTTCACGCGTGGCATCATTCCAGTAGGATGGCGTCATGCTTCAACAGATGGTGGCCTGGCTGCCGAGTCGGACGTCATTGGGAGAGGGGGCGTAGCCGTTCCGAGTATACACACCCATCCCGGCACGCAATAGAATGCGCCGCGGCCGTCATTTTCTTGCAGTGAAAAGACGCATGCGCCGGCGCTTGTTCCACGCCAGCGTAACGTGCACCCGCCATGCGGTAATCGCCAGCACATAGCCGGCGACAGCGAGAATCAGGGCCAGCAGGAACAGGCCGAGCACGAACGGCCTGCCCATCGAGGCCACCCAGTGGTATAGCGCCGGAATCCATTCCATGATCGGCAGCGCGAGCAGATCGAGATCGCCCCCGGGAAGGACCTGGCCGTTGCCGCCGGTGACGAACATGCCGAGCTTGTAGGCGATGTAATAGAGCGGAACGATGGTGAACGGATTGGTGTACCAGGTAAGGATCACGGCTACCGGCAGATTCACGCGAAACAGGATCGCGAGCAGCGCAGCCGAAAGCATTTGCAGGGGTCCGGGCACCAGTCCGCAGAACAATCCGACGGCCGTGCCACCCGCCACCGACTTGCGGTTCAGGTGCCAGAGGTTGGGGTGATGCAGAGCCGTGCCGAAAAAACGAATGTACCGGTTTTGGCGGACGCTTTCGTGACTCGGCAGGTACTTGCGGAAAAACTTGCGTGGCATGAAGGTGGCGAATTGTACCGGAAGCGCTCCGTATGATCCTTAATGTTGCCGCCCTGATCGCGGGCGCCTGGTGGCTGCAGCAACAGTCCCAGCTTCCTGATTTGACCGATACGGCGGTACTGGTTCCTCTGGGCGCGCTGTGGCTGTTCGCGGCGCACAGAAAGGGTGCGGCCGCAGGGGTTGCAGCGCGCGCGATTGCCGTGGCTGCTTTCGCGGTAGCCGGGTTTTTCTGGTCGGCCGCGATGGGACATTGGAGCCTGGCGCGCGCGCTGCCGGAACCATGGGAAGGGCGCGATATCGAGTTGTCGGGGGTCGTCGCCGAGATGACCCAGCCTGCCGAGCGCGGCGTTCGTTTCGTGTTCGATGTCGGAACCGCATATACGCCGGGTGCGGAAGTTCCTCCGCGTATTTCCCTCACCTGGTATCAGCCGGGCGACGGCGTCCAGGTTCCGGATCTGCACCCGGGACAACGCTGGCGCCTGAGCGCACGCCTGCGGCGCCCTCATGGCAACGCCAATCCGGGAGGATTCGATTTTGAGGCGTGGATGCTGGAGCGCGACATTCGCGCGGTCGGATACGTCAGAACCGATGCACCGGCTGCCCTGATCGAGGCGCGGGTGAACCGTCCAGCCTATGTCCTGGAGCGTGCGCGCGAATCCGTTCGCGCCAGACTGCTGCGTGCGCTCGAAGGACGGCCCTATGCAGGGGTGATCGTCGCGCTTGCGGTGGGCGACCAGCACGCCATTCCGCCGCCGCAATGGCGGGTGTTCACGCGCACCGGCGTCAATCACCTGATGAGCATTTCCGGGCTGCACATCACCATGGTTGCGAGCCTGGCGTACCTGCTGGTGTTGCGATTGTGGCGTCGGTCGGCAACGCTGACCCTGGCCCTGCCCGCAGTTCGTGCCGCCGCTGCCGCCGGCATCGCGGCCGCGCTTGCCTATGCGGCGCTGTCCGGATTCGCGGTGCCGGCGCAGCGCACGGTGTTCATGCTGGCAATCGTGGCCGTGGCACTCTGGCTGGGTTGGATGATGCGACCGTTCACGGTGCTGGCTGCAGCGGCGGCACTGGTGATAGTCCTCGATCCCATGGCCGTGATTTCCGCCGGGTTCTGGCTGTCGTTCGGCGCTGTCGCAGTGATCATGCTGGCAGGCGGAGGCCGCATTGGCCAGTTTTCCTGGCTGGGCGCGTGGGCGCGGACCCAGTGGGCCGTCACGCTGGCGCTGGTGCCGCTACTGCTGGCGATGTTTCAGCAAGTGTCACTGGTTTCACCGATCGCTAACGCGGTTGCGATTCCACTGGTGAGTCTGGTCGTGGTGCCACTGACGCTGCTCGCCGCAGTCCTGCCGCTCGATTGGCTCGCGCAGATTGCGCACGCAGTCATGGCGCTTTGCATGAGCGCGCTGGAAATGCTGGACCGCGTGCCCGACGCCGCCTGGCAGCAACATGCACCGCCTCCCTGGGCAGTGCCGCTGGCGCTGCTTGGCGCGCTCTGGATGCTGCTGCCCAGGGGTTTTCCGGCGCGCTGGGTGGGTGCCGGACTCATGCTGCCGCTTTTTTTATGGTTGCCGCCGCGGCCCCCGCCGGGCGATCTGTGGCTGACCGTACTCGATGTCGGGCAGGGATTGGCGGTGGTGGCGCGCACCCGGGGGCATGCGCTGCTCTACGACACCGGCCCGGCATTTTCGGATCAGGTGAGCGCCGGCGAACGCATCGTCGTGCCCTATCTGCGCGCAAGCGGCATACGCCGCCTGGACGGCGTCATCATCAGTCACGACGATCTCGACCACAGCGGCGGTGCGCTGGCGGTGTTGCAGGCGGTGCCGGTGCAGTGGTTGTCCTCTCCGCTATCCGACGTTCATCCGATCAGCGAAGCAGCGACACGCCGACGGCGCTGCAGCGCCGGAGAACGCTGGGAGTGGGACGGCGTGGTCTTCGAGATGCTCCATCCCGATGCCGAAAGCTATAATGACTTCGGTCTCAAGGACAACGATCGCAGTTGCGTGCTCAGGATCGATTCGCCCTACGGGGCCGTGCTGCTTCCGGCCGACATCGAACGACGCAGCGAAATCGGGATGCTGCGCAGTTCTCCGGGGCGTTTGTCCACCGACGTGCTGATCGCGCCCCATCATGGCAGCCGCACTTCCTCCACGCCGGAATTCGTGCGCGCGGTGGCGCCGCGGCTGGTGATCTTTTCGGTCGGACACCACAACCGTTTCGGCCATCCGCACCCGGCCGTTGTGCGCGCTTACCGCGAACAGGGCAGTGAACGGGTCCGCACCGATCTGGCCGGGGCGGTTCTGGTCAAAATCAGTAGCTCGGGGATCGAGACGTCGGGCTGGAGGCAGCTCGAACGGCGTTACTGGCAGGGTCGTTGAGTTTGGATATCGGTACATGGTCAAGGTCAGGGAAATCACCCGCGATACGGCGTCCGCCGAATGGCTGGAGGCGCTGACGGCACGCCTGCCGCAGAACGAGCGCGAACTGGTGGCGCGCGCCGACCTCTGGGCGCAGGAGCACTACGCCGGCAGTCTGCACCCGGCCGGAACGCGCTGGATCGAGTACGTGCGCGCCGCCGCCGGCATACTCGGCGCGCTGCGCGTGGACGCGGAAGCTATTGCGGCGACACTGCTGATGGGTGCGCCGGTGTCGTCCCGCGCGCAGCGCGAGGCGCTGGCGCGCACTTCGGGCCCGCGATTGCCGCGCTGACGGAGGGCGTGGCGAGCATGGCGCAAATTCAGGTGCTGCGCGGACGGGTCGACTCCGGTCCGCGCCAGGCCGATCGATCGGCCCAACTCGAGTCGCTGCGCAAGATGTTGATGGCGATGGTCCAGGACGTACGGGTAGTGTTGATCAAGCTGGCCGACCAGGTGCAACTGTTGCGGCAACTCGCCGCAACAGGCGATGCCCAGGCGCGCCAGAACGCCGCCGGCGACACCATGGATCTGTTCGCTCCGCTCGCCAACCGGCTCGGCATGTGGCAGATCAAATGGGAGCTGGAAGACCTGGCATTCCGCTGCCTCGAACCGCAAACCTACCGGAATCTCGCGCGCGAGCTGGACGAGAAACGCGTGGACCGCGAGGCCTACATCACCAACGTGGTCCAGTTGCTGCGCGCGGAACTCGCAGGCGCCGGCATCACCGGCGAAGTCGCGGGTCGGCCGAAGCACATCTACAGCATCTGGCGCAAGATGCAGACCAAGGGCGTGGGGCTGGAAGATCTGTTCGACGTGCGCGCGGTGCGGGTGCTCGTGAACGACGTGAAGGATTGCTATGCAGTGCTCGGCCTGGTGCATGACCTGTGGACGCCGGTGCCGCGCGAGTTCGATGATTACATCGCCAAGCCGAAGGCCAACGACTACCGGTCACTTCATACCGCGGTCGTGGGACCGGAAGACAAGGTGCTGGAAGTGCAGATCCGCACTCACGAGATGCACCAGCATGCCGAACTCGGTGTCGCCGCGCACTGGCGCTACAAGGAAGCCGTAAAGGGCGACGCCGCGTTCGACGACCGGATCGCCTGGCTGCGCCGCATTCTCGATTGGCGCAATGAACTCGCGGACGCGGGCGAGCTGGCCGAGTACTTCAAGACCGGGCTGTTCCAGGACAGCGTCTACGTGGTGACGCCGCAAGGGCGGGTGATCGACCTGCCGCGCGGCGCGACGCCCGTCGACTTCGCGTATCACGTGCACTCCGAGCTTGGCCATCGCTGCCGCGGCGCCAAGGTCAACGGCCAGATCGTGCCGCTGACCTATGCGCTGTCCAACGGCCAGAGGGTGGAAATCATCGCTGCCAGGGAAGGCGGACCGTCGCGCGACTGGCTCAATCCAGCGCTTGGCTACCTCAAGAGCAACCGCGCGCGCGCCAAGGCTCGGCAGTGGTTCAATTCGCAGCAACTCGAGGAGGCAATCGCTCACGGCCGCGCCGTGCTGGAGCGGGAACTGCATCGTCTCGGCAAGACCGGCCAGAACCTCGATGACCTGGCGGCACGGCTGAAATTCGCCAAGGTCGAGGAGCTGTTTGCCGCATTTGGCCGCGCCGAGGTGACCCCGCGGCAATTGCAGTCGGTCATTGCTGGCGCCGAAGTTCCGATTGCGCCGGCAGTCGAGGCAACGGCACCGGTGCCAGCGCGTCCCGGTGCCGGTGGAATCCTGGTTGTCGGCGTGGATAAGTTGCTCACCGTCTTGGCGCGCTGCTGCAAACCCGCGCCACCGGACCCGATCGTCGGTTTCGTTACCCGTGGGCGCGGTGTGACGATTCACCGGTGCGATTGCAGCAACGTCAAGCGCCTGGCGGCTGAACGCCTGATTGCGGCCAACTGGGGAAAGACCGGGGAAGCCCGCTTCCCGGTGGACGTGGAGGTCATCGCCGGTGCGCACCCTGCGCTTCTGCGCGAAATTCTCGATATCTATACGCGCGAGAAGGTGCGGGTCATCAGTAGCAAGTCGGTGAGCCATGATCTCAATGCGAGGATCGCGTTTACTCTGGAAGTGGAGGGTCTGGCGCAACTCAAGCGCCTTCTCGCGCTGGTCCGGGACGTTCCCGGTGTCGAGTCGGCTCGGCGCCGATAAGAAGTTTGAACGGGCCAATCCTTTCGGCTAGAATCCGCCCTTCATTAGGCGCGTAGCTCAGCTGGTTAGAGCATCACCTTGACATGGTGGGGGTCGTTGGTTCGAGTCCAATCGCGCCTACCAACTTCCGCGGGGAGCAGAGCAAAAGTGGAAATCCGAACTTGCACCACCGGACCGATGCAGTATCGTCGCTGAACCTGTTTTTCCTTTGACGAAAAAGTGCGGTTCGGCCGCACTTTTTTTTTACACCGAGCCAGATCACAGCAATGCCCATCGTCCGATTGCCAGACGGTTCGCAAAAGACTTTCGACAAGCCGGTCACGGTTGCCGAGGCGGCGGCCTCGATCGGTGCCGGACTTGCGCGTGCCGCGCTCGCCGGCCGCGTCGACGGCAAGCTCGTCGACACCTCCTACCTGATAGACCGCGACGCCGACCTCACGGTAGTCACCGACAAGGATCCAGACGGGCTGGAGATCCTGCGCCACTCGACCGCACACCTGCTGGCGCACGCGGTCAAGGAACTGTATCCCGAAGCGCAGGTCACCATCGGCCCGGTCATAGAAGATGGGTTCTACTACGATTTCGCCTACAAGCGCCCATTCACCCCCGAGGACCTTGCCGCGATCGAAAAGCGCATGGCGGAAATCGCCAGGCGCGACATCAAGGTCGAGCGCCGGGTTTGGGATCGCTCCGAGGCGATCAGTTTCTTCAAGAACCAGGGCGAACACTACAAGGCGCAGATCATCGAGGCGATCCCCGGCAACGAGGCGATTTCCCTCTATGCCCAGGCGAACTTTACCGACCTGTGCCGGGGCCCGCATGTGCCTTCCACCGGCAAGCTCAAGGTCTTCAAGTTGCTCAAGGTGGCAGGCGCGTACTGGCGCGGTGATTCCAGGAACGAAATGCTGCAGAGGGTCTACGGTACCGCGTGGGCCAGGAAGGAGGACCTCGACGCCTATCTGTTCCGGATCGAAGAGGCGGAAAAGCGAGACCACCGCAAGCTAGGCAGGCAACTCGACCTGTTCCACCTGCAGGATGAGGCACCCGGGATGGTGTTCTGGCATCCCAAGGGATGGGCCATCTGGCAGCAGGTCGAGCAGTACATGCGCGAAACGCTGTCGCGGCACGGCTACCGCGAAGTGCGTACCCCGCAGGTGATGGACCGCGTACTCTGGGAGAAATCCGGGCATTGGGAGAACTATCGCGAACTGATGTTTACCACCGAGTCGGAGAAGCGGGACTACGCGGTGAAGCCGATGAACTGCCCGGGGCACGTGCAGATCTTCAACCAGGGCATCAAGAGCTACCGCGACCTGCCATTGCGGCTCGCCGAGTTCGGCGCCTGCCATCGCAACGAGCCCTCCGGGGCCTTGCACGGGATCATGCGGGTGCGCGGATTCACCCAGGACGATGCGCATATTTTCTGTACCGTCGACCAGGTACAGGAAGAGGCGTCGGCGTTTATTGAGTTGCTGCAGAAGGTCTATGCCGATTTCGGCTTCAACGAAATCCTGATCAAGCTGTCGACCCGGCCGGTCAAACGCATCGGGTCGGATGAAACCTGGAACCGGGCCGAAGCGGCGCTCAAGGCGGCGCTGGACGCCAAGGGCCTCAAATGGGACCTCAATCCCGGCGAAGGCGCGTTCTACGGTCCGAAGATCGAGTTCTCGCTCAAGGATTCCATCGGCAGGGTGTGGCAATGCGGCACGCTACAGATCGATTTCGAGCTTCCGAGCCGGCTTGGTTCTGAGTACATCGCCGAAGATAACAGCAGGAAGACGCCTGTTATGCTCCACCGGGCGATTTTGGGATCGATGGAGCGCTTTATCGGCATCCTGATCGAGAACCATGCGGGGGCGATGCCGCTATGGCTGGCGCCACAGCAGGTGGTGGTCATGAACATCTCCGAACACCAGTGCGAATATGCCGGCGCGGTGGCCAGGCGCCTCGAGGCCGCCGGGTTGCGCGCCTTTGCGGACTTGAGAAACGAGAAAATTACCTATAAAATTCGCGAACATAGTTTGCAGAAGCTGCCTTATCAGGTGATCGTCGGCGATAAGGAGGTCGCTGCAAACGCCGTTGCCGTGCGTACCCGGGGGGGTACTGATCTCGGCCAGATGTCGTTCGACGCCTTCGTCGCACGGCTGAGATCCGAGCTGCCCCATGCGGGAAGTACGGCTTAATTTTTTGATGGAGGCCTGCTCATAGCTCAGGATAAGGACGTTAGGATCAACGGCGAGATCACTGCGCCGGAGGTCCGGCTCATCGGCATCAAGGGTGAGCCAATCGGGATTGTCAGCCTCGCCCAGGCGAATGCCATGGCGGAGGAACTGGAAATCGACCTGGTGGAAATCGCGCCTACCGCAAAACCGCCGGTTGCCCGGCTGATGGATTTCGGCAAGTTCAAGTACAGCGAAGCCAAGAAGAGGCACGAGGCGAAGCTCAAGCAGAAGCAGATCCAGGTCAAGGAAGTCAAGTTCCGGCCCGGCACCGACGAGGGCGATTACAAGATCAAGCTGCGCAACCTGATCCGTTTCCTCGAAGAGGGCGACAAGACCAAGGTGACGTTGCGCTTTCGCGGCCGCGAAATGGCGCATCAGGAATTCGGTGTCAAACTGCTGGAGCGCGTGAAGGCGGACCTCGAGCCCTACGGCGCGGTCGAGCAGTTTCCGAAGATGGAGGGCCGGCAGATGGTCATGGTGCTGTCGCCCAAGAAGAAGTGATTCGCGATGAGTAATTTGTGACTGGTGTCCATGGAGATCGGCGAAGCGTTCTTGCCCCTTACCGATCACTGAATCGCTGGTCACCGTTGTCAAACAAGTGATGTCCGGGTTCCGAAAGTGCCGCCTGCGGCCACCCGGCGTCAGGCTAAAACTACAGGAGTTGATTCATGCCCAAGATGAAGACCAAGAGCGGCGCAGCCAAGCGCTTCCGCGCGCTCGGTAACGGCCGCTTCAAACGCTCGCAGGCGAACCTGCGCCACATCCTTACCAAGAAGTCGACCAAGCGCAAGCGCCATCTGCGCGGCACGACTGCCGTGAAGGCATCGGACCACGGGCATATCCGTGCCATGCTTCCGTACGCGTAAGGGGTACAGCCATGCCAAGAGTCAAACGTGGAGTAACCGCGCACGCGCGGCACAAGAAAGTCCTCGCCAAGGCCAAGGGGTTCCGCGGCCGCCGCGGTAACGTCTATCGCATCGCCAAACAGGCGGTAATGCGCGCCGGCCAGTATGCCTATCGTGATCGCCGCCAGAAAAAACGTGATTTCCGCGCGTTGTGGATCGTGCGCATCAATGCCGCGGCACGCGAATTCGGCATGACCTACAGTACGCTCATCAACGGCCTGAAGAAGGCATCTGTCGAGGTGGACCGCAAGGTGCTCGCCGACATTGCCGTATTCGACAAGCAGGCTTTTGAAAGGATTGCGAGTCAGGCGAAAGCCAGCCTCGGTGCCTGATTAGGACCAGCAGCGGAAAAGGAGGCTTCAGGGCCTCCTTTTTTTGTTCGCAGGACGGCAGTGACCCATGGACAACCTGGAAAAAATCGTCGCCGAAGCGCGTGCCACGTTTGAAGGGATCAGCGACGCTGCCCAGCTCGAACAGGCGAAGGCGCGCTTTCTCGGCAAGGCCGGCGCGCTCACCGAACAACTGAAAGGTCTCGGCAAGCTGCCCGCAGGGGAACGGCCAGACGCCGGTGCGCTGATCAACGAGGCAAAGGAAAAGGTCGAGGCGCTTCTTGCGGCTCGCCGCGATGCCATCCAGGCACAGTCGCTCGATGCCCGCCTGGCGCAGGAAGCCCTGGACGTCACGCTGCCGGGGCGAGGCCGCGGCCGTGGCGGCATTCACCCGGTGATCCGTACCTGGCAGCGCATCGAAGGCATTTTCCGCTCGGCGGGATTCGACGTCGCCGATGGGCCGGAGATCGAAACCGACTGGTACAACTTCACCGCGCTGAACCAACCCGAGAACCATCCCGCCCGCTCGATGCATGACACCTTTTATGTCGAGGGTGGCTTGCTGCTGCGTACCCACACCAGCCCGATCCAGGTGCGTTACGCGCGCGCGCGCAAGCCGCCCATCAAGGTGATCGCGCCGGGGCGCACCTACCGCGTGGATTCGGATGCGACCCACTCGCCGATGTTTCACCAGGTCGAGGGGCTGTGGATAGACGAACACATCAGTTTTGCCGATCTGAAGGGCACTTACACGGATTTCCTGCGCCGATTTTTCGAGACCGATGACCTGCAGGTGCGCTTTCGCCCTTCGTTTTTTCCGTTTACCGAGCCCTCCGCCGAGATCGACATGGCTTTTCCCAGCGGACCGCTCGAGGGCCGCTGGCTGGAAATTTCCGGGGCCGGGCAGGTGCATCCCAACGTCGTGCGCAACTTCGGCCTCGACCCGGAGCGCTACATCGGATTCGCCTTCGGCAGCGGGCTCGAGCGGCTGACCATGCTGCGCCATGGAATCAACGATCTGCGGTTGTTTTTCGAGAACGATCTGCGCTTCCTCATGCAGTTCAATTGACCCGCCAGGGCGCGAAGAAGATCTACTGAGGGACAAGAATGCAGTTCCCGGAAAAATGGTTGCGCACGCTGGTCGATCCGCCGTTGGCCAGCGAGGCGCTCGCGCATCTGCTGACCATGTCGGGCCTGGAGGTGGAGAGCAGCGTGAGCGTGGCGCCGCCTTTCACCGGAGTGGTGGTAGGCCGGGTGCTCAGCGTCGCGAAGCACCCGAACGCGGACAAGCTGACGGTATGCCGGGTCGATGTCGGTAGCGGGCAGCCGCTCGGAATCGTCTGCGGCGCGCCCAATGTGGTTGCCGGCATGAAGGCACCGTGTGCGCTGATCGGCGCCAGGCTGCCGGGCGCATCGGCGGACAAACCGCTCGAAATCAAGGCCGCGACCATGCGCGGAGTGGAAAGCCGCGGCATGCTGTGCTCAGCGCGCGAACTCGGACTGTCGGAGGACCACGGCGGCCTGCTCGAAATCTCCGGTGATGCATCGCCGGGAAGCGACGTACGCGAGGTGCTGGGGCTGGATGACAAGGTGCTGACCATCAAGCTCACGCCCAACCGCGCCGACTGCCTGTCGGTGCTCGGCGTGGCGCGCGAAGTGGCGGCACTTACCACTGCATCGCTGATCCCGCCGGACACGCACCCCGTAGCCGCGGAGAACGACGCCAGGTTTCCGGTGCGGATTTCAGATCCCAGTGGATGCGGACGCTTCACCGGGCGCGTGATCCGCAACGTCAACGCCAAGGCGCCCACGCCGGATTGGATGAAGCAGCGGCTGGAGCGCGCCGGGCAGCGTTCGATTTCGGCGCTGGTGGACGTTACCAACTACGTGATGCTCGAACTGGGCCGGCCGCTGCACGTCTACGACCTGGACAAGCTCAGTGGCGGCATCGATGTGCGCTTCGGCCGCAAGGGCGAGAAACTGAAGCTGCTCAACGAACAATCCGTGGAGATTGACGAGAGCGTGCTGGCAATCACCGACGCCAGCGGGCCGATCGGGCTGGCGGGCATCATGGGCGGCGACAGCACCAAGGCCGACCTGGAATCCCGCAGCGTCCTGCTCGAGGCCGCGTTCTTCTTTCCGGATGCGATCGCCGGACGCGCGCGACGCTACAACTTTACCAGCGACGCCTCGCACCGCTTTGAACGCGGCGTCGACTTTAACAACAACGTCGCGGGCATCGAGCGTGCCACGAGGCTGATCCTCGATATTTGCGGCGGCGAACCCGGACCGGTGGACGACACCGTGGCGCAGTTGCCGCAGCGGCGTCCGGTGCGTATGCGGGTGGCGCGCGCGTGCAAAGTCATCGGCGTGGCAGTCGGCGCGGAGGACATGGCTGACATATTCAGGCGCCTTGACCTGGCGTTCCGGCGCGAGGGCGCCGGCACCGAGGAGGTCTTTCTGGTCACCCCGCCTTCGTACCGCTTCGACATCGAAATCGAGGAAGACCTGATCGAGGAAGTGACGCGGGTGTATGGGTTCGAACGGATTCCCGCGCGGCCCCCGGTGGCACCGAGCGCGATGCTGCCGCTTTCCGAGCGCCGGCGTACGCTGCACGACCTGCGATCGCAGATGGCGGCCGCCGAGTACCAGGAAGTGGTCAACTACAGTTTCGTGGACGCCTCCTGGGAGGCGGATTTTGCCGCCAATGCGGATCCAATCCGATTGCTCAACCCGATCGCCAGCCAGATGGCGGTCATGCGGTCCACGTTGATCGGCGGGTTGGTGGCAAATGTTGCCTACAATCTGAACCGCAAACTGGAGCGCGTGCGCGCGTTCGAGGTGGGACGGGCATACCTGCGCGATCCGGCCGTCAGGGATGGCGAACTGGATGTCGCGGGGATCCGCCAGCCGATTCGCGTTTCGGCCGTTGCGTATGGCACTGCGGTCGAGGAACAGTGGGGCGTTCCGGCGCGCGGCGTCGATTTCTTTGACGTCAAAAGCGACTTGGAAATGCTGATCGCGCCCAAGCGGGCGCGTTTCGAACCGGTTGCGCACCCGGCGTTACATCCCGGGCGCGGCGCCCGGGTTATCCTGGATGAAGCGGTCATTGGCTGGATCGGCGAATTGCACCCGAGATGGCAGAAGAAGTATGAGTTGCCTGAGGCGCTGGTTGTCTTCGAAATCGATGCCGAGCCTGTGCTGCAACTGCCGCTGCAACAGTATCGCGAGGTATCCAAGTTTCCCTTGGTGCGCCGCGACCTGGCGGTAACCGTGGACGAGGCCGCCCCGGTGCAAGCCATTCTGGACGGGCTTTTGCGGGCCAAACCGGCCATCGTGCAGGACGTCCGGGTGTTCGACGTATATCGCGGCAAGGGTATTGAAAACCGGAAAAAAGGTCTTGCTTTCCGTGTGTTATTGCAAGATACTCAAAAGACTCTAACGGATGCCGAGGTGGACGCCGCGGTTGCGGGTCTGCGCAAGGTCCTGGAGCAAGAATACGGTGCCAAGCTGAGACAATAAGGTGAAGTCATGACACTGACCAAAGCAGACCTGGCGGATTTGTTGTTCGAGAAGGTCGGATTGAACAAGCGTGAAGCCAAAGACATGGTGGAGTCCTTCTTCGAGGAAGTGCGCATCGCACTCGAGGCCGGGGAGGGCGTGAAACTGTCCGGGTTCGGCAATTTCCAGTTGCGCGACAAGCCGCAACGGCCGGGCCGCAACCCCAAGACCGGCGAGGAAATCCCAATTACCGCGCGGCGGGTCGTGACCTTTCATGCCAGCCAGAAACTGAAAGCGATGGTGGAAAAGAACTACGGTGGACAGCAGCAACCACAACAGCAGCAGCCCTAAGACCCCGCTGCCCCCGATCCCCGCGAAACGCTACTTCACCATCGGTGAGGTCAGCGAGCTATGCGGGGTCAAGCCGCACGTGCTGCGTTACTGGGAGCAGGAGTTCACCCAGTTGAAGCCGGTGAAGCGGCGCGGAAACCGGCGCTACTATCAGCATCACGAAGTGCTTCTGATCCGGCGCATCCGCGAGCTGCTGTACGAGCAGGGATTCACCATCAGTGGCGCGCGGGCGCGGCTGGACGAGGCCGCAGTGCAACTCAAACCGTCTTCCTCCAGATTCAATTCGGCGCTGATGCGCCGGGAGATCCAGAGCATCCTCGACATCCTGCGCGCCTGAGACATTCTGCGCGTTGGGCCTCTGCTATAATCCGGACTCGATTCGGGGCGTAGCGCAGCCTGGTAGCGTACCTGCATGGGGTGCAGGTGGTCGGAGGTTCAAATCCTCTCGCCCCGACCAAATTTTCACGGTACACGAGGGGCCGGCAGGCTCGCGAGAGAAATGCACGGACGGGAAGATCCGGTTTCCAGGTCTGTTGTTTCGCGGGGCATCGTCGACCCTGGCCCGATTCGCGGTCCCTCTCTCCAATGCGCATTCTTCTGAGCAACGACGACGGGTATTTCGCACCCGGTCTAGCGGTGCTCGCCGAGGCGCTGTCGAAACATGCCGAGATCGTCGTGGTCGCGCCCGAGCGCGACCGCAGCGGCGCCAGCAATTCGCTCACCCTGGATCGCCCGTTGCAGGTCAGGCGGTCGCACAACGGCTTTCACTACGTCAACGGCACGCCCACCGACTGCGTGCACCTCGCGGTGACCGGAATGCTGGACCGGCTTCCGGACATGGTGATCTCGGGCATCAATCACGGTGCCAACATGGGCGATGACACCATATACTCCGGAACAGTGGCGGCGGCGACCGAAGGATTTCTACTGGGCATTCCCTCGATCGCAGTGTCGCTGGCGAGCAAGGCCGCGGGCAATTATCCGACTGCGGCACAGGCGGTGTGCGACATGGTGGAGCGTTTTCGCCGCCGGCCAATTGCGGTTCCGGTGCTGCTCAACATCAATGTCCCGGATGTGCCCGCCGGCCAACTGGCGGGGACCGTGGTGACCCGGCTGGGACGGCGGCACAAGTCTGAGCCGGTGATCAAGTCCACCAACCCGCGCGGCGAGACGGTGTACTGGATCGGAGCAGCCGGTGACGCGGAGGATGCGGGGGAGGGCACGGATTTTCACGCGGTTGCGAACCGTATGGTTTCGGTTACGCCGCTGCAGATTGATCTTACACAATACGCCAGTCTGGAAAGCGTGCGCGACTGGCTGATGGAACCGGCACTCACCTAGGATTGCTGCGCGACGGTCATTTCGACACAACATGAACAGCAGGATCGGCGGCATCGGCATGACCTCCCAGCGCACGCGTCTGCGCATGGTGGAACGCCTGCGCGACCAGGGCCTGAAGGACGAGGTGGTGCTGGGGGCGATGGCGGATGTGCCTCGCCACATGTTCGTAGACGAGGCGCTTGCTAGCCGCGCCTACGACGACGTTTCGCTGCCCATCGGGTTCGGCCAGACCATCTCCAATCCGTTCACCGTCGCCCGCATGGTCGAACTGGCGCGCGCCGGCCGCGCGCTCGGCAAGGTGCTCGAAGTCGGCACCGGTTGCGGTTATCAGGCGGCCGTGCTGTCGCGGGTGGCGCGCGAAGTCTATTCGATCGAGCGACTCGCCGGCCTGTTGTCAAAGGCGCGGGTGCGATTGCGCGAACTTGGCATCCGTAACATCAAACTCAGACACGGCGACGGTCATCACGGGCTGAAGGACGGAGGCCCCTTTGACGCCATCGTGATGGCGGCCGCGGCGACACACATTCCGGAGGCGCTGGCTGCGCAACTGGTGGAAGGCGGGCGCCTGGTCCTGCCGCTGGGCACGCGCGAGCAGCGCCTGGTGCTGGTCGAGCGCGGCCAGGATGGATTCAGCCAATCAGTTCTGGACGATGTCAATTTCGTTCCGCTGATTGCGGGGGTCTCAACTTGATCATTGTTTCCCGCTGCCAGAACTTTTCGTCGCCGCTGATGCTCGCTGCATTAATCGCAGGGCTTGGCGCGGGTTGCGCATCCAAGCAGAGTGCGGCTCCGGTGCTCGAGCGTTCACCGAATGCATCCCGGCCTGCGCCGGCAGCGCCTCCGGCCACCGTCCCCGTGACTGCCGCACCCGTTTCCAACGCGCCGGCCGTCACCGGACCCGTCGCCACAGCGCCGGCCGCCACCGCGCCTGCCACTCGTACACCGCAGGCGGCCGCGCCCCCTATAACTAGTCCGCCGCCCGCCACTCGTACACCGCAGGCGGCCGCGCCCCCCATAACTAGTCCGCCGGCCGCCACCACGCCCGCCACCCGTACACCGCAGGCGGCCGCGCCCCCCAGAACTAGTCCGCCAGCCGCATCGACAATCCAGAAAGCGGAGACGCCGGCTCCCGCAGGCACGGATGAGCCGGTCATCAAGCCCTACCGGGAAGGCGACTGGCGCCCGGAATTCCACGTGGTCAAGAAAGGTGACACGCTCTACAGCATCGCACTGGACTACGGACAGGATTACCGCGAACTGGCGGCCTGGAACAACCTGGAAGATCCGGCGTTGATTCGTCCGGATCAACGCTTGCGGCTGTTTGCGCCGAACAGCGTTAGAGAAATTGCGCAGCCGCAGGCTGTGCCGCTGGAGATGCCGCCCGCGCCGGTTGCGGTACCGGTCAAGACCGGGCCGAAGGCGCACAAGCTGCCTTACTCGGATCAGGCGCTGGCGCAGTTGAATGCGGCAAAGCCAAAGGAAGCGGCAGCCTTACCCCCCGTGACGGTGCCTTCGCCATCGCCCGCGGCGGCACCTCCCGCCAAGCCGGCAGTCGGGGCGCCCGCATCGCCGCTACCCAGAGCAGCGGGTAGTGCAGATGTAAGGCTGGTCTGGGAGTGGCCGACCCAGGGAAAATTGATCTACGGTTTCGGGGAAGGAACTAACCAGAAGGGCGTGGGAATCGAAGGCCGGTCCGGGCAAGCGGTGCTCGCAAGCGCGCCCGGAAGGGTCGTGTACAGCGGCAGCGGACTGCGCGGTTACGGCAAACTGATCATCATCAAGCATGATTCGTCGTACCTGAGCGTGTACGCACACAACAGCCAGATCCTGGTGAAGGAAGGGCAGTCGGTGGCCAGAGGCCAGAAGATCGCGGAAATGGGCAAATCCGACAGCGACCGCGTCGCCCTGCATTTCGAGATCCGCCAGCTTGGCAAGCCGATCGACCCGCTGCAGTATCTGCCTAGGCGAGATTCATGAACGAGGAGAATTATTCTTCACAGGAAGACGGCGCCGAGGACGTTGCGCCCGTCGAAGAGTCCGCTGTCGACGACGTATCGGCAACGACATTCTCAGCGATGTCACCCAGCTCTATTTCAATGACATCGGACAGAACGCGCTGCTCACCGTGGACGAAGAGGTGAGTACGCGCGGCTGGTGAAGCAGGCGGATTTCCTGTCCCGCCAGAAGATGATCGAACACAACCTCCGGCTGGTGGTGAACATCGCCAAGCACTACACCGAACGCGGATTGCCGTTGCTCGACCTGATCGAAGAAGGCAACCTCGGCCTGATTCACGCGCTCGAGAAATTCGACCCCGAACGCGGATTTCGCTTCTCGACATATGCCACGTGGTGGATCCGCCAGAGCATCGAGCGAGCCATCATGTACCAGTCACGCACCATCCGCCTGCCAGTGCATGTGATCAAGGAACTGAACACCGTACTGAGGGCGATGCGCCATCTCGAGACCCATTCCGATTGCGACCCCAGCCCGGATGACGTCGCGCATCTGGTGGATCTGCGAGTTCGAGGACGTGCGCCGCCTACTGTCACTCAACGAGCGCATGACATCGCTGGATGCACCTCTGGAGATCGATCCGATGCTCTCGGTCGGTGAATCGATCGCCGACGAGAATACCCCGCAGCCGGATGTCGGCTGGAAAATCGCAGAGATCGAAACATACGTGCGCGACTGGTTGGATCAGCTGACGAACGCCAGCGCAATGTGATCGAGCGGCGCTACGGGCTGAACGGCTCGGAGATCAATACGCTTGAACAACTGGCGCAAAGCCTGAACCTGACCGGGAAAGAGTGCGCCAGATCCAGATCGAGGCACTTGCCTCGCTGCGCAAGATCCTGCGCCGCAGCGGAATGTCCAGGGAAACGTTGCTTTAGGCGAATCGGGCTCTGGGCCCGCCCGATTGCATTTCATCGCAGAGCGTTCACCGCCTGGCGGAATTCCTCCAGGACACGTGGATTTTTTTCGCCTCCGTAACGCAACGCCACGTACAGCGCAGCGATGCGCTGAACCGCTTCCCTCAGTTGCGGAAACTGCAGTGATACCCTGGCCGCGAAGTCACGTGGCCCTTCGCTGGGCTTGCGTGGCGCGCCGCGCCGGGCCATCGCGTGGCAAAATCCAGCATAAGCGCGCTGCACCGGATCCAGGCGCCGCGCAGTGAGCCGCACCAGCAGCAGAAGTGCCAGCACCAGAACTATGGCGCCGCTGGTGGCGATGAGCGCGATCACCATGTTTTGCCAGGTAGCCTGTGCCAATCCGACCTGCGACAGGAAACGCACCTGCCTTTCCGGGTTGTAGCCCAGTACCCACTGGTTCCAGGAGTTTGCGATCGCATCCAGGGCGAAGCGGGCCTGGCGCAGCCACGCGAGGCGATTGCGCGCGCGAAGCGATGCCTTATCGATGTCCGGCACCGCCGCAGCCAGTCCGCGTTCGATGCGCAACGGTGAAACCGCCGCGGTCGGGTCCACCCGTACCCAACCTTCGCCGGACAGCCAGACCTCGGTCCAGGCGTGTGCCTCGGACTGGCGCACGATGAGGTAGCCGTCCAATGGATTTATTTCACCGCCCAGATAACCGGTCACCACGCGCGCAGGAACACCGGCGGCGCGCATCAGGTAGGTGAATGCCGAAGCGTAGTGCTCACAAAATCCGCTACGGGTTTCGAACAGAAACTGATCGATGGGATTGTCGCCGAGTTCCGGCGGCGCCAGGGTGTAGACGAAGGGCTGCTCCCGGAACATCGTCAGCGCCCGTTGCATGATGTCGCGGTCGCGGGAGAGATCGGCGCGCCAGGATGCGGCCAGCGCCTTCGCCCGCGGAGCCGCGCCATCCGGGAGCCCCAGCGCGCGACGCAAGTGCATCCGATGTTCATTGACTCCCGCTCGGTAGGACGGCACCGACTGCATGTCATAGCGAACGCGCTCGCGCACCGGCCGTCGCGCCAGCATCTGGTAGTCCACGGAAAAATAGGTTTTGGGCGCAGCACGCGACGGCAGGTCTATTGCGAACATCCAGCGCTGGTCGTGAGGCTCCAACGTCACCGTGTATCTGAGCGGCGGCCCGAGCGCCTCGTACTCGATCGAATCGGCGGTATAGGTCTGGCCGGCGCGCCAGGTACGCCCATCGAAATCCCACAGTACCGGCCCGCGCCAGTAGAACTGCAAAGGCTTATCCGGCAACGTTTCGAACAGCACACGGAAGGCGACTTCGTCGGAAAGGCTGAGCGCGCTCACGTCGCCGGGAGACATGACGTCCGACAATCCCGACTTGGCGCCGTAGTTGACTTGCGGCAACCCCCAGAGCGGCCCCTCCACGCGAGGAAACAGCAGGAAAAGCGCGAGCATGATGGGAATGCCTTGCGCGATCAGACCGGCGGCATGCGCCAGCACCGCGGCCGGCCGAGGCGGGTTCGCCTGGTGCTGAAGGCCGATCATGGTCGCGGTGATCACCCAGACGATGACCAGCATGTACAACGCGGTGGGAATCGACTGGGAGTAGAAAAAGTTGGTAATGACCAGGAAGTAGGCGAGCAGCACCACCACCATGCTGTCGCGCGGCTTCGACATTTCCATCAGCTTCAGCGCCGCCATCACGGTCAACAGCGCGACGCTCACGTCACGGCCGTACAGCGTCCGGTACGACAACGCCACGCCGGCGACGGCGGCCAGAGCACCCGCGAGCAGCAGCCAGCGATTGGGCAGGGGCTTGCGCCGATATCCCAGATACAAGCGCGCCAACAGCACCGCGGCGCCGAAGATCGGAATCCAGATCGGCAGATGGCGCGCATGCGGCGCCATGACCAAGGCCAGCGAGACCAGCAGCGCGGTGAGGTTGGTCGGGCTCAGGCCGGCGGCGCTTGCCATGTCATTCGCGCGCCGGTTTGTACAATGCAATCGCCTGCAGGCACCGGTCGCGATGAGATGCATGCAACCCGGGTTCGATCTCGATTCCGGGCAGCCGCAGACCGAAGCGCTGTTCCGCAGTTTCGGCCTCTATCACCCAGCGGGTGAGCCGCGAGAGTCTGGCTTCCAGACCAAGCGTTTCGGGAATATCGGCTAGATTCAGCCACAACTCCGAGGCCGTGCTTCCGGAAAACTGTTTGGTGAGAAAGACGTCGCTGCGGGCAAACGCCTTCCAGGCGATTCGGCGTGGCGAGTCGCCGGGCTGGTAGGTACGCAGGCCGGAAAAATCCTCCTCGCCGGTCCCGCTGGCTCCGCCTTGCCCGCTGGCGGCCTGCGCCGGCGGCAGCGGGACGTCGCCTGGTTCGGGGCGCGCATACACCAAGCAGTGCAAGTCGAGCTCGACGTTGGCCCACGCATAGAACAGGCCGACCGGATAGACCGTGAAAATTCGAAAGCGCCCGGGACGCAGTAAGCCGCGCGTTGCGGCGGGCATCGCCGCTTCCACGTCCTGCGCATCACGCGGCGCCACGTCGAAGTACACCTCGCTTTGGCCGGCCAGCTGGATTGCCAGGCTCAGCCGCCGATGCCCGCCCGGATTCTCGACCACGATATGAAAGCGGGCGGATTCTCCGGCGAAAATCGGCCGCGTCTTGGCGGGCCACAGCGCAACCCGTGCCAGATTGCGCCAGGTATGCAGGAGCGACACCACGCCGATGCCCGCCAGCAGGAAGGTGAGTACGTATCCGAGGCTGAGGTTGTAATTGATCGAGCCGATCAGCAGCAACACCAGGGTGACGGCGAACATGAGTCCGGCGCCGGTCGGGAGAATATAGACGCGCCGTTGGCCGAGCACCACCGGTCCCGCTTCCGGTCCCCTGGGCGGAAATATCCAGTCGCCGATCCTGTCGCGGATCGCAAGCCGGGAGGCTTGAGGCGTGAGGCGTGAAGCGGAGGGCAATGCGCCGAACATGGTGCTTGCAGCAGATTCGCCACGCCTCACGGAATTGCCACTTCCGCAATCAGCCGCTCGGCGAGTTGGGTGCTGCCCAGCGAGGCGTAACCGTTGACCGGATAGAGCCTGTGACCGGCCACGCTCGGAAGCACCGCCTGCACGTCTTCCGGAATGACTTCGCGGCGTCCGTCCATGAACGCCCAGGCGCGCGCGGCGTTCAGCAGGTACAGGCCCGCGCGCGGCGACAGGCCGTTGACGAAATCGGGGGACTGGCGGGTATAGGCGATCAGTGCCTGCAAGTAATCCAGCAGAGCCGGCGCAGTGAGGATGTCGCGCACTTTCTTCTGCAACGTGAGCAGTTCCGACACCGTAAACGCCGGCGCCAGGTCGGAAATCATGGCGCGGCGCTCGCGTCCTTCAAGCAGCGTGCGCTCGGCCGCGCTGTCCGGATATCCCAGATGTATGCGCATGAGAAAACGGTCGAGCTGCGATTCCGGCAAGGAGAAGGTTCCGACCTGATGCGATGGGTTCTGGGTGGCGATCACGAAAAACGGTTCGGGCAGCGGCCGGGTCTGGCCGTCGGTGGTGACCTGGTGTTCTTCCATCGCTTCCAGCAGCGCGCTTTGTGCTTTCGGCGTGGCGCGGTTGACCTCGTCGGCGAGGATCACTTGCGAGAAGACCGGGCCGGGATGGAATTTGAAGGTCGAACTTTCGCGCTCGAAAACCGAGACGCCGAGGATGTCGGCGGGAAGCAGATCGCTGGTGAACTGGATGCGCTGGAAATCCAGCCCGAGGGTCTTGGCCAGCGCGTGTGCGAGCGTTGTCTTGCCTACGCCGGGCAGATCTTCGATCAGCAGATGCCCGCGCGCCAGCAGGCAGGCAAGCGTAAGGCGGATCTGGTGTTCCTTGCCGAGGATGATGCGGCCGATCTGGACGACAACGGGATCGAGCGGATTGGGCATGCGTTTGGGATGGATTCCTGGATGCAATTTCGGCCAAGCCATGCTCGAGCGGGAAAGCACGGTCGCCCCGGAAGTTCCCGGAGTCGGTAGTTTACCTCAGGTTGTTTGGCGGTTCTCCGCCGTCGCGTCCGGAGGGACGCGTGTCTCCAGTTTCCTTACCACATGCCGCACGGTCGGATCGCCGGCAGTTGCGTCGACGGTGAAACCAAGCCCATCCATCAGGGCCATCATCCTGGCGTTACCTGGCAGGACCCAGCCTTCCATGGTCTCGAGTCCACGTCTGCGGGCGGCGTCCATCAGGCTGCGCAACAGCTTCGAACCAATGCCCTTGCGCTGCCAGGCGTCGGCAACGGCAATTGCAAACTCGCAGCTCCTGCCATCCGGGTTGATCGAATATCGGGCCACGCCGATTTGCGTTTCGCGGCCGTTCTCGCTGATGACCGCAATCAGCGCCATGTCCCTGTCGTAATCCACTTGCGTGAAGCGGGTGAGAGCCGATTCGCTGAGATCCCGAACAGCATTGAAAAAGCGGAAATAGCGCGATTCGTCGGAAAGGTTGTGCACGAAGTCCTGCTCGATCTGGCGATCCTCCGGCCGGATGGGACGAATGACGACACGGGTGCCGTCGTGCAGCGTCCAGCGCTGCACCAGTTCAACAGGGTAGGGCAGCCTATCGGCCACGTGCGGACGGGGCGGGTTCATTCGCAAAGAGTAGCCCAACTTGCCGCGTTGGAGCATCTCTCATCATGGACAATCGCGGCGGCCATCAATAAGATGCGGCGACACCCCGGTCCCCCTCATCGATCACCGCTATATGTCAACTGCCCTTGTTCATCACCGAGACTGCATGTTGCACGACATGGGTTCCCATCATCCCGAGTGTCCGGCGCGCATGGCCGCGATCGAAGATCACCTGCTCGCGACCGGGCTTCTGCTTCACCTAGTCGAAGTCGAGGCGCCGCCGGCGACGCGCGAGCAACTGCTGCGGGTACATGATCCGGACTATGTGGATACGATCGAAGCCAGAGTCCCGGAGCGCGGACTGATCCACCTTGATCCCGATACAGCGATGAATGCGCATTCTTATCATGCCGCCCTGCGAGCCGCAGGTGCGGTGATCAAGGCCACCGACATGGTGATGGGTGGCGAAGTCGAGAATGCCTTCTGCAACGTGCGCCCGCCGGGACATCACGCCGGACGCGCACGCGCGATGGGATTCTGCTTTTTCAATAATGTCGCGGTGGGGGCAGTCCATGCGCTGGAAGAGCACGGACTGGAGCGCGTCGCGATCGCGGACTTCGACGTGCATCACGGCAACGGCACCGAAGATATCTTTCGCGATGATCCCCGGGTACTGATGGTCTCCACCTATCAGCATCCGTTTTATCCCTACAGCGGGGTGGAGGGGCGCTCGGAACGGATGGTGAACATTCCGCTGGCCGCGTACAGCAGCGGGGTCCAGTTCCGGGAAGCGGTCGAGAATTTCTGGGTTCCGGCGCTGGATCGTTTCCAGCCGCAGATGGTTTTCATCTCCGCCGGTTTCGATGCGCATCGGGATGACGACATGGGCTCGTTGAGTCTGGTGGAAGCTGACTACGCCTGGGTTACCGAACGATTGGTGGTGTCTGCAGATAGATTCTGCGGCGGCCGGATCGTCTCGACGCTCGAAGGAGGATATGCCCTGGATGCACTGGCACGAAGCGTGGCCGTACACATTCGGGTACTGGGGAAGCTCTGAGCCAGGGCTCCTGCGGCGGTATTGTCGTCCCGCGGGAACCGGATTGAAGAGCGCCAGATTTCAAAGAATAAGGGCCGCAGCGACTTTCCGGCCTTCAGCCACCAGGATGTTGTACGTGCGGCAGGCCGCGCGCGTATCCATCACTTCGACGCCGACACGGGCCTGCGCCAACGTTTGCAGGAGTCGGGGATGAAGGAAGCGCAGGTTTTCTCCCGTGCCCAGCAGTACGATTTCCACGCCCAGTCCGGCCAGATACTGGAGATGATCTTCGTGCAGCGCATCCACTCCCGAGACCGGCCAGGACTCGACCGGCCGATCAGGCAAGACCACAAGACTGCGCTCATGGCGCACGGCGTTCACCATCACGTAGCCCTCACCGTAACCGGTGAAGGTATTCTGGTTGTCGCTGCTGGCGAGGTGAAGTTTCAAGGCGCGGGTTTCTTTGCTGCAATGGGGCCGATCCGGTAAGATTATATCTGCTCAACTACGCGAATTTCCATCGCTTGAACAGTCGGTTACGGGCCGACGCCAACGCCGGCCCGATCACGTGCCCATGAAAGACTTTCCCCGCATACGACGCCTGCCCCCCTACGTCTTCAACATTACCGCCGAGTTGAAGGCGGCGGCGCGCGCACGCGGGGAGGACATTATCGACATGAGCATGGGCAATCCGGACGGGGTGACGCCGAAGCACATCGTGGACAAGCTGGTGGAGGCGTCGCAGCGCATCGATACCCACGGATATTCGATGTCCAGGGGCATACCCCGGCTGCGCCGGGCGATCTGCAACTGGTACCAGACCCGCTTCGGCGTGACGCTCGACCCGGATACCGAGGCGATTGTCACAATCGGCTCAAAGGAAGGACTGGCGCATCTGATGCTCGCCACTCTGGATCACGGCGACACCGTACTGGTGCCGAATCCGAGCTACCCGATTCACATTTACGGTGCAGTAATTGCCGGCGCGGATATCCGCTCGGTGCGCATGACCCCGGGGGTCGATTTCATTCAGGAGCTGCAGCGTGCGATCCGCGAATCCATTCCCAAGCCGAAGATGATGATCCTGGGTTTCCCAAGCAACCCGACCGCGCAATGCGTCGAGCTCGATTTCTTTGAGCGCGTCGTGGCGTTGGCGAAGGATTATGGCATCTTGGTGGTGCACGATCTTGCCTACGCCGACATCTGCTTCGACGGCTGGAAAGCGCCATCGATCATGCAGGTGCCCGGCGCCCGCGACGTCGCGGTCGAATTCTTCACCATGAGCAAGAGCTACAACATGGCCGGCTGGCGGATCGGCTTTATGGTCGGCAACAAAGAGCTGGTGTCGGCGCTGGCACGCATCAAGAGCTACCATGACTACGGCAGCTTCACGCCGATCCAGGTGGCTTCCATCGCCGCGCTCGAAGGCCCGCAGGACTGCGTGCGCGAGATCCGCGAGAAGTATCAGAAGCGCCGCGACGTGCTCGCGCGCGGACTGCACGAAGCCGGATGGATGGTTCAGGTGCCGAAGGCTTCGATGTATATATGGGCCGAGATTCCGGCGCCTTACAGGGAAATGGGGTCGCTGGAGTTTGCCAAGAAACTGCTGGTGGATGCCAAGGTGGCGGTTTCTCCCGGCATCGGCTTCGGCGAATACGGTGACGGTCACGTGCGTTTCGCCCTGATCGAGAACGAAGCGCGCATCCGCCAGGCCGTGCGGGGAATCAAGGAAATGTTCCGTCGCGACGGATTGGTGGTACCGGGGCCGCGCCTGGTTTCCGCATAGGCCTGCGCACCAGGGCGGCGTGACGTCGCATCCGGTGCGGCGGGTTGTTCAGACTTCCGATTCGATCGGGCGCGTGGCGCCCGATATTTTTGTGTAGAGATTGATCATGGCAGCCGACGCATTGCGCATCGTTCAGATCACCGGGAAGAATGCCGAAGTACTGGAGCGCGAGTGGCTCGCTGCCGCAGAGGTCGTGCACCGGCAGTTACGCCCGCAGCTGCCTGCCGATTACTCCGCCAAGATGCAACGGATCTTCCGCGATGGCGGCGAGATGTGTGTGGCGGTGATAGACAATAGAGTGGTCGGACTGGCGGTCTACCGCGAGTTCGAGAACACCCACGCCGGCCGCCGGTTCTACGTTGATGATCTGGTTACCGATGAAAGCGTTCGTTCCTCCGGAGTCGGGCGGGCGCTGATGGCCTATTTGCAGAGGATTGCCCGCGATCGCGGCTGTCCGGGACTGGACCTGGAATCGGGGACGCAGCGCACGCGCGCGCACCGATTTTATTTCCGCGAAGGATTCTTCATCACCTCGTTTTCTTTCCGGAAAGATTTTCAATGAAACCGATACAAGTGGGCCTGCTCGGCATCGGCACCGTGGGAGGCGGGACGTTCGCCGTGCTTCGCCGCAATCAGGAAGAAATCACCCGAAGGGCCGGCCGCGGGATCGTCATCACAATGGTCGCCGACAAGGATCTCGGCAGGGCGCGCAAACTGGTCGGCGACGCTGCGGAGATAACCGATGACGCGGCCAAAGTGGTATGCCATCCCGAGATCGACATCGTGATCGAACTGATCGGAGGCACGAAAGTCGCGAAGGCCCTGATCCTGGCGGCGATCGACAACGGCAAGCATGTCGTGACGGCCAACAAGGCGTTGCTGGCTACACACGGCAACGAGATTTTCCTGGCCGCGCAAAAGAAAGGGGTCATGGTCGCCTTCGAAGCGGCGGTTGCCGGCGGCGTGCCGATCATCAAGGCGCTGCGCGAAGGCCTGACCGCCAACCGCATCGAGTGGATCGCCGGCATCATCAACGGGACCTCGAACTTCATCCTTTCGGAGATGCGCGAGAAGGGTTCGAGCTTCAAGGATGTGCTGGCCGAAGCGCAACGCCTGGGCTATGCGGAAGCCGATCCGACTTTCGACATCGAGGGCGTGGATTCCGCGCACAAACTAACGATCATAGCGGCGATCGCATACGGCATCCCGATGCAGTTCGACAAGGCCTATACCGAGGGCATTTCCAAGCTTACCAGGGAGGACATCCGCTACGCCGAGGAACTCGGCTACCGGATCAAGCTGCTTGGCATCACCCGGCGCACGCCGGCCGGAATCGAATTGCGGGTGCATCCGACGCTGATCCCGTCTCGGCGCCTGATCGCCAACGTGGAAGGGGTCATGAATGCCATATTGGTCAAGGGCGATGCGGCCGGGGCTACGTTGTATTACGGTGCCGGCGCCGGCGCCGAGCCAACCGCCTCGGCGGTGGTGGCCGATCTGGTGGACGTGACCCGGATGCATACCGCCGATCCCGAACACAGAGTACCGCATCTGGCGTTTCAGCCGGACCGGATGTCCGATACGCCAATTCTGGCGATGGAGGAAGTCGAGACCTCGTATTACCTGCGCCTGCGGGTACTGGATCGCCCGGGCGTGCTCGCCGACATCACCCGCATCCTCGCCGACTTGTCGATCTCGATAGACGCGATGGTGCAGAAGGAGCCGAGCGAGGGCGAAGAGCAGGTAGACATCATCATGCTGACCCACCTTACCCAGGAGAAGAATGTCAATGCCGCAATCAAGCGCATCGAGTCGCTGCCGGTGGTGTCCGGCAAAGTCACCAGAATCCGCCTCGAACAACTCGGTCGCAACTAGGGTCAAAAGAAAATCTTTGCCAGAGAGGGCGCAGAGAACACAGAGGAAAACAGGGACGGGGCATTGCAGCATGCACCAAGCAAGGATTCCGTGGCCTCAGTGCCAATGAGGCAGCCTCGCGGCCTCGGTGTTAAATATACTTTTGTAGTTCTCTGTGTACTCTGTGTTGTCCGTGGCTAAAGGGTTTGACCTTCTAGAAAAAACATGAAAAACCACTACACCGGTCTGATCAACCGTTACCGCGACCGACTACCGGTCGGACCGAACACAAGCATCATCACGCTCAACGAAGGTAACACGCCGCTGATCGAGCTGATCAATCTGCCGAAGATCATCAGGAAGGACGTACGCATACTGTGCAAGTTCGAAGGCCTGAATCCGACGGGTTCGTTCAAGGACCGCGGCATGACCATGGCGGTGACGAAGGCGGTCGAAGCCGGTGCGCGGGCGATCATCTGTGCTTCCACCGGAAATACCTCGGCCGCTGCCGCTGCCTATGCCGCTCGCGCGGGCATCACCTGTTACGTGTTGATCCCGGAAGGCAAGATCGCGCTTGGGAAGCTCTCTCAGGCGATGATGCATGGATCCGTGGTCATCCAGATCCGCGGCAATTTCGACGATGGCATGCGGTTGGTGCAGGAAGTTGCGCAGAGCATGCCGGTGAACATCGTCAATTCGATCAATCCGTTCCGCTTGCAGGGGCAAAAGACCATCGCCTTCGAGGTGATCGAGGCGTTGGGCGACGCACCCGATTATCATGCGCTGCCGGTCGGCAATGCCGGCAACATTTCGGCGCACTGGATGGGCTACAGCGAGGCGGTCGGCAAAAACACCGCGAGTTGCTCGCACTGCGACGGCGATTGCAAGTACCTGGCCAAGCCCATTGCCACCCAACGTCCGATCATGCTCGGCTACCAGGCCGCGGGCGCCGCGCCGTTTCTGCGCGGTGCGATGGTGGATGAGCCTGAGACCGTGGCCACCGCAATCCGCATCGGCCATCCGGTATCGTGGAAACTTGCCTGGGCGGCAAAGAGCGAATCCGGCGGCTGGTTCAACGAATGCACCGACGAAGAGATACTGCGGGCACAGAAACTCCTGGCCGAGACGGAAGGAATTTTCTGCGAGCCGGCATCGGGAGCTTCGATTGCGGGAGTGCTCAAGGACCTGGAACTCGGTGTGATCGGCGAAGGCACAACCATCGTATGCACCCTGACCGGCCACGGACTGAAAGATCCGGACACCGCAATCGCACAGAGCACCAAGCCGGTCGTGGTGGACGCCACGCGTGCCGCGATTGAGCGCGTGATCGGCGAGAACCTTCCCAAATCCTGAACCACACAGAGAACGACGCCTCACCCCCGCCCTCTCCACTTAAGTGGAGAGGGAGCTAACAGCCAGTGACATTACTCTGTGTATTGTCACCCTCTCCGCCTGACCACTCAGGGCTCGAGACCGCCTCGAACTCTGGCTCCAACCACAACGTACGACCAATAGGCCAGTTCCGCTGAAGCCCCTATGAGTGGTCAGAGGGAGATGGATGGGGAGAGGTGCGTGTGTCCTCAATGTTCTCAATGGTTAAGGGGTTTTCGCTTTTTCCACAATGGCCCGCGATATCAGCCAGGTACAAAGCGCATCGACAGGTCCACAGCGCGCACGTCCTTGGTCAGCGAACCGATGGAAATGCGGTCTACGCCGGTTTCCGCTATGGCCCGCACGGTGTCGAGATTTACCCCGCCCGAGGCCTCCAGCACCGCGCGTCCCGCGGTAACCTTCACGGCCTCCCGCAGGCCCGCGAGGTCAAAGTTGTCGAGCAGGATGAGCTTGGCGCCTGCTGCGATCGCCGCGCTTAACTGAGCGATCGATTCCACCTCGATCTGAATCGGGAGAGTTCCTGCAAGTTGCCCGGCCTGCCGAAGCACCGGACCGATTCCCCCGGCTGCCGCGATGTGGTTCTCCTTGATCAGAATCCCGTCATAGAGGCCCATGCGGTGATTGCTGCCGCCGCCGCAGCGCACCGCGTACTTGAGCGCCTGACGCAGTCCCGGCAGCGTCTTGCGGGTGTCGAGAATGGTTGCTTTCGTTCCCGAAATTGCGTCCACGAACGTCCGGGTGCGGGTGGCGACACCCGACAGGGTCTGGATGAAATTGAGCGCGGTGCGTTCGCCAGTGAGCAGCGCCGCGGGCGCGGCCGTCGAGTTCACACAGCACCTGGTCCCGGGGCACGCAGTCGCCGTCCCTCGCGTGCCATGTCACCCGCATCCCGGGGTCGATCTGGCGAAACACTTCATCGAACCACTCGCTGCCGCACAACACCGCCGCTTCGCGGGAGATGACGCGCGCATGCGCAGCCTCGTTCTCGGGCACCAGTCGGGCAGTAACGTCGCCGCTGCCGATATCCTCGGCCAGCGCTCGCGCGACGTCGCTCCTGATTACCGGTGCCAAATCCACGGGATACCCATCAACTGAAAGCGGCATTCTATCGCGGGAGGCATTGATGTCGGGCGTAATGGGGGTGCTCTCGTATGGGATCGGGACCATTCTTGGCCTGATCCTGGTCGGACTAATGTTGTTCTGGTTCGTGCAGGACGTCACTTGAGCAGGTCGGGCAGGTCGCTGAGCTTGGTCAACACCGCTGCAGGCTGATAGCCGAGGGCATCCGGAGTTGCCCCCGCACGGTTGATCCAGAAGGTGCGAAATCCGAATGACGTGGCGCCCGCCACATCCCAGAAGTTCGAGGACACGAAACCGATTGCGCCTGCCGGGGCCTGCAACCGTTCCGCGGCGTAGGCGTAGACGCTCGGATGGGGCTTGAATATTCTCAGCGCATCGACGCTGAGCACGGTGTCGAGCACTTGGTCGAGTCCGGTGTGGCGAACCACGGCGTTCAACATCGCCGGTGACCCGTTTGAGAGAACGGCGAGCTTGCGTCCGTGAAGCCGGGCAAGCGTATCCGTGACGTCCGGGAATGCTTTCAACTCCAGATAAGCGTCCATCAGGCGTCTGGCCGCGGCTTCGCTCAGATCCAGACGCAACATGTTGCACGTAGTTGTCAGCGCTGCAGCCGTGATCGCGGAAAAATCGGCATAGCGGCCCATGAGACTGCGCAGCCAGGTGTATTCGAGTTGTTTACCGCGCCACAACTGGGAAAGCGATGCGCCCTTACCAGGAAACAATACTTCGCACTCGGCGATCACCGAATGGACGTCGAACAACGTTCCGTAGGCATCGAACACCAGCGCCTTCAGCGCCGGGGGCGAATCCATCAGCCTGTTCCGCCGCGGAGGTTTGCCGGTACGACTTCAGCCATCTTTTTCAGCTCGGGCAGGTTAAGCGCACTCATCATTTCGATGATTTGGTCGCGAGTCTTGCCGACCGGCGGGGCCGGATAGTTGCCGGAAAATCATCTGGCGTCTTCCATGGACTGTTTGATGGATACAGCGCCGCGAATCTGGCCGAGCGCATAACCGGTGGCGCGGTCGTGCGGATAGTCGCCGGCCAGCCTGGCCTTCACCGGGTCGGGAATGGAATCCGTCGTACCGTGGCAGGTCAGGCACAAGGGCTGTACCGCAATTGCCTTCATGTAACGGAAGTAGCGGCCCTGCGGCTCGGTCACGACCTCGGAGCGCTCCAATGTCTCGGGCTTGACTCCCTGCGCCGCCTGCCGGTCGAAGTCCGCCAGCACTTGTTGCTCCCACGCGTCGGGCTGGCCAAGCAGGGGGTTACGGGTTTTCAGGCTCACGCGGGATACGCGGGCGCCGGTCTTTCTGGATAGCTCTCCCGCAAGTCCCGGAGCAATATCCCGACAAACCGCGATGGCGTTGTCAGGCCCGCCGGCAGACATTTCTTTTTTTAACACGGCGCCGAGCCGCTGGATCAGGTCGGACGCCGTGGCGCGCGCGGCGACGGTCAGTTCGTCTGCCATTGCCAGGGGAACCAGCGCGCCGAGCAGCAGTATCGGGATCAGTCGGAAGTTCTTCATGTATTCACGGAGTCCTGGGAAGCAAGTTTCAGCTAAATCTGCCAGTTTCGCGGCCAGTCGGCAACGTCGCGCGACCGGATGGTCCAGTTCGGTTGAATCCAAACCGTTGAAATTGGTTGCTTACCACCCAATCTAGGCGGCAATACCTTATACCAGGGGAATGCCATGCGGTTTGACAAACTCACAACCCGGTTCCAACAGGCGCTGGCCGATGCCCAGAGCATTGCGGTCGGTCAGGATAATCCGTATATCGAGCCTCAGCATCTTCTGCTTGCACTGATCGAGCAGGACGACGGCGGTACGGTGTCCCTGCTCGCCCGCGCCGGAGCCAATGTGCCACCGCTGAAGGAAGCCCTGAAGGCCGGAATTGGCCGGCTGCCCAAGGTGGAAGGCCAGGGCGGCGAGATCAGCGTTTCGCGCGAACTGACCAACCTTCTGAATCTCACCGACAAGGAAGCGCAGAAGCGCGGCGATCAGTTCATCGCCTCAGAGTTGTTTCTCCTGGCGCTGGCGGACGACAAGGGGGAAACCGGCAAGCTCATGAAAAGTCACGGACTCAACCGCAAGGCGCTCGAACAGGCGATTGAGGCAGTGCGCGGCGGCGAAGGCGTACAAAGCCAAGACGCGGAAGGAAGCCGCGAAGCGCTCAAGAAATACACCCTTGACCTCACGGAACGTGCCCGCATCGGCAAACTCGACCCGGTGATCGGTCGCGACGACGAAATCCGCAGGGTGATCCAGATCCTGCAACGCCGGACTAAGAACAACCCGGTGCTGATCGGCGAGCCAGGAGTGGGAAAGACAGCGATCGTGGAAGGCCTGGCTCAGCGCATCATCAACGAAGAAGTGCCAGAGACGCTGAAAGGCAAGCGCGTCCTCAGCCTGGACATGGCGGCTTTGCTGGCGGGCACCAAGTACCGGGGAGAATTCGAGGAACGGCTCAAATCCGTGCTCAAGGAAATATCCCAGGAAGAAGGCCGCATCATCGTATTCATCGACGAACTCCACACGATGGTCGGCGCGGGCAAGGCCGAGGGCGCCATGGACGCGAGCAACATGCTCAAACCCGCGCTGGCCCGCGGCGAACTACATTGCGTCGGTGCGACGACGCTAGACGAATACCGCAAGTACATCGAGAAGGACGCCGCGCTGGAACGCCGGTTCCAGAAGGTTCTGGTCGACGAGCCAAGCGTGGAAAACACCATCGCCATCCTGCGCGGATTGCAGGAGAAGTACGAGGTCCACCACGGCGTCGAAATCACTGACCCGGCAATTGTTGCTGCGGCCGAACTTTCGCACCGCTACATCACCGACCGCTTCCTGCCAGACAAGGCCATTGACCTGATCGATGAAGCGGCAGCCCGCATCAAGATGGAAATAGATTCCAAGCCGGAACAGATGGATAAACTCGACCGCCGGATCATCCAGTTGAAGATCGAGCGGGAGGCGGTGAAGAAGGAAAAGGACGAGGCCTCGCGCAAACGCCTTAACGCGCTTGAGGAGGAGATCAAGCGGCTGGAGAAGGAATACTCAGACCTGGAGGAGATCTGGAAGGCGGAAAAGGCTCAGGTCCAGGGTTCGCAACATATCAAGGAAGAATTGGAGAAGCTGAAGCTGGAAATGGAGGCTGCCAAACGCAAGGGAGACTGGCAGAAAGTATCTGAGCTTCAGTACGGCAGGATCCCGCAGCTGGAATCGCAACTCAAGAAGGCGGAAACCTCGGCCGATCATCCGAAGTTCACGCTGCTGCGAACCCAGGTTGGCGCCGAAGAAATCGCCGAAGTGGTGTCGCGCGCAACCGGGATCCCGGTTTCCCGGATGATGCAGGGTGAGCGCGAGAAGCTCCTGCACATGGAAGAGCGGCTGCACCAGCGCGTGGTTGGACAGGACGAGGCAGTGCGCATGGTATCGGACGCAATCCGGCGCTCGCGCGCTGGGTTGTCCGATCCGAACCGGCCATACGGTTCCTTCCTGTTCCTGGGGCCGACCGGCGTCGGCAAGACCGAATTGTGCAAGGCACTGGCCGATTTCTTGTTCGACTCGCAGGATCACATGATCCGCATCGACATGTCCGAGTTCATGGAAAAGCACTCGGTGGCCCGCCTGATCGGCGCGCCGCCCGGCTACGTCGGCTACGAGGAGGGCGGTTATTTGACCGAGGCGGTGCGCCGCAAGCCCTATTCGGTGATCCTGCTCGACGAAGTGGAAAAGGCGCACCCGGACGTGTTCAATGTCCTGTTACAGGTGCTGGACGACGGTCGCATGACCGATGGTCAGGGTCGCACAGTGGACTTCAAGAACACGGTGATCGTCATGACCTCGAATCTGGGCAGCCAGATGATCCAGCAGATGGCGGGCGATGATTACCAGGTCATCAAGCTCGCAGTGATGGCGGAGGTCAAATCCTATTTCCGTCCGGAGTTCATTAACCGCATCGACGAGGTCGTGGTATTCCACGCGCTTGACGAGAAGCACATCAAATCGATCGCCAAGATTCAGCTCGGCCATCTGGAGAAGCGGCTGGCCGCGCTGGACTTGAAGCTGGAAGTGAGCGATGCCGTGTTGGCCGAAATGGCCCATGTCGGTTTCGATCCGGTGTTCGGCGCCCGTCCTTTGAAACGCACAATCCAGTCGACGATCGAGAATCCGCTGGCGAAGGAAATCCTCGAAGGTCGGTTTGCCGCAAAAGATGTGATTCGCGTTACCACGGTGGGAGGCAAACTCCGCTTCGAAAAGGGAAAACAAGTCGCCCACGCCGCCGGCGCGAACTGAAAATTGGTCTGCGGCTGGATAGCGCCCCGGTTTTGACCGATAATTCGTGCCTTGAAACGCGCCGGTCCTGTGCGTGCGTGAGCGGCAAGGTTGCGCTTTCGCATCGGGGTTGCAGAGGATGCCGGCGGCGTCCCACTACACAAGAACATGAGCGTCGAATCCCCCGCCGAGCCGTTTGCCTTATTCCGCGGCGAACCGGTGCACGAACTGCCCGGCGATCTCTACATTCCCCCGGACGCGCTGCGCATTTTTCTCGATACCTTCGAGGGCCCGCTTGACCTGCTGCTCTACCT
>CAWBMN010000004.1:0-442500 GCA_963789945.1 uncultured beta proteobacterium | reverse complement strand
GCAGCCTGCAACCATTAGCGTTCGAGTTAGCGAAGCGGTCTGGAAAGGCCGGCCATAGAGGGTGATAGCCCCGTACGCAAAAGCGAGGACGTGGAACTAGGGTTGCGAGAAGTAGGGCGGGACACGAGAAATCCTGTCTGAAGATGGGGGGACCATCCTCCAAGGCTAAATACTCGTAATCGACCGATAGTGAACCAGTACCGTGAGGGAAAGGCGAAAAGAACCCCGGGAGGGGAGTGAAATAGATCCTGAAACCACATGCATACAAACAGTCGGAGCCCCTGCTTAATGCGTCTTCGTGTTCTTTCGCGCGCGCTTTGTCGCGCGCAAAAGAACAACTTGCTTGAAGTAGATCCTGACTCAAGGGTCGCACTGAAAGCGAGGTTCTTTCGCGCGCGCTTTGTCGCGCGCAAAAGAACAACTTGCTTGAAGTAGATCCTGACTCAAGGGTCGCACTGAAAGCGAGGTTCTTTCGCGCGCGCTTTGTCGCGCGCAAAAGAACAATCAAGATGAAATAGATCCTTCATCCATTCCCAAAAAAGAGTGGGATGGGCCAACAGAGTCAGGTGACGGTCGAATCGGGACCAAAGTGAGCTGCGTAAGGACGCAGCGAGCGGCGGGAGCGAGGCGATCGGCAGCCCTGCTCGATGCGCCCATCGAGGGCGCATCGAGCAGGGGTGACGGCGTACCTTTTGTATAATGGGTCAGCGACTTACATTTACTGGCGAGCTTAACCGCATAGGGAAGGCGAAGCGAAAGCGAGTCCGAACAGGGCGTTTGAGTCGGTAGGTGTAGACCCGAAACCGGATGATCTACTCATGGCCAGGGTGAAGGTTGGGTAACACCAGCTGGAGGCCCGAACCCACTACTGTTGAAAAAGTAGGGGATGAGCTGTGGGTAGGGGTGAAAGGCTAAACAAATCCGGAAATAGCTGGTTCTCTCCGAAAGCTATTTAGGTAGCGCCTCGTGACACACCTTCGGGGGTAGAGCACTGTTTTGGCTAGGGGGTCATTCAAGACCTACCAACCCAAGGCAAACTCCGAATACCGAAGAGTGGATTCACGGGAGACAGACGCCGGGTGCTAACGTCCGACGTCAAGAGGGAAACAACCCAGACCGCCGTCTAAGGTCCCCAATGATTGGCTAAGTGGTAAACGAGGTGGGAAGGCATAAACAGCCAGGAGGTTGGCTTAGAAGCAGCCATCCTTTAAAGAAAGCGTAATAGCTCACTGGTCGAGTCGTCCCGCGCGGAAGATGTAACGGGGCTGTAAGCCAATAACCGAAGATGCGGATGTGCACACTTCACCTTAAGCGACTTCAATGCGACTGCCGAGGGGCGCTCGGCAGCGCGAGCCGCATGTTGATGCGGCCGCGCTGCCCAAGGCGAACGCCTTTAGTGCAGGCTAACCTTCAGGTTACGCCGGAGCTAAAGCGCCCCCTCACTGATGACATCGTCGGTGAGTGAGCCAAGGCAGACAAGGAAGTCGATGGAGTCGCTTAAGGGAAGTGTGCGCATGGTAGGAGAGCGTTCCGTAGGCCTGTGAAGGTGGGTTGTCAAGCTCACTGGAGGTATCGGAAGTGCGAATGCTGACATGAGTAGCGATAAAGCATGTGAAAGGCATGCTCGCCGAAAGCCCAAGGTTTCCTGCGCAACGTTCATCGGCGCAGGGTGAGTCGGCCCCTAAGGTGAGGGCGAAAGCCGTAGCTGATGGGAATCTGGTTAATAGTCCAGAACCGCTGTGTAATGCGATTGAGGGGACGGAGAAGGTTAGGCAGGCCGGGTGTTGGAAGTCCCGGTGAAGCGTGTAGGAGGATCCCTTAGGCAAATCCGGGGGGTCAACTTCGAGGCGCGGGACCATGCCTCTTCCAAGAGGCGGAAGCTGCTGATACCACGCTCCCAGGAAAAGCCTCTAAGCATTAAGTTACATGGTGACCGTACCGTAATCGGACACACGTGGGCAGGATGAAAATTCTAAGGCGCTTGAGAGAACTCAGGAGAAGGAACTCGGCAAATTGACACCGTAACTTCGGAAGAAGGTGTGCCCTGGTAGGTTGTAGGCGAACAGCCGAAGGCCGAAGGGGTTGCAAAGAATCGGTGGCTGCGACTGTTTAATAAAAACACAGCACTCTGCAAAGACGACGAGTCGACGTATAGGGTGTGACGCCTGCCCGGTGCCGGAAGGTTAAATGATGGGGTGCGAGCTCTTGATTGAAGCCCCGGTAAACGGCGGCCGTAACTATAACGGTCCTAAGGTAGCGAAATTCCTTGTCGGGTAAGTTCCGACCTGCACGAATGGCGTAACGATGGCCACGCTGTCTCCTCCTGAGACTCAGCGAAGTTGAAGTGTTTGTGATGATGCAATCTACCCGCGGCTAGACGGAAAGACCCCGTGCACCTTTACTGTAGCTTTGCATTGGACTGTGATGGGATCTGTGTAGGATAGGTGGGAGCCTGTGAAGCGGTGGCGCCAGCCATCGTGGAGGCGACGTTGAAATACCACCCTGATGTCATTGCGGTTCTAACCTTGGCCCTTTATCGGGGTTGGGGACAGTGCATGGTAGGCAGTTTGACTGGGGCGGTCTCCTCCCAAAGCGTAACGGAGGAGCTCGAAGGTACGCTAGGCACGGTCGGACATCGTGCTGATAGTGCAATGGCACAAGCGTGCTTGACTGCGAGACTGACAAGTCGAGCAGGTGCGAAAGCAGGACATAGTGATCCGGTGGTTCTGAATGGAAGGGCCATCGCTCAACGGATAAAAGGTACGCCGGGGATAACAGGCTGATTCCTCCCAAGAGTTCATATCGACGGGGGAGTTTGGCACCTCGATGTCGGCTCATCACATCCTGGGGCTGTAGCCGGTCCCAAGGGTATGGCTGTTCGCCATTTAAAGTGGTACGTGAGCTGGGTTTAAAACGTCGTGAGACAGTTTGGTCCCTATCTGCCGTGGGCGTTGGACGTTTGAGGGGGGCTGCTCCTAGTACGAGAGGACCGGAGTGGACGAACCTCTGGTGTACCGGTTATGACGCCAGTCGTAGTGCCGGGTAGCTAAGTTCGGGAAAGATAAGCGCTGAAAGCATCTAAGCGCGAAACTTGCCTCAAGATGAGACGTCCCCTGGCGCAAGCCAGCTGAAGGGTCGCGGAAGACCACCGCGTTGATAGGTCGGGTGTGGAAGCGCAGTAATGCGTTAAGCTAACCGATACTAATTGCCCGTGCGGCTTGATCCTATAACCTTGAGTGAAAAGCAGGACTGAGGACTCAGGACCTCAGTAAAAAAGCTCAAAGGCGAAGTGCTTGTTGTTGCCGATCTCAAACCCAAAAAACTTCTTCCAGATGTTAGAGACACGCCCAAGAATGCCGAAGGTGGGCAAGACCGCTGAGTGTGGGAGGCTTGACGCCTCGCGCCTCACGCCTCACCTTCCAACCGTTTGCTTGGCGGCCATAGCGAGGTGGACCCACGCCTTCCCATCCCGAACAGGACGGTGAAACGCCTCTGCGCCGATGCTAGTGCGGATTGCCCGCGCGAAAGTAGGTCACCGCCAGGCGCCCCAAATGAAAAGGCCCATCCCGCAAGGGGTGGGCTTTTTTATTTGGCGTTCTTGATGGCGATGACCTACTGAGGTACGAAAACACACGCCTTGGGAAGCTGAATCGGAGCGGTTCACCCCGGGCACGCACGCGAGCCACGGTCTCACGGGGGTGTGTTTCAGTGCAGGCTAACTTGGGCCCTCGCCCAAGTTAAGTCTGACCTTGAGGTCAGACGGCCGGAACTAAAGTAGGTCACCGCCAGGCGCCCCAAATGAAAAGGCCCATCCCGCAAGGGGTGGGCTTTTTTATTTGGCGTTCTTGATGGCTGACCTGCTTGAGGCACGACAACACGCCCGCATCGCGTGTCCTCACTGAGGGCCGCGTTTCCCGGGACCTCAAAGGCGGCGGCGGTGCGCTCTTGCGGGCTTGTTGCGGCGGACACTTATCCTGCGCAGCAGGTTAGTGGGAGCCAAAACACACCGCCTGCAAACCTCAATCGAAGCACGCCGACCGCCGCACGCGTACGAGGGCCACGCGCTCACCGGGGTGTGTTTCAGTGCAGCGCTAACCTGACCACTCCGGCGGTCAGGTTAAGCCCGACCCCGCGGTCGGGCGGCCGAAACTAAAGCAGGTCACCGCCACGATCTGCAGACCCTTCGCCTGCGCAGCAAATCAATCGGTCCGCGGATGTCGTGGCACGGGTCTGAAGGCCGGTGGCAAGCGCTTCAGCGCGGCTTCAAAGAGCTTTCTCCAGAAAAGGTGAAGCGTCGGGATCGGGTCGCGTGCATCCCAGGTGAGATGGTGGCTGGTGACCGTGCACCAGAGCATCTTGAGCGCCCGGTCGAGCAACTCGGCACCGGTATACCGCCCTTGCTTGCGGCAATCGAGCCAGCACAGCGCGTCGCCGTACAGCCAGTGATAATGTTTGCCGGTGCGGTAAGCCTTGGTCAGCGGAGCCGGCGCATTGCGCGCGGCAATCTCCACTGCGATGTGTGGATAGTCGTACCCGAGCCGATAAGGCAGCGCCGCGGTGCTGTCCAGTCTCGGGTTGACTTCGAGGAAGGCGACGGCTCCGCTTTTCTCGTCGACCATGAACTGGATGCAGCCTATGCCGTGGTAGCCCAGGGTCTCGACCAAGCGCTCGCAGTGGGCGCGCAGATCGGGCGAAATCGCCACTGAGACGCCTTCTACGCCAATGCCGGTACCGTCGAGTTCGTCGGTGCGCAACACCTTCTGCTGGAAGAACGCCAAGATACGGCCGTGATCGGCGGCGATGTGGCAGTTGTGGCGCTCGCCATGGGCGAATTTCTGCAGCACCAACGACTCCGCATCGGGCTCGCTCTGCAACTCGGTGAGAAACCTGTCGAACGCGTCGGGCGTCCGCAGAATAATGGCTTTCTTCTGTTTTATGTGCGCCGAGGAGTCCTTGCGCTTGACCACCACCGGGAAGCCCATTTCGAGTGCGGCGCGCGACCAGTCCTCGAAATCCGTGTATTCGCGCCAGGGTGCGGTCGGAATGCCGAGCGTCGACGTCAACTAGTAGAGTGCGCGCTTGTCGAAGCAGCGCAGCACCGTGCGCCGGGTCGGGCATCACCCAAATGGCGAGCGGCAGAAAGCGTTCGGCGGCGCAGGCTATGCGGCGCACCTGGGTCTCACCCACCGGGAATACGAAGTCCGGCCTCTCGTGCCTAAGGTAGGCCTCGAGCTGGTCGAGGAAGTGCTCGCCGTTGGACTCCTCAAAAACGCGCACGTCCGACACGTAGCGCGAAAGCGCGGTCGAACTGCGCCATTCGTTTGTGCCCAAAGCGATCCGGAAGTCGGCACGCGCCAGGGACCGGACGATCGTCACTGTCTGCCGATAGTCTCCGAGCACGAGGACGCGTCCGCCTTTGCCTGACATTAGGTCCGCATGCTGAATCCCGCGCATTGCACGGCGTAAACCGCAAGAGAACACCCGCAATGCCTTGGTAGACTTCCGTTGGCGTAGTCGGCAATCGCGGTGCGCGGGATCGATTTCGGCGCAGCTAAGACCCGTGAGCCTGGTTCGACCTCGAGCACGTCACCATACTTTGCCCTCTTTCTTTCCACCGCGAACGCAGCGCAAACCCCTTGATTTCGCTCGGAGGCGTCGGGAAGGTCCCGCGCTCGTTTCGATTGGACGAAGCCTAACCAGGCCATTGCATTAGCGTATGCATCCAAGTACTTGCAAAATGAGACCCGCCAGCACACATTGTCTATAGGGCCATCAGGGCATCGATCAGAAGGGATTTCATGTGACAACGCGAGTTGTTGCTGTTTGATTTTAACGGGAATTTTGCTAAAATCCCCGCGATTCAAAAACAAGATGGGCCGTGTGCCCATTTTTTGTTTGTGAGAACGATTTAGTGGACCTCAGTGGATTGCTTGAAAAGACGATCAGGCGGTCTCGGCTACGAGCTCGTCGATGTAGAACTTGCCAATCACGGCAGATTTATGCGGATTTTCATCGACAAAGTCGGCGGCGTGAATGTTGGCGACTGTGCCGCTGTCAGCAACCACCTCACTCGGTTGTTCGCCGTCGAAAACGTGGAGTATGACCGGCTGGAAGTTTCGTCGCCCGGGCTGGACCGGCCGCTGAAGCGGTCGAAAGACTTCGAACGATTTTCCGGAGAACGCGTTCAAGTGAAATTGCGCGTTCCAATCAACGGTCGCAAACGACTGGCCGGGGTTCTGCAGAACGTAAGGGAAGACGGGATTCAACTGGATGTCGATGGCGAATTGTTGACGATAGCATTCGCCGACATCGATAAAGCCCGCCTGGTCCCGAATATTTGACTGGAGAATTCAGAAATGAGCCGCGAGTTGTTGATGCTTGTTGATGCGCTGGCGCGCGAAAAGAATGTCGAAAAGGACATTGTTTTCGGCGCGCTCGAGCTTGCCCTGGCTTCGGCGACGAAGAAGCGATTCAAGGACGACGTGGACGTTCGCGTTGAAATCGACCGCGAAACCGGCGAGTACAAGTCATTCCGGCGCTGGCAGATCGTTGCGGACAATGATCACGAAATCCCGACGCAGCAGATCGCCCTGACCGATGCCCACGAGCGGGATCCGAATCTCCAGATCAACGATTTCGTCGAAGAGCCGCTCGAACCGGTAGAGTTCGGGCGCATCGGTGCGCAAACCGCCAAGCAGGTCATCTTGCAGAAGATCCGGGACGCGGAGCGCGAACAGATTCTCAATGATTTCCTGCAGCGTAAGGAATTCATCGTCACCGGTGCCATCAAGCGCATGGAGCGGGGCAACGCAATCATCGAATCCGGACGCATCGAGGCAGCATTGCCCAAAGATCAGATGATCCCGAAGGAGAACCTTCGGATCGGCGACCGTGTCCGCGCGTTTCTGCTCAAGGTGGACCGCAACAATCGTGGCCCGCAACTAATTCTGTCGCGGACGGTGCCGGAGTTCCTGATCAAGCTGTTCGAGATGGAAGTGCCGGAAATCGAGGAAGGCCTGCTGGAAATCAAGGCGGCCGCGCGCGACCCCGGGATCCCGCGCAAAGATTGCAGTGAAATCGAATGATCCGCGCATCGATCCGATCGGCACCTGCGTCGGGATGCGCGGTTCACGGGTACAGGCCGTGACCGCCGAGCTCGCAGGCGAGCGCGTGGATATCACACTGTGGTCGCCGGATCCTGCCCAGTTCGTCATCAATGCCCTGGCGCCCGCCGAGGTGAGCAAGATCACCGTTGACGAAGAATCGCACAGCATGGATGTGGTCGTCGATGAGGAGAATCTCGCGCAAGCGATCGGCCGCAACGGGCAGAACGTGCGCCTGGCGAGTGAACTGTCCGGCTGGGAACTCAACATCATGACGGAGGAGGAGTCCCAGAAGAAGAACGAAGTGGAGTCCGCAACGGTGCGCAAGCTCTTCATGGAACGCCTCGACGTGGACGAGGAACTCGCCGGCATCCTGATCCAGGAGGGATTCACGACGCTCGAAGAAGTGGCCTATGTGCCGATCAACGAAATGCTAGAGATCGAATCTTTCGACGAGGATACCGTCAACGAGCTGCGAAGCCGCGCGCGCAATGCGCTTCTTGTCGAGGCCATCGCCAGCGAAGAACATGTCGAAAACGTGGCCAGCGACCTGCTCACGCTCGAGGGCATGGACAACGAGACCGCACGCGTACTGGCCGCGAAAGGCGTGACCACCCAGGAGGACTTGGCCGATCTGGCGGTGGACGACCTTGTGGAACTGACCGGAATCGATGCGGAGCGCGCCAAGCAACTGATCATGACGGCGCGCGCACCGTGGTTCGCGGAGAGCCAGGGATAACGACAATATGGCGCAGATGAACGTCTCACAATTTGCAAAGGAGCTGGGACTGCCTTCGGCGTTGCTCCTTGAGCAACTGCAGGCAGCGGGAGTGGGCAAGGCGCTTGCCGAAGAAACCGTGCTCACGGAGCAGGACAAGACCCAGCTCCTGGACTACCTGCGACGCGTTCATGGGGCCAAGGACACCAAGAACAAGATCACGCTGACCCGGCGCCAGACGACGGAAATCAAGAAAGCCGACAGTACCGGCAAGGCGCGAACGATCCAGGTCGAAGTCAAGAAGAAGCGCGTTCTGGTCAAGCGTGATTCCGCAGCGGCAGAGACGCCTGCACCCGTTGCCGAAACCGTGGCTCCTGTCGCGATCGATGCGGAACAGACGGCGTTGCGCGAGGAAGAGGCGCGCAAACAGGCGGAGCTGATTGCCCGGCAGAGCGCCGAAGCGGTCCAGAAACAACAACGCAAGCGCAAGACGGGCAAGGAAGCGGTCGCCGGCAACCGTGGCGGAATCCGAGAAAGCCGCCGTCGTCACGGAGCCGCCGCAGCCCGCCGAAGGAGCGGTCGCGAAGAAGCCGACAACCGAAGGAACGCTTCACAAACCCGCCACGAAGCCGGGCGAGAAGCCGGCCAAACCCAAGTCCGTCAAGAAATCCGATACGGCATGGAAGGATGAGTCCGCCAGACGTCGAGGCCTCAAGACTCGCGGCGACGATTCCCGGGGCGGCCAGGGCTGGCATGCCCGCATGGGTCGCGGCACCAAGCACAAGAGCGAGGTGGTCGCCACCGACCAGTCGTTCACCGCGCCGACTGAACCGATCGTGCGCGAGGTGCTGGTGCCGGAGACGATCACCGTCGCCGCATTGGCCCAGAAGATGTCGGTGAAGGCCGCCGAAGTCATCAAAGTGCTGATGAAGCTCGGCAGCATGGTGACGATCAACCAGGTGATCGACCAAGACACGGCGATGATCGTGGTGGACGATATGGGCCACGTCGCCAAGCGCGCCAAGCTGGATGATCCGGAATCTTTCCTTACCGAGAAAGCGGAAAAGCACGATGTGGTGGCGGAACCGCGCGCACCGGTCGTTACCGTCATGGGTCACGTAGACCATGGCAAGACTTCCCTGCTTGACTATATCCGCCGTACCCGCGTGGCGAGCGGCGAAGCCGGCGGCATCACCCAGCATATCGGTGCTTACCACGTGAACACGCCGCGCGGCATGATCACTTTTCTCGATACCCCCGGCCACGAAGCATTCACCGCAATGCGGGCCCGTGGTGCCAAGGTGACCGATCTGGTTGTTCTGGTGGTTGCTGCGGACGACGGCGTGATGCCGCAGACCATCGAGGCAATACACCACGCGCGGGCGGCCAAGGTGCCACTGGTTGTCGCCGTCAACAAGGTCGACAAGCCCGAGGCCAACCCGGAAAAAATCCGCCAGGAACTCGCCGGCGAACAGGTCGTGCCCGAAGAGTGGGGTGGAGACACGATGTTCCAGGATGTCTCGGCAAAAACCGGCAAAGGCATCGATGAATTGCTCGAGCGTATTCTGCTTCAGGCTGAAGTTCTCGAGCTCCGGGCGCCCAGGAACGTTCCGGCGCACGGTGTCGTGATCGAGTCACGGCTCGACAAGGGTCGTGGCCCGGTTGCCACCATTCTGGTCCAGTCAGGAACGCTCAAGCGCGGCGATGTGGTACTTGCCGGCGCGGTGTTCGGACGCATACGCGCGATGCTCGACGAGGCCGCACACCCGGTGCCGGAAGCCGGTCCTTCCATTCCGGTAGAGGTGCAGGGCCTGTCCGACGTGCCGATCGCCGGCGAGGAGATGGTGGTGCTGGCCGACGAGCGCAAAGCGCGCGAGATCGCACTGTTCCGGCAGGGCAAGTTCCGCGAGGTCAAACTTGCGAAACAGCAGACAGCCAAACTCGAGGGCATGTTCGACCAGATGACCGCGGGGCAGATGAAGACCCTGTCGCTGATCATCAAGGCCGACGTACAGGGTTCCTACGAGGCGCTGGCGCATGCGCTGACGAGACTTTCCACCGACGAGGTGAAGGTCAACATCGTCCACGCCGGCGTAGGCGCGATTACCGAGTCGGACGTCAACCTGGCGCTGGCATCGAATGCGGTGATCATCGGTTTCAATACCCGCGCCGATACCATGGCGAGGAAACTGGTCGCGGCGCATGGCATCGAATTACGCTACTACAACGTGATATACGAGGCTGTCGACGTGGTCAAGGCTGCGCTGTCCGGGATGCTTACGCCGGACAAGAAGGAAAGCACAATCGGCATGGTGGAGATCCGCCAGGTATTCAAGATCTCCAAGGTCGGTACCGTGGCCGGCTGTTACGTGCTCGAAGGCGTGGTGCGTCGCGGCTCGCTGGTGCGCGTCCTCCGGGACAACGTGGTCATCCATTCCGGTGAACTGGACTCCCTGAAACGCTTCAAGGACGACGTGCGCGAGGTGAAAGGCGGTTTCGAGTGCGGCCTGTCGGTCAAGAACTTCGATGATCTCAAGGTCGGTGACCAACTTGAAGTTTACGAAGTCGTTGAGATCGCGCGCACCCTGTAGGGTAGTTACCCCGCAATTGCACGCTACTGCGCCGATTCCGGTCGGTCCGGTACATCCGATGGGCAGCACATGGCAAAGGATCCTTCCAGACTCGGGCGTATAGCAGACCAGATTCAGCGCGATCTGGCGGACCTGATTCGCAGCGAGCTCAAGGATCCGCGGGTCGGCATGATTACGCTGACCGGCGTCGAAGTCAGCAACGATTACCGGCACGCGAAGATCTTCTTCACTACCCTGGGTGGCCCGGAGGTCGTTTTGCAGACGCAACAAGGCCTGCAACGCGCATCCGGTTTTCTGCGTTCCCAGCTTGCCGGCGGCCTTACGCTGCGCATCATTCCCGAACTTCATTTTGTTTACGATGATTCGGTCGAGCGCGGCGTGCGGCTGTCCAAGCTGATCGATGAGGCTGTGGCCTCCGGGCCATCGTTGGAGCCTGGCAAAGACCGGGGCTGATGGCCTTGGCGAAGTCCGAACCTGCCGTAGACAGTCTCCCTCCCATGACTCATGGCTTTGTGCTTGTGGACAAGCCTGCAGACCTGACTTCCAACGCCACTTTGCAGCGTGTCCGGCGCGTGTTCGGCCGGATCAAAGCCGGACATACCGGAACGCTCGACCCGCTGGCTACAGGATTGCTTCCTATCTGCCTTGGCGAGGCCACCAAGTTTTCCCACGCGCTGCTCGATGCGGATAAGACCTACGAGGCGGTGATCCGGCTGGGTTTTGTCAGCTCGACCGGCGATGCCGAAGGCGCGATACAGGAAACCGGTGTGCCGGACTTCAACGACGAGAAACTACAGGAACTCGTTCGCGCTTTTACCGGGCCGATCCTCCAATTACCGCCGATGCACAGCGCCCTGAAGAGGGATGGGCGACCTTTATATGAGTATGCCCGGGCCGGAATCGAGGTTGACCGAAACGTGAGAAATGTTCTTATAAAGAAGCTTGAACTATCTGATATAAAGAAACATTCTATTTCCATTAGAGTGACTTGCAGCAAAGGAACCTACATCCGGGTCTTGGCTCAGGACATGGGCGCAGCGTTGGGGTGTGGCGGGTACCTGACGGCATTGCGGCGGACCCGGATTGCTGATCTGGACGTGGCCGAGGCAATCCGGCTTGAGGATCTTGAAAAGTCCGAGCCCGTGATCGCGGCCAGTCGGGTGCTGCCTGTCGACCTTCTGGTAAGCGCATATCCGGCCATGCGTCTGGACGGCGCGGACGCCAAACGCGTTGGTACCGGCCTCGAGGTGCGACCTGCGATTGAGGTCGGGCAGCAGGGCCCCGTAAGGTTGTATGGCCCGACAGGAATTTTTCTGGGCGTGGGCGAATGCCGGTCCGGCGGCATCGTTGCCCCGAAACGCATGATGGCTAACCCGGCAGCAGTTCCGGAAACACCGGCAAACGAACGAGTAGCTCCCTAGAATCGCTTGGAAACCCCCGATTCCGCGGGTAGAATGTCGGCCTTTCGTTCGGAGACAGGGTAATGGCGATTACGACGAGCCAAAAGGCTCAGATTCTGCAGGAACATCAGCGAGCCAAGGCCGATACAGGCTCCCCGGAAGTGCAGGTCGCGCTGCTTACCGCGCGCATCAACGACCTGACCGATCATTTCAAGGCCCACGTGAAGGACCATCATTCCCGTCGCGGGCTGCTGAGAATGGTGAGCCGCCGCCGCAAGTTGCTGGATTACCTGCGCCAGGCGGACAGCGACCGGTACCGTTCGTTGCTCGATCGCCTCGGGCTTCGCAAGTAAAGAATTCATCTCCTTCGGTCAATCCGGGAAAGTCCCACGCATTCCCCGCAATCCGGACTGGCAGCGATGTGCCGACCGGAATTCCCGATCCGATCAACCGCGTCAAGGAGCGGTCCGCGCTCCTTCGCAATTAAGCCTCAGAGGGAACCCTCTTGAACGTAATCAGGAAAACCATCAATTACGGGCGCCACACGCTGACGCTCGAAACCGGCGAAGTTGCACGCCAGGCTCACGGGGCTGTCGTGGTAAACATGGACGACACCGTGGTGCTTGTCACAGTCGTCGGAAAAAAGGACGTCAAACCGGGACAGGATTTCTTCCCGTTGACCGTGGATTATCAGGAGCGGACCTACGCAGCCGGCAAAATCCCCGGCGGATTCTTCAAGCGCGAGGGCAGGCCGTCGGAAAAAGAAACGCTCACCTCGCGGCTGATCGACCGCCCCATCCGCCCGCTGTTCCCGGAGGGCTTCTTCAACGAAATCCAGGTCATTGCTACAGTCGTGTCCTCCAACAACGAGGTCGACTCCGACATCCCGGCAATGATCGGCGCTTCCGCTGCGCTGGCGATCTCGGGAATTCCATTCAACGGACCCATCGGCGCGGCGCGTGTGGGCTACCTCGACGGCGAATACGTTCTCAACCCCACCGCGACGGAACTCAAGTCCTCGCGACTGAACCTGGTCGTGGCTGGTACCAGGCAGGCAGTGCTGATGGTCGAGTCCGAGGCGATGGAGCTTACCGAAGATGTAATGCTGGGCGCCGTCGTATTCGGCCACCAGCAGATGCAGGCGGTGATAGACACCATCAATGAACTTGCCGACGAAGCCGGCAAGGCGCTGTGGGACTGGGAGCCTCCCCAGAAGGACAGCAGCATTACCGAACGTATTGCCCAGCTTGCCGAGGAGCCACTGCGTGAGGCGTATGGCCTGCGGCAGAAACAGGCGCGCAGCGAGAAGCTGGAGCAGATCCGCGCCAGGGTTCTGGCCGAAATGGCGCCTGAAGGTTCGGACACCGCACACGTCAACCTGGTGAGTTCGATCTTTGGCGATATCGAGTCGAAAATCGTGCGCAGCCAGATTCTCAGCGGGGAACCGCGCATTGACGGACGCGACACCCGGACCGTGCGGCCGATCACGATTCGCACCGGCGTACTCCCGCGCACCCATGGTTCCGCGCTGTTCACGCGCGGCGAAACGCAGGCTCTGGCGGTGGCCACACTGGGCACCGCACGAGACGAGCAGATTATGGACGCGCTGCAAGGGGAGTACCGCGAGCGGTTTATGCTTCACTACAACATGCCTCCCTACGCGACCGGAGAAGCCGGCCGCGTCGGTACCCCGAAACGGCGCGAAATCGGGCATGGACGGCTTGCCAAGCGCGCGCTGCTGGCGGTACTGCCGGGGCCCGATGAATTTGCCTATTCGATGCGGCTGGTTTCCGAGATTACCGAGTCCAACGGCTCGAGTTCGATGGCATCGGTTTGCGGCGGCTGTCTGGCACTGATGGATGCCGGAGTGCCGCTCAAGGCGCACGTTGCGGGCATCGCCATGGGCCTGATCAAGGAAGGCAACCGCTTCGCGGTGCTGACCGACATCCTCGGCGACGAGGACCATCTGGGCGACATGGATTTCAAGGTCGCCGGAACCGAGTCCGGCATCACGGCGCTGCAGATGGACATCAAGATCCAGGGCATCACCAAAGAGATCATGAATGTCGCGCTGCTTCAGGCGCGCGAAGGACGAATGCACATTCTAGGCCTGATGCGGCAGACGCTGGCCACGCCGCGCGCGGAACTCTCCGCTTATGCGCCGCGCATGATCACCATCAAGATCAAGCCGGAGAAAATCCGGGACGTAATCGGCAAGGGCGGTGCAGTGATCCGCGCCATCACCGAAGAAACAGGCACGACCATCGACATCAACGACGACGGCACCGTGACCATCGCCTGCGTTTCGTCGGAGGGCGGCGAGGCGGCCAAACGCCGTATCGAGGAGATTACCGCGGAAGTCGAAGTCGGCCGCATCTACGACGGTACCGTGCTCAAGCTCCTGGATTTCGGCGCAATCGTGAGCGTGCTGCCCGGCAAGGATGGGTTGCTGCACATTTCGCAGATCGCCAATGAACGTGTCAACAGTGTTGCGGATCACCTTAAGGAAGGCCAGGCCGTGCGGGTCAAGGTCCTCGAGGCCGACGAGAAGGGGCGACTGCGACTGTCGATGAAGGCGGTCGCCGAAGAGGCAAAGGCCGCCGGTTGAGAGAATTCACCGGACCAAAAAAGCCCACCGCGGACGGTGGGCTTTTTGTTTGCCGGCCGGCCGCGTTTACGGTGTCGCAGGATAGATCTGCAGCAGCGTGAACGGGTAGACGTAGGCTTGGAGCATCACCAGGCCGCCGACCAGCATTGCCAGCACCACGCTGTGGAAGAAAACGTAGCGCAGGATGTCGCCCTCATGGCCGTACCAGCGGGTCGCCGTGGAAGCCACGACGATGGACTGCGCATCGATCATCTTGCCCATCACACCGCCGGAGCTGTTAGCCGAGGCCATCAGGTTCGGGTTGAGGCCCAACTGCTCGGACGTGACTTTCTGCAATCCACCGAACAGCACGTTTGACGCAGTGTCGGAACCGGTGAGCGCCACACCAAGCCAGCCTAGCATGGTGCCGAAGAATGGATACAGCGCCCCGGTGTAGGCGAACGCCAGTCCGAGCGTCGCATCCGTACCTGAGTAGCGGGTGGTGAATCCGAGAGCCAGCATCGCCGCGATGGTCAGCAGCGAGAATTTCACCAGCTTCAGAGTCTCCCAGTACTTGCGCAACAACTCGCCAAGCGAGTAACGCATGTAAAGTCCCGCCAGCAGCGCAGCCAATAGAATCCCCGAGCCGGTTGCGGACAGCCAGTTCAAGCTATAGACGGCCTTCTCGGTATGCGCTTTGGCGACCACCGGCGGCACTTTTTCCACGAGTTCGTTCAGGCCGGCCACTTTATAGTCGAGTTTGGTCATCCCGTCCCAGGGATAGATTTTCTTCTGCTCGGTTTTCACCGGACCGGTCGCGGTCTGTTCGACCTTGGTGACCGTGTAACTGCCGTTCAGGAATCCCCTGACCTGAGGCACGCCCCACATGAACACGAAGACCGACAGCACGATCCACGGCACCCAGGCCCTCACCACGGTGGCCCGGTCATGCCTGACCGGGAGCATGTTGCCGGGCCCGCTTTCCACCGTGCCGCTATCCTTCTCATGGCCCTTGAGCGCAGTCGTCTTCCACACGGTCTTCGGCTTCCAGATTTTCAGAAAGGCGGTCAGACAGGCCATGGACACGATCGCCGCGCCGACATCCACCAGCCACGGACCGTGGAAATTCGAGATCAGGAACTGCGGGATGGCGAAGCTCACACCGGTAACCAGGATCGCAGGCCAGACTTCCTTCATGCCGCGCCAGCCGGCGAAGGCCCACACCAGCCAGAACGGCACCAGCAACGAGAAGAAGGGCAGCTGGCGTCCGACCATGGCAGACAACTGAAACAGATCGAGCCCGGTGACCGCGGCTAGCGCGATGATCGGTGTGCCCAGCGCACCGTAGGCAACCGGTGCGGTGTTGGCGATCAGGGAAAGTCCCGAAGCCGCGAGCGGTGAGAAGCCCAGGCCGATCAGAATCGCCCCGGTCACCGCAACCGGCGTGCCGAATCCGGCGGCGCCTTCGAAGAAGGCGCCGAAGGCAAAGGCGATCAGCAGCAGTTGCAGGCGCCGGTCTTCGGTGACGCCGGCGATGCTGTCCTGCAGGATCTTGAAGTAGCCTTTGTCCTTGGTGAGCTGATACAGAAAAATAATGTTCAGCACGATCCAGCCGATCGGCAGCAGGCCGAAGAACGCGCCGTACATCGCCGAAGCGCCGGCCATCTGTGCCGGCATGCCATAGACAAAGATCGCGATGATCAACGCCGATGCCAGCCCGAGCAGCGCCGCCACGTGTGCAGAGAGACGCAGGAATGCGAGCCCGCCAAGCAGCACCAGGATCGGGATGCCAGCGATCAGCGTGCTGAGTACGGCATTGTCCAGCGGATCGTAAACCTGAGACCAGATCATGAGTTGTGACCTCCCTGTTGTTATACGTATATCGCCGAGCCGTCGAGTGGGACCGGTCCGCGTAATACTTTGAAATGCGGCCCATTATATCCAAATCGATCAGCCCGACACGCGGCTCGAACGCTGGATCCGGATAGGTGTGTGCCTTGGGTATAATCCGGCGCTCAGACTACACGGACGGGCGCGATGAACGAAAACATGCCTTTCCGGAACGGCGGCCGGATTCTGGTGGATCAGTTGCAGATCCACGAAACCGACACCGCTTTCTGCGTTCCGGGTGAGAGTTATCTGGCGGTGCTGGATGCGCTCTACGGCGCACGCGAGCGTTTGCGCCTGATCGTCTGCCGCCAGGAGGGCGGCGCGGCGTTCATGGCTGAAGCCTACGGCAAGCTCACCGGGAAACCCGGGGTCTGCTTCGTCACCCGCGGGCCAGGGGCCACCAACGCCAGCATCGGCGTGCACACCGCGTTCCAGGATTCGACCCCATTGATTCTGTTCATAGGCCAGGTCGGCGGCGACGTGGTCGAACGCGAAGCGTTTCAGGAAATGGACTACCGGCGAATGTTCGGGGAAATGGCGAAATGGGTGGCGCAGATCGACCGCGCCGACCGGATTCCGGAGCTGGTCAGCCATGCGTTTCATACCGCAGTGTCGGGGCGCCCCGGTCCGGTGGTGCTGGCGCTGCCAGAAGACATGCTGGCGAGCCAGGCCGTGGTAGCGGATGCAAAGCCTTACAAGAGGGTGAAGCCGCATCCCGGCATGGCCGACATGGAACAGTTGCGCGACCTGCTGGCGCAGGCGCAAAGACCGCTGGTCATTCTCGGCGGTGGCGACTGGTCGGCACCGGCGTGCAACGACATTCGCGCCTTCATCGAAGCCAACAACCTGCCCACAGGGTGCAGCTTCCGCAGACAGGACCTGCTCGACAACCGGCATCCGAATTACTGCGGCGAGGTGGGGATCGGCATCAACCCCTTGCTCGGGGAACGCATTCGCAGTGCCGACTTGATCCTGGCGATCGGTCCGCGGCTTGGCGAAATGACCACAGGCGGATACACGCTGTTCCCGATCCCGAGTCCGCTGCAACGCGTCGTGCACGTACATCCGGGGAGCGAAGAATTGGGCCGGGTCTATCAGGCCGACCTGATGATCAACTCCGGGATGGCGGAATTTGCGCAGGCGGCAGCAAACCTCCCGTCAGTGGACTCCTCGCGCTGGCGCGAGTGGACCCATCGGTCCCGCGAAGATTACCTGAAGAACCTCATGCCCGGACCGATGTCTGGCGAACTCGATCTGGGAGAGGTGATGACTTTCCTGCGCGGCCGGCTGCCGGAAAACGCCATCATCACCAATGGTGCTGGCAATTACTCGGGCTGGGTGCAGCGTTTCTATCAATACACCGGTTTCCGTACTCAGCTTGCGCCCACCAACGGCGCGATGGGTTACGGCGTGCCTTCGGCTGTCGCCGCCAAGACGGTGCACCCTGACCGCATGGTGGTGAGTTTTTCCGGCGACGGCTGCTTCCTGATGAACGGGCAGGAACTGGCCACCGCCGCACAATACCGGCTGCCGGTCGTATTTATCGTGATCAACAACGGCATGTACGGCACCATACGCATGCATCAGGAACGCGAGTATCCGGCGCGGGTATACGCAACCGCGCTCGACAATCCGGACTTTGCCGCACTGGCGCGCGCCTACGGGCTGCACGGCGAGACGGTGCACAGAACCACGGATTTCGAGCCTGCCTTCGAACGGGCGGCAGCCTCGGGCATACCGGCGCTGCTGGAACTGCGAATCGACCCGGATGCCATCACCACGCGCACCAGCCTTACCGCGATCCGGGAGCAGGCGGTTAAAGCTGGCAAATAGGAGAATCGTCATTCCACGCGCGCGCCGGACTCCCTGACGATCTTGCCCCATTTCAGCGGTTCGGTGCGCATGAACTCCGCGAACTGACCCGGTGTGCCGCCCGCCGGAAGCGGCACGATCATACGGATCGGCCGGCTGGGATAGTCCTGCGGCAGCGCTGCGCTCGCCACGCACGCGCCTGGAACGAATAACGCCTCGAGCAGCCGGCTGCGTCGCGAAGAGGGATGAAGATCCCGAGGGAGCTTTGCCAAGGACTATTCCTGGAAGGCTTCTTCGCGCTTCCTGCGCACTGCCGGCACTACCACGATGAGCAACAAGGCCGCCGCGACCACTAGCAGCGCCAGGCTGAGCGGGCGCGTTACGAACACGGTGGGGTCCCCGCGGGACAGCAGCAGCGCGCGGCGCAGGTTTTCCTCCATCATTGGACCTAGCACGAACCCGAGCAGCAGCGGCGCCGGTTCGCAATCGAGCTTGATGAACAGGTACCCGAGGAAGCCGAAGGCCAGTGCCAGCGCGACGTCGATCGCGCTGTTGTTGAGACTGTAAACGCCGATACAGGCGAAGAGCAGGATGGCAGGATAGAGAATCCGGTAGGGCACCGACAGCAATTTCACCCAGATTCCGATCAACGGAAGATTCAGCACCACCAGCAGCAGGTTGCCGATCCACATGCTGGCGATCATTCCCCAGAACAACTCCGGACGCTCGGTCATCACCTGCGGACCGGGCGTAATACCGTGGATGGTCATCGCGCCAACCATCAGCGCCATTACCGCGTTTGCCGGAATGCCGAGCGTCAACAATGGAATGAAAGACGTTTGTGCGCCGGCGTTGTTCGCCGATTCCGGACCGGCCACGCCTTCGATCGCGCCTTTTCCGAAGCGCGACGGATCCCTTGCGACTTTTTTCTCCAGCGTATATGCGGCGAACGATCCCGAGTGTGGCGCCGCCGCCCGGCAGAATTCCCAGCAGCGCACCGATTCCGGTGCCGCGCAACACCGCTTTCCATGAAGCTTTCAGGTCCTCCCGCGTGGGAAACAGGCTGGTGATCTTTGCCATGACCACTTCGCGCCTGGCGCGGCGCTCGATGTTGGCGATGATTTCGGAGAAACCGAACATGCCCATCGCCACGACTACGAAACCAATGCCGTCGGCCAGTTGCGGCAAACCGAACGTGAAGCGGAACTGGCCGGTATTGGTGTCGGCCCCGATCAGCCCCAGCAGCAGTCCCAGAAGGATCATCGCGAGGGCATTGACGAGTGAGCCGCGCGCCAGCACGATCGCGGCAATCAGCCCCAGCACCATCAGCGAAAAATACTCGGCCGGGCCGAACTTGAACGCAACCTCGGCAAGCGGCGGAGCAAACAATACCAGGATGAGCGTGGCCACCGTCCCGGCGAAGAAGGAACCGAGCGCGGCCACCGCGAGTGCCGGACCGGCGCGACCCTGTTGCGCCATTGCGTATCCGTCGAGACAGGTCACTACCGAGGAGGCCTCGCCGGGCAGATTTACCAGGATTGCAGTTGTCGAGCCGCCGTATTGCGCGCCGTAGTAGATGCCGGCGAGCATGATGAGCGCCGATACCGGCGGCAGAGCGAAGGTGGCGGGCAGCAACATCGCGATGGTTGCCACCGGTCCGATACCGGGCAATACGCCGACCAAGGTGCCCAGCAAGACGCCCAGGAAGCAATACAGCACGTTCTGCAGCGTCAGAGCGACCTCAAATCCCAATTGCAGATGCAGCAGATTGGCGAGCAATTCCATCAGACGGGGAATATCTTGAACGGCAGGCCAAGGCCGTAGGTAAACACGCCAACCGCCACTGCCAGCAGGAATACGACCAGGACCGCGACTTCGCGGAGTCGGCTCTCCGGGACTGGCTGCGGCCCCGATCCCGACGAGCAGGGCGGTGGCGATGACAATGCCGGCGCTCTCAATCGTCCCGGCAAAGACTCCGACTGCGCCGAGCACCAGGAGCAGCGCCCGCAGGCTCGCGGACTCGATGCGTTCGCCGTGGACCACCAGGCCCTTCAGGCAGATCACCACGCCGAGCAGGGCGAGCAGAATGCCAAGAATGTAGGGAAAGTAGCCGGGTCCCATGCGCACCGCGCTTCCCATCGGGTAGTCGCGGGCGATGTAAGCCGCGAGGACACCGAAGAACAGGAAAATCAGGCCGGCGCAAAAATCCCGGGGACTGCGAATGCGGATGCTCATCTCCTGCCCGTGGGTTTTTGTAGTGTTTCGCGAGACCGGGTGAGACCTATTCTTTCACAAGCCTTCCGGTGTGAGCAAACCGCAATGCGGAATAGGTGGGAAGTTCAGGGTTTGCTACATAGCGGCGCATGCAGCGCCTGCAGCACGTCGCCGCTGCGGATATCCTGCACGAATGCCGCGACGCCGAGATCGGGACGCTTCCAGTTGCCGTGCAGCGCGACGGATCCCGCTCCAGCGCAACCGTCCCGTGCCATCGGCACGCAACGGTCCGATCAGTTCCCGCACCACGAAGTCATGCAACAACACCTTGCCGATGTTCTCGCCGGCGCGCACCTCGCTGGCGAGCTTGTCTTCAAGCAACGCAACATGAGTCTCGGAGAACTTCTGTGCCGATTGTTCGATTACACGGCCTTGCAAGTTCAATTCTGACTCCGGTGGTGCTGACCCGCTGCACGAGGCGCAATTCAGCGGCTGCGGTCGCTGCTGTTTGCTTTCGCCAGCCGTTCCGACAATCCCGGGTCGAGGAACGACTGGCGAAAGTCCGATCCGTTGAGCAGGAGTTGCGGCGTATAGACGAAGCGCGCACCGCCGCGGTCGGCTTGCGCACGCTGGCGCGCGCTGAAGCCTGCCTGGGCGAAACGGTCGCGCCAACCGAGGTAGTCCCAGTAATCGACATGGAACGCGACCGGCACCACCCGGTCCGCGTTGAAACCCCGTGCCTGCAGGCTGCTCAGCCATCGATCCGCTGGCGGGCAACTGTTGCAGCCTTCGGAAGTGTACAACTCGATCACCGCCACGCGCCTTGCCGCGCTGCGCGATTCGCAGTACGGATCCTGCACCGGCAACGAGCAGGCAACTCATCGCAAGGCCAGGCCAGCCGCGCCGTGGATCGCGCCGATCCTCCCGATTTCTCCGGTTCCCGCTTTCATCGGTTTACAACCCCCGGTCGAGAAAGTTTTTTCAGGAGCGAGGGGTTTTGCTATGATGCAAAGCTTATTCCTCCTGCAGTGCAATCCTTGCGCATCGACTTACACAGCCACTCCACGTATTCCGATGGAGTGTTGACGCCCGCGGCGCTAATCGAGCGCGCGTCGCACAACCGGGTCACCATGCTCGCGCTCACCGACCACGACGAAGTCGGCGGGTTGCCGGAGGCAGCAGCGGCGGCTCGCGATGCCGGCATCGTCTTCGTGCCGGGAGTCGAGATTTCGGTCACCTGGGCCGGCCGGACCGTGCATGTGGTTGGACTCGGCATAGACCCGCGCAACGCACCGCTCGCCCGCGGTCTTGCCGGCATTCGCCTGTCGCGCGGACTTCGTGCAACACAGATCGCGCGGCAACTCGGTGCCGCGGGTATCCCGGACAGTCTGGCTGGTGCCTCCCGGCTTGCCGGTGACGCCGCTGTCGTAGGCCGCGGCCACTTCGCGCGCTTCCTCGTGGAACGGGGCCACTCTGCCGACGTCCAGGCCGCATTCAGAAAGTACCTCGGCTTCGGCAAGTGCGGTTACGTTGCCCATCGGTGGGTCTCCCTCGGGCACGCGATCGGCTGGATCCGTGGCGCAGGTGGCCATGCCGTGCTGGCGCACCCGGACCGATACCGTCTTGCGCCGCTGCAGATGAACGCGCTTACTCGACGAGTTCAAACAACATCGCGGCGAGGCACTTGAACTCTGCGGCGGGCTTCGCGCCAACTCCTCTGCCGCTGTTACGTTTGGCGAAGCACTTCGGATTCAACCTGTCCGCGGGCTCCGACTTCCATGCGGCGGCAAAGGGGGCTACCGATCTGGGCGATATTCCGCCGATTCCGGATGGCGTGCGCGACTTTGGCAGGACCGGGAAGCCTTGCGGTCCGCTGCCTGATCCGGCCATGGCACAGTACTTTTCCATCCACGTGAACAATCCCCAACCGCGCCTGATCCGCCGTGCAGTGGAAATCGTGCGTGACGGTGGATTGATGGTGTATCCCACCGACTCCTGCTATGCACTCGGCTGTCATATCGGCGACAAGACCGCGATGGAGCGCATCCGCCGCATCCGCAGGGTCGACGAGCATCATCATTTCACCCTGGTATGCCGCGATCTGTCGGAACTGGGTCAGTACGCCGTGGTAGACAACGCGCAGTACCGCAGCATCAAGGCGGCGACACCAGGAAGCTATACCTTCATTCTCAAGGCCACGCGCGAGGTGCCGAAACGCCTGCTCAATCCCCGGCGCAAGACCATCGGACTGCGTGTTCCGGATCACGCGGTAGTGCGGGCACTGCTCGAGGAAATGCGCGAACCGATCCTGAGTTCGACGCTGATTCTTCCGGGCGATGAAACACCGCTCAATGACGGCGAGGAAATCCGCAGCCGTCTCGAGCACGACGTAGACCTGATCCTTGACGGCGGTCCCTGCGGCGTGGAAGCGACAACGGTGGTGGACCTCACCGAGCAGGCGCCGGTGATCGTGAGGCAAGGCAAGGGAAGTGCGGCGCCTTTCGGGATCAGCGCATGATGGAATTCGAAAGCATCGTTCGTCTCATCGCGCTGTACGCGATACCGGGGATTTTCGCGATCACGCTGCACGAGGCGGCGCACGGCTACGCGGCCAGACACTTCGGCGATCCGACCGCGCATGAGGCGGGCCGGATCACGCTGAACCCGATCCGCCACATCGACCCGATCGGCACAATATCCTGATACCGGCGCTCATCCTGATCGCGAGTGGCGGCAAATTTGCGTTCGGCTGGGCCAAGCCGGTGCCGGTGAACTTTGGTCAATTGCGCAATCCGAAGCGCGACATGCTGTGGGTCGCCGCAGCGGGTCCAGGTGCGAACCTGTTGATGGCGATCATGTGGGCGCTGGCCATCAAACTCGCGCAAGTCATGCCGCAAAACTATTTCACCGAGCCCCTGATCCTGATGGCGCGCGGCGGCATCATCATCAACACGGTGCTCATGGTGTTGAATCTGCTGCCGCTGCCGCCGCTCGACGGCGGGCGCATCGCGGTAAGCCTGCTGCCGCGCGCGGCGGCTTATCGCTTCGCGATGGTCGAGCCCTATGGAATGGTCATCCTGCTGGTGCTGATGGTCCTGGGCGTGCTCGGTGCCGTCATGATGCCGTTCGTCGGTGCCTTCATCGGCGGACTATCGGCGGTGTTCGATATTGGCTGGATTTTCGGGATTCGCTAGTGTCCTGTTCCGCCAATTCGTAGGATGAGTCTCCAACGTCCGCAGCCGACCCTATGACCTATTTGACAGCAATCCATCATCGATCGGAAAACCCGCGAAATCGGCGTCAGGCAAGGCGCGAGTCCTTGACAGTGGCGGGGGCCGGTGGAATGTTGAGCAGGGGCCCCGCTTGCGGGGATGCGACCGTGCAACCGGCCAATAGCGTGTCGACCACCGGCCTCACGCGTGTCTCCGCGGTCAGATCCCCAGAGGGGCCCCTCTTCCGCGCTCCGACACGCACGGCTAGGACTCGTAACACAGCATGGCGTCGATTCTCGCCGGGTTTTCAGCCACGAATTAGCGGAACAGGACACTAGAGGAACAAGATGTTTGTCGACCGCGTACTTTCAGGAATGCGACCGACCGGGAGCCTGCATCTCGGTCACTACCATGGCGTGCTCAAGAACTGGGTAAAGCTGCAGCACGAATTTCAATGCCTGTTCTTCGTCGCCGACTGGCATGCGCTCACGACGCATTACGACACGCCGGAAGTCATCGAACAGCACGTCTGGGACATGCTGATCGACTGGCTTGCGGCCGGGGTGGACCCGTCGCAGGCGACGCTATTCATCCAGTCGCGGGTGCCGGAGCACGCGGAGCTGCATCTGCTGCTGTCGATGATCACGCCGCTTGGGCTGGCTCGAGCGCGTTCCCTCGTACAAGGACCAGCAGGAGAGACTGAAAGACAGGGATCTTGCCACCTATGGCTTCCTTGGCTATCCGCTGCTGCAAAGTGCCGACATCCTGATCTACCGCGCCAATCGCGTGCCGGTAGGCGAAGACCAGGTTCCGCACATCGAATTCACCCGCGAAATTGCGCGTCGCTTCAATCATGTCTACGGCCGCGAGCCCGGGTTCGAGCAGAAGGCCGAAACCGCGATCAAGAAACTCGGGGTCAAGCGCGGCAAGCTGTATCGGGAATTGCGCAGCCGCTACCAGGAGCAGGGGGACGAAGAAGCACTGGCCGCTGCCAAGGCGCTGCTGGAAGGGGCCGCCAATCTGTCGATGGGCGATCGTGAACGCCTGTTCGGCTTTCTGGAGGGCGGCGGCAAGATGATCCTGTCCGAGCCGCAGGCACTGCTCACCGAAGCCTCGAAGATGCCGGGGCTGGACGGGCAGAAGATGTCCAAGTCCTACAACAACACCATCACGCTGCGCGAGCCTGCCGAAAGCGTCGCCAAGAAGATCCGCACCATGCCGACTGACCCGGCGCGTGTGCGCCGATCCGATCCGGGCGATCCGGACAAATGTCCGGTATGGGAGTTCCACAAGGTATATTCCGACGAAACCACCAAGGAGTGGGTGCAGAAAGGCTGCCGCAGTGCCGGTATCGGTTGCCTGGAGTGCAAGCAGCCGGTAATCGACGCTGTGCTCAAGGAACAGGAGCCAATGCGCGAGCGTGCCAAGGCATACTTGGACGATCCGACGCTGGTACGCAATATCATCTCCGACGGCTGCGATCGGGCTCGCAAGCTTGCCAACGAGACCATTCGCGACGTGCGCGAGGCGATGGGATTGGACTACTCGTGAAGCGTGAAACGTATGGGGTGAGGCGAGAAGGGTGAGGGGTGACGGGTGATTCAGGCCTTATGTCCCATCAGACGTTGTTGCTCACGCTTCCAGTGCTTTTCTTGCTCAGCCTCTCGTTTGTGGCTCCGGCCGCGCTACGCGCTTAACTTGCCCGAGGCAAGTTAGCCTGCGCCGCAATCGGGATGAACTACGCTTTGTGCCGCATCAGACGCTGTTGTTCGCGTTTCCAGTCCTTTTCCTTTTCGGCATCCCGCTTGTAGTTCCGGCCGGGCAGGCGCCCTTAACCTGCTCAACGGCAGGTGAGCCTGCACTGCAAACTTGAAGGTTCAGGTCCTGTGACGCAGCAACCTCTGCTGCTCACGCTTCCAGTCCTTTTCCTTTTCGGCCTCTCGTTTGTCATGCTGTTTTTTTCCCTTGGCGAGACCGATTTCAAGTTTGACGCGGCCACGGGTGTAGTGCAGATCGAGCGGCACCAGCGTGTAGCCGGCGCGCTCCACCTTGCCGATCAGTTTGCGAATCTCCTCGGCGTGCAGCAGCAGCTTGCGGGTGCGGGTAGGATCGGCCTGAACGTGAGTGGAGGCCGCTGTAAGCGGGCTGATGTGGCAACCGATCAGAAACATCTCGGCGTTTTTCAACACCACATAGGCCTCCTTGATCTGCACGCCGCCGGCGCGGATTGCCTTGACCTCCCAGCCCTCGAGCGCCAAACCGGCCTCGAACCTCTCTTCGATGAAGTAGTCATGAGAGGCTTTCTTGTTCTGAACGATGCTCATATCCGGACAGCGCTATCGAGATGCGTGTGCTATTTTTGCGGCGGGCGTGTATTTTACCAGCCCTTCTTGCGCAAACTTCCTGACAATCTCAATGGCGTTGGTGGAAAAATCCGTGCTGGTCGAGTACTCCGCTGCGCAGATGCATGCGCTGGTGGAGGATGTCGCCCGTTATCCTGAATTCCTTCCGTGGTGCGGCGGCACCGAAGTTCTGAGCCGTGAAGGCGACGATCACCCACGCCGCGATCCGGATCGACTATCGCGGCATCAGGCAGCGCTTTTCCACCGAGAACCGGTCGCAGCCGCCGCAACTGATCGAAATGAAACTGGTGGACGGACCGTTCCGCCAACTCGACGGCAGCTGGCATTTCAAGCCGCTTGGCGAGCAAGCCTGCAAGATCGAGTTCCGGCTCCACTACGAATTCTCCAAGCAGACTGCTGGAAAAACTGGTCGGGCCGGTGTTTCACTACATCGCCAACACCTTCGTCGAAGCCTTTGTCAAACGCGCGCAACAACTCTACGGCAAGCGATGAAAATCGTCGTCCAGGTGGTCTACGCCCTGCCCGGGGCGCAGGAAGTCGTCGAAGTCGAACTGGAACAGGGCGCGCCGGTGGAAGACGCGATTAATGCCTCCGGGATCGCGGCGCGACACCCGGAAATCGATTTGAAAACGCAGAGGACTCGGTTTGTGGGGGCGGCCGGTTTCGCTGGCCACCGATACTGCGCGACCGCGACCGGGTCGAGATCTATCGGGCACTGAGTGTAGATCCGAAGCAGGCAAGGCGCCGTCGTGCCGCCAGCGGAAAGCCGCCAGCAGAACAGACGTCGTTGAAGATCCTGTCGAAATCGGGCCGGTCAATGGTGCGGGCCTACTTGCACCAGGAGTCCGCCACCTGTTGTGCACGTGCGATTTCCTGTGCAATTTCGGCGTCATTCAGATACATCGATCTCACCCTTGTCGTCGTACGTAGCTGATGCGTCACGCCGCTCTGTGCGCGTGCCACCTGGGCCTTGGCCTGCTCGCAGTTTTTCTTCTTTTCTGCCACTTCCTTTGCCGCTTTCTTCTCCGCTGCTTCCCGCTCTGCGGCCTCCACGCGGCGCCGATTGAACTCCGCATCCTGCTCGACGTGATTTTTCGGTCCTGCCGCAGGCGTTTCGGCTTCCGCGCCTCCGGAGCCGCCGTCGGTGCCTCTGGACTGCGGGGTTTGACTGTGCCTGACTGCTTCACGTTCGGCGGTGGAGGCTGGTCTGAGTAATGCACTTTGCCCTCCGCATCGGTCCACTTGTATGTCTCGGCTCAGCGCCGGCATCGCCAGCAGGCAACCGCAGGCAAACATCGTCAGCAGCACCGCTGATCATGGGAAATCTTGGCATGAACTCTCCTTAATCTAGACGCGAAACGGCGGATAGCGCTTCTGCGCGATTGCCAACTCCGCTTGTTCCTGTGCGACCCGAGCCTGCGCGACCGCGGCTGTCAGGTCTCCGTCTCGAAAGCGCGCCGTGCGCCGCGCAATGCCTCCTCCGCGTGGTCCAGAGCATGCGCCTCGCTTCGGCACGCCTGACTGCCCGTTCGGCCTGCGCGATCGCTGCGCGGGCGACTTCCGCGTCGAGTGGCCGACCGGGTCTGGTCGGCGACCCCGATGCGCAGGGCCGGCTGTCGCGATTCCGAAGCTGCAACCATGCATACCGTCATGTGCATCAAACGCCGGTACCGGTCCATCTGTTTACAACCCGTCAGTGTCGTCTCAGTGAATTTCGTCACCGTCAAACATATCCGCTCACGCCCTTCGGGTCAACGAGAAAAACCTCAAAGTGTTCGACATTTACCATGCAAAAGTCGATCGGTATAATGGCGTCTTTGTGAAGGATCAAAAGCATGCGAGTCCTGCATAAAGCGCTCACCTTCGACGACGTACTGCTGATTCCCGCCCATTCCACCGTTCTCCCGCGCGACGTCAGCCTGGCGACGCGCCTGACCAAGAGCATCTCGCTGAACATTCCGCTGGTTTCCGCGGCCATGGACACGGTCACGGAAGCGAGGCTTGCCATCGCCATGGCCCAGGAAGGCGGGATCGGCATGCTGCACAAGAACCTGCCGCCCAAGGCACAGGCCGTCGAAGTGGCGAAGGTGAAGCGCTTCGAAAGCGGCGTGGTCAAGGACCCGATCACGATTTCGCAGGACATGACGGTGCGCGACGTCCTGAATCTGACCCGCCAGCACAAGATTTCCGGGCTGCCGGTCGTGGATGCCTCCAAAGTGGTCGGCATCGTCACCAACCGCGACCTGCGTTTCGAGAGCAATCTCGATCAGCCGGTGAAGAACATCATGACCCCGCGCGAGCGGCTGGTAACGGTGAAGGAGGGCGTAAGCAGCGAGGACGCGATGCGCCTGTTGCACCAGCACCGCCTGGAACGCGTGCTGGTCGTGAACGAAAACTTCGAGTTGCGCGGGCTGATCACCGTGAAGGACATCCTCAAGTCCTCCGAGCATCCGCACGCCAGCAAGGATCAGCTCGGGCGCCTGCGCGTCGGCGCTGCGGTCGGCGTGGGCGAGGGCACCGAAGAGCGCGTGGAGCTGCTGGTCGAAGCGGGCGTGGACGTGATGGTGGTGGACACCGCGCACGGTCACTCGCAGGGCGTGCTCGACCGCGTGCGCTGGATCAAGCGCAAGTTTCCCGGCGACGCAGGTCATCGGCGGCAATATCGCGACCGCCGCCGCGGCGAAGGCGCTGGTGGACCAGGGCGCGGATGGCGTGAAGGTCGGCATCGGACCCGGTTCGATCTGCACCACGCGCATCGTCGCCGGGGTCGGCGTGCCGCAGATCACCGCGATCAACAACGTCGCCAGTGCCCTGAAAGGCACCGACATACCGATGATCGCCGACGGCGGCATCCGTTATTCGGGCGACATCGCCAAGGCGATCGCCGCGGGTGCCGATTCGGTGATGCTCGGCGGACTGTTCGCCGGCACCGAGGAAGCGCCCGGCGAGATCGAACTGTTCCAGGGGCGTTCGTACAAGTCCTACCGCGGCATGGGCTCACTGGGCGCGATGCAACAGGGTTCCAGCGACCGCTACTTCCAGGACGATGAAGACAGCGCCGACAAGCTGGTGCCCGAAGGCGTGGAAGGCCGCGTGCCCTACAAGGGCAGCGTCGTGCAGGTCGATGCACCAGTTGATGGGCGGGCTGCGTTCGGCGATGGGGTACCTCGGTTGCGCGACCATCCGCGAAGTCAGGGATCGCGCCGAGTTCGTGGAAATCACCAGCGCCGGCGTGCGCGAGTCCCACGTCCACGACGTGCAGATCGTCAAGGAAGCGCCCAACTATCACGTTGACTAATCGCAGGCGCTAGGTGCCGCAGGTCTCGAGGTGCGAGGTATTTCATCTCGTGCCTGGTGCCTCGTTTCTCGTGCCTGGCGAATTTCATTCGCCATGTCCCACGATAAGATCCTCATCCTCGATTTCGGCGCGCAATACGCGCAACTGATCGCCCGCCGCGTGCGCGAGGCGGGCGTGTATTGCGAACTGCATCCCTTCGACGTCAGCGATCAGTTCATCCGCGACTTCGATCCGCGCGGCATCATTCTTTCCGGCGGGCCGAATTCGGTCACCGAGGACGAAACGCCGCGCGCCCCGCAGGTGGTGTTCGAACTGGGCGTGCCGGTGCTGGGCATCTGCTACGGCATGCAGACCATGGCGGCGCAACTGGGCGGCGCGGTGGAAAACGGGCTGGTGCGCGAATTCGGCTACGCGGAGGTGCGTGCCCACGGCCACTCCGCGCTGTTCGACGGCATCCAGGACCGCACCAACGGCGAGGGCCACGGCCTGCTCGACGTGTGGATGAGCCACGGCGACAAGGTCACCGCGCTGCCGCCGGGCTTCAAGGTCATCGCATCCAACGAGACCACGCCGATCGCCGGCATGGCCGACGATTCGCGCCGTTTCTACGGTGTGCAGTTCCATCCCGAAGTCACGCACACCACGCAGGGCAAGGCCATCTACGAACGCTTCGTGCGCGACATCTGTGCGGCCAGACCGACTGGAACATGCCGGATTACATCGAAGAGGCGGTGGCGAAAATCCGCGCGCAGGTGGGCAAGGACGAAGTCATTCTGGGCCTGTCCGGCGGCGTCGATTCTTCGGTGGCAGCGGCGCTGATCCACCGCGCAATCGGCGAGCAGCTGACCTGCGTATTCGTCGATACCGGCCTGTTGCGGCTCAACGAGGCCGCACAGGTGATGGAAACCTTCGCCGACCACCTGCACATGAAGGTCATCCACGTGGATGCGTCGGACCGGTTTCTGGAACATCTGGCGGGGGTGACCGATCCAGAGGACAAACGCAAGATCATCGGCCGCGAGTTCGTGCACGTATTCCAGGGCGAGGCGGCAAAGCTGCCCCAGGCCAAGTGGCTGGCGCAGGGCACGATCTATCCGGACGTGATCGAATCGGCCGGCGCCAAGACCAAGAAGGCGCACAGCATCAAGTCCCACCACAACGTCGGCGGCCTGCCGGACACGCTGCACCTGAAACTGCTGGAGCCGTTGCGCGATCTGTTCAAGGACGAAGTGCGCGAGCTCGGCGTGGCGCTGGGACTGCCGCACGCCATGGTCTACCGCCATCCTTTCCCCGGTCCCGGACTGGGGGTGCGCATCCTGGGCGAGGTCAAGCGCGAATACGCCGACCTGCTGCGCCGCGCCGACGCGATTTTCATCGAGGAACTGCGCGCCGCGTCGATGCGGACGGGCAAAGTTGGTACGACCGGACCTCGCAGGCATTCGCGGTGTTCCTGCCGGTGAAGTCGGTCGGCGTCATGGGCGACGGACGCACCTACGAGTACGTGGTGGCACTGCGGGCGGTACAGACCCAGGATTTCATGACCGCGCACTGGGCCGAATTGCCCTACGCGCTGCTGTCCAAGGTATCCAACCGTATCATCAACGAAGTCCGCGGCATCAACCGGGTGGTGTACGACATTTCCGGCAAGCCGCCTGCCACCATCGAGTGGGAGTGACCTCGCTGGATGAGCCGGCCAATACCTAATTTTACTTCTCCGGCATATACGGTAACTATAAGAGTTATATATGTTTGATGAGGATTTCATGCGCGCCGCGCTGGCGCTTGCGGAACAGGCACGGGAGCGGGAGAGGTGCCAGTCGGAGCCGTCGTGGTGCGGGACGGGGTCGTGATCGGCAGCGGTTTCAATTCGACGATAAGCCGCCACGACCCGTCGGCGCATGCGGAGATCCTGGCGCTGCGTGCGGCGGCGGTGGCTTCGGGCAATTACCGGCTCAGTGGTTGTACGCTCTACGTCACGCTCGAGCCCTGCGTCATGTGCTCGGGGGCGATCATGCATGCGCGCATCGGCCGGGTGGTCTACGGGGCGCCGGACCCCAAGACCGGCGCCTGCGGCAGCGTGCTGAATCTGTTTGCCGAGCACAGTCTCAATCATCACACCGCGGTGGCGGGCGGAATGCTCGCCGAAGAATGCGGACGGGTATTGAAGAGCTTCTTTCAGGAGCGCAGAGGGGCGAACGGACAGTGAAATCCATTGTCGTGCAGGTGCCGGCGCAGACGCTCGAATTGTTCGACCGCGGGCAACTGGTGCGACGCTACCCGGTTTCCACCTCGAACCGGGGCACGGGGGAAAAGAACGGCAGTTTCTGCACGCCACGCGGCCGGCATCTGGTGCGTGCAAAAATCGGCGCCGGCGCAGCGCCCAATACCGTGTTCGTCAAACGGCGCCCGACCGGGGAGGTGTACGACTCCGGAGTTGGCGGCGCGCTTTCCCGGCCGCGACTGGATTCTCACGCGCATCCTGTGGCTGTCCGGATGTGAGCCCGGCTTCAATCGCCTGGGCGAGGTGGATACCATGCGCCGCTACATCTACATCCACGGCAGCCCGGATTCGGCGGTCATGGGCAGACCCGGCTCGATCGGTTGCATCCGCATGTACAACCGGGACATCGTCGAACTGTTCGATCTCATCGAACCCGGAACGCCGGTCGATATACTCGACTTGCGTCCCGTTTGAGGGCGCCGACCGCATCAGCGCCGCGTGCAGCGCGCCGCTGGCGGACCAAAGACCAACCAACAAGGAGAAGTAACCAATGCGGCTGAAGGACAAGGTTTGCATCATCACCGGCTCGGCGCGGGGAATCGGCCACGCCACCGCTCTCAAGTTTGCCAGGGAGGGGGCCAAAGTGGTGGTTTGTGACCTCGACCACAAAGGCGTGGATGCGGTTGTCGCCGAGATTGCAAGCGGCGGCGGCGAAGCGATCGGGTTCGTGGTCAACGTGGTCGACAAGGCCAGCATCACCGCCATGGTGAAGGGCGTGATGGCCAAGTACGGCCGCATCGACACGCTGGTGAACAACGCTGGAATCGTCGACGACTCCCAGTTCAGGAAAATGTCCGACGAGCAGTTCGACCGCGTCATCGACGTCAACCTCAAAGGCACGTACAACTGCACCCGCGCGGTCGTGGACGTGATGCTGGCGCAAAATTCCGGGGTGATCCTGAATGCCTCGTCAGTGGTTGGCTTGTACGGCAACTTCGGCCAGACCAACTACGCGGCCAGCAAGTTCGGCGTGATCGGCATGGCCAAGACCTGGGCGCGCGAACTGGGTCGCAAGGGCATCCGTGCCAATGCGGTCTGTCCCGGTTTCGTCGAAACCCCGATCCTGAAGACCATCCCGGACAAGGTGATGCGGGCAATGGTCGAGCGCGTGCCGCTGGGCCGCCTGGCAAAACCGGAGGAAATCGCCAATACCTACGCTTTCCTGGCGTCGGATGAGGCCAGCTACATCAACGGCGCGGTGATCGAGGTGGGCGGAGGCGCCACGATCTAATCGGTCCCTTTCGACTGCGACGGGACATGGTTGCTGGCAAAATTAGCATCCGTGCAGCCGACTGGAACGTCGATCGGGCGGCGTTGCGCGCCGTGCGCGAGCAGGTCTTTGTGCGCGAGCAGGCCGTGCCCTTGGAGTTGGAGTGGGACGAATTCGATCCGCTGTGCCAGCACGTGGTGGCCGAGGACGCGGGCAAGGCAATCGGCACCGGGCGCCTGTTGCCGGACGGACACATCGGCCGCATGGCGGTGCTGGAGTCGTGGCGCGGGCAGGGCGTGGGCAGCGCTTTGCTCGAGGCGTTGCTGCGATTGGCGCACGACCGCGGCATCCGACGAGTGAGGCTCAACGCGCAATCCAGGGCGGTCGGGTTCTATCAGCGCCACGGTTTCGTCGCGGAAGGCGCAGGAATTCATTGAGGCCGGCATTGCGCACCGCGCGATGTGGCGCGACGTCAACTGATGGATATCAATCGCGGGAGCGATGGGCGCGACGGCGAAGCGGAAACGGCGGTCTTCGAGCAGCTCCGCGCCGGCGCCGAACGAGCGCTCGTGCAGAATGCGCTTCGCCACCAGGTTCAATCAGCAATACCGAGGAGGCCCGGGTACCGTAACCCGGCGCGCGGATGAACGCGGAAGAAAGCAATTTCTCCCACTCGCGGCTCACGCCAGTTTCAGGTAATGCGTCATCGGCCGCATGCTTGCGGTCGCCGAGCAAGTCCAGCAGTGGCTCGGTGGGATCTTCCGGATTGCCGCCGAACAAGGCCGCCATTTCGCGCTTTCCGCGCTCCACCTTCGGCCAGGGCGTGTCCAGCAGGTGATTGCTTAGCCCGTAGATCCCCGGCTCGAGCGCTTGCGGAAACGCGCCGCGGTTGGAAACGTAGTGCACCCCTTCGGTGTCCCCGACCAGGAGATTGAAGCCATGATACTCGGCTCCCACGTTGACCACGGCGGCGGCATAGGAGCCAGCGGACGAGCCTTCCAGCAGATAGCGTGCCACCAGTTCCCCGCGCGAGCGTGATCCGGTTTCGGGTCGGGTGCCATCACGGAAATTGGTGACGGCAGCCCAGCGACCGTCGCGGGTCACGCCCATCCAGGTCCCGCCTTTTTCCAGGTCGCGCCCGGCGAGAACATGCGGCGCATCCGTCCAGTATTCGGCGGGCCCGGTCGGCCGCGAGAAGAATTCGTCGCGATTGGCTGCCAGCACCAGGGCATATCCGGGCGCGGCGCGATGCGCGAACAGGATCAGGCACATGGCTCTTCGAAGCACTCGGTATGGCGCCGGCCGCCGGACTCGAGAAAGCCCTCCAGCTTCATCACGGCGACCAGGCGATCCAGCTCCGCTTCGAATGCCGCAGCGTCGTTCACGCCTTCGTAGACTTCCATCCACAATCCCGGTTCATCGCGTTTGGACAGCAGCCGACCGCGGACGCCGCTGCGCAACAGCAGTTCGGATTGCATGCCGCGCACCGCAAGCCCGGCCTGTTGCGGTCGCGTCACCCGGTAGTAGACGTAATAGCAGAGGGCCAAAGCTCAGCGTGCGCTGCCTGGCTGCGAGATGCTTACGCCGGGGCCATCGGCGCCGCCGAGCCTCAGCAGGTCACCATCCTTGCCGGTCTGGACCACCGCCAGCAGGTCGGAACCGCCACCCGGCGCCGGGGCGGCATTCACCACCATGCCGCGGGATTGTCCATCCATACTCAACAGCGCGTCTCCGGCTGCAGCCGGTCCGTCGCAATGGCCGAAGCACAATAAGCGTTTGACTTCGCCCAGATAACGCGTGCGCGCAATGATTTCCTGACCCGGATAGCAGCCCTTCTGGAAATCAATGCCGCCGATGGCGTCCAGCGCCACCATCTGCGGCACGAATTGCTCCCGGGTGGCGGCCGTGATCCAGGGGATGCCAGCGCGAATCTGCAGCCAGTTCCAGCAGTCCATTCCGGCCGGCGTGGCCTGCCGGACGAGCACGTCCCAGAGCCCGGCGACTTCCAGCTCTGGCGCAATCGCCAAGAAACGCGCCTCCGGGCAGGCGCAACAGCGTGGTGGCCGGATACTGAACCGATTCGAGCGGCAGGCGAGGGGACTCGCCTACGGACTGTTGCAGCAACGCGACCGCATCCGGGCCGGCGATACCGATCGCGCGCAGCGCGGTTTCGCGCCCGATTTGAACCTTGGCACGCAGCACGAACTTGCGCAATCGCTCGGCCAGCACGGCGCCCGATTCGGCGGGCAGATGCATCAGGTAAGCTTGCGGCGTGCGCATCAGCAGAAAATCGGCGATCAGGCGACCCTTGGACGTGCAGTAGCCGCCATAGCGTGCCGCGGTCGGCGTGACTTTGAGCACGTCACAGGTCAGTTGCGCCTGCAGGAAGGTCTGCGCGTCGGCGCCGGAAAAGCGCAGCAGTTCGAAATGGCTCAGCGGGCAGACCACCGCACCCGTTTGGGCGGCGTCGAGTTCGCGCCGCGGATCGCCAAAATGCGCGTGCGGGGCGCCGTGGCCGCCGTCGGCGACCTTGTTCCAGTCGTAGGGGTGTCCCATGATTCAAGAATCCGCTTTCGGGCGATTATAAGTCCACAGTCCGGGGAGAACGCTTGCTGCGCATTGCCGTCGCCCCGTCACGCTCGCTGGCCGCCCTGCTGGCGATCGTGCACATCATCGCAGGCGCGTGCGTGATCACCGTTCTCCCGGTTTGGTGGGCGGTGGCGATCCTGACGGGCGCACTGTGCATAAGCCTGGTTCTGCATGTGCGACGCGACGCGCTGCGGCTGTCGGGCGATGCTGTGATCGAGGTAGCGCTGCGCGAGCACGGACACTGCGAACTGCTGACCCGCGACGGCGCAGTGCTCAAAGGAACTGTGGCGGGCTCGTCCTTCGTCTCCTCATGGTTCACGGTGGTCAACGTGCGGCTGGAGGGTGGGCGCAGGCTGCGCTCGGTGGTGGTTATGCCGGACTGCGCTGCGGCAGAGGAACGGCGCCAGCTGCGCGTCTGGCTGCGCTATCGGGCGCAACCGGAAACGCCCGACTCACCCCCTCTTTAACACCGTGTCGCGCGCGACGGGCAGTTGCCGGGGATAGTCGCGGCTGAAATGCAGGCCGCGGCTTTCGTGCCGCAGCATCGCGCTCCTGACGATCAGGTCGGCGGTAGCCACCAGGTTGCGCAGGTCGAGCAGATCCGCGGTGACGCGGAAATTGGAGTAATACTCCTGGATCTCCCCGGTCAGCAGTCGAATGCGGTGCTGCGCCCGTTCCAGGCGCTTGTTGGTGCGGACGATGCCGACGTAGTCCCACATGAAACGGCGCAACTCATCCCAGTTGTGCGAGATCACGATTTCCTCGTCCGCATCGGTGACACGGCTCTCGTCCCACTGTGGCAGGGCGGGGATGCGAGGGCTTGGCTGTTCGAGGATATGGCGGGCGGCGGCCTGGCCGAACACCAGGCATTCCAGCAGCGAATTGCTGGCCAGCCGGTTGGCGCCGTGCAGGCCGGTGTACGCGGTCTCGCCGACCGCGTACAGGCCGGCGATGTCGGTGCAGGCGTTCGCGGTCCGTCTGCAAGCCGCCGCAGGTGTAGTGCGCGGCCGGCACCACCGGGATGGGCTGGCGCGTGATGTCGATGCCCAATTCCAGGCAGCGGGCGTAGATGTTGGGGAAGTGCTCCTTCAGGAATGCCGCCGGTTTGTGCGTGATGTCCAGGTAGACGCAGTCCAGGCCGCGCTTCTTCATCTCGAAGTCGATGGCCCGCGCCACCACGTCGCGCGGCGCCAGTTCGGCGCGCGCGTCGTGCGTCGGCATGAAGCGGCTGCCATCCGGCAAGCCGCAGCAGTCCGCCTTCACCGCGCACCGCTTCCGAGATCAGAAACGACTTGGCGTGCGGGTGATACAGGCAGGTCGGGTGGAACTGGATGAACTCCATGTTCGCCACCGTGCAGCCGGCGCGCCAGCCCATGGCGATGCCGTCGCCGGTCGCGGTGTCCGGATTGGTGGTGTACAGGTAGACCTTGCCGGCGCCGCCGGTGGCCAGCACAACTTGTCCGGCGCCGATCGTGACTACCTGTCCGGCGGTTTCGTCGAGCGCGTAAAGCCCGTGGCAGCGATCGCTCGGGCTGTCCCAGCTTGGGCCCGGTGATCAGGTCCACGGCCATGTGATGCTCCAGCACGGTGATGTTCGGATGGGCCTTGACCTTGGCTTCCAGCGTGGTCTGCACCGCGTGCCCGGTGGCGTCGGCGGCGTGGATTACGCGGCGGTGGCTGTGGCCACCCTCGCGGGTGAGGTGATAGCCCATGTCGCTGGTCTCGTCACGCGTGAAGGGAACGCCTTGCCCGATAAGCCATTCGATGGCCTGGCGTCCGCGTTCGACCACGTAGCGTGTCACCTCGGCGTTGCACAGTCCCGCGCCGGCGATCTCGGTATCGCGGATGTGGTCCGCGGGCGAGTCGTCCTTGGCAAGCACCGCGGCAATGCCACCCTGGGCCCAGTTGGAGGCGCCGTCCAGGAATTCACGCTTGGTGATGATGCCGACTTTCCTGTAGTCGGCCAGGTTGAGCGCGACCGTGAGGCCGGCCAGCCCGCTGCCGACGATCGCGACATCGTAACTCTTCATGGGTGTCTCGCTGGGTCGGAGCGCGGCAGTGTAACCCAACGGCCAGTGCGCGACCGGCGCCGGCCAATTAACCCCGGCCGCAGGTGAACTAATGCAGGGCTATTGCTGTCTGCTTGCATAGCAAATCGCGGTGCGTTTCCTGGACAGGTCTCGGCGGGTATACTTAGGCGCCCATTCGAGGCGCCAGTGCGATCAAAAACCAGAATATTCAGGAAATGCGGCTAGATGGGCGACCGTGAAATCGACCAGCAGTTGGTCGAGCGGGCTCAACGCGGAGACAAGCACGCTTTCGAGCTGTTGGTGTCGAAGTACCAGCGCAAGCTCGGGCGCCTGCTTTCCCGTTTCATTCGCGATCCTGCCGAAGTGGAAGACGTGGCCCAGGAGGCATTCATCAAGGCCTACCGGGCGTTGCCCTCATTCCGGGGCGACAGCGCGTTTTACACCTGGCTGTACCGGATCGGGATCAACACCGCCAAGAATTACCTGGTGGCGATGGGGCGCCGTGCTCCTACCACCACCGAGTTCGACAGCGAGGAGGCGGAGAATTTCGAGGACGGCGACCAGCTCCGGGACCTGAATACCCCCGAAGCCGAACTGATGACCAGGCAGATAGCGGCCACCGTGAACCAGACGATGGAAGAGTTGCCTGAGGAGTTACGCACCGCGATCACGCTGCGCGAGATCGAGGGCATGAGTTACGAGGACATCGCAAACGTTATGAACTGCCCGATCGGCACGGTGCGTTCGCGGATTTTCCGGGCGCGCGAGACCATTGCGGACAGGCTGCGCCCGTTGCTGGACACGAGCAAAGACAAGAGGTGGTGAGCATGGAGCGAATATCTGCATTCATGGATGGCGAACTCGAAGACCACGAGGCCACCGCTCAGGTAAGGCGGTTGAAGGAGGATCCGGAACTACGTGCCGCCTGGGAGACCTATCATCTGGTCGGGGATGCCCTGCGCGGTGAAGCGGGGTACCCGTCCGGTCTGGCGGCCAGGATCAGCGCGAAGCTCGCCGCAGAGCCGACGGTGCTGGCGCCCATCCCACGAATGCAGTCGCGAAACGTCCGCCGCGTGGCGCTTTCGGCCGCTGCGTCCATCGGCGGCGTGGCGCTGGTTGCATGGCTTGCCCTGTCCGACAATCCCTTCCTGCCCCAGCAGAATCTCGCGGTCAATCAGGCCCCCATGGCGACCCAAACCCAGCTGGCCGCCACCCCGGCCAACGGCTCAGTCAACGACTACCTGCTCGCGCATCAGCAGTTTTCCCCGAGCACGGCGATGCAGGGCGTGGCCTCCTACGTCCGGACCGTATCCGGGCAGAATCCGGAACAGCGTTGACGATGGCTCGTCCGGCGCTACTGCTTCCCGCGCTGTTCGGGCTTGGATTTGGCGCCGGGGTCGCGCTGGCCGACCCGTTGCAGGAATCCGAAGCGCTGGCGATGCTGCAGAAGATCGCCGACGCCGCGCGACAGCTCAACTACGCCGGCACGTTCGTTTACCAGCACGGCGACCAGGTTCGAAACCTCGCGCATCGTGCATTTCGCGGACGCCAGCGGCGAATACGAGAAGCTTGAAACCCTGGACGGCCCGCGCCGCGAGATCATCCGCAACAACGATGAAGTGATGTGCTATTACCTCGACGCCAAGATCATGCGCAGCGAGAAGCGCGTGGCACGGCGCAGCTTCCCGGCGCTGCTGCCGGATCAACTCTCGGCGCTCACCGAGTATTACCAGATCCGCAAGGGCGACCCGGAACGCATAGCGGGCTTCGACTCGCAGGCGCTGGTACTGGAGCCGCGCGACGGCATGCGCTATGGACACAAGTTCTGGGCGGAGGCGAATTCCGGGCTGCTGCTCAAGGCACGCATGGTCAACGAACGCCACAACGTGGTGGAGCAGTTCAGCTTTACCCAGCTCGCGATCGGCAGCGGCATCAGCCGCGAAATGGTCAAACCCTCGTTCAGCGTGAGCTTCCCCGAGTGGCGGGTGGATCGTTTCGCGCACAACCTGACCAGCAACGTCGAATCGGGCTGGGCCGTGAAGAATTTCCCCGCAGGATTTCGCAAGATCATGGAGATGCGCCGCAGCAAGCTCGGCAACTCGATTCCGGTTACGCACATGGTGTATTCGGACGGACTGGCGGCGGTATCGGTGTTCATCGAGCCGATGGCAAACCGGACCCGGATCAATGAGGGACTGTCGCATCAGGGCGCCATCAACATTTACACCCGCACTATTAACGACCAGGTCGTGACCGTGCTCGGCGAAGCACCGGCATCCACGGTCATGCAGATCGCCAATTCCGTGTCCTTCCACGGCAAGTAACGCTTTCCGCGTCCTTCAATTCGAGTTTCCCCAAAGAGGAAATTACCGATGTTCAGAAAAGCCATCCTCTCTTTTTGTGTGCTTCTGTTCGTGCCGCTCGCCGGCCTCGCCCAGGTCCAGGGACTTCCGGATTTCACCGAGCTCGTGGAAAAGCAGGGCCCGGCGGTGGTCAACGTCAGTACCACCTCGGCGGCGCGCAGCGGCCCGCAGTCGCCGGTACCGGAGGATGACCCGTTCTACGACTTCTTCCGCCGCTTCGGACCGCCGCAGCCGCGCGACTACGAAGCCCGTTCGCTCGGGTCCGGATTCATCATCAGCGCCGACGGCTACATCCTCACCAACGCGCACGTGGTTGAAGCCGCCGAGGACATCACCGTCAAGCTCAACGACAAGCGCGAGTTCAAGGCCAAGGTCATCGGCGCGGACAGGCGCACGGATGTCGCGCGTGATCAAGATCGAGGCAAGCGGATTGCCGGCGGTGAAGATCGGCGATCCGGAGCGGCTCAAGGTCGGCGAATGGGTGCTGGCGATCGGCTCGCCGTTCGGTTTCGAGAGCACCGTGACCGCGGGCATCGTCAGCGCCAAGGGCCGCTCGCTGCCGCAGGAGAACTACGTTCCCTTCATCCAGACCGACGTGGCGATCAACCCTGGCAACTCCGGCGGTCCGTCTGTTCAATCTGAAGGGCGAGGTGGTCGGCATCAATTCGCAGATCTACAGCCGCACCGGCGGTTTCATGGGACTGTCGTTCGCGATCCCGATCGACGTGGCGATGGACATCACCAATCAGCTCCGGACCGTCGGACGCGTCAGCCGGGGCCGCATCGGCGTGGTCATCCAGGAAGTAACCAAGGAACTCGCCGAATCGTTCGGCCTGCCTAAGGCGGCCGGCGCGCTGGTCAACTCGGTGGAGAAGGGCGGCCCGGCGGACAAGGCCGGGCTGGAGCCGTCCGACGTGATTCTCAAGTTCGACGGCAAGACGGTGAATTCGTCTTCCGACCTGCCGCGCATCGTCGCGCAGACCCGGCCCGGTGCCAAGGCCACCATGCAGATCTGGCGCAAGGGTGCGGCCAAGGACGTCACCATCACGGTCGGCGAGATGCCCGAGGAGAAGGTGGCGCAGCGCCCGGCCCGCCGCGACAGCAAGTCCGGAAATGTGGTCGCGACGGCTGGGCTTGACGGTAAGCGAGCTGACCGCGGAGCAACGCAAGGAACTCGGAATCGGCGGCGGGTTGCTGGTGGAGGACGTGCAGGGGGCGGCCGCCAAGGCCGGCATCCGCCGGGGCGACATCCTCATGGCGCTCAACAACCAGGACATCAAGTCGGTCGAGCAATTGAACCAGCAGCTCAATCAATACGAGAAGGCCAAGAGCGTGGCACTGCTGATCCGCCGCGGCGACGGTGCGCTGTACGTTCCGCTGCGTCTGGACGGCAACTGAACGAGACCGCAGACCTGCCCGAAGCAGCCGCAAAACCCCCTCGTCCGGGGGTAAAATCCGCTACAATTCGCGGCTTTGAAAGCCACATGAAAGGGCACGCTACGTGCCCTTTTTTCTGATGCAGCATATCCGCAACTTTTCCATCATTGCCCATATCGACCACGGCAAATCCACGCTTGCGGACCGCATCATCCAGCTTTGCGGGGGATTGTCCGACCGCGAAATGGAAGAGCAGGTGCTCGATTCGATGGACCTGGAGCGGGAGCGCGGCATCACCATCAAGGCGCAGACGGCGGCGCTCAAGTACCGTGCCCGCGACGGCCAGCTGTACCAGCTCAACCTGATCGACACCCCGGGACACGTGGATTTCTCCTACGAAGTCAGCCGCTCGCTGGCGGCCTGCGAGGGCGCGCTGCTGGTGGTGGACGCCTCGCAGGGCGTGGAGGCGCAAACGGTGGCCAACTGCTACACCGCGATCGAGCAGGGCGTGGAAGTGGTACCGGTGCTCAACAAGATCGATCTGCCTTCGGCCGATCCGGACCGTGTCATTTCCGAGATCGAGGACATCATCGGCATACCCGGCCAAGGAGGCGGTGCGCGCCAGCGCCAAGACCGGCGAAGGAGTGGAGGACATCCTGGACGCCGTGATTGCGCGCATCCCCGCCGCCGCGCGGAACCCTGGCTGCGCCGCTTAAGGCGCTGATCATCGATTCCTGGTTCGACAACTACGTCGGCGTGGTGATGCTGGTTCGGGTGGTGGACGGCGCGCTCAAGCCCAAGGACAGACTGCTGCTGATGTCGAACAAGTCCGCCTACCTGTGCGAGCAGGTCGGAGTGTTCACGCCCAAGTCGCAGTCGCGCGAATCGCTTTCCGCCGGTGAAGTGGGTTTCGTCATCGCCGGCATCAAGGAACTGAAGGCGGCCCAGGTGGGCGATACCGTGACGCTGGCGGACAAGCCGGCGTCCGAGCCGCTGCCCGGCTTCAAGGAAATCAAGCCGCAGGTGTTCGCCGGCCTGTACCCGGTGGAATCCAACCAGTACGAGGCGCTGCGCGACGCTCTGGAAAAACTGCACCTGAACGACGCGTCGCTGCATTACGAGCCGGAGACCTCGCAGGCGCTGGGCTTCGGTTTCCGCTGCGGCTTCCTCGGATTGTTGCACATGGACATCGTGCAGGAACGCCTGGAGCGCGAGTACGACATGGAGCTGATCACCACCGCGCCGACGGTGGTGTACCAGGTGCAGATGCGCGACGGCACGCTGGTGGAAATCGAAAACCCGTCCAAGCTTCCCGATCCTTCCAGGATCGAGGAAATCCGCGAGCCGATCATCACCGCCACCATCCTGATGCCGCAGGAATATGTCGGGCCGGTCATGACCCTGTGCAACAACAAGCGCGGCGCGCAGAAGAACATGCAGTACATGGGCCGGCAGGTGATGCTCACCTACGAAATGCCGCTGAACGAGGTCGTCATGGATTTCTTTGACAAACTCAAGTCGGTGAGCCGCGGCTATGCCTCGCTGGACTACGAGTTCAAGGAATTCCGCGCCGCCGACCTGGTCAAGCTCGACATCCTGATCAACGGCGAAAAGGTGGATGCGCTGTCGCTGATCGTGCACCGCGCCAACAGCCAGTATCGCGGGCGCGAACTCGCCAGCCGCATGCGCGAGCTGATTCCGCGGCAGATGTTCGATGTCGCCGTGCAGGCGGCGATCGGTTCGCACATCATCGCGCGCGAAACCGTCAAGGCGCTGCGCAAGAACGTGCTCGCCAAGTGCTACGGCGGCGACATCACGCGCAAGAAAAAACTGCTGGAAAAGCAGAAGGCGGGCAAGAAGCGCATGAAGCAGATCGGTACCGTGGAAATTCCGCAGGAGGCTTTCCTGGCCATCCTGCAGGTGGAAAACAAGTGACCCGCACGTGCGGTCCGGATAACAAGGTGAATACGATGAATTTCGCACTGCTCATGCTGGTCCTGCTGCGTGGTGACCGGCGCGGTCTGGCTGCTGGACCATTCTGGTCCTGCGCAAACGCCGTGGCCAGGATGCCAGCGGAACCCTGGTGGGTCGAATACCCCAAGAGCTTCTTTCCGATCATCCTGCTGGTGTTCCTGCTGCGCTCCTTTCTGGTGGAGCCGTTCAAGATTCCTTCGGGCTCGATGATCCCGACGCTGCTGGTCGGCGATTTCATCCTGGTGAACAAGTTCACCTACGGGATCCGGCTGCCGGTCATCAACAAGAAGATCGCCGACATCAATCAGCCGCAGCGCGGCGAAGTGATGGTGTTCCGCTATCCGGAGAATCCGACGCTCGACTACATCAAGCGGGTGGTCGGACTGCCCGGAGATCACGTGGAATACCGCAACAAGCGCCTCAGCATCAACGGGGCGCTGGTACCGGTGGAAACGGCGGAGGACTTCCAGTACGTCGACGGCGGCCTGAGCTTCGTCAATGCCATGCGTTTCCTGGAAACGCTTGGGAGAGCACCGTCACTCGATCATCGTCAATCCCGAAGCGCCGCCCCTGCAACTGGCCGGTGTGAGGCAGTTCCCGCAGCGCGAAAACTGCGATTACAATGAACGTGAGTTCAGTTGCGTGGTGCCGCCCGGGCATTACTTCATGATGGGGGACAATCGCGACTCGAGTTCTGACAGCCGCTACTGGGGTTTCGTGCCGGAAGAAAACATCGTCGGCAAGGCCTTTCTGGTGTGGTGGAACTTCGGTGAACTGAAGCGTATCGGCAACCGGATCAACTAGCGGGAGCACACATGAAGCGTCAGCGAGGCGTGACTTTCATCGGCATGATCTTCATCGCCGGACTCATCGTTATAGGCGCGATCATCGCGCTCAAGCTGGTACCGGCATACATCGAGTACGCAACGGTGGTTCAGCACCTGCGGGAAATTGCGCGTTCGCCGGAAGCGCGCGGCAGTTCTCCGCGCGAAATTCAAATGATGTTCAGCAAGCGCGCGCAGATCGACGACATCAAGGCGGTGACGGCACAGGACATCGACGTCGTTCGCGAAGGGGATTCGGTGGTTCTGAGTGCCAGCTACCAGACCAAGGTCAAGCTGTTCGGCAATCTCAGCGCCTGCATCGATTTTGAGCCGAGCAGCGGCAAGTGACGCTGCGCAGCCCGTCACGCCATGCCTGACGAGGCGATCGAACGCCAACTGGGCTACCGGTTCCGCGATGCAGTCCTTGCTCCGGCAGGCACTTACCCACCGCAGCCACGGAACACCGCACAACGAACGTCTCGAGTTTCTGGGCGACGGACTGTTGAATTTCGTCGTCGCCCGCCTGTTGTTCCAACAATTTGCGAAGCTGCCCGAGGGCGACCTCTCCAGACTGCGCGCGAGCCTGGTCAACCAGCAATCGCTGGCGGAGATCGCCGCCTCGCTGTCGCTGGGCGAGCATTTGCGCCTCGGGGAAGGGGAACTCAAGAGCGGCGGCTTTCGCCGTCCCTCGATACTGGCCGATGCCTTCGAGGCGCTGATCGGCGCCATTCTCCTCGACGGCGGTTTCGAGTCCGCCGAGCAGGTCCTGGGGCGGCTGTTCCAGCCACTGCTGGCGGCTACCGATCCCGCGGCGCTCGGCAAGGACCCCAAGACACGGTTGCAGGAATACCTGCAGGCCAAGCGCCTGGCGCTGCCCCAATACGCGATCGTCACGATTTCCGGGGAGGCGCACGAGCAGCATTTCCGTGTGGAGTGCACGGTTCCGGAACTGGGGATTCATGCCTACGGTGAAGGCGCGAGCCGGCGTGCCGCTGAACAGGAGGCGGCCAGGTACGTTTACGAGCTTGCCGCGGAGAGCAAATGAACGCATCCGTTCACCGCACTGGCTGCGTCGCCATCGTCGGACGCCCGAATGTCGGCAAGTCCACGCTGCTCAATCGGCTGGTGGGCATGAAGGTCAGCATCACGTCGCGGCGTCCTCAGACCACGCGCCACCGCATCACCGGCATCGTCAGCGAACCCGACGCCCAACTGGTTCTTGTCGATACGCCGGGTTTCCAGACCGTCCACGGCGGCGCGCTCAACAAGCTGATGAACCGGGTCGTGACCGACAGCCTGGGGGGCGTGGATGTGGTGTTGTTCGTGGTCGAAGCGGGGACATTCGCTGCGGACGACCGCAAGGTTCTGGCGCTGCTGCCGAAGCGGATTCCGGTCGTGCTGGTTATCAACAAGATCGATCGCGCCAAGGACAAGAGACGCTTGCTCCCCTTCATCGCCCGGGTGAGCTCGGAATTCGATTTTGCGCAGGTGGTGCCGGTCAGCGCGGCCAAGGGCACCCAGGTCGACAGGCTGCTGGTTGCGGTCAAGCCTTACCTGCCGGAAGGTCCGGTGATGTACGGCGAAGACGAGGTCACCGACCGTCCGGAACGCTTTCTCGCCGCCGAATTGCTGCGCGAAAAACTGTTCAGGCTGCTCGGCGAGGAACTGCCGTACGCGGCAACCGTGATTGTGGAAAAGTTCGAGACTGAGGCGGGACTGCGCCGCATCCACGCGGCCATCGTGGTTGACAAGCCGAACCACAAGGCGATGATCATCGGCAAGGGCGGCGCGAAGCTCAAGGACATAGCCACCCAGGCGCGCCTGGACATGGAGAAATTGTTCGGCGGCAAAGTCTTTCTCGAAGTCTGGGTCAAGGTGAATACCGGCTGGGCCGAGAGCCTCAAGGCGCTGAAGAACCTGGGATACGCGTAAATTCGTGGCGATTGCGACCGGCGAAAGGCAGAGGCAGGACGCGCAGCCGGCCTTTGTGCTGCACACCTATCCGTTCCGGGAAACCAGCCTGGTCGCGGAGGTGTTCACCCGCAATGCCGGACGCGTCGGTCTGGTGGCCCGTGGCGCCCGACGTCCGAGATCGGCATTGCGCGGCCTGCTGATGGCGTTCCAACCACTGTTGCTGTCCTGGGCCGGAAAATCCGAGTTGCGCACGCTGCATAAAGCCGAATGGCAGGGCGGCATTCCGCAACTGCAGGGCGTAGGGCTGATGTGCGGTTTTTATCTGAATGAACTGCTGCTTAAGTTCCTGGCCCGCGACGATCCCCACGACGCGCTATTCACCTTCTACCACGAGGCGATAGTCGCGCTTGCACAACGGCTCGAGCCGGCGGCGACCTTGCGCCGCTTCGAGAAAAACCTGCTCAAGGAACTGGGCTATGCACTGACCCTCGACCGTGAAGCCGACACCGGCAAGCCCGTCGATCCGCAGCAGCGCTACACCTACGTGATCGAGCGCGGCCCGGTGGCATTGAACGGGCGCGCCGAGGCACAGGTGGAAGTCACGGGCAGGACTCTGCTCGACCTGGCATGCGACAATTTCACAGATCCCGGCACGCTCGCGCAGAGCAAGGCTTTGATGCGCTTCCTGATGAACCACTACCTCGACAATCAGGAATTGCACACACGGCAACTGTTGCGTGAACTTCAGCAGATATGACCAGGCTCAGCGTCAACGTCAACAAGGTCGCGCTGCTGCGCAATTCGCGCCCTCTCGACATTCCCGATGTCGTACGTGCGGCCGAACTCGCCATTGACGCCGGCGCACACGGCATCACCGTTCATCCGCGCCCGGACGCCCGTCATATCCGCCCGGCCGATGTGTATTCACTGAGCAAGCTGGTGCGCGCGCGCGGCGTGGAGTTCAATATCGAGGGCAATCCGTTTCAGCCGATGCTGGACCTAGTGCGCGCCGTCCGGCCGGACCAGTGCACGCTGGTTCCCGACGATCCCGGCGCATCGACTTCGGACCACGGCTGGGACCTCGGGCGTGACGGCACGCGCCTGCTACCGGTAATAGCCGAATTGAAGATGCTGGGCGTGCGCGTCAGCCTATTCATGGATCCGGAGGATCGGGCGATGGCGGCGGCACGCGCGACTGGCGCAGATCGCGTCGAACTGTATACCGAACCCTACGCTCGCGCGTTTGCCACGGCCGACCAGGCGCGGGTACTGGCACGCTTTGTCGCGGCGGCCACGGCCGCGCAGCGCGAGGGTCTGGGCGTAAATGCGGGCCATGACCTGAACCGCGAAAACCTGCCCCTGTTCCTGCGCACCGTTCCGGGCGTCCTGGAGGTCTCGATCGGCCACGCCCTGATCGCGGACGCGCTCGAATTCGGCATGAAACAGACCGTCGCGCTGTATCTTTGCGCGGTTTCCGGAGGGCGCGCCGCATGATTCTCGGCATTGGCGTGGATCTCGCGGATGCAAGCCGTTTCGAGCGCATGCTGGTCGACTACGGCAGCCGCTTTGCCGAGCGCATCTTGGCGCCATCCGAGCGCGCCGCTTTCAGCGTCAACGGTCGGCCGACCTGGTTCCTCGCCAATCGCTTCGCGGCAAAGGAAGCCTTGTCAAAGGCGCTGGGTACCGGGCTGCGCTTTCCGGTAACGCTGCACGCGATCAGCGTGGAATCCGACGCGATCGGAAAGCCCGAGTTCCGGTTTCATGGCGCATTGCCGGCGTACCTCGCCGAACGCGGCGTGGTGCGCTGCCATTTGACGTTGTCACACGAAAAGGAGCTGGCATGCGCGGTGGTGGTGGTGGAGGGTTGAGACAATGAGCGCTGCGCCGACATCGCTGGGCCTGGTCATGCTCGACCTCGAGGGCAAAGCCCTGACGCGCGAGGACCGCCAGCGGTTGCTGCATCCTTTGACGGGCGGGGTCATCCTGTTTTCACGCAATTACGAATCGCCGCGCCAGATCGCCGAATTGACCGCCGACATCCACGCCTTGCGCGACCCGCCGCTGCTGATCGCGGTCGATCACGAAGGCGGCCGTGTGCAGCGCTTCCGCGAGGGCTTCACGCTGTTGCCGCCAATGCGCGCACTGGGAGAGGTATGGGACCAGCATCCGCAGCGTGCGCGCCATCTTGCCCACGCCGCGGGCTATGTGCTGGCGGCGGAACTGCGCGCCTGCGGGGTGGACCTGAGTTTTGCGCCGGTCCTGGACCTGGATTTCGGCAGCAGCGCAGTGATTGGCAACCGTGCCTTTCACGGCGATCCGCAGGGCAGTTTGCGAACTCGCGGTGGCGCTGGTGGAAGGGCTGCGTCAGGGCGGCATGGCGGCGGTGGGCAAGCATTTTCCGGGGCATGGCTTCGTTGCGGCGGATTCGCATATCGATGTACCGGTGGACAGCCGCAGCTACAGCGAAATCGAACTGGCCGATCTCATCCCTTTCCAGCACCTTTTCCGCCATGGCCTGTCCGCGGTCATGCCCGCACATGTGATTTACCCGAAAGTGGACAGCAAGCCGGCCGGCTTCTCGAACGTCTGGCTGTCGCAGGTATTGCGCGGCCAGATGCGTTTCCAGGGCGTGATTTTCAGCGACGATCTGTGCATGGAGGGTGCGAGTGTTGCCGGCACCATGGTCGAACGCGCTGAGGCCGCGCTCGATGCCGGTTGCGACATGGTGCTGGTGTGCAACAACCCGCCCGCTGCCGATGAAGTGCTGGCGGCACTGGATCGCAAAGCCTCGCCGATGTCCCTGGCACGGCTGGCGCGGTTGCATGGCCGGGCGCAGGCGCCCACGTTCACTGCATTGAAGGAAACCGAACCGTATGTGCGCGCCGTACACACCATTGCCGGCGTCGGCTTCAGCAGCGCGGAGTTGCCTCTGGCGGGAACGCCGCAGGTCGGAGAACGTGGCTAGCCACGCATCGCCATCAGCACCATGGGCACGGCGCCGGCCGCACGCTGTTGATCGCACTGTCGGTCACGCTGGGATACGCATTGGTCGAATTTGTCGGCGGCAGGATTTTCGGTTCGCTGGCACTGATGAGCGACGCCGGCCACATGTTTTCGGATTCCCTGGCACTGGGTCTGGCGGCTTTCGCTGCCTGGGTCGCCGCCCGGCCGGCCGGCGACCGGCATTCCTACGGATTCGCCCGCGCTGAAGTCGTGGCGGCTTTCGTCAACGGACTGGCGATGCTGCTGATCGTGGTGTTGATCGTGGTCGAAGCGGTGGCGCGCCTGCTCGAACCCCGGCCGGTCGCCGGGCTGGGCGTGATGGTGGTGGCGTTCTGCGGCCTGCTGGTGAATCTCGGCGTGGCGTTGTTGATCAGTCGCGGCGAACGCAATCTGAATACGCGAGCGGCGCTTGTGCACGTGGTCGGCGATCTGATCGGTTCCGTCGCCGCGATCACCGCCGGCGCAGTGATTTATTTCACCGGGTGGCAGCCGATCGACGCGCTGCTTTCGATGGTAATCGCGCTGCTGATCCTGGCGTCCACGGTGCGGCTGTTGCGCGACGCTCTGCACGTGCTGATGGAAGGCGTACCGCGGGGCGTAAGCCTGGAAGAGGTGGGTCAGGCGCTGAGTCAGATCGAGGGCGTGCGCGCGGTGCACGACCTTCACGTCTGGAACATTTCCTCCGGGCAGGTGTCCCTGTCCGCGCACGTCGACCTGGAGGACCTCGCAAGCTGGCCGGCACTGCTGGAATCGGCAAGGCGCATGCTGCAGGTTCGCTTCGGCATTGCGCACGTAACCCTGCAACCGGAAGTGGCAGGAGGCATCAACCCCGGCTACCGCGCGCGGGTGAAAATCGTTCCGCGGCGCGAGCAGCGCCGCCACGAATAGGGGAGATTACCGCGCGCGGTCAGACTCGCACGATGTAACGCCCGAACCGGTGTTGACCTTATACACGGAGTCTTAAATGACGTTGCGTCTGCGATGACTACGATGAAGACCAGGCAAACCGACGTTTTCTCCATAGATTGCCGGCGCTGCAGACGGCTCGCGCATTTCCTCGACAGGGTGAAACAGGAATTTCCTGGCTATTTCTGCAGGCCCGTACCGCCGTTCGGCGACACCGAAGCGCACTTGCTGATCGTCGGCCTGGCCCCGGGCATGCACGGCGCCAATCGCTCCGGCCGGCCGTTTACCGGGGATTACGCCGGACTGTTGCTCTATCGCACGCTGCACAAATTCGGCTTCGCCAACCATGGGCAATCTGTGCACGTCGGCGACGGTCTGGTTCTGAGCGGCTGCAGGATCACCAACGCGGTGAAATGCCTCCCGCCGGAAAACAAGCCAGCCGTGGACGAGGTAAGGCGCTGCAATGGCTATCTGGCCTCCGAGCTGGCGATGTTGCCGAAGGCCGCTGCCGTGCTGGCGCTGGGCGGAATCGCTCACAAGGCGGTGTTGATGGCCGCCGGAGAGAAGGCGGCAACCGCAAGTTTGCGCATGGTGCGCAGCATCGTCTGGAGTGCGGATTGACACTTTTCGATAGCTACCATTGCAGCCGATACAATACCCAGACCAGGCGCCTGACGGAGCCCATGTTCGAGCAAGTCTTCGACGCCATCGGACTCTTTTTCCAGGACGCTGCCGCATGCCGATCGTAAGTTTTCCGGGTCCCCGTCGCGCCCGGCAGCCAGGACCAGGCAGTCGCAGCAAACCATCCCGATGAAAAGTGACCCGGAGCAGACCCGGACTGCCGGACCCGTGTTCGACGCCGAGGAAGTCGTGGCCAGCCTTCCGCACCTCCCGGGGGTTTATCGCATGCTCAACGTGGCAGGGGAGGTGCTCTACGTCGGCAAGGCGCGCGACCTGAAGAAACGCGTGGCTTCCTATTTCCTGAAAACCGGCACTCTGGCGCCCCGCATCCGGCTCATGATGACCCAGATCGGCGGACTGGAAACCACCGTAACGCGCTCGGAGGCTGAAGCGCTGTTGCTGGAAAATAACCTAATAAAGAGTTTAGGTCCACGCTATAACATACTGTATAGAGATGATAAATCATATCCGTATATCGTCCTGACCGGACACCGCTTTCCCGCGACTCGGGTTTCATCGCGGCACCCTGGACAAGATCCATCGCTACTTCGGTCCGTTTCCCAACGCCGGCGCAGTACGCGAAAGCATCCAGCTCATGCAGAAAGTATTCAGGTTGCGCACCTGCGAAGACACGGTGTTCGCCAACCGCTCGCGACCCTGCCTGCTCTACCAGATCAAGCGTTGTACCGGACCCTGCGTGGGCCTCGTCAGTGAATCCGACTACGCCGAAGACGTGAATAGCGCGGAACTGTTCCTGCAGGGCAGGGAAGACGAGGCGGTCGACCGCCTGGAAGAGCGCATGCACCGGCTGCGGCGGAGCAGGCTTACGAGCAGGCGGCGGCATACCGGGACCAGATCCGTTCGCTCTCCAAGGTGCGCGAAACCCAGTTCGTTACCAGCAGTCGGCGGCGTGGACGCCGATATCGTCGCGCTGGCCGCCAGCGGGGGGCTGATCTGCGTGAACCTGGTGATGGTCCGCGGCGGGATCCATCGCGGCGACAAGAGCTTTTTCCCGCAGAACGCGCAGGACCAGGACGAACAAGTCGCACTTGAAGCCTTTCTGACGCAGCACTACGTCGACCGCGAGGTGCCGCCGTCGATCATCGTCAACCGTCCGGTCGAAGTGCAGGCGCTCGAGGAGCTGCTGTCGCAGCAGGCCGGGACCAGGGTGCAGATCAACGCCAATCCGGCGGGCGAGCGCCGCGTCTGGCTGCGCATGGCGGAGAAGAACGCCGAGTTGGCCATCGCGCAGAGGCTGGCGGCCCACGCCACCCAGGAAACCCGTCTTACCGCGTTACAGCAGGCGCTGGGACTCGCCGACAACGTGCGCCGAATCGAGTGTTTCGACATTAGCCACACCATGGGTGAGGCAACCGTGGCCTCATGCGTGGTGTACGACAACTCGACGATGCAAACCGGCGAATACCGGCGCTACAACATCAACGGCGTCGAGCCAGGCGACGACTACGGCGCGATGCGCCAGGTACTGGACCGGCGCTATCGCAAGATCGTGGAAGGCGAGGGCAAGCTGCCTGATCTGATCCTGATCGACGGCGGCAAGGGGCAGGTGAGCACGGCTTTCGAAGTGCTCGGCGAACTCGGCCTGAGCAATCTGCCGATGATCGGCGTGGCCAAGGGCGAAGAGCGCAAGGCCGGACTCGAGCAACTGATTTTTCCAGATCGCAACGAAGCCGCTGCGGCTGCCGCCGGACCACCCGGGTTTGCACCTGATCCAGCAGATCCGGGACGAAGCGCATCGCTTTGCCATCTCCGGTCACCGCAACCGCCGCGCCAAGGCGCGCAATCGCTCGACGCTGGAAGAAATTGGCGGGATCGGCGTCAAGCGCAGGCAGCGGCTGTTGTCGCGCTTCGGCGGTCTGAAGGGGGTTGCTTCCGCAAGCGTGGAGGAGCTCGCGCAGGTGGAAGGAATCAGCCCGGAACTCGCCGAAAAAATCTACCAGCAGCTACACTGACACCTTCATGCCGATCAACCTTCCGAATCTCCTCACCTGGCTGCGCATCCTGATGATCCCGATGCTGGTCGCGGTGTACTACGTGCCGCACGACTGGATCGCCGACCACAATAAGAACCTGGCGGCCACGGCGATTTTCTCTTTCGCCGCGATCACCGACTGGCTGGACGGCTACCTGGCGCGCACGCTGAACCAGATGTCGCCCTTCGGCGCCTTCCTCGACCCGGTGGCCGACAAGCTGATGGTTGCCACCGCGCTGATCATGCTGGTGTGGATCGGCCGACTGGAGGGCTTCATCGCTGTGATCATCATCGGTCGCGAGATCGCGATCTCCGCGTTGCGGGAATGGATGGCGCGCATCGGCAAGAGCAAGAGCGTGGCAGTGTCATTTCTGGGCAAGGTGAAAACAGTATCCCAGATGGCGGCTGTCATCATGCTGTTGTACCACGACGAGTTGCTGACGCTGAGCATGCACGCCATTGGCACGATCCTCATTTATGTCGCCGCGGTACTGACTTTGTGGTCCATGATTTACTACCTGAGAATGGCGCTGCCGCACGCGATGAAGAACGGTTAGACGCGGCCCGTTCCTTGACAAAAAAGCCATGCTCCCTATAATGCCAACTCTGTTTTTTGCGGGAATAGCTCAGTGGTAGAGCACAACCTTGCCAAGGTTGGGGTCGCGAGTTCGAGCCTCGTTTCCCGCTCCAGTTTTGAATGTGGAAAGCGGCTGGTTTCAATTCACCGGAATTGAAACCAGCCGCTTTCTCTTTGCAGTTTTTCGGCGGGCCACGGTCTAACCTCTCAACGATTACTGCAAGAGTTCGTCAAGCGCAGCTATCATCAAGCGCGCCCGGCGGGGTGGCAGAGTGGTCATGCAGCGGCCTGCAAAGCCGTGTACGCCGGTTCGATTCCGACCCCCGCCTCCAATTGCATTTACGCGTTATCCTTGTCGCGCATCCACCTGCCCGGATGGTGAAATTGGTAGACACAAGGGACTTAAAATCCCTCGGGCCTTAACAGCCCATGCCGGTTCGATTCCGGCTCCGGGCACCATCCCCGCACGGACATCATTTCAAATGGAACGCATCTCCTCGCGCCAGAATGCGCACGTCAAACAGGCGCACAAGCTGGCCGAGTCCGCGCGCGAACGCACGAAAAGTGGCCGCACGCTGCTCGACGGCTACGCGGCTCATCTGCGCGTACGTGCAGCAGTTCGGAGTGAAAGCAGTAACCTTGCTGGTGAACGAGCAGGGTGCACAGCGTCCGGAAGTGCACGAACTCGTCGAAGCCGTCGAGCCGCGTCGCGTCTATCTGCTCGCGGACGACCTTTTCGATGAGATCACCAAGGTTGAAACTCCGGAGGGCGTAGCCGCAATCGTCGACATCCCGCGGATCGAAACCAGCTCGCCCGACGATTTTCGCCTGGTGCTCGACAGTGTGCAGGATCCGGGCAACGTGGGCGGATTGTTGCGCACGGCGGCGGCGGCGGGCGCAACCTCAGCCTATCTCGCCAAAGGATGCGCGGATGCCTGGTCGCCCAAATCGCTGCGCGGAGGAATGGGTGCACAGTTCGTGCTGCCGATGCGCGAACGCGTGGATCTATCCGCTGCATTGTCGCGATTCAAAGGCAGCGTAATCGCCACCAGCCCGCGAGCAAAGAAATCGATCTTTGAGGTCGATCTGACCGGACCCGTGGCGATGATTTTCGGCGGCGAGGGCAGGGGAGTGGGAGAAAACGGGCTCGCAATGGCAACCCAGCTTGTTCACATTCCGATGGCGCGCAGGGGTGGAATCACTCAATGTCGCCGCAGCAGCGGCCGTGTGCTGTTTCGAGCGGCTGCGGCAAGCCCGCATGCCTTGACCTCGCCTTCAGGCCGCTAACGGCGCTACCCGCATCGATTCGGGACGTCTGTCTTAGCACTAATTCAACCGAGTCTGTGGCCATCGGCTGCGCCACGCCCTATCTGCCTCTAACGGCGTCCGTTGAGCACCGGCGCGAAGAGGACCTTGTTCTCCACCGGGGGCGTCCTAAGCGCGCTGATCCAGCGGCTTCGTAGGACCCGCTACGGGCAGGGGAAAGAAGGGCCCCAGTTCAATGAACATCAGCCGTGCTTGGGCATAGACGCATTTGATTTAACATAATATACATTATGCGTAGTTACATCCAGGAGCTTCCTTCGGAGAAGGTTCACGCCTGTCGGATTCGAAACGGAAAGCCACTCGGTTCGACGCCCTGGTCCGAACGTCTCCAATCATGCCGCGGCCCTGCGCTGTCCGGCATACTCCGCAGCCGAGGGCTCGGCTGTGCAGCGAAACCGCAAATTTCAGGCCGCATTCTTGAACAACCGGAAGAAATTGGCAGTCGTTGCGGAGGCCACAGCTTCGACGGAAACCCCCTTCAGGCGCGCGATTTCCTCGGCGACAAAGCGGACATATGCCGGTTGGTTGGTTCTGCCGCGGTATGGAACCGGGGCCAGATAAGGCGAATCGGTCTCGATCAGCAGGTGTTCCAGCGGAACCTCCCGCGCCACTGATTTGAGTGCAAGCGCATTCTTGAACGTCACAATGCCGGAGAAGGATATGAGGAAGTTCATCTGCATGGCAGTGTCCGCAACCGCCTGGGTTTCGGTAAAGCAATGCATGACTCCACCGCATTCGGCGGCGTTTTCTTCCTTCATGATCCTCAGCGTATCCGCAGCCGCTTCCCGGGTATGGATGATGAGCGGTTTTCCGCACTCACGGGACGCCCGGATATGACGGCGGAAACGCTCCCGCTGCCACTCCAGATCACCTTCGAGCCGGTAGTAATCGAGGCCCGTTTCTCCGATCGCCACAACCCGGGAATGTTTGGCCAAAGTGAGCAGGCGGCGACTGTCTGGCTCTTCGCCGCCCTGCTGGTCCGGATGCACCCCGACTGAGGCAAATACATTGGCGAATCGCTCGGCGATCGACAGAACCTGGGGAAGGGTTTCGAGGTTGACCGAAACGCACAGCGCGTGGGTCACGGCGTTCGACCGCATCGCCGCGACCACACCTTCAAGGTCGGCCGCAAGCTCGGGAAAATTGATATGGCAGTGAGAATCTACGAACAAATCTTACTTTATATTAATGGGATAAACACGTTACTTCATTATCGTTCTCACATCGTATGGGTTGGGCGGTTAATTTTTAATTGTCCGTCCAGAAGCTCCTCGATCTTGATGCGCGCTGCGATCCCCCCTTCATCGTCGCTGAACTGCACGCCAATACCTTGCGCCTTGCTGCCCTGGGATCCTGCCGGGGTAATCCAGACCACCTTGCCCGCTACCGGAATCTTGTTGGCGTCACCCATCAGCGCAATCAGCATGAAGATTTCATCACCCAGCCGGTAATGCCTTGTGGTGGGAATAAAAATTCCACCTCCCTTCAGGAACGGCATATAGGCCGCATACAGGATCGACTTCTCGCGAATGTTCAGCGAGAGGGCGCCGGGGCGGGAGTTATGGGGACGATCTTTATCCAAGGTGGTCTGTGTCTCCGAACTCATGCGCTGGGTAGCGCGACATCAGGCTTTCCATGGCCAGCCGCTTGTTCAGCGGATGCTGGGCCGCCCGCGCGTATTGTAGTACCGAGTCGTACCACACCATGAGTCCTTGGGCCGGCAGCTTTCTCGCCAGCGGTTCGAGGGCAGCGGCATAATCGGGGTGGTACCGAACCGTTCCTCCAGATTTGAGCGAAACCAGATCGTAAGCCCACTGTGACAGCAGCCTGGCCACCACCGGCCCGTCGATTGGTTCGGCGCGATCCGCAGCAACAAGAGGATCAAAACCGGGACCGGCCAGCTCATCGAGCAGCGTCTTGCGCTGGTTCCAGAACTCCGCGTCCCCGGCCCTCTCCAGCGCTGCCAGCGGAGCATAGCCTCCCTGCGCCAATGCCAGCCGGGGATGTTCCGTCCCCTGCCCCGTCAGCCAGTCCAATGCGACATCAGTTGACGGTACGCCAAACGGCACCTGGAAACAGCGGCTGCGAATGGTTGGCAGCACACGGTCAGGCCGGTGACTGACCAGCATGAAATAAGTCGCGCTGCCCGGCGGTTCCTCGAGCATCTTGAGCACCGCGTTCGCCGCGCTCGGATGCATCGCCTCGGCCGGTGCGATCACGATGACCTTGGCGCGTGCTCGATGCGCGGTAACGGCGACGAAATCTGCAAGGGCGCGGATCGCGTCCACCGGAATCTGGCGGCTCGGTTTCTTTGCCGGCGTTGCCGGTTCTTCTTCCAATGATTCGCTGGCCTGCACATCCTCCTGTCCTATTTCAATGATGCGCAGATCGGGATGATTGCCGGCAACGTACAAATGGCAAGACGAACATTTTCCACAGGCCCCCAGCACTGTACGCTCCGTCTCGCAGAGCAGCGCCTTGGCCAGAAACAGCGCCGTCGTTCTCTTTCCCAACCCCGCCTGACCGCTGAGCATAAGCGCATGTGGCATCGCTGCGACCGTTGCCGGCAATCTTTCAAGCGCGGGCTTGACCCACGGAAAGTCTATTTCTTCCATTTTGCCAGGATCAGTTGCTCGATTTCCCGCTGGATGTCGGCAACGGGCTTGCTGCCATCAATTCCGACCATTCGCTTGGGCCACTGTTGCAGGCGCTCGAGGTACGCATTGCGCACCCTGCTGAAAAATTCCATGTCTTCACGCTCGAACCGGTCCGGTGACTTGATGCGCTCAACCCGACTCTGTCCGAGTTCGGCGCTGATATCGAACAGCAGCGTCAGGTCCGGCTGCAGATCCGGGTGAACCCAGCGCTCAAGGTCTTCCAGTTTTTGCTTCGCAACCCCTCGTCCGCCGCCCTGATAGGCAAAGCTGGCATCGGTGAAGCGGTCGCACAACACCCAGTCGCCGCGCTGCAGAGCCGGACGGATCACCTCTTCCAGGTGTTGGCGCCTGGCGGTGAACATCATCAGCGTCTCGGTTTCGGGATGGATGCGCTGTTCGCCGGCGAGCAGCATCTGACGCAGTTTCTCACCTAGGATGGTCCCGCCGGGCTCGCGGGTCACGACCACGCTCACGCCGCGGTCGCGCAGCAAATCGGCAGCCCAGGCGAGATGCGTGCTCTTCCCTGCCCCGTCGATGCCCTCGAACGTAATGAACTTGCCGCGCTTCACCGCGGTCGCTGGTACTTGTTCACGGCCCGGTTGTGCTCCACCAGCGTCGAGGAGAACTCATGACTGCCGTCGCCACGGCCGACAAAGTAGAGCACAGGGCTGTTGGCCGGGTTCAACGTGGCCTGGATTGAAGCTTCACCGGGCATCGCGATCGGCGTCGGCGGGAGCCCATAGCGGGTGTACGTGTTATAAATCTGGTCGGTCTCGAGATCGCGGCGGCGCAGATTTCCGTCGAACGACGCGCCCAGCCCATAGATCACCGATGGATCGGTTTGCAGGCGCATGCCGCGTTTCAAGCGATTGACAAACACCGCGGCGACCATGTCGCGTTCGTCGGCCTGGCCGGTTTCCTTTTCCACAATCGAAGCCAGGATGAGCGCTTGGTATGCGCTGGCAAGCGGCAGCCCCTTGGCGCGTTGCTCCCAAAGCACTTCAAGCTTTGTCCGCATTCTCATGTAAGCCTGCCGGAGGATCGTCAGGTCGCTGGTACCGGGGGCAAAGTAATAGGTGTCCGGGAAAAACAGCCCCTCGGGGAACTTTTCCTCGACTTCCAGGCGTTCCAGAACTTGCGCGTCGGAAAGTCCTGCGCTGTCGTGCTGCACGGCCGGATGCTGATCGAGCACACCGCGGATCTGCCGGAAAGTCCAGCCCTCGATGAATCGAAGTTCCGACTGGGCAAAATCACCGCTGACGATCTTGTCGAGCAGACTATGCGGCGCAATCCTGACGCCGACTTCGTAGCTGCCCGCCTTGATGTCGCCTGCATTTCCGAGCAGACGCGCGAGCACCAGAAAACTCCATTTGTCGGAGATCAGGCCCGCCTGTTCGAATTGCTCCGCCACGCTGCGCAGGCTGCTGCCCTGCTCCACTTTGAAATGACGAGCCTTCGGCACCACTTCGACCGGCATCAGCGCGTAATAGGCGAGCCAACAGGCAGCACCGACCGCCGCGAACACGCCGAAGAGAATCAGCGTCCGCAACAGGCGCATGAACGTCCATTTGGGTTGGGGCAGAAAAAGATTTTTGCGCTTTGCCATACTGGGGGTGGTCACCTCAATGGCGCATTCGCCGTCTCCAGGAGGCCCGCGGCGGCCGCAGGTTCAACTGGCCGATGCCGACGGGGGAAGTGCTTCCGGCTATGTTCAGACCGCGCGGAAAATCAGCGTGCCGTTGGTCCCCCCGAATCCGAAGGAATTCGACATGGCGACCTTGATTTTCATCGCTCGTGCGGTGTTCGGCACATAGTCGAGGTCGCACTGGGGATCCTGATTGAACAGGTTAATGGTCGGCGGAGCCACCTGGTCCCGAAGCGTCAGCACCGAGAAAATCGCCTCCACTCCGCCGGCGGCGCCGAGCATGTGTCCGGTCGCCGATTTGGTCGAACTGATTGCGAGACGTTTGGCGTGACTGCCGAAGCAGCGTTTCACCGCAACGGTCTCCGCGAGGTCGCCCAGCGGCGTCGAAGTGCCATGCGCATTGATGTAATCCACCTGATCCGGATTGATGCCGGCATCGCGCATTGCGTTCTGCATGCCGCGCGCGGCGCCTGCACCGTCTTCACAGGGTGCGGTGATGTGATGCGCATCGGCGCTCATCCCATAACCGGCAAGCTCGGCGTAGATTCCGGCGCCGCGTGCCCTGGCGTGTTCCAATTCCTCCAGCACCAGCACTCCGGCGCCCTCACCTAGAACAAAGCCGTCACGATCCTTGTCCCAGGGTCGGCTTGACGTTGCGGGATCGTCGTTGCGCGTGCTGAGCGCACGCGCCGCCGAGAATCCGCCGACACCCAGCGAACAGATTGCGGCTTCGGCTCCGCCCGCAACCATGACGTCGGCGTCGCCATATTCAATCAGCCGCGCCGAGTCCCCCAGGCAATGATTCGCGGTCGTACATGCCGTGACCATCGCCAGGCACGGTCCCTTGAAACCGTACATGATCGAAAGATTTCCAGAGACCATGTTGATGATCGCGCCGGGAATAAAGAATGGGGAAATCTTGCGCGCGCCGCCATCGATCATGGCGCGGTGGGTATCCTCGATCATCGGCAACCCGCCGATTCCCGAACCGATATTCAGGCCGATGCGCTCGGCGTCCTGCGGATTGGGTTCGAGCCCGGCATCGCGGATCGCCTCCACCGCGGCGGCAATGCCGTAGTGCATGAAAATATCCACGCGCCGCGCCTCCTTGGGCGAGAGCACCTGGCCGACGTCGAAGTTCTTTACCTCGCCGGCGATCTGGGATGCAAAAGGGCTGGCGTCAAAACGGGTGATCCGGGTGATTCCGGACTTACCCGCCTGGATATTGGCCCAGGCCTCTTTGACGCTGTTGCCGACCGGGCAAACGGTACCCAGGCCGGTGACTACGACGCGGCGCCTAGACAACGGGACTCCAGAAAATGATGGGAGACGGCGTGATTAGTTGAGGTGCGCCTTGATGTAGTCAATTGCCTGCTGCACGGAAGTGATCTTTTCCGCCTCTTCGTCGGGGATCTCGCACTCGAACTCTTCTTCAAGCGCCATCACCAGTTCGACGGTGTCGAGGGAATCGGCTCCGAGGTCGTCGACGAACGTCGATTCATTCTTCACGTCCGCCTCGTTCACGCCCAGTTGCTCGGCAACGATTTTTTTCACGCGCTGTTCTACGGATTCCATTAATGTCCTTTCCCTTTACTTGAAGATGCAGTTACGTGTCTGAGCGCCGCCCGCCCTGGTGCGGGACCTGCAATGGCGAAAAACACGCGCGTTAGTCTACCAAAATTGCAGGACGTCCGGAGTTAATCCATATACATGCCACCATTGACATGCAGGGTACTTCCGGTGACATAGGCGGCGCCTTCGGAAGCGAGAAATACCACCGCCGCCGCCACCTCCCGTGGTTGACCGAATCGGGCCAACGGGACGTGCGCCAGCAGCGCTGTCTTGGCCTCCTCCGGCAATCCGCGTGTCATGTCGGTGTCGATGAAACCGGGCGCCACGCAGTTTACAGTGATATTGCGGCTTCCCACTTCACGGGCAAGCGACTTGCTGAATCCGACGATCCCGGCCTTGGCTGCGGCGTAATTCACCTGCCCGGGGTTGCCCATGGAACCCACCACCGACGTAATGTTGATGATGCGCCCGAATCGCGCTTTCATCATGGGGCGGATCACCAGCTTGCTCATGCCGGAACACCGATTTCAGGTTGGTGTCCATGATCTCGTCCCATTCGCTGTCCTTCATTCGCAGCAGCAGGTTGTCGCGGGTGATTCCGGCATTGTTCACCAGGATTGCAACCGTACCAAACTGCGACTCGATGCCGGCGAGCACCTGCTCAATTGCTACGGGATCATTGACATTGAGCTTGAGCCCGGCGCCCTTGATACCTTCGCCGGCCAGATAAGACGATATCGCCGCGGCGCCCGCGTCGCTGGTGGCGGTACCCACCACCGTCGCGCCGGCCTTGCCAAGTGCAACCGCGGTTGCCTGTCCGATTCCCCTGCTGGCGCCGGTCACCAGCGCGACTTTTCCTGCAAGCATGAACGCCTCCCCCGTAGGTCTGTTGCAGGCCTATTTCAGTGCGGACAAAGCCTGAGCGAACGCCGCGCCATCGCCGAACGAAAGTATCTGGGTTTCCGGTGCGATGCGTTTGTTCAGGCTGGCCAGCACTTTGCCGGGTCCGCATTCGAGCGAAGTGGGTAACTCCACCCGACACCATCTGGCGCACCGTCTCCACCCAGCGCACCGGCTGCACCAGCTGGCGCACGAGCGCGTCCTTGATCGCCTCAGCCGATTCGGCGCTCTTGACATCGGCATTGTGCAGTACCGGGACCGTGCCGCGCCTGAACGGCCGCGAGCCCAGTTCCTTGCGCATGCGCTCGGCGGCCGGCTGCATGAGGCTGCAATGCGACGGCACGCTCATCGGCAGAAGCACCACGCGCTTCGCACCCCTGGCTTTCGCGATCTCCATTCCACGTTCGACAGCGGCCTTGTTGCCGGCGATGACTACTTGCGACGGAGAATTGAAGTTGGCGGCTTCCGCCACTTCGTTTGCGCTGCTTGCCTCCGAACATGCCGCGCGCACCTCATCGTCCTCCAGACCGAGTATCGCCGCTATCGCGCCCACGCCGGCTGGCACCGCTTCCTGCATCGCCAGGGCGCGAAACCGCACCAGCGGCACCGCATCGGCAAATTCCAGCGCGCCGCTTGCTACCAGGGCGGTGTATTCGCCGAGGCTGTGTCCCGCCATGATTGCCGGCGCCGGGCCCTGCCGCGCCTGCCATGCACGATACAACGCCATACCCGCCACCAGCATCACCGGCTGGGTATTGGCGGTGAGATTGAGTTCTTCCGCGGGTCCCTCGGCAGCGAGCTTCCACAAATCCTGCTCCAGCAGTTCGGACGCCTGCGAAAAGGTTTCGCGTACACCCGGAAGGTCCGCGAAGGACTGCATCATGCCGACCGATTGAGAGCCCTGCCCGGGAAAGACGAATGCAAGTGTCATGTCGTCGCGATCACCAGCGCAGCAACACCGCGCCCCAGGTAAAGCCTCCGCCCACGCCCTCCAGCAGCAGCGTCTGGCCGGGACGGATTCGCCCGTCGCGCACCGCTTCGTCGAGTGCCAGCGGGATCGAGGCCGCCGAAGTATTGCCGTGATGATCCACCGTGGAGATGACTTTCTCGACCGGCAGGCCAAGCTTCCGGGCGGTTGCTTCCATGATGCGGATATTGGCCTGGTGCGGAACGAACCAGTCCAGGTCCGATACCTTCAGCCCGGCCTGATCCAGAACTTCGTATGCGACCTCCTCGAATACCCGCACGGCGAACCTGAAAACCGAGGCCCCGTCCATATGGACGAACGGCCTGCCCCACACCTTGCCGCCGCATACGCTACCCGGCACCGACAGCTTGTCCTTGTAGCTGCCATCGGCGTGCAGCCGCGTGGCCAGAATCCCTGGTGTGTCGCTCGCCGCGAGCACGACCGCACCTGCTCCGTCGCCGAACAGCACGCAGGTGCCGCGGTCGTTCCAGTCGAGAATCCGGGAATAGACTTCAGCGCCGACCACCAGCACTTTCTTTGCCTGGCCGTCGCGGATGAAAAGATCCGCCGTGCTCAGCGCATAGACGAAGCCGCTGCACACCGCCTGCAGATCGAACGCCGGGCAGCCGGCAATTCCGAGTCTGGTTTGCAGGATGCACGCCGTGCTCGGGAAAATCATGTCGGGCGTGGTAGTGGCGACGATGATCATGTCGATCTCGTCCGCCGCGACACCTGCAGATTGCAGCGCCTTCTGAGCAGCGGGCAGCGCCAGATCGCTGGTCAGTTCGCCTTCCGCCGCGATATGGCGGCTGCGAATGCCGGTGCGGCTGCGTATCCATTCGTCGGAAGTGTCGACGATCTTTTCCAGATCGGCGTTGGTGAGAACCTTCTCGGGAAGATGGCTGCCGGTGCCGATGATCCGGGAATTCATCACGCCACCCTTTGATGAATTGAGGCCATGCGCTCGCTTATGCCGTGGAGCATGTCATTATGCGCCTCCTCGTAGGCACGTTCGATCGCGAAGCGCAAACCGAAACTGTCCGCCGAGCCGTGGCTCTTGACCACGATGCCTTTGAGACCGAGCAGGCTTGCGCCGTTGTAGCGACGGGGATCGACGCGGCGGCGGAAGGCATTGATGACCGGCAAAGCCATCGCGCCGGACAGTCGGGTGAAAAGATTGCGGCTGAACTCCTGGCGCAGGTACATCGCCAGCATCTGCGCCAGCCCTTCCGAAGTCTTCAGCGCGACGTTGCCGACGAAGCCGTCGCATACGATCACGTCGGTGGTGCCCTTGTAGATGTCCGTGCCCTCGATGTTGCCGTAGAAATTGAGGCTGCTTTCGCGCATCAGTTCCGCAGCCTGCTTGACCACCTCGTTCCCCTTGATCTCCTCTTCACCGATGTTGAGCAGGCCCACCGTCGGGCGTTCGATATGCTCCACCGCGCTCACCAGCGACGATCCCATCACTGCGAACTGCAGCAGATGTTCCGCAGTGCAGTCCACATTGGCGCCGAGATCGAGCACGCAAGTGCGGCCGCGCTGGGTCGGCAGGAAAGAGGCGATCGCCGGACGCTCGATGCCGGGCAGCATCTTGAGCACGAACCGCGACATTGCCATCAGCGCTCCGGTGTTGCCGGCGCTGACGCAGGCATCCGCTTTTTCGCTCTTGACCAGGTCGATCGCCAGCCGCATCGACGAGTCGCGCTTTCCCCGCAGCGCCGAGGCCGGCGATTCGTCCATTTCGACCACTTCGGTTGCGGCTTCGATGCGAATTCGGCCGCCTGCCTTTGCGCGGCGGCGCTTCAGTTCGGTTTCGATCGCTTCGGGAATTCCCACCAGGACAATCGTGCGCGTCCTCGACGCCGTCGATGAAATCGAGGGCGGCCGGCACGGTGACGTGGGCGCCGTGGTCGCCACCCATGCAGTCGAGCGCTATCGTAATCGCCATGGATTGTGCATTGCCTCGGCAAGCGTGCCGCACACGGGAAATTCCGGATGACGGCCCCGGGCAATGGTCGCACCCGCTGGAGCGGGTCGAGGCAGGCGTTCGGCTCATTCGTTTCAGCTGCGCAGCTTCGCAGCCAAAAGCCGGTTTCGCCTCAGTCGCCCTTGGTCTTGACGACTTTCTTGCCGCGGTAGTAGCCGTTGGGGCTGATGTGATGACGCAGATGCACTTCGCCGGTGGTGGGCTCGACGGCGAGCGGCGGATTGGTCAGAAAATCGTGGGAGCGATGCATGCCGCGTTTCGAGGGCGACTTCTTGTTCTGTTGGACTGCCATGAGATGACTCCTTAAATTGAATCCTTATTTACTGCCGCTTGAGGGCCGCCAACACGTTGAACGGCGATTCCTGCTTGCCAGCTTCCAGTTTTGGCGACGGCGCCACACAGGCGCCCTCCTCGTGACCCGTCACCATCGGCAGGTCCCAGAATGACTTCGTCTTCGACCAGTGCAATGACGTCGAGTTTCGGGTCGGCGTGCAACTGTTCCGTGTCCTCCGCCTCATCGGCGGGATCGCTCAATGCCTGGTCCGCAGGAACCAGCACGAAGTTGCGCACCGCATCGAGTCGGAATCGAACCGGCCCGAGACAACGCTGGCAGCGCAGCACCAATTCGCCGCCGAGCGCAAGCTGCAACGAGGGTTTGCCCTCCGGATCGACATGACCTGCCAGCTCATACGCGATTGCGCCGGACTGATCGAACAACGCATCCTGCAAACGCGCAAGCGCAGCAATTTCCACCGTACCGCGCAATTCACCGGACTCACGCGCAAACGTAACGCTATCGACGACAGCCCGGTCAAACATAAGCCGCGCATAATATTAGTTTTGAATTACCCTGTCAAAACAAAATGTCTTCAGCAAACAGTGGTCTGCAGTTGATTCTCGCCTCGACCTCGCGCTATCGCAAGGACTTGCTTTCGAGGCTCGGCCTGTCGTTCGAAACCGCCGCGCCGGAAGTGCATGAAACACCGCTGGACGGCGAACAAGCCGACCGACACCGCGAGCACGGCTTGCACTTGCCAAGGCGCAGGCCGTGCGTGCCCGATTCCCGGACGCACTCATCATCGGTTCCGATCAGGTAGCGGTGTGCGATGGTGTGTGCCTGGACAAACCCATGACGCATGTGGTGGCCGTTGAGCAACTGCGCCAGGTAAGCGGCAGGTCCGTGACCTTCCATTCCGCCGTTGTGCTGCTCAACGCACGTAGCGGCCGGATACACTCCCGGCTGGTGCCCACCATCGTGAAATTCCGCCGTCTTGACGACGCCGAAGTCGAGACGTTATCTGCGGCGCGAACCGGCGTACGACTGCGCCGGTAGCGCCAAGGCCGAAGGCTTGGGCATCTCACTGATCGAAAGCATCGAGTCGGACGACCCGACCGCGCTCATCGGCCTGCCCCTCATCGCCCTTTGCAGCATGCTCAGGGAAGAAGGATTACTTATTCCATAACAATGTGTTACATTGTTTCATTAAAGTAAACAATGGAAAAGGGGCGTCTCTATCTGATTCCGGTTGATCTGGTTCCCGGGCACACCGGCGACTGGATTGGACCGCGATTGAAAACAGCCGTGCAGGCGTTGCGCTACTTCGTAGTCGAGCATCCGAAGTCTGCGCGGCAATTCCTGAAGTCGCTGAACCTGCCTTTGCCGGAACTGACGCTTGATGTGCTGGACGAACATAGCGCAACTCCGGACGTGCAGCGATTCGTGCGCAAACTCGACTCAGGCGTCGATCTGGGCCTGCTTTCGGAAGCGGGCTGTCCGGCGATTGCGGATCCCGGTGCGGCGTTGGTAGCGGGCGCGCACGCGATCGGCGCGCGAGTAATCCCGCTGGTGGGCCCCTCCTCCATCGTCCTGGCGTTGATGGCCTCCGGGCTCAATGGTCAGCGCTTTGCATTCAATGGCTACCTGCCCGCGCGCTCCCCCGAGCGCGAGCGCGGCATTCGCGAACTGGAGGAAAGATCGCGGCGCCTGGACCAGACCGAAATCTTCATCGAGGCGCCCTACCGCAACGACCAGTTGTTCGCAGCCCTGCTGGGAACCTGCGACGCGGACACCACGCTGTCTCTGGCAACCGACCTTACCGGCGCTACCGAGCAGGTAGCAACCCGCACTGTGGCGCAATGGAAAAATGCGCCGCCAGGCCTGGACCGCAGGCCGACCGTGTTCCTGCTCCTGGCAAAGGGCAAGGGAAGCTCTGATCAAGTTCCACATGCGCGACCGAGGCGATTCGGGTCGAGGGCAAGACGGTGAGGACGCGGTGTAGCCGGACGCTAGCAATAAGGAAGAGCCGACGCAGACATCGGCCCGAATCGCCCGGTCCCTCGAAAGAGTCGAAATGTCATTGGGTTGTGCCAGGGTGCGGTGCCTGCGTTGTTACGCTCCTTGTTGGGGCTTCAGCCGCATCTGCGGAGCGCGAGCGCGCAGGCAGAGCAGGTTCCGCCGGCCTTGGCCGGTGGATGCGACCCGGAGTCGCTCGCATTGCACGCCGAACAAATGCGCTCGTTGGGACGCCTGTGCGGTCACATCCCCGGAGGGGCCCCTGTTCCACGCTCCGGCGTCCCTAGCAGTCATCCGCACCTGGCGCAACGCGCGTCGCGGAACTTGATCAGAGCTTCCCTAGAACTTCAGCGTACCGGGGAAAGCGGCCCCGCGGCACGCACTAGCGCCTCGCCGAGCGATGCGCCGAAGCGCTTGGCGAAGCGCTCGGCCAGATTTTCGTGCGGAGTGAAGTCGACGATTTTTTCGGCCTTGATGATTTCACGGGCCACGAAATCAACGCTCCCGAATGCATCGGTCAGGCCCAGATCGATGCTTTTCTGGCCGGTCCACACCAGGCCGGAAAAGATGTCCGGCGCTTCCTTCAGGCGCTTGCCCCGTCCCTTGCGCACCACTTCGACAAACTGCTGGTGAATCTCCCCCAGCATGCGCCTGGCGTATTCCCGCTGCGAGGGATCGAGTGGCGAGAATGGGTCGAGAAATCCCTTGTTCTCTCCGGCGGTGAGCAGCCTGCGTTCGACGCCGAGTTTTTCCATCGTGCCGGTGAAACCGAAGCCGTCCATCAGCACGCCGATCGAACCGACGATGCTCGCCTTGTCGACGTAGATCTGGTCAGCCGCAACCGCCACGTAGTAGCCGCCCGAGGCACAGATGTCCTCGATTACCGCGTAGATCGGGATGTCCGGGTACTTCTCGCGCAGGCGGCCGATTTCGGTGTTGATGGTGCCGGCCTGCACCGGACTTCCGCCCGGGCTGTTGATGCGCAGGATCACGCCCTTGGTGCTCTTGTCCGCGAAGGCGTCCTGGAGCCCCTGATTGATGGCGTCGGCATTTGCGTGCGCATCCGCGGCGATGACGCCGTTCAATTCAACCAGCGCGGAATGATTGCCGGTCATCGCCACCTCACGTCCGCCGAGCCAGCCGAACGCGGCAAACATCAAAATGAAAAGATAAATGAAGGTAAGCGTCTTGAAGAAGATGCCCCAGTGTCGGGCCCTGCGCTGCTCGTCGAGCGCGGCGCGCGCGAGCTTTTCGATGATCGTGCGTTCCCAGTTGCCTGCGGCGGCGACCGGATCGGTTTCAGCCATGATGCCCTTCCTCGTTTTCTCGACCAGGTAAACCAGTCCGTCCTGTTCCTCGACCGGCAGTTTGGTCAGTTTCTGACCCTTGCATGGACCGCCGACGCAGTAACCCGTATCCGGAAGATACGCGGCACCGTGCGTCGAACACACCAAGTATAAACCGGACATGTCGAAGAACTCACCTGGCTGCCAGTCGAGTTCGACCCAGACATGGGCGCATCGGTTCACATAGCTGTGTACCCGGCCGCGGTAGCGCACGGCAAACGCCGTCGCAGGTCCGCGCTCTGTGTCCACGGAAAAGCGCACGCCCCTGCCGCGCTCGGGCAGGTCACTTGCTGCGCAGATCAGGCGTCTTGCTTCAGCCATTTCAACAGCTCGGCGAAACTGGCGATACACGCCAGCGGTTCGAGGCGCTCGAGTTCCTGGCGCGGGTGGGCGCCGTAGCTCAGGCCCACCGCGGGCACCCCGGCGTTCACGGCCATCTGCAGATCGTGCGTGGTGTCTCCGATCATCAAAGTGCGCTCCCGCCGCACTCCCAGCATGCGCAATCAGCGTTTCCAGCATGTCGGGATGCGGTTTGGGGAAACCCTCGTCGGCGCAGCGCGAAGCGTGGAAATATGCTCCGAGCATCGTGCTGTGCAAGGCGCGGTCCAGTCCGCGGCGACTCTTGCCGGTGGCCACCGCCAGCAAATAGCCGTCGCGGTTGAGTGCGGGTATGCCTTCTTCGACCATCGGGAACAGTTCGATGTCCTCGTGCCCGCTCAGAAAGTGGGCACTATAGCGGTCCGCGACATCGGCGTAACGGCTGCTTTCCAGTCCGGGATTGAGGTAGGCCAGCGCGTCCTGCAGCCCGAGGCCGATCACATGACGTGCCGCTTTCGCACTGGGCACCGGAAGGTCGAGGTCCTGGAATGCCGCCTGCAGCGAAGCGACGATATGTCCGGCCGAGTCCACCAGCGTACCGTCCCAGTCGAACACCAGCAGTTCGAACCGACCAGGAATCATGGTCTGTCGCGCCGGGGCTTGAGCGACCGCAGGAAGCTTTCCAGCTCCGGTGCGAGCGGGGCCTGTCACCCGCACCGGCTCGCCGCTGCGGGGATGGCGGAATTCGAGGCTCGCGGCGTGCAGGAACATGCGCTTCAGGCCCTGCTTCGCCAGCCGCTTGTTGGCGTCGAAATCGCCGTACTTGTCGTCGCCCGCGATCGGAAACCCGAGGTGCGCCAGATGCACGCGGATCTGGTGGGTGCGGCCGGTCTTCAGTTCCGCGTCGAGCAGGCTGAATCCCGGCGAAATTGCGCTCCAGGCGGAACACGGTATGCGCCCGCGTACCGTCCTCATCGACTACCACACGACGCTCGCCGGATGCGGATACAAACTTGTGCAAGGCCAGTTTGACGTTGCGCTTGGCATCCTTCCACTCGCCCAGCACCAGCACAAGGTAATGCTTTTTCACCGTCCCCGTCGCGCAACTGCGCGTGCAGGGCGGTCAGGGCGCTGCGCTTCTTGGCCAGCACCAGCACGCCCGAGGTGTCGCGATCCAGCCGGTGCACGAGCTCGAGAAAACGTATTCCAGACCGTGCCTGTCGCAGTTGCTCGATCACTCCGCTGGATATGCCGCTGCCGCCATGGACCGCCACCCCGCCGGGCTTGTCAACGACCAGACAGGTCCTCGTCTTCGAGAAGCACCTTGCCGGCGAAAATCGCTTTGACCGTCCGGATTCCGGGTCTGGACGCCGGCCGGGCGGTACGAACCGGCGGGAGCCGGACCTTGTCCCCGGATTGCAGCCTGTAGGCCACTTCCACCCGGCGGCCATTGACCCTGACTTCCCCGCCGCGAACGATGCGATAAATATGGCTTTTTGGCACGCCTTTCAGGATCTTGTGCAGGAAATTGTCTATGCGCTGGTCGTGCGCCGACTCGTCAACCTCCCGCCAGGTTACGGATCCTTTGCTTAAGGTATTCATTTTGCTTATACTATTTCCGCAAACAGGCAATCAGTCAGGACCCAGCGGTCGAGTCTTGTGTGCCGCAAACCAGCGGCTTCATCTCCCGCCATGTCACGCCTGGAACGAGGGGTTAACTTCGCTCACCCGAAAAAGTAGCGATGGTAATTGATGAGTTACGCGCTCGCACACCAAAAGTGGATTCCACCGTCCTGCGTGAGGCAGGATGTGTAATGACAAACCTCAGGCCACGATCTCTCGTCCTCTTCCACCCATGAATTTCCCGACGACAGAAAGCTAGAGCCCCTCGACAACCGGGGCGCACCCCAGGTTTGTCCTCCCCGTGAACATGTGAGCGCGGGAGAACAAAAATGAAGCGCATGTTGTTTAACGCGACCCACGCAGAAGAACTGCGCGTCGCGATCGTCGATGGCCAGAAGCTCATCGACCTGGATATCGAAACTGCCGGTAAAGAACAACGCAAGAGCAATATCTATAAAGGTGTCATCACCCGCATCGAGCCCAGCCTCGAGGCGGCGTTTGTCGAATACGGCAGCGAACGTCACGGCTTTCTTCCCTTCAAGGAAGTCAGCCGCTCGTTTTTCCAGAACCCCGACGCCGACCCCGCCCGCGTCAGCATCAAGGACGCCCTGCGCGAAGGCCAGGAACTCATCGTCCAGGTAGACAAGGACGAGCGCGGCAACAAAGGCGCCGCGCTGACCACGTTCATCAGCCTGGCCGGTCGCTACCTGGTCCTCATGCCGAACAATCCCCGCGGCGGCGGCGTTTCACGCCGGGTCGAGGGCGAAGACCGCAACGAACTGCGCGACACCATCTCGCAACTCGATGTTCCGCCGGCATGAGCATCATCGCGCGCACCGCCGGCATCGGCCGTTCGGTGGAAGAACTCACCTGGGACCTTGGCTACCTGATGCAGTTGTGGCGGGCGATCGAAACCGCCGCCAAGCAGCAGGGCGGCGCTTTCCTGATCTACCAGGAAGGCAGCCTGGTCATTCGCGCCATCCGCGACTATTTCCACCAGGAAATCGGCGAAATCCTGATCGATACCGAGAGCATTTACGATCAGGCCCGCCAGTTCATGGGTCACGTGATGCCGCAGAACGTCAACCGCGTGAAGATGTACAAGGACGACGTGCCGCTGTTCTCGCGATTCCAGATCGAGCACCAGATCGAAACAGCGTATTCGCGGCAGGTGCCGCTGCCGTCCGGCGGTGCCGTGGTGATCGACCACACCGAGGCGCTGGTGTCGGTAGACGTCAACTCCGCGCGCGCCACGCGCGGCGCCGACATCGAGGAAACCGCGCTGCGCACCAACCTGGAAGCCGCCGACGAAATCGCCCGGCAACTCAGACTGCGCGACCTGGGTGGGCTGGTGGTGATCGACTTCATCGACATGGAGTCCGCGCGCAACCAGCGCGACGTCGAGAACCGGCTGCGCGATGCGCTGAAGTACGACCGCGCCCGCGTGCAGACCGGCAAGATCTCGCGCTTCGGGCTGCTGGAACTGTCGCGCCAGCGGCTGCAGACCTCGCTCGGCGAAACCAGCCACATCGCCTGCCCGCGCTGCCACGGCACCGGCCACATCCGCTCGATCGAATCCTCGGCGCTGCACATACTGCGCATCCTTCAGGAAGAGGCGATGAAGGAGAACACGGCGGCGCTGCACGCGCAGGTTCCGGTGGACGTGGCGACTTACCTGCTCAACGAGAAGCGTAACGAATTCCACTCGATCGAGACGCGGCTCAAGGTCAACGTGCTGCTGGTCCCGAACGTGAACCTGCAGACGCCCAACTATTCCGTCACCCGCTTGCGCCACGACGAGCTGAACCAGAGCGATGTCGTGCAACCGAGCTACAGGATGGTGGAGGTGGCCGCTGAAGTCGCGGAGCCCGCCGTAGCCGTGCAGAAGCCGGAACCGCAACGGCCGCAGGCTGCGGTGCAGGGAATCACGCCTGCCCAGCCCGCGCCGATGCGCAAGGAAGAGCCCAAGCCTTCGATCCTGGACAAGATCTTCGCTTGGCTTACCCGCAAGCCGGAGGCCAGGCCCGAGACGCCCAAAGTGCGACCACGCGAACCGCAGCAGCGCCGCGACCACATGCGCGATGGCCGTGGGCGCGGGCGGGGCCGTCCGGATGAAAAGCGCGACGCGCGTCCTCCGCGCCAGGATGGGCAAGGCCCGCGCGAACAGAGCCGTCCGCGTGGGCAGGAGCATGCCGAGCGCAGGCCGCAGGAACGCCAGCAGCAGCACCAGCAGCGTCCGCCGCGTCCGGAGCCCGGACTGGCTGCGGTCGAGCAACGTCAGCCGGGGGATCGCCCGGAAGCCCCGCGTGAGGGGGAAGGCAGCCGCCGCCGCCGCCGCGGCCGGCGCGAACGCCAGGTCGAACGACAGGACAATGTCGGTCAGCAGCCGTCGAGTAGCGATCAATCTGCGAACGCCCCTTCGGCCCCGAAATGACCAGGCCGGCGCGCGAGCGCGAGCGTCCCGCGCCTTCATCCGAAGTCCGGACGGCGGTACTCGAACCGGTGATGTACACGCAAGAGCCGACCGCCACGGAACCGCCGCCGGCCATTGCACCGGCGCCGCCTCCGCAGGAACGTCACCTGCCAGAAGCAAACACCGACGAACGGCAAGCTAAACAGGTGGCTGAGCCGCTGCCGCAGGAACGTTACCTGCCCGAAGTAAACACCGACGAGCGACAAGCTGAACCGGTGCCTGCAGCGCCGGCCCGGCAGCCCTGGAAAATGGAGCCAATCGCGCTGCCACCCGACATGGAGATGGTCGAGACGCAGGCCGACAAGGCGGCCAGGATGATCGAACAAGAACAACAGCATTTAACCCGCGCCGCCAGACCGCCCCGCCCGCGAAATCGCGAGCCGGTCATTGCGGACGAGCCCCTGCAACAGGTGGAAACCCGCAAGGAATAGTTTGCGATCGACGACGGCCAATGCCGTCAGCAGTAATACGGAAGCTCGGCTGGCTAGACACCGAGCTTCTTTTTTATTTGCTGCAGCAGTCCCTGGGCCGCGTCCTCGGCCATATCCAGCACCAGTTCGAATCCCTGCGCCCCGCCGTAATAGGGATCCGGCACTTCCTCACCCTGCCGCGCGCTGCCGTAATCCATGAACAAGGCCAGTTTGCCGTGATGCTGCGCCGGGGCGACTTGCTTCAGGTGAGAGAGATTGTCCAGGTCCATCGCAAGGATATAATCGAACTCGATGAAATCCTGTCCGGTAACCTGCCGGGCACGTAGACCCGCTATATCGTAGCCGCGTTGCGCGGCGGCCAATTGGGCGCGGCGATCCGGCGGATGGCCGACGTGATAGCCATGGGTACCGGCCGAGTCGAGGAAAACTTTCTGTCCCAGGCCTGCCGACGCCACCGAATGGCGAAACACGCCTTCTGCGGTGGGTGAGCGGCAAATATTGCCAGCGCAGACGAAGAGGACGCGGATATAGGGCTTCACCATATTGATTTATCGAAACTGCACGTTTCTTGTCTACCGTGGATTTACTGATGTCTGCGCCTGTACACGCTCGGAGAGCGCCACACAGGCCTGGACGCGTCGTTGGTGTGAGCGTGAAAACATCGAACCGCCTTTTACAACGCATTATCTTCGCAGGATGCTTGAGGCGAGGGTCGTTCACAGCGCGGCAAGCATGCAAGTGAAGATCATAAGCCGAAGGTATTCCTTTTCCATCACAATGATGCTCGATCATCTCGACGAATTTCTCGTAGGGCTGGAGTCGCTGCCACCCGCCAGCTCACAACTAAACCAAAACAGTCAATCTATCCAAACGAATTTGCAGCAGGTTTCGGATTTGACCTTCTTCCGGGCTGATTGATGTCCAAGCACTTGGAACGCGTCAGTGCTATGTCCTGGATAGCAATCGCTGCACTTGGGGTCCTTGTGGCGACTGCGCCGCTTACCCTGCCGGCCAATTACAAATTCCTGCTTTCCCTGATAATTTACATAGTTATCTTGCGGCAGATCTGGTTTTTTATTCGATCAAAGGCAAAAAAATTGGAAAAGCTGGTTTGGGTTCTGCTGGGGCTACTAATGGTCCACAACCCGCTAATCGCCTCGTATTTGAAGAGCACCCAATTCTGGGTGATGATCCTCGTTTACACTGGAGTTGTGTTGCTCTACCTGGAACTGCGTTTGATATTGGCACAGGAGACGACCCCGAGCCAGGATTCATAGTGCTTCCTGAAGCCTCATCCCGCTCACAAGATTTCAGCACTTTAATGTGCTTAGTCCAAAAAAAACAGCAACAAGAATTAAGGCGTTACGCGAATCGTTGACAATTTTTCAGGCTTGTATATGCTGAATGAGCAAGTCGTCTTGGCGAACACAAATTAATAGGCCATTCGATAGAAAATGGCCATACAGAAATCCTTAAGGTCTCTCTGAGGTCTTTAGGATAACAACATAATCACCAAGGCAATTTAGCGCCGCACAGTTTTTGCGTGGGCGTATAGAGACACGCAAGGGTACGAAAGACCGCTTTATTATTAATTGCGGCTTTCGCAGCGTAAGAACTAGTTGTGCTGCTCTTAAGGGGGGCAGAAGACCAATGGTCTTTCTGTTTAATCATCGTATTCCCGCGGCAGTCCTGCTGCAGGTAGCGTTGGAGGCTGCGCTTTTCTCGCTCGCCATCGTTGTCGCAGCCGAGCTCAACGGCTCGAGTCTGTTAGAAAACCATCGCGTTATTCTTCTCCCCGCACTGATTTTTGCCGGCCTGATGGTTTTCATCAACATCGGTCTCGGGTTCTATCGTCAGGATCTCTCCGTAGACGCAGTGCGATTCATTGCGAGGAAAACCCTCGCGCTCATCATTGGCCTGCCGGTCGCTTACTTCGCTTTTTTCCTTGTTCCGCAAAGCGGTTTATTCCAGGACGCACTTGCCAGTGGCCTCCTTCTGGCGATCGCAGGACTCGTTGTAGTGAGACTATTCGTTTTCTCAAGTATTCGTGCTGACCTTGTCTGCCACCGCATCCTGATCGTCGGAACGGGCCGGGACGCTTTTGCAGTGGAAACGGCGCTGAACAAATCCAAGGCAGCTGGCATAAGTGTCGTCGCCTTTTACCCTTTGAGCCGCTCGGAGAACACGGTAGTTGCCCCGGAGCGCATTATTCCGTCCGAGATGTCCCTGGCCGAAGCTGCAGTGAAATTAGGCGTTAACGAGGTTGTTGTGGCGACCCGTGAGCAACGTGGAGGAACGTTGCCGCTACGTCAGTTGGTGGACTGTCGCCTGCAAGGTATTCGCGTTACGTGCCTGGCCGGTTTCTTCGAACGATTTCGCGGTGAGATCCCAATTGACTCCTTGAAGGCGGGTTGGCTGATCTATAGCGAAGGATTCCGCCAGGGTTGGGGCCGCAGTTTCGGCAAACGCGCTTTCGATCTGATTGCCTCAGGCCTTTTGCTGTTGATTACGGCCCCGATCATGTTGGCGACCGTCGTCGCGATCCTGATCGAAAGCGGCGGACCGGTGATTTACCGCCAGGAACGCGTGGGACTGGGAGGAAAGACGTTCTGGCTGCTCAAGTTTCGCAGCATGGCTGCAGATGCGGAAAGGGACGGAATCCCCAGATGGGCAAGCACTGGCGATTCGCGTGTCACAATGGTGGGTCACTTCATCCGCCTTACGCACATCGACGAGTTGCCCCAGATCTTCAACGTGCTCAAAGGCAACATGAGTTTTGTCGGCCCCCGTCCGGAACGGCCCTTCTTCGTGAACCAGCTTACCGAGCAGATTCCATTCTATTGCGCGCGCCTTAGCGTAAAACCGGGGATTACCGGGTGGGCACAGATTCGTTTCACGTACGGATCCTCTGTGGAAGATTCGACCAAGAAACTTCAGTATGACCTCTACTACGTGAAGAACCACACTCTTCTGCTCGACCTGGTGATCCTGTTGGAGACCGTGAGGGTCGTGCTCACTGGTGAAGGGGCCCGGTAATCTCAGAGAAGGCGCGCGCCCACGGTCGCATGGCAGGGCAAATCAGGCAACCGCTGTGGCGAAGAGATGGGCTTCTGCACCGGTCTCTAACCTTGCACTGTCAAAGCGCGTAAAGTCCCAATGGGACATTATGCGTAGGCTCTTCCTTTTCACCTGCTACCTGATCAAACCGTGTCGCGTTCGTCCTTGACTTTCCTCGCACTGAGGCGGATGCCGAGAAGTGCTTCTTTGCGGAACACCCGGAAAAAGCTAAGGACTCGAACGCAAATGGGAGCCGCAACAGGTGTTTGAATTTTCATTTCGAGGCCCTGCCGCTATCAGTTATGGCCTCGGTCTGCTTGCCTTCCTGGCATTCTCGGCACACCTTGGACTTGGACGGCGTGGTGGGATTCGCGCATCCGTTCTCCTGGCAACGAGTGCAATCAGCGCGCTATGGGCAGCCGCCGCCGCGGTCTTTGCGCTCACTGACGCCTCTGCTTTTTGGATTGGACAATCGATCCTGGATGCGGCGCGCATCGGCGGTTGGCTGTTGTTCATGGGAATACTGCTGAGCGGGCGATCTTTAACTGGAACCATGCCCCTGGAAGCCACGAAGAGCACCCCAGGCGGGGCGTTGCGCGGTGGCGGGGAACCAACTTCCTTACGCGGTGGGGCGTGGTGGGCTGTCGCATTTCTGGCGCTTCCTGCTGCTACCTGGTTTCTCCCGCCTGGCGCGCCGGTCGAGGACCTGGTATCAGCAGCAACTCCGTCGCGTCTGCCCTATGGCCTTCTCCTGGGAGTTTCAGTGATGGGCTTGGTGCTGGCCGAACAGATTTTTCGGCGTGCCCGGGAGCAGGCGCGCTGGTCGATCAAACCTCTGTGTCTTGGGCTTGGCGGTGGCTTCTTCTTCGATCTCTACATGTATGCCGATGCACTGTTATTCGGACATCTGGACGCAAACATATGGGCAGCGCGTGGATTTGCACAAGCCTTGGTGATCCCCTTCATTGCCCTTGCGACGGTCCGTAACAGGGAATGGACGATCGACATTGCGCTCTCCCGCGGCGTGGTGTTTCACTCGACCGCCTTCTTCGTCTCGGGGATCTATCTGTTGGCGGTGGCCGCCGCCGGCTATTACGTTCGTTATTTCGGTGGCAGTTGGGGAAAAACGTTTCAAGTCGGCTTCGTCTTCGCCGCGGCGCTGCTATTGGTTTGGCTGTTCTCGTCGGGCACGCTAAGGTCGAAGCTTAAGGTTCTAATCAACAAGAATTTTTTCTCCTACCGCTACGACTATCGGGAGGAGTGGCTGCGTTTCACCAACCTGCTGTCGACGCGCGACCCGAATGTGAGCGTCCAGGAGCGCTGCATCCAGGCGCTGGCGAACCTTGTTGAGAGCCCCGCAGGCATGCTCTGGCTGATCGGCGACGGCGAGGTCTTCACCCAGGCGGCGCGGTGGAACATGCCCGCAATCCACGCTACTGAAAGCGTCGATCAGCCCCTGCCTCGTTTTCTCCGCGCAGCGGGGTGGGTGATAAATCTGGAGGAATTCCGGAACCAACCGTTGCGCTACCCAGACCTTCGACTTCCCGATTGGCTGGGGAATCTTCCTTCGGCCTGGCTTATTGTTCCAATCCATGCACATGAGGGCTTAATGGGTTTCATGATCCTCGCCACGCCCCGCGTCAAGATCGATGTCAACTGGGAGGTGCTCGACCTGCTCAAGACTGCGGCGCGCCAAATTGGGAGCTTTCTCGGCCAAATCCGATCGTCCGAAGCCCTGCTAGAAACCAGGAAACTCGACGCCTTCAACAAGATGACGGCCTTTGTGGTTCACGACCTCAAGAATCTTGTCGCACAGCTATCCCTGCTCCTGAAGAATGCCGAGCGTCATCGCCAGAATCCCCGGTTCCAGGAGGACATGTTGTCCACCATAGCGCATGTCGCCGAACGGATGAACAAACTGCTGCTCCAATTGAGCACCAGCGCCCGTGGCGAAGAAAATTTGCGGCCGGTTAACCTGGGCAACCTGGTCACGCGCGTGGTCGACGCAAAGACCAACGAATCAGGGGATATTGGCCTCGAAGCGTCGGGCAACGTCGTCGCGCTTGGACACGAACAGCGATTCGAACGAGTGATCGGGCATCTGGTGCAGAATGCGATCGACGCTACCAGCGATCGGGGTGCAGTCGCGGTTTACGTATTCGCAGAAAACGAAACTGCTTTCGTCGAGATAACCGATACCGGGTGCGGGATGAGCGAGGAGTTCGTGCGGGAGAAGCTTTTCCGGGCATTCCAGACAACCAAGCAAACCGGGATGGGCATCGGCGCCTACGAAACTGCTCAGTACATGAAGGAAATCGGCGGCAGAATAGAGGTGGACAGCACGCCGGGAGCCGGCACCAGGATAAGAGTCATTCTTCCGCTCTTCCGGGACCACCAACCGCAGAGTCAACCAAACCGCGAAGTCGCATGAACGAAACCAGGCGGCCCTTATTGATCGTCGAGGATGACCCGGCGCTGCAAACACAGATGCGCTGGGCGTTCGATCAATTCGAAACAGTGCTGGCAGAAGACCGCGAAAGCGCCATCACCCAACTAAGACGCCATGAGCCCGCCGTCGTCACAATGGATCTTGGGCTGCCCCCACATCCCGACGATCCATCCGAGGGCCTCCAGCTTCTGCAGGATATGTTGTCCGCTGCTCCGGACACCAAAGTGATAGTTCTGACCGGGCAGAACGACCACGAAAACGCCCTCAGGGCGATCGCCCTGGGCGCATATGACTTTTACTCCAAACCCTTCCAGCCGGAACTGCTCGGGCTGATCATAGCGCGTGCCTTTCGTCTCCATGAGCTCCAGGCCGAGAACAAGCGCCTCCAATCTACTCAACGATCGAGCCCTTTGGGTGGCATTCTCACCCGGGATCCGCAGATGCTGAAAATCTGCCGGACCATCGAAAAAGTCGCCACTACAAACGCGACAGTGATGTTGCTCGGAGAATCAGGCACCGGCAAGGAGCTTTTCGCGCGCGGGGTTCACGAGTTGTCACCGCGAAAGAACGGGCGCTTCGTGGCTATCAATTGCGCTGCCATACCGGAAAACCTGCTGGAGAGCGAGTTGTTCGGGTATGAAAAGGGGCGTTTACCGGCGCTTCGAAACAGACGCTCGGCAAAATCGAGACGGCAAACGGCGGCACGTTGTTTCTCGACGAGATTGGCGACCTTCCCTCTACATTGCAGGCCAAGTTGCTGCGATTCCTCCAGGGCCGAACCATCGAGCGTATTGGTGGCAGAGAGGAAATTCCTGTCGACGTACGGGTCGTCTGCGCGACAAATCGCGACCTGACCGGGATGATCGGGGAAGGTCGTTTCCGCGAAGACCTCTACTACCGATTTGCGGAAATCGTGGTCAACATCCCGCCGCTACGGGAACGCATTGGAGACGCCACATTGCTCGCTCATGCGTTTGTTCGCCAGTTCGCCGATGAGCAGAAGCGTGGCACCATGACGTTGCTGCCGGAAGCAATCTCTGCCATTGAGGCAAATCCCTGGCGCGGTAACGTTCGCGAGTTGGAGAATTGCACCAAGCGGGCCGTCATCATGGCCGACGGCCCCATGCTGCGCGCTGCCGATTTCGGCCTCGAGCCGGCAAGTGCGGAAGACGCTATCCTGAACCTGAGGCAGGTTCGCGACCTGGCTGAGAAAGATGCCGTGATCCGGGTGATGTCCCGCGTCAACGGGAACATGAGCCGAGCGGCAGAATTGCTCGGTATAAGCCGCCCGACACTCTACGACCTGATTAACCGATTCGGCCTCAAGGGAACAGAACGATGAGATCAACCCACTCCATACTCGCCTGGCAACGTCACAGCAGCCTGAGGCTCGGCTCACTACTATTGACGTTGGCGATGATCCTGGCAGGATGCGGACGCGAAAATCCGCAAGCGCTGGTTTCTTCGGCGAAGGAGCTCCTGGCAAAGGGCGACGCGAGTGCATCGATCATTCAGCTCAAGAACGCTTTGCAGAAGGAACCGAACAACGCAGAAGCGCGCTATTTGTTGGGTGTCGCGTTGCTGGAGCAAAGGGAGCTTGTCTCAGCGGAAATCGAGCTCAACAAGGCGGCGGGCCTCGGCTTCGCGTCCGACGAACTCCAGGTCGCCCTTGCTCGAACCCTGCTCGCCAAAGGCGACGCCAACAAGGTCCTGTCGCAATTCGGCGCAAAGACGTTGACTTCGCCGAAGCAACAGGCAGAACTGCGGGCGTTAATCGGCGTCGCGCACCTCTCACGCACTCAACGCAAGGACGCCCAGACCGCGTTTGGCGAGGCTCTTGGCCTCGACCCTGCCAATGTCAGCGCCAACCTCGGCATGGCAAGGCTTGCGGCGGGCGAGCAGGACTTTGCCAGTGCCTTGTCACGCGTCGATTCCGTGCTCGCGGCCTCACCGTCCAGCTCGGAGGCGCTCCTTCTCAAAGCCGACCTCCTGGCAGTCCAAGGTGAAAAGGAGCCTGCGGAAAAGGCCTATCGAGAAGCAATCCAGGCAGCACCGAAGCAGGTTGCAGCGCGTCTGGGCCTCATTTCGCATCTACTGCGGTACCAGTTGTTGGAAAAGGCTTCTGCGGAAGCGCAAGCCCTGTCAAAAGTTGCGCCAAAGGATCCGCGAAGCTCTTACGCCAGAGCGTTGGTTCTGGTGGAGCAGCGCGATTTCGGCGCAGCGCGCGACGCGATCATGCAGGTACTTAGAGTCGTCCCGGAGCACGTGCCCAGCCTCACGTTGGCTGGGATGGCGGCGCTGGAGACCGGTGCCTTGCCGGAAGCGGAAAGCAATTTGCGCAAGGCGTTGTTCAATGCCCCGCGGGCCGTTGTGGCCAAGCGGCTCCTCGTGGCTACGCATCTGCGCATGGGACAGACCGAGCTTGCCTTGAGCGAAGTGCGCGAGCTGCTTGAAAAGGGGGGGGCTCAGGATCCACACATCCTCGCGCTCGCGGGCGAGGTCTATCTGGCAAATGGTGATGTGGCTGGCGCCGCACGCCATTACGAGGAGGCAAAGTCGATCCTGCCCAAGAATGCCGCGCTACAGACGCGTCTCGCGCAGATCCGGTTCGTCGCCGGCGACCCGGACAGGGCCGTGGCCGAGCTCGAAACCGCTTCTGTAGGCGATCCCAATGCGTATCAGGCTGACCTGGTGTTAATCACGAATTATCTTCGCCAGCGTGACGCTGACAAGGCGCTGGATGCGCTCAAGTCGCTGGAGAAAAAGCAGCCGGATAACCCTCTCACGCATAACTTGAAGGGGCTCGCCCTCATCCTCAAGGGGAACGTTTCCGAGGCGCGCGTGAGTTTCGAGCGGGCGCTGAAGCTACGCCCCACTTACATGCCGGCAGTCGCCAATCTGGCACGACTGGACTTGCGCGACAAAAAGCCTGAGGCAGCCAAAAAGCGTTATGAGGCGGTTTTAGAAAAGGAGCCGAACAACGAGAAGGCGCTTCTTGGCCTTTCGGTGCTGCTACGTATCACCGGGGAGAATCCGAAGGAGGTGGAGAAACTGATAAAGCAGTCAGTTGCCGCAAACCCCTCGTCTCCGAGCGCACGCATCAGCCTCATTAATTTCTATATTCGCGGCCGGGATTTCAAGGCAGCACTGGCAGCCGCACAGGAGGCCCAAGCAGCGTTGCCAAACAACCCCGCGATCTTGCAGGCGCTTGGGACCACGCAGCTCGCGGCGACAGAGACGCGACAAGCGATTGCCACCTTTACACGGCTTGCAGAAATGCAGCCCAATTCGCCGGAACCTCTTATACAGCTGGCGAAAGCGCATATGGTGGCGAAGCAACCCGACGAGGCCATCAAGTCTCTGCGGGCCGCGCTGGCACAGCGCCCCGACCTTGCCAGCGTGCAGCGCGATATCGCTGCCGTTTATGTGTCGACCGGCCGCCATGACGAGGCCCTGCGCGAGGCCAAGGCCGTTCAGGCCGAACAGCCGAAACAGCCGTTCGGGCATGTGTTGGAGGCTGAGATCTATGTCTCGCAAAAGAAATGGGACCAGGCTGAACGCACGTATCGTGCGACGCTGAAAAAGTTCGATCTCCCGATTCTGGTGATTCGTACGCATGCGGTCATAGAAGCCGCCGGTAAGAGGTCCGAAGCGGATGCGATGGCAGAGGACTGGATCGAGCGGCACCCGAAGGACGCGGCAGTGCTCGCCTATCTCGCGGACCGTGACCTCGCCGCCAAGCGGTACGACAGCGCCGCAAAGCGCTATCACACGGCACTGAACAGGCAACCGGACAACCCGATGTTCCTGAACAACCTGGCGTGGGCAACGAATGCGCTGAAGCAACCCAAGGCGCTCGAGTACGCCGAACGCGCCCACGAGCTTGCCCCCGAGAACCCGGCGATCATGGACACGCTGGGCTGGATTCTTTCGGAAGGCGGACAGACCGAACGTGGGCTGGAACTCCTCGGGCGCGCCGCGGAACTCGCGCCCGCTGCTTACAATATCCGACTCAACTTCGCCAAGGCCCTAATCAAGGCTGACCGCAAAGACGCCGCGCGCAAGGAGCTCGAGGTGCTCACAAAACTGGATAGCCATGCGCAGATCACAGCAAGAGGCCCAGGCGCTGTTGTCCGCCCTGTAACCATCAGGTTATCCATATTCACCGTCGTTCGATCCACACACTTAAGAAAAAACCAACATGGCCACAGTCGCAGTCATCGGATTGGGATATGTCGGCCTGCCACTGGCCGTCGAATTCGGAAAGAAATACCGCACGATCGGTTTCGATCTTTCCGAGGAAAAAGTAAGCGAATATCGCAGGCACATCGATCGGACGGGAGAGGTAAGCACCGAGGAACTGAAGACGGCCTCCGGGCTGGAAGTGACCACGGACCCGTCCATATTGAAGGAGGCCGACTTCATCGTCGTCGCGGTCCCGACACCGGTCGACGATGCCCACAATCCTGATTTCCGGCCGCTGATCAGCGCCAGCGAGTCGATTGGAAAGAACCTCCAGCGCGGCGCTACCGTCGTATTCGAGTCGACGGTTTATCCGGGGGCGACCGAAGAAGTCTGCATCCCGGTCATCGAGCGACATTCCGGAATGCAATGGAAGAGGGACTTTTTCGTTGGCTACTCTCCGGAACGCATCAATCCTGGGGACAAGCAACGCACGCTTACCAAGATCACCAAGGTCGTCGCCGGCGATACGCCGGAAACGTTGACCCGTGTGGCAGAGATGTACGGCAGTATCGTGACCGCCGGCGTGCACCGTGCGAGCTGCATCAAGGTCGCCGAAGCGGCAAAAGTCATCGAAAACACGCAGCGCGATCTGAACATTGCGCTCATCAACGAACTCGCGATTATCTTTCACCAGATCGGCATCGACACCCTCGAGGTTCTCGAGGCGGCCGGTACCAAATGGAACTTCCTGCCCTTTCGCCCCGGTCTCGTTGGCGGGCACTGTATCGGCGTGGACCCGTACTACCTGACTTACAAGGCCGAGACCGTCGGCTACCACCCGCAGGTCATTCTTGCCGGCCGCAGAATAAACGATGGGATGGGAAAGTATGTGGCCGAGCAAACAATCAAGCGCATAATCCGCAGAGGATTCTCCGTCAAAAGCGAAAACGTGATTGTTCTCGGACTGACTTTCAAGGAAAACTGCCCCGACATTCGCAACTCACGCGTTGTGGATGTCATTCGAGAGCTGCAATCCTTTGGCGCGAATGTCTTCGTTCATGATCCTGTTGCCGATCCGGACGAGGCGGACCACGAATATGGCATCCGCCTTACCCAATGGGGTGACCTTCCCCGGGCGGCCGCCATCGTTGCGGCAGTTGCGCATCAGGAATTCAGGCAACGGCCGCTCGAGGACCTGGCTGGAAAGATTTCTCCGAACGGCATATACGTCGACGTGAAAAGCCAGGCTGACGCCGGCGCCCTGCGTGCGCGCGGCATCGAAGTGTGGCGCCTATAAGCGGGGCCAACATTGACCGCATTCGAATGAACCCGAAATGGCATTACCGACAGGAACCTGACCTTGCTGCTGGTCACGGAAAACGCAGGCTGCACCCGCTCCCAATTTGAAGGACAAAGCGCCAAATGAAAATGTCAGCCTTTCCGATGATGATCAGTAACCGCGCCCCCCAGTGGACTCGGAGACAGGTCCTGGAACGGTCACAATTCGCGAACATGCAATCAAGTCTGTTGGTGTTCTGTTGCACGATTGCGATTCTAGATCGCACTCCCGTCGATGGGACTCGCGCAGTCCGTGGTCCCGGGGCAATTGAAAAGATTAAACCGTCGATTGTCGCAGTCGGCACCTTCCAGCCCACGCGAAACCCCCAGTTCCGTTTCCTCGGCACCGGATTTGCCGTTGGTAACGGTTCGTTTGTCGTGACCAACGATCACGTGATTCCCAGGATTATCGATAACGAGAAGAATGAATCCGTGGTGATCGCCCTGCCCTCCGCGGGCGGCAAGGTCCAGTTGAGAGCGGCGCGCATAGGCACCTCCGAAGCATCTGCGGACCTGGCCCTTCTCAAGATTGACGGACCACCTTTGCCCCCCTTGCGACTTGGAAATTCGGCGCTTGTGCGTGAAGGCGACACTTATCTTTTTACCGGGTTCCCCATCGGCGAGGCCATCGGGCTGATTCCTGCAACCCACCGCGCCATGATCTCCGCAGTCGCGCCGATCGCGATTCAGCAGGCGCGCGCCAATCAGCTTGATGCCCGTGCGCTGCGCCAGTTGGCGCTGGGCGCCTACCCGATCTTCCAACTCGATGCCACGGCCTACCCGGGAAACAGCGGTAGTCCGCTGTATCACCCGGAAACAGCGGAAGTGGTCGGAATAATTAACATGGTATTCGTCAAAGGCAGCAGGGAAACCGCGCTCACTGAACCAAGCGGCATCTCCTACGCCATCCCTATCCAACACCTGAAAGATCTGTTGGAACGATCCCGCTAGGACGATGGCATGAGTTCACACCGATGCCGGTACCAAGTGTACAAGAAGGTTCGTGATCGAAGCCCTTCCTTTTGCCAAAAAAAGGACTAAGATTTGAGCTAATGTGTCGTTGCTCGAGCGATATGGGCCCGGAGCCGGCCGATGACACCAGTCTCTCCGAATCAGGTTCGATGCTGCGACAGTTCGAGACAGTCCTGATGAGAATGCCGTTCCGGGCCTACCTCGGCCCGACATTGCCCCGGGAGCAATTTGTCGAACCTGGGAAGCGAAAGACAACGGCGTGAACAAGAAAGACCAGGACAAGGACAGGCAAATGGAAGACGCGCCCTCGAAGGACAAAGCTTCTTCGAAACAGCAGAAGGAGCCTTCCATGTTGCAGACCGCAGCCGCCCACACCAGCCTGGGCGAGAGCTTCAAAACCCGGTTCGAAGTTATCCCTGCACTCAATGATGCATTGAAGGATGAGGTCTATCGTCTGCGCCACAGCGTCTACTGTGAGGACCTGCAGTGGGAAGCAATCCGACCTTCAGGACAGGAATCGGATGAATATGATACGCACTCGGTGCACATTCTTTTGCGCCACGTTACGACCCGGGAGAATGTCGGATGCGTGCGCATGGTGCTCACGCGTCCCAACGACCCGGCATTTCGTTTGCCGTTCGAGCGAGTCTGCGACGGCAAGCTCTACGCCAACGTCGTCAAGTCTGATTCGTTACCGCGCGACAAGATGGCCGAAATCTCCAGACTCGCCATTATTTCCAAGTATCGAAGGCGGCAAGGTGAAGCGATGTATCCCGCTCCGGCCACAACGCAGGATTTTGGCACCGAAGCAAAGCCGCGCTTTCCGTATATCCTGGTGGGGCTCTATGTAGGCATAGTGGCAATGGCGAAATTTCTGGGAATCGAAACGCTGTTTGTACTTACCGAGCCGAGACTCGCTCAGCATTTCAAGAGACTCGGCGTCGTTGAAGTAAAACAAATTGGCGACCCTATCGAACACCGGGGAGTACGCATTCCATCGCTAATGCCGGTTGACGGCATCGTCAGTGGATTCTGTATGAACCCTCTTATTAGACCGATATACGAGCCAGTGTACGAGCAGATTTCATCCGCTTTGCGCACGTTTCAATAGCAGGTAAACAACCTTTGCGACAGGTTACGTTTGCGTCTACGCAATGAACCGTATCAAGCGATGAAGCGCTCATCGCGCGGTTTCCCGAAAATGGTTCACGTTGTTTGTGCTATTGGCCTCCTTCCCACTCCCCTCCCGTGGCGCGGGCCCACCCGCAAAGTTCAATCGAGTCGCCTAAGGTATTCTTTTGTGAATATTCTGTCAGGCAACTCGCGCAGCTTTATATCGCTGTACTCCAGCGTCGACTCCTCACCTTTGCGCAGCGCGTCCAACATCACGAGCCTGGTCGGACGAATTCTTCCACCAATTTCCCGAAAGTCCTCGTAAAAGCAGGTCTTCAGCAACCGGTTGGAAAGAGAATAGAACTCTGCTTTTTGCGGCCAGTGACTGGACTGCTTGACCCAATAGCGCACGCGCTGATAAGTCACCCCTCGATCCACCGCGATGAGTTCGAGCACATAAAGGCGGTCATTTCCTGCCGTTTCCATGCCAACCAATGTCGGTGTGTAATCGCCGGCGAAATTAGCGCGGGCGATGTCTCCGTTTGATACCTGGCCGACCAGGCGCTGAGCCAGGGAGAGCCGCACCGGCTGGGAAACTTTCGGCAGAAAGAACCACAGGTCGCGTCCCTTCATGAGCAGAATCTGTCCTCGTTCCGATGCAGGCTCGACTGTCATGACCAGAGTGTTCTCGTTTCCCTTGGAAAGCACCTTGAGAGTGCGCTCCTCGCTCAGGTTTCCCTGTTGCAAAGTACGGATGCGGACGCTGACTTCAAATCCTTCAGCCGGGAATCGCACCAAGTCGGCATACTTGAGAATGTCCTGCGCGGAAACGTCCTGTCCGGCATCCCGCTTCGCCTGCGCCAGTGCCGAGGGTGTACCGTTCGACAGGACGATAAGCGCGGCAAGCAGCAGCCACCCTCCCCCGCCCAGAACCAAACCACGAACCGGACTCATTTCCCCCCTCCTTTTCCCAAATAGATTAATTATTTATCATTGGGACCTAGCCTGCTCCCACACCCCAAAGCCCTGATGGAAGTCGTCCGATTCAAACATGTCTTCAAGGAGTATCCGCTTGGCACCCACAAAGTCCAGGCACTGATGGACATCAACCTGAGCATCGCCGCCGGCGTTTTCCTCGCGATCGCGGGACCTTCGGGCAGCGGCAAGTCCACATTGTTGAACCTAATAGGTTGCATCGATACACCGACCAGCGGCCAGGTAATTGTTGCAGGCAATGACGTGACCGGAAAGACCCCGGACGCTCTGGCCGACTTGCGGGCGCGCACGCTGGGCTTCATTTTTCAGACTTTCAATCTGTTTCCGGTTCTGACCGCCGAGGAGAATGTGGAGTATCCCCTTCTACAAATGCAGGACGTCAACAAGAAGGAGAGGCGCGCACGTGTCGCCAGGCTATTGGAGATCGTAGAACTGTCGAAGTTCGCCCGCCATCGACCGAATCAATTAAGTGGTGGACAGCGCCAGCGCGTCGCCATTGCGCGCGCCTTGGTAACCCAACCGAAGATCGTGTTGGCGGACGAGCCGACGGCCAACCTCGATCACAAGACCGGAGAGGGCATTCTTGCACTGATGAAGGAGATCAACATGAAACTGGGGACCACTTTCATTTTCTCGACACACGATCAAAGAGTCATCGATGCCGCCGACCATTACATCGGCATCGAAGACGGGCGGGTAAGGTTCCTCGGTCTGCGCAAGCAGGGACAATGGCTGATCCTGGACGAGTGGCGCCACAAGGCCCGCTTCGATCCCACCAAGACCGCAATCTGGGGAGTAGGCGCTCTTGACGAACAAGCGTAGATCGATGTTCTTCGTGTTGGCGGCGCTGATTGTCAGCCCGCAACTCGTCGTCGCGCAGGATTCGGCCATGCCCGACTCGAAACCGCAGTGTGCGCCCCCAAGCAAATGCATCGAGTCTGGCAAGGTAACGCCCGCCAACGCAACCCAAGGCGCTGAAGCCATTCCGAAATCGCAAGCAGGTAAGAAAGCTAAAAAGAAGTCCACGAATTCGGGCAAGAGCGCAAAGCCAAATACTCCGGAACGAGCACCCGGGAAAGAAGTACCACAGAAGAACCAGATGCGACCGGTACCGGAAGCACCCGCGACCGTCACGAGCCAGGCGTTCGGGTCAGAAAAACTGGCGAATCCAGAATGTCCGAGACCTTTCGGACCCTTCACCCCAACTTATTGCCGGGAAAGCGCACGTCCGGGCGGCACGAACGCGTCAACGCCGCAGGCGGCACAACCGGGACCCGTGACCGAGCCACTGGAACCCAACTTCGACTCACAGCTACCCGTATCTGCCTCTACGGCGGCACAACCCGTCGGGGCGGACACAGACGTAGATTCATTTTCGAAAGACGAGCTATTCGGCGTGCCGAACGATAACGGCGCAGTCAAGGGTCAAACCAGGCGCATCGAGTGGCGGGGTTTCGTGCAGAACGAAACTGCCTATACCTACTCCGACCCTGCACACTGGTCGCGCGGTGTAGTCAGAACACAATTGGGCGCCCAGGGCCATAGCGATGGTGGCCTCAAGTGGAAAGCCACGGTCAGGTTGGACGTCGATCCCGTTTACTACGGTACCGAGTTCTATCCCCAAGCGGTCCGCGAAGACCAGCGCCTCGACTTCTTTCTGCGAGAGACCTACATCGATACTTCGGTGGGAGGTCTTGAACTACGTCTCGGAAAGCAGAATATGATTTGGGGCGAGATGGTGGGCTTGTTCTTCGCCGACGTCGTTTCTGCGAGGGATCAACGAGACTTTATTCTCCCGGACTTCGAAATCATCCGAATCCCGCAGTGGGCTGCGCGAGTCGAGTACTTCGGCGAGAAATCCCATGCCGAAATCATCTGGCTCCCCTACCCGGACATCGACAACATCGGCAAACCAGGGGCCGAGTTTTTCCCCTTTCAGGTCCCTCCGCCCCCTGGCTTCAGCCAGCAGATTGACGACGAAGTGCGTCCCGGACATGACTTGAAAGACTCCAACTTCGGCGCGCGCGCATCTACACTGAGGAATGGATGGGACTTGTCGGCCTTTTACTACCGCAGCACCGACGTCAACCCGACGTTCTATCGCGACGTGACGTTGTCTCCGACTCCGACGCTGGTCTATACCCCGCGTCACGATCGCATCTGGCAGGCCGGGGCAACCTTGGCCAAGGATATCGGTTCGGTGGTCGCCAAAGCGGAGACGATCTATGCCTCGGGCCGACATTTCAACGTTACCCGGCTCACAGAACCAACCGGCGTTGTTCCACAGGATACGCTGGACTACGTGCTGGGACTCGACTTCACGTTACCGAAGGAAACGCGCCTGAACCTTCAGTATTTCGGACGCGTTTTCTTTGACCATGACCCGGACCTGTTGCATGATGGCCACGAGGGTGGCGTGTCGCTACTGCTGAGCGGAAAAATCGGCGCAAGCCTCGAGCCCGAGTTCCTGATCATTCAGAGTATCAACCGGAACGACAGTCTCATGCGCCCCAGGTTAGGGTGGATTCCGGAGAAGAACTGGCGGGTCACGTTCGGGGTCGATGTTTTCACCGGACCGGTTACGGGATTCTTCGGCCGATTCAACGACCGCGACCGCGCATATATCGAACTTCGCTACGACTTCTAGCAGAAACGCGTCGCGCTCTTTCTGCGTGGCGTGGCGACGCTAAACAAACTGCGGCCGGCTATGTGCCATTGACGCAGGACATGCTGCGAAGCGAAGTGCCGTCCTGAAGTTGGGAATCGGTAAGGATAATGAACGGTTCAGCGATTCACGGGCCCGGCTTGGAAAGCCCGCGCACTGCATTCAACCGCCATCCATTTCCGGTCAACGCGTCGGACTTGGGAATTCAGGCCTGGCACAATTGCAACCTGCGGCTAAATTCCTCCAATTCGAGTCGAAGCAAAACGGATGGAGCACCAACGCGCTCGCAAATGCATTCGGCCGAGGCGACTACAAAGCCGAATACCTGCTTGTAAAAGCGCACATGCCTCGGATTGACCTCAATAATTAGGTCAGTAAGCGCAAGGAATCTGTGCGCAACGAGGTAGGTAGCCTGTAATAGTGCGTTGAGTACCATCTTCCAATCCGCGCCTTCTTCCACCGCCAGTTTGACCACCTCGCCGATAGCATGGCCTTGGATGCGCATGCCTTCAATTTCGGATTCGTAAGAGTGTTGAGCCAGTAGTCCTTGCGCCGCGTCCGCCACCCTGATAGTCACCGTGCCTAGAGCTTTTCCCCCGACGTCAGCAAGCAAGGTCACATGCTGATCTTCGGCCACGGGACTGTCGAAGTCCGACGCCTCCGAGTAAAACTTGTATCCCTTCGACTCATAGCGCTTCCGCACTAGCCGCTCGGCTGCGTCGCGGTGCTTAGGCGAGACAGCCACGAACGTGCGTAAACCACTAGTATTATTATCCTTGCGCCGTTGCGAGGCCTGCACACTGGGAATACTTTCGAAATTTGCGACATTGGAGGGCATAACACCTGCAAGCGCGCCTTTGAGAAGAGGCTCGATCCACTTCGGGTCATAAAAGACCTCTAATGGCTGCGCTTGATCGAGCGGCAGATCTAACAACTTCATCTCGTCGTCCTTTCCATGTTCCTTCAGGTCGGCGGCCAGTAATGCAAGATCGGGACCATGTCCGTATTATCGTATAGTTATCAAATAATTATGATTCAAAAAGAAAAAAAAATGCGAGAATCCGTCGCTAACGGGCGACATCGTCGGAGGGGAATAGGTTGCCGGTGGGCTCATAAGCTCGCTAGGCAAGGTTATATCGCTGTCGCCTCTCGACGACAGGCCTGCAAGTCAATGTAAATCAACCAATCAGCTCTTCCACTTGGCATAGACGCGATGCAACTAGACGAGACGGCGCAGCGCATCGACGATCGGGATCCGGGAAACACGCAGCGCCGGAGTGACCGATGCGAAAACGGTAGCCACGACTCCGATAAGAAATGCCCCCCCCACGACTGGTGCAACGATACGGATTTGAGCCGTGTACTCGAGGTTGGAGCTAGGTGGCGGCGGCATCGGAATTCCTATTCTTGAGATCGCCCAGGCCGAGCCAATGCCCAGTGCAACGCCGATGAGGGCACCCACGGTGCCCATCATTGCACCTTCCATGACGATCAACCGGACAATGTCCCGACCGGAATTGCCGATGGCCCTCATCGTACCGAATTCTCCTGCGCGTTCAAGCACTCCAACATTGATGGCGCCGATCACGGCAAGCATGACCATAATTAGCACGATAAGCCTCAGTACGCCGAATTGACGGTCATACAGCGCCACCGTTTTCCAGTAGAAGTCGTTCAGTTGGTCCCAGGTTTTGAGTTCGAGACCCGCTCCATTGATTTTTTCGACTATCAGACTTGCGACTTCTTCCGTATTTCTTGTCTCGTCCACGAGAAGAACCAAAACATTCACTCCCTGTGTGTCCAGCAGTTGCTGTGCTGTGCTCAGGGAAATCTTGATCATCCTATCGTCGTAGTCCTTGGAAAAGCTCTGAAACGTTCCTACGACCTCCACGTCGATCGTATTCATGGCCCCGTCCACCGTTGGAGTCACCAGGCTGATCAAATTACCCGGCTTGAGATCCATGGCTCGCGCTACCCCGGCGCCTATCAAGGCACCGTTTTGATCGTTCGGAGACAAATTTCTACCTTCCACCAGAACCATATATGTCCCAAGTTTGGTTTCCTGGTCCGGCTCTATACCCTCCCCGATTATTGGATAGCTTGAAATGCCATTGCTGGCGAGCCCGGAGAAACTGACGCGCCGCATCAATTCTTGCACGTGCCCGACGTGTCTTATCTGGGTCTGCTGAATCTCTTCGGACGAGATCAAATACTTCGCCGGGAAACGTGAACCGTATTCGAAGTATCCGGCTCTTGCAATCTGGATGTGTCCGGACTGCGAGTGAATCACAAACTCACCAAGTTGAATGAGAAGATCCTGGACAAAACCCCCGCTAAGAATAAGCCCAACAACACCTGAGGCAATTGCAGCCAGCGATAATGCCGAGCGAGCCTTATGCCTGCCGACGTTCCTCGCCGCCAGTTCCAGGAGAACCCAAAACGGAAGCGCCGCCCGCACCGAATCAGCGCCCCCGACGCAGAGCGTCTGCAATCACCATTCGTGAGGCTTTCCACGCCGGGTACAGGCTCGCGAAAAGCGCCGTGGTGCTGGCGAGCAAGAGCGCATCGGACGCGAGTCCGGTAGTAACGGTTATCTGGCCCACAAATCCACGGGCCATGCCCGGGGGCGGAGGCATCGGTATGCCGATTTCGGATATGCCGAGGGCTAACAGAAAACCGAGCACGACGCCGGCTGCCCCCCCAATCAGGCCAATGAATACCCCCTCTGCAAGAAATCTGGTTAGTACTCGAACACGTCGCAGTCCCAACGCCATTGAGGTCGCAATCTCGTCTATTCGTTCCATCACGCTCATCATCATTGTGTTGGAAATGCTGAAGATCACCACCAACGCTATGATCGTTTTCATAACGAGCACTTGTTTTGAAAAGAGCTGTACCGTCTTGTTATAGAAATCTGCCGCTTCATACCAAGGCACCAGCGCCAAATTTCGGTCCAGGCGCTCCCCAATAGCCCGCACTACAGCCGGCGTGTTGCCCGTTTTGTCCACATAAACCACCCATACATGTGCGCCACCAGCCTGCAACATTTCGTCCGCGAGGCCAAACGGAATACGAATGGCCACATCGTCATACGCCTTGGTTACCGTGGAAAAGATTCCTTTCACCTTTACCTCAATTCCATACAGGGCGCCCCCACGCCTGTTGACCAATAGCACCACCTTGTCCCCGACTCTTGCCCCAAGGTTGTTGGCCAACCCCTGTCCGAGGACCACACCCGAGAGATCGTCATTTGACAAGTCTTCCCCCGATTCGAGAACAGTTGCGTCTTCCCCACCCACCTCCCTCTCAGGATCGACCCCTTCTCCGAGGAAAGACACCGAAGTGTCCCCTAAACTGATGAGTCCCGTAAACTTCAACCGCGGAGCCAACTTGAGGACGTGAGCTGTCATTTCGACGAGCCGTTTGTCTGGAGAATTCTCCGGCAGCAGATAACCAAACGGGTCCGCCATCCCTCGTTCCAAATACCCCGCCTTTACGATCTGAATATGGCCAAGGCCGGAGTGTATGGTTCCTTCTCGCATTGCAAAGTAGACCCACTCAATGAACCCAGCGGCCAGCATGAGCGCAACGGTTCCGAAAGTAACGGCAATTGCACCCGCGAGGCTTCGCCGTCCATGGCGAATGACGTTGCGCCAGGACACAAGAACATCCGTCAGTATAGCCTCCAGTACTTGACGATATTTCAACGGCATAGGGGTGTGTGGGACATTAGCAATGAATCAAGTACTACTCGAAGAGGGAGTGATTTGAGGAGCCCGCCTCGTTAGGGGGCTTAATAGGCCTGCCATTCGTTTTGCTTCAGCACGCCAATGCAGTTGCTCGTTCCTGCTTTTTGCTTGCCTCTTGCGTGCGCATATATTCTCGAATCCTCGCTTCATCTAATCCGACTGACGCCAAAGGCGTCCGCTCCTAGCGCTACACCGCGCCTGCGTTTGCATCGGGTGACTTCCATGAAGGCGAGCAGAAGGTATGCAGTGCGAGCTCTAGCCACCATTGCCGCAAGGTGCGCGCCGCCCAAGCCCTATCCAAGAGTCGCATGGCAAAAAAAGCATGAACGGGCATGCGGGCCGCGAGCCTGTATTTAGGCTGAGGCGAGAATTCGCCTTCTTGCAGGCCATGTCATTTGGCGTATATTAGCGCCCATTGTACTGAGAGCAAGCGACATTCGGTCGGATAATGGCACGGGATAATAATGTTTTGCGGGCGTTTGAATACAAGCAGGCTTTCGCTCGGAATATCGGGTGGGTCACGACCGAAGAACAGGAGAAGCTTCGCACAAAGCGCGTGGCAATTGCTGGCTTGGGGGGCGTGGGGGGGATTGAGTTGCTCACCCTCGCGCGTCTCGGTATTGAACGATTTAGCCTCGCGGACTTCGATACATTCGACATCGCTAATTTCAACCGACAGGCAGGGGCCACGCTGTCGAGTCTGGGTCGCCCGAAGCTCGATGTAATGGTAGATCTGGTGCGTGACATCAATCCGGGCATTGATGTGCGGCTCTTTCCGACTGGCATTAACAGCGCCAATGTCCGTCAGTTTCTCGAGGGTGCCGACATATATGTAGACGCTCTCGACTATTTTGCATTCGAGGCACGCCTGCTGGTATTTAGAGCCTGTTCGGAGATGGGCATCCCAGTCACCACGGTGGCACCGCTGGGAATGGGCGCAGCGATGCTCAATTTCCTTCCTGGGCGCATGACGTTTGACGAGTACTTCTGCCTGGAGGGATGCGACGAGAACGAGCAGGCGTTGCGCCTACTGGTTGGATTGTCCCCTAAGCTGCTCTGGCGACCTTACCTCGTAGACCCTTCCCAAGTTAGATTCGCTGGACGGGGCGGGCCCTCGACCGCCATGGCGTGTCAGCTTTGCGCCGGCATTGCCGCGACCGAGGCATTAAAGATCCTTCTGCAGCGTGGCCGTGTCTATGCAGCACCATGGGTGGTGCATTTCGATGCGTACCGAAATACGCTACGAACGACGTATCGTCCTTTCGGTAACCGAAATCCCCTGCAGCGCCTAGTACTGGCGATCGCACGAAGACATCTCAGAGCAAAGGGCGCTGCCGTTAGCTCTCACTCGGGGGAGCGGTAACAACGGTAACTAAGCGCCATCCGCAATCAAAGAAGATAGGCGTTCGAGTACATCTGTCCGACTTCAGCTCACTGACACCCGAGATACGGAGCATCATCGAGGCCGCAGTCCTCGCGCTATCGGCAGACAATCACCATTCCTTTCGAATACGTGCATCAAAAGACCGCATCGAACTCTATGCAGGGGATGCTTGTCACAAGGCTCCGTACCATCGGCTGGTTTTGAGCCTGATCTCGTTTGGTGCTGGCGTTGAGAACATGATCCCACGCGCAGCGCGCCTCGGAATCGTCTGTAGCGTGAGATGGCTGCCGGATTCGACTCGGCCGACCTTGACCGCCGAACTTCCACTGGCCCCAGGTGAGTGATCGGAGAGTTCGCTGGAAGCTGCCATTGCGGCCCGCCATACCAATCGAAGCTTCCTGTTATCCGGAGCGCCGCTCGGTGCAGAAGAGCTAAGGTCATTTGCGCAGCTTGTTGAGGGCGTCTCCTGCCGTGTTTGCTTGCATGTCGCTGCGCGTATCGACCAAATTCAACGAGCTTGGTCTTGATCGGTTTAAGGTTAAGTTGACCACCCGGCCTCTCCAGCTACCTCTAGCTGATTCTCTTGATCAGCAGCGAACCGAATCAAGGGGGGTTAGCCAGAAAATGGGTCGTTGCCCAAGCCGCCCAAACGGAAAAAAGTGCGAATGTCGTCCAAGTCGCGGCGATAGCGTGCGGGAAGTGCTTTGCGCATGGCGCGAAATTTCACACACAATGCCTCGGGCAACGGTTTGTCCTCGGTCTTGAGGACGATCAGCAGCGGCATCATGAAAGTACTGAACACCTGCACCTGCCCCGGCAGTCGCGCCTGCGCCGCCCTCCGAAAATCTTCGAGCAGGAAGGCCGCACGAAGCGAACGCTCATAGTCCAGGGAAAACAGATGCGGCTGGTGCTTGGCGTTCATATAGGCGAAGTACAACACGGACTTGAGCGACTTGAGTCGGCCGAAATCCACCAAATAGACCGTGCCGCCAGGTTTCAGAATTCGCCCTATTTCCCCGAAACAGGCCAGCAGATGGTCAAATGTCGGCAGATGGTGCAGTGCCATGGTGCAGATGACGGCATCCGCTGAATGACCCCGGATGTGGTCGAGGTGGGTGATGTCCCCTTGACTGAATTGGACATTCTTTAGCGCCAATTCCCGAATATGCGCCGCCGCGCTTTCCAGCATGGCAGGGGATAGATCGACGCCATGGAAGGCGACGTCGGGATTGAGTTGCGCCACCTGGGATAGTTGGGTGGCGGGTCCGCAGCCTAAATCGATGACGTTCTGGCAACCATGAATAACCTGGCTGATACGGGCGGAATGAAACAGATACGCCGCCGCCATGACGCCGTCTATACGGCCCGCCTCGGTATAGGCCGCCACTTCCGCCTTACCGTCCATGACCAGCGCGGGTTCCGGTTCGCGCGGAAAGGCGCGCGGGCCGGTGATTTCGCGCAGCAGGATTGGAATCATCGAAAACTGGGGCATGCGCTTAGTCTCTCAAACAACGAGGTAGTCCTGGCAGCAAATCATAGACGCTCTACGAACCCTTTCTCAAGTTTTGGGGGCATTTCTCGCGAACAAAAAAAGCCCCCTGGCTCAACGCCAGGGGGCTCGGGACCGCGTATGTAGCGAGCTTAGACTAGACCTTGCGACGCTTTGCCGACATGCCAAACGCGACGCTTTGCCGACATGCCAAACCCGAGCAAACCCAATCCCATCCCCAACAAGGCAAGGGTACCGGGCTCCGGAACTGCTTCCGCCTGAAGGTCTGCATCGCTAGTGCCAGGATAAGCGGTGGAATTGATCCCGCCCAGGATGTCCGTTGAACCCAACCACTGCACCCTGTTGTTTCCGTCGGCAGGTATACCGCTAATGCAAGTCAGGATACCTTCACCAGGCTCGTTAAAGCAGGTATTTTGGCTTTCCAGGAGCGTCCCAACGTTGTTAACGCCAGTCACGCTCAAGCCGAAGTTGCCGACACCAACTTTAGTGCTGTTACTTAGCAGGTCAAAGACCGCGATATTGTCGCCCTGAACTTCGTCTGCAAACCAGAACTCGTCGATATCGCCCACAAAACCCAAATCCAGGATGAGCGTCCCATCGGTTACGAAGCTCTTACAAATGGCATCGGTTGCGCAGCCGAGGATGTTCAGGTCATCGATGGCTTCTTCATAGAAAGAGATCATGGTACCCGTTGCGCCGCCTACCGGGCCAAAGGTGTAATCAAACGTGCTGAGACCCGATCCAGCGACCTTGGCTTTCACTTCCGTAGTGAACACGGCGCTGAGATGGGTGTTGGTGATACCATCCATCAAGGCACTACTAAACGGAGCTATCAATTGATTGATCTTGGTGACTTCGATGACGCCCGTCAGGGTATCGCCTACATCTAGCAAGCCATTGCCGTTGAGGTCGACGCCCTGCATCTCACCATCATCGTCTTCCCACTGGAAGAGCCCATAACTTTGGGAAATAGAGGCTACGGTGGCTGCTTGCGCCGCCCCGATACCCAAACCCAAGGACAGGGCGATTGCTATTACCAGCTGCTTTTTCATGTTGTCACTCCTTAAGCTTGAGAAATTTACGGTTCGGATACATGCGTGTTTCATGTGTCCTTGCCAGCTACAATGCATGGGTCGTGCCATAAAATAATATTCCTTATCTTTTATGATATTAGATACGGCATGCTGAATCTGAGGCGAATAATTGTAAAAAAAATCGACAATGGCATTTGGCAGAGTGTTGAATGACCCACCGCAAGCCAAACCAACGCCGCCAGCCTGCGCAATCCAGCGCAATGCTTGGTTGACCATTTCGCGGCGTGCTCTTCGATGTCGCGTACCGACCGCTGACGTGCAGCTTTATCGGCATGGACTCTCGAATGGAGATTTCGAGGTCGGCGCTGACCGGGCTCCAGCGCGAGGGCTCGCCGCTCTCGTCGGCCTCGCTGGGCGAGTCCATGGGCGCCTGGCAGGCCGAGTACGACGGCTGAAGACGCGCCGATCTGTCGGAGCTGGAGGTAGTGTACTGGTGGGCCGACGGCCTGTATGTGAAAGCGGGGCTCAAGGATCGCAAGGCGGCGCTGCTGGTGATGGTCGGGGCGGACGCGAGCAGGGTGGCGCTGCTGTTAGCGTGTGAGGCGGGCGAGCGCGAGAGCTAAGGAGTCGTGGCTCTTGGTGTTGCGGGATCTCAAGTCACGGGAACTTCAGTCCCCGTACCTGACGGTTGCCGATGGGCACCTGGGCATCTGGGCGGCGCTCGGGGAACTGCCATCCCGCGGGCGATGAGCAGCGCTGCTCGAACCACTGGATCGTGAACGTGTTGAACGCGCTGGCGAAGAAGGCGCAGCTCGAGGCCGCGCAGCGGCCGAGCACCATGATGTATGCGGGTAGCCGCTAGACACGGAGACAGGTGCCAAGTGCCGGGCGGCCCGTCCGTATCGCGGGCGGATTGGCGTGCCCGAGCCTGAACACCATCACCGGGGTTTCATTGGTGAGTTCTTTCCAACCTTGGCGCAGGCGCTCGCCGGTGGACACCGGCACTTCGCGGTACTCGCGTAGCGCGAGCAATGCGGCGCCGGCAAAGGGCTGGAAGGCCAGCCCCCGGCTTTGGGCCTCCAGCCATATTCGTTCTAGGGCCCTGCCGACGGACACGGCCCCCCGCTCTATCGGCAAACTCGTGGTCAGGACTCCGCGGTGGGGCGCGAGGCGACACGGCAAATAAGCCGCCCTGAAACCAAGCGCGTGATGAAGACCGATATGCCTCAGCGCATTCATCAGGGGCCAGTGCCGAAGCTGCGCGAATGCCCAACGCACTCCCGGTTCCACGCCCAATGCCGCCGGAGGAAGACCCTCTTCCGCCGATGCATGCCAGCCAACGTCGAACGCGGATCGATGAGAAAAGGTCTTGATGCAGCGCCCGCGTATTGAATCGCTCGGCCTCGGCGATCCGGATGAGGCGCAACAGTTTGGCGCGCCGCGTGCCGGAATCGAAGAACGCGAGCTTGACGCCTTCGATCCCCTGAAGGTGCAGACTGAACTGCGCCAGATCCGCTTCGCCAAGCGTTGGTCCGCCAAACCTGATTCGCCGATTTGTATGACGCCTTGAAATTGCAGCGTCAAGCGGGTTTTCGGTGGGTTCACCCTTGGTCAGCCGTAATTCGGCTATAAGCGAGGGCCGGGCTGCATCGGGGAGCCAGATCAAGTCCGCTCGATATCCGAGTCGCCGGGCGCGGATGATCATGTTCTCGGCCACGGTGCCAAATGAAATCAGGTTCAGGATCTTGCGGTGATATGGCGCACCTAGATAGGCCTCATTGCCAAACAGAAGGATGCAATCGGGCGAAGCCTGAAGCTCGAAACAATGGTGGTTGTCAGCCGACGGAGCCAGGACGCCGGCCTGTACGATGCTCGATAGATCGACAGGCAATGAGTTGGGCACGGCTCCTGGGCTCATTGGCACTCCTTAAAGGTGGGTCGTGAATTGGGAAGGGGCATAAGACCTCGCAATTTGATCAAGTAACTTTCCGAAAGCTCACGTGAAAGCGTGTGTTCCCCGAATTCAACGGGCAGACCTTTCAAGAAGCGCGCGCGCTTGAGCAAGTTCGCGCGTTGACCCTATATGCTCAAAGGATATCTCAGCCCGGGCCAGGTACTGTCTCTCCCCGGTCCAGCGACCCATCTCCAAGCAGGTCTTCGCAGCCTCGTGAGTTGCCCCCATTGCCTCGGCGCCTTCGAGGCTGCGCTGCCACCACCGGCGAGCTCTGCGCGGCTTTGCGTTCACCCAGGCGCGAACGCCGCGCCAGCGACACATGGCGACCTCCCCCTCCCGCGTAACAGCGCCCCACGCCGATAACATCCCGTCGATTGATTGGATCGCGGCTTTGTCCTTCCGCTCCATGATTATGCCCCGGGAGGCCGCCGACAGCGCGGCAGAGGCACAGTCTGCGAGCAGACCTATTACATAGGGAAGAAATGGCCCGCGGATATGACGCTCCCTGATAAGCGATAAGGTCAATGTGGCAACGCGCAGCGCCGTGGACAGATCGCCTTGCGCCAAGTAACAAAGAGAAACAATCGCCTTCGAGTAAGCCATCGACGCGTAATCCGGTATCGCCTGAAAGATGCTGAGCGTTGCATCCAGTTGGCGGATAATGTCGTCTGCGTCCGCCCCACGTAGCAAACGGGCGTGCGAGAGGTGCCCGAGCCCCCATCCATAGACTTGCCGGTCCCCGGTATCCGCCCCAATCTTTGCAAGCGCTTCGCTCTTCGATTCCCATTGTTTCGTGTCTCCGCGCAGGCAAAGAGAGTGCAGCCAGCAAGATGCGGCGGCGCCTGAGCCCCGCACGTCGCCCACCTGACGATATGCTTCGACTGCGCGCTCGAAATTGCCTTCAGCGTTCTCCAAATCTCCCTGAAAGAAATGCCTGTGAATTCCCAGGCCGAAATGGGCGTAGGCCGTGGCACGAGGGTGCTGCGACTGCTTTGCGTTTGCGATAGCGCGAGCATGGTAGGAGCCCGCGATCCGGTGCAGAGAGATCATGTCCAGCCCAATACCGACACCAGCTTGCGCCTGGGTCATTTCGACCAGCAGCCGGTTGGGCTCAGCGATGTTGAGGAGAACGAGCGTATCGAGAAACATCCGCTCCTGGTCAATGAAGAAGTCAACCCATGCCATCACTTCATGGATTCGGTACCGCTCACCAGTGACAGCATCCGGTTTCCCGAGCGAGCCGGATCGGCCCCTCCAATTGCGAAGCCGTATCTTCGCCTGGCGAAGCAGTTCGACGAGTATTGCAGAGCGGACACCCCAGCGTGACGTCGGCAACGCGCGACGACCCAGCACGGATAACGCATGCTGCAAGTGCTCGACCGCGCGTTCGAACTCCCCGCGGCGAAACAGGCTCTCCCCCATCTTGCGCGCCAGGCTGGCGCGCTGCAGAGGTTCCCATCGGTCGCCAAATGCATGCTCATAAGCCACCAGCGCGTGTTCATAGTTTGCCAAAGCCTCGGCATCGGCTGCCAAGCGCCCGGCCTGGTCGCCGGCCCGCACCAGGTACTGGTGAGCTTTCTCCCACTCCTCGGCGCGAGCGTAGTGGTGAGCCAGTACACCGCAAAATTCCTCCAGGCGATCGGCAAAAAGATGTTCGATACATGCAGCCACGGTGCGGTGAAGTTGTCGCCGTCGTTGCAGTAGAATGGACTCATACGTCACCTCCTGCACCAACGCATGCTTGAACATGTACTCCAATTCCGGAAGCCGGTGTCTTTCCTGGACAATCTGGAGATGCTCGAGCTCTCCGAGATTCTTATCCAGATCGCTACTCGCTTTATTAACTGCATCCAGGACTTTGTAAAGAAAGTTCCGGCCTACGACCGAGGCAAGCTTTAGAACGCGCTTAACGTCGCCATCCAGGTGGTCGATACGCGCTGCGATCACATCCTGAATGCGGTTGGGAATCGCAATCGGCTGGTGTCCCTCCCCTTTTGCATGCAACCGAGTGTCATCCGTAGCGGGACTAACAGGCCCAACATCCGCCAGCGAATGCACTACCTCCTCTACAAAAAAGGGATTCCCCCCCGCCTTGTCAAGAATCAACCTGTCGACATCACTGGCATGGCGATCCTCTTCGCGTAGATGCCGCACGAGACGCAAACATTCTCCGGTTGACAGCGGACCAACCCGCAGTTCCGCATACGCGCCCGGATGGTCCCGGATCAGCAGCTCCCGCAAACGATCAACCGAAGCCGCGTCGGGTCGACTCAAAACCAAGACTAGAAACGGGCTCGCATCTACCACCTGCAGCAGATGTTCCAGGAGTTGCGTGGAGGACTGATCCACCCACTGGTAATCCTCAAGCACCAGGATGAGCGAATGTTCTCGTGCGAGGCATTCAAACAAATGCCGACAAGCCGCAAAAATCTGCCGTCCCATCGCTTCGTTGTTGACCTGGGCGAGTGCAGCGGAGAAGCTCTCCGGAATCTCAATTCCCAGAAATACTCCAAGATAGGGCAACCACTGCGTGGACGTCTCCGGGGAAAGCCTGGCCATCCCGGTCTCGAGCTTGAACCACCCTTCTGACTGGGCGTCGTCGTCACTGATCCCGAATAGTCCGCGCAACGCTTCGATGAACGGCAGATAGCTGATATTTTGTCCGAAGGACACGCCGTGTCCTTCGAGCCACAATGCGCCGACGACGGGCGAAGCCAGTCTGGCCTCCATCACCAGTCGGGACTTTCCGATGCCCGCCTCGCCGACAACGGAGACCACTCCGCCACGGCCCTCCTTCATCCGCTTGAACCATGCGAGGAGGGTATCAAGCTCTGCCTGTCTGCCAACGAAGGGCGTAGCTGTCTTCTGTCCCCATTGCGAGGCCGGGACAAGCGGTTCAATCTGCACGGGAGCCTGCCCGTGGCTGGCATCCGAGCGGTGCGAGGCTCCCAGAGCCTTGTAAACTGGAACGGGCTCAGGTTTACCCTTCAACGAGCGTAGACCGAGAAACTCGTAACTTATGTAATCTCGCGTTGCATGCTGCGTCGCCTCACCCACATAAATTGTCCCTGGTTCGGCCAGTGCCTGCAAACGAGCGGCTAAGTGTGTGGTCTCACCAATTGCCGTGTAATCCATGCGCAAATTGTCTCCAATTTTTCCAACGACCACGGGGCCTGTGTTCAGGCCAATGCGCGCGGCGATTGACATGTTCCCCAGCCCCTCTAATGGTGGTTTCTGGTCCTGCAGACGTTTGAGGATGGATAGCGAGACCAACACTGCGCGGCGCGCATGGTCCTCATGCGCGATCGGGGCCCCGAACAGAGCCATGAATCCATCGCCGAGGAATTGGTTTATGGTGCCTTCGTAACGGTGCACTTCCGTCAGCGCGAGCTCAAAAAACCAATTGAGAAGATCATGCATCGCCTCCGCACCGATTCGACCGGCGATGGTGGTAGAACTGACGAGATCACAGAATAGGACTGTAACCTGCTTGCGCTCTCCCTCCAGTACACTCCGGGAAGCTAGTATCTTTTCGATCAGATAAGGAGGCGTGTAGTTGGCGGGCGAAGATAGCCGCGACGCCTCGGGAACATTCTCGAGAGATGCTCCGCATTGGGCGCAGAACCTTTGTGCCGGCAAGGATTCGGAATGACAACGCCAACATTCCATGGACCTACTCCAGAACTCGGCAACCGAGTTCAGATTGGTGATCGCAATTCCGGGAGACGCAGCGGCGGGCACGGTCCTGTCGATCGGTGCATTTACCGCACGTACAGCGCAATGCGCTCCGTCGCGGGAGTGGAAAGGGACCCTCTTAGCCGCCGCGAAAGCGCTCTTTCGCTGTCTCAATCCGCATCGTCGAAATACGCCCTCCTGGACTCAGTCTAGACGGTTACATCGAATCTGTTACATGGGCCGAAACAACCCGAACGGCCAAAATGTGATGAAGCCAGGCTATTGCATTTGGCGTATACCCCTTGCAACTTTTCTTATATCCAGCCACACTCCCGCAATGCTTGATCTGGGGAGCAGACCAAAACGAATATTCCCCAGTCAGTGCGTGATAAGTACTTAAAAAAAAAGAAGAAAAAACGGGGCACGGCGTAGTAACTAGAATAAGAATAAGTCGCCGCGAACGCGTTTGATTGATGTTTGTTAGCAAGGCAAGTTTGTGTGAAGTAGGGAGCATAAGGGAGGCACCATGCAGATGGCAGGCGTTTGCCGACAAGCAGCGCAGGTGATGCTATATGTCGTATTCATTGGCACGCTAGTGCCTGGATGTTCCTCCTCGAAGTATCCGCCCGCCCCCAAGAGGATTGCGTCTCCCGAATACAACTACATTATCGGCCCAGGTGATAATGTAAACATCATTGTTTGGCGCAATCCGGACCTGTCCATGAGCGTACCGGTGCGGCCAGACGGGAAAATCACGGTTCCCCTGGTCGAAGACCTGCCCGCAATGGGCAAGGATTCGACAACACTCGCCCGCGACATCGAGAGTGCGCTCGGCAAGTTCATTCGGGATCCTGTGGTCACCGTGATCGTGACAAACTTCGTCGGGCCGTACAGTGAGCAGATTCGCGTCATTGGCGAAGCCACCAAGCCCCAAGTCCTGTCTTATCGCCAGAAAATGACTTTGCTTGACGTGATGATCGCCGTGGGCGGTATCACTGACTTCGCCGCGGGTAACAATGCCTCGATACTGCGAACCTCGGAAGGCAACAAGCAATACAGTGTGCGCTTGGACGACCTGATAAAACAGGGTGATGTCTCGGCGAACATCGAGATGAAGCCCGGCGACGTCGTGGTCATCCCGCAGAGCTGGTTCTGACCTGAGCGCCAAGCCAGCCGCCCCCCGTCCGGACCTTCCCTACCCCCTCCGAGTTCATCATGGACGAAATATTTCGAAAAATCACCGAGGCACTTCACGGTATCTGGCTGCGTCGCTGGGTCGGGCTTGCGGTTACCTGGCTGGCAGGACTGGCCGGCGGTGCATACGTTTTCCTGACACCGGATCAATACGAAGCCTCTGCCAGGATCTACCTGGATACCCAATCAATGCTGAAACCCCTCATGGCCGGACTGGCGATCCAACCCAACGTCGAGCAGGAAGTCGCCATGCTGAGCCGCACCCTGATCAGCCGACCCAATATGGAGAAGCTGGTCCGGATGACTGACATGGATTTGCAGGCGAAAACCGGGGAGGACCGCGAACGAATTATCGACACCTTGATGCGAACCCTCCAGATCAAGAGTGTCGGTCGTGACAACCTCTACACGATTGGATTTCTGGATCCGAAGCCGGAGCAGGCCAAACGCGTTGTCCAGTCACTGCTTTCGATTTTTGTGGAGTCCGGTCTTTCCGGGAAGCGCAACGATTCGGAACAGGCGACACGCTTCCTCGAAGAACAGATCAAGTCATACGAACAACGTCTGGCCGAGGCGGAAAACCGCCTCAAGGAATTCAAGCTGCGGAATCTGGGTATGGCCGGGTCAGGCGACAAGGACTATTTTGGAAGCATGACTGCCTTGGCCGAACAACGGCGGCAGGCTCAACTGGAACTCAGAGAGGCAGAAAGGTCTCGTGACGCGCTCAAACGCGAACTGGCGTCGGAGGACCCCATATACCTACAGTCGCCCTCGTCCCAGACTGAGGGTGCGCCCGAGATTGCGACGCCGGAAATAGACGCGCGCCTGGACGTGCTCACGAAAAGCCTTGACGAGTTGCTGCGCAGATACACGGACCTGCATCCCGATGTTGTGGGCACGCGACGCATCATCGGGGACCTTGAAGCGCAGAGGAAAGCAGAACAGGAACGGCTCAAGAAGGAACTCGAAAGACGCCGGCAGGCAATGCCGGCGGGAGAGCCCCAAGGCGATCGCAATCCGGTATACCAACAACTCAAAATCGCGCTGGTGGAGGCCGAGGCCCAGGTGGCCGCGCTGAGTACCCGCGTAGCAGACTTCGACCGGCGTCACGCACAACTACTCCAGCAGGCGCGAATGGTTCCCGAGGTGGAGACTCAATTCGCTCAGTTGAACCGGGATTACGGCATTCAGAAGCAGAATTACGAGACCCTGGTGGGCAGACGTGAATCAGCGCTGCTGTCGGGGGAAGTGGAGGCGGCGACCGGGATCGCCGATTTCAGAATCATTGATCCGCCGAGAGTCTCGCCTAAGCCGGTCGCTCCGAATCGACAAGTGTTGCTCCCGTTGGTGTTTCTTGCCTCCTTGTGCGCGGGTATCGCCGCGAGTTTCCTTTTCAGCCAAGTGAAGCCAACCTTCCATGACAACCGCAAACTCAGAGAGATCGCCCAGCGCCCTGTGCTCGGTGCTGTTTCCTTGATTCCCAGCCAGCCAATGCTGGCAAGACGGCGACGAAGCGCATGGTTTTTTTTCGGCGGTTTCGGCGGATTAGTGACGGCGTACGGTGCGGCCTTCGCTTTCGTTGTCGTGCATGGCCTTCTTCCGTTCTGAGGGCACTATGAACACTATTGAGGAAGCGGCGAAGCGGCTCGAAGAACTCAGGAGGGCCGGCATCGATATCCCCGGCAAGTCGAAATCCGAGCCGGTCCTGCGCGGATACGATAACGAGCGTCCGTCACCAGATTCCATTCCGCTGCAGACCTCGCGGAATAGCCAGGCTCGCGTTCGCACACGCGCCCTGCCAGGCGCAATGCCTGACAAAAGGACGGAGCCGTCATTGTCGGACGATTCGGCTGTCGATCAGAACGTCCTGAAGATTGATTTCGGACGACTCCAGGCAGCCGGATTCATTACCCCCACAGTTCCCGACTCAAAGCTGCTCTCCGAGTTTCGGGTGATCAAGCGCCCGCTGATCCGCAACGCGCTCGAAAAATCTTCCGCGTCGGTAAGAAACAGCAACCTCATCATGGTCACAAGTTCGTTGCCCGGTGAAGGCAAGAGTTTCGTTTCACTCAACCTGGCATTGAGCATCGCCATGGAGATCGACAGCACGGTTCTGCTGGTGGATGCGGACGTTGTGTCCCCTACGCTTCCGAAGCTGTTTGGCATTAAGCCAGCCAAGGGATTGATGGATGTCCTGACCGAACCCGGCCTCACCTACGATGAGGTTCTTATCAGGACAAACATCAACAGACTTGCGCTTCTTCAGGCAGGCACACCCCATCGAGCGGCATCGGAACTGCTTGCGAGCGACGCAATGGCCAGACTGGTGGACGAAATTGCGAGTCGTTATTCGGACCGCATCGTGATCTTTGACTCGCCACCGCTGCTCGCGACGACCGAATCGAGAGTTCTGGCAAGTCATATGGGACAGCTTGTAGTCGTCGTTGAAGCGGATAAAACCACGCAAGCGACATTGGAGGCAGCGCTCTCGACGGTCGAGAATTGCCCGATAGTGATGACCATGCTGAACAAGGTCGCCCAGTCCGAAGTCGGGTCCTACTACGGCAGCTACGGCTATGGTGGCCATAACACAGCCGGCAAGCGTGCTTGATGCCGTCGTCTGCGCAGCACACGCTGCTGGCTTCATCCCCGCCAGTGGTGGTCGTGTGGCTGGTTGCCGCGCTTATCGCGGGCCGGTCCGTAACAACATCAGCCGCGAATTGGAACATCCAGGAAGGGATCAGAGTGCAGTCGACGATTACCGACAATGTACGGCTCCAGCCTGAAGACCAGGCGACGAGCGACCTGATTGTCGAGGTCGCCCCCTATATCCGCCTGAACGGTGACGGGGAGCGACTCAAGGTGAATTTCGTCTACGCGCCTAGCTTCACCGTATACGCCCGAAACCCGGAAGACGGTGGAATCGACCATACACTGCGCGCCGAGAGCCGCGCCGAGGTGGTCGAGGACCTGTTTTTTTTTGATGCCGACGCCCAGGTGGCTCAGAGTTTCATTTCCCCGTTTGGAACCACGCAGGGAGATTTCGCGACGATCAACGAGAATGCCGTGGAGACGTATGGGGTCCGGCTGTCGCCCTACGTCAAGGGCAACTTTGGTCCCAATCTGGCTTGGCAGGCACGCAACGACACAAGTTGGACCTGGACCAGCGGAAGTGCATATTCGTCAAGCCTCCACGTCGGCTGGTTGGCCTCGCTGGAGACACCGGTGCGCCTATTCGGCGCACGCGCCGAGTATCGGCGTGACGATACGGACCGCTGAAGCACAGCGCACGCTCACGTCCGAGGTTGTCCGGGCCTATCTGTATTACCAGCCGGCGTCGAGCCTCAGGCTTTCCGCCATTGGCGGTTACGAGCACAACAACTATGCCGCCCGTGACACAGAAACGAAAAACCAGATCTACGGAGCAGGCTTCGACTGGCGCCCCCGGTCCCGAACCAGTGTGTCGGGGAGAGTTGAGGATCGCTTCTTCGGCACCGGTTATAACGTGGCTCTCAACCACCGCACACGCCTCACCGCATGGAACTTTGCTTTCAGTCGGGATGTAAACAGCTATGCGCAGCAGCTGTTCGCTCTTCCGCCCGGCAACACCGCCGTCCTGCTGGACAGCCTGCTTACGGCTCGTATCCCCGACCCGGCGGAGCGTGCGGCAGCTGTGGAGGAGATCCTCCGCCGGACGGGGCTTCCATCGTTCCTGGCGGCGCCGCAGTCCGTTTACACGGAGCAGGTATATCTGCTTGAGAGCGGAGTGGCATCGTTCGCCATTCTGGGCGTGAGGAACTCTCTTACTTTTACCGGTTTTTACACGGACCAGCAGAAGCTTTCCGATGATCTTGCGGTAACCGTGGGCGACGCTTTCGCCACCACGGATCAGTTTACGACGCGCGGGATCAGTGTCGCCCTCGCACACTCGCAATCAGCGCTTACGACGATAACGGGCACATACAGGCACACGCTCTCGGAAAGCAGCACTACCCTGACCGAGAGCACACAGGACGACTATCGCCTTCGCTGGACCCATCGGCTAACCCCTAAGACAAGTATATTTTCGATGGCACGATATGTCCGCTTCGATGCGCAAGGAAGCGGGTTTTCGAATTACCAGGAACGAGCGGTTCTTGCAGGTTTCGACCACGTTTTTTAGAGCGCCCATGTACGAAAAGTTCTACCATCTGACCGGCAAGCCATTCCAGCTGAACCCGGATCCTTCATTCTTTTTCGGAAGCCGTGGGCACCGGCGCGCGTATTCCTATCTGCAATACGGTTTGTACCAGGGCGAGGGCTTTATCGTGCTGACCGGAGAGGTGGGCGCAGGCAAGACGACACTGATTCGCAACCTGCTTCAGCAATTGGATCTCGCCAAAGTCAACGCGGCCCAGCTCGTTTCCACACAACTCAATGCGGACGGCCTGCTGCGCGCAGTCGCCATCGCTTTTGGACTGCCGGTCAGGGACCATGACAAGGCGCACCTGATCGCTGAGCTTGAAGCCTATCTGGTATCGCTGGTACCACAACAGAAGCGTGCACTGCTGATCGTGGACGAGGCGCAGAACCTGGCGCTACAGGCGGTGGAAGAATTGCGGATGCTTTCCAACTTCCAACTCGGGAACAAGGCGTTGCTTCAGAGTTTCCTGGTCGGGCAGCCGGAACTGCGGCAACTGATGCGCAGCCCGAGAATGCAGCAGTTCCGGCAGCGGGTGATCGCGTCATATCATCTTGGCCCGCTCGACAGCGACGAAACACGTGCCTATATCGTGCACCGCTTGAAGCATGTCGGCTGGACGGGCGACCCACGTATTGAGGATGAAGCCTTTGACCTGGTGCACGCATTCACCAGCGGGATTCCTCGCCGGATCAACACACTTTGCAATCGCTTGCTGCTGGCTGCCTATCTATCGGACAAGCACTCGATCGGCAATGAGGCGGTCGAAGACGTCATCGTCGAATTGAATAAGGAGTTCGGCGAAGGGCCAACCACCGGGTTGGAAAGTGCCGATAGAGCAGACACAGGAGATTCTGCAAACGGCGCGCGCACCCAGGTCGATGCTCAGTCGTCCGTGATCGTAGACGCGTCCGACGTCACGAGGCTGGAGCGTCGGATCGCGCGTGTCGAGAAAGCCATGGGTACGACCATTTCATTGCTTCGCCAGGTGATCGTCGCCACGAACGCGCGTTCCGCCGCTGCCGGAAAGAAGGAAGTCGGGTAAATGGGAGACATACGGGACCCGCTCGGGGTTATTCTGTGCGTGGTCGGGGCGCGCCCGAATTACATGAAAATGGCGCCGCTGCTCCGCGCCTTTCGTGCCCACTCCCGGATGCCCCAATCCGTACTCGTTCACACCGGCCAGCACTACGACCCGATGATGAACGACCGATTGTTCGAGGACCTGAAGCTACCCCGGGCCGACATCAACCTCGAAGTCGGCTCAGCCTCGCACGCTGCACAGACTGCGGAAGTCATGCGGCGATTCGAGCCGGTCGTGGACACTTACCAGCCATCCTGTGTCGTCGTTGTTGGCGATGTCAATTCCACGCTGGCCTGCAGCCTGGTCGCCGCAAAGAAACTGGTACCGGTGGTGCACGTGGAAGCCGGATTGCGCAGTTTCGACCGTTCCATGCCCGAGGAAATTAATCGCCTGCTGACAGACCAGGTATCGGATCTGCTTTACACCACCGAACGTTCGGCGCACGACAACCTGGCGCGGGAGGGTATTCCCGCCGCGCGAATACACTTCGTCGGCAATGTGATGATCGACTCGCTCCTGGCCCACCGGGAACGCGCGGTTCCCCCGGCCGAGACCCTGCGGGCCGCAAGGGCTCCGTCCCGGTCTATCGCAAGTGATCACCGTTTCGGACTGGTAACGCTTCATCGGCCCGCCAACGTTGACAGACGGGGTACGCTCTCTGAATCCCTCGACATTCTTCGGGCAGTTGCAGAGAGGCTTCCGCTGATCTGTGCATTGCATCCGCGTACCACCGCAAACATCGCGAAATTCGGCCTGCAAAACAAGCTCGACTGCGATCGCCTGCTGGTGCTGCCTCCGCAGGGTTACCTCGAGATGCTCGGACTCATGTCTGCCGCGGCGCTGGTGCTGACCGACTCAGGCGGAGTCCAGGAGGAAACGACGGCACTCGCGGTACCGTGCCTGACGATGCGCGAGAACACCGAACGGCCGATTACCGTTGAACAGGGCACCAATACCCTGGTCGGGCGTGACCACGTGCGCATACTCGACCTGGTGGACGAGATACTGGTCTCCGGTGGGAAACGCGGCCGCACGCCCGAATTGTGGGATGGCCGGGCCGCAGAACGCATTGCCGCGCATCTTTCGCACTGGCTCGCCGAGCGCCCTGCCCCAGTGTCCGTCTGAGGAGCGGCTCAGAGATGGGATCACAGGATTCCCGGCAAGGTCGTGGGCATGCCGCACTCGGGTATGCCGTTCTAATTGTCTACGGAAGTCTGTATCCGTTTTCGGGATGGGTAGCCGCGCGCGACCCCTTTGCCTTCCTTTTCTACGGGTGGAGTGCAACGTACGTGTCGCCTGGCGATCTGGCGACGAATGTCCTGGCGTACGTACCCCTGGGCCTTCTCGTTCACCGTTTTCTTCTGACGAAGGCGTGGGGCGGCGTCGCTGCCGCGTTCACGGTAGCAGCGGCATTCTCGCTGAGCCTTTCAATGGAGCTGCTGCAGGCCTACCTGCCGACCCGCACTCAGTCGGAGTTTGACCTGCTGACCAACACCCTGGGAGGGGCACTCGGCGTGATTGCGGCCAGCCTCCCGGGCCAACGGGGACGCATTGTGGACATGCTCCGGCAGGCACGGTCGAACTGGTTCGTCCCGGGCCGGCTTGCCGATCTGGGGCTTATTGCTCTCGCAGCGTGGCTCTTGTCACGGCTGATGCCCCTCGTGACGTCACTTGAAGTCGGCAAGTTCCAGGCTGCTCTCGCGCCGCTAGTCCTCGGCGATTGCCGATCCGCGCTCCTTCAACGGCTGGCAAGCGTTCGCGGAGACTTTGTCATGGGCAGGCATCGGTCTGGTCGCGAAATCCCTGGTGCGTCCGGGAAAACCGGCGTTTGCCGCCATCGTGATCGTGTCCTTTTTGCTCCTGGTCGCACAGATTCCCATCCTTGGCCGGCAACTGACGCCGGAGGTACTCGTCGGCTGTGGGGCCGGGCTGTTATTGGCAAGACTGCTTGCCAACGCCAATGCAAGCACACTTGCCAAAGTGGCGTTCTTACTGGTCTTCGCAGGTTTCTGCGTCGCCGAAAATGTTGCATCGAACCTGGGTATGCTTCACCCGTTCAACTGGATTCCCTTCAGCAGCAAACTGGACAATAGCGTCGGAGAAATCGGGTCATTGCTCGAAATGATCGCACTTTCGGCTGTTCTGGCCTGGTGTGCACGGTCAGGCGCCGATCGGCACACCGCGCGCCGCGTCGGCTGGTCCGCGGGCCTTCTTGTAACCGTAGGGGCGTTTGCCCTGGAGTCTGGCCAGCGTCACGTCCCGGGGCGAATCGGCGACATTACGGTCCCGTTGCTCATCGCGTTCACCTGGATCCTGGCCTGGCGATCGCCAGGACTCGATGACGTGACCGGATCGCCTCAGGCACCTGATGCGACGCCTGCGGCCGAGCCGTCCGTGGGTGCCTGGACGAAGGAAGGCGCGTAAATGGGGGCACACAGGATCCACGCGACGTCACTCTGTGCGTGGTCTGCGTGCGCCAGAATTGCATGAAAATGGCTCCGTTGCTGCGCGACTTGAGGTGGTGCAGGAGCGGCGATACTTTCCTGGGCGCAAAGCTTGCGTAAAGGACGCCGCTTTGCCGTAGTCGCGCTCACCTACGTCGGGTTTGTCGTTTACGGCAGCCTGGTCCCGCTGGCGTATCGCTACCGTCCGTTCGCCGAAGCCTGGGCCACCTTTCTGCATACGCCCTATCTGCGGCTCGGCATGGGGTCCCGCGCCGACTGGGTAGCAAACATCCTGCTGTACATCCCGCTCGGCTTCCTTGCCACTGCCTCGCTCGCCACGCGTATGCGCGCGGCGCCCGCCAGTGTCGCGGTCTTCGGCCTATGCGTGCTACTGGCCATAGCGGTCGAATTCGCCCAGTTGTTCTTCCCGCCGCGCACAGTCTCGTTGAATGACCTTCTTGCCGAGTTGCTCGGCGCGGGCCTCGGGATCGCCCTGTGGCATTCCGCTGGCGAACGCCTGGTCCGGCTCTGGGACGAGATGCAGACGGGCGGGCGGCACGGGACACGTGCCCTCATTGCCCTCTACACCACCGCGTATCTCGGCTTCAGCCTGTTTCCCTATGATTTTCTTGTGTCAGCGACCGAGCTCGCGCAGAAGCTCGCAAGCCCCGGGCGTTCGGCGCTCTTCACTACCGAGTCATGCGGCGGTCTGCTTGGCTGCGGCACCAAGCTGTTTGCGGAGGTCCTGACCACCGCACCTCTGGGCGCATTTCTCGCGATGACTGCAGCGACGGGCAACAAGCCCGGCCTGCTGCGCGCCTTCGCTTGGGGCGTCCTGCTCGGCGTGGTGATCGAAGGTTTGCAGACCTTTCTTGCCTCCGGCGTCAGCCAGGGCGCGTCGATCCTCACGCGCGGGGCTGGCATGGCGCTCGGGGTCGCAATCTACCGCTTCTTCCGCCGGGAATGGCTTGTCGAGTACCGCTCGCAGCTCAAGATCGCGGTGTTCTTCGCGTTGCCGCTCTATATCGTGCTGCTGTTGACGCTGAACGGGTTCTTCAGCTCGCGGTTCGAAAGCACCTGGGTTGCCGTGGCCAAGCTGCGCGAAGTGCGTTTCCTGCCCTTCTACTATCACTACTACACCAGCGAAACGGAGGCGATGCGCAGCCTGCTGATTCATGCCGGCGCCTATGCCCCGGTCGGATTGATAGTCTGGATTTTCCGCGACGGGCAGGGCGGTCGCACGACCCTTTGGCTGTGCGCGTTTGTCGCAGCGCTCACCGCACTGCCGATGGAAGCGCTCAAGTTGTTTCTCCACGGAAAGAAGCCTGACCCCACGGATGTGCTGATCGCGGCCACTGCGGCGGCGCTCGCGGGCTTCGCGGCGACGCGCCTGGCCCATTGGCAGGCGGCGGATACGATCATGGCGCGAGCCGCCCTGCCTGAGATCGGGCGGCCGCGCAAGCGATCCACTTCAGCACGGCGTGGTCTACGCGCTGCGATGCTTGCCGGCGGCGCGCTCGTGGCGGCGGTCGCGCTTGCCGGATGGGTCATAGGGATCCAGCCCAGGGAACACTACGTCGACGAGAGCAAATTGCCCCAGCTTCCTGCGCCTGAAGATTTGCCAGCGGTAACATTACCCGGGTTCAAATTCATCCATCCACGGCTACCCAGCCCCAGCGCATCGGAGCTGGCGGCTCTAACCATCGAGAACCCGAATTTCATCCGTCAAGTGCGCGACCAGGCCCGCGGCGGCAAGGGAAATATCGAGGCCGCTGTCCTGCAGGAGCTGATTGAACCCGGCAGTGTGGATTTGAGTCTTGTGCACCGCCGCCTGATGGAACTCAAGTTCACCGGGCGCGGCAACGCACAGGGCAAGCCGCTGGCGCTGGCCTACGACTGGCTCTACCCCCGGTGGAGCGACTCGGAGCGTGCAGAACTTCGCAGCAAGTTGGTGGAGGCGTGCAGCTATTTAATCGAAGTGATTCGAAAAGAACGCCTGTCACCGTATAACGTCATCCTCTACAACGCACCGTTTCAGGCGCTGATGGCGTGCAGCCTGGCGATCTACGGCGACGACCCGCGTAGCGGCGAGATCATGCGCTTCACTTTCGATCTCTGGAAAAATCGCGTGCTTCCCGCATGGCGGCAGATCATGGGGCGCAATGGCGGCTGGCACGAGGGCGGCGAGTACGTCGGTATCGGCATCGGGCAGGCCATCTATCAGGTCCCCGCCATGTGGCGCAGCGCCACCGGCGAGGATTTGTTCGCCACCGAGCCCGGCATCCGTGGTTTTCTCGATTTTCTGGTCTACCGCACCCGGCCAGACGGCACCCACCTCCGCTGGGGAGACGGCGCCTTTTTCGACAAGAACGTGCCTGACGCCATCCCACTCGCGCTCGAATTCCGGCATGCACCCGCCTACAACCTGCGCCCGCCGCGCAAGGAGCCTATCCCTTCCGGCTGGCCTTGGGGGCCGTTTACCGATCCAGCCCTGATCGACCCCGCCGCAGTCGCGAACCTGCCGCTGACGCGCTATTTCGACGGCATCGGCATGCTGGTGGCGCGCAGCGACTGGTCAGCGGATGCCACCTACGTCACGTTCAAGGCCGGGGACAACTTCTGGTCCCACGTGCATCTGGACCAGGGCGCGTTCACGATCTACAAGGGCGGAGCGCTGGCCATCGACAGCGGTCTCTACGGGCCGAGATACGGATCGGACCACCACATGAACTACGCCTATCAGGCGATCGCCCATAACACGATCACGGTCACCGACCCGGACGATACTGTTCCCGCCCCCGGCATGGAAAAGCTCCGCCCGATTGCCAACGATGGCGGGCAACGCCGCATCGGCTCCGGCTGGGGTGTTGAGGCAGCACCGCTGGATCGCGCCGAATGGGAGGCCAAGCGCGACATCTACCATACCGCGGCCATCGAGCAGGTTTTCGACCATGACGGCCTGAGCGTCGCCGTGGCGGACGTGACACCCGCCTACACCAACAGCCGCTCCGGTAAAGGCACATTCTCCCACCGCACCCGCCGCGTCGAGCAATTCTGGCGCACGTTCGGCTACGACCGGCTGGATGATGTGGTGGTTGTGTTCGACCAAGTGACCGCGACCAACGCATCGTTTCGCAAGCGCTGGCTGCTGCATACAATCGAAGCACCGCTGATTACCCCTGAGGGGTTCAGCGTAAGCGTGTCGCCGCAGGACCGGACGGGACGTGCCGGGGGTCGCCTGGAAGCAAGGGTCCTGTTGCCGAGGGACGCGGCGATTCACACTATCGGCGGTCGGGGCTTCGAGTTCTTTGTAGACGACAGGAACTACGACGAAAACGGCACGCTCCAGAATGCGATCAGGAAACTCGGGCCCAATATGGGCGAGCCGGGAGCGTGGCGGGTCGAGGTGAGCCCGGCCTTGGGCTTGGAGAAAGATGTGTTCCTTGTGGTGCTCCTCCCCACCCTGGCGGACGTGATTCCGGCGCACGCCATCCGCTTGCTCGAATCAGGTAACCGTGTGGGATGCGAGATCGTCGGCCCCAATCGCACAACTCGCTGGTGGTTCGTACCGGGCCGCAACGGGGTCGAGATCGAAGTGTCTGCGCACGGCGAAGAACGGCGCTACGCGATCGAGGGACGGTCCGCCGCCATGCCCCCAAGTCAAAACTGGCTTGACCGCGTAAGAAGCTGGATCAGCGCCCGACAATGAGAATCGGCAAGCAATGGCGGTTGCTGCCCGCACCCTGCCCAATGACGGGACGACTCGAAGGGGACGAATGACGACATTGACGCACCTCCAGCGCCTGGAGGCGGAAAGCATCGACATCATGCGCGAGGCGGTTTCCGAGTGCGAGAAGCCGGTCATGCTCTATTCCATCGGCAAGGACAGCTCGGTGATGCTGCACCTGGCGATGAAAGCGTTCTACCCGTCGAAGCCGCCGTTTCCGCTGCTGCACGTCGATACCACTTGGAAGTTCCGCGAGATGTACGAGTTTCGGGACACCGTGACCAAGAAATCTCGGCCTCGACCTGATCGTGCATGTCAATCCCGAAGCCCTGGCGATGAACATCAATCCGTTCACGCACGGTTCCGCCGTCCATACCGACGTCTGGAAGACGCAGGGCCTCACGCAGGCGCTCGACAAATACGGCTTCGACGCAGCGTTCGGCGGCGCGCGCCGGGACGAGGAAAAATCCCGCGCCAAGGAGCGCATCTTCTCGTTCCGCTCGGCCCAGCATCGGTGGGATCCGAAGCTGCAGCGCCCCGAGCTCTGGCGCCTCTACAACGCGCGCAAGAACAAGGGCGAGAGCATGCGCGTGTTCCCGCTCTCCAACTGGACCGAGCTGGACGTCTGGCAATACATCTATCTGGAGAACATCCCGATCGTCCCGCTGTATTTTGCCCGGACGCGCCCCGTCGTCGTGCGCGACGGCACACTGATCATGGTCGACGACGATCGCATGCCTCTACACGCCGGTGAGAAGCCCATGATGAAGAGCGTCCGGTTCCGTACGCTTGGCTGTTATCCCTTGACCGGAGCCATCGAGAGCGAGGCGGCGACACTTACCAAGCATCATCCAGGAGATGCTGCTCGCCAAGACCTCCGAGCGGCAAGGACGGGTCATCGACCATGATTCGACCGGTTCGATGGAAAAGAAGAAGCAAGAGGGTTACTTCTGATGGCCCACGTCTCGGATTTGATCGCTCGGGATATCGGGCTATACCTGAAATCGCACGAGCACAAGAGCCTGCTCCGTTTTATCACCTGCGGCAGCGTCGATGACGGCAAGAGCACGCTGATCGGTCGCCTGCTCTACGAATCGAAGTTGCTCTACGAGGATCAGCTTGCGGCTCTGGCAGCCGACTCGAAAAAGGTCGGCACCCAGGGGGGCGCGCTCGACTTCGCCCTGCTCCTCGACGGGCTGACCGCCGAGCGCCAGCAAGGCATCACCATCGATGTCGCCTACCGTTTCTTTTCCACCGACAAGAGGAAATTCATCGTGGCCGACACGCCGGGCCACGAACAGTACACGCGCAACATGGTCACCGGGGCCTCGACGGCCGATGTCGCTGTGATCCTGATCGATGCCCGTAAGGGCGTGCTGACCCAGACGACGACGGCACAGCTATCTAGTCTCGCTGATCGGCATTCGCAAGGTCGTGCTGGCGATCAACAAGCTGGACCTGGTCGGCTATGCAGAAGGGGTGGCCGAGCGCATCGAGGAAGAATACCGGGCGTTTGGCCGGAAAATCGGGCTCCAGGACATCGCCTGCATCCCGCTGTCAGCCCTGCACGGCGACAACGTCACCGAAACCAGTGCGAACACGCCCTGGTATCACGGCCCGACGTTGCTGAGCTACCTGGAAACGGTGGAAGTCAACAGCGACGTGCAAAGCGCACCGTTCCGGCTGCTCGTGCAGTGGGTGAACCGCCCGAACCTCGATTTTCGTGGCTACTCCGGGCGCATCGTCGGTGGCACCGTGAGTCCGGGTGACCGGATCCGGGTCCTGCCCTCCGGCAAGGAGAGCACTGTCCGGAGAATCGTCACCAAGGACGGCGACCTCGAATCCGCCGTGTCGGGCCAGTCGGTCACCCTCACCCTCGCGCGACGAGATCGATATCAGCCGCGGAGACATCGTGGCCGGGATGGACTCGCCCCCCGCCGTCGCCGATCAGTTCGAGGCCGACGTGATCTGGATGAGCGAGGAGCCGATGCTTGCCGGGGCGACCCTACCTCATGAAGATCGGCGCAAAGACCGTCGCCGCCACCATTACGAGGCCCAAGTACAAGATCAACGTCAATACGCTCGAACATCTCGCCGCGCCGACGCTGGAGTTGAACGAGATCGGCGTTTGCAACCTGCATCTCGACCAGATGATCCCCTTCGACGCCTACCGGGAGAATCGCGACACCGGCAGCTTCATCCTCATCGACCGCCTGACCAACAACACCATCGGCGCAGGACTTCTGCACTTCGCGCTACGCCGCTCGCAGAACATCCACTGGCAGGCGATCGAGGTCAACAAACAGGCCCATGCCGCGCTCAAGGGACAAAAGCCCGCGGTGATCTGGTTCACGGGATTGTCCGGCGCCGGCAAGTCGACTATCGCCAACCTGGTCGAAAAAAAGCTCCATGCGCTGGGCCGGCATACCTATCTGCTGGATGGCGACAACGTTCGGCACGGTCTCAACAAGGACCTGGGCTTCACCGAAGCCGACCGCGTCGAGAACATCCGGCGCGTTGCCGAAGTCTCCCGCCTGATGGTGGATGCCGGCATGATCGTCCTGGTGTCGTTCATCTCGCCGTTCCGCGCCGAACGCCGGATGGCGCGCACTCTGGTGGACAAAGGCGAGTTCTGCGAGGTGTACGTCGATACGCCGCTCGGCATCGCAGAACAACGGGACCCGAAGGGCCTCTACGGGAAAGCGCGGCGCGGTGAACTCAAGAACTTCACCGGTATCGATTCGCCGTACGAAGTACCGGAAAACCCCGAAGTTCGGATCGACACCACCATCGACGCGCCGGAGGAAGCCGCCAATCGGATCGTCGCGCACCTGCGCAGCATGGGAATCCTTGAGCTTTTTTGAACGGCCGGTTGTTAAACGCGAGCCTCATCAACAATTATTTTTATTTCCAATGGGTTATAACAAACACGTACGACAATCTGAGGTGGTGTTAGCCCCGCCCCTCCCCCACACGCGGGGGAGGGCGAGGCAGGGGGCGCCGTTAGGCGGGGGATATTAAGGATGGATCTCCTCAACCCGCTCGCAGGTTTTCTTGTGGGCTTACTGGTTGGCTTTACCGGCGTCGGCGCGGGCGCGTTGATGACGCCTTTGCTCGTGCTCGTGTTCGGGGTCGCACCGCAGACGGCGGTCGGGACGGACCTGCTCTTCGCTTCGATCACCAAGGGTGTCGGCGTATGGGTGCATGGCGCACGCGGCTCGATCGACTGGCTGGTGCTGCGGCGTCTTAGTGCCGGCAGCCTTCCCGTCGCGGCCCTGACATTGGTCTTGCTTCACTACTTTCCCGAGAACAGGGGACTGAGATCGCTGATCCTCCCCACGCTTGGCGTGGCGCTTGTGCTGACCAGCCTGGCGATGCTCTTTCAGGCGAAGCTCCACCGCATCGGTCAGCAGTTGCGCACCAACGCGCCGGAACGATTCAAAGGCGCGCAACCCGCGCTGACCGTACTGGCTGGAGCAATACTAGGGTTCCTCGTGACGCTGACATCTGTAGGTGCCGGAGCTCTCGGCGTGGTGATGCTCGTGTACCTGTACCCCTACCGGCTCACGCCACCGAAATTGGTTGGCACCGACATCGCCCACGCCGTTCCCCTTACGCTGATCGCGGGCCTGGGCCATCTCAGCCTGGGGAACGTCGACTTCGCGCTACTGGGCGCACTTCTTATGGGATCGATACCGGGGATCATCCTTGGCTCGCTCTTGAGCACCAAGGCAAACCATGTCTATGTACGGAATGCCATTGCGGTGACGCTGGCAGTTGTCGGAAGCAGGATTCTACTGCAGGGTTGAGACGAGCTATTGCAGTCTGGCGTGGGGAGCAGTAGCGTCCACAGCACCCCGACAGAACGTAATGCGTCTTCTAGCTTGGGGTTGCCCTTCCAGCTCAGTCCGGCACCGGGAGCGTTCAGGCGAATGGGCTGATCCAGATTGCCGCGCTACGCGGATCGGGGTCGGGCGCTGAAACCGTCGCGATCATGAGCGAGTACCCAGGCGGAAAATGTACCGAAGGGATCAGGTCGACGTCGTATTGATGCCAGCGAGCCGTTCTCTTGAGGCCGTGACCGGAAAGAAATTTCCTGGCTTCCTCCACATATCCGGCTGTGTCATTCGAAATGGCAGGATAGCGAATCGATTGCGGACATCTGGCTGGTGGCCCATACCGTGACGAAGCCTACGGCCGAGAGTGGGACTGGAAAGCAGCACTCACCAAGTTTACCATCCAGTTAGAATCCTGCTGCCACGAGGCCCGACGAAACGCAGCTTACACAAAATTCAGGACACGCCGAGTAGGGGTTCTGGGTGCACACCCCAACGGATACTTGTCATGGGTACCTCCCGGAACTTGCATCTGAAATGCCAAAGTGGAAAAAGGCCGCTGCATTCACCTAACCGAGGGGGGCGTCCATGCCAATACTTCTTCATTCATCGGGCCGACGACGTGAACCCTTCCGTCATCCAACACCGTGCCATCACTCGTGGATTACGTTCCCACCGAGCTTCTTATGACGCCGGAAAAGCCAATTCTGGCACCCTGTCGGTCAAACGATCACGCTAGCCACCAACTTCTCCCGCACCGAGGCGCTTCGCTGCGTCGCGCGATCCCCATCAACCGTTGAGATAATCGATGTGCGGCATCTGCGGCGCCCTTGGCGCTCCTGAGATCACCGAACACGTGCCTGGTCTCGTGCCGCTCATGGCCCGTCGAGGGCCAGACGATGAGGGCCATTGGTCAGACGGAGTGGTGTGCGCCCTCGGCTTCCGCCGTCTGGCCATCCAGGATCTCACCCCGGCCGGCCACCAACCGATGGTCACCGCCGACGGGCGTTATGCCCTGGTCTTCAATGGAGAGGTCTACAACTTCAAGGCACTCAGGCAGGAACTGGAGCGGGACGGGATCCGTTTCCGCTCCACAGGCGACTCCGAGGTCGTCCTTCTTAGTCTCGCACGCTGGGGCAAGGATGCACTCGCCCGGTTCAACGGAATGTTCGCGCTTGGCTTCTACGACCGACTGGAGCGCAGGCTGCTGCTCGCGCGCGATCACGCCGGGATGAAGCCGCTCTATTTCATGCGGGTGCCCGGTGGAATCGTCTTCGCCTCCCAGTACGACCAGATACTGGCGCATCCCGCGAGCCGGAAGCTGTCCGTGTCGTCCGACGCCCTGGGGCTTTACTTGCGTTTGGGCTACATTCCGGCACCCTACGCGATGCTCCGCAACACGCACATGCTCCAGCCGGGCAGCTGGCTCGAGGCCACTGCCGACGGCTGCACCAAACAAGGCAGGTTCTTCAGCTTTCCTGTCTATCGCGAGCCGGATCTCAAGGGCGAAGAAGCTTACGAAGCGGTCGACGCTGCAATCACCGAAGCGGTCAAGAGTCACCTCGTGAGTGATGTGCCCGTCGGCACCTTCCTCTCCGGCGGAATCGACTCGCCCTTGATTGCAGCAAAGATACGCGCCCTCGGCGCAACCGACGTAAAGGCCTTCACCATTGGCACCAACGGCGACAGATGGGACGAATCGCCCGACGCCATGGCCTACGCGAGGGAGATCGGCATCCCTCACCTGGTCGAGCACATCGCGCCCGAGGCAAAGTCTGGCGCTGCTGGACGACGTCATCGCGGCCTGCGGCGAGCCCTTCGCCGATTTCTCGATCTTCCCGACCATGCTCATTTCGCGCGTTGCCCGCCGCGAGGTCAAGGTGATGCTTTCCGGCGACGGTGGCGACGAACTGTTCTGGGGATACGCACGGCGCTTCGCGCCAGTTATCGACAAGAGCGTTGATTTTGGGCAACCGCTATGGCTGCGCAGCCTGCGATGGGGAGCGAAGAAATACTTTGGCGTCGGCGACGGCTACCCTCAGCTAACCTGGCCGACCATTGGCGGGTGGTATCGCGCCAAGCAAACGCTCCTGCACGAGGACTTTCTTAAACGTGTGTTCCCCGACTGCCCTGCCTGGCCAGAAGACTTCACGCTATTCGATTTCGACGGCTTCGAACAGGACCGCACAGCGCAATGGACGCGCTGGAACGAGTTCGTCGGTCGGATGAAAATGATTCTGCTCAAGGTCGATCGCGCCAGCATGCACGAGTCGCTCGAAGTGCGTGTGCCCCTGCTCGACCGCAATGTCGTGGAGGTCGCGACCCGTGTAGACTGGCACTCGTGTCTCGACATTGGGCAAGCACTCGGGAAGATTCCTCTTCGCAAGGCGCTCGCGCAGAATGTGTGCCACCGGACCCACGCCAAGCGCGGATTCACCGTCCCCATGGACGAGTGGCTCAAGGGGCCGCTGCGGAAGGTGTTCTCCGAAAATGCTCTACGGCGTCGAGATTTCGTGGGTCTGAAGTCGCAAAGCCAGGCACTTTCGGTTGAATTCGATAACTTTATGGAAGGGTCAGACGCGGCATGGGGGCTATGGGTCATTTTGAGTCTTGGACTCTGGGAGTCATCGCATTTGTCACGATGACGAATTGAACGGAAACTTTCGCTGCGCCAATCACAATGGCTGTCGTCAATCCGCGTAACGTGGTACCTAGAGCCCGAAACTGGCTGGTCGAAGCATTGCGCGATGCCGATGATTGGTTCTACGAGCGGACTAAATGCACGAGAATTCTTTTCGTGTTCTCCGACCCGTACGGTTTCGCTTGCCAGGCGCCGGTCGTCCCGCACCTGTTAGCCTATCGCGACGTAGATGTCCGCATTGCGTGGGATCGTTCGAGCATCCACGCCGAAGGCGCTTTCGCCTCTGCTCGCGATGAAGAGCTGTTTCATTCATTGCGCATGGAGCCGTTCCAAGCCTCGTTGCGGAAGTGGCACATCGTGGTCTATTCACACCTTTGCAGCTTCTATCCCAAGCGCCGGGCGCTACGAGCTTATCTTCATCACGGCGCGGGTTTCGGGAGCGGAGGCGGCCTGGCTGCCGCGCAGGTCATGCGAAATCTATCTCGGCGTGTCCAAGGCGGAGAAGATTTTTCTTGAATCGCGGAGCCCTCACCTGTTCGATCATTCGCGCGCATTTTTTCCAGTCGGCTTTCCCAAAGCCGACGCTCTACTCAACGGCGTTTTTCAGCGAGATGAAGTATTGGCGCAACTGAAGCTACCAGAGCGTTGCACGATCTTGATAACCTCCCACTACCGGTCGACCGGCACGTTGCGATTCTCTCGGCCCCGGCATATTCGAAAGAAATTGCCGAAAAGTTTCCGGACTGCAACGTCATCCAGACAGGGCACCCATGGCTATGGCAGAAAGCAAGCAACTCGGAAGATGAATGGCGACAAGCCCTGCTTGCTGAACTCAAAGCGATAGCGGCGCGATATCCCAATGCTCGTCTGGTTACAGACATATTGGCAGAACCACTCGCTGCCGCGTCCGACTTGCTCGTCGCCGATGGCGACAGTTCGGTGATCACGACCTTTGGTTTGCTCGACAGGCCAATCGTTTTCTATGCGAACCCCGATGTCGAGCGTCAAGGCAGACCTGCTTTGCATCTCTATCATGGCGCTGCCCATGTGTTCAGCAAGCTTTCTGATGCCGCGCAAACCTGCAGGACTGCATTGACAGAGCCCGACGCAAAGGCGACAGGCCGCAAGATCATTAGAGAAGCCTTCTATGCGAATGCCGGAAGATCCGCTGAACTGACCGCCGAAGTCCTGCGTGGAATAGGACCGGTCTGCACTGTGGGCTCTCCCCGCTGGCAACACGTCCTGTCGCTCAGCAATTCCTACTGCGACGGTCCGCAGCGGCAAACTGTCGTCACAGAAGAAACGCGCACAAGTCCAGCAGGGAATGTTTAGCTGTTTGGTGGTCTCCAGGCAAGCAGGACAAGCCTTGGCCTTGCCCGCCGGCGGGGCCCACACACTATCTTCCAAGCGGTTAGAAATGCCGTTGGCCGGTCGCCGCCAGTCTAAAACGTATCGATGACCGACACGCCACGCTTTGCGTAAATCCCGCCATTAAATCTGCAACTCCCGATGAAATGAATGAATGCCGTCTGCCCCGCCTTCATTTTCTGGCAGTCGGCATATTTCGGATGAGGCAAGACCACGGCCTGTGCGATGTTTGCCACCACGATATTTGACATCACTTGCTCGCTGCCCCACTCCGCCCATTTGTCCCCAATAGCCGCGTGCATCTGGCGGGAAATGGCCTCGACGAATTCCGGAGTGAACGATCGCCGCGCAAATCCGGCAAAGCCGGCGCAACCTCGGACGTACCGCAAGGAGTGGAAGTCTCGGAGCTTGTCGAAATTCGCCTCGGCAACAAGTTGAACATGGGATTTGGCGCTTGGGTTCATCTTTCTCGCTGTTTCAAAGCGTTCGCGCATACTTTCGAAATCCTGGTTATCCCACGTGCCAAGTGCAAAAGACTTTTGCTGTTGAATGCAGTTGCGCACCTCGTCGATCGACCCCACGGTAAGCGTGTCGCTGTCGAGCTGGATAATGTAATAGTCCCGAATCAGGGAAGAAATTGCCAGTAAGCGCTCCCAGCAACCGCCTGTCGGACAGGCGGCGCTGCGAAACGCCGGACAGCTCCAGCATCGTAACGCCGGGAATGTGCGCATCCAGAAGTGCCCGGTCTTTGTTGGTGAGACTGCCGTCGTTTACCACGAATACTGCACGTGGTTTCACCTGTTTGACGAATGATTTCACTGCAAGCAGGAACATCAATACGTCCTTGTGCTGCAATTGGCTCAGCAGCGCGACGTTGGACGACACGTCAAACGATATCGGCGCAGACCGCAGGATTGCCCTGCACTGCCTGGCGAAATGGAGTCTATGAATTCTGTCTTTGAGCTTGTAGAACATGGCATTCCCCGGAAGCAGGCTTTAACCTAGGCGTAGCACCGACAGGCGCACAGGGCAAAGTGTATGACCGTTCATATCTCATTTCCTTTTGAAATCGTACCAAAACGCCCCGTGCGCTTGGGTATGGTGAAACTAGTTGCGGGAGACCCCCGGCCTGTGACCCAGATTGCTAAACTAACAAAGAATGGTCGGCAATGGCTTTACTCTTGCTTACCGACTGCCGTTTCGTATCATGTTGATCGTCCGAGAAGAAAGACCAGAGGCATGTTAGCAATTGAGTGGGGGCAAATTTGCCGAATATTGAGAGGTCATCCTGCACCTGCCTGGGGGTGGCCCGCGAGGGGCGCAGGAATATTGGTCGGGCGGGTTTCGGTACGTGGGGGGTCGCACGTGACTTCGCTCGAAGTGACTTATCGAATCGGAACTACTGGAAATCTAGTTCAAGTACAGCCGTTTTGACACTGAGCCCCGCGCCCAGCTTGAAGACCCCTTCATCAACGCCTGCGCGTCTGAGTGGATGCGCCGCCCGCTAAACACTACAAAGCTCAATATCTTATAGAACTCCAACTAGTAGTTGTGCCACCGATGAGCATGGGCGAATCGATACGTCATAGCGCGAAATGGCTGTTTGGTGGAAACATCACCAGTCAAGCACTCCAGTTTGCTTTCGGCGTCGTTCTCGCCCGTCTTCTCGTGCCGGCAGATTTCGGCACGCTGGTGACGGTCCAAATCTATACGGGTTTGGCCGGCTTTGTCGCTGGCGGCGGGATGGGCCAAGCATTGGTTCGCTCCAAGAAAGCAAAGTATGAAGATTTTCAAGTCGTCTTCACCATGCAGCTCGGCTTGGGTATGCTGGTTTATGCCGCATTCTATTTTACCGCCCCTCTTTTCGCGCAATGGTACGCGGAACCTCTCTATACAGATCTTTTCCGCGTCTCCGCAATCACTTTCCTTCTTCGGCCCTTCTCAAACATGCCGAACGCATGGCTGACGAGGGAAATGAGATTCAGACAGCGCGTCACGATCGATATAGTTAGCGCCACCCTCGGCAGCCTGCTGTCGGTCGCGCTCGCCTGGCAGGGCTGGGGCGTCTGGAGTCTCGTACTCGGCGGCATCACCGGCACTGTTCTTAGCATCTCCGCGCTGATTACCGTCACTCCCGTACGTCCTGATCTACGCATTGATTTCGAACTCGCAAAGCAGCTTGGCCTGTACGGTTTCAAGTTCACTCTAAATGACCTGGCGAGCTACGTTCGCCGCCAAACTCCGAATTTTCTTCTCGGTCGACTTCAGGGTCCTGGAATAGTTGGGCTGTTCAACAAGGCGGATAGCCTGTCGAAAGTGCCTAGAATTGTCGCCGGATCTGTTTACGATCCTGTCTTCCGTACACTCGCCAAGAGCCAGGACAACCTCGACCAGAGCCGATACGTATATTTCCGAACGGTCACCCTGCTCTCGGTATACATGTCTCCGCTATTCGTAGGGCTAGCCTGGCTTGCTCAGCCGTTCATCTCTTTTGTTTATGGACAGAATTGGTTGGCAGCTGCCGAGCCTCTGTCAATATTGAGCGTTGGAGGGCTTTTTGCCTGCATTGGTTATCCGTCCGGAGCTGTACTTGCGGCTCAAAACCGGCTTGGACGAGAAGTATTCGTTCACCTGACGCAAACTGTCCTATTCGCAGCCTCCTGCATAATTGGAATTCATTGGGGCTTATCTGGGGTTGCATGGGGAATTCTATTATCGGATATATTCAGCGTTTTCTTCATTGCCTTCCTGGTAAGCCAATGTTTAAAGTCGAGGTTCTTCCAATTGGCAATTAGCCTCATACCAGGTGTCCTGTTGAATCTGCCGCTATGCGGAGTACTGCTGGTAATGGATCTTATGCTTCCCGATGGCTTCAGAGACGCGCGGCCTCTTTCTTACATGCTGATAATGTCGGCCTCGGGTGCCTTGATATATGTATCGGCTTTCCTGTTCATGCCGATAGCCGCCCTGTCCGGTGAAGCATCCCGATGGAAAAAAAAGCTCCGCATCAGCTAAGCGGAACGATAGGCTGCGCATGAACCTGGACACACCGACTTCGACCTCGACATACTCACGGGCAGAGGTGCAATTCAAATATGAGGGACAGTCCATCGCCTTTCGATCCGTCGCTACCGAAGACCACATACTGAGGGTCATGCAGACCCACAGAACATTTTACGAACAGGATGTACTGGAAAAGTTGAGAGAAAGGCTCAGCAGACGCCAAGGAGCCGGCGCAGCGGTTGACGCAGGAGCATTCATCGGAAGCCATTCGATCTATTTCGCCAAGTTCTGTGGGCTCAAGCCTGTACTTGCATTCGAGGCCAATCCCAATACATTTCCCTGTCTTTTACAGAATATCGATATGAATCAGGCAACGGGCACCGTAATTCCTATGAACAAGGCCCTGGGGTCAGGACCAGGTTATGCCAAAGTTATACCGGGCGACAATACAAACCAGGGCCACTCAAGCGTAGCGTTTAACGCTGGCCAGACGAGTGAAAGCGTCCGTGTGTCCGCTATCGATGACGAAGTTGAAGCCGCCTTAGGAACAACACGCCGTGTTGCGCTCATAAAGATTGACGTGGAAGGCGCTGAGCTCGAAGTCCTGAATGGCGCAAAACGGACCATCAGGGCATGCAGACCGGTTCTATGCATTGAAGTTCACAATTTCAAGAACCTTCGCAAGGTGTTGATTGCTCTTCGCGGTGAGCAATACTGGATCGTCGACTGCTTAGGGTATTCACCTACTTACGTTATGGAAGCAACAGATTCCGTATTGCCAAGACGATTCCTCGTTAACCTGCTTTGGCTGGTACGCGCTGCAATTCCAGCTCAACCGCATAAGCTTAGCATTCTGGCAAGGCAGCATCTTCGCCGACTCGCGCAGACCTTGAGCGCATGACCGATTTGCACACACCGGCCCTTGAGGAATGCAATTTGGCTCGCCTTTTCGAGATGCCCTCGCCCGCCAATTATTGCGAGGCGTCGAGTACGCTGCCTGTCAGAAGATTGATGGCGAAGCCTGCGGGCAATTTAGAAGTGAAGCTGGATCTGTTCTCCAACAACACAGCCGCGTGCTGCTTTGTGCGCTTCACTGCCGGACGCGCCCGCGAAGTCAGCTTCGTCTTAAACGGAAGCTACCGTCTCACGAGCTGCGCATCTGGTGGCTGGCTACTCCTGCCAATGCGGAACGACCTTGCCGCTTATTGGGTGCCGTGGCCGCCGAGGTTGCGGAGGCTAGATGACGTAAGACATGTGTTGGAAGAGCGGCCCGTCGCATTCAAAGATTTCGCGGTCGCTCCAGAGGAGATCTCTTTCCGGGTGGATCTACCTAGTAACTGGGCCTTGGATTGGAGCGCGTGGCAGCTTCCGTTAGTCGCAGGCGGCGTAGTCGATGACTTGCGCAGCCTGCTTCCCTTGGAGAAGCAGAAGAATTTCCTGTGGAGTTCCCACACTGCCTACAAATGCCCAGCCGATGTATACCTGCATCTGATCCAGGGGCATGTCTATGAGAACCTTTCGAGATGGCCCAGGCACTGGAAGATCTTCTCCGAGAATGATGCACATGCCCTTTACGCTGTTTTGACCGGTTTGGAGTTGGCAACAAGCAAACAGCTCTATCGGCTGCTCAGGGACCAATTGCTGTTATCGGTCCTGGATCGCCAAAGCCCGGACGGTGGCTGGCGTCACGGCGAGTGGACCGATCGTATGGAGTCGCATTACCGACTGCATTGCAGTGCAATGCACATGTTGATGGATGCGCTAGCAGAGAGGGACGATCCAGCTGTCCGTTATGCACTCGATCGGGCCGCCGCTTTTCTTGCGAAGCAGACCGACAAGCTGGACGCAGGCGTGTGGTTCCTGCATGACGAGTTGGAACACTCGCTTGAAGCGATGCGGCAAGGACCGTTTCGCTGGCGGCATAGCCGCGTACTTGGCAAATCGGAAGCCAATATGCTTGTACTGAATACGCACTTGGATGCGACCATCGCGATGGACCGCTATCGGCTGGTAACCGGCGACACGCGGCACCAATCGCTCGTCGTTCAAGCGCTATCGGCGACTCGAGCCGTGCTCTCGCTGAGGCCCACAGAATGGCTATACCGGCCGCTATTTGAGGCAATTCGGTTGACCTTCCTGCCCACTGCGCAAGCGGAGCGATTGCCGCCGCACCTGCGGCTGCTGAAACGTTTGGCGTGGAAGTATCTAATTCCGCTTCTGCCGCGCATCAAGGCGCGTTTTCCTCGCATCGTGATGCCGGGCGGTTACATCGATCGGGAACTGTCGCTGCAAGGGTTCGCGCACGGATACCTGCCGATCAATCTAATGGACTTGCTGCGCTATCGCCGCCGTTTTCCGGAAGAGCCGCTCGACGATGTCATCCTGCCTGCGCTCGCGCTTGTAGAGGACTGTCGGATGATGGAGCGCTGGCCGGAGATTAAGGGCAAGGAGTACGCGTTGGGGTTCTGGGCCGAGGCGCTTTACCAGGCTTGCCACGTTTGGCCTGAGGACGAGTATCGCGCTTGGCTCGCGCAGGCCGTGGTCGCGCTGGAGAAACGCTCGTTAGGTCTTCCCCCTTCCCTTTTGGGCGCCAATGGCGAGGCCGTTGCGCCGTCGGACCAGGTGCCCACGCCAGTGCTCAAGGACGCCTGCATCCGCGTCGTCAATCTGAGCCGGAAGGACATGGTCGAGGTGATCCTGGTCAACTGCTCGGACGAGACCGTGCGTCCTCATATCCTGCGCAATCCGCCGGCCGGCATAGCGTGGTCAACTGGAAGCGGCAAAGACAAGACGGCCGCTCTTCCGCACGAAATCCCCGCAGGCGGCTGGCTGTGGGGCCGCGGCGAGCGCCGAGCCGGCGCCAGCGGCTGATGAAGGTCGGCGTGATCTCGCCCGAGTTCCCACCGGAAATCGGGGGGGTCGAGACGTACGCCTATGAATTCGTCCGCGAGCTGGCGAACCGGGGTCATCGGGTCACAGTGTTTACGCGACCCCACGCGGAGGGTGAATCATCGCTGCCCGGTGTTCGCGTCGTGCCGTCGCTTAAGTTGCGGCGCCAAGCCGACCGCGCCATCCTGAGCGACGCCTCCTTCGATATGTGGCATGTGATGAACGCCGCCTACGCCTGGGTAGCGCTGGAGACTTTGGCGGTCGTTTCCGTCCACGGCAACGACTTCCTGCAGCCCTATATCCCGGTGGCGCAGCCCGATTTGAAGCGGCTGCCGGGACTATGGCGCTCGTCGCAGTTGCGTTACGCACTCGAGCGGGCGCTAGGGCAGTGGCTGACACGCAGGCTGGTTCGCCGTGCGTTGCCGCGAGCGGTCCATATACTGGCCAACAGCCGTTATACCGAGCAGGTGCTGCTGGAGAATTATCCGGCCTGCAGCGGCATCACGTCCGCCGCGATGGTGGGTGTATCTCCCGAATTTCTTGGCGCTGAAATCAAGCGGACGTCGATTGGCCACTCCAATCTGGTCACGGTGTGCCGCCTTGCGGACCCGCGCAAGAACGTGAATCTGGTGCTTCAGGCCCTGGCGCGATTGAAGGAACAGCATGACTTTTCTTACACCGTGGTCGGCGATGGCCCTCTGCGTCCAAATCTGGAAAAGCTGGCGCTCGAACTCGGGCTCGACGGACGGGTTCGCTTCGCAGGTTTCGTCCGCAACCACGAATTGCGCTGCCTTCTCGCTGGCAGCGATCTGTTTGTGCTGACCTCATCAGTTCATCGCGGAAGCCACGAAGGTTTTGGCATTTCCTATCTCGAGGCCAACGCCTGCGGCACGCCGGTGCTCGCCGCCCGGCTGGCAGGCGCCGTCGAGGCAGTCTCAGAGGGCGTCAGCGGCTTCTTCGTGGACACCCCCTCGGTCGAATCCATTGCCGCTGCACTGCGGGGGTTTCTCCGACAGGAATTGACATTCGATCCTGCGGCCTGCCGCGCGTTCGCCGCACGCTTCCGCTGGCAGGATGTCGTCGAGCATGCGCTCGGTTATTATCCCGGTAGGGGGTCGTAAGGAATGGGTCAGGCCGTCACCGCTGCGAAATCCGGGGAGCTCGTCTCCGTGGTCATGCCGTGCTTCAACGCTCGGCCCTTTGTCGAGCAAGCGGTCCGCAGCGCCTTGCGACAGGATTACGGCAACGTGGAGCTGATCGTCGTCGACGATGGCTCATCCGACGGCTCTCGGGAGATCCTTGCACGTCTGGCGAGCGAATATTCAGGACAGATGACGGTACTTCAACAAAATCATCAGGGACCATACCCGGCACGCAATACCGGCCTACAGCACGCCCGCGGCACCCTGGTGGCCTTTCTCGATGCGGACGATTACTGGTCGCCAGACTGCCTTGGCAAGCTAGATCGGGCGCTGCAGACCGCGCAGGCCGATCTGGCCTACTGCGGATGGCAAAATGTGGGCGAAGGCGCCCCGGGGAAGAACCCGTATGTGCCGCCCGAATATGAGAAAAGCGATACGGTAACGCTGTTTCTTAAGGGATGTCCGTGGCCTATCCACGCAGCGCTTTTGCGGCGCAGCGTTCTGGAGCGCGTAAACGGCTTTTCGACTCGAATGTTCAGTTCCATGGACTACGACCTGTGGCTGAGGATTCTGGCGGTTACGCGCAATATCGTACGCGTTCCCGAAGTGCTGGCCTTTTACCGCTGGCACGGCCAGGGCCAGATTTCCTCGGTGAAATGGCGACAGGTGCTGGATGCATGGCAAGTCAGGCGGGATTTCGTGCAGAGCAATCCGGCTCACGTCGCCCATCTTGCGCCCGCCGCCTTGCGCGAGCTCATCGATGGCTCGCTGTTGCGCGCAGCTTATGCAGCATACTGGAAGCGCGATCTTGTTTCGGCGCAGCCTTTGTTCCGAAAAGCCGCGCTGCGGGGCGTTTGGCGCGCCGGCGATGCCAAATTCATCCTGACGAGCCTCCTGCCTTCCGCCCTGTACCGCCGATTGGTCGCCGCGGCGGACCGGCAGTAGGACCCACAGGACATGAATCGGTCGCCGGCGAAGGACGCGCAGCGCGTAACGGTGCTGATGTATCACCGCGTCGGCGAAGCGATGAACGATTGGGAAAGACGCTATTGCATCGCTCCCGACCGGTTCACGAACCACATGAAGGCTCTGCAGCGGCGCGGCATGAATCCGTGCACGATCGAGCACTTCGTCGCCTGGCTCGGAGGACAAGCCGCTCTGCCGGACGGCGCGTTTGTACTGACCTTCGACGATGGCTTTCTCGGTGTCTACGAACATGCCTTCCCGGTGCTGTCGGCGATGGGATGGCCGGCGACGGTTTTCCTGGTCAGCGGGCTGCTCGGCAAGCATGACCAATGGACGGCAAGCGAGAATCCCGGCGGCAAAACCTACCCCCTGCTCGGGTTGCGCGAGATCGATGAAATGGCGCGCAGGGGATTCTCCTTCCATTCGCACTCGCGCACCCATCCGGACCTGAGGGCCCTGCCCCGCCCATTGCTCACCGAAGAACTCGCCGGGGCCCGGCGCGATCTCGAGGATTTGCTCGGCCGCGCGGTTCCCTATCTGGCGTATCCCTACGGCTGGTTCGACGAGACTGTGCTGGAGGCGACCCGGGCCTGCGGTTATGCTGCGGCATTCTGCACGCAGCCGGGATTCAACCGCTGCGACGTCGATCCCTATCGCATCCGCAGGCTCGATGTCTATGGCACCGATACCGAAAGTGCGTTGCTGCGCAAGGTGGCCCTGGGCAGCAATGACGGCTCGTGGTGGCATTCAGTGCGCTACTACGGCGAGAGAGTAGCTGCGCGGCTGCGATGAGCACGTCCCTGACCGTCGCACTCTGCACTCACAACCATAAGCATCGGCTCGAGCGCACGCTGGCTGGGCTTGCTCACCTTCGCACCCCCGCCTGCCCATGGGAGCTGTTGATCGTAGATAATGCCTCTACCGACGGCACGTCCGACTTGCTTTCCGACACCCATTGGCGCGGACCGGACATGAAGGTCAGGGTGGTACACGAGGAAAAGCTCGGCCTTTCCAACGCGCGCAACCGCGCGATCCGTGAGGCTGTGAGCGAATACATTGTCTTCATGGACGACGACGAAACTCCGCATCCGGACTGGCTTCGCGCGTACGAGCGCCTGATCCTTGCAGAGCGCCCAGACGCGCTAGGCGGACGCATCGAAGTGATGTTCGAAGACGGCGAGCGCCCTGCGTGGCTCTTGGACGAGTTGTTGGCATTTCTGGGCAAACTGGACCACGGTTCCTGCCCATGTCGACTTTCCAGTCCTGGTACCCCCGTCTTTGGCGGCAATTTTGGCTTCCGCAAAAAGCTTTTCGACCACATTGGCACGTTCGACACCGGCCTCGGCCGCAAGGGTGCGACCAACGTGGGCGGAGAGGACACCGAGATGTACCGTCGCATGATCGCTGCCGGATGCAACGTATGGTGGGTTCCTGATGCCGTGATTCATCATCGCATCCAGGCGAAGAAGCTTCGTCGCAGGTACTTTCTGGACATCCACTTCCAGCAGGGTCGCACTGAAGGAACGCGCAAACGCGGCGATGCTTCCAGGGTTCCACCCGCGTACCTGATTCCTCAATTCTGGCGTGCAATCAAAGCCGCTCTATCGCTACGGATCAGAGCCGGATCGAACAAATCGTTACGCAAGGAAATGAACGTCGCATATTTTGCCGGTTACGTTTTTGGCTGGATATTTGACTCGAGCTCATAAGGCCACGTGTACTACTACACATATCCGACAGAACGCACGGCTTGACTGTCTTGATACACAAGCAACAAAGGGGAGCGTAGCCTGAAGATTTCACTCGTAGCAACCGTGAGGAATGAGCACTCCACGATTCGATCGTTCGTGGAAAGCCTGCTTGCCCAATCAGCTCCTCCCGATGAGATTATCATCGTTGACGGAGCCAGCACCGACGGCACCCGGGAGATCCTTGAAGAGATTTCCGCCGCCGGTACCATTCGAGTGATCTCCCGGGAATGCAACATCGCCGAGGGACGCAACCTCGGCATTCGGCATGCACGGCACGAACTCATTGCGGTAACGGATGCCGGTTGCCGCGTCGACGTGAATTGGATGTCGCATATTCTGGAGTGCTTCGCCAGCACGCCCGCACCAGATGTGGTGGCAGGAAATTTTCGTTTCGAGTGCCGTACGCCATTCGAGGAAGCCATCGCATTCGCGACTTTCTCCCCCTCCCGGGAAACGACCGCAATCGCGCAGTATTTCCCCTCCAGTCGATCGGTCGCATTTCGAAAATCGGCCTGGGAGAATGCCAAAGGATATCCTGAGTGGCTCTACGCGGCCGAAGACACTTTGCTCAGCATTCGCTTGAGGCAGCTTGGATACAAGTTTGTATTTTGCAGAGACGCGATCGTCTATTGGAGACCCAGAGAGAGTTGGTGGCAATTGGCAAAACAGAGACTCAATTTTTCTCGAGGAAATGCACGCGTTGGAATCGCCACTTCCGGCTATCTGACGAACATGCAGTTTCATGGCGCGGCATTGGTTCTCCTTGTTGCAAGTATTCAGTGGTGGCCCCTATCGATCGCAGCTCTGCTGGTTATCGTCGAACACGTCAGGCGGCACCTCTGGAAGCAGGCGAAACATGCCAGGGAAGCGTCTGGCAGCATTGCCATGTTCTTTCGTGTCTTGGCAGTGATGGAGTTTGTTCGCATTGTAAACATAGCCGGATTTGTCGCCGGTCGACTGGACAGGTTGAGGGATCCTTCGTTCAAGAGAAGGCAGAAAGACTGGATGGGCGTCGATTCCGTCGACATTGTGACCACGTTGCGGGGCGGCGGTTCCGCGCGGGATCCTGCGCGTCGCGCGTCCAGCTTCTCAAGGCGGCTGGCGATCCTGTCCCCTGTCTTGGCGCTGGTCATCATAACCGCGTCTGGTTATGTCGCGAGTTCGCTTACCGCCGTACTTCTAGTCGCGCTGGGTTGCAGTGTTGTCCTGGTCCTGAAGTCATTCTACGACTACAGCCAGACAGGGCCACCCCTCAAGGAAGACATTCTTCGCTACTACCGCATGTACTCCATATTCGCGCTGTTCCGCCTCACAGCTTGGGCTTTCGGGATTTGCGCGATCATGGCCGGGATCGGTGCGCTTGTGTACATTGCAACTACGATTGTAGCGAGGGTGGATTGCCGGATTCGCGGAAGCCGTTGCTGCGGCGTGGGCCGGCGTGCTGGTGCTTACCGCGCTTCAATTTTGCCGACATCTGCTGTACCTTCCTGGCAGCATTGCGGCCTCGTACCACTACCGCATAAGCCGCCTCTATCCCATCTGGCGGAGACTGACGCCGAAACGAATATTTGTCGTGCAATGTGGATTGGGCGCCGTCGCGACCGTTCTTTTTGCCCTTGCGGGGCTCACGCTACTTTCATCGGGAGAAGCAATCTCAGGCTCAGGATTCTTGCTGCTCGCCCTTTCCGTTCCGCTGGTGGCGATAGCGCTGTCGTGGAGTCACACTCCTGCCGCAGTAGCGGCCACACCCTTGATACGGCCCAACATCCTGATGATCGGCTCGGACACCCTTCGCGCGGATCGTCTGGGCGCTGCGATGTACCCCCGTAATCTGACGCCGTTTATAGATTCACTGGCGAAACTGGGAACCCAGTTCACCTCCTGTTATGTGCCGTGCGCACGCACCGCGCCGAGCCTGATTTCTCTTCTGACTGGAACATGGCCACACCGCCACGGCATCCGCGACAACTTTATCGGTGACGACGACATTCGTCTAAGCGTCCCGATATTGCCTGGCCTGCTGGCCTCGCACGGTTATCGCACTGCAGCCGTGAGTGATTGGTCTGGCGGCGACCTTGGCAAGTTTCCGCTGGGCTTTGAGATTCTCGATGTTCCCAAAGACCAATGGAACATCAAGTACCTCATCCGCCAGGGCCCGAAGGATCTGCGCCTGTTCCTGTCGCTGTTCACCCATAACGCATTCGCCAAACGATTCCTGCCGGAACTGTATTACCTTGCCGGCGTACCGCTCACGCGTCTGATCGGGCGGGATGCGCGAACTTTGATCAACGATTTAGCGACTCTGTCGAAACCATTTTTCCTTAATGTCTTTATCTCCACCACTCACCCTCCTTTTGGTTCTGAGTACCCGTATTACTCACTCTGGTCTGACAAGGACTACACCGGGGAATCCAAGTTCGCGATGGCGCGGCTCACTGACCCATGGGAAATCATCCGCCGTCAAGGAGACACCAAGAAGGACTTCGATCTAGCGCAAGTCATCGACCTGTACGATGGCTGTGTCAGAAATTTCGACGATGAGGTGAAATGTATTGTCGATCACATCCGCGCTTGCGGCCTGGAAGACAACACCATTATTGTCATCTACAGCGACCACGGCATGGAATTCTTCGAACACGATACATGGGGACAAGGTAATAGTGTGCGTGGCGATATGAGCGCGCGTATTCCGCTGGTTATTGTGGACCCGCGGGTACGAGGCACGGGCCTCTGCTCCGATGTTGTTCGATCAATCGATGTTGCCCCAACGTTGCTGGAACTGGCCGGCATTGCGCCGCCAGAAGCCATGGAGGGCAGTTCCCTGGCTGCGTACTTGAATGGGGCAACAAGCGATATGAATCTGCCCGCCTTCAATGAAACCGGAATCTGGCTCACCGATTTACCGGGGATGCCAGCCAACCACTTGCGCTATCCCAACGTGCTGGATTTGCTGGATGTTCCAGATAAGCGCACCGGAACACTGGCCGTCAAGCCAGAGTACCGCCAGGCCATCATCACCGCGAAGGATCGAATGGTGCGCGTCGGCCCATGGAAGCTGGTATACCAGCCCACCTCAAATCGACCGCTGTTCAGCCTCTTCAATGTGGTGAACGACCCCGACTGTCGGCATGATCTTGCCACTGAGCACCCCGACACGTTGCAGATGCTGCAAAACGTTCTGTGTCAGTGGTTGGAGGAGCGGGAGATGCATATCGACACTCCCTCAAACGGTGCTTCTGCCCCAGCAAGTACTTGAGCGTGGCAGCAGCGCCCGACACAGATGTTGGTGCTTCAATGCGAGAGATGATCAAGGCACGCCTTAAGGCATACGAAGATAGAACCTTTCGTACGCTGGGTCGGAAAAGATCGCGAGGGATAAGAATGCCTTTCGACCTGGTTAAGAACGAGATCTTTGACCGGCAGGCCGGGGAGGTTATGGGCCGCGTTCTCAAGGCAGAGTCGAATTGCGTAGACATAGGGTGCCATCGCGGCCAGTTCCTGCTGGATTTTCTACGTTACGCGCCACAAGGCCACCATTTTGCCTTCGAGCCCATACCGAAGCTCGCGCAAGAGCTCAAGGATAAATTCGCAGGAGTCCGGGTTTTCGACCTGGCGCTAAGCGATACATCCGGGGAGTCGTCGTTCTATGTAGTGCCGGCGGCGCCGGCCCTGAGTGGTTTGCACAAACGCGATTTCATCCGTCACACCGAGCCGCGGCAGGAAATCAAAGTCCGAACTGAGCGACTGGATGCCCTCATTCCCGAGGATATTCATATTGATTTCATCAAAATCGATGTCGAAGGAGCTGAAGGTCTTGTGCTCGCCGGGGCCTTGGACACGATAAAAAGGAACCGACCATTCATCGTGTTGGAGCATGGGGCAAGTTCCAGCGAGGACTTTGGAATCCGGTCGGAAACCATTTACGATTTGCTCGTTGAACGCTGCGACCTGAAGATCTCCCTGCTGGCGGACTGGCTGAAGGGAAAGGGTCCGCTAACAAAGCTGCAGTTCCTCCGAATGAGCGAGTGGTACTTCCTTGCTCACCGTCCCGACTGAATGCCTCCAATCAATCAGTCCAAGTACCGGGGCAGTCTTACACTTGTTCAAGTATCGCGCGGAAAAATTAGGCTGCGGTTCGCAGGTGGTGGAACTTGCGACAAGACCCGGGCCTGCCAATAACACCGAAACCCCCAGCAATCGCCGCAAGCGGTATTTTTAATCGCCAAGCAAAGAGGCGATTCTTTGGATCTCCGCTACGCGCGAAGGCAGATTCACCTTGCCGCATGACAGCATGCGGGACTTTCGGGAGGCGGGCAACATTGGAACGCCATAGAGGCGCAATGTGGCCTAGAGACATCATCGATAACGATGGCCTCCCAATCCGAATACTGCTGCGCGTCGAGACTTGACAATGCTTCGGCCAGTAACGCCGGCCGATTATGGGTCGGCCAAACAACTGAAACCCGCCGCTCAGTTTCCAAGCAACACTACGTCGAGACTGCGCGTTTTTTCGGCCACCTGCTGCCAGGAGAACTCCTCCAGCGCCCTTGCGTATCCCCTCTCTCCCAATTGTCTTGCGAATGTCACGTCCCCCAAAAGGCGGTCGAGCGCAGCGACCACCGCTTCGGTCGACGATCCGTCTACACGAAGCCCGGTCACGCCGTCGATAACGGCAGCCGCAGTGCCCCCGGCGAGGCCGGCAATGGTCGGCTTCCCGCAGGCGGCCGCTTCAAGGAACACCATGCCGAATCCTTCGGTATCACCGTCGATCTCCCGGTTCGGCATGGTGACGACATCGGCGGCGTTGTACCAGCGCGGCAACTCTTCTGGCGCGACATGTCCGATCAGATGCACCCGCTCGGACACTCCCAATTGTTGCGCCAGCTGCTTGAGATAGTCTCGGTCCTCACCGATTCCGATCACCGCATAATGCACCGCCACACCGCGCTCCACGAGGAGCGGCAGTGCCCGGATGACCTGATCGAAGCCCTTGCGGCGGCTCAGGCGTCCCACCGATACGATGAGCTTCTCTCCCGCGGGCAACCCGATGCCGGCCTTCAGGTCTTCGTGGGCGAGCCGTGGACGGAACCGATCCACATCCACGCCGGGGTTCAGTAGCCGGATTTTTTCCGGCGCCACGCCCAGCTTGACGAGTTCATCGCGCGTAAACTCGCTGTTCGCAATGACCATGTCTGCGTGCCGATAGGTCCAAACCATCGTGCGTTTCTTCATCGCCTTCCGCCAGGTGGTCAGTTCCTCGCCGTGGGAATAGACGACCAGCGGCCGCCGAATGAAGCGCGTGACGAGCCAGCCGACGAGGCCCTCAGGCAGCACCCGCCCGGCGTGCACCGCGTCAAAGCGATGCCGCGACCCCAGCGCCAGGGATACCACGAGAAACTTCGCATACATGCTCAAAGACTCCGGACGCAGCCACCAATGCCGGCGCAGCTTCAGACGGTGGACGGAGTTCGGGTGATTACGGTCGTGCTCCGTTGCGCCGGGAACGTCGGCCGTGACGATATGAATCTGCTTACCGCCCAGACGCCGGTACACCTCGTCGAACCAGACCGCGGTCCCGCCTTTGGTCGGCAGAAATAGCTCCGTGATGACGAGATAACGTCGGGCGGACTGGTCCATCTCGGTTCAGAAATCAACAACAATGCGCTGCTTGCACTGTGAATCGGCGCTTTTCTCATATGCCGCCACCGAGCACCACACCAATCGCCGTTCACGGAGCATGGCATTCTCCCCCGCAAGCAAATAACGTATGCGGCGCAGCAGGCTTCTGGGCATGCTCTCGTAAATGGGCTCGGGGCGTGGCCCGATCAACCGGTATTGCTTGTTTCCGGCGATAAAACGGCAGACCTTGTATACCGCCGGATACGACGAATCGTGAAATGCGATCACTCCGCCGATTTCGAGCAGCAGATCGGCGAAAAAGAAATCGACAAAGGCATAATCGAAAGAATGATAACCATCTATGAAGATGAAATCGAACTTGTCGCCGTCCTCCACCAGCTTGGGTAGCGCCGTATAGTTTGGTTCGGCCATCAGCCGGTGCATGTGGGAGAAGCCGGCCCGCTGCACATTGCGCACCCCTTCGCCAGAGTACCCGTCATTATTGTCGTTCTTCACCGAGCCAGGCGCCGCAAACTGGTAGGGATCGATCGATGTGAGGCTTCCTCCGCCATTTTCACTTAGGACGGTCAGCATCGCCACGCTGCTCGATCCGTTGGCCATGCCGACTTCCAGCAGCTTCGAGAACTTCCCTTTCTTGATCAGGGAACAGATCACGCCCACTTCGCTGCTGCGCATGCCCTGCGGACGGTCGACGGTGTTGATCGCCGCAGACATCACTGTTTCGTTTGTGCGTTCATGCTGGTTTACTTGTTAAAGGCCTTGAGAGAACCTTCCACCTGCCTGAGAGTGGACTCGGCGTGCTCACGTATAGGGCACGCGGGGAAGTCTTTCATACCTCTAAGTGTATAAAGCGTTTCCTTACGTGCAACCGTCAGGTGGTGCTTGCGCAATCCTGGTTTGCCGAATGATCGGTTGGCACGGATCACTTCGAGGAGCGCCGGGCAGTAGTGATTCATGTATACCCCGCAGCTACTTACCGGGATCTCATACTCGGGGCCCTTTGCGCCATCCAGGTACTGGGCAAAGCAGAAACGCGGGAGCAAGACCACTTCGTTAGCAGCCGCCTTGTACTTGGCTTGTGCGACGGCGGCTACCGGCAGACCAGCGATCAGCAGGAAAAAAGCCGCGTTCACACCCCTGGTCAACACTTGGTTTCTGGTCATGGTATCAGCGTCGGCGGCTATACCCGCGATGTCTCAATCATAATCGGCCTTCCTATAGCATGCCTAACCGCGGGGGGCTGTGGCCCTATCCTGCATTGTGCCCCTGGCGATCGACGCAAAATTTCGAAGGGTCTTGGCACCGGGATCCTCGGCAAGCGACTTCAGCGCCACGGCAAGGGCTTCCCCTCGGAGTCCATGCCGCAGCAGCGCATAGCCGAGATTCAGGCGCGCGCGCCTTAACCTACCGCGGTAACCCAAGAGTACCGGCCGTGGGGCTGCCCCAAGAGTATCCCGCAACGGCAATAAAGCCTCCACGGTAAGCCGTTGCGCCCGCAAGGGATCCGTACGCGTCGCGCTGCCCTCATGAATGAGGTATACCCCCATGGGCTCACAGACCACACCGACCCGTTTGCTTATGGCGCACAATCGAATCAGGAAATTGACATCCTCACATACTGCCCTCCCAACGGGGTAACCGCCAAGCCGCGCGAAGGTCTGGCGCGGAATGCTCAGCGTATGGGTGTCACCAAAATGGTTCTCGATGAATGAGGCCAGCTCGTTCAGTTCCATGGTCACCTCCCGGGACCCATGCGCCTTCGCAAGCAGCGCCATTCCCGCCTCGGTGATCTCCATTGACCTGCTGATCAGGCTACCATCCGGACGACGATACTCATAGTCGCCCGTCAGAAAATCCAGGCTCCCGTCCCGGTCTATCCACTGAGCGTGCCAAAGGAGCCGATCAGGGTAATACCAGTCATCGGCATCCAGGAATGCAAGCCATTCGCCCCGCGCCGCGGCGGCACCGGCATTACGGGCAGCCGAAACGCCCGCATTGATTTGGTAGAAATATCGGACCTGATCGCCGAAACCCTTCACCACCTCGGCGGTGTCGTCCGTCGACCCATCATCGACCACTATCAGCTCATGCGCCGGATAGGACTGGCAAAGCACCGATTCGATGGCACGACGAATCGTCCGTCCACCGTTGTAGACCGCAATCACGACCGAAATAGTGGGAAAACTCATGTGTGGCGCGCTCGCTACCCGGTTCGAGAACAGGGCCGTCTTCTGGACGAGGTCGACTGCCCGATATAGCAGCCACGCCGGAACAATGACGCCGCTCAGCCAAGCAAGCTTCCTCAATCGCCGGATCTGTGCGGCTCTTGCCAGCCAGGCTTTGATGCGTGGCACGAGGCGACGTTTCGATAACTGCGGAGTCTGATCGTGCAATAGCGCTCGCCAAGTCGGTCGTAGACATGAGCTGCAGATGCGGAAACCGCTGTAGGGCCAAGCGCAGCAATTTGTCGGTTTCACACAAGGCATCTTCCCTTTGCGCTGACGACCCCGTGAAGTTGAATCGGTGTGTTTCCAGAAGGATCGGTCGACCCGTGCGCGTCTTTTCTTCCAGCGCCGCGAGCGCGCGCTCGGCCCGGTGCCCCAGCGCCGGCTCGAAATAATCGTCTCGCACGAGATACATTACCCGACTCGAACCAGTCTCGCCGTTGAATAGGCGCTCCCCTGCCGCAACAAGCTTGCCCTCCGCATCCCGGGCGGAATAGCGCATTCCCGGCGTCACCACGACGCGAGCGCCCGCGGTAGACCAGGCCGCCTCGGCCGCCTCGCTCCATATGAACGTAGGAGGGACGATTACCGGCTCGCGTATTCCAAACAGCCCCCGAAAAGCTTCCGTCTCGCGTAGTGCCGATGCTGTCACATCCTGTTCAGGCAACGCCCGCGATGGCAGGCACGAGGCATCGATCCATCGGCTCTGCAGCGCGGGTGGCAAATCCTCATGGCGCGGAACAGCGTCTTGCAGCAACCAGGCGCGCACCTCTTTACGACTGCCAGCCGCTTTCATTATCGCATCGGGCCAGTAGTGCTCCATGCCGTGCAATTGCGGGCTGAACACACCGGCCTCCATCCCTCGTCGGATGGCCGCCATAATGGCCGCGAATTGCGGTTCGGAGATCCAAGCTGCGAGGTACTCGCGCCCGGCAGTCTTCCTCATTCGCCCTGTGTCCGGAACCGCCAGAAGTATCCCAAGCGTCATGACGGCAGGATGGCCACTTGCGTCGCGATGGCGGCGGAGTATTTCAGCAAGCTGCTGAAGTACTTCCGCGTCTGCAGGCGGGCCGGGCCCCCAGTCATCGCTCTCAATGATCAGAACGGGAAAGCGCAGCAGCGGCTCGCGCCAGAGGCGCCGGAGCGTGCGACGCTGCAAGCACCCGAAGACAAGCACTACCCCAGCGAGCCACAAGCCAACAACAAATGGAAAAAGGCCGGTCATTGGGACGAAGTCATCGAAGCTGAGCGCGCGGCATGCGTTCAAAAATCGAAGTAGATGAATTTCTGCGTCGGGCCACCCAGCACAAGGAGAACCAGGACGAGCGCCGCATAGCAGGTGCCGCGAAAAGGAAACGGCAGCCTCCACCACCAGCCGATGCCCTTCGACCCCGCGAGCCTGAACAACGTTGGTTCCAAGAATACCACCGACGCCGCGGCGGCCACGATCATCGTCTCGTAGAGACGAATTGACAGAACCGCTTCCTGCGGCGAGGCGAGCCCGAGCATCGCAGCACAGATCAGGGAGGCCTGGTCGATCGTCGGCGCACGGAAGAATACCCACGTAAAGCATATGAGCATGAACGTCAGTGGCGTACCGAAGAGTGCACCGGCCCGCGCTATCCTGGCGCTCCCGGCGATGCCGAGCCGCGCCACAAGCCACTCAAGAAGCCGCTGTCCCATGAGAAGCAACCCGTGCAGGGTACCCCACAAAACGAATGTCCAGCTTGCTCCATGCCACAGCCCGCCGAGCAACATGGTGACAAACAGATTGAACTGGGTACGAACTGGTGTACCGCGAGAGCCGCCCAGTGCAATATACAAATAGTCCCTGAGCCATTGCGACAGCGTAATGTGCCAACGATGCCAGAATTCGCGCGGGCTGCGGCTGATGTACGGGTAGAGGAAATTCCTCGGCAGGCTGACCCCGAACATGGCCGCAAGCCCGATCGCCATCTCGCTGTATCCGGAAAAATCGAAATAGATCTGGAAAGCGAACGCCAGCGTGGCCGTCCACGCCGTGCCGAAATCGAGGCTCGCCGGGTACGCATAGAGCTTGTCGACGATCGGTGCGAGATTGTCGGCAAACAGGACTTTCTTGAGCAACCCGGCGAGGAAAATCGCGGCGCCGAGACGGACGCTCGCAAGCTCCAGGGGCTTGAGCTCGCCAAGCTGGTCGATCAGTTGGCCAGGACGAAGGATCGGACCAGCAATAAGATGCGGGAAGAACGTGACGTACAGACACCAGCGCGCGAACGTCACCGGCTTCGCCCAATGCCCGCGATACACATCGATAATCGCGCTTAGCATGTGGAAGGTATAGAAGCTGATGCCGAGCGGCAGTGCCCAGTTCAGCCACTCCGGGATTTGGGCGTCTTCGCTCGACCAGCCCATGCGGCTGCCGACCCACAGCACCGATTCCAGCGCAAATCCCAGGTACTTGCATGCGCCGAGAACCATCAAGTTAAGCGCGATCCCGGATGCGAGGATGAAAAGCGAGCGCCGCTTGAGCAGCAAGTTGTAAATGAAGTAGTTGACGGCCAATGAGGCCCCGAGCAGCAATAGATAGACCGGCTTCCACGAGGCATAGAAAATGATGCTGGCGGCCAACAGCAAAGCGGCGCGCTGCTGGACCGTGCGCGCTGCGGCGTAGAGCATAAGTACGGCAGCGAAAAACACCAGGAATGATGCGCTACTGAAGATCATCGTCGCTCCCCCGACGAGGGATGCGACCAGATCCGGCTCAACTTCTCTGCGAGAAGCCGCGAAAAGCGCTGGGCGCCCTTGTCATTGAGATGACCGGCGTTCAGGAACTCATCGGCACTGCGCAATCCGGCCGGATCGAGCGTAATCATGGAAACGCCGCGTGCGCCCAGTTCAGCCGCCACGCGCAGATACGGCCCGGCAAGCGGATCCGAAGGACTGACATAGAGCACTTCGCGGTTGAGCAGTGGCGGGAATACCACGACCACTTCGACACCGTGGCGTGACAGCAGATCCAGGCAGCGCCACAAATAGCGCAGCAGACGCGGATCGGGTGGTTGCCGGGAGCCTGCTTCCTGAAGCGTCGCCTGTCCGGCTTCCTGCAATCCGCCGAAGCCGGCGCGGTAACCAAGATGCGTCCGGGCCGCGCCGCCGATCGGCTCGAGATCTTTCAGCGTGGCTACGATAAACCGTTCGAGCTTTGCGGGTTCCCGCAATTCCTTTAGATTGTCCGAATAGCCCCAGAGTCTAAGCCACGAGCGCATGAGCTCGGCGTATTCACGCTCGTCCCACATTGCCGCCCGGCTGGCGAAAAACACGCCATATCCGAGCAAATCGCTTCCCTGAAGAAAACCTTCATCGAGCCCCAGAACCAGTCTGCTGACGCGTTTTGGGCCGAGGAGATCCAGGGAAGCCATCCTGACAAGGATGCCGTACAGCGCCCGCGCATCGGCACCTGGCATACCGAGATTGAATACCTGTCCCTTTTCGACCCCGGGTAGATGGGCCTGCAAGGTAACGGGATCGAATGCGTTGTCGACGCGGCTGTTTCCAACAATGACCACGGACGGCACGTGCAACTCAACATAGCGCAGTTTGTCCATGGCGCGGCCGACAGCGAATACCGAGCGATACCGGTACAGAAATGCGTCCGAATGAAGGTAGGTTTCGACGGTGCCCAGTAGGACGAGCGCAAATACGAACCCGGCTCCCGGCGCATAAAGCCAGGACGAACGCTGCATCACCCCGCGCTCCCTCCCCCCTTCCACTCCACTCAGCTCCTCCGTACCAAGCTCAGGAACCCGTGCCCGCCTTTCATGAAACTTTTTTTGATTGCTATCTTCATTACTGCCGACATGTCAGCACGTCTTTTGACCGCCCGTTTAGTCCTTCGATCGTCCTAAACCTCAGTATTTCAATTTAGGTTACACACGGTAGCCCATTTCACGCACTACCGGCACGACGGAAGGGAGGATGCGCTCGATCCGGTCCCTGTTCGCATGGTCCCGCCACTTATCCAGGCGGATCTGCGAGAAAGCGTTGTAGGGCTTGGAGAGCACCTCGGCGCAGTGACTCTTCAACTTTGCGGTGAAGTCGAGGCTGCAGGCCTCGAACACGAGCCGAAACCCCTGCACCGGGTCTCTTACCAGGTCCTCGTACTGTACTTCGGTCCACTGACGTCGCGGTATAGGCTTGGCCGCGTCGATGATGGCGCGGTTCATGGCCACGTACTGCGCTGCGCATACCTCCTCGATGGACGAATTGACGTAGCGCTGCCACCCGTCGAACAGGAAGAAGCACCAGCGCTTGTAGCGACCACCCTCGACCGCTACATCCACGGGCAGGTCCTGCGACCAGGTTGCAAATTCCTCCGCCTTGCCCCACCCTTCGATCAGTGAATGAATGTTGTCGCCCGGGCCGCGCTTGATGTAAACAAAATGGGCGTCCGGAAACAGTGCATGAAGGTAGGAGACGCACAACCCGTTCTGGTTATTCTTGTCGACAATGCGCAGCCTGCCGACATGCGAGTAGAAGTAGCGCGACACGACTTCACGGTCATGCTGGCTTGCATCATTGGCATCCAGGGCATGCGTGCGCCAGTTCTTCTCCGCCAAGGGGTGGAGCGCCACCCAGAAATCGTGCGTCTCCCGTTGCAGGGAACCGAGTTCTCTGGATTCCGAGAGCGTCTTGTAAACGAGGGTGGTCCCGGCCCGGCTGCAGCCGACCACAAAGATCGGCCGGGACAGCAGCGGGCGGGAAGCGTCCCACCAGAGCCCACGTCCAGCACGTAACGCGTGTTGGCTGTACAAGACCAGGGTCTTTTTTATCTTCAGCACCAGTTCGGCCACTTTCCTCTCCCAGCATGTCACACGCATTATAGGATGCGGCTATGCGATGCAGGGGCTCGATGGGGATCGAAAGCATCCAGATAAATGATCGGGTTATAGAACTATGAGTGGTATCTGCGGGTGGATCGACAGCGGAAAAGAAGCCGTGCGGGACGGCAGCATACTGACCGATATGCTAACGGGCCTGAACGGTAATGGTTCCCCCCCCGGTGAGCCTATTTTCACAAACGCCGGCGCAATCGCGGCCGGTTCCGGAATCGTCCCCGTCAGCCTACAGCGAGCGGGATCGCTGGTGGTCGCGGTGCAAGGTCGCGTCGATTGGCGACTTCCGGATCTGACGACGATTGCGACCGAGCGGGGATGCGCGGCCGCAGTGACGGAGGCTTACCGGCGACATGGCAGCAACTGCCTGCGGCACATGGGTGGACCCTTTGCCGTTGCTATCGTAGACACCGACAGCAAGAGCGGTCTCCTTGCGGTTGACCACATGGGTATCCGCACCATGTGCTACGCCAACCCGCCCGGTCAACTCGTGTTTGGCTCGACCGCCGACAGTGTCGCCGCCCATCCCAAAGTCGGGCGAGAAATTAGTCAGCAGGCAATATTCAACTACCTGTACTGCCACGTGGTTCCTGGGCCTGGAACGATCTATCAGAAAATCGAGAAGCTGCGGCCCGGCGAATGTCTGACCTTCCGAAATGGAGCTGTGGACAAGCATTTTTACTGGCAGTTGCATTACAGCGATGAAAGCAGCGAATCCTTCGACGTATTGGCGGACCGATTCCGTCGCCTGCTGCGGGACTCCGCCAAACGTGCAATTAGTGGGGATGCCAGCATCGGCTCGTTCCTGAGTGGCGGGACCGACAGTTCCACAGTCACGGGGCTGTTGAGCGAATTGTGCGGCAAGCCCGCCAAAACCTATTCCATCGGCTTCGCCGCCGACGGTTTCGACGAGATGGAGTACGCGCGGATCACGGCGAAGCACTTTGCCGCAGACCCGCACGAATACTACGTGACGCCGCAGGACGTGGTCGAGGCGATCCCCGTGATCGCACAAGCCTATGACGAACCGTTTGGCAATGATTCTGCTGTGCCCACCTATTTCTGCGCCAGGATGGCACGGGCAGACGGCATCAACGTACTACTTGCGGGGGACGGCGGAGATGAGATTTTTGGCGGCAATGTCCGCTACGCAAAACAAAAGGTATTCGAATCGTACTGGTCCGTGCCCGCGCCATTGCGCCGCGCGTTGATCGAACCCCTGGCGCTGGGCTTTCCGGGAGGCGACAAGATTCCGCTGTTGCGGAAACTGAGGAGCTATATCCGCCAGGCTTCCATTCCATTGCCCGACCGTCTGGAGTCATACAACTTCCTGCATCGCTCGCCGTTGACTGACGTTCTCGAACCAGGATTCCTGGCCGAAGTGGACGTAATCCAGCCGTTGGCGTTGCTGCGTGAAGTGTATCAACGGACAGCGTCCCCGTCGTCGGTCAACCGGATGATGCACCTGGATCTCAAGTTCACATTGGCGGACAACGACTTACGTAAAGTTTCCCGCATGTGCGAGCTCGCCGGCATTGAAGTCCGTTACCCGCTAATCGACGACGCGCTGGTGGAATTCTCCGGCGAGCTGCCGCCATCACTCAAAGTCAAGGGCCTGACACTTCGATACTTTTTCAAGCAGGCATTGAAGGATTTCCTGCCGCCCGAGACCCTTGCCAAGACCAAGCACGGATTTGGCATGCCGTTCGGACTGTGGCTCAAGACCCACAAGCCGTTGCAAGATCTCGTCCTCGAGAGCCTGGAGACATTCCAACGCCGCGGAATCGTGAAACCGGCGTACATTCAGGAATTACTACATCAGCACGAATCCAGTCACGCGACTTATTATGGAATCATGATCTGGGTAATCATGACGCTGGAACGCTGGCTTGCTGCGAGAAAGCTGTGACGTCCACCATATGTGCAAAAGCAACTGGGATACCAAGACTGTGAGGCAGGTCAACGCAACGACTTCTTGTAAAGCCAGTATGCATTTTTTGCAAGTCGGTGAGCGATGCTCGATTCGGAAACGTACGATCGGTAGATGGCTTCGGCCTTCTTCTCGAACCGGTACTTCAGGTAATCCAGCACTGCCCGCTTGCGGTAGGCCTGGAAGTAACGCGACAGTTCCTGCTCCGACTTGGCGCGGCCATTGTCCGCGTACTTGGCCAGAAAGGGTGTGAAATCCGGATACAGGCGCCCCGCCCCCCAGTCTCCGTGCAAAGTGGTTTTCATGAAATTCCCGATAAGGAGATCGTCGAAGATTTCATATTGGATTGCTGTCATCAACGAGCCGCGTGGCGCTTCGAATGTGACACCGCGATCGAATTTTCGCACCGCCAACGCGATAAAATTGTCGCGCCCCCCGACCCGGAGGTTGACGAAGTCGAGGACCCCGGAGAGGTGCTCGATCGATTTGAAGTAGCGTTCTGCGAGCGCGACGTCGAGGGAAGACAGCGGCTCGTCCCAATGGTCACCGAACTGCGCTGGACTCAATACATTGATCGGCAGTTCTGCCGGCCGAATCTCCTCACATGTATCTCGTTCACAGTCGTATCGCACGAAGGCCGGCAGAATCTCACAACGCTCGGAGCGGAAGCCATCCGCATAGTCCGGCAGCGATGTGTGATACTGGTTCGCCCAGATCGAATCGTCGCGCTGGTAAACGTGCATCGAACTGAAAGGCAAGAAATAACGCGCACCCGCGTTCTCAGTTCGATGCGCATTCCTGGCCCCGAGGCTGGGAATGTTCTCACGCACTGGTATCCGGTGACCGTCTTCAGCGAAATAGTTGATCATGTCGGCATCGCCGAAGCGACTGGAAAGTGCGAGCAGGAATGACACGTGATACTGCTTAACGATCTTCCTTACGAAACTTTCCCAACCATGGTCGCTGGCATCGTTCCGGTTGAATACCAGCCGGCCGTTTATGTCCACCAGCAGTATCGCGTCCTGGTTGAAATCCGATATGCAAAGCGCTTTGATATGCGCAGATAGCGGATACCATTGGCGGTCAGTCATCGTATGAACATCGAAACCCTGCTCCTTCAGCGCATCGGAGATTCGCCTGCCCACGTGATCCGGCAGGAGTATCTTCTTGTCGCGTAACTGTTCGAGCGATTCCGCCTGCAGGTGATCCGGATGCCCGTGCGATAGCCACACGTACTGAGCCTTACGAATTGCAGAAAGCTGCTCGCCCGGAATCTCATGGGAGAAGCCCCAACTGCCAAAGTATGCACTCCCGGTAAACCACGGGTCCGTGACCAGGACGGGTTGACCGTCGTCGTAGCAAATGAGGATCGCATTACCGATAGTGTCAAAGCCAACGTTCATCACTCCTCCCTCAGTCCCTCTCGCTGGCGGCGGGATACGGACCCCGGTCCACCCGACTCGTGGCGCCGCCATGGACCAAATCTCGCTGTGTGTCATTCACGACACGCTCGGCTTTCCTGGTCGCCTGCTCGGACACCAATAGGGTCTTACACAAAAGCACCACTGCAACCAGCGTGTAATAGAAATCGAAATACGCCAGCCCGAGAAACGCGCCGGCACTTGCGTAGCCCACGAGACTTACTTGCACCATGGACGCAAGATCAGCGGCCCAGCGCGCCTCTGGATCGCGGCGGGCACGCCGGATGATCCATGATGCCGTGCGCCAGGTCATCAAGCCCAGCGTGAGGAACAGGCCAAGACCCACAAAGCCGTGTTCGCCGAGGACCTCGAAGTAGAGGCTGTGTGCGTCGTGCACCCTGTCAGGTTCGGGAGCGTATTGAGCGAACATCGGCGGCTTGAACGCCTCGAATCCCGCCCCGAGAGGTCTTTCCTTCGCCAGATTGAAGGCCATATGCCATGCATTGATGCGGCCCATTGCTGACTCATCCTGCCCATAACTCTTCACCGTTTGCATGCGCTCGAACCACTGCTGGGGCATGATCGACAGGACGAGCGCGGCACCAGCCGCCGCAATCATGGTCGTGAAGAACTTGTTGCGGCTCTTCAGCCAGAGGAAAACCCCCATCGCAACGATACCCAGTAACGCCCCACGCGACTGGCTCCCGACCGCGGCTATGGCAGTCAGGAGCATCGCCGCTGTCATCGCATGACGAACCCAGACGTTCGCGGCACTCAATTGCAGATAACGCAGGAGCGGAATGGTCATCACCAGCGCCAAACCCATTTCATTGTCGCCCCCGATGAAGCTCCCCGCCGGTCCCCGCACGTGGTACACGCCACCATGCAATATGGTGAAAATGCCACCCTTGACGCCGTAGAACGCCAGCGAAAGCGTCATCACCCAGACCAGCAGATTGATCCGCTCTTTGCTCTGCATGAGCATCAGCGTGACAAAGATCATGAGCTGGATTTTCGCGACCTTCTCCATCTGCGGCCACGCGAAATGCGGGTACTCGGAGAAGATCGTGGTAAGGAACATCCACGCGACAAAAATAATCAGAACTATCGATTCGCGAGTCCAGGGAATTTTCTTGGGTTCGCGGGATATGAAAAGTGAAAGCAAGGTGACGATCGCCACGATCATCGCGAACTGAAAATCGTAAGCAAACCCCCAGGTCAATCGATGGGGGTTCATGAACCCGATCCAGGTCCAAACGAGGATACCGATATAGGGCCGCGAGAGAATGAACGGCAGGGTACCGAAGATCACCAGAGTGACGGCAATATCTCTCATCGCGATCGACTCTCAGCCATCTCGCGTGCCTGCCCAAGGGACCGTTTCGTCACGAACCAACGGACGCGGCGCGGAAGATTCAATCCCCGCAGCAGGCCACTGTCCATCTGCGCGGCCAGATGTCGTTCTTCCCGCCAACCGCGTTGTTTCACTTGGTACAACCTGCCTTTGTCCGATTGTGGCTGTCCCAGTCGCTCACCCTGCGCAAGCCGGTCCAGCAACTCCACATAAACTTCGGCACTGTCCCGCACGGCCCGCCAGAACAGGGTCAATTCGTGGTCGCCCTCGCGCACTTCTGGGCAGATGTGGGCAATCAGATTTCCCGTGTCTATCCCGGCATCGATCATATGCAGCGTACAGCCAACCTGGTCGGGCTCTCCGTTGTAAAGCGCCCAGAACGTGCAATCAGCGCCCCGATAGCGGGGAGATAGCCCACCGTGCAGGTTAAAGATCCCCAGTCGCCCTTTGGCGAGCAGCGGCCCGCGGATCAGAGAGGTGCCGAACACTGCGATGACATCGGGTTGCAGCCGTTCGGCCAGCGCCACAACGTCGGGATGATTGATGTGTGGCACTTCAGCCAGGAGATCCTGCCTTGCCAGACCAGGTTGACTAGCCCCAAAGAAATAACTGGCCTCGCCACCACCGGCGTAGCGGCTCCGGTCGCGCAGCCAACGCCAGCCTCTGTGCCATAGGTTCCCAGGTTTCAATAGCTTCATGATCTTCCTGAACGTCAACTGGCTTCCCGTCTCCTGCACAATCGCAACAGGATGAGCGCCTTGGCAGAGCCGGTTTGCCACGTACAGGTGCCGTGGAGAGCGGCCGCACAGTATCATCACCGAGAGGCTAGACATGTGCCGTGGTCTCCCTGTCCCGTGCCGCCAGACGTGGAACGGGTGGTACCGCCATGTCCCGGAGATCCGTCATCAAGGCGTCGGCAAGGAACTTTGCCGCCCAGTTCGGGAACTCGAACATCGAGTAACGGCCCCAGATCGGGGCGGAGCCGGCAAGCGCACCACGGACGATTGGATCGGGATCCGCGAGACGCTGCCTCCCCTTGAGGAACGCGAGGGCCCTTCGCGCATTATCGTGCAGCCCCACGAGGCCCAATTCCTGGGCGATGCGCGTCCAATTGAGGCTCATCTGCGCCACACCGGTCAGGCAGCAGTAACTCGCGCCGGGAACCCAGTGCTCCCCGTAGGTCCCGGCGAGCCAACCATCTGCGCGCTGCACATTTGCCATGGACTGGGCTGCCAGGACTGCAGCATTGATATGCCGCTCGCTGTTCAGCAGTATCCCGCTTTCCAGAAACCCTCGAATCGCATAAGCGATCGTGTGGGTGAACGGTTTTCGATCGGGCGTAAAAGCGTTGTTCGCGAACCAACCCGACTCCCGCTGTTGCGCAAGCGCCCAGTCGAGATTGCGGACCGCCGCTGCCTTGAGTCGACTGTCGCCGGCAACCAACCCTGTCGCGAGCAACGCCCAGGTTCCACGAGTGTTGTAGGTGTGCGGCACACCGTGGTGCTCGAAATTGCGCCAGCAACCGTCCGCGTCCTGTTCGCGCGCAAGCCAGTGGCCCGCTCTGACGGCAGATTCCAGGCATTCAGACCGACCCAGTTGCAGGTACCCCGCCAGCATCCCATGCATGATCTGGCCGGTATTGAATATGACGGGTTGGCTGCCGGGCTCGCCAAAGTGCCCGGGAAAGGCGCCGTCGGCGTCCTGGAGAGACAACTCCCAGTCGATGATGCGGTGGGCGCGCCCCACCAATTCCGGACGACGCAGAACTGCGGCGGCAGCAATAAAGGTTTCAACGATGTAGCCGCTGGTCTCGGGATAACTCGGTAACCAACCGTCCTCGAAACTCCATCCGGCCGATACCCCTCCAGCGTCCGGTTTCCCATTTCGCACGTCCTGCGCGAGACACAACCAGTCGATTGCAGCGCGTAGGTGCTCGGCGTGTGCGCGCTCCGGATGCAAGCGCGAGGGAAACAGATCACGCACGATCAGCCGCAGGTGACGTGGGCGCCATGGCTTGTAGCGAAGCGGTATCGTAAGAAGCCCGACCGGGATTCATCGCTGTGGAATCAAGGTTTTCGCGTTGGTGTCGGGAACCGGCGCGGCAACCGCTGCGCTCAGATCGAGACCCGATTGCGGTGCCACGTAGCTGACCACATAGCGATACTTGCCGGACGCTTCCGCGGGGATGGCCTCGACCAGTCGGATATTGACGCGCACATTGTGACCCAGCCGGGCGGCAAGCCCGGCGCTCACTTGAGAACGAGCGGCGTCGGTCCATTTCGGGCCGGGAACGATCAACACTTCGACGTCATTCACTGTGTGCTGGATGAACCTGAATTCTGCGACGCCCTCGACTGCTCGAAGCACATAGATAACGGCCAGCGCATGCATGATGGTGCCATCCGGCCTGATGACAAAATCGGTCGTCCGCCCCATTACCTCGCTCAACACATGCAGGCCACGCCCGTCACGACAGCTTTCCACGCTCATTCGCACCATGTCGCCGGTACGGTAACGGATGAAAGGCTGCGCATCAGAGCAAAGCCCCGTCATCACCGCTTCACCGAGTTCTCCCATGGCTACAGGGCGACCTTCATGATCCAACACTTCCAGAATAATGCTCTCGCTCATCAGCAACATCTGGCCATGCGGTGTTTCGTGGGCAGTGAAGCCAATATCCCGGCTGCCAAATTCATTCGCAGCACGAACGCCAAACACTTTCTCGATCAGCGCCCGCTGGTGCGGATAAAGCGGTTCACCCGTGGTGCAGACCACACGCAATTCCGGCAAACGTAACCGGATTTTGCGCGCGCCAGCGTGTGCAGCCAGCAACGCCACGCTGCTTGCGTAACCATAAATACATTTGGGGCGAAACGCCTGCACCGCCTCCAGATAGGCATCCATATTGGCCGGCGACATTTCGAAAGCGTTGAGCACCAGTTGGTTGAGCAGGCGGTCGCGGATGGTCTTGATGCGATCGGTCTTGCTCAGTTCGACCGGAGCGCCCCACAGGTACACTTCGCGGTCCCCTACCTCCACACCCCACCAGCGGCGTGCCCGCATGCGGCCGGCGGCGTCGGATGCCTGACGCCAGCGACCGAAGTAGAATACCAACGGCTCTCCGCTGGAGCCGCCGGTGTTGTACCTGAAAGCACCACCAGGCACGCCGGCCCAGCGGATACCGTCGACATTGGCGCGTGCGTCCTCCTTGGTCATGGTCGGAAGCCGGCGCAGGTCGTCAAGAGTGACCTGCGCCCCGCTTTCGGCAACGTCGAGACCAGCAATCCGTAAGCGTTCGGCATGCCAGGGGCTGTGATGTGCGGCAATCTGCAACAGCAGCCTGAGCTTTTCCATCTGCAACCGCTCGACCTCCGCGCGCGTGAGCCACTGACTTTGCTCCAGACTTTCCAAGTACGCGAACGTCGGCCGGCTCATCAGACGTTCCTGAAGCGGATAGACGACTCGGCGAGAGAACACGGGATGAGGCACAGGCAAATTCAGGCGCAACGAATGGGGCGGCCCGGCATATCCACTCCCGCCGTGCGGGACACGATTCTGTCGAACTGTTCCGTCAGCAATTCGACGCGCTGATTCCAGCTATTAGCCGCGGCATGGGCAACAATGTAGTCCCGATCCCAGTCCCGACGAAGCGCCTCTGACATGGCCCAGGCGAGTCGGTCTCTGTCACCGAACGGCACCAAGATTCCTAATCTGCCATCAGCCACCACTTCGGCATTGCCACCGACATCCGTCGTCACAACCGGAAGACCGCATGCCATTGCCTCGAGAAATACATTGGCCCAGCCTTCGTTGGAAGTCGCCAGCACAAAGACGTCCGCAGCAGACAACGGCACCTTCAACTCCTCAGGCGCAAGGGCACCGAGAAATTTCACACAGTCCTGCAGCCCAAACTCGACAGTGCGTTGCCGCAGCACAGCGCTCCAGTCACCTTCCGGGCTGGCGCCACCCACCACCAGATAGCGCAAGCCTGGAAAGCTCTGCAGGAGTGCAGGCAGACATTCCATCACCCGGTGAAAGCCCTTTCGCTCGACCAGGGCGCCAACGGAAATCAACACCGGCGCGTCGCCTGACAAGCCGAGCTGGTCACGTGCGGCGCGTCGGGATAACCGACGGAATTTCTCGGTGTCGACGCCATTGCCAACCACCAGGATCTTGTCGCTCGCCACGCCCAGATTTGCCGCGTGCCGCTTGAGCGACTCCGATACTGAAAAGATCCGAGTCGCGCGTTGAAGCGCCTTGACCATCCGCTGACGCCGGAGCGGGTCGCGCGCCAGTGGCACCTCTGTACCGCGCAGGGTGATAGTGACCGGGACGCGCAGCCAACGGCCAAGCAACGTCGCGGCGTAGCCATCCGGGTAGGCAAAATGAGCGTCGATCAAGTTGAAGGCGAAGACGCGCTTCACACGAAGCATTGTAGGTAGGCACGCCAAGGCCATGAATATGCCGTCGAGCCATTTCAATGCTCCAGGCACAGAAAAGAAGCGCGGATGCAGCACTTCGATGCCCGCTTGCTGCTCGAGGCGTGGCGCATCCGGACGGAAATGGGGCTTCCACTTGCGAATCAGCCCTTGAAACGGAAACCACGGTACTGGCGCGACAACTATGACGGGTAGGTGCTGTGCGACACGAAACATTCGTTCACGAATAAAGAGACCCATGGTTGGCTGCCCGGGATAAGGGAACAGCGTAGTGAAAACGACGACGCGCGGTTTATGGTCATGAGCATTGGGCTGCGCCATTGTGCCGACGCGTTCCGGATACACATGACGATAGCGGCTGACACTCGCCGCCCAGTTGCGTTCGGTTTCCACGAAGGAACGCGCCGCGGCTCGCAGCTGTGGCCAGCGCGGCCGGTCGGCAAGCAGCCCCAACACATTTCTCGCGAGGCTCTCGACGTCCCCTGCCTTGAACAAGATGCCGGTTTTCTGATCTTTGATGAGCTCTCGATGTCCACCCACGTCCGAGGCCACTAACAACCTCCCCTGGGCCATGGCCTCCAACGGCTTTAGTGGCGTGACGAGCTCGGTGAGTCGCATCGACAGCCGTGGATAAACCAGCACATCGATAATGTCGTAGTAACGTTGTACCTCTTCGTGAGGAACGCGGCCTGTGAACACCACCTTGTCCCCGATCGCGAGACTTGCCGCGAGATGTCTAAGATTGGAATCCTGGGGTCCGCCACCGACCAAAAGAAGCCGCACGCGGTGGTCCACGGTCAGTATTTTCGGCAATGCCTCCAGCAACAGCGCGAGTCCTTCGTAAGCATAGAATGAGCCGATGAAGCCCAGCACGACGCAGCCCGCAAGCCCCAATTGTGCCTTCAGCACTTCGTCCGGCTCGCGACCGACAGTGAATTTTTCGATGTCGACCGCATTCTGAATGACGGTTACTTTATGCTGCGGAATGCCTCGCGCGACGATCTCCGACCGCAGACCCTCACATATGGTCGTCACAGCATCCGCACGCCTCAGCGCGTACGTCTCGAGCGCGCGGGTCATGCGGTAACGAATACCCCCTTCCGGCGCGGTGCCGTGGTCCGCCGCCGCGTCCTCCCAGAAGGCGCGAACTTCGTAGACCACCGGGATCCCCAGGCGTCGACCGACCCACAGGGCCGGAATCGCGTTGAGCACCGGCGAGTGGGCATGCAGGATATCGGGGCGGACGAGATGCGCGACCTGCTCGATGCGCCGCGCCGTGGCGCGCATCAGGGCGATTTCGCGCGCGATCGGAAGGCGGCTGAATGCGCCCGGCTGCCACTGCGTCCGGTAAAAGCGTAGCCCGTCGACTTCCTCTTCGGGTCCGCCTGGCGCGGAGTGCTTGGGGCTGGTGAGGTGAAAGGTCTCCCAGCCCAGGCGGCGCTGCTCGCGCAAGATCGCACGCGTACGGAACGCGTAGCCGCTGTGCAGCGGGATTGAGTGGTCGAGAACATGTAGCACGCGCAAGCTCATCCGGCAGCCCTCTCCTGGAACCCAAGCGCGTCGTCCTGCATGACGTTTCTGAGAAAGGCATCGAACATGAGCAAGGTCCACAACGGCGAGCTGTAATCACGCGTGCCTGAAAGGTGGCCATCAACAAGCTCTTTGAGGTAGCGCGGATTGAATACACCAGTGGCCGCAAGCCTGGAGCCGAGTACCGCGTCGGTGACCCGTTGGCGCAGCGGGCCGCGGAACCAGCGCGCCAACGGCACGGCGAACCCCTGTTTCGGCCGATACATCAGTTCGCTCGGCAGATAGGGCTCCATTGTCTTCTTGAGGAGGTATTTCCCCTCCTGGCCGCGGACCTTGAGCGAGGACGGCAGGCTGGCAAGCCATTCCACCAGCGGGTGGTCCATCAGCGGCTCGCGGACCTCCAGCGAATGCGCCATGCTGGCCCGATCCACCTTGGTGTTGATGTCGCCCACCAGATAGGTCTTCAAATCCAGATACTGGACCAGCGCAAGCGCATCGTCCGTCCCGGCGCCGCGAGCGTGGCGGCGGAAGACCTCCGCCGCAGAGTACCCCCCCAGTCGCGCCTTGAACGCATTGCTGTAAAGCTGGCGGCGCATGTCGTCCCGCAGAATCGAGACGCTGTGAAAGTACGCGTCCGCCGTCGTGCGAGCGAGCGCCTGGAAGGTCGTCTTGGCCCGAAGCACCCGCGGGGCCCAGTCGGCCTTCGGATACATCCGGCCGAGCAAGCCAAAGGCAGGTCGCCGAATGGAAATCGGCAACACACTCCTGAGGCGCTCCTCCATGGTGTGCAGGCGATAGCGCCGGTATCCGGCGAAGCTCTCGTCACCGCCATCGCCCGACAAAGCGACTGTCACATGCCTGCGGGCCAGTTGACAGACGCGGTAGGTTGGCAGCGCCGAGCTGTCTGCGTAAGGCTCGTCGTAAGTACCGGCCAGCACATCGATCAGGTCGAAGTCCTCGCTTTCGACGGTATCGACAAAGTGCCGGGTGTGGTAGCGGTCTGCCACCTGCCGGGCGAATTTCGATTCGTCGTACGCCGGGTCGCTGAAGGAAATCGAGCAGGTATTGACCGGGTCAGCGGCGACACCGGCCATTATGGCCACGACCGCGCTGGAGTCGACGCCGCCGGAGAGAAACGCGCCCAGCGGTACCTCGGCGATCATGCGCAGCCGAATCGATTCCCGCAGTCGATCCACCAGTTCCGCGCGCGCGTCCAGCTCGCCAATCGGGTTGTCCAGGGTAAAGCGGACATCCCAATACTCGCGCGGTTCGGGTACCGGGCGACCGCGGCGGATCGTCAGCGTGTATGCCGGCGGCAGCTTGCGGGCCCCGACATAGATGGTGCGCGGCTCGGGAATGTAGCCGAGGGCAAAATACTCCTCGATCGCAAACGGGTCGAGATCGCGCTTGAATTCCGGATGCGCCACCAGCGACTTGAGTTCGGAGCCGAAGAGGAGCAGACCATTCGGCAATAACGCGTAATGCAGCGGTTTCACGCCAAGCCGGTCTCGGGCGAGGAACAGGGTCTCACGATTGCGGTCCCACAGTGCAAACGCGAACATGCCGCGGAAACGCTTGACGCAATCCTCGCCCCATTGCTCCCAGGCGTGGACGATCACCTCGGTATCGCTCTTGGTGCGGAAAACGTGGCCGAGTTGCGCAAGCTCGGGGATCAGTTCCTGAAAGTTGTAGATCTCGCCGTTGAACACCACGACAACGCTGCCGTCCTCGTTGAATAAGCGGCTGTTGCCCGGACGAAAGATCGATGATGGACAGCCGTCGATGGCCGAGGCCCAGCCCCGGCTCGAAATGCAGCCCGCCCTCATCGGGCCCGCGATGGAACTGTGTCTCGTTCAGGCGCGAGACAAGGTCACGGGAGACCGTTCGCGTGCCCTCGAGATCCATGATGCCAACAATGCCGCACATACCGGGCCCGTTTTCAGTTAAGAGCGGCCGGGGTTCGCGCAGAACCATCGGGCTGGTCGAGAGGCTCGCCATCGCCCGGACGGGACGGGGATGCCCGCGGCGGCAAGTGCGCGCTCGTACGTGCCCACGTAGTCCGACACCATTTTCGTCAGGCTGAACCGGCTTTCAGTGACCCGCAACGCGGCTTTCGCATGACGACGGGCCGTGGCACGGTCGTTGAAATATGCCAACATCGCATGGGCGAGCGCTTCGCTATTAGCCCGGTCAACGAGCGTCCCGGTCATTCCGGATTCGACCAATTCAGAATTGCCGCCGACACGGGTTGCAATGACGGGAAGACCGGTGGCCATCGCTTCGAGAATCGTGTTGGATACACCCTCTGCCAACGACGGCAGGACAAAGCAGTCGAGGCCGCGCAGGATGTCCGGGACATCGGCACGCTCCCCGGCCAACCAGACACGCTCGCGAACACCGGCCCGATCCAGCAAAGTGTTGGCCTCGTGGCGCAATGCGCCTTCACCGATCATGATCAGTCTGAGGTATTTCGCCGCGGCGGGTTGAAGCTCGAGCGCCCGGACGAAGGCGCGCACGAGATTGAGCGGATCCTTGACCGCCTCCATGCGGCCCACTGTGCCGACCAACCACTGGCCGGGTTCGCCAAAGGGGCAGCCGGCAATCACCGGCCGACCACCTCTGGACGGGAAAAAGCACTCGGTATCCACCCCATTGTAAATCTGCGCGATCCGGTCGGAGGGAATGCCGACTTGTCGCTCCAGATAATCCTCGAGGTGCCGCGAAAGAGCGATATACCGGGTTACCAACGGGCGATAGATACGGCGGACGTTCCGGTAGCGCCGGCGGCGCCCATCCGGATCCTGCATGTCCCAGCCGTGTTCTCCGTGAATTCGCACCGGTACGCCGGCAGCCCATGCCGGGACGACTGCCTCGAGCGCCGCAAGGTTTCTGGTATGCACGACCGTGGGGCGGAGTTCCCTGAACAGGCGAAACAGCCGCGGGTAATCGCGCACCAGGTGGCCCGGATGCTTTCCGAGCGCGATGCATCGAACGTCCGACCGCTCGATACGCTTGGCAAACTCCGGGGAAATATCGGTCAACGACACGATCACGTGCCGCCATTGGCTCGGCAGCATGCGGTTCACAAGGTTAACGACACCGTTTTCCAGTCCGCCCACGCCAAAGCGGTAAACGATGTGGGCGATCAGCGGGGGTCGCATGACGATCCGGGCTGCATCACTCGGCTCACTGCCTGGTCGCCGCGGCGTCGGCCAGCGTCGCCTGTATCGATGGCAGCATCTCGCGCACGAATTGTCTGAGCGTTTCCTGGGCAGCGTCGGTCCGCTCGTCAGACGGGGTGGCAAGAATGATCGCCGCCGCGTCATCGCCGCGGCCGAGCAACCTGTTCCGCGCGAGAAGCAGCGTGCCGACATAGGGATTGCTGAGGTCACGTCCGGATATGTGAAACCAGTCCCAGATCAGCAGGCGTTGCCCGACCGATCGAAGGCGCGTCTGGCGAATATCCACCGAACCTTTCCCAAGGTCTTCCTGCCGGCCCGACTCGCCCACATTGGACCAGACGGCATGCTTCTGCTCCACCATGATGTTCTGGGAGTTCAGGAGTTCCGCGCCCTGGCGCTGATGGCGGTAATAGCCCAGATAGAGCGCGACTGCGCGGTCGCCTTTACGATAAACCTGAAAAACGCTGGCCGCGGCGCCGCCGTAGCGCGGGCGCCAGTCGGTCATCGGCGTCGGCTGGACCGACCAGCCGCTCGCGGCGACGGGGGTCGCGAGGACCGGAATGCCGCTTGCCACGCTGGCCCGGTCGAGATAGGCCGCGTACAGTGGCCACGCCGACGCGATCACCACCACCGCAACCACCGAGCCCGCCATGCCTGCACGTGGCACACGAACGCCGCGCTGCGACGCGTCGACACTGCTGCCCGCGGTATCCGTCACTGGATCGCGCCAGAACGAGCCCAGCCAGAAAAGCAGAAGCATGACCAGTCCGAAGAAAAGCCAGCCGTAGATCAGGTGGTCTATTCCCAATGCGAGCTTCATGTCGCTCAGATGCGCGATCATCACGATCATATAGGCGCGCAAGCCGTTTGCGAGCATCGGGACGATCACCGCAAGGACGACGAACAGCACGCGTTTCCAGAGCCGATGGTAACTGAGATATGCGTACAGGACGCCCACCGTAATGGAGGCGATCAGGTACCGCAATCCGCTGCAGCCCTCCACTACCGACCAGTTTCCGGATGGAATCGTGAAAAAGGTGCCCTCGCGGAACACCGGAATTCCGGAGACCCGCAGCGCCGTCACGGTGAAGTCGGCCGTCCAATCCATCAGCGGCGGGATCAAGGCCTCTCCGACCGGAACACCGAGCAGCAGAAACCCAAGCGGAAACGCGAGAACGAGAGCGACCTTGCGTCCGGCGATCGCCATCACGGCGGCGGGAATCATCGCGACCAACGCATACTGCCGAAAAACCTGAACCTGGCCGGCCTCAGCGACCAGCCATAAGAGGCCGGCACCTGCAAGCAACACCAATCCGAGGACATCGGGCGCCGGAACGAGCTTCGTCACCTCGCGTCGCTTGGTCCAAATCAGGAACAGGGTGATGGGAATGATCAGGAAACCGTGTGCGAAGGTCTCGGAACGCCACCAGATTGCGACAATCGATTCCGCAGTCCGCCAATAGATGACCAGGATGATCGCGATCGCCGCAACAATGAGCGGCAGCACGACCCGCCAGCCGGCGTTCCCCGATTCCGGTCGGCTGATCGGTTCGTGAATCCGCAATACGCGTTCGGCCTCGGCACTCATAAGATCACTTCGCGGGTATCGCGTAACGGACATCCCTCAAAGGGATGGACACGGCTGCCTGGGGGGTTCCGTTGCCCTGCTCCAGCAGGGCATCAAGCAAGTTCAGGCTCGCCGGCCACGCGTAGTCCCTCAGCACTCGTGAGCGAGCGAGGCTGCCCATGTGGCCCCCCCTCACGGGATCCATCAACGCCAGAACCTTCGAGGCGAACTCGTGTGCCTCGGATGCGACCTCCAGTTCGACCCCTTGTCGGACCGACAAGGCCACAGCTGAGGCGGCGGCAACGACGATAGGCTTGGCCATGGCCATGGCTTCGAGCACCTTGTTCTGGATCCCTCGCGCCACCCGCAACGGCGCCACCACGACACGCGCATGCTGAAGATAGGGGCGGACGTCGTCAACGCGGCCCGTGACGATAGCGGCGGGATCGCTCGCCAGGGCCCGGACCGACGAGTCAGGATTCATTCCGACGACATAGAAGCGCACCGACGGGTCGCGACTTCGGACCCTGGGCAGAACCTCGCGAGCGAACCACATGACAGCGTCAATATTGGGCCAATAATCCATCGCTCCCGTAAATACGATGGGGCGCTCGCCGGGGGCGAACGGCGACTCGAAATTCCGCGACGGCGAGAAGTACTCGCTGTCCACCCCGTTGCGGATCGCAATGACGCGACCGGCGCAGTCGGGGACTTCCTTGCGGAACAGCTTCACCTCTTCTTCGGTGACAAAGATGCTCGCTTCGGCACGAGCCGCGACATCCCGCTCGTAGGCCAGCAGACGCAGCGCTTCCCGTTTGTAAAGGGCCGAAACCGGCCACGGACGCCTTAGCGCGTAGTCGCCCCATTTTGCCGAGTCCATGTCGACAAAATCCACGAAACAGCGTACCTGGGGCAGGTCGAGAACGTACTGCGCCATCGGCGAAGAAAAGGCGAATGCGCGTGTGACGCGCTCGCGCGGGACGATCTTTTCGACCCACTTGCGTAACTTCCGGCTACGAAAGTACGGCAGCGTCAAAGCCTCACCGCTCAGAAAAGCCGTCGCGCTCCTTGCCCGCTTCGACCACGGTACGATCGCATCGACCTGAATGTCGGCACAGAGCGGCCTCAGTGCTTCTACGTGCTTCCAGTCCGAGGGGTCGTCGACGAACGTACCCAGGAACAGCCGGTAGCGCTCTGCGAGATGCTTGAGGAAGTGGTAGGAACGAACCTTGTCGCCCTTGTTGGGGGGATAGGGCAACCTGTGCGCGAGAAAGATGAGTGAGTCCATGGGCGTGCTTGTCGCAGTCAACCCAGGCTCTTTACCAGATGCGGTCCGAGGAAATTGGCGACCGGGATGGGCAATCGCCGCCAAAGTGCAATGAATGCCCGATACTTCGGGTTCAGCGGATTGTTTTCCGGAATGCTGTCTCGCCGGTACAGCCAATATTCATATGCCAGAGGAGTCGGCTCGAAGCCCCAGTTCTTCTTGAAGTCGAACGGACCGGTACCGCGCTTGCTGCGCCCGTAGTCGAAAACCCGGACGCCGCGCTCGCAGGCCCGGCGCATCAACTCCCAGTACTTGAAATCGTTCCCCGCAACCTCACGCGCCCCGATGTCGTCACCGGCGTAACAGGGCAACACCTCATCCCGGAAGTAGAAGGAGAACACGCTGGATACGGCTATTCCTCTCGAGTCGGTAATCGTGAGAACTTCACTTTCGGCGGGAAACGTACGCAGCAAAATCTCGAAGAAGCGCTTGGGCAGTGGCGGCGTCCCATGCCGATGCACATTGTCTGCGTAAAGGGCGAAGAACCGATCGGCAGAGTGGTCGAGCTCGCTTCTTGAACCCGCCTTGATTCCCTTGCGCACCATGGCGCGCTGCTTGCGCGGAATCGCGAGCATGTTCGCCTCGACATCGGGCAGGATCTCCTTGCGGAAAGTCACATAGAGGTCCTGCTGCGGCCAGTCAGGCTCGCGCAAAGTCCGATTCCGGAGCTCCAGGTGCTCCGCCCCGATGCGTTCGCCCAGCTCTCGCGCCGCCCGGTGCAGCGCGCCGACCACTACGGCGTCCGTAGCAGCAGCGCCACCGTACGCGCAGAACGGCAGTGAGGTCAGCGAATGTCCGAAGAGCAAGCTCTTCACTTCGGCAAGCGGGAGTACGCCGACGATGCGAGAAGAGCGCTCCGCCAACAGGTAGTATGTCTTGTGCCCGAAGCACCCTTCGAGCACCGTCTTCCATCCGATCCGATGAAAGAACGTTGCGTCGGGACAGTGATCGACGAACTCGTCCCAGCGAGCCGCATCTTCGTGCCTGAAGCCCCGTACACAGATGGCCGACTCGTCTTCCGGGCATACAACCGTCTCGGCAGCGCCCGGATTCATTGAGCACCAAAAACGACGCGATCCACGCGGTCCCAATGGAAGTCTCGCAGAAGCAAACGCACGCGCTCCGCTGTGCGGTGCAGATTGACGTAATGACGGAAGCGCGTTCTGGCGTTTACCCCGTTCACGCGAGGCTGTTCGGGATCGATCTCCCACGGATGAAAGTAGAAGATCGCGGCTTCCCCTTCCTCCACATTCACGCGTTGGATCAGCCAGCGCGAAACCGCATACGGCATCAGCCGGAAGTAGCCCCCTCCCCCAGCGGGCCAGTTCTGACGGAACAATCTTGCGGTGGTAATCGGGACTTCGAACATTTGCGCGTTCACGCAGTATGCGAACCGGGGCGCATCCGGAGACCCGTAATGGTCATGCCGAATCGGGTAGATGCTGGAGCTGTAGCGGTAGCCCGCCTCCGCGAGGCAATCGTAGGCCCAAAGGCTCTCTTTTCCGAATGAGAAGCTGGGCGCCCTGTAGCCTTGCACCTTGACTCCAGCCACATCCTCCAAGACCGCCTTCGCCATCACGATATCGGCAAGAAATGAGTCCCGCTGAAGCGCGCTCGCCCGCTCGTGCGCGTATCCGTGGCTGGCGAGCTCGTGGCCCCGTTCCACAATGCGCCGGACCATGTGCGGATACCGCTCAGCAATCCAGCCGAGGGTAAAGAATGTGGCGTGGACCCCGGTATCTTCGAGGATTTCCAGGATCCGGTCGATATTCTGTTCAACCCGCGTCGGCTGTTCCTCCCACGCCGAGCGGGAAATATACGGTTCGAACGCCGAGACCTGAAAATAATCCTCGACGTCGATCGTGATTGCGTTGACGACGGAATTCGTTCTAGCGGTGCGTTCCGTCATGGCGCCAGGCGAAAGTCGACCATGCATGGTGGAAAAGCCACAGGGATGGCAATGCGCGCAGAAGCGAGGGTGAGATTATTGCAGCCGCGCGTCAACAAGCGCCTTCCGCGCTTGGCCCGATAAGACTTGCTCTTGAGGTACTCCGCGAACGGAAACTTCACCTCCCCCTCCTCCCTATGCAAGACTTGCTCTTAACAAATTACTTCTGTTTTTAATCTTATAGCACTGTTTTTATTATTATTCTTGAGGCCCAGCGTCGGAATCCAATACCGGGGCCGAAAAGCTGTAAGCGAATTTTCTGTCGCTATATGACGACAGCCAGTCAATGTGTAGAGCGTAAAGCAGGAATTGAATGAATTCAAATGGAAAATCGATGAAATTTCATTGGCTTACCTTAGCAGTCCGTTGCAACCCGCTGAGTTTGCTGCGGTAAATGGTCGATATAAATTTCTCAAAAAAATTCTCATTTATTTAAAGGCTTGAAAACGTTATTTCATCTATTATGCCTTGAGTTGTCCTCGGAAAGATAGTTACTTACGGCTAAGTCATTCATCGCGCCCGCGTCGGGTTTCTTTACAACGAAGTTGCCGGCCGCCGGTTTTTTCTTTACCGGAATTATTTGCGCCTAAATAACAGTGAGATGGACCCACCCCTTTGAGACCGGCATTGTTTTTGCGTTTGAACACGGCGCGAGCCAATTCGCAGCGGATCGTAAACAATTCCGACTGCAGGTCGATTAATGTTTATCAGTGCGAAGCGATCGGGCAAGATAACGAGAAGCAGCAAACGGACACAAAAATTGAAGTTTTCTCTGGAAAACAAACGGCCATGACAGAGCAACAAGGTCCGGTACAGCCAAGCTCAACATCGTCGACCGACGCGTCGCAGCCACAGGCAGCGTCACCTGACGCCGGCCGACGTCGACTACTCCAGGGCGGCTTGGCGGCGGGTCCGGTCATTTTCACGTTGTTCAGCCGCCCCGCTTTCGGGACTGGGACTGGCGGTGAATGCAAGACGCCGTCGGGATTCCTTTCGGGTAACCTGAGCCAGCATGGTAATCCGACATTCTGCTCGGGGCGGACTCCTGGCTATTGGAAACAGAGTCAGAAATTCTCGGCGTGGCCTGCACCTTACTATCCCACTACGATTTCGGGGGCAGGCGGGCACCAAGCTACAAAATTTCATTCTGCTACAACCGGGTTCAGCGGGAGTCAATTCGGTACGAACACCATGTTGCAGGTCATGGAGATGATGGGCGGAGGGTATATAGCGCTTGGCCGTCACATCACCGCTGCACTCCTGAACGCCGCGGCAGGATTGACGCCGGTTCTGAGCCAGACACAGGTCCGCAACATCTGGAACGAGTTTGTGAGCAAGGGATATTACGAGCCTTCCGCCGGCATCAGATGGTACCCTGACGAGATCGTCGAGTATCTCGTGACAACGATGCCGCTGTAGAACGTCTTCGGCTCGCCGGATTCAATCAATTCTTCCAGTTCGTCCTGTAACATTTTCGTGCAAGCAGCGGTCAAGTGGCGGCTCGTTCCAGCTGATAGCCTTTGCTGGCGCGAGTGGGCCGGCGATATTGTTGTTTTTAACGACCTCACCGGCAATACGCATCTGCTGAATCCGGTCGCCGGGTTGGTATTGAGGCGACTTGCTGAATCGGGTGCGGCGTTCAGTGCAGCCGGACTGGCGGAAGCGATCGGTCTGAGCGAGGCCTTTGAGCCGGATATCGCGCCGATGGAAGCAGTCGAGGCCGTGCTTACCGATCTCGTACGCTACGGCCTTGCCACGCGTGAACCTGCGTGATCGTCGCCGGCCTCCCCGCTATTGAGTTGTCTCAGCGATTGGCAGGCCCAGGGATCGCCTTGCGCACCGGGCCGTTTGTCAACGTCATTCACTCTGCCATTCCCGCCGTTTCAGAAGCCATTGCCTTGCTCTATTCCAACCACCCGATCGAAGATTCGAGCGGGTTCGCGGATTTTCACGTCAGCATCAAACCCGCAACGGGCGTGCGGCGCTGGCTGCGCCGGCAGGTCCTGTTCGAATTCGACGGCATTCGACCGTTCAAGCCGCTGCCGTTCCCCCAGGCTTTCCCGATGCTGGAATGGGGATTGAATTGGTGCATTTCCAACCACTGCAATAACTTCCTGATCTTTCATGCCGCGGTCATCGCACGCGAGAATAGAGCCCTCATACTCGCGGCGCCGCCCGGGCACGGCAAGAGCACGCTTTGCGCGGCACTGGTGAATCGCGGCTGGCGATTGCTCTCCGACGAGTTGGCCTTGATCGACCCTTCGAGCGGGGATGTGCTGCCCCTTGCCCGTCCTGTCAGTCTTAAGAATGCATCCATCGGGGTAATCGGCAGATTCGCCCCCAACGCCCCGCTCAGTCCGATTGTCACCGACACGCTGAAAGGCTCGGTAGCACATATGCGGCCGCCAGTCGGCAGCGTACGGCACGCCAATGAACCCGCCAAACCGCACTGGATCGTATTTCCGCGTTTTCAATCCGGCGCGCCAACGACGCTGAGCCCCTACGCCAAAGCCCGGGCCTTCATGCAACTCGCCGATAACGCGTTCAACTACAATGTGCACGGCAAGAGGGGATTCGAAACGGTGGCAGATCTGATAGGCAGCAGCGGTTGCTACGAATTCAGCTATGGCAACCTCGACGAAGCCGTCGCAGTGTTCGATACACTGGCAAAATCGGCGCCCTGATGGCGCGCCGTAATCTGGTACTGATCGCCGTCACACTGCCACGAGCAACTGCTTCCTGGAGCGCGTCCGACTGGGACATGTTGGTGCGGCAGGCACGGAGCAGCAACTTGCTTGGCCACCTTGCGTTCCGTCTCGAAGCGGCCAAGGTATTGGCCAGTGCCCCGCCCGCGGCGCAAGCGCACCTGGAAGCGGCGCGCATCCTGGCGCAACATCAACAACAAGCCGTTGAGCGCGAGGTCGCTGCAATTCGGCAGTCACTGGCAGCAACAGGTGTCGATATCATCCTGTTAAAAGGTGCGGCTTACGCGATCGCGGGATTGCGGGCAGCCAAGGGCCGCATATTTTCGGATATTGACATCCTGGTACCCAAGCAGGCTCTACTCGAGATCGAGTCCGCATTGATGCAGCACGGCTGGGTATCAACGCACCACGATCCCTACGACCAAAGATACTACAGGACGTGGATGCACGAGCTGCCGCCGATGCGTCATATCATCCGTCAGACCGTCATCGATGTTCATCACGCCATCCTGCCGGAAACCGCGCGACTAAAGCCCGACTCTGCGAAATTGAGGAGGTCAGCGGTTCCATTGGAAGGGAAGAAAGGGTTGTTCGTGTTCTCGCCGGCGGACATGGTGCTGCATAGCGCTACCCATCTCTTTCATGACGGAGAACTGGAACACGGACTGCGGGACCTGGTCGACCTCGACACCTTGTTGCGAGAGTTCTCGCCGCAAGCCGGCTTCTGGGACATGCTTGTCGAGCGCGCTGCCGAACTGGATCTTAGGCGTCCGCTATATTATGCGCTGCGCTACACCGCGCACTTCCTCGGCACCCCGGTCCCTCCGCAGGTCCTGCGGGCGTCGGAAGCCGGCAAGCCAGTTCCCGTGATTGACCGGCTCATGGATGCACTGTTCGTTCGCGCACTGTGCCCTGATCATTCATCGGTGGCCGACCGATTGACCCCGATCGCCCGCCGGATACTCTACGTTCGTTCACATTGGCTGCGTATGCCACCCCTGCTGCTGCTTTATCACCTCACGATCAAAGCATTTCGCCCTGCGCATTCAGAGGACTGAACAACTCTTGCCCGTAGGGCGAGCCGGAAACGACACCGGCTTCGGGCCTCGGCCGGTCTCGCGTCAAATTCCGAGTTTCCGCACTGCGTTGGCCAACAATTCGTAGAGGGCGTAATAGCTACCCTGAAGCGAATTCATGTTCGGCAATAGCGAGAGCGGACTGTCAAATGTACCGTTAGGGACATGAGTGGGCGCAGCGGTCACCTCCAATCCCGCGGCAGTAAACTCTGCCTTGGCCCGTCGCATATCGAAACCATGCGTGACGAGAATCACGCTACGGGTGCCCGATGCCAACAGTATTTCGGCGGATCGAATTGCATTTTCATGTGTGTTGCGCGACCTACCTTCCGCCCACCTGACCTTGACATTGAATTCTTCCTCAAGACTCTGCCTCATCAGGCTGGCCTCAGGAACTGTGCCGAAAACCGCACCACCCGTTACCAGAATCGGAAGCCGCGTCTTCTTCGCAACGAACGCACCATAGCGGACGCGTTCCAGCGTGAGCCGCCCCAAAGTGTCGCCACCATACTCCAAAGCATTGGGACGCACGCCCCCGCCGAGGATAACGATTACCTGAGCATTGCCTGCCTTTGTGAAATCGAGTGGGGGACTGTCGTCAAGTGAGCACTGGAGGGCGTGAGACACGAATGGCAACGAGAACGCCAGAAGCATCAGAATTCCAGTCCAGGCAAGGCCGCGACCGAGCGTCGGCTTTGCCTTGAGCAGAATAAGACCGAGAAATGAAAGAATCAGCGGACCGGTTGGTGGCAGAACCAATACGGTGAGAACTTTTTTGAGGAGAAACAGATCCATCTGGGCCAACGGCGACGGTCGACGAGTTGCGCCCGCGCTTCCCTGTTTCCAAAGAAGCCCGCGAACCCCTCAATGTTGCGGCGGTGTGCTCGTTCCGCCACCGCCACCACCGCCGGCCAGGGCGGCCGCTGCCGCCACTCCCAGACCGATCGCGATAGCAACACCGGGCGAAACCCCCAATATTTTGCGGGGCTCCGCATTGCCCCCTGCGCCGGGCGCGGCTCCGCCATCCACAATGCTTAAGTCGATCGCCTGCAATTCGTCAAAGATGCCTTCCGGAGCCAATGAGTAAGGTATCGAAATCCCCGACGCAGCGGCAGATCCGACATATACAGTTTCCCCAACGGAAAATATCTCGGTTCCGGCGCTGTTGCCCAGACTGATGTCCCCCGAAATCACGCGGGCGTACACGCCGCGGTAAATCACTGCGAGAAAGTCCGTACCTCGAATGCCCGCCGTTGCAGCCGGCATCTCGAGCTTCCAGTTCTGGGGCCTGCGGTCACCGATCAGGCCGGTAACTGCCCGCAATCCGCCTTTTGCCAAAGAGAAAAAGATCGAGCTTTTTTCAATAGACTTCCGATCGAATTTGTACTCGTTCACTCGAAACACACTACTGGATTGCAGCGCAATGATTTGACCGTCCTGAAATTGCAGAACCGCACTGCTCTTGGTGCCGGTGGTGACGATCATGCCATCTTCCACCACACTACCTGCTGAAACTGACAGTGGCGCTTGTTTCGGAGTCGATACGGTGACGCTTCCGGAAGCGACCACTAATTTCGCCACCGGGACCGCAAACGCCGGCGTTATCGACTGCATTGTCAACGCAAGCAACACTATCCACGCTGCAAATTTGGTATGCATAGCGGTTACCCTGTTCGTGTTCATCGCAGGGATTGGGAAAAAGGCCGTGACAATCGTGACGACGTCACGGTTTGCCCGTGGTCTGTCGTCGCATTGGTCTTGTCGCTGCCCGCCGCCGCCCCCCCTACACCAATTGCGACAGCCGCGCCTGTTGGCACGTTCAGGACGATGCCGCCGGCCTTCTCACTTGCACCGGTCGCCGCTCCGCCGACCTTCGGGATGCACTCCGATCGCAGCGCAACGTCACCCTAATGAAAAACCGGGGAACAGGCATCACCGCCAGCCGCCCGGCCTTGCTCACTGAGGCTACCAGAATAGAACCCCGGGCCCTGTTTTTCATTCGTATTCTCCCGAGAAGCCGGTTCCAGCAGTCTGAAGTTCACTGGAATTATGCTGCGGGAAAACCTTGAATGGCAAGCACAATTTTAGACACTCTGCGCGCGAGGGAGCGTTCAGCCGGTCAGCGTCGTGTCATCCCCTATCGGCTGCGCTTGCGCGCAGCGGAAATCGAGGCGACCTTGGCCGGCTTGCCGTCGGTTCCGGTCGCGGCGACGGGACTTTCGTCGCTTTCGGCGATGCCGAACGCCAGCTCCTTGAGTTCCTTCAACTGGTCGCGCAACTGTGCCGCGGTCTCGAATTCGAGGTTCCTCGCGGCATCGAGCATCTCCTTCTCGACGCGTTTCAATTCCCTGAGCAGGTCCTTTTCGTTCATCGCGCCGTAGGCGGCGAGCTTTTCCGCAGCCTTCAGATCCTGCAGCGTGGAAGGCTCGTACACGCCCTCGATCATGTCCTTGATACGCTTGGTAACACCTTTCGGCGTGATGCCGTGCGCGATGTTGTAGGTCACCTGCTTCTGCCGCCGGCGATCGGTTTCCGCGATCGCGCGTTTCATCGAATCGGTGACCCGGTCCGCATACATGATGGCCGAGCCGTTCAGATGGCGCGCGGCGCGGCCGATGGTCTGGATCAGGGAACGCTCGGAACGCAGGAATCCTTCCTTGTCCGCATCCAGAATCGCCACCAGCGAGACTTCCGGGATGTCCAGCCCCTCGCGCAGCAGGTTGATGCCGACCAGTACGTCGAACTCGCCCAGCCGCAGATCGCGGATGATCTCCACCCGCTCCACCGTGTCCACGTCGGAGTGCAGGTACCGCACCTTGACGCCATGTTCGGCGAGATAGTCGGTGAGGTCCTCCGCCATGCGTTTGGTGAGCGTGGTCACCAGCACGCGTTCATTGATCTTCACCCGCTCGTTGATCTCCGACAGCAGGTCGTCCACCTGGGTGGCGGCCGGCCGCACCTCGATCTCCGGGTCCACCAGGCCGGTCGGTCGCACCACCTGCTCCACCACCTGCGCCTGGTGTTCGCGTTCGTACTCCGCGGGCGTGGCGGAAACGAAAGATGGTCTGCGGCATGATCTTCTCGAACTCGTCGAACCTGAGCGGCCGGTTGTCGAGCGCGCTCGGCAGCCGGAAACCGTAGTCCACCAGGTTCTCCTTGCGCGCGCGGTCGCCACGATACATGCCGCCGATCTGCGGGACGGTGACGTGGCTCTCGTCGATGATCATCAGTCGCGTTGAGCGGCAGGTAGTCGAGAAGCGTCGGCGGCGGCTCGCCGGGCTTGCGGCCGGAGAGGTGCCGCGAGTAGTTTTCGATGCCCTTGCAGAAACCCAGTTCATTGAGCATTTCCAGGTCGAAGCGGGTGCGGCTGCTCGACGCGCTGCGCCTCCACCAGCTTGCCGTGCGTCTGAAAGAACTCGATGCGCTCGCGCAGTTCGACCTTGATCGCCTCGATCGCCTTGAGGGTGGTGCTGCGCGGCGTCACGTAATGGCTGGAGGGATAAACGGTATAGCGCGGCACCTTCTGGTGCAGGTGTCCGGTCAGCGGATCGAACAGCGTCAGCGATTCCACCTCGTCGTCGAACAGCGAGATGCGCAGCGCCGTCTCCGGGCTTTCCGCGGGGAACACGTCGAGTACGTCGCCGCGCACGCGAAAGGTCCCGCGCCGGAAGTCGAACTCGTTGCGCTCGTACTGCATCTCGGCCAGGCGGGCGATGATTTCGCGCTGGCTCTTGTTCTCCTTCTCCCTGAGATGCAGGATCATGCCGTGGTAGTCCACCGGGTCGCCGATGCCGTAGATCGCCGACACCGTGGCGACGATCACCGCAGTCGTCGCGTTCCAGCAGCGATTTGGTGGCCGACAGCCGCATCTGCTCGATGTGCTCGTTGATGCTCGAATCCTTCTCGATGTAGAGATCGCGCGACGGGACGTAAGCCTCGGGCTGGTAGTAGTCGTAGTAGGAGACGAAATACTCGATGGCGTTCTCGGGAAAGAACTCGCGCATTTCGGAATAAAGCTGGGCCGCGAGCGTCTTGTTCGGCGCCATGATGATCGCCGGCCGGCCGGTGTGCGCGATGACGTTGGCCATGGTGTAGGTCTTGCCGGAACCGGTCACGCCGAGCAGCGTCTGGTACGCCAGGCCGTCGCCCAGACCCTCGATGAGCTTGGCGATCGCCTCGGGCTGGTCGCCTGCGGGCTCGAAGGGCCGGTGGAGGCGGAAGGGACTGTTTGGGAAAGTAACCAGCACGGGTAGAATACGCGGCTGACAAATTTCGATGTTATCACGATGAACGCGCCGCACTCCTCCTCCCCGCTGGCCGCCGTCCAGATGGCGCCCAAGGATCCCATTCTCGGCGTGACCGAGACCTTCAACGCCGACAAGAACCCCAACAAGGTCAATCTCGGCGTCGGGGTGTACTACGACGACAACGGCAAGGTGCCGCTGCTGGAATGCGTGCGCCGCGCGGAAACCCGGCTCGCCGAAACGTCCGCGCCGCGCAGCTATCTGCCCATCGACGGCCTGCCGGCGTACGACCGCGCGGTGCAGGCCCTGGTGTTCGGCGCCGACAGTGCCGCGGCCAGGGAGAATCGCGTGGTCACGGTGCAGGCGCTGGGAGGAACCGGCGGACTGAAGATCGGCGCCGATTTTCTGCGCAGGATCGCGCCGGATGCGCAGGTATGGATCTCGGAACCGAGCTGGGAGAATCACCGCGCGCTGTTCGAGAGCGCCGGATTCGCGGTCAATACTTATCCGTATTACGACCCGTCTTCGCGCGACGTGGACTTCGCCGGCATGATTGCGAACATTGCGCATGCTGCCGCCGGCTCGATCGTGGTATTGCATGCGTGCTGCCACAACCCCACCGGGGTAGACCTGACGGCGGAGCAATGGACCGCGGTCATCGAAACCGTGGTCGCGCGCGGCCTGGTTCCCTTCGTCGACATCGCCTATCAGGGATTCGGCGAAGGCATCGACGCCGACGGCGAGGTGGTCAGGCGATTTCGCCCGGGCCGGCGGCCCGGTGTTCGTCTCCAATTCCTTTTCGAAATCGTTTTCGCTCTACGGTGAGCGCGTCGGGGCCTTGAGCGTGGTGGCCGGCAGCAGCGAGGAAGCCGCGCGGGTGCTCAGCCAATTGAAGCGCACGGTACGAACCAACTACTCGAACCCGCCCACGCACGGCAGTCAGATCGTGGCGACCGTGCTGACCACGCCGGAATTGCGGGCATTGTGGGAGACCGAACTCGGCCAGATGCGCGAACGCATCCGCGGGACGCGCAGGCAACTGGTCGAGAAATTGCGGGTGCGCGCTCCGCGCGCGGACTTCGGCTTCGTCATGCGCCAGCGCGGGATGTTTTCCTATTCCGGCCTGTCGAAGAGCCAGGTCGCCAGGTTGCGCGAGGAATTCTCGGTGTACGCCGTCGACAGCGGGCGCATCTGCGTGGCAGCGCTCAACTCGCGCAACGTGGACTACGTTGCGGACGCCATCGCCCGGGTGATCGAATAGGGAAGCTCTGCATAAGTCCCGCGACGCGCGTTGCGCCAGGTGCGGATGACTGCTAGGCGTCGCTTCGCAGTTGCGCCTGAAGCCCCAACAAGGAGCGTAACAACGCAGGCATCGCACCCTGGCACAACCCAATCACAATTCGACTCTTTCCAGGGACCGAGCGATTCGGGCTGATGTCTGCGTCGGCTCCTCATAGGCGGCTACATGGTTCCTCGCCGTCCGTCTTCGATCCGAATCGCCTCGGTCGCGCATGCGGGACCTATGCAGAGCTTCCCTATATCAGCGCCGGCCGGGTGTTTCCGTAGTGCGTTTCGTGCTCAGTGGTGCGGCAGGTTGCGGGGTCGCAGGCTCCGGTTTGGCGCCCGCCTCTGCTTTCGCCTTCGCTGACCCGGTCTTGGACACGTCGGCCGTGGCAGGCGCGGCCTTGGCAGGGTCTGTTTTCTTCGGGGGCTTCTTTCTGAACAGTCGTTCAGTCATCTGCCCGGCCTTCATGCCGATGGCGGTGCCGACTCCGGGACCCAGCAACGCCGTGCCGGCGGCGGCACCGGCCATCGCGGACTTGGTCGGGAACAGCGTGGGATCCTGAACCGTTCCGGAAACCGCCAGCGGGGTGCTCACCAGGCCAGAGGTTCCTCTTACCGCGACATCGATCCTGCCCGACAACTCGTGTTTGGGCGAGATCGACAGCTCGCCCTGAGCCTTGAGCACGCCGGATGAAATGTCCAGGCCGGTCAGGTGATAGCCGGCCGGGTCGACGCTGAGATGGCCGGAAAACGCGTCGAAACGCGTATCCTCGCCCTTCATCGCGTCCTTGTTGAACAGCACCATCGGCGCCGCGGCAAGATTCACTTTGTACAACACGCCGTTTTCGACTTTGAAATCCGATTCGACGCTGATTACATCCGCGAGTTGCGAAGCCGACGGTGCACGCATGTCGAGTGTCGGATTCGCGATCAACCGGCCGCTGATCGTGGTCTCCTTCGTGAGCAACGCAACCATCGGTCCGGCCTCAACCTGCTGGATATCGAGATTTCCGGCGATGGTCCACTCGTCTTTCCAGCCCACGGTCAGCTTGCCGGCAAGCGTGCCGTCGTAGAGACGGCCGTCGATCGTGGACAACACCAATCCGTCCGCATTGAGAATCCCCGACGCGTCGAGGCTGGTGAGCAAAATCGGCGGCCCGGCGGGCAATTTCCAGTCTTGCGCCGAAAGCTTGAGCGCGAAGTCCTTTCCCTGCGGCACCAGGGTCCCGATTACGTGGCCCTTATCGGCGTGCACTTGTGCCTGCGCCAGTCCGCCCTCCGGCGTCAGTTCCAGAATGACTTCGGCCTGGTGCAGCTTGAAATCGGTGAAATCGATGTTGGCGTCGCGAATCTCGATTCGTTCCACGCGCACCGGAGCTGGTCCGCCGGACCCGGGCTGACTCGCCCATGCCGAGGCCATTGCGATCAGCTGTTGATTCATCTCCACGCCACGCAGGCTTATTTCGCGAATCACTCTCTGCTCGCTGAACAGTGACGTGAGCCGCGGCGTAACGTGGACTTTCTGCACCTGCAGGAAGGGCTTCTCGCCTACTGAAATGCCTTCGATCGACAAGTGCGGCAACGGCAGGAAAAACAACCGCAGCGACTCAATCTTGACCGGTGCCTTCAGTTGCTCGGAGGCCACGCGCTCGATCTTCGGGAATGAATCCCCCCAGAGGCAGGACGAAGGGAACGACGAGCAGAAGTGCAACGGCAATGCCGGCACCTAAATACCAGCGCGTTCTGGATTTCATTCGAACTGACGGACGGGGAATCCGTTGACCGAGTTGGAGCGAGCGGATATGATACGCGGCCTTTATCTTCCCCGATAGCTCAGCTGGTAGAGCGACGGACTGTTAATCCGCAGGTCCCAGGTTCGAGCCCTGGTCGGGGAGCCAACTCCCGCCTTCCGTTTCCCTCCAGCGCACACGCCCTACCGTTGCCGCAGTCTTGATTTGCCATTGCGCCGATCCCAAATCAGTCGCATCGCATGCGCGCCGAACCGATGATTCCGGGTGTTATCATTGCCGCGCAAAAAGCCGCCACTTCAGTCATGTCCGTCACCATCAAGACCCCGGAAGAAATCGAAAAGATGCGCGTCGCCGGCCGCCTCGCGGCAGAGGTGCTCGACTTCATCGCGCCGCAAGTCAGGCCCAACGTCACCACCGACGAGCTCGACGCGCTGTGCCACGACTACATGGTCAACGTGCAGAAGACCGTCCCCGCCCCGCTCAATTACGCGCCGCCCGGCTATCAGCCTTATCCCAAGTCGATCTGCACCTCGGTGAACCACGTGGTCTGCCACGGCGTGCCCGGGCCGAAAAAACTCAAGGCCGGAGACGTCATCAACATCGACGTCACCGTCATCAAGGACGGCTTTCACGGCGACACCAGCCGCATGTTCTTCGTCGGCGAGCCGTCGATCCAGGCGCGCCGCCTTGTCCGACATCACCTACGAATGCATGTGGCGCGGCATCGAACGCGGTGAAGCCCGGTGCCTTCCTCGGCGACATCGGTTACCTGATCCAGTCGCACGCGGAAGAGCACGGCTTCTCGGTGGTGCGCGAATTCTGCGGCCACGGCATCGGCAGGAAGTTCCACGAAGAGCCGCAGGTCCTGCACTACGGTCGCGCCGGCACGGGAATGAAACTGCAATCCGGGAATGATCTTCACCGTCGAGCCGATGATCAATGCCGGCAAGCCCGCCATCCGCCAGCTCGCCGACGGCTGGACCGTGGTCACCAAGGACCACTCGCTGTCGGCGCAGTGGGAGCACACGGTGCTGGTCACCGACAGCGGATTCGAAGTGCTGACGACTGTCTGCCGGCGCGCCGGCACCGCCCGCGTTCGTCGCGTAAATGGCTTCGGCGCTTGCTCCAGCCGGCACACGCACTGCCGCGCTCTCAGTCCCAGGTCGGCGCGTGGCGCCATGCGCTGGTCGAGGGGCGCAGGCGCTCAAGGCCGCCTTCCTGGAAAAACCCGATCCCGCCAAGGCGCTGGATCGCCAGCGCGTGCTGGTGGACGAGGTGCTGAAGACGATCTGGTCCGAAACCGGCCAGGCGGAAGAACTGGCCCTGATCGCGGTGGGTGGTTATGGCCGCGGCACGCTCTACCCCTACTCCGATGTCGACGTGCTGGTGCTGCTGCCCGATGAGGCGAGCGACGCGGCGCGCGCTCGCGTGGAGGAACTGGTCGGCGTGCTCTGGGACATCGGCCTGGAGATCGGCCACAGCGTACGCACCATCGCCGGATGCCGCGACGAGGCGAGCCGCGACGTCACCGTGCAGACCACGCTGCTGGAATCGCGACTCGTCGCCGGCAACCGCAAGCTCTATTCGCACTTCGACAAGACCATCGACGAGGGACTGGACGTTCCCTATTTCGTCGAGGCCAAGCTGCTCGAGCAGCAGCAGCGCCACACCCGCTTCAACGATACGGCCTACAACCTCGAACCGAATCTCAAGGAGAGTCCGGGCGGCCTGCGCGATCTGCAGAACATCCTGTGGATCGCGCGTGCGGCAAAGCTCGGGCGCAGTTGGGGCGATCTCACCAAACAGCGCATTCTCACCCGTGAAGAAGCGCGTCAACTGCAACGCCACGGGGCCACGCTCGCCGAATTGCGGGTGCGGCTGCACTACCTGGCCTCGCGGCGGGAAGACCGCCTGCTGTTCGACTATCAGTCCGCACTGGCGCTGGAATACGGGCATTTCAGATACGCCGGCCAGACGTGCCAGCGAACAGCTGATGCAGCGCTTCTACAGCACCGCGAAGCAGGTGCAGTTGCTGAACACCATAGTGCTGCAGAACTCTGCGGGGCCGCATTTTCCCCTCGGTGAATGCCGATCCCAGGCCGCTTAACGAGCACTTTCGCGTGCGCAACGAACTCCTGGAAGCGGCCCACGCACTGTTCCAGAAACAGCCCTCGGCCATTCTCGAAGCCTTTCTGCTGCTGCAGGACCATCCCGAACTCAAGGGCTTCGCGGTGCCGACGATGCGGGCGCTGTGGCACGCGCGCAAGAAGATCGACGCCGCATTTCGCCGCGATCCGGTGAATCGCGCGCTGTTCATGGAGATCCTGCGCCGGCCCTCCGGACTCACGCACGCGCTGCGGCGCATGAACCAGCACGGCGTGCTCGGGCCTTACATTCCCGCGTTCGGGCGCATCGTCGGGCGCATGCAGCACGACCTCTTTCACGTCTATACCGTGGACGAGCATATCCTGATGGTGGTGCGCAACCTGCGGCGCTTCGCCATCCCGGAGATGGCGCACGAGTATCCGCTTCTGCAGCCGGCTGTTCGCGGAGTTCGAGCGCCCCGAAGTGCTGTACCTTGCCGGGCTTTTTCACGACATCGCCAAGGGCCGCGGCGGCGACCACTCGAAACTGGGAATGACGGATGCGCGCAGGTTCTGCAAGGCGCACGGGCTGTCGAAGCAGGACACCGAGCTGGTGGCCTGGCTGGTGGAACAGCATCTCACCATGTCGGCGACCGCGCAGAAACAGGATCTGTCCGACCCGGACGTAATCGCCGCATTTGCCGCGAATCGTTGGCGACGACCGCCACCTGGTGGCGCTGTATCTGCTGACGGTCGCCGACATACGCGGCACCAGCCCGAAAGTCTGGAACGCCTGGAAAGGCAAGCTTCTGGAAGACCTGTTCCGGGCCACGCGGCGCCTGCTCAACCCGGCCGCGCTGCCCGCCGAGAACACCTTGCAGGCGCGCCAGGACACGGGTGCTGCAGAAACTGCGCGCCTATGCGATTCCCGACGGTTCGCAGCGCGATCTCTGGAGCCAGCTCGACGATTCCTACTTCCTGCGCCACGACGAGCAGGACATCGTCTGGCACACCCGGCTGCTCAACTATCGCGTGAATTCCCCGACACCCGTCATCAAGGCACGGCTTTCGCCGATCGGAGAGGGACTGCAGGTGATGATCTATTCGCGCGACGAGAAGTCGCTGTTCGCGCGCATCTGCGGCTTCTTCCAGAGCATCAACTTCAGCATCGTCGAAGCCAAGATCTACACCACGCGGCACGGCTATGCGCTCGACAGCTTCCAGGTGCAGGACCCGGCCCGGGCGACTCGCATTACCGCGACCTGATCAGCTACGTCGAGCACGAGCTGGAAAGCCGGCTGCGCGAGCACGGCCCGTTGCCGCCGCCCTCGACCGGCCGGATGTCCCGCCAGGTGCGCTACGTGCCGATCACGCCGGAAGTGCTGATCCGCCCCGATGAAAAAGGCGCCTACTACTACCTGAACGTGGTGGCGGGCGACCGTCCCGGCCTGCTGTACCGGATTGCGCGCGTGCTCGACAGCCACGGCGTCAATGTCTACACCGCTAAAATCAACACGCTGGGAGAGCGTGCCGAAGACAGCTTCCTGGTGACCGGAGAGGCGCTGCACGATTCCAAGCAGGTCGTGCGCCTCGAGGCCGAACTGGTGCGCGAACTGCAGCCCGCCTGATCAGTCGTCGATGATCTGCTGTCCGGGAAATAGCTCTTCGTTGAAACCGAAATTGCGCAGGTCGCGGATGCGCATCGGGTAGAGGATGCCCAACAGGTGGTCGGTTTCGTGCTGCACCACCCGGGCGTGAAATCCACTGACGGTGCGGTCGATCGGATTGCCGAATTGATCGTAACCCCGGTAGCGCAAGTTGGCGTGGCGCGGCACGACTCCGCGCATCCCCGGCACCGATAGACAGCCTTCCCACCCCTCCTCGATTCCGGTTCCGACCGGCTCGAGCAGCGGATTGATCAGCACCGTGTAAGGCACCTGCTCGGCGTCCGGATAACGCGGGTTGAAACCGACGCCGAAGATCACCACCTGCCGGCTCACGCCGATCTGCGGCGCGGCGATGCCGGCGCCGTTCTTCGCACGCATCGTGTCGTCCATGTCCTGGATCAGCGCGTGCAGCTCGGGGGTGTCGAATTCGACCACTGGTGCAGCGCATTCCAGCAGGCGCGGATCGCCCATCCTCAATACCGGCCTAATCATCGCCATCCACCAGTTTTTCCAGCAAGGTCCGCACCTTCACCATGGTGGTCTTGATCACCGCATTGATCTGCTCCAGGTGAATCGCATCGGTGCTGTCGCCGCGCCCCGCCGCATAGTTCACCACCACCGCGACGGTGGCATAGCGCAAGCCGAGCTCGCGCGCGAGCGCTGCCTCCGGCATGCCGGTCATTCCCACCATGTCGGCGCCGTCGCGCTCGAGCCGGTCGATCTCGGCGGCCGATTCCAGGCGCGGACCCTGGGTGGCGGCATAGACGCCGCCGTCCACGATGGCCTGCTTCGCCTGTCCTGGCCGCATCCAGCAACTGGCCGCGCAGCTTGTCGCAGTAAGGATGGGTGAAGTCCACATGCGTGACCGGCTGATCCGGACCATCGAAGAAAGTGTGCTTGCGACCGTAGGTGTAATCGACGATCTGGCTGGGTAGCGCCAGCGTGCCCGGCTTCAGATCGGCGCGAATGCCGCCGACCGACGCGACCGAGACCAGCCGCGACACCTGCTGCCGAATGCAACGCCCAGATGTTGGCCCGGTAATTCACCGCATGCGGGGGAATGGTGTGCCCGTAGCCGTGTCGGGCCAGGAACACGACTTCGCGGCCGCCGAGTCTGCCGAAAGTCAGCGCGCCGGAGGGCTCGCCGTAAGGGCGAGCGCACCACCTGACGCTGCGTGATCTCCAGATTGGAGAGCTGGGTAAGTCCGGTACCGCCGATTATGCCGAGCATGATTGCGGGAATCAGGACTTCAATGCGTAGATTGCGGGAAGATTGCGCCAGTATTCGTTGATGTCCATGCCGAATCCGAAAACGTAGCGATCGGGCACGCGCACGCCGACAAAATCGGCCTGGATCGGCTTGGCGCGGCCGATATCCTTGTCGGCGAACACCGCGCTGAAAAACGCAGCCGCGCCGTCGGCCATCAATCTGTCCCGCACCGCGGCCAGCGTGTCGCCTTCGTCGAGGATGTCATCCACCACCAGCACCGTGCGGCCGCGGATATCGGTGCGCGGCCCGGCCTTCCATCGCACTTCCGAGCCGCGGGTCTTGCCGTCGTAGCGGGTGACGTGCAGATAGTCGAGCTGTAGCGGGAAATACAGCAAGGGCAGCAGCCGGCCGGTGAACACCACCGCCCCGCCCATGACCGAGAGCACCAGCGGATTGGCATCGGCAAGCCTGGCAGTGATTTCCGCCCCGACGCGTTCGACCGCCCGACCCACTTCCTGTTCCGAACACACCGGATCAGCCTCGCGCAGCACCTGCCAGGCCTGGGTCTTATCCAGCATTCGAGCGGGGCTTCTTCGATTCCTGGAGCCAGCGAATCGAGAAATGCGGAAAAATCCTTGCCGATCTCGGGATGGCGCAACGCGTACAGCACGTTCGCCTGAAGGTAGCCGAGCTTGGACCCGCAATCGTGGCGCACGCCCTGGAACTCGTATGCCAGCGCGCGTTGGTCGCTGGAGGAGCGAGGCGATGCCGTCGGTCAGTTGGATCTCGCCGCTCGTGCCGGGTTTGACCTTCTCGAGGTGATCGAAGATCTCCGGCGTCAGTACATAGCGCCCGACCACCGCCAGATTGGAAGGCGCGTTCTCCGGCCGCGGCTTCTCGACGATGCCGGTGATGCGATGCATGCCGCGTTCTCCCTGCTCGGTCTTGACGATGCCATAGCTTCGAAGTCTCCTCGCGCGCCACGGTCTGCACCGCCAGCAACGAACAGCGCTCTCTCGCGTAGACGTCCACCATCTGTTTCATCACCGGAGGATTGCCGTCGATCAGGTCATCGGCGAGGATCACCGCGAACGGTTCATCACCGACCACCGGCCGGGCGCACAGGATCGCATGGCCGAGACCGAGTGCCTCGGTCTGGCGCACATAGATGCAACTGACGTGCTTGGGCACGATGTTCTGCACCTGCTCAAGCATCTGCAGCTTGCCGCGCACCTGCAGTTCGGTCTCCAGCTCGTAGGCCTTGTCGAAATGGTCCTCGATGGCGCGCTTGTTGCGCCCGGTGATGAACACCATCTGGGTGATGCCGGCTGCGACCGCTTCTTCCACTGCGTACTGGATCAGAGGCTTGTCGACCACCGGCAACATTTCCTTCGAGCTCGCCTTGGTCGCGGGAAGAAAGCGCGTGCCCAATCCGGCGACGGGAAAGACGGCTTTGGTGATCATGTTCAATGCAGGTTCCCTGTTATTCAGTTGTCCCGGCCGAGCAATTCTAGCAACCCCTGCTCGTCGAGCACAGCGATACCGAGTTCCAGCGCCTTGTCGTACTTGCTTCCCGGCTCGGCGCCGGCGATTACGTAATCGGTCTTCTTCGAGACGCTGCCGGTGACCCTGCCGCCGTTTGCCTCGATACGCTCTTTCGCCTGGTCGCGCGAGAGATGGGGCAAGGTACCGGTCAATACGAAGGTCTTGCCGGCGAGAGGCTGAAGCGGCGGCCTCGTGCCCGTCGTTTCCGGCCAGGTCACGCCGAGGCTGCGCGTCTGCGCGATCACTTCGCGGTTGTGAGGTTCGCCGAAAAACCCGGCGATGCTGCGCGCCACCACCGGGCCGACATCGGGCACCTGCTGAAGTTCATCCTCGCCTGCCTGCATCAGCGGCTCCAGCCTGCCGAAATGGCGCGCCAGGTCGCGGGCGGTGGTTTCACCGACATTGCGGATGCCCAATGCGTAGATGAAGCGCGCCAGCGTAGTGCTCTTGCTCTTTTCGATCGCGTCCAGAACGTTGGCGGCGGATTTTTCCGCCATGCGTTCCAGGTTTGCCAGGTTCTTCGCATCGAGCCGGTAGAGATCGGCAGGCGTTTTCACCAGTTCCTGGTCCACCAGTTGCTCGACCAGCTTGTCGCCCAGGCCTTCGATATCCATCGCGCGGCGCCCGGCAAAATGCAGCAGCGCCTGTTTGCGCTGCGCCGGGCAATACAGACCGGCGGTACAGCGGGCGACCGCCTCGTCTTCCGCACGTTCGACGTTCGACCCGCACACCGGGCACCGCGACGGGCATTCGAAACGCCCGCACGCCGGCCGGGCGGCGCTCCTTCACGACGCCGACGACCTCCGGAATGACATCGCCCGCCCGGCGCACGATGACGTAGTCGCCGATGCGCACATCCTTGCGCCTGACCTCGTCTTCGTTGTGCAGCGTGGCGTTGGTCACGGTGACGCCTCCGACGAAAACAGGCGCCAGTCTTGCAACCGGCGTCAGCGCGCCGGTGCGGCCGACCTGCACGTCGATGTCCGAGGACCTGCGTAATCTCTTCCTGCGCCGGAAACTTGTGCGCGACTGCGAAGCGCGGTGCACGCGAAACGAAACCCAGTCGGGCCTGGAATTCAAGGTCGTCCACCTTGTAAACCACGCCATCGATTTCGAAAGGCAGCGCTCGCGCCGGCTGCCGATGCCGCGGTAATAGGCCAGAAGGCCGTCCACGCCCTTGACCACGTTGCGCTCCCTGGCAACCGGGAAACGCAGCGATTCGAGATAGTCGAGTTGATGACTGTGGCGATCTGTCGGGATTTTTCCACCGCTCATGCCGGCCCAGGCCGTAGGCAAAGAAAGCCAGGCGCCGGCTGGCGGTGATGCGCGAATCGAGCTGCCGCAGCGCTCCGGCCGCCGCATTGCGCGGATTGGCGAACTCCTTCTCGCCCTTTTTCTGCTGCTCGCGATTCAGGGTCTGAAAGTCGCGCTTGAGCATCAACACCTCGCCGCGCACTTCGAGATGATCCGGGCAGGCTGCGGCCTTCGAGCCGCAACGGGATGGAACGCAGCGTGCGCAGATTGGCGCTGACGTCCTCGCCGGTATAGCCATCTCCCCGGGTCGCGCCCAGCGCGAAAACGCCATTGTCGTAGGTGAGACTGACGGCAAGACCGTCGAACTTGGGTTCCGCGGCGTATTCGATTGGCCCTGCGAACCTCCAGGCCGTCGCGCACGCGCCGGTCGAAAGCCTCGACTTCGGCTTCGCTGAACGCATTGTTGAGCGACAGCATGGGCGTCGGATGCGTGACTTGCGCGAATGCCTCGGCCGGCGATGCGCCAACGCGCCGGGTGGGTGAATCCGGCGTCGCCAGCGCGGGATGCTGCTGCTTCGAGCGCCTGCAATTCGCGGAACAGCCGGTCGTATTCCGCGTCCGGCAGCGTCGGCGCGTCCTTGACGTAGTAGTTGTAGTTGGCGCGCTCGATTTCGCGCCGCAGCTTGTCTGCGCGGGCGGCGATCGCGGCGGGTACCGCCATCAGGAGAACAGGCGCAGCGCCAGCGGTCCGCCGGCGTGAATGCCGCGCTGTTCCATGGCGCCATAGATGGCGTGCAACTGGGCGCGGATCTTTTCCAGCCCGGCATCGTCGAGCGGCACGCGGTTGTCGTCGGCGAGCATGCCGTCGAGCGAGTCCGCGAAGCTGCGGCTCATCGCCACCATGCGGTCGAACGCGCGCAGGCCATCCGACACCCGCGGCACATCGAGCAGGAGGGTGATGCCCGGCGTGGTCATGCTGCGGATCTTGTCGATCAGGAACCGTTCCGGCGACTGGTTGTCGAGCGAGAACAGCGTGCCACCCTGGTCGTCCAGGCAGTGAAACACGCCACCCGGCTGAAGGTGCAACCCGGCGGCCTCGGCCAGTGCGCGGATCTTGGTGCCGTGAAATACCTGTCCGGTGCGCGCAACGACATTGATCCCGACCATACGTCGACCTCCGCGCAGAACCGGTCGAGATCGGCGGCCTGTTCGAGCGCCGGCGCGAACTCGGGCAACTCGGCTATGGCCGCCATGTCCGCGGGCCGCCGTCCTGACCGCGTCGCCGAACCGCTGTAATTGCTCGCCATTGACCGGCCCGGAGCGGTCCACCAGTTGCAGTGCCGCACGCACCGAGATGTAGCGTGCGCCGTCCAGCTGCCAGCGGCTGCCAGGACTTCGAGCGGAAATCGAATCCGCTGAAGTTGATGATCCGGCCCAGGGTGGCCAGCGTCTGGCGCAACTGCGCCAGCTGCTCGGCAGGGATGATTTCGCCGGCGCGAAGTCTCGACGATGTAATCGATCTCGGGGTGCGGCAGGCCGGATGCAATTGCAACCGCCGCAGGCCGTCTGCGTCCGGCGCATCCATCTGCGGCTCGATGCGCTCTTCGTCATGCGCGCCGATCCTGCGGCACGCCGTGCCGGCGCCATCGTTGCGCCGGCCTCGAAAAGGATGTCGTCATGCCCGCCGGCAAAGGTCTGCTCGGCACGGCGGCGGAACTGCCTTTCCTGGTGCCAGTTGAACGCCAGCACCCCGGCCACCACCACCACCCCGAGCATCAGCAAGCCGATCTGCAAGTCACTCATTGCCTCTCTCCGTGCGAGCCCAGCGCCAAGATGCTATCAGGCTGCGGCCTCCTCGCGCATGCGCAGTGCCTCGTCCACATCCACCGCAACCACCCGCGATACGCCCTGCTCCTGCATGGTGACGCCGATCAGCTGGCTGGCCATTTCCATGGTGATCTTGTTGTGGGTGATGAACATGAACTGGGTGTTCGCGGACATTCTCTTCACCAGATCGCAGAAGCGCTCGGTATTGCTGTCGTCCAGCGGCGCGTCCACCTCGTCCAGCAGGCAGAAGGGCGCGGGATTGAGCTGGAACATCGAGAATACCAGCGACAGCGCGGTCAGCGCCTTCTCGCCACCGGAGAGCAGATGGATCGTTGAATTGCGTTTGCCGGGCGGCCGCGCGATCACCTGCACGCCCGCATCGAGAATTTCCTCGCCCGGTCATCACCAGTTTGGCCTCGCCGCCGCCGAACAGCACCGGGAACATTTCGCCGAAGTGCTTGTTGACGGAATCGAAAGTTTCCTGAAGGCGCTCGCGCGTTTCGCGGTCGATCTTGCGGATGGCGCTTTCCAGGGTGGTCACGGCTTCGGTCAGGTCCTGCGACTGGGCGTCCAGGTAGTCCTTGCGTTCGCGCGCCGTCGCCAGTTCCTCCAGTGCCGCCAGGTTCACCGCGCCCAGCGCCGGAAATGTCCTCGTTGATGCGGTTGATCTCGTTTTGCAGCCTGCTTGCGCGCGTACCTTCTTCCAGCAGCGGCCGCAAGCTCCTGTTCATCTGGCGCCGGCTTCCGCCAGTTGCGTGGCGAAGCCGTCTTCGGCGATCCGGGCTTCCTGTTCCTTCAGACGCAATTCGTTGACGCGCTCGCGCAACGGCGCCAGTTTCTGTTCCGACGCCAGGCGCTCCTGTTCAGTAGTCGCGCAGACTGTCCTCGGCGGACTGCAGTTCGTCGCGTGCCTGCTTCAGGCGTTGCTCGCGCTCGATGCGCAAATCGAGCTGCTCCTGAAGTTGCGCCTGCAGCGGGCCCTCGTCGCTCTGGGAAATTTCCGCTGACAGCGCCTCGGATTCGCCGCGCAAGCCGTTGAATATTCTGAGAAATGACATCAAGTGAAGAATCTATATCAATGATTTTATTTGATATAGTCGTCTCCTGAAACTGCGCTTCCTGATGCTGTCGCTCGATTTGCTGGTCGCGTCCACCCGACTCGCCTGCAGAGCCGATTCCGCGTTCGCGTGTGCCTCTCCGGCAGATTTCACCCCGACCCGCAGCGCATCCATTCCGGCGGCCAGCGCATCGATCTGGCGGCCCGCCTCCTCGCGCTGCGCTGCCTCGCGCGCCACTTCGGCATCGATTTCCGCAAGCTCGCGCACGATCTGCTCACCACGCGCCTTGAGTCGTTCGGCAAGCTGCGACAGGCGCACGTGGTCGAGCTTCAACTGGTGATGATGCTCCTGCAGTTCCGCCACCGCCCGCCGCAGATGCTCGGCCTCGCGTGCGGCGCTCTTCGAACTCGGTCTTCCGGGACATCGCGGCAGCGCGCAGCCGTCCCAACTCCTCGTCGGCGCTGCCGTGCTGCGCGAACAAGGTCTCGATTTCACGCTGACGCGACAGGATGCCGTGCACTTCCGAATCGGCCGCATGGAAACTCACGCTGGTCGCGGTGAATACATGCCCCTGAGAACTGACCAGCATCGCGCCAGCGGGGAGGTGCCGGGCCAACTCCACGCCCTTGGCGGGATCCGGCAGCACGTAGACCCGAGCCAGCCAGTCGCCAAGCACCGCCGCCAGGCGCGCATCGGTGCAGGTCACATAGTCCGTGAGCTGCGTAAGTCCCGCGGCGGCCGGTTCGATGGCGGCCGCTGGCCCGGCGATGCGGTGGAAGGAGACCTTTCCGGGTGGCGTTTCGGCCAGCCAATCATGCACCGGCGCGAGATCGGTAAGGCCGATGCTGTTCAGACGCTCGCCGCAGCACCGCTTCGAGTGCGTTCTCCCAGCCTTCGCGGATTCTGATTCCCTGCCAAAGGTGCGGATTGCGGCGCAACTCGTGGCGTTCCAGCCACGGCTCGAGTTCGCCCGTGCGGCTGACCTGCTCCTGCAGCGACTGCAGCGCGCTGAGCCGGGCATCGAGCTGGTTGAGACGCTGTTGGGTCTGCTCTGCATCCTGTTCCGCGCCGTGCATAGCCGCTTCCAGCGTGGGGAGGTCAGCGTCGCAATTCTCGAGGGCTTCGCGCTGTGCGTAGAGGCGCTGAGCCAGCTCGCCGATCTCCGTTTCCAGCCTGACCAATTCGCTCAGGTTCGGCACTTCCAGGCCGTCGCGTTCTTCCTCCAGCCTCGTGCGCCGCGTTTCGAGCTGCAGCAGCAGCTTTTCGCCATGGCCGGCGCGGGCTTGTTCCAGTTGCAACTGCTGCTCGGCCTGGGCGAGACGGCGCTGCGCGTCGGCAAGCTGCGACTGCGCGCTCCGATACGCCTCTTCCGCCGCCGGCAAGGCCGCCTGAGCAGCCCCCAGTGATTCGGCTAGCGCGGCCAGTTGTTCTCGAGCCTTCGCCAGCGACTCCTCGCTGGCGCGGCGTGCCGTCTCCTGTGACCCCTGGCGGCTGCGCTGTTCGGCTTCCTGCGCGCGCACCGACTCGAGTTGGTGCTGGGCGCGGTTGCGGCTGTCGCGCAGGTACTGGATCTGCTGCTCGATGCGCGCGACTTCGGCGTTGACTTCGTAGAGCGCGCCCTGAGCGGCGTGCACCGCATCCGATGCGCTGTAGTGGCCGGCGCGCAATTCCTCTACGCGCTTTTCCGCGTCCCGCAGTCTGGCGGTCTCGGCTTCCAGCTCAACGCCCGTGGTATCGATATCGCGGCCGATGCGGGCGCGCTGCGCGGCGGCATCGCGTTTGCGCAGCAGCCACAGGATGTGCTGCGTGCGTTTCAGTTCCGCCTCCAGCTCCCGGTACCTGCCTGCCCTCTGGGCCTGGGATTCGAGGTGCTCGAGCTGAGCGCCCAGCTCCCGGCGGATATCGTCCACCCGCAGCAGGTTCTCGCGCGTGTCGTCGAGCCTGAGTTCGGTTTCGCGCCGGCGCTCGCGGTACTTCGATACTCCGGCCGCTTCCTCGAGGAAACTGCGCAGGTCTTCCGGCCGGGCCTCGATGATGCGCGAAATCATTCCCTGTTCGATGATCGCATAGCCCCGGCCGCCCAGACCGGTGCCCAGGAAGATGTCGGCGACGTCGCGCCGGCGCACGTGCATGTTGTTGATGAAGTACGAGGACTCGCCATCGCGCTCGAGCACGCGCTTGATCGAGATTTCGCCATACTGCGACCATGGTCCGGCCGCTTTGCCCAGGCTATTGTCGAAGATCAGCTCGACGCTGGCGCGGCCGACCGGCTTGCGCTCGCCGGAGCCGTTGAAGATGACGTCCTGCATGTTTTCGCCGCGAAGCTGCTTGGCCGAGGATTCCCCAAGCACCCAGCGCACCGCGTCGATCACGTTGGATTTGCCGCAACCGTTGGGACCGACGACGCCGACCAGTTGTCCGGGGACCGGTATGTGGGTAGGGTCGACGAAGGACTTGAAACCGGCCAGCTTGATGTGTGTGAGTCGCACTATCGCAATTCTGTAAAGGCTTATAATTTTGAACGGATGCCCATAAAACAAGCGCCTGGGGCCCCTAACAAGGACCAGGCGCGTGTTTTTTCAGCGCGTATTTTAACAACTGAATCGCCCCCAAGAGAATGCCAAGCAAGCCGGCGCTGATCCTGGCGACCTTCCCGAATCCGAATCCGGCGCGGGATTACCTGATTCATATGGAGATTCCGGAATTCACCTGCCTTTGTCCGATGACCGGACAGCCGGACTTCGCCACGCTTTACCTCGATTACGTCCCCGACCGCAAGTGCGTGGAACTCAAGAGCCTGAAAACCTATATCTGGGCCTATCGCGACCGGGGCGCGTACCACGAAGCCGTCACCAACCGCATTCTCGACGATCTTGCCGCCGCAACGAAGCCACGCTTCATGCGCCTGACCGCGCGCTTCCACGTGCGCGGGGGGATTTTCACCACCGTCATTGCCGAACACCGCAAGAAAGGCTGGATGCCGGCGCCGCGCATCGAACTCGACAGCATCGCGCCACAGTCAAGCGTACGCTGATTTCTCCGCGGCCTGCTGCAACCGCCCCGAATACAGCATGGCCGCCACCACCATCGCCCCGCCCAGCCACTGCCTCGCGGTCATCGCCTCGTACGCAAGAACAGTACGACCCCACCGCGGCGAACACCAGTTCCGACAGGAATATGACGATCGCCTGATTGGCCCCAGTGTTCGCCAGTCCGTACTGCACTACCAGGTTGACCGAGAAAATCACCATGGCCAGCAGCACGACCAGCAGCCAGGCGTAAGCATCCAGCGCCCGCAGCGAACGCACGGGATCCTCAGTGAGCAGCATCACCGGCAGCGCCACCAGCGACACCCCGGCCCACACCGATAGCGAGCGGACCGCCACATCCACATGCCTGGCCTTGCGGCTGAGCACATTGGTCAGGGCGAACGCCATGCCGGACGACAGACCCAGCCACTCGGCGCCGCTTCGTGGCAGCGGCAGAACCAGGCCGGTACGGCCGAGCATGATCGCCGCTCCGCCCAGCGACAGCGCGATCACGAAATAACCTGCCGGACCCGGCCTCTCGCCGAGCACGACGCGTGCGAACACCACCGTCCACAACGGCGCCAGGTAGAACAGCAGCATGACCTGCATCACCTCGCCGTGGATGGTGCCGAGGACATAGGCGAGATTGCACCACCCGGCCGCCAGCGCCATGGCTGCAAGCAGCCAGCCGGACCGTGCAATCCGGCTGGACATGCGCCGCGCAACAATGTCAGTCCGGGCAGCAAGCGCGAGGAAATATGTCAGAAAGGATGAAAGCGCACCGCCCACTCCGGCCGCATCGAGCGCGCGATACGGAAACCAGATCAGCCCCCACACCAGGGCGCCGGTGAGCAGTGAGACGATCGCCAGCGAGTTGTTCTTGTTCACATGGTGTGTCCCCGTATAATTCGTTCGCCCCTCGCCCTCTGGCGCACTGCGCGGGTCGGTGAGGGTAACACCCATTGCCGATGAATCCGAACCTGACCAGGCTGCAACCCTACCCTTTCCAGAAGCTCGCCGCGCTGCTCTCGGGCGTCGAAGGCCAACGCATCGTTGCGTCCGATCAATCTCTCGATCGGCGAACCGAAGCATGCCACACCGCAGTTCATTCGCGAGGCGCTGAACGCCAATCTGAATGGATTGTCGAGCTACCCCGCCACCGCTGGCAGCGATACGCTGCGCGCCGCGATTGCGACGTGGATCGAATGGCGTTATCAGACTGCCGCACATCGATCCGGCGAAGCAGGTGCTGCCGGTAAACGGTAGCCGGGAAGCGCTGTTCGCATTCGCGCAGGCGGTAGTGGACGCCTCGCGCGAACGGCCGGTCGTGGTGGCACCCAATCCCTTCTACCAGATCTACGAAGGCGCCGCGCTGCTGGCCGGCGCGGAACCGCAATTCCTCAATATCCTGCCGCATAATCGCTTCGCGCTCGATTTCGACCAGTTGCCCGAGTCCGTGTGGGCCCGCGCCCAGCTCGTCTACGTTTGCTCGCCCGGCAATCCCACAGGCAGCGTCATGACCATCGACGAGTGGCGAACGCTGTTTGATCTTTCTGATCGCCACGGCTTCGTGATCGCCTCCGACGAGTGTTACTCGGAGATCTATTTCGACGAGGCTCAGGCGCCACTCGGCGGCCTGGAAGCCGCGCATCGTCTCGGCCGCAGCCACTTCCCACGTCTGGTCGCGTTCGGCAGCCTGTCGAAACGCTCCAATGTTCCGGGGATGCGCTCCGGTTACGTCGCCGGTGATGCGGACATCCTGGCGAAGTTCCTGCTTTACCGGACTTACCACGGGTGCGCGATGAACCCGGCGGTGCAAGCCGCCAGCACGGCGGCGTGGCAGGACGAAGAGCACGTGCGCGACAACCGGCGCCTTTACCGGGAGAAGTTCCGGAATGCGATGGCCCTGCTCGGCGAAGTCACCGACGGCACCATGCCCGAGGCCGCGTTCTATCTCTGGCTACGCACTCCGGTCCCTGACACAGAATTCGCTAAACGCTTGTTTGAGCAATATAATGTGACTGTCGTACCGGGCAGTTTTCTGGCCCGCGAGGCGCGCGGCATCAACCCGGGGGCGAACTTCGTGCGCATTGCGCTGGTGGCCCCGGTCGAGGAATGCGTCGAGGCAGCACAAAGGCTGGCTGAATTCTTCTCTCAACTTTCACAAGGAAATAACAAGAATGACGGATTTGCAGTCGGTCATCGAGAAGGCCTTCGATAACCGTGCCAACATCTCGCCGGCCAGTGCCGAACCAGCGCTCAAGGAAGCTGTCACAGAAGTCATCGATCGTCTGGACGCCGGGAAGCTGCGGGTCGCGGAGAAAACCGGCGGCGAGTGGGTCACCCACCAGTGGGTCAAGAAAGCCGTTCTGCTGTCGTTTCGGCTGCAGGACAACGCAGTGGTCCGCGACGGCTACACCAACTACTTCGACAAGGTGCCGGCCAAGTTCGCCGACTACGGTGCTGCCGATTTTCGCGCCGGCGGGTTCCGTGTGGTGCCGCCGGCGGCTGCGCGGCGCGGCGCGTTCATCGCCAGAAACGTGGTGCTGATGCCCTCATTCGTGAATATCGGCGCTTACGTGGACGAAGGCACCATGGTGGACACCTGGGCCACGGTGGGTTCATGCGCGCAGATCGGCAAGAACGTCCACCTTTCCGGCGGTGTAGGGATCGGCGGCGTACTGGAACCGGTACAGGCCAATCCGACCATCATCGAGGACAATTGCTTCATCGGCGCCCGCTCCGAGATCGTCGAGGGCGTGGCGGTCGGCGAAGGCTCGGTGATCTCGATGGGCGTCTACATTGGCAGCAGCACAAAGATCTACAATCGCCAGACCGGTGAAACCCTTTACGGCAGGATTCCACCCGGTTCTGTGGTCGTATCAGGCAACCTGCCCTCGCCCGACGGCAAATACAGCCTTTACTGCGCGGTCATCGTCAAGCAGGTGGACGCGAAAACCCGCGCCAAAACGAGCATCAATGAATTGCTCAGAGGCGATTGATGCAGAACGATGGATTCTGTGCCGGCGCAGAATGCAACACGCGAGTTTCAGTGCAGGCTAATGTGCCGCAGGCGCGGTATGCCGGAACCAAAACCAGCATCAACGAGCTCCTCCGCGACGACCAGCAGGAGCTTTCCAGGTTACGCGGCGCGGATCGGCGCAACCACTACCAGGAGTCATCGAGGTCACCATGTTTCTGAGCCCACTGTTCAAGTTGATGGCAGAAAAGCAGGCGTCGGACCTTTTCATCTCCGCCGGCGCCCCGGTGTCGATCAAGATTCTCGGCGGGATCATGCCGGTGAACGCGCAGGTGATCGATCCGGAGACGGCCCGCAAGATCGCCTATGAGGTGATGACCGACCGGCAGATCCGCGAGTTCGAGGAGACCATGGAGATGAACTTCTCCTTCGTGGTCCAGGATGTAGGCCGCTTTCGCGTCAACGTCTTCCGCCAGCGTGGCAACGTGGCAATGGTGATCCGCTATCTCAAGAGCGGCACGCCGGGGATCGAAAAGCTCAAGCTGCCGTCGATCCTAAAGGACCTGGTGCTGGAGAAGCGCGGTTTCATCGTGGTGGTCGGGTCCACCGGTTCGGGCAAGTCCACCACGCTCGCCGCCATGATCGAGCACCGTAACGCGTACAGGCCGGGGCACATCCTCACCATCGAGGACCCGATGGAGTTCGTGTTCCGCAATGACAAGTGCGTGATCAATCAGCGCGAAGTCGGCACCGACACCCGCTCCTACGAAAACGCGCTGGTTAACGCTATGCGAGAAGCGCCGGACATGATGATGATCGGCGAGATCCGCGACCGCCAGACGCTGCAGCACGCGCTGCTCTACGCGCAGACTGGCCACCTGTGCGTGTCCACGCTGCACGCCAACAACAGCTACCACGCGCTCAACCGCATCATCAATTTTTTCCCCTACGAAGCGCGCACCTCGCTGCTGTCGGACCTCGCAATCAGCCTGCGCGCCATCATTTCCCAGCGCCTGGTCAAGGCCAACGACGGCTCGCTGGTCGCGGCGGTGGAGGTGATGCTCAACACCAAGCACGTCGCGGAGCTGATCAAAAAAGGCGAAATCGACCAGATCAAGGAGGCGATGGAGCAGAGCCTTTCACCCGGATCGAAGACCTTCGAGCACGCCTTGTTCGAACTGTTCATGGCGGGCACGGTTTCCAAGGACGAGGCGCTCAAGAACTCGGATTCGGCCACCAATCTGTCCTGGCTCATCAACAACTATGAACAGAAGGCCTCCGGGAAGATCGGCGAGAGTCCGACCGGCAAGATGATGGTCAAGCCGGGTGGAGGCTATTCGTTCAGCGAGATCAAGCTGAACGTGGACAACGACAGCAAGAAGTGAACCGCCGTCCGCTTCTCCGGCGCCTGTGATGCCGGACTCGGCTGCAATGTCGTCCGCCACCTTCGAACTTGCGTGCCAACTGATCGCGCGCGCTTCGGTTACGCCGAACGATGCCGGCTGCCAGGCAATCCTGCGGCAGCGGCTGGCGCGGCTCGGCTTCAAGGCCGAAACGATGCGCCACGGCGAGGTCGACAATCTCTGGATGCGGCGCGGCAGCGGCGCGCCGCTCGTCTGCTTTGCCGGGCATACCGACGTGGTGCCGACCGGGCCGCTCGATCAGTGGCAATCCGACCCGTTCACGCCGACGGTGCGCGACGGCGTGCTCTACGGGCGCGGCGCGGCCGACATGAAATCCTCGCTGGCGGCTTTCATCACCGCGATCGAGGGATTTCTCTCCGAACGTCCGGAACATCCCGGTTCGATTGCGCTGCTGATCACCTCCGACGAGGAAGGCCTGGCGGTCAATGGCACGGTCAAGGTCGTCGAGGCGCTGCGCGCGCGCGGCGAAAAAATAGACTACTGCATCGTCGGCGAACCTTCATCGGTCCGGATGCTCGGCGACACCATCAAGAACGGCCGCCGTGGTTCGCTGTCCGGAGAACTGCTGGTGCGCGGCATCCAGGGGCACATCGCCTATCCGCTGCAGTCGCGCAATCCGATCCACCAGTTCGCGCCGGCGCTGGCCGAACTCGCCGCCACCGAATGGGACCCGGGCAACGAGCACTTTCCGCCGACCACCTGGCAGGTGTCGAACATCGTCGCCGGCACCGGCGCCAGCAACGTGATTCCGGGAGAATTGAAGGCGTCGTTCAACTTCCGTTTCTCCACCGCCAGCACCGTCGAGTCGCTGAAGGAACGGGTGCATGCCATCCTCGACCGTCACGGACTGGACTACGCGCTGGACTGGTCGCTGTCCGGCAAACCCTTCCTGACCGCCCGGGGCAGGCTGGTGCAATTGCTGACCGTTGCGGTGGAAAGCGTCACCGGCCAACGGCCGCAACTGTCCACCGCCGGCGGCACGTCGGACGGTCGCTTCATCGCCGAAATCTGCCCGGAGATCGTGGAACTGGGCCCGGTGAATGCGTCGATCCACAAACTGAACGAGCACATTGCCATCGCCGATCTGGATGCGCTGTCGAAGATCTACCAGCAGGCGCTGACCGATCTGCTGAATGCCCGCTGAGGTGCCGAAGCACCCGCACTAAAAACGGTGCGCGACTGGCTGCGCTTCGCGGTGACCCGCTTCAACGAGGCCGGATTGTCGTTCGGCCACGGCACCACCAATGCCCGCGACGAGGCGGCGTACCTGATCCTGCACACGCTGAAGTTGCCGCTCGATCGCCTCGATCCGTTTCTCGACAAGAGCCTGAGCGCAGAAGAAATCGAGGCAGTGAGTCGGATGCTGCGCCGTCGCGTCGAACAGCGCGTGCCGGCGGCCTATCTCACCAACGAAGCCTGGCTGGGCGATTTCCGGTTCTACGTTGACGAGCGCGTGATCGTGCCGCGCTCGTATATCGCGGAGTTGTTGCGGACGAGTTGAGTCCGTGGGTAAAGGACCCGGAATTCGGTCGGTGCCGCGCTGGACCTCTGTACCGGATCAGGCTGCCTGGCAATCCTGCTGGCGCAGACATTTCCGAACGCCCGGGTGGACGCAACCGAACTCTCGCCCGATGCGCTCGAGGTCGCGAGCAGGAATGTCGCGGACTACGGCCTCGAAGACCGTATTCGTCTTGTCAAGGGCGACCTGTTTGCCGGCCTCACCGGGCCATACGAACTCATCGTTTCCAATCCGCCGTACGTCAACGCGGACTCGATGGCCGCGCTGCCGCCGGAGTATCGTGCGGAACCGCAGATGGCGCTCGCAGGCGGGCAGGATGGACTGGATATCGTGCGCCGTATCGTGTCCGGGGCCGGCGCGGCTCCTGGACCGGGACGGTCTGCTGGTGGTGGAAATCGGGCACAACCGGGAAACCCTGGAGCGGGCGTTTCCCCGCCTGTCGTTTACCTGGCTGGAGACTTCCGGGGGTGACGATCTTGTATTCCTGCTGACGGGCGCGCAACTGGTGCGCTGAGATCGTCCTGCTGCACGGCGGGCGTACTGCCCGACCACTCCAGCAACTGGCTGATCTCGGATTCCTTGAGCTCGATCCAGGTGCCGCGCTTCAGGCGCGGCGGCAGGCTGACGAGGCCGAAGCGCACGCGCATCAGGCGGCTGACCTGCACTCCCAGTGCTTCGAACATCCGTCGCACGACCCGGTTGCGCCCCTCCTTGAGGACCACGCGATACCAGCGGTTCCTGCCCTCGCCGCCCTGCTCTTCGAGCATGTCGAACCTGGCATCACCGTCGGAAAGCCGCACGCCCTTCTTGAATTCGGCAATCTGGGCAGGGCGTCAGTGCGCCGAACAGCCTGACCGCGTACTCGCGCTCGACCTCGAAACGCGGATGCATCAGACGGTTCGCCAGTTCACCCGAAGTTGTGAAGATCAGCAAACCGCCGGTGTTGAAGTCGAGCCGGCCGACCGCCAGCCACTTGGCGCTGCGGATGACCGGTAGTTTTTCGAACACGCTGGGCCGGCCTTTGGGATCATCGCGCGTGACGATCTCGCCTTCCGGCTTGTGGTAAAGGATGACGCGCGGCAGTCGCGTGGTGACTTTAAACTTGATCTGGCGGCGCCCCACCTGGATCAGGTCATCGGTGGTCACTCGCGCGCCCAGAGTGGCCGGGGTGCCGTTGACTTTCACTTTTCCGGCCTTGATGATTTCTTCCATTGCCCGCCGCGAACCCAGGCCGGCCTGTGCCAGCACCTTCTGCAGTTTCTGCGAACGCGCTACGACCGGTGCCGCCGGCGTGGGCGGCTCAGGCATGCGCTTCAGCCTCGCACTCCGGAGTTTCTGCGCGAGCCCCGGGCGAGCGCCGGCGTGCTCTTGGGCGAGTGCCTGGACGAGGGCCGGCGTTTGGCCGGTTCGGCGGACGGGCCGGCCATCAGGCAGGCCTCCGTTCGATCACCGCCTGGGCCAGCGTGCCGCTGTCCACGTGTTCGAGCTCGCCGCCAACCGGAAGCCCGCGAGCGATGCGCGTGACCTTCATTCCCCGCGCAGCCAGTAACTCCCCGGTGTAATGCGCGGTGGCTTCTCCTTCGACGGTAAAATTGGTGGCAAGAATGGCCTCCTTCACCGTGCCGTCGAGCGCACGTTTCAGCAAGCGGTCGAGATGAATGTCCTTCGGGCCGATTCCGTCCAGCGGCGAGAGCCTGCCCATCAGGACGAAATACAGGCCGTTGTACGCCTGCGCCTGTTCCATCATCAGCAGGTCCGCCGGCGTTTCCACCACGCACAGAAGCGTCTGATCGCGCCGCGGCGAACTGCACAACTCACAGACGGCCTGCTCGGTGAAGTTGTTGCACTTTTCGCAATGGCGCACCTTCGCCAGCGCCTGCTCGAGCGCCTTGCCGAGCCGCTGCGCGCCGGGATGGTCGCGCTGCAGGAGATGGAAGGCCATGCGCTGCGCCGACTTCGGGCCGACGCCGGGCAGACAGCGCAGCGCTTCGATCAGCTCTTCGAGACTGGACGGTGTTTTCATGAACGTGTCTCGTGACAAGTGACGGGGTGACAGGGTGACGGGCAGTGCGCAGCCGCACGGCAACAACTTGTCACGTGTACACGTGTCACACGTCACCGATTCCTAGAACGGCAGCTTCATTCCCGGCGGAAGTCCCAAGCCCGCCTGTCAGGCTGCCCATCTTTTCCTGGGTCGCGGCCTCCACGCGGCGCACCGCGTCGTTGACCGCGGCGGCGATCAGGTCCTCGAGCATATCCTTGTCGTCGCTCATCAGGCTCGGGTCGATGGACACGCGCTTGACGTCATGGCGGCCGGTCATGACCACCTTGACCATGCCTGCACCCGCCTGGCCTTCGACCTCCATGGCGGCGATTTCATCCTGCGCCTTCTTCAGGTTCTCCTGCATCTGCTGGGCCTGTTTCATGAGCCCGGCAAGTTGGCCTTTCATCATGATGTCGTTCCTTACTGAATCGGTTTGATCGAAGAATCCTTCACCCGCGCATCGAAATTCTCCACCAGGTCGCGCACAAACGGATCGGTGTCGATGGACTCGATCGCCTTGGCGAGTTTCGCCTGCCGTTCCTGGTTCTCGATCTCGGCGGGCGTATTGCCGGTGCCGCCGGTGGAAATCCTCAGCCGCAGCTTGCGGCCGAAATACTCCGCCAGCGCCGCCTGCAGCTTGTCGGTGTACACCTTTTCCAGCAGATGTTTGTGCGCCTCCGGCACCGCAAGTTCCAGCCGGTCGCCGTCGAGCGAACGAAACTCGCAATTGTCGGCCAGCATGCGTGCCATGCCGCCCACCTTGATACGCCCGACCAGCGTGCGCCAGTCGGCGAGTTCCTGCTCCGCGCCTACCGGCACCTTCAGCGTCGTTTCCAGTGCGCCCGATGCGGCCCCGTCCCGGCAGACGCTGCCGGCTTCGACGCGGGCGACCGGCGCCCGGCGTGGCAGCCGACGCGGACTTGCCGGGTTCGACCGGCACGAATGCCAGCATGCGCATCAGTGTCATGGTGAAGCCGGCATATTCGTCCGGAGCGAGCCCGAGATCGCGCCGCCCGTAGATCGCGATCTGGTACAGGAGTTGTACGTCCTCTTCGCTGAAAGCACCGGCCAGTCCAAGCAGCGCATCGCGCTCGGGTTCGTCGTCCGCCAGTGCTTCAGGCAACGTCTGCGCCAGTGCAACCCGGTGCAGCAGGGTCGCCAGGTCCTGTAAGCGCCGCGTCGAACGACAGGCTCCTCGCCGCCATGCGATCGGCCTCGGCCAGCAGTGCCGGACCCTGCCCGCTTGCGAGCGCTTTGAGCAGACTGAACAGGTAGCTCGCGGTCCACCGCGCCCAGCATCTCCCGGACCGAGGTTTCTTCGACCTTGCCGGCGCCATACGCGATCGCCTGGTCGAGCAGCGACAAGGCATCGCGCATGCTGCCGTCGGCGGCGCGCGCCAGCAGATTGAGTGCCGGCGTCTCGAAAGGCACGCCTTCCTTGCCGAGCACGCTTTCGAGCTGGCCGCGGATCAGGGGTGGGGGAATCTGCTTGAGATTGAACTGCAGGCAGCGCGACAGCACCGTCACCGGGACTTTCTGCGGATCGGTGGTCGCGAGTATGAACTTGATGTGGGCCGGGCGGTTCTTCGAGGGTCTTGAGCATCGCATTGAACGCGCTGCGCGACAGCATGTGCACTTCGTCGATGATGTACACCTTGAAGCGTCCGGAAGTCGGCGCGTAGAGCGCGTTCTCCAGCAATTCGCGCATGTTGTCCACCTGGGTGTTGGAGGCGGCGTCGAGCTCGATCAGGTCCACGAGGCGGCCGGCATCGATCTCGGTGCAGGCGCCGCACTTGCCGCAGGGAGTCGCGGTAACCCCGGTTTCGCAGTTCAGCGCCTTGGCGATGATGCGCGCCAGCGTGGTCTTGCCCACGCCGCGGGTGCCGGTGAGCAGAGTACGCGTGATGCAGGCGATTTTGCGTGAGCGCATTGCTGATGGCGCGGACCACATGGTCCTGGCCGACCAGTTCAGCGAAATTCCTGGGGCGCCATTTGCGCGCGAGTGCGAGCGTCACTGTTATGTTTGGACCGCGAATTTGTCGGTGAATGGTCGCGCGGCGAACTGGCGAAACATCAATCCGTTCACGCCTCTCGCCTATGTCTCTCGCCTCACGTCGAATAGGGGTGGCGAGCCTTACCCCGTCACTCGCAAAGAATAGCTGTGGCTGCTTCCTTCCGGACCTGACCAGGTTCACTACCATGCGATGCGGGGAGGCCCGCCATTGAACTGCGAGGTGCGAGGGACGAGCGCCGAGGGACGAGGTGAAATCGGGCCGCACCGCGGCGAACGTACTCACCTCACTCCTCACGCCTCACCCCTCACGCCGTTGTAACCGGAATCTTGCCAATCTTCGCCTGCCACTCGCGCGGACCGGTCTGGTGCACCGAAGTGCCGTTGACGTCCACCGCGACGGTGACCGGCATGTCCTTCACCTCGAACTCATAGATTGCTTCCATGCCGAGGTCCGCGAACGCGACCACACGAGAGGACTTGATTGCCTTGGAAACCAGGTAGGCTGCTCCACCGACCGCCATCAGGTACACCGCCTTGTGCTTGCGAATCGCCTCGATCGCCACCGGGCCGCGCTCGCCTTTGCCGATCATGCCGAGCAGCCCGGTCTTTCGCCAGCATCATATCGGTGAACTTGTCCATGCGGGTGGCGGTCGTCGGACCGGCCGGGCCGACGGCTTCGTCGCGCACCGGGTCCACCGGGCCGACGTAATAGATGAAGCGATTGCGGAAATCCACGCCTGCGGGCAGCGTTTCGCCTCTGGCGAACAATTCCTGGATTCGTTTGTGTGCGGCGTCGCGCCCGGTAAGGATTTTGCCGTTGAGCAGCAGGGACTCGCCCGGCTTCCAGGCCAGCGATCTCCTCGCGCGTGACTTTGGCCAGGTCGACCTTGCGCGATGATGGCGCCGGCGCCCACTCCACGTCCGGCCAGTCATCGAGGTTGGGCGGATCCAGCCGTACCGGGCCGCTGCCGTCGAGCGTGAAGTGCGCGTGACGGGTAGCGGCGCAATTCGGGATCATTGCCACCGGCAGCGACGCCGCGTGCGTCGGGTAATCGAGAATCTTGACGTCGAGCACCGTGGTCAGCCCGCCGAGGCCCTGCGCGCCGATGCCGAGCGCATTGACCTTGTCGCAGATTTCGATGCGCAGCTCCTCGATACGGCTTGTTCGGCCCGCGCCGTTTCAGCTCGTGCATGTCGATCGGCGCCATCAGCGCTTCCTTGGCCAGCACCATCGCCTTCTCCGCGCTGCCGCCGACACCCAGCCCGAGCATGCCCGGCGGGCACCATCCGGCACCCATGGACGGCACGGTCTTCAATACCCAATCCACGATGCTGTCGGATGGATTGAGCATGACAAATTTTGCTTTGTTCTCGGAACCGCCGCCCTTGGCCGCGATGCGGACATCCAGCGAATCGCCCGGAACGAGTTCCATGTGGATCACCGCCGGCGTGTTGTCGCGCGTGTTCTTTCGGCTGCCCGCCGGATCGGCGACGATGGACGCGCGCAGCTTATTGTCCGGATGCAGATAGGCGCGCCGCACGCCTTCGTTGACCATGTCGGCAACACTCATGCTGCCACCGTCCCAGCGCACATCCATCCCGACCCTCAGGAACGCGACAACGATGCCGGTATCCTGGCAGATCGGCCGCTTGCCTTCCGCGCACATGCGCGAATTGGTCAGGATCTGCGCGATCGCGTCGCGCGCCGCCGCCGACTCTTCGCGTCGATACGCATCCGCGAGGGACTTGATGTAGTCCAGCGGATGGTAGTAGGAGATGTACTGCAGCGCGTCGGCGACGCTTTCGATCAGATCTTCCTGGCGGATGACAGTCATGAAGGAATCCGGACGGCGGATTGCCGGCGCACTCAGTGCGCCGCCGCGTAAGACGTGGTGATGCGGTCAGTATACGCCATGGCCAGCGCCGAAACCACGAAGGTGAGATGGATGATCACCTGCCACATGATGGTTTGATCGGCCACCTGCGACGCGTTGATAAAAGTCTTGAGCAGGTGGATGGAAGAGATACCAATCAGCGCGGTTGCGAGCTTCACTTTGAGCAAGCCGGCATTGACGTGCGACAGCCATTCCGGTTCGTCCGGGTGCCCTTTGAGGTTCAGCCTCGAAACGAAGGTCTCGTAGCCGCCGACGATCACCATGATCAGCAGGTTGGCGATCATGACCACGTCGATCAAGCCCAGGACCACCAGCATGATGTCGGTTTCCGACAACTGCCGCACCCCGGACACGAGGTGCCAGAGTTCGATCATGAAGTGATACACGTAGACGGTCTGGGCGATGATCAGACCCAGATACAGCGGAGCCTGCAACCAGCGGCTCCAGAAGATCAGGCCGCCCAGGGCAACTTGCGATTTGCTGCTTCCTGAAATTTTTTCCATAAGGCGCGGGTTAAGAAAAAGTGCACGGATTTTACACCACCGGCGGGGCTTGCCCGCCGCCCCCGACGCGTTTAGCGCACCGCGCAGGACGACTCGCCGGAAGTTATGGCTATAATCCGGTGCAAAGCCCACTATCGGGATACACAAGTTGGGGAGGATGCAATGAGTACGATCGAATCGGTCTTGCAGGAACGCCGTGTTTTCCCGCCGCCTGCCGACTTCGTCAAGCAGGCCAACGTTTCCGGAATGGCAGCCTATCAAGCATTGTGCGCCGAGGCGGAACGCGATTACGAAGGCTTCTGGGCACGGCTGGCGCGCGAGCACGTGATCTGGCACAAGCCGTTCTCCAAGGTCCTGGATCAGAGCAAAGCGCCGTTCTTCAGGTGGTTCCATGACGGCGAGTTGAACGTCTCGTATAACTGCCTGGACCGGCATCTCGAAACCCAGCCGAACAAGGTCGCCATTATTTTCGAAGCCGATGACGGCACGGTCACGAAGATCACCTACAAGCAGCTCTACCACCGCGTCTGCCAGTTCGCCAACGGGCTCAAGTCGCTCGGCATCAAGACCGGCGAGCGCGTCATCATCTACATGCCGATGTCTATCGAGGCGGTGATTGCGATGCAGGCCTGCGCACGTATCGGCGCTACCCATTCTGTGGTGTTCGGCGGCTTCTCCGCCAAGAGCCTGCAGGAACGCATCATCGACGCCGGCGCGGTCGCGGTCATTACCGCCGATGGACAGATGCGTGGTGGCAAGGAGATCCCGTTGAAGCCCGCGGTCGATGATGCCTTTGCGATGGGAGGCTGCGAGGGCATCAGGAACGTGGTCATCTACAAGCGCACGGGAAGTCCGATTCAAGTGCATTCCCCGCGCGACCACTGGTGGCACAACCTGGTGCAGAACCAGCCGGATGTCTGCGAACCGGTATGGGTCAACGCTGAGCATCCATTGTTCATCCTTTATACGTCGGGCTCCACGGGCAAACCCAAGGGAGTCCAGCATTCCAGCGGCGGATACCTGCTGCAGGCCATGCTTACGATGAAGTGGACTTTCGACCACAAGCCGTCGGATGTGTTCTGGTGTACCGCCGACGTGGGTTGGGTAACCGGCCACACGTACATCGCCTACGGTCCGCTGGCGGTCGGTGCAACCGAGATTGTGTTCGAAGGCGTGCCCACTTTTCCCGACGCCGGACGCTTCTGGAAGCTGATCCAGGACCACGGCGTGACCGTGTTTTACACCGCGCCAACGGCGATCCGCTCGCTTATCAAGGCCGGCGCCGACCAGCCGAGAAAATACAACCTGTCCAGCCTGCGACTGCTCGGCACTGTGGGCGAACCGATCAATCCCGAAGCATGGATGTGGTACCACACCACAGTCGGCAACGGCCGCTGCCCGATCGTGGATACCTGGTGGCAGACCGAGACCGGCGGACACATGATCACGCCGTTGCCGGGCGTGACACCGACGAAACCGGGTTCATGCACCATGCCGCTTCCGGGGATCATCGCTGCGGTCGTGGACGAGACCGGCCATGACGTGGAGAAAGGCAAAGGCGGCATCCTGGTCATCAAGAAGCCGTGGCCCTCGATGATTCGCACCATCTGGGGCGATCCGGAGCGCTACAAGAAGGGCTATTACCCCGAGGACTTCAAGGGCAAGTATTACCTGGCGGGAGACGGTGCCAATTGCGACCTGGACGGTTACTTCTGGATCATGGGCCGCATCGACGACGTGCTCAACGTCTCGGGCCACCGGCTGGGAACGATGGAAATCGAATCGGCGCTGGTCGCCAATGCCATGGTTGCCGAAGCGGCGGTAGTGGGCAAACCGCACGACATCAAGGGCGAAGCCGTGGTCGCATACGTGGTTCTGAAAGGCGCGCGTCCGCAGGGAGACGCCGCCAAAAAAGTGGCGCAGGAACTGCGCAACTGGGTCGGACAGGAAATCGGTGCGATCGCCAAGCCCGATGAAATCCGCTTCGGCGACAACCTGCCGAAAACCCGCTCCGGCAAGATCATGCGCCGCCTGCTGCGCGCGATCGCCAAGGGCGAAGAAATCACGCAAGATGTATCAACTCTTGAAAATCCCGCCATACTTGAGCAGCTCAAGCAATCAGCGTAGAGCGATGGCGGGATTTCAGTGCAGGCTAATGCGCCCGCCGTTGGGCGCGTTACGCCGGAGCTAGAACCCGGCGATCCCGGAACAACTCAAACAGGCTACTTGATACGGCTGGAAGGCCTTGTTTTTTTGACAGCATAGTAGCCCTCCAGTATCCTTCGCGCCTTTCGCAGCGGCCGGAGCCAAAGCGTAGCGCTCCTGGCGGGCGACAAGATGTCAAGACGCGGAGAGGTGGATGAGTGGTTTAAGTCGCACGCCTGGACAACATGCCCGCAGGGCCTGTTGCAGTGCAGGCTAACTTGCTCCCGGCAAGTTAAGCGCAGCGGCCGGAGCTAAAGCGTAGCGCTCCTGGCGGGCGACAAGAGTGGCAAGACGCGGAGAGGTGGATGAGTGGTTTAAGTCGCACGCCTGGAAAGCGTGTTTAGGTTAATAGCCTAACGGGGGTTCGAATCCCCCCCTCTCCGCCAGAACAATACGTAAATTGTTGATGCAGGAAATAAAGTGGAATCATCGCTCCGACTACCCACAACCCTACCCACGTAGTGGTCCAGCTTGTTTCAGGTTGAGCCCGGCGGAGCGGACTGTCCCGGCCTGCGCCTAACAGAAAATATTTTGCCGTATATGCGTTAGCGCACAGATCGACTTAGAACAGGAGACGATCATTGCAGTAGATGCTGCTGCTCATCTCTACCTCCCTTGGGATGTACACGTACAGCACCAGGCCCGGAAAGGCAATTTCCTTCCGGGCTTATTTTTTGGTGTCCGGCTAGTACGTGTTCTGATCAGTATCGAGGGAAGCCGCGCTTCGTATTGCCGTGGCCGTACAGGATTCGATCATTGAGAACACACTTCTCTTGAATCAACGGCAATTGCTCCAGGTCCCTTCGCAGTGCCTCGGCGATGAGGCCGATAGTTTGACCATCCTTTACGCTCGGAATCTCCCTAGCCAGCGCCTCGAACTGATCGGCGAGCTATGCGGTAGCCCGCAGCCGCATTACCTCCCACAGCAGCAGGCGCACGATGTAAACCACTCAGGTCTGCGGTGGTTCGCGCAGTTGCTTCACGAATCGCTGAAAGCGCTCAAGGTTCTCGACATCAATGCGCCTTGGAGTCAGGTGGAGAAACTTCCATTCCCCATCCACCCACTGAACCTCTTCCGCAACCGCCTTTCCGGTTTCATCGAGATAAACCACTTCGTATGCGCCATCCAGGGCGTCCGAGGCGACAATGGCGGGAATGGGATGAGTGCCGGTGATCTCGATCAGATCGCTTGGCTTCAATTCCGGCTGAGTAGGCATGTTTCGTAGACTAATTGAAAATCTCGTGATCTGCAGGCTCCTCACGACCCAATGCCGGCCATAATTGCGGGTATGTGCGGCCGCTACGTCACCCCAGAAGAGGTCAGAAGGGGTCACCCATTAGCCGCCTGCGGTAAAGAATCAATAGCAGATTAACCTGACCTCATTGTTTCATTGCTTTGCATATTTGATCGCGTTTCAGTTTCTTATCGGCCATGTCGACCAATAACCTGGATCCCATTGTGAATCTGGCACAAACCGGTCGTATCGAGGCTGCGTGCCAGGCATGTGACACTGCCCTGCAATCCGAGCCAAATAGCCCAGAGCTCCTCCACTTGCGAGGCCTGTTATTCACTCTCTCAAATAAGCCAGACGCGGCGATACCTTTCATCAATCGGGCCATCAGTTATCATCCCCAACCGAAGTATTGGTCCAACTTGGGTAATGCGCTGTTGGCAACCGGCCGCCTGGATGAGGCTGAGCGCGCCTACAGGAATGCGATTGGGCTGGATGCGACTTTTTGTGACGCCTGGTTTAACGTCGGCAAACTCCTGTTGCACCGCGAACGCCCGCTTGAAGCCGCCGAGGCGCTGGAGCACGCAATCCGCCTCGATCCTGGCGACGGCCAAGCGTGGAAGACTCTCGGGGACACCTATGACCAGCTCCGACGGTTCGATGAAACGCGACAGGCTTATGAACGGGCCTTCGCGTCTACCCCTCATGATCCCGATCTTGCCGCCCTGATCGCTAATTGCCTGGAACGGGAAAATCGCCTGAACGATGCAATACGGATGGTCGAAGTCACCTTGGCCAGCCAGCCGGAACACAATCTGGGCAATCTAGTCATGGCTATTCTCGAGCGGCGCACGGGCCGGGAGGCGGATGCCCGCGCCCGTCTGCTTGCCATGCCCGATTCCGGCCTGCCATTGCGCCTGCAGATGCAGCGCGAACATGAACTGGGCGTACTGGATGACCGGGACAATGCGTGCGACTCCGCCTACATGCATTTTGCCCGTGCCAAAAGCTTGCAAGCGAGTATTCCGGCGTTCGGTCAAGCCGACCGCGAGCGCTACCTGGCCAAGCTGGATCGCCTGATCGAACTCGATTATTCCTGGCTGGCCGAGCGCGGGAACCCGGCCGACGACGGCATGAGCGACCCGATATTCATCGTCGGTTTTCCCCGGTCCGGCACCACCTTGCTGAACCAAATCCTCAATGGCCACCCGCAGCTGCACGTCATGGAGGAAACTCCCTTGCTACGTGTCCTGGAGCATCAGCTGACCGAAATGCAAATCGACTATCCGACGGGTTTGGCCACGCTTCCGGACACGCAGCTAAGGGCCCTTCGCCTTCATTATTTCGATCTTGTTCGAACAGCCCACCCTGAATGGGACGGGAAGAAGCGCCTGGTCGACAAGCTCCCCCTCAATATTACGCGCCTGCCCCTGGCAGCGCGTCTCTTTCCCGAGGCGCGGGTCCTGCTGGTGCTGCGTCACCCGTACGACGCGTGCCTGAGCGGGTTCATGCAGCTTTTTTCCCCCAATGACGCAATGTCCGGTTTTTTCGATCTCCGGTCAGCGGCGCAGATGTATGACCGGGTATTCACTTTGTGGGACAAAGTGCGGACGAGCTTGCCCCTGCCATGGATGCCGGTGAAGTATGAAAACCTGATCGTCGACCCCGAAGGTCAAATGCGTGCCGTGATCCAGTTTCTCGGATTGCCTTGGACGGCGGCGCTGCTGGATCACACCCGCACGATCGGAGAGCGGGGCCACATCAACACGCCCAGCTATCAGCAGGTGGCCCGTCCCCTCCACCGTGAATCTCTCGGGCGCTGGGTTTCCTACGCGCGATATTTCAAGTCGCTGGAGTCCTTGTTGCTGCGGCACGTGAAGGCTTGGGATTACGATATTGTGTCGACTCGCTGAAGAAGCGTGTCGGACAGTCCGGGGTATCGTCGAGGACGGCGTGACATTCGCGCCCGCGGGCGAACGTTCGCGAAGGGATCAGAGACAAGGCCTTGCACATGGAGCCGACGTAGCCTTGATTGGCTGCACCGCCGGCTTCTCACCGCGCTCGAGCAACCGCACCGCGTCAAGCTTGAATTCCTTGGTGACCGCGCACGCTTACGCTGCGGATTATCCTCTCGTTGTTTTCCATCCGACACCTCCTTGAGATTGTCTATCCTCAAAGTGCCGGAAACCCGCAGCTCACCATTCCTTCGTGGCGTCCAAACTCTTCCCGCGTTGTTGGCTTGTGCGTCATAACGGTGCCGAGGGATTGGTGCCATCGCACACCACGACTCAGTTTTTGGATAGTGTCGAAGATATTTACATTTCCGTTTATCGATAACTGAGGTGGATCGAACTTTTTGTTTTTGCTTCGATTTCACGATTGGAGCATTTCCTGCTTATGAGCCACGAAGTGGCGTTAAACGGCGCTAGTTGCTTGAGAGAAAAAATGCTGAACGTTTAATTGGTGCTGTTGTACGCGTGTCGTCGATTGCGCTTCTTGGCACTGCAGGCATCGCACACTCTGCTCTGGTGAATTATCAGAATTTTAACGATCTATCTGCGTTCACCCTCAACGGCTCATCGGCGAGTATCAATACCGGTGGCCAGGGAGTGGTCGGCCCCAACCTGGGTGATGAACGGGTTTTGCGCTTGACCAACAACGTGGGCCAGGCTGGCAGTGCTTTCCTGACTTCTCCATTTTCCCTGGCATCGGATGCTTCATTTAGCAGCTACTTCGAATTTCAGTTCACTAATCCAATTAACACCGGCGCAGATGGTATTGTCTTCACCGTTCAAAACGTGTCGAATACAGCAGGGGGTGGAGGTGGCGGCATTGGCTACGCCGGCCTGAGTCCTAGCGTTGGTGTCGAGTTCGATAACTGGAACAACACTGGCGACGGGATCAGCGACGGTTCCAATGGCAATCATGCGGGAATTGACGTCAATGGCAACATGAACTCGGTTGTCCGGGCGGATGCGCTACCGGCCCAATTGGACAGCGGGACGATCTTCCATTCCTGGGTCGACTATAACGGAGTCACCGACACGTTGGAGGTTCGCGTGGCGTTGGCTGATACGCGGCCGGTATTGGCACTGCTGACCCATACTATCGATCTGGTTGCAGTGCTCGGACAGACTGACGCGTTTATCGGCTTTACATCAGGCACCGGCTTCGCGGGCGCCAACCACGATATCCGTCGCTGGGTGTTTGACGGTCAATTCCGGCCCATCACTGATCCGGATCAACCTGGGGGGACAGTCCCCGAACCCGCGTCCCTGTTGCTCGTTGGTATTGCATTAGCTGGTCTCGGCTTCGCGCGCCAAGGTAAGCGCGTTTAGGCAAATGGTTTGGCGGACCCCTCTCCGCCAACAGAAATAGCGACCACGTGGTCGCTTTTTTTGTTTCTCATGACCTGAGAAATTGCCCGTCGGCTCCCTGCGAGACCCAATCCAGCCCGCCAGCCAAAGGTGTTAACATTCGCCGCGGGGAGAGACACAAGAATTTTTCTCAAGAGAAGCACTTAGGAGGAACTGAATGCAGGTCTTAACCAAAAAGCTGGCGCTGATCACCGGGTTGAGCCTGGGATTGATGGCGCTGCCTGTTGCCCACGGAGATGGCGAAGGTATGACGGTGCTCATGAACGGCAACTTCGTGACCGCCGATCCCGAGAACATCAAGTGGGCACCGAACAAGTCGGCGCCCTACGGCATGCAAATGGTTTTGCTGTTCGGCGACCCGTCGCAACCCGGACCGTATATCTTCCGCGCGAAGATGCCTTCCGGATACAAGTTGCCGCCGCACAAGCATCCGGACGAACGCATCGTCACGGTCCTGAAAGGTATCTACTGGTCCGGCGTGGGCGAGCGTTACAACCCGATGGTGATGAAAGAACTCCAAGCCGGCGCGTTTTACACCACCAAGGCCAATGTTCCGCACTTCGCCTGGGCGCGCACCGAGGTCATCATTCAGGAAATGGGCACGGGCATGGAGCCGGGCGCTAAGAGCATCGAATACATCAATCCTGACGACGACCCGCGCAATAACTGAACGGATAAAGTGGGTTCAAGACGTATCCCGGGGGCAGCCTTTGCTGCCCTGTTTTTTTGAACTCGAATCCACCGAGGCGACTCTAACCAGCACCATCACCAACCCGAGGTCTGGCCCATGCCGCTATCATTCAAGTCCTTCGCTGCTCTACTTGCGTTGCTCATCGCCCCGATCGCGCTTGCGGGGCCGCTCATCACGGTTTACAAGACTCCGAGTTGCGGCTGCTGCGTGAAATGGGTGGAGTACCTGCAGAAGGAGGGCTTCGAGGTTAAGGCCGTCAACCGCGACGACCTCGCGCCAATCAAGCAGCGAGCGGGTGTCCCACCCGCGATGTCGTCCTGCCATACCGCATTGGTGGACGGTTATGTCGTCGAGGGCCACGTACCGGCGCAGGCGATCCGCAAGCTCCTGCAGGAACGGCCTGACACGCCGGGCTTTCCGTAGCCGGAATGCCGGCCAACTCTCCCGGAATGGGCGAGATGGACGGCAGGCTAAGACCTTCACCCTCGAAGGCAAGCTCTATTCGACAGACTGAAAGCCCCCCCTCTCTCCCCGCCCTTCCCGCCAAGGGAGAGGCGCCGATTAGAACAGGCGGCCTGGCCGCCTTTCTGACCCTCTCTCCCCTGGCGGGATGAGACCTGGAGGGAGAGGGGGGCGACGGCGCTGCGGATCTGGTCCAGTGCGGTCGGGTCTTCGAGCGTGGTAAGGTCGCCGGGGTCGCGTCCTTCGGCCAGCGCCTGGATGCTGCGCCGGAGCAGTTTTCCGGAGCGGGTCTTCGGCAGCATGGTGACGAAATGCACGCGCGCCGGACGGGCAATGGCGCCGATCTGCGCATCCACGGTCGCCATGACTTCCTTTTCCTGCGCCGCGCGCAGCTCCGGTGTGGCAATCGTGGCCGCATCCTTCACCACCGCGAACGCCAGCGGCATCTGACCCTTCAACTGATCGCTCACGCCCACCACCGCAACTTCCGCGATGTTCGGATGCGCCTGTACCGCTTCCTCGATCTCGCGGGTGCCCAGGCGATGTCCCGCAACGTTGATGACATCGTCGGTGCGCCCGAGAATGAAGTAGTAGCCGTCCTTGTCGCGGATTCCCCAATCGAAGGTCGAATACACCATCTTCGACCTGAAAGTGCTGAAGTAGGTCCGGACGAAGCGCTCGTCGTCGCCCCATACGGTGGACAGGCATCCCGGCGGCAGCGGCGGTGCGATCGCAACCACGCCCTTCTCGTCCGCGCCAGCCTCCGATTGCATCGGACTCGCGCAGCAACTTCAGGTCATAGCCGTATGCCGGAAAACTCGGGCTGCCGAACTTCAGCGGCGTCTGCTCCACGCCGGGAACCGCAGTCAGGATCGGCCAGCCGGTCTCGGTCTGCCAGTAATGGTCGATGACCGGTTTTCCAAGCGCGTCGGAAATCCACCGATGGGTGGGCTCGTCCAGCGGTTCTCCGGCCAGGAACAGGTGCTTGAGTGACGAAATGTCGTACTTCCTGAGATAAGCGGGATCCTGTTTTTTCAGCACCCGGATTCCTGTCGGCGAGGAAAACATCACCCGCACCTTGTGCTCCTGCACGATCTTCCACCAGATGCCCGGATCCGGCCGGATCGGCAGACCCTCGTACACGATGGTCGTCATGCCACGAATCAGCGGTGCGTACACGATGTAGGAGTGCCCCACCACCCAACCGATGTCCGAGGTCGTGAACATGGTCTCGCCGGGTTCGCCGCAGAAGATATGCTGCATCGACGCAGCCAGCGCCACGCCGTGTCCGCCGGTGTCGCGCTGCACGCCCTTGGGCTTGCCGGTGGTCCCCGAGGTGTAGAGGATGTAGTTCGGTTCACTGGACTCGAGCCAGGTGACCGGCACGTCGGCGTTCGGATGCTGCCTCGCCAGCGTGGCGTAGTCGAGGTCACGCCCGGCGGTGAGTGTCATGTCCCTGTCGATGCCGCGGTTGACGATCACCACATTTTTCGGCGGCGTCGCCGACAACCGGATCGCCTCGTCCACCAGGTGCTTGTAGGGAATCGCCTTGCCGCCGCGCATTCCCGCGTCCGCCGTCACCATCAGCTTCGGCCGTGCATCGTCGATGCGGGTCGCCAGGCTCGCAGATGCGAAACCTCCGAACACCACCGAGTGGATGGCGCCGATGCGCGCGCACGCCAGCATCGCGAAAATCGCCTCGGCGATCATCGGCATGTAAATCAGTACGCGCTCGCCCTTCCTCGCACCGAGGCCCTGCAGCACCGCGGCGAAGCGGTTCACCTCTGCATGCAGTTCGCGGTAACTGTAGGCGCGTTCCTGCCCGGTTTCCGTGGAGATGTAAACCAGCGCTTTCTGGTCGCCGCGCGTGGCGAGATGCCGGTCGAGCGCGTTATGGCAGAGATTGGTCAGTCCACCGACGAACCACTTCGCAAACGGAGGACGACTGTAGTCGAGGACACGATCGAACGGCCGATGCCAATGGATCAGGCGCGCCTGTTCGGCCCAGAACTTTTCACGTTCCTCGATCGAGCGCCGATAGAACTCGGCATATTCCCCGGCCATGCTCCCCCTTCCCGCTTACGATTTCCTTGCGCCTTTGCGTAGAAAGCCCTTGAGCGGCTCGTTCACGAGCCGTAAGCGTTACTCCATTATCCGATCTTGACGACCGTGCGGCCACGCACTTGCGCCTTCATCACCTTCTCGAACACTCCAGGCAGATCGGCGAAGTTTACCGTGGTGACGATGCTTTGCAGGCGCCGCGGCTTGAGATCGGCCCCGAGGCGCCGCCAGACTTTCTCGCGAAGGCCCATCGGCGTGTTCACCGAGTCCACGCCCAGCAGGCTCACGCCACGGAGAATGAACGGCATCACCGTGGTATTGAAGGTATGGCTGGCCGCGAGCCCTATGCTCGCCAACGTGCCGCCGACCTGCATGGTGCTGGTAATCCAGGACAACACGTCGCCGCCGAGGTTGTCCACCGCGCCGGCCCAGGTAGCCTTGTCGAGCGGCTTGATCCTGGATAGATCGAGGCTGCTCCTGAGCATGACCTCGGCGGCACCGATACGCTTCAGGTAATCAGTCTCCGCTTCCTTCCCGGTGAGCGCGACCACGCGATAGCCGCATGCGGAAAGAATGTCCACAGCAATGCTCCCCACGCCGCCGGTGGCGCCGGTCACGATCACCGGGCCGTTTGCCGGTTTGAGGCCTTCGTGCTCCATGCGTTCGATTGCGAGCGCGGCGGTATATCCCGCAGTCCCCAGCGCCATCGCCTCAAACAGATCCAGGCCTTTCGGCATCGGCACTACCCAGCCGGCGGGAATGCGGGCGTATTGCGCATAGCCGCCATCATGCGCCACGCCGATGTCATAACTGGTCGCAATCACGGGATCATCTTTGCTAAACCGTCCATCGGTGGACTCCACCACTGTTCCCGACAAATCGACTCCACCCACGCAGGGAAAGCGGCGGATAATTTTGCCGGCACCGGTAGCGGCGAGTGCGTCCTTGAAGTTGACGCTCGAGTACGCGACCTTGATGACGACGTCGCCGGCATCGAGTTCTTCCAGCTTCATGTCGGTGAGACGGCCGGCCACCTTGCCGTCTTCGTTGAAAATCCGGTAGGCCTTCAGGGTCGTCATAGTTTCCTCTTGGATCAAGCTCCCTCTCCCCGGCCCTCTAACAGGGTACTCCGGGCTTCGCCAGGGTATCCCACTAGGGGAGAGGGAGATTGAACGTCTAAGAGCTTAAAAACCCTCTCTCCCCCGGTGGGACACCCTGGCGAAGCCCGGAGTACCCTTTTAGAGAGTTGGAGAGAGGGGGGTCAAGAAAGGTGCGGCTCGCTCAGATACTGGCGGGTCTGCATTTCGGTGATCCGGCTGACGGAGCGATCGGTCTCTGTGCCGGCGCCGGCCTCCCGGAACAGCTCGGGCAGGCGGTCCTCCGCGGACAGAATCAGCTTGACGCGACGGTCGTAGAACTCGTCCACCAGCCAGGTGAAGCGCCGGCGCCGGTCGGTGTGCCCGGCGGCGAAGCGCCGCACATGCGAGATGAGCACGGTGTGGAATCGCCTTGCCAGCTCGATGTAATCGGCCTGGCCGCGCGGCCCTTCGCAGACGGCCTCGAATTCGAACCAGGCCACACCCGGCGCCACGCGCCTGGCCTTGAAGACGCGTCCTTCGATTTCCAGATCTACATCACGCTGGCCGGCAGTGCCCGCCACTGACTCGAACGTCTGTTCCATTGCGGCTTCGGCAACGGCATCGAGCGGAAAATGATAGACGCCTTCCTTCTCCAGCACCCGAAGGCGATAGTCCGTACCGCCGTCGACCTGCACGACCTCGAGGTGCTGTTTGATCAGTTCGATCGCCGGCAGGAACTGTCCGCGCTGCAGACCATCGCAGATAAAGTTCGTCCGGATGCTGGTTGGATGTGGTCACCAGGACCACGCCCTGGTCGAACAAACCGGTGCAGCAGATTGCGCATCAGCATCGCATCACCGATGTCGGTCACGTGGAATTCATCGAGACACAGCAGGCGCAACTGCTCTGCAAACTCGCTGGCGACGTGATTCAGCGGATTCTCTTCCCCCTGCGTTTCGCGCAGTCGATGATGGACTGTCCTGCATGAAACGGTGGAAATGAACCCGCCTCTTGCGCGCGATCGCAACTGAATCGAAGAATGCATCCATGAGGAAACTCTTGCCTCGGCCCACACCGCCCCAGAGATAAAGACCACGGACCGGGCTCTCGCGCGTGAATACGCTCAGGAGCGAATAACCCGCTTGCTCCGACCGGATCAGTTCGTCATGCAGTCGCTGGAAATGTCCGACCACTTCGATCTGGGCGGAATCAAGGGAGAAACCATGCGACTTCGCTGCCTGCTGAGCGTGGTCGGCGAAGGACTGGCGATTGTTCGCCTGTGCCGGCTCGCCCATCAGAGATTGATCGTGCGCTTGTCCACTGCCAGCGCCGCTTCGTGCAGTGCCTCGGACAGGGTCGGATGCGCGTGGACGATGCGGGCGATGTCTTCGGAGGCAGCGCCGAATTCCATGGCCACTACGGCTTCCGCGATCAGTTCCGATGCGTACGGACCGATCATGTGCACGCCGAGGATGCGGTCGGTCCTGGCATCTGCGAGCACTTTCACGAAGCCCGCTGTTTCACCGATGGCGCGGGCGCGGCCGTTGACGATGAAGGGAAACTGGCCGGTCCGGTACTCGACGCCCTTGGCCTTCAGTTCCTGCTCGGTCTTGCCGACCCAGGCGATCTCCGGCGCCGTATAGATCACCCACGGCACCGTCTCCAGATTCACGTGTCCGGACTGGCCGGCGATCATCTCGGCGACCGCCACGCCCTCTTCCGAGGACTTGTGCGCGAGCATCGGGCCGCGCACCACGTCGCCGATCGCGTAGACATTCGCCAGGCTGGTGCGGCAGTGATCGTCGACTTCGATGAATCCCCGGCTGTCGAGCTTGAGCCCGACGGTTTCCGCGCCCAGGCTTGCCGATTGCGGCGCGCGCCCGACGGCCACGACGAGCACATCGAATTCCGACTTCTGCTCGCCCACCGGATCGGCGTACTCGACGGCCACGCCCTTCTTCGTCGATCTTGACTGCTCCGATCTTCACGCCGAGCCGGATATCCAGGCCGACCACTTTGGTGAACACCCGCAGCGCTTCCTTGGCGACCTGCTCGTCGGCGGCCTGCAGGAAATTCGGTAACGCTTCAAGGATGGTCACCTGCGAGCCCAGGCGCTTCCACACACTGCCCATCTCCAGGCCGATCACGCCCGCGCCGATAACGCCGAGGCGCTTGGGCACCTGCGGCAGCGCCAGCGCCCCGGTGTTGTCCACGATCCGCTCGTTGTCCACCGGCGCGAGCGGCAACTGCCGCGGGACGGAACCGGTGGCGATGATCACGTGCTTGGCCTCGATCACCTCCGCCGCATCGCCATTCCTGACCTCGATCTGGTATGCGGTGCCGCCGGCAACGAAGCGGCCACGGCCATGCATCGAGGTGACCTTGTTCTTGCGGAACAGCAGGGCGATGCCGCCAGTGAAGGAATCGACGATCTTGTCCTTGCGCGTCAGCATGGTCGCGATGTCGACGGACACATCCTTTACGGTGATACCGTGTTCGCCGAACTTGTGCAGCGCGCGCTCGTAATTCTCCGAGGACTCCAGCAGCGCCTTCGACGGGATGCAGCCGACGTTGAGGCAGGTGCCCCCGAGGCTGGGCTTACCCTTCGGCGTTCTTCCAGTCGTCGATACAAACGGTACTGAGGCCGAGTTGCGCCGCGCGGATCGCTGCTGTGTAGCCTCGCCGGGCCGGCGCCGATCACTGCGACGTCAAAGCTTTTTGCCATTCGTTGTCTCGAGAATTTGAACCGTAAGTTGAACCGCCAAGACGCCAAGGCCGCCAAGAAAACCAAACGTGTTCAGAGGTAAAGCCCGCACCGGAAAGGCGGCAGCGCGATCCGATTGGCCGCATCCCGTCCTTTCTCCGATTCTCTGCTTTTCCTGGCGGCCTTGGCGCCTTGGCGGTTACCAGGTTTATTACAGCTCTAGCAGCAGCCGCGCGGGATCTTCCAGCGCATCCTTGATCGCCACCAGGAACAGCACGGCTTCCCGGCCGTCGATGATGCGGTGATCGTAGGAAACCGCCAGGATAGTTCATCGGCCGGACCACGATCTGCCCGTTTTCCACCACAGCCCGCTCCTTGGTGGCGTGGATCCCGAGAATCGCGCTCTGTGGCGGATTGATGATGGGCGTGGACAGCATCGAGCCGAACACTCCGCCGTTGGAAATCGAGAACGTTCCGCCGGTCAGTTCCTCGATGGTGAGCTTGCCGTCCTGGGCGCGCTTGCCGAAGTCCGCGATTCTCTTCTCGATGTCGGCGAAGGTCAGCTGATCGCAGTTGCGCACGATCGGCACCACCAGCCCGCGCGGGCTGCCCACGGCGATGCCGATGTCGAAATAGCCGTGATAGACGATGTCGGTGCCGTCCACCGACGCATTGACCACCGGATATTTTTTCAGCGCATGCACCGCGGCCTTGACGAAGAAGGACATGAATCCGAGCTTGACGCCGTGCTCCTTCTCGAACTTGTCCTTGTAGCGATTGCGCAGGTCCATTACCGGCTGCATGTTGACTTCGTTGAACGTGGTGAGGATCGCCGCGGTGGATTGCGACTGCACCAGGCGTTCCGCGACGCGCTGGCGCAGCCGCGACATCGGCACGCGCTGCTCGGGCCGGTCGCCGAGCATCCGATCCACGTTCACCGGTGAGGGCAAAGGCGCCGATGGCCTCGGGGCCGGCGGCGCCTGCAGCCTGGACCACCACGTCTTCCTTGGTGACGCGGCCGCCGCGGCCGCTGCCGCTGAGTTGCGAAGTGTCGAGACTCTTGTCGGCGGCGATTTTCCTGGCCGCGGGCATGACCGTCGGCGCCTCCGCCTTGACGGAAGCCGCCGGTGGGGCGGCCAGCTTATCCGCCGCCCTGGGTGCGGCACCGCAGCCGTGCGCTGCGGACGCCGCCGCCCCGGCAACCGCCTTGCCGTCGGTGTCGATCGTGGCAATGACCTCGTTGCTTGCGACCGTGCTGCCATCGCCCTTGATGACTTTGGAGAGCACGCCTGAATCCGGCGCCGGCAACTCCAGCACGACTTTGTCGGTCTCGATATCGATCAGGTTCTCGTCGCGCTTGACCCACTCGCCCTGCTTCTTGTGCCAGGACAGCAATGTCGCCTCCGCAACCGATTCCGAGAGTTGCGGTACTTTGACTTCAATCAGCATGCTTGTTTCCTATCGTGAACTCAGGTGTCGTTGCGCGGATCGCGCGCGGCTTTGCCCGCGCCTTGTACCGGCAGAACATAGTTGTCGATGATCTCCCTGAAGGCGGCGTTGACCACTTCCTTCTGCTGCTCGATGTGCAACGACAGGTAGCCGACCGCCGGAGACGCAGACGAGGGCCGCAGCGCGTACCCCAGAATCTGGTCGGCGCGCATATGGCGAAGCAGGTAGTGCTGGATGCGGTGCCATGCGCCCTGATTCCCGGGCTCCTCCTGGCACCACAGGACTTCCCGGGCATTGCTGTAGAGATTGATCTGCTCCTGGAATTCATCATGCGGGAAGGGATAGAGCTGGGCAATGCGCACGATAGCCATGTCTTTCATGCCGCGCTCCTGGCGCGCGGCGCGCAGATCATAGAACACCTTGCCGCTGCAGAAAATCACGCGCTTCACGTTCTCCGGCTTGATCTCGGCATCCCATTCGCCGTTGACCGGTTTGAACTTGCTTTCGGCGAATTCCTCCAGCGGCGAAACCGATTCCTTGTGCCGCAGCAGGCTTTTCGGCGTAAAGATGATCAGCGGTTTGCGGTACGGGCGGATCATCTGGCGCCGAAGCAGGAAGAACATCTGCACCGGCGTTGCCGGCACGCATACCTGGATATTGTAGTCGGCGCACAATTGCAGAAATCGCTCGAGCCGCGCCGAAGAATGTTCCGGACCCTGTCCCTCATAGCCGTGGGGCAGCAGCAGTACCAGGTCGCAGATTCGGCCCCATTTGACCTCGCCGGCGGCAATGAATTGATCGATCACCACCTGCGCCCCGTTGGCGAAATCCCCGAACTGCGCTTCCCAGACCACCAGTTCGTTGGGCTCCGAAGTCGTGTAGCCATACTCGAAACCGAGCACGGCTTCTTCCGACAGCACCGAATCGATGACCAGGAAGTCGCCCTGGTTGGGGGCGATGTGCTGCAGCGGCGTGTACGTTCCAGAGTCCCACTTTTCGCGGTTCTGATCATGTAGCACCGCGTGGCGATGGAAGAACGTGCCACGGCTTGAATCCTGACCCGAAATGCGCACCGCAAAGCCGTCCTTGAGCAGGGAGGCATAGGCGAGGTTTTCCGCCATGCCCCAGTCCACCGGCATCTTGCCCTGTCCCATCAGACGGCGGTCCGCGATAATTTTTTCGACCCGCGGATGGAGCTTGAAGTTGGGCGGAATGGTCGTCAGTTTTTCCGCCAACGCCTGCAGGTCGGCGAGCGGCAGCGTAGTGTCGTCGTTTTCGTTCCACTTGGTGCCCTTGTACGGGCTCCAGTCCACCGCAAACGGCGGCTTGTAGTTCGACAGGATGGTCTTGTTGGTGTGATAGCCCGCCTCGAGCGCCTGGCGGTAGTTCGCCATCATCTGATCCGCATCTTCCGCGCCGATCACACCCTGCGCTGCAAGCTTGTCGGCGTACAGCTTGCGCGTTCCCGGATGCTCGTTGATGATCTTGTACATCAGCGGCTGCGTGACCATCGGCTCGTCCTGCTCGTTGTGGCCGAGCTTGCGGAAGCACACCAGATCGACAACCACGTCCTTCTTGAACTTGGTTCTGTAGTCCAGGGCAATTTCGATCGCCATGATCGCCGCCTCGGGATCGTCGCCATTGACGTGGAAAATCGGCGCTTCGACCATCTTGGCGACGTCGGTGCAGTAGAGCGTCGAGCGACTGTCGCGCGGGTCGGATGTGGTGAAGCCGATCTGGTTGTTGACGACGATGTGAACGGTGCCCCCGGTGCCGTAGCCGCGCGTTTGCGAAAGATTCAGCGTTTCCATCACCACGCCTTGGCCGGCAAAGGCGGCGTCGCCATGTATCAGTACCGGCAGCACTTCCTTGCCCTGCCGGTCCTTGCGGCGGTGCTGGCGGGCCCGAACCGATCCTTCCACAACCGGATTCACGATCTCGAGGTGCGACGGATTGAACGCCAGCGTCAGGTGCATCGGCCCGCCCGGCGTCATGATGTCGGACGAGAATCCCTGGTGATACTTGACGTCGCCGGCAAGCAGCGCGTTGTCGTGTTTGCCCTCGAATTCGGTGAACAGGTCCTTGGGCATTTTCCCCAGCGTATTCACCAGCACGTTCAGGCGGCCCCGGTGAGCCATGCCGATCACCAGTTCCTGCACGCCGGCCTCGCCCGCACGCTGCAGGAGATTGTCCAGCATCGGAATCAGCATATCGCCGCCTTCGAGCGAGAAGCGTTTCTGCCCAACGTAGCGGGTATGCAAGTAGCGCTCAAGCCCCTCGGCCGCAGTGAGCCGCTCCAGAATATGGCGCTTGTAATCCGGTGAGTAGCTGGGCTTGGACCGAACCGGCTCGAGACGTTCCTGAATCCACAGCTTTTCCGCCCGATTGCTCAGGTACATGTACTCGATGCCGAGGGTGCCGCAATAGGTCTCCTGCAGCGCCCGGATGATCTCGCGCAGCGTCGCCTGCTCGGGCCCAATCAGCGAGCCGGTGTTGAACACCGTGTCCATGTCGGCTTCGGTCAGGTCGTAATACGCGGGTTCCATCTCGGCGATATGCGGGCGCTCGCGCCGCTTGAGCGGGTCGAGTTGTGCGAGGAACACGCCGCGGAAACGATACTCCGCGACCAACTGAATCACCGAAACCTGCTTGCGGTCGAGGTTCGCAGGCGCTGCCGCTACGCGTGGTGCGCCGGTGCGCGCGCGCTGCACGAACGATTCGACAATCGGCGCGTGCGCCACATCGCGCGCCCCGGGCAGCTGCTGCATCTGATCGAAGTAGCGCCGCCACTCCGGCGTCACTGCATCGGGATTGTGCAGGTAGGTTTCGTACAGGTCCTCGATGAAGGGGGCGTTGCCGCCGAACAGGTAAGAACTGCCGAGGAATTCCTTCATCATGACGTTTTGCCTTTCAGGATGGCGATTGAGCGATTGAGCGATCGAGTGATAGAGTAATTCAAACTGGTGCCTTGCTTATTCGCTCGATCGCTTAATCGCTTAATGACTCAATCGCTCAATCACCCAATCGCCCAATCACTGATTTTTCCAATCACCGCTTGTCGATGGGAATGACGTCTCGCTTTGCCGGACCGGTGTAGAGCTGGCGCGGCCGGCCGATCTTCTGCTCCGGATCGCCGACCATCTCGTTCCACTGTGCGACCCATCCGACGGTGCGGGCGAGCGCGAAAATGCAAGTGAACATGTTGTTGGGGATGCCCAGAGCGCGCTGCACGATCCCGGAGTAGAAATCCACATTGGGATAGAGCTTGCGCTGGACAAAGTAATCGTCTTCGATGGCGATTTTCTCCAGCGTCATCGCCAGTTTGAACAATTTGTCGTCGTGCAGTCCCAGCTCGCTCAGCACCTCGTGGCAGGTTTCCCGCATCAGTTTCGCGCGCGGATCGTAATTCTTGTACACGCGATGTCCGAACCCCATCAGGCGGAAGCCGGAATTCTTGTCCTTGGCCTTCTTGATGTATTCGCCGACGCGCGACACGTCGCCGATCTCTTCAAGCATGTTCAGGCACGCCTCGTTGGCGCCGCCGTGCGCCGGGCCCCACAGGCAGGCAATGCCCGACGCAATGCAGGCAAACGGATTTGCGCCCGAGGACCCGGCCAGACGCACCGTGGAAGTCGAGGCGTTCTGTTCGTGATCGGCGTGCAAAATAAAGATCCGGTCCAGCGCCCTGACCAGCACCGGGTTGACCTGGTACTCCTCGGCCGGGACCGCGAACATCATGCGCATGAAATTGGCCGAGTAGGACAGCGAATTGAGCGGATAGATGAACGGCTGGCCGATGGAATACTTGTACGCCATCGCCACGATGGTCGGCATTTTCGCGATCAGCCTGAATGCCGATATCTTGCGATGCTCGGGGTTATTCAGGTCGAGCGAGTCGTGATAGAACGCCGATAGTGCCCCCACCACCCCCACCAGCACCGCCATCGGATGCGAATCGCGGCGGAAGCCGGTGTAAAACCGCGCCAGCTGCTCGTGCACCATTGTGTGGCGCGTGACCGTGTCATCGAACACCTGCTGCTGTTTCCTGTCGGGCAGTTCCCCGAACAGCAGCAAATAGCAGACTTCGAGAAAATCGCATCTTTCCGCAAGCTGCTCGATCGGATAGCCGCGGTAGAGCAGCACACCGGCGTCGCCGTCGATGTAGGTGATTTCGGAGCGGCAACTGGCGGTGGAGAGGAACCCGGGATCGTAGGTGAACTTGCCGGTCTTGCCGTTCAGAGTACGGATGTCCACCACATCCTGGCCGATGGTTCCGGAAAGGACCGGGAACTCGACGGGAGCGTTACCGTCGTTGAATGTGATTGTTGCGGTGCGCTGCTTATCCATGCCCTCGCTCGCTCGCCATGCCCATTAAGGCTTTAAGTTTAGCAGCTTCTCTACGGGAGGGGACATCGGGATGCGGTGCAATAAGGATCACTCAAATAAACTGATGATACGGGCGGTTTCGGCGTCGGACGGCGCCTGTTTTCCGGTCACGAAATCCCAGAGATCGTTGTCCGGGTAGTCCAGCATACGTTTGAACGCGTCACGCTGCTGCGGGGACAGCGATTCAAAGTGGCGGTCCAGAAATCGGGTTAGTACGACGTCCAGTTCCAGCAATCCTCTGCGGCAATTCCAGCGCACCCGGTCTATCTCGGCCATCGGTTCTCACACGGCGCGCTTGACCAGCAGGTCCTTGATCTTTCCGATCGCCCGCGTCGGATTGAGCCCCTTCGGGCAAACGTCCACGCAGTTCATGATCGAGTGACAACGGAACAGGCGGTACGGGTCCTCCAGGTCATCGAGGCGCTCGCCGGCGGCCAGATCGCGGGAATCGGCAAGAAAGCGGTAGGCCTGCAGCAGGCCGGCCGGCCCGACGAACTTGTCCGGGTTCCACCAGAACGAGGGGCACGCAGTCGAACAGCAGGCACACAAGATGCACTCGTACAGGCCATTCAGTTCGGCTCGCTCCGGCTGGGACTGCAACCGCTCCTTTTCCGGCGCCGGCTCGTTGTTCACCAGGTAGGGCTTCACCGAATGGTACTGCTTGAAGAACTGCGACATGTCCACGATCAGATCGCGGATTACCGGCAGCCCGGGCAGCGGCCTGAGTTCGACCGGTTCCCTGAGGTCCGCCAGCCGGGTAATGCACGCCAGTCCGTTCCGGCCGTTGATGTTCATCGCGTCGGAACCACATACGCCCTCGCGGCACGAGCGGCGCAACGACAGGCTGTCGTCCATCGCCTTGATGCGTATCAGCGCATCGAGCAGCATCGGCTCTGTCGGCTGCATCTGGACGTCGTAGTCCTGCATGTAAGGCTTGGCGTCCTTGTCCGGGTCGTAGCGATATATCCTGAATTTCATTGGTTGGCCTTAAGGATCGTTTTCGGCATTGCGTTATGGCACTTGCGCCTCACGCCTCTCGCCTCACGTATCAATACGTTCTCACCTTCGGTTCGATCGTCTGCGCGGTCAACGGCTTCAAATGCACCGGCTTGTATTCAAGCCGGCTGTTTTCTCTGTACCACAAGCTGTGCTTGAGCCAGTTCACGTCGTCGCGCTTCGGATGGTCGGCACGATCGTGCGCGCCCCGGCTTTCCTTGCGCGCCTCAGCCGAAGCGAGCGTGGCAACCGCCACTTCGATCAGGTTATCGAGCTCGAGGGCCTCGACTCGCGCGGTGTTGAACACCTTGCTCTTGTCCTTGATCCCGGTACGGCCGACGCGCAGCGCGGTCTCAGTTATCTTTTTGACGCCCTCCACCAGCATGTCCGGGAAGCGGAACACACCGCAGTGCGCCTGCATGATCCGGCGCATTTCCGCACCGACTTCATGCACGCTCTCGCCGTCTTTCTGGTTGTCCAGGCGCGCCAGGCGCGCCATCGTCCTGTCGGACGCATCGGCCGGCAGATCCTTGTGGGTGGGGTTCTGCTGCAGGAAACGGATCATACTGTCCCCAGAGGATTTTCCGAAGACCAGCAGATCGGTGAGCGAATTGGTGCCCAGCCGATTCGCTCCATGCACCGACGCACAGGCGCATTCGCCTGCCGCATAGAAACCCTGGACCACCGCTTCAGCATCGCCACCGTGCGGCGCGACCACCTCGCCGCGGTAATTGCTGGGAATCCCGCCCATCTGGTAGTGACAGGTCGGGACAACCGGGATCGGATCCTTGACCGGATCGACGTTGGCGAATTTCCTGGCGATCTCACGGATGCCGGGCAGCTTGCTCTCGATCAGTTCCACGCCCAGGTGATCGAGCTTGAGCAGCAGGTAATCGCCATCGGGCCCGCAGCCTCGCCCTTCCTTGATCTCGGTGGCCATCGCCCGCGCCACCACGTCGCGGCTGGCGAGGTCCTTGGCGTTCGGCGCGTAGCGCTCCATGAAACGTTCACCGTTCTTGTTCAACAGGTAACCGCCCTCGCCACGCACGGCTTCCGTGATTAAAATCCCCACCCCGGCCACGCCGGTCGGGTGAAATTGCCAGAATTCCATGTCTTCGAGCGGAATTCCGGCGCGCGCAGCCATGCCCAAGCCATCGCCGGTGTTGATGAACGCGTTGGTGCTGGCGGAGTAGATGCGCCCGGCACCGCCAGTGGCGAACAGTACTGCGCACGCGTGCAGCACAGACACTTCTCCGGTCTCCATTTCCATGGCGGTCACGCCCAGCACCTGTCCGGTGGCGTCGCGAATCAGGTCCAGCGCCATCCACTCGACCAGGAACCGGGTATTGGCACGCACGTTACGCTGGTACAACGTATGCAGCATCGCGTGGCCGGTGCGATCCGCCGCGCAGCAGGAACGTTGAACTGCCGGGCCGGCGCCGAAATTCTGCATGTGCCCGCCGAACGGACGCTGGTACACGGTGCCATCGGGGTTGCGGTCGAAGGGCATGCCGAAGTGTTCGAGCTCGATGACCACTTTCGGCGCCTCGCGGCAAAGAAACTCGATGGCGTCCTGATCGCCCAGCCAGTCCGACCCCTTGATGGTGTCGTACATGTGCCACATCCAGCTGTCTTCGCCCATGTTGCCGAGGGCGGCGCCGATTCCGCCCTGTGCCGCCACCGTGTGCGAACGCGTCGGGAAAACTTTCGACAGCACGGCGACCTTGTAACCGGCCTCGGCCAGCTGCAGGGAAGCGCGCATTCCCGCACCGCCGGCACCGACGATCACCGCATCGAATTTTCTTACCGGGATCATCAGAGGCTCCAGAGAATCTGAATCGCCCAGCCGGCGTACCCGGCCAGGAGCACGGCCACCACAATCTCCAGCCCAAGCCGTACCGCCGTGGGTTTGATGTAGTCCATGAGGATGTCGCGCACGCCGACCCAGGCGTGCCAGAAAAGACTGACGAAAAACAGCAAGGTCGCAATACGCATTGGCTGGTTTTCGAACAGCGCGCGCCAGTCGCCGTAGTGCTGCGGCGGACAGATCAGGAGGATGCCGGCGAAAACGACGATGTAAACCGCCATCAGCAACGCGGTGACGCGTTGTACCAGCCAGTCCCTGAGCCCGTAATGGGCGCCGACGACGTGCTTCACCACAGGCATACCCCCAGGACCACGGTAAGCGCAAGACTTGTCCCGAGCACGCCCCAGCTCATCGCACGCGTGGTCCTGAGCTCCGAACCGATGTCCATATCGAGCAGCAAATAACGCAGCCCGGCGAAGAAATGGTGCAGAAAGGCCCACAGCATTCCGGTCAGGAACAGCTTCGCCAGCCAATGTTCGACGAGCGCGCGGAAATGCACATAACTTTCCGGTGAAGCCAGACTCTCCTGTAACAGATACAACAGCACGCCCGCGAACAGGAACAGTGCGGCACCGCTGATGCGATGCAGGATCGATACCAAACCCGGCACCGGCAGCCGGATCTTCGTGAGGTCGAGAAATTTCGGTCTTGGGCTGGCGATCATCAATGGGTCCTGGTGGCCAGGCGCGCAGCTTGGAGCAGGCGCCGGCGTCTAGACGATGCGGTTGCGGTAATGGTGCTCCCTGGTGTTGCAGAAACTGCGGCGAAGCTCGGCCGGCTTGTCCGCGTAAGTATAGGCCACGCGCTCGATCGTCAGTAACGGTGCGCCTTTGGCAACGCCTAGATGCCTGGCTGCGAGCCCTTCTGCGGCGACTGCCTTGAGCTGTTCGTCCACGTGCAGGATGCGGATTTCGAATTCGGACTCGTACATGCTGTAGAGCATGCAGTGGTAGTGCTCGATGGTTCCAACCGTCAGTCCCTTGAACAGGCTCGCGGGCAGACGCACCTCCTCGTATACCGCATTCTTGCCGGATATTGCCAGCACACGCGTAATCAGGAATGCGCCGGCGCCGGTGGCAAGATCGAGCTTTTTCGCGGAGGCGTTGTCGAGCTTGATCTTGCGACAATCGATCAGCGTCGCCGCGAGCGAATCGAGGGCGCCGCGGTCCGGGGATATTCGCAGGTAGGGGAACTGGCTGCGCTCCTCGGAATGGGAAGCCACAAAGGTGCCCTTGCCCTGCTGGCGCACCAGCAGGTTCTCGCCGGCAAGTTCGCCGATCGCCTTGCGCACCGTGCCCTGGCTGACGCTGAAGCGGCCGGCAAGCTCGATCTCACTGGGTATCAGATCGCCCGGACGCCACTCCCCCGTTACCAGGCTTTGGGTGATCAGACTCTTGATCTGCCGGTAAAGCGGTTGAAAGGCGGGTGCGTTGGCGGCGGGCTTCATGTTGCCGCGCGTTTTTAGCACGATTTTCTCCGGGCCGTCCACGAGAACAGATGTCTTTTATAAGATACATGACTCGTTTGACACTGTCGAATCCGAATCGCTATGATGCAGGGCAAAAATAACCTGGGCCGGACGCCTGACCGGGCATCCGAACCGACCTGTCAGGACTGGTCGCAAGGCGGCGGTAAAAGTCTGATTCGTTTACAGGAAGCCCTCACCTCACGCAGGAGCACGCAGCCATGAAATCGCCCCTCCGAGTCGCAGTTACCGGTGCCGCCGGCCAGATCGGTTACAGCCTCCTGTTCCGCATCGCCAGCGGAGAAATGCTGGGCAAGGACCAGCCGGTCATCCTGCAGATGCTCGAGATCCCGGATGAGAAAGCGCAGGCAGCGCTCAAGGGCGTGATGATGGAACTGGAGGATTGCGCATTCCCGTTGCTCGCCGGCATGGTGGCGGCCTCCGATCCGAAAGTCGCATTCAAGGACGCCGACATGGCTCTGCTGGTGGGTGCGCGGCCCCGCTCCAAGGGCATGGAGCGCAAGGACCTGTTGGAAGCCAACGGGGCGATCTTTACCGGACAGGGCCGTGCATTGAATGAGGTGGCGAGCCGCAGGGTGAAAGTGCTGGTGGTCGGCAATCCGGCCAATACCAACGCCTATATTGCGATGAACAGCGCGCCCGACCAGCCGCGCGAGAACTTCACCGCGATGCTGCGCCTGGACCACAACCGCGCGCTGTCGCAGCTGGCGGCCAAGACCGGCAAGCCGGTCGGTTCGATTGAGAAAGTGATCGTATGGGGAAACCACTCCCCCACCATGTACCCCGACTACCGCTTCGCCACAATCGGCGGCCAACCCGCACCCAAGGTCGTCAACGACGAACAGTGGTACCGCAACGTCTTCATCCCGACGGTTGGCAAGCGCGGCGCGGCGGTCATCGAGGCACGCGGACTCTCCTCCGCCGCCTCGGCGGCCAATGCCGCGATCGACCATGTACGCGACTGGCTGCTGGGCACCAACGGCAAGTGGACCACCATGGGCATACCCTCCGACGGCTCCTACGGCATTCCTGAGGGCACGATCTATGGTTTCCCGGTGACCTGTTCCGCTGGCAGCCATCAGATGGTCAAGGGCCTGGACATCGACGAGTTCAGCCGCAGCAGGATGGACGCCACGCTCAAGGAACTGGAGGAAGAGCGCGACGCAATCAAGCACCTGCTCAAATGAACCCGCAGCCGGCACGGCGCCGATCAGACCGTATTCCGGATTGACAATCTAAAACTATTGCCACAGAGGATACGAAGAAAAGTGAAATTGAACACGCCGAAAACCAGACATCTCGACCAGATCAAGCTCATGACCGGTTAATGTTTCTTCAATTTCCCTCTGTGTACTCTGTGTACTCTGTGGCGAAAAGCTTTAATTTTTCTAGAAAGTAGAACGATGCAAGCCACACCAGGCAAGAAATTCCGCGACGCGGTCGCAGCAGAAAAGCCGCTGCAGGTGGTCGGCACGATCAACGCCTACCACGCCCGGCTCGCCGAGCGCACCGGCTACAAGGCCATTTACCTCTCCGGCGGCGGGGTCGCGGCCGGCTCGCTGGGCGTGCCCGACCTGGGCATCACCACGCTCGAAGACGTGCTGACCGACGTGCGCCGCATCACCGACACCTGCGGCCTGCCTCTGCTGGTGGATGTGGACACCGGCTTCGGCGGCGCCTTCAACATCGCCCGCACGGTCAAGTCGTTGATCAAGTCCGGCGCCGGCGCGATGCACATCGAGGACCAGGTCCAGTCCAAGCGCTGCGGTCACCGGCCGGGCAAGGAAATCGTCTCCCGCGACGAAATGGTGGATCGCATCAAGGCGGCGGTGGACGCACGTACCGACGCGGATTTCGTGATCATGGCCCGCACCGACGCGCTGGCCGTCGAGGGACTGAACGCGGCGATCGAGCGTGCCCGGGCCTGCGTGGAAGCCGGCGCCGACATGATCTTCCCGGAGGCGATGACGGAACTGTCGATGTACCGGAAATTCGCCGACGCGGTGAAGGTGCCGGTGCTCGCCAACATCACCGAATTCGGCGCGACGCCGCTGTTCTCCGTGGAGGAATTGCGTGGTGCAAACGTCTCGCTGGTGCTTTATCCGCTGTCGGCTTTCCGCGCGATGAACCAGGCGGCGCTCAAGGTCTACGAGACCATCCGCCGCGAGGGCACGCAGAAGAACGTCGTTGATATCATGCAGACCCGCAATGAGCTTTACGATTATCTCGACTACCACCGGTTCGAGTCGAAACTGGACCAACTTTTCGCGAAGGAAAAGGGAAAATGAGCGAAGCTACCCCACACACCTCGAAGCCGAAGAAATCGGTGGCGCTCTCCGGTGTCCCGGCCGGCAACACCGCGCTGTGCACCGTCGGCCGCACCGGCAACGACCTTCACTACCGCGGTTACGACATCCTGGATTTCGCCGAGGAAGCCGAATTCGAGGAGATTGCCTACCTGCTGGTGCACGCAAAGCTGCCCACCGTAGCCGAACTGGCGGCCTACAAGCGCAAGCTCAAGGCCCTGCGCGGCCTGCCCGCGTCGGTTCAGGACATCCTCGAGTGCATCCCGGCGAACACGCACCCCATGGACGTGCTGCGAACCGGCTGTTCCGCCCTGGGCGCCGTGCTTCCGGAACACCAGGATCACAAGCTCACCGAGGCGCGCGACATCGCCGACCGGATGATGGCCAGCTTCGGTTCGATGTTGCTCTACTGGCATCACTTTTCGCACTCCGGGCGGCGCATCGAAGTCGAGACCGACGACGATTCGATCGGCGGTCATTTCCTGCACCTGCTGCACGGCAAGAAGCCGTCGGCGCTTTGGGAGCGGGCGATGCATACCTCCCTGATCCTCTACGCCGAACACGAGTTCAACGCCTCCACGTTCGCCGCGCGCGTCATCGCCGGCACGGGCTCCGACATGTATTCGGCGGTAGTCGGCGCGATCGGCGCGCTCAAAGGACCGAAGCATGGCGGCGCCAACGAATTCGCATTCGACACGATCGGGCGCTACGACAACCCGGACGACGCCGAAGCGGATATCGTCAGGCGCGTTTCCGAGAAGCAGATCATCATCGGTTTCGGCCACCCGGTGTACACCACCGGCGACCCGCGCAACCAGGTGATCAAGGAAGTCGCGCGGCGTCTTTCGAAGGACGCGGGCGACATGAAGCTCTTCGACATCTCGGAGCGCGTGGAACAGGTCATGTGGCGGGAGAAGAAGATGTTCCCGAACCTGGACTGGTACAGCGCCACCAGCTATCACATGATGGGGGTGCCGACCGCGATGTTCACTCCGATCTTCGTCATCAGCCGCACTTCCGGATGGACCGCCCACGTGATCGAGCAGCGCATCGACGGCAAGATCATCCGCCCCAGCGCCAACTACACCGGCCCGGAGAATCTCGAAGTGGGTGCCGATCGGCAAGAGAAAGTGAGGCGTGAGGGGTAAGGAGTCAGGGGTGAGGGGAAAAAGCGGCGCAGCCTCCTCAAGCCCCCTTACTCCTCACGCCTCACCCCTCACCTGTCAGTTGGGGCATCCAGGCCAAATTCATAACACTGATCGCTAACAGGATCGAAGCAATGTCAGCACCCATCTCCAACGTCCCTCCCAAACCCGACGAGGTCCTGGTCGACATTGCCGACTATGTGACCAAGTACAGTATCAAGAGCAAGGAGGCTTACGAAACGGCGCGCTACTGCCTGATGGATACGCTTGGCTGCGGCTTCGAGGCGCTCGAATATCCGGCCTGCACCAAGCTTCTGGGGCCGGTCGTCCACGGCACCATCGTGCCCAATGGCGCCAAGGTGCCCGGAACCCGGTTCCAGCTCGATCCGGTGCAAGCCGCGTTCAATATCGGCGCGATGATCCGCTGGCTGGATTTCAACGACACCTGGCTGGCCGCGGAATGGGGGCATCCGTCCGACAACCTGGGCGGCATTCTCGCGACCGCCGATTGGCTGTCGCGCAACGCAGTCGCGGTCGGCAGGAAGCCGCTCACGGTGCAGGACGTGCTCACGGCGATGATCAAGGCGCACGAAATCCAGGGCTGCCTCGCGCTGGAAAACAGCTTCAACAAGGTCGGCCTCGACCACGTGGTGCTGGTCAAAGTGGCCTCCACCGCGGTCGTGGCAGGCATGCTTGGCCTGTCCAGCGAAGAGATCATCAATGCGGTCTCGCTGGCCTGGGTGGACGGCCAAAGCCTGCGCACCTATCGCCATGCCCCCAACACCGGTTCGCGCAAGAGCTGGGCGGCCGGAGACGCCACGAGCCGCGCGGTCAGGCTGGCGCTGATCGCCCGTACCGGCGAGATGGGTTATCCGTCGGTGCTGACGGCCAAAGACCTGGGGTTTCTACGACGTGCTGTTCAAGGGCAAGGAATTCAAGTTCCAGCGCCCCTACGGTTCGTACGTCATGGAAAACGTGCTGTTCAAGATTTCCTTCCCGGCGGAATTCCATTCGCAGACCGCGGTCGAATGTGCCATGCAACTGCATCCGCAATTGAAGGATCGTCTCGACGACATCAGGAAGATCACCATCCGCACGCACGAGGCGGCGATCCGCATCATCGACAAGAAAGGCCCCTTGAACAACCCGGCCGACCGCGACCATTGCATCCAGTACATGGTGGCGGTGCCGACGATCTTCGGCCGCCTGACTGCCGCCGACTACGAAGACAACGTGGCCGCCGATCCGCGCATCGACAAACTGCGCGACAAGATGATCTGCGTCGAGGACAAGCAGTTCACCCGCGACTACCACGACCCGAAAAAGCGCTCGATCGCCAACGGCATCACCGTCGAGTTCAAGGACGGCAAGCCGCCTGAAGGAAGTCGTGGTCGAGTACCCGATCGGCCACAAGCGCCGCCGCAAGGAAGGCATGCCGGTCCTGGTCGAGAAATTCAAGACCAACCTGGCGCGCCGCTTCCCGGCCAAGCAGCAGAAGCGCGATGCTGGAGCTCTGCCTGGATCCCAGGAATCTCGCTACCACGCCGGTCAACGAATTCGTGGACATGATGGTTATCTGAACTCCAATGCGACACGCGTTCGGTCCTTTTACTTGGAGTCGTGCTCGCCGTTCCGGCGCAGGCGGACTCCAATCCCATGCAACCCGGAACCTGGGAATTCACGCGCTCGGGCGGCATGGCGGCGAACCTGATTGGCCGCTTCTGCGTCACCGCAGCGGACATCGGCGATCCGATGTCGCCGGTCAACGGCTTTCTCTCGCGCGACGAGAAGACACCAATGCAGCAACTGGAAGATCGAGTGGCAGGCGGGCCGCGCGCAGTATTCCGGGACATGCCGCTGGAAGGACCAAGTGGTCGAGGTCAGCGGGCGCATCGTAGCGACCGCGGACACCTACTCCGACACGCAGGATCAGAAGAAAGAGGGTTCGGCGCCGAGCTCGCCGATCCTGGACATCATCAACGGCCTGCGGCTGGCCCCCTGCCCCAACTGACCGGATTTCATCCTGGAGACGCCATGAGCCACAACTCGTTCAACACCCTGAAGGAGTTCTCCCCCGCTCCCGACAGGAAGGCGAAATTCTATTCGCTGCCTGCGCTGGAGAAGGCCGGCATCGGCAGAATTTCACGCCTGCCGGTTTCCATCCGCATCGTGCTCGAGGCGGTGCTGCGCAACGTGGACGGCAAGAAGGTCACCGAAGAACACGTCCGGCAACTGGCCGGCTGGCAACCGAACGCGCCGCGCACCGCGGAAATTCCATTCGTGGTGGCGCGCATCGTGCTCCAGGACTTCACCGGCGTGCCGCTGCTGGCGGACCTGGCCGCAATGCGCGGCGTTGCCGGCAGGATGGGCAAGAATCCGAAGATGATCGAACCGCTGGTGCCGGTGGACCTGGTAGTCGACCACTCGGTGCAAGTGGACCACTACGGCAGCAAAGATGCGCTGGACCTCAACATGAAACTGGAGTTCCAGAGAAACAAGGAGCGCTACCAGTTCATGAAATGGGGCATGCAGGCCTTCGACACGTTCAAAGTCGTGCCCCCGGGGTGGGCATCGTGCACCAGGTGAATCTCGAATACCTGGCACGCGGCGTGCACACGAAAGACGGCATCTACTACCCCGACACCCTGGTCGGGACCGACAGCCACACCACCATGATCAACGGTATCGGCGTGGTCGGCTGGGGCGTCGGCGGCATCGAGGCCGAGGCCGGCATGCTCGGCCAGCCGGTCTATTTCCTCACGCCCGACGTGGTCGGCGTGAATCTCAAGGGCGCACTGCGCGGAGGCGTCACCGCCACCGACCTGGTTCTGACCATCACCGAAATGCTGCGCAGGGCCAAGGTGGTGGGCAAGTTTGTCGAATTTTTCGGCGAGGGCGTGGAAAATCTTTCGCTGCCGGACCGCGCCACGGTGGCCAACATGGCGCCCGAGTACGGCGCCACCATGGGTTTCTTCCCGGTGGACGACGCCACCATCGAATACTTCAAGGGCACCGGCCGCACACCCGAGGAAATCGAAGCGTTCAAGTCCTACTTCAAGGCGCAAGGCCTGTACGGCATCCCCAAAAAGGGCCAGATCGACTACAGCCAGGTACTGGAGCTGAATCTGTCCACGGTTGCGCCTTCGCTGGCCGGACCCAAGCGCCCGCAGGATCGCATCGAGATCGGAGCCGTGAAATCGAGGTTCGGCGAACTGTTCTCCAAGCCGGTGGCGGAAAACGGCTTCGCCAAGAAAAGCGACGACCTGAAACGGCGCTTCAAGACCCGCGACGGCATCGACATCGGTTCGGGCGACGTCATCATCGCCGCGATCACCTCGTGCACCAATACCTCGAATCCCAGCGTGCTGCTGGCGGCGGGCCTGCTGGCAAAGAAAGCGACCGAGCGCGGCCTCACCGTGAAGAAGCACATCAAGACTTCGCTCGCTCCGGGATCGCGTGTGGTGACCGAGTACCTCACAAAGGCGGGCCTGCTGCCTTATCTTGAGAAAGCTCGGCTTCTACCTGGCCGGCTACGGCTGCACCACATGCATAGGCAACGCCGGGCCACTGGCAGAGCCCATCGAAGAGGCGATCGTCAAGAACGACCTGATCGGTGCGGCGGTGCTTTCCGGCAACCGCAATTTCGAAGCGCGCATTCATCCCAACCTGCGCGCCAACTTCCTCGCCTCGCCGCCGCTGGTGGTGGCCTATGCCATCGCCGGCACCATGCTCAAGGACCTGATGAGCGAACCGCTGGGCAAGGGTGCAAAGGGCGAGGACGTATGGATAGGCGACATCTGGCCCAGCAGCCAGGAAATTTACGACTGCATGAAGTACGCGATGGATGCGAAGACCTTCCGGCGGCTGTACTCGAACCCCGGAAAAGACAATCCGCTATGGCAGGGCGTATCGTCCGCTTCGGGTCAGGTGTACAACTGGCCCAAGTCCACGTACATCGCCGAGCCGCCTTTCTTCCGCGGCTTCGGTATGCAGCCGGGGCGCACCGGCAACGTCCTCGGCGCGCGCGTGCTGGGCATCTTCGGCGACTCGGTCACGACGGATCACATCAGCCCGGCCGGTTCGATTTCGGAGAACTCGCCCGCCGGAAAGTACCTGATCGCCAACGGGGTCGCGAAAGCCGACTTCAATTCCTACGGCGCGCGCCGCGGCAACCATGAAGTCATGATGCGCGGTACCTTTGCCAACGTGCGCATCAAGAACCTGATGCTGCCACCCAGGCCGGACGGTTCGCGGGTCGAAGGCGGCGTCACCCTGTTCCAGCCTTCGGGCGAACAGATGTCCATATACGACGCGGCGATGAAGTACATAGCCGAGGGAACGCCCACCGTGGTGTTTGCCGGCGAGGAGTACGGCACCGGTTCCTCGCGCGACTGGGCCGCCAAGGGCACCCAGTTGCTGGGCGTAAAGGCGGTCGTCGCCAAAAGCTTCGAGCGCATTCACCGCTCCAACCTGGTGGGCATGGGTGTGCTTCCGCTTCAGTTCAAGGGCTCCGATTCGGTCGAGTTGCTGGGAATCAAGGGTGACGAGGAGTTCGACGTTCTGGGCGTCGAGGGCGAACTCAGGCCGCAGCAGGATCTCAAGCTGGTGGTCAAGCGCAGCGACGGCTCCCGTGCCGAAGTGAAGGTGCTGCTGCGAATCGACACCCCGATCGAAGTGGACTACTACCGGCACGGCGGCATCCTCCCGTATGTACTGCGCGAACTCGTCGCGGCCGCCTAGCGGCGCGTTCGCTTTCTGTCCCCCTCTTACGGTTTGCGTGGAGAGGGTCCGGCCGACAAAGCGTTCGCGGAGCGATCCGGGGCGGGAGGCCGGACCAAGGCGCGCGCCCGCAAAACGGGCGACTCCGTCGCTAACGAGTCCGCGCGCCGGGGAGAGGCTGTGTTTCGCGAGCTGGTCGCGGCTGCTTGAGCGGACGCAGCATCCTGCGCAAGCCAGGCGGCATACCGGACCGCCCGGCGGCGCCGCTGTCAACGCGTGCCAAGCGTGTCCAGCGCTCACGCGTCGCCAGGACCGGCGAAGCTTCACGACCCGTGCCGCCCATCCCCCGGTCTCCGTCACCGTCAAGCCGTCCGGCGCCGGACAAATCCCCCTCGTTAACGGAACCTGACAAGGTCCGCGTTTCCAAGCTGATGTCCGAACGCGGCATCTGTTCCCGGCGCGAAGCCGACGAGTACATCGAGCGTGGCTGGGTCTACGTGGATGGCGTCAAGGTCGAGCAACTCGGTGCGCGCATCGACCCGTCGCAGAAGATCACCCTCGACAAGCGCGCGGACGCCCTGCCCCGCGTCACCATCCTGCTGCACAAACCGGTGGGCTATGTCTCCGCACAGGCGGAGGACGGCTACCGCCCGGCCGTAACGCTGATCACCCCCGCCGCGCATTATGCTGACAACGACTCCGGCAAAGCGCTTCGCCCGCGAACACCTCAAGGGTCTGGCGCCGGCCGGCCGGCTCGATATCGATTCCACCGGATTGCTGGTGTTCACCCAGGACGGGCAGCACCGCCAAACTGCTGATCGGCGAGGACTCGCCCATCGACAAGGAGTACCTGGTGCGCGTGGAAGGCCGGCTGGACGACGGGGGATTGCGCCTGCTCAACCACGGCCTGAACCTCGACGGCGCTGCGCTCAAACCGGCGCAGGTCGCCTGGCAGAACCGCGATCAACTGCGCTTCGTGCTGCGCGAAGGCAAGAAGCGCCAGATCCGGCGCATGTGCGAACTGGTCGGGCTGCGCGTCACCGGCCTCAAGCGCGTGCGCATCGGCCGCGTCAAGCTCGGCGAACTGCCGCTCGGCCAGTGGCGTTATCTGCGCGACGACGAACACTTCTAGGGACAGCCAGACCCGTACTGCCAAGCGTCAACCGCAAGGAACGCCAAGGACGCCAGGGAAAGCCAAAGCCGAGAATCAGGTGAGCATTCAAACCCCGTGAAACTGTCCCCGTTGCGACTGGCCTGTCAACTTAACACAGCCTCTTCTTCACGGTATCGTCTTTTCCTTGGCGTCCTTGGCATCCTTGGCGGTGAATATTTGGATTCCCCATCTTCCCCATGCGCATCGTCCTCGACACGAACATCTGGCTGGACTGGCTGGTCTTCGACGATCCCGCGGTAATGCCGCTGAAGTCAGCGCGCAGTGACGGGTTGATCCGAATCGCAATCAACGCGGCCTGCCTGGAAGAACTCGGCCGCGTGCTCGCCTATCCCGAGTTCGAAGTGGATGCGGCGACCCGCAATGCGCTCTTCACTCAAGTCCGCGCCTGCACGTACCGCGTGGACACCAGGCTGCTCTCACCCCTTCCGCGCTGCGCCGATCCTGACGATCAGAAATTTCTGGAACTCGCCCGCGACGCGAAGGCAGACTGGCTGATCACCAAAGACAAGGCGCTGCTGAGTCTTGCAAACAAAACGATTCGCTGGAACGGGATTCAGGATCGGCCTGCCCGAACACTGGTCAGCGGAGTGCGAAAGCGTCATACCGCAGTAAAACCGCCGTCCACCAGCAAGGTGTGGCCGGTGACAAAGCCTCCGGCGTCGCTTGCGAGGTAAATCACCGCGGCGGCGATTTCCTCAGGCTCGGCCGGGCGGCCAAGCGGTACCTTCTCGAAGTTCTTCCTGAATTCCGGGTTCTGCGCCGCACGCTCCATCATTTCTGTGCGGGTGAAAGTCGGGGAAACCCCGGTCACGCGGATGCCATGCCGTGCCCACTCCGCCGCCAGCGAGCGCGTCAGCGAATTGAGTCCGCCTTTCGCCCCCGCATACGCAGAGCGCAACGGTCCACCGACATGGCCGACCTGCGAGCTGATGTTGATGATAGAGCCCTTCACGCCGCGCTCGATCATGCTTTTGGCCACCATTGCGGAAGCGAAATACGGCGCCTTGAAATTGATGTCGCATACCGTGTCGAACTCCTCTTCCGAGAGATCTTCCGCCGGCTTGACGATCGTGAGCCCCGCGTTGTTCACCAGTACGTCTACGCGGCCGAACTCGGCAAGCGCACCGTCCACGAACTTGCGAATGCTGGGCAGTCGCGCCACATCCAGTGTCCAGGCACGTGCCCGAATGCCCAACTTGCGGCAAGCGGCGGCGACCTGCTCGCACTCCTCCACATGACGGCTACCGAGCGCGAGATCCGCACCGGCATGCGCACAGGCCAGCGCGATCGCCTTGCCGATGCCGCGGCCGGCCCCGGTGATCATCACCACCCTGCCCTTGAGGTCGAAACTGAGCGGTCCCGACATATTTTGGTCTGCCTGCTTCATTCGAACCAGGTTGCCACTTCTGCAACGGGGGTCCGTTCGGTTCGGTACTGGTGGATCGGATGTTCGGCATCGGCGTACCCGAAGGAAATGCCGCAGACCAGCTTGCGGTTCGCCGGCAGACCAAAGCGACTGCGGATCAAGTCCGGGTACGAAGCCAGCGCGGCCTGGGCAATCGAGTCCACGCCGAAATTCTTTGCCGCGAGCATGAAGTTGGCGACATACAGTCCGCAGTCCACCGCGCCGTAAACGCCGAGTTCCTCTTCGGTGGTGATCAGCGCCACGTGCGGTGCGTCGAAAAAGCGGAAGTTCTCCAGCCGTTGTTGCTCCGCCCCCTGCCTGTTCTCGCGGCCGATGCCCAGCGCCTGGTAGAGCTGCACGCCGCAGACCTTGCGCCGTTCACGGTAGATGCCTTCGTAGCGCAACGGGAACGGGAAATCCGGCTTCGGCGGATTGCCTGCCAGCGGCATGCGCCAAACAGGTTGTCGCGAAAGCTTGCGACGGCCCCGCCGGTTACCAGCACGACCTGCCAGGGTTGGCAGTTGCACCAGGAAGGTGTCTGCTGCGCCAGAGTCGAGAATCCGGTCGATGGTCTGCCTCGGCACCGGATTTGGCAGAAACTTGCGGCAGCTATAGCGTTCCCTGATCACCTGTTCCAGTTCCATACCGTCCCTTCTCGTGTCCCTTCGATCATTTGTACATTCTTCTTTGACGTCCTTCTGCGTATCCTCTGCGTCCTTTGCGTCAACGCTTTTTTCGCCGGCCTTTGGCCGGCTTTGCGCGCGATACCACCCAGGGCTCGGCCGGCTGATCGGGCTTGAATCGCTCATCGATCTCGACCTGCAAACCCATCGTCAACCGATTGCCGGCATTGGCGAGCGCGACGATCTCATTGAACTCGGCGAGCATCGCGTCGTCCAGTCCCGTGCTTGCGGGCGGCGAAGGTATGGGAGTTGATGCAGTACTCGCAGTTGTTGGTGACGCTCACCGCGAGATAGAGCAGTTCCTTGGTGAGCGGATCGAAGTCGCGAGGGCTTGACCATGACTTCCTTCATCTGTCCCCAGAAGCGCTTCAGCAGCGGCGGATGCACCGCCAGCGCGCGCCAGATGTTGTTGATGTAGTCGGTCTTGCGCGAGGCCATGATGTCGTCGAACACCGCGCGCACTTCCGGCGACGCTTCGTCGTAATTTACCAGCTTGACCTGCGCCATCGCCAACTCCTCCCCTGGTAGCGAACTCAAATCCACGGCGCAATCTTAGCATCGGCACCCGCCTGCCGCGGATGGACAACTCAGGGCCCGCCCGTACATAATGCCCGCCACCATTTTTCCCGACGATCATGAAGTTCCTGTTCGATATCTTCCCGGTCCTGTTGTTCTTCCTCGCCTTCAAGGTCTGGGGTATCTACACCGCAACCGCGGTGGCCATCGCCGCCACTATCGTTCAGGTCGGCTGGTCATGGACACGCCATCGCAAGGTGGACAACATGTTGTGGGCAAGTCTCGCGATCATCGTGGTATTCGGCGGAGCCACCCTATGGCTGCACGACGACACCTTCATCAAGTGGAAACCCACGGTGCTATACTGGCTTTTCGGCAGCATCCTGCTCGGCTCGGACCTGTTCTTCCGCAAGAACCTCATCCGCGCCATGATGGAAAAGCAGCTCACCCTTCCCGACCCGGTATGGCAGAAACTGAACCTGAGCTGGGTCGCTGTTTTTCGCGCTGATGGGTGCGCGCCAACCTTTATGTTGCGTTTCCGTTCGCGGAGAGTTTCTGCGCGAACGAGGTCAGCGCGAAGGCCACCTGTGAGACCGACGTCTGGGTCAATTTCAAGCTGTTCGGCGGGATCGGATTGATGCTGCTATTCGTCGTTGCGCAGGGTCTGATGCTGAGCCGTTACATCGAACCGGAGGAGAGGAAATAAAAAGATGCTGTATGCAATCGTCGGCGAGGACATACCGAACAGCCTGCAGAAGCGTACCGCCGCGCGGCCCGCCCACCTGAAGCGGGTGGACGAATTGATCGCCGCCGGCAAATTGATCCTCGGCGGCGCATTCCCCGCAATCGACAGCATCGACCCGGGCCCTGCCGGCATGACCGGAAGCCTGATCGTCGCCGAATTCGGCTCGCTCGAAGAGGCCAAGGCATGGATCAATGCGGACCCCTACGTCACCGAGGGTGTGTTCGCCAAGGTAACGGTGAAGCCGTTTCGCAAGGTCTTCCCAAAGTGACCACCGCAGACCTGATCCGCGAGCGTCTTGCGCCGCTCGCCCCCGATTCCCTGGAAGTGTTCGACGAAAGCCACGAACACGCCGGACACGCCGGGGCGAAGGACGGCGGCGGGCATTACCAGCTCGTGATCGTGTCGCGCGAATTCGCCGGCAAGCCAGCGGTCGCCCGCCATCGGCTCGTGTATCAGGCGCTGTCGGACCTGATGCCGGGACGGATTCACGCGCTGGCGATCCAGGCTTACGCCCCTGAAGAATTGGGACCTTCAGCCAAGGGTTGAACGCTGAAGCTGAAAAATCAAGAAAACATCCCGAGAAATCTGCCGCCCAAGTTCAACTCCCGTCACCCAAAGGAACTGCAATGTATTTGGTCAAACCCGCACTGCTGCTTGCCCTGGCCGCCACCTGCCTCGCTGTGTTTCCGGCCGGCTACGCTGCCGACACCAAGCAGAAAAACGCGGCCGTCGTGAACGGCGTACCGATCTCGCAGGCCCGCATCGACTTTGTCGCCAAAGCGCAAATCGCGCAAAGTCAGGGCCAGCAGCAGGACGGCCCGGAATTTCGCGAGAACCTCCGCGAGATCATGATCACGCGCGAAATCCTTTACCAGGAAGCGCTCAAGCGCAAACTCGACAAGAATCCCGACTACCAGCTCCAGCTCGAACTGGCCAAACAGCAGATCATCCTCGGGGTGCTGTTCGAAGACATCAACAAAAAGACTCAGCCCAGCGATGCGGACGTGGCCAAGGAGTATGAGCGGGTCAAGGTCCGAGCAAGGCGGCGATGCCGGCAAGCAGTACAAGGCCCGCCACATCCTGGTCAAGGAAGAAGCCGAGGCCAAGCAAGTCCTGGCCGACCTGCAGAACGGCGGGGATTTCGCCAAGATAGCGGCAGAGAAATCAACCGATCCCGGATCCAAGGACGACGGCGGCCAACTCGACTGGGCCGAAGCACAGGGCTACGTTCAGCCGTTCGGAGAAGCGCTGAAAGGCCTGAAGAAGGGCGAGATGACCAAGGAACCGGTCAAGACCAACTTTGGCTATCACATCATCGAACTGCAGGACGTGCGCACGCAGCCGTTCCCGCCGCTGGAGCAAGTGAAAGAACAGATCAAGCAGACCCTGGCCAACAAGGCGCGCGAGGGCTACATCGCCGATCTGCGCGCCAAGGCGAAGATCCAGAAGATCGATCCCAAGTAATCCTGCAAATCCTGGAATGAAGAAAAAGGGCGCCGATCGGCGCTCTTTTTTTATGAACTGCGTGCCCTACCCAACCCACTTGCGGGCATTGCGGAACATCCGCATCCACGGCCCGTCTTCGCCCCAGGAATCCGGGTGCCAGGAGTTCTGCACCGCGCGGAACACCCGTTCCGCATGCGGCATCAGGATGGTAAAGCGCCCGTCCGCGGTGGTCAGGCCGGTTATCCCCTGTGGCGAACCGTTCGGATTGAACGGGTAGCGTTCCGTCGGCCTGCCGTCGGTTGTCCACGAAGCGCAGAGCCACCAACTCCTGTGCTGCGGCCAACTGCGCCGGAGAAGCGAACTCCGCATAACCTTCGCCGTGCGCGACCGCGATCGGCATCCGGCTACCCTCCATACCGCGGAAGAACAGCGACGGGCTTTTCATCACTTCCAGCATCGCCACGCGAGCTTCGAACTGCTCGGACCGGTTGCGCACGAAATGCGGCCAGTGCGCACGTGCCGGGAATGATTTCGTGCAGATTGCTCATCATCTGGCAGCCGTTGCAGGCGCCCAGCGCGAAGGAGTCGCTGCGATCGAAAAATGCTTCGAACTCATCGCGCGCGCGGCGGTTGAACAGGATGGACTTGGCCCAGCCCTCTCCAGCGCCGAGCACGTCGCCGTAGGAAAATCCGCCGCAGGCCACGAGACCCTTGAACTCCGGCAAGCGACACGCGACCGGCGATGATGTCGCTCATGTGCACGTCGCGCGTCTCGAAGCCGGCGCGGTCGAAGGCCGCGGCCATTTCGATCTGGCCGTTCACTCCCTGCTCGCGCAGGATCGCCATCTTCGGGCGCGCGCCGCGGCCGACGTAAGGCGCCGCAATATCCTGCGCCGGATCGAAGGTCAATTTCGCATGCAGTCCCGGATCCGCCGCGTCGAGGATGCGGTCATATTCCTGCTGCGCGCAATTGCGGGTTGTCGCGCAGCATTTGCAGTTGGTACGTGGTCTCCGACCACGCGCGCTGCAATGCGACTCCCGATTCGCTGTAGATCTCCCTGCCCTTCGCGGTGATGATCAATCTGCCGGCGCGATTGAGGATGCCGAGACGATGGAACTCGGCGGCCAGTCCGGCGCGCGACGAACACGTTCTTCACCGCGTCGAAATCCGAAGATCTTCACCTGCAGCACCGCGCCGAGTTCCTCGTTAAAGAGTGCGGCAAGCGCGTCCTTCACCGAGCGCACCGATGTCCGCCGTAATCCCGACATGCGAGGCGAACATCATCTCCGCCAGCGTCGCGAACAACCCGCCGTCTGAACGGTCGTGGTACGAAAGTACCCTTCCGTCCGCGCTCAACTTCTGGACGGTTTCGAACAATGCTTTCAGCTTTCTGCGGCGAATCCAGATCCGGCGCTTCATTTCCAATCTGGTTGTACACCTGAGCCAGAACCGAACCGCCCAGTCGATTGCGTCCCGAGCCGAGGTCAATCAGCACCAGCACGCTGTCGCGGTCGAGCGGCTGAAGCTGCGGCGTCAGCGTCTTGCGCGCGTCCAGGCAGGGTGCAAACGCGGAGACGATCAGCGACAACGGCGCGACGACCTCCTTCGTCCTGCCGCTGTCATCCCACGCCGTTCGCATGGACATCGAGTCCTTACCGACCGGGATGCTGATGCCCAGCTGCGGGCACAGTTCCATGGCCACCGCCTTGACGGTATCAAACAGAGCCGCGTCCTCACCCGGATATCCGGCGGCAGCCATCCAGTTCGCCGACAACTTCACGTCACCGAGTTTTGCTATGCGTGCGGCGGCAATGTTGGTGATCGCCTCACCCACCGCCATGCGTCCGGAAGCCGGCGCGTCGATCACCGCCAGCGGCGCGCGCTCGCCCATCGCGAAAGCCTCGCCGCGATCGGTCCTGAATCCCATCAGCGTAACGGCCACATCGGCGACCGGAACCTGCCAGGGTCCGACAAACGGGTCGCGCGCGCACAGTCCGCCGACGGTGCGGTCGCCGATCGAAATCAGGAAGGTCTTGTCCGCGACGGCCGGGAAACGCAGCACCCGCTGCGCCGCGTCCGCGAGCGTCACGGCGGAGAAATCGAGCGATGCGAGTTTCTGCGCCCGGTGTGTGACATCGCGGATCATCTTCGGTGGCTTGCCGAGCACCACCTCGAGATCCATGTCCACCGGATAGATTGCCAAACAGCGGATCCTCCACTTTGAGCCAGCCGTCTTCGGTGGCTTTGCCGACCACTGCGAAAGGACAACGCTCGCGCGTGCACAAGGCGGCGAAGGCATCGAAGCGCTCTGCGTCAATCGCCATCACGTAGCGCTCCTGCGCTTCGTTCGCACCACACCTGCATCGGCGTCATCCCCGGTTCTTCGGACGGGACCTTCCTGAGATCCACTGACCGCCGCGGCCGGCGCCGTGCACCAGTTCCGGCAGCGCGTTCGACAATCCGCCGGCGCCGACATCGTGTATGGATAGAATCGGATTGGCTTCCCCCATCGCCCAGCAGCGGTCGATCACCTCCTGCGCGCGGCGCTGGATCTCCGCATTGCCGCGTTGCACCGAATCGAAGTCGAGATCCTCGATGTTCGCCCCGGTGTCCATGCTGGAGGCTGCACCGCCGCCCATGCCGATCAGCATTCCCGGACCGCCGATCTGCACCAGCAGCGCGCCGGATTTCACGGCCGCCTTGTGCGATTGGGACGCGGAAATGGCGCCGACGCCGCCGGCCAGCATGATCGGCTTGTGGTAACCGCGCACCTCGCCATTGACCGTCTGCTCGAAGGTGCGGAAGTAGCCGCACAAGATTCGGGCGGCCGAACTCGTTGTTGAACGACGCGCCGCCGATCGGCCCCTCGAGCATGATCTGCAACGCCGACGCAATGCGGCCCGGCTTGCCGATGCCGTCCTTTTCCCAGGGCTGACCGAATCCGGGAATACGCAGGTGCGAGACCGAGAATCCGGTGAGCCCCGCCTTCGGCTTGGCGCCGCGCCCGGTTGCGCCCTCGTCGCGAATCTCGCCGCCGGAACCGGTCGCGGCGCCCGGAAAAGGCGAAATGGCGGTCGGGTGATTGTGCGTCTCCACCTTCATCAGGATATGGGTGAGCTCGGTGGCGTAACGGTAAACGCCCGAGGCATCCGGATAGAATCGCGCGATCTCGGCGCCTTCCATGATTGCCGCGTTGTCCGAATACGCCACCACCGTGCCTTGCGGATTCTGCGCGTGCGTGTGGCGCACCATGCCGAACAGCGACTTCGTCCTGTCTGGCGCCGTCGATGATCCAGTCGGCGTTGAAGATCTTGTGCCGGCAGTGCTCCGAGTTCGCCTGCGCGAACATCATCAGCTCGACGTCGGTGGGATTGCGCCTCATGCGCTGGAAATTGTCCAGCAGGTAGTCGATCTCATCCTCGGATAGCGCCAGTCCCATTTCGCGGTTTGCGGACTCGAGCGCGGCGCGTCCGCCGGAAAGAAGATCAACCGTGGTCAGCGGCTTCGGCGAGATGTGAAGGAAAAGGTTCGCCGCTTCCTTGAGCGAATCGAGAACGGTTTCGGTCATGCGGTCGTGGATCAGCGGCAACAGCGTCGAACGCTCCGCGGCGGTGAGCGTGCCGCCTGCGCGCCTGGAAACGTAGAAGGCAATCCCGCGTTCGATGCGCTCCACCGACGCCAGTCCGCAGGAACGAGCGATGTCGGTCGCCTTGGACGACCACGGGGAAATCGTGCCGATGCGCGGGACCACCAGCAGCACGTCGCCGCGCTCCGCGATATCCTCGGACGCCGGGCCGTAGCTGAGGATGCGTTCGAGCACATCGCGCTCCGGCGCGCTCAAGCGGCGCTTTGAGCGATACGAAATGCCAGTACTCCGCAGCAATGGCGGAGATGGCGGGAGCGGTCTTCTGGAGGGGTTGGGAGAGTTTCTTGAGGCGGAAGTCCGACAGGGCGTTGCGGCCGCGCAGCGTCAGGAAGTCGGGCATTTCAGAAAAACAATGGAAAGTCGCAAAAACGAATTATACCCCCACCACCTTACTCCGGCGCGCGGACACGTTAGTGACGAAGTCACCCGTTTGCGGGTAGCGCGACTAGGCATCGCCTCCGTCTCCGGATCGCTCTACCGACACTTTGTCGGCGATGCCCTCTCCCCCTCCCTAAGGAAGGCGGAGAGGGAGTTTGCCGTCGCTTGCAAATTGCAGCTCATCAATCGAAGACGGATTCGTTGCCACTGTAAAATTCCAAGGACTCGACTCACCACCCTCTCCGCCCGCTTGCGGGGGGAGAGGGAAGGGGTGAGGTGGGTGGGTTAAACTGCCTCTCATGTCTTCAGCCTTTACCCCGGTGTTCCTCGTCCGCGAGATCCGTGAGATCGAACGTGCGGCGCTGGCGCAGCCGTCGACGCAGCCGCTGATGGAACGCGCTGGACTGGCGGTCGCCGAGTATGCCCGCGCGCTACTGGGAGACAAGGATAAGCGCATCCTGCTGGTCGCCGGTCCCGGCAACAACGGCGGAGATGCACTGGTCGCCGCGCGCCATCTCAAGCATTGGTGGCTCGATGTCACGGTCGTGTTCGCGGGATCGAATCAAAACTTCCCGAGGACGCGAAAGCCGCGCTGGCCGATTGGAAGACGGCCGGCGGCGCAGTGCACGAAGCCGTTCCCGCGGGCCGGCGCTGGGATCTGATTGTTGACGGACTGTTCGGCATCGGACTGGAACGTCCGCTCGAGGGCCGTTACGCCGAACTGGTGAACCTGATCAATGCATGCGGCAGCCGCGTCCTCGCAATCGATATTCCCAGCGGCTCTGCACGCCGACAGCGGACGCATGCTCGGCTGCGCGGTTCACGCGCATCACACCATCACCTTCATCGGACTCAAGCCAGGCCTGCTGACCCTGGACGGACCGGACCATGCGGGTGAAGTGCGTCTCGACACTCTGGGCGTGGCCATCCCCGAGAAGACCGGCCCGGCCGGCCGGCGCATCGAATCGGCGCTGTTGGGCACGATCATTCGGCCGCGGCCGCGCAATAGTCACAAGGGCATGTACGGCAACGTCGGTATCCTCGGTGGGGCGCCGGGCATGGTCGGTGCCGCACTGCTGGCAGGCCGTGCGGCGCTCAGGCTCGGCGCCGGCCGTGTGTACGTCGGCCTGTTTGCCGACTCGCCGACCGTGGACCTCGATCAGCCTGAACTCATGCTGCGGCCGGCGCAGGATCTCCTGAAGATGGAGGGGCTGGACTGCATCGTCTGCGGTCCGGGGCTCGGGCAGTCGCAGGGCGCATTGCACGCACTGACTGCGGCCCTGGGACACAGCGCACCACTGATCGTGGATGCCGACGCGCTAAACCTGATTGCGGCCGATGCCAAGGCGCGGCAGGCACTCGCGGCCCGCATCGGTGCAACGCTGCTCACGCCCCACCCTGCCGAGGCCGCCCGCCTGCTGGGCAAGTCCATCCCGGACATTCAGGGCGATCGAGTTGCAGCCGCGCGCGAACTGGCGGCGAGGTTCAAGTGCGGAGTCGTCCTCAAGGGCAACGGCAGCATCTGCGCGCTGGCAAACGGCGACTGGTACGTGAACACCACCGGGAATCCGGGAATGGCCACGGCGGGGATGGGCGACGTGCTCGCCGGCATTGTCGGGGCGCTCGCAGTGCAGGGTGTCGAACCCGCAATGGCGCTGCTCGCCGGCGTGCATCTGCACGGACTCGCCGCCGATGAACTGGTGAAACAGGGGATCGGGCCACTGGGACTCACCGCGTCGGAAGTGATCGACGCGGCGCGCGAATTGCTCAATCGCTCTATCCCGCCAGTGCGCGAACGGTGAAGATTCCCAGGAAGGTCATCGCGATCGACCCGATCACGTGGCTCGAAATCATCAGTGCCGCCCAACCGTACTGCGCGCGCATCATCAGTTCCGTCGCTTCTGCGGAGAACGACGAGAAGGTGGTAAGGCCACCGAGGAAACCGGTGATCACGAACAGGCGCAGTTCCAGCGGCACCGTGCCCTGCTGGAAAAAGTACTCGACGATCACACCTATCAAGTAACCGCCGATCAGGTTGGCGGTCAGCGTGCCGAGCGCAAGATTCGGCAGCACGGTATTCAGGCCGATGTTCAGCATCCAGCGCAGCCACGCACCCAGCGCCGCACCCACTCCCACCGCAAGAAATCCTGCGCCTGTCATCTTCGCCCCTCCACCTCTCCCTGGTCCCCCTACCTGCTCCTCGACCCTCTAAATGGGCACCCCGCGCTCTCGCCACGGTGTCCTGCGAGGAAGAGGGAGAAAGGTCGAAATGCGGATAGGGAGTAATTGTTTTCCCAAGGTAGGCAAGTGTAACCAAAAAAGCGTGTGTGGGCGTTGCACCGAAAAGGGCGGAGAACTGCGAATCAGACCAAGATCAGGGTGAGGTCGGTCACGGTTTTCGAAACCGTACTTGCCAAGAATCCTCTGTCCGGCATCCGAGCGCACGTATTCGATGAACTTAATGGCAAGGTTTTCGTTACCGCCGCCCTTCACTACGGCAATCGGATACAGGATCGGCGTCTTGGTCGGCACCTCGAACAGTACTGTCGACCTTGTCGGGCATGATCGTCGCATCGGTTACATAGACGAAGCCGGCGTCCGCTTCCCCGCGTGCGACGTAATCGAGGCTCTGCCGCACGTTCTGGGTGTTGAGTGATTTACCCTTAACCGCATCCCATAGACCGGCCGACTCCAGAGCTTCCTTGGTGTACCGCCCTACGGGCACGCTTTCCGGATTGCTGATGGCGAGGCGGGTGATACCTGCGTCCTTCAGGTCCGCAAGAGATTTCGGCGCGGACTTCGCCCCCTTTCGGTGCGATCACGACAAGCGTGTTGCGCACGAATATCGTGGCGCGACGTCCGCACGATCAGGTTCTGCTTGGCGGCGCGATCCATGGTTTCCTGGTCGGCAGACGCAAATACGTCCACTGGCGCGCCGCGCGAAATCTGCTGCAGCAAAGCACCCGAACTTGCAAAATTGAAATTGACTTTCTGACCGGAGTTGGCTTTTTCGTAATCCTTGCCAATATCGGTAAAGGCATTGGTCAGACTGGCCGCCGCCGAGACGATGATATCCGCAGCCGTCGCTGTCCCGCTGCGATAGACTCGTGACCAGCGCAACTGCAAGCAACTTCCACTTCTTCATGTCGCTCTCCTTGGAAACTGAATTGTCAGAAATCGAATTGCGCGCGCAATGTGATCGCCTTCTCGTTGTCCGTGGTCTCCCCGTTGGCCGTGACCGACGTATCGAAGTTGGTCTGGACGTAGTTCACAAGGAATCGCGTGTACGCATTCGGCAGCCACTTGAGCTGGACCGTGTAGGCATCCGCTTTGTTGGTGGAAACCGTCACCGGAGGCGAAAGCGTGGCCGAGCCCGGTCCGAGGACTCCGGTGCCCGCAGCGTTGGTCGTGGTGAAATCACCGCCGTCGAACGCGCTATATCTCAGGCCGAACTCCCAGGCTCCCCAGCCGCCGCCGTCTTCCATCGAGAAGTTGTTGCGCGGCCGCAGGCGTCCGTAGACACCGCCGCGATAGGAATCGGCGTAGGCCTCGCCGGTGATCATCCAGCCCAGGCTGATGTAGAACGCGTCGAGCTTGCGGTCATAGGCCACACCGCCGGGCGCTGTAATGCCCTCATATTGAGCCTGCCAGATCTCGCCCTGGACCTTGACAGGGCCATAGGCCACCGTCGTCTCCAATTCCGAGATCGTCCGATCGATGTTGGTACCAGAAAGTGCGGCAGAATTGAAGAATGTAATTCCCCGCGCCTCAGTCTGCACCGTGGCAGGGGTAAACGCGGTCCCGCCTCTCGTAGTGACGCTGCCGGTCTTGTACGAACCACCGAAATGGAGAACGAAGTCCGGGACATCCAGAAACTCCGCAAAGTTCTGGACCAGCGGACGGAGACATCCTTGCCGTCCGTCCTTGCCTCGTCAGTGTTGCCCTGGCTCTCCTCCAGGTTCAATCCCGTCCCGTTGCTTACGGTGACACCGTAGTACATGCCGTTGATCGGGCGCGCCGTGCACCATGATGCCGCGGTCGTAATTCAGGTTCTGCAGCAGTGACTGCGTCAGCGCTCGTCTCCTGAAAATCGGTGAGCACGTCCGGCATGCTGTTCTCGAAGCCGAACTGCGGCTTGAATTGCCCGATCCGCAGCACGCGCGGCCTTGGAACCAGGCGGCGTCCAGCCAGCCGTTGGTCAGGGCGGCCGTCTGTGTAGTGGTTCCGGTTGCGCCCCGTTGATGAATTCGCCCTCTACGTACATCTGGTAGATCCTTGTGCACCGTCAAGGCCGCGCCAATACGGGCGCGTCGTAAACCCAAAGGTGCTGGCGCTGATGCCATTCGGATCGTAGGTGCGGTAGTCGCCCTGGATGCGGCCGTTGAAGCGCAACGTCCAGTTTCCGCGCGGGTCGCTGAACCCGACGCCTTCGCCAAGCGACGCGGTCGGCACCGAAGTGTCGACCTTTTGCTGAACGGTCGCGGTTTTCTCCTTGTTGTCGTTTACCTGGCCTTTGAGCGAATCGATTTCCTTCGTAAGCGTCTTCACCGCCTCCTCGAGCTCCTCGACTCGCTGCGACGTGTCCTGTGCCGATACCGGACCTGCAATGCCTAGCAATGCCGCAGCGACCGCACCGGCAATCCGGTTCTTCTGACAGTTCTCCTTGTTCATTTCGATGCCTCCTTTTTTGTCCCCACGTACTTGCGCTTGTTGGAACTCCCGAAACTTCTTCGTAATATCCAAATGGATATAACGAAGGCCAAAAAAAATTCACCCTACAGCGCGCAGTGGTGGCGGCTGTGTACCGTTTGCCTCAACTGAGGTCTCCATCAGCAATTGCCGAATGACGCCGCGCACGGGAATGCCCTTCTCGTCCCGATACGGCGGGCCCTTCAGATCCACGGTCCGCTCCACCCTCCCCTTGTGCAGGACCACCAGGTTCTCGGCCAGCGCCGCCACGTCCTGCGGGTCATGCGTAATGACCAGCATCGGCACCTTGAACAGCCATTGCGTATTCAGCAGCTCCTGGCGCATGCGGATACGCAACAGAGGATCCAGCGCCGCGAACGGTTCGTCGAGCAACAAAATTGCCGGTTTCCTGATGAGCGTACGCGCCAATCCGACGCGCTGGCGCTGGCCCCCGGAAATCTGCCACGGATAGCTATGTGCCAGACTGCCGATCTCAAAAATCTCCAGGAGGTCCCGACCCGTTTCCGCGACTATGTCTTTGCCGGGCCGTCGCTGCCACCAGTGACTACACCGGGAACGCCAATTTTCTCCTCGACGGTGAGATGCGGGAACAGCGCATAGTCCTGGAAAACGTATCCAACCGAACGTAACCTTGCGGGAACATCGATTCCGCGTGTCGAGTCGAACAGCACGGCGCCATCCACGGCGACCCGCCCTGCCTCAGGCCTTTCCAGCCCGGCGATCGCCCGGAGTGTCACGGATTTGCCCGGATCCGGAGGCGCCGAATACGACGCTGATGTCGTCCTGGCAGGTGAAGTCCACGTCGAGCTGGAACTCGCGGCCTTTGACGAGCGAAGCGTGTTTCGGATCGAACTTCGACGCGCAATCGTAGTATCTCCTAAGCCGCGAGCGCGGACGCAGCATCCGCCTGACGCCACCAGGATGGTGATACAGACGACCGAGGTGACGATCACCAGAAAGTTCGCCACCTCGTCGCGGCCGGCTTGCACCGCATCGTATACGGCAATTGAAAGCGTTTGCGTCTTCTGCCGGGGAGGCTGCCTGCCACCATCAATGTGGCGCCGAACTCACCGAGTGCCCGCGCAAACCGAGCATCGAACCGCCCAGAATGCCGCGCCACGCCAGCGGCAGGGTCACGCGCAGAAATACCGCCCACTCCGATTTTCCCAGAACGCGCGCCGCCTGCTCGTAATGCCGATCGACGCTCTCGAAGGCAGTCGCAGCGGCTTTGTATACCAGTGGAAACGCCACGAGTGTGGAAGCGATCACCGCACCCTGCCAGGTAAAGATCAGCGTGATGCCGAACGTCGATTCCAGCCAAGCTCCGATGGGACCGCGACGTCCCACCAGCACCAGGATATAGTAGCCGAAGACAGTCGGCGGCATTACCATCGGCAACGTCATTGCCGCATCGATCACATCGCGGCCGGGAAAGCGGAACCGCGCAATTGCATAGGCAGCGAGCACGCCGAAAGCCGTGGCAAACAGTGTCGCCCAGCAGGCCACTTTCAGGGTCAGCAGCAGCGGAACCATTACCTCAGTGAATTCCATCGTCTCGGGACTGGATAAGTTGAATGCGTCGTATACACAAGTATATAACGGTAGTTAAGGTTAATCCGCGCGCCTGCACTACGTCAAGGGAAACGCTGAGTGGATGGACCGATCAGGACTCGGGCTGCCGGGTCATCAGGCGCGTGAACGCGACGATTTCCCTCGAAACGGCTGCCGAAGCCTTTGCATCCATCTCTCTGTATCGCTGCAGTACTTCCTGGCCCAAATCGGTGACGCGGGCGCCGCCCCCGTCTTTGCCACCAGTCACCGTTTCGACCACCGGCCCATCGAAACACTGGTTCATGGTGTCCACCAGCAACCAGGCGCGGCGATAGGACATCTTCATGCGACGCGCCGCCGCCGAAATCGAGCCGGTTTCGCCGATGGCCTGCAACAGATCGGCCTTTCCCGGACCCATTGCGATGGCCTTGCGGAACATGATGCGGATCTGCGGTCTGAGCGTGCTCTTCGCCGCATTCTTCCTGGACTTGGCCTGTGCCATCGAATGTCTACGCGATTAGGACCAGCGGTCTGCGGCAGCGTCGTCGCTCTCGCGTGCCTCGACCCAACGTGATCCGTCGGGAGTCCTTTCCTTCTTCCAGAACGGTGCGCGGGTCTTCAGATAATCCATGAGGAACTCGCAAGCCTCGAAAGCCTCGCCGCGATGTGCGCCGGTGACCACCACCAGCACGATCTGGTCGCCCGGCTTGAGTGTACCGACTCGATGAATGACCAGTGCATCGTAAATATTCCAGCGCGACCGGGCCTCGGTGACAATTTTCTCCAGCGCCTTCTCGGTCATGCCCGGGTAATGCTCCAGAGTCATTTCGGCGACGTGGTCGCCTTCGTTCAGGTCGCGCACCACGCCGATGAAGCTCGCCACCGCACCGACCTTGGGGTTGCCGCGACGCATCGTCGCAATCTCGGCGCCGATGTCGAAGTCCCCGGTCTGCACGCGTACCGTCATTTCAACCTCCAGTCACCGGCGGCATGAATGCCACCGTGTCCCCGCTCCTGATCGGAGTATCGGCGCCGGCCATGTCCTCGTTGACGGCAATGAGAACCGGCTTGCCCGGCGCCAGTTCATGTGCCCAGGCCGCCCCTCTTTGCCTGAGCCACGCCGTCAGGCTTGTCACGTTCTTGACCGACTCGGGAACGGCGACCTGCTCACTGTCGCAGCCGAACGCTTCGCGCAGCCGCGCGAAATACAGCACCTCGATAGTGGTGATGCGGGAATCGTCAGGTTTCATATGTGGATATTATCCCCAACTTGCCGGTTCAGCGCATCCCGATGTGACGCAGAATGAACACGGAGATGCCCGTCGTAGTCGTCCGACGCCGAACCGGGGCACCCGGGTTTCGAGATCGACATCAGTGGCAATGGCGACGATATACGGGTCTTCCGGATGCAGCAACGGCGTTGCGGCAGCGCGCCGGTGGATCTCGATCTTGGGAATCGGCTGCTGCTTGAAACCTTCAACCAACGCCAGATCGCAGGGCGAAAGCCGCTCCAGCAATTGCGGCAACTCCGGCTCGGCTTCCGTGCGCAGCTCGTGCATCAGCACCCAGCGTGCGCTCGAACTCACCAGCACTTCGGTGGCGCCGGCCTGCCGGTGACGGTAGGAATCCTTGCCGGGCTGGTCCACGTCGAAGGCATGGTGGGCGTGCTTGATCAACGACACCTTCAGCCCGTGCGCGACAAATAACGGGATCAGGTTCTCGATCATGGTTGTCTTGCCGCTGCCGGAATAGGCCGCGAATCCGAAAGATCTTCAAGGCAGGCACTGGCGAGGACGTCGTCGAAATCCGTGAATCGTCGTAATGGTGTCGCCGTTCCGCGACAATCGCAGCAAGGTACTCGTTCTTCATGTGGCGAAGCGGCACGAAGTTGTTGCGGGAACGAAGGAACCGGTTATTCTGTCTCACGGATCGAATTATAGTAAATCCCATTCGGGCGTCCCTGCGACCGAACTCTCAACAGTCTATTCGATACGGAGGAAAGATGACGAAAACGCTCACGCTCGCTTTGCTTGCGGTATCCCTGGTTGCGGCTCCAGCCGCCGCGCATCACGGCTGGAGCAGCTACGACAACGACACTGCCGTCACCCTCACGGGGACCATTGCCGAGGCGTCCTACACGTATCCGCACGGCACCATCATGCTTGAAACGCCGGGCAAGATCTGGCTGGCGGTACTCGCGCCGCCGTCGCGCATGTCCGCCCGTGGTCTGCCGAGTTCGGACCTGACCGTCGGCGCTCAAGCCACCGTCGAGGGCTACCCAAGCCGCCAGGATCCGAAAGAGATGCGCGCCGAGCGCATAACCATCCACGGCAAAACCATAGAATTGCGCTGATGCAGCCGGGCGCAGGATTGCTGGACGCGCTCGAGGAGGGCAGCTTCGCCGCGGCGATGCGCGACTCGATCTGGCTCTATCCGGCCGTCGAGACCGTCCATATCATCGGTTTCGTCATCCTGGTCGGCGCCGTGATCATGTTCGACCTGCGGGTGTTGGGCGTATCGAAGCGTGTTCCGGTACGTATGCTGGCGCAGCACCTGCTGCCGTGGTCGGTTGCGGCCCTGCTGCTGATCGTTCCAGCCGGGTTTCTCATGTTCTCGGCGGATGCGACCAGCCTGATCGGCAATCGCGCCTTCGTCGTCAAGATGGTGATGCTGATGCTGGCCGCGACCAACGCGGCGGCATTCCACCTCGGTACGTTTCGAAGTGTCGAACAATGGGACCTGGGAGTGCCGGCGCCACGCTCCGCAAGGCTGCATGCGGCAGCGTCGCTCTTCATCTGGCTGGGCGTGATCACCTGCGGCCGCATGATCGCCTACGTTTAGAGTGCCAGCTGGCCCAAGGGCCAGCGCTAGAAGCGTTGACACAGAGGGCACAGAGTAAGAGCAAGAGAGGTCACAGAGAAAACCTAAGCGAGAATATTTGGTGAGACCTGTACTGCGGCGCGGAAGTCTGCCTCCTTTTCGCAAAGTTGCATTTAGTCCGCCGGTAGTCTGGGGCTTTGAATGGTCTTCACTCGGTTTCTCTCTTGCTGATGTTCACAAAGGATTCTACGAAGCGATAAAAGGCATTTCGATTTTCTGTTCCGTTCGGACAATTTTTGATATTCGTCCAAAACTTTAAATTGTCCTTCCCTTTGCCAGCGGAAAAATCAACATGGCGAGAGACTGTTCCACCGCTCTTGCTGTCCGTTATTTCTCTTTTCCATCTATATACGGGTAGCAAGAAACTAGGGCGTTGCTTTTCCGTTGCCCAACGGAACCGTGGGTTAAGAATTTGGGTGTCGATATGGTTCTCATCATCTCCAACACGAATGGAAGGTGAGTTTTTATCCGCCTCAAGCCCTTCCATCACCCCAGGATTTTCGGCTTTCCATTGGTCGCGCGTCTTATAAACCCAGAATCCTGCTTCTTTCTTGCAGTAGTATTTGTGCACAAGAATTGTTGGGATGTGGTCCCAGAACACCAGAAGGTATGCGGCCGATACAATCCCCCACCCCCAAAGGGCCTTTCGCTTGGTGCGTTTGCTCACCTGGACCGCAACTACAATCGAGATCGCAAAGAAGATTGCGATAACCACAAGCAATGTCAGTGGCCAACCCAACGCGGCCAACCCAACAATGTCGCTCAGATATTGCATCTCCATCCTTTCTCTGCGATCTCTGTATCCTCGGCGCCTCTGCGTTGAGATTTCTCTAGCATTTATTTGCGTACCTTTGCGCCCTTTGCGTCTTTGCGTTGAGGTTTAATTGAGACTGCCGTTTTCGAGATGCAGGCGCACCACGCCCGGCAGATTGATCATTTCGAGATCGTGGCAGGCGATCATCACCACCTTGTCGGCCGCGGAGAGCTGTGCGATCAGTTCGATCACCCGCCGGCGGCCGTCCGCGTCCAGGTTGGCGGTCGGTTCATCGAGCAAATAGACCCGCGGAGACAGCACCTTCACGCGCGCCAACGCCACGCGCTGCTGCTCACCACCGGACAGACGCTGCGCCGGCGCTCGGGCGAGTTCCGCCATGCCCGCCCAGGCCAGCGCTTCGTGCGCCAGACGCGCCTGTCCGTTGCGCGACATGCCGCGCACCCTCAGCCCATACTCGACATTGGCGAGCGCGCTGCTGCTAAACATGTACGGATGCTGATGCACGAATCCGATCTGCCGCCGCACCTGTGCCGGCAGGCGGTCGAGTAGCATCGGCCTGCCTTCGAACATGAAGCTTGCCACCTGAGCCGGCTCCAGCCCCGCGAGAATGCGCAACAATGTGCTCTTTCCCGCTCCGTTGTCACCGGAAAGGGCGTAGCTCGCGCCGGCCTCCAGCACAAGCTGCGGAATGCGCAGAACGGGCCGGCCGCTCCAGGACTTGAGGAGCCCGGTGACTTCGATCACGGCTGCCACGCCCGCCTCATTCCGCCCTGCCCCTGCACCGCTGCCAGCGCAACGTTCACCGCCAGCGCCAGCACGATCAGCACGATTCCCAGCGCCACGCCTTGCGCGAACTCGCCCTTGCTGGTTTCCAGCGCGATTGCCGTGGGAATGTTGCGGGTGAGCCCGGCGATGTTGCCGCCCACCATCAATGAACAGCCGATCTCCGAGACAATCCGGCCGAAACCCATGAACACCGCGGCCATCACCCCGAAGCGTACTTCCCACAAGGTCGTCAGTGCCGCGCGCAGCCGGCCGGCACCCAGGCTGGCTGCTGTCTCGTAGACGCGCGAATCGGCGCCCTGCACCGCGGTCAGCGTGTAGGCAGCGAGCACCGGGAAGGCAATGACCATCTGGCCGAGGATCATCGCGGGCTGGGTGAAGAGCAGATGCAACGCCCCGAGCGGCCCCTGCCTGGACAACAGGAGGTAAAGCAGCAGGCCCACAACTACCGTCGGAAAAGACTGGAACGCCTGCACCAGAATCACCAGCAGCCGTCTTCCGGGAAACGCTACGTGCGCCAATATGAAACCAATTACCACAGCCAGCGGTCCGGCCAGGATCAATGCCAGAACCGAAACTTTGATCGACACCCAGACGATTCCCCACAACACCGGGTCGCCCGAGTACAGCAGCCGGAACGCCTCCCTGGTGGTATCGAGAAGGTCCATTCAGCGCGCGCCGGGGAAGAACAGTTGCTCGCCACCCACCCGGAACGCAGCGATCGCGGCCTGTCCTTCAGGGGAAGTCAGCCACTCGATGAACTTCATGGCACCAGCGTGATTGACTCCGGGATGCCGCGCCGGATTCACGGCAATCACCCCGTAAGGATTGAACAATTTCGGGTCCCCTGAAACCAGAACTTCCAGCCCGGTCTTTGCCCGGTATGCGGCATAGGTGGCGCGGTCGGTGAGCGTGTAGCTCCGCATCTCCGCCGCCATCATCAGGACTTCGCCCATCCCCAAGCCAGCCGACGCGTAACCCGGCATCGCGGCGGGCTCGATGCCGGCTGCCTTCCAGTACCTCTGTTCCATTTTGTGCGTGCCGGAATCGTCGCCGCGCGACACGAAACGGCCGCCTGCGGCCGCAATCTTCTTGAATGCCGTCAGCACGTCGCTGCCTCGTATGCCGGCGGGGTCGGAGTTCGGTCCCACGATGATGAAGTCGTTGTACATCACGTCGCGACGGTTCACGCCGAACCCGGCGGCCACGAATTTCTCTTCGTCGGCACGGCTGTGCACCAGCACCACGTCCACGTCGCCGTTCTCGCCTAGTTTCATCGCCTTGCCCGAGCCCACCGAGATGACGCGGACCCTGGTGTCGTATTTTGCTTCGAACAAGGGCAGGATCGCGTTCAGCAGGCCCGAATTCTCGGTGCTGGTAGTCGTGGCGAGCCGCAGGTCCGGGGCGGCCTGCGCGGTAGCAATGCCGGCCAGCAATGGAAGCAGGAAACGCAGGATTCTGAAAGTCACGGTCATGGTCGAAACTCCGGGAAAAGGCTGGGACAAGCGCCGATTCGGTTAGCGTTATATCTTTTGCAATATAATGCCTTATATTCGCGTCCGGCCACCCTGTCGAGGACATGCAACCCGGCGCATGACAACAAGCAACCCATGAACGAACCATTTATCAGTCCCGCCCAATCGCCCGCCGGCCATGGCCGTCCCGTCGCCGATACCCGCGGCCGGCCTCTTCGCGACCTGCGCATTTCGGTGACCGACCGCTGCAACTTCCGCTGCACCTACTGCATGCCGAAGGAGGTGTACGGACGCGATTTCCAGTTCCTGGAGCGCTCGCAGTTGCTCACCTTCGACGAGATCCACCGGCTGGTGACGATATTCCGCGGCCACGGCATCGAGAAAGTGCGCATCACCGGCGGCGAGCCACTGGTACGGCGTCAGCTCGAGAAGCTGATCGAACTGCTGGCGCAGGAGACCTGACCTCGACCTCACGCTCACGACCAACGGTTCGCTGCTGAAGCAGAAGGCCCGTGCGCTGAAGGATGCGGGTCTCGAGCGCGTCACCGTCAGCCTGGACTCGCTGGACGACGCGGTATTCCGGGCGATGAACGACGTGGACTTCCCGGTGGCGAAAGTACTGGAAGGCATCGAGGAAGCCGACAAGGTGGGCCTCGCGCCGCTCAAGGTCAACATGGTGGTCAAGCGCGGCACCAACGACCAGAGCGTCGTGGATATGGCGCGTTTTTTCAAGGGCAGCGGCCACATCCTGCGCTTCATCGAGTTCATGGACGTCGGACATACCAACGGCTGGAAAATGGAACACGTCGTGCCCTCGCGCGAACTGGTCCGCGACGATCAACGCAGTATTCCCGATCGAGCCCCTCGACGCCAATTACCTCGGCGAAGTCGCCGAACGCTGGCGTTACAAGGACGGCTCCGGAGAAATCGGCTTCATCTCCTCGGTAACCCAGGCGTTCTGCAAGGACTGCACGCGCGCGCGGCTGTCCGCGGAAGGCTCGATCTATACCTGCCTGTTCGCCACGCAGGGCACCGACCTGCGCAGCCTGATCCGCGGCGGCGCCTCGGACGAAGACATCTCCGCGGCCATCGCCAGGGTCTGGCGCGCGCGCACCGACCGTTATTCCGAGATCCGCACCGACGAGACCGCCAAGCTGCGCAAGGTCGAAATGTCCTACATCGGTGGCTGACGTTCATTCAAGTCAAATTCTTCAACGCAAAGGACGCGAAGGTACGCAAAGTAAATCGAAATGCCGGAACAAGGAGAACGAATGATATTGCAGCAAACCGTGTACTCATGTTGATTGCAGGCAAGCATTCCCACTGTATCCGACAGTCAACGACGATGCGACTTCAACTCATCCTCTTTTGTTTTTCCTTCGCGTACCTTTGCGCTGCCGACATAGCGTTGGCGGAGCCATCCGGGGTGGGAGGCAGCGCTTCGGCGCGCTACCCGCAAACGGCCGACTCCGTCGGTAACGTGTCCGCGTGCCCCTTTGCGTTGAACGCGTTTCGCATTTGAACTTCGCTACAGGGACATGTGATGTCGATGGACACTCTCAAATCACTCCGTGAACTGACCTCTGCCGACGACTACGACCCGAACGCGATGCCGGTGGAGAAGGCGCGCAGCCACATTCGTGCCTTTCTTGAGCCGCTCACGGCGGTCGAACGCCTGAACATCCGCGCCGCGCTCGGGCGCGTGCTCGCCGAGGAAGTCATTTCACCGGTCAATGTGCCCCAGCACGACAACTCGGCGATGGATGGCTTCGCCGTTCGCTTCGATGACCTTAAGCCGGACGGCGAAGCGACGCTTAAGGTGATCGGCTCTGCTTTCGCAGGCAAGCCCTTCGAGGGCAGCGTCGGCCCCGGACAGGCGGTACGCATCATGACCGGCGCGGTGATTCCCAAAGGCACGGACACGGTCATCCAGCAGGAACGCGCGAAAGCCTCCGGGGACCGGGTGACGGTCGCACCAGTGACGAAGAAAGGCGCCAACACGCGCAACGCGGGAGAGGATCTACGCCAGGGCGAAGCCGGCGCTGAAACGCGGTCAGCCGCTGCGCCCCGCGGAAATCGGATTGCTCGCTTCGATTGGAATCGGCGAAGTATCGGTGTATCGGAAGCTGCGCGTCGCTTTCTTTTCCACCGGCGATGAGTTGGTGCCCGTAGGTAGCCCGCTCGGTGCCGGGCAGATCTATGACAGCAACCGCTACACCATTTACGGCATGCTTAACCGCCTGGGCTGCGATGTGCTCGATATGGGCGTGATCCCGGATGATCCGGAGGCGGTGGAGCGCGCCTTCGACGAAGCCGCACAGTCGGCCGACGTGGTAATCACCAGCGGCGGCGTCTCGGTGGGCGAGGCGGATTACGTCAAACAGATCCTCGACCGCCTGGGCGAAGTGCTGTTCTGGAAGATCGCGATGAAGCCGGGCCGGCCGCTTGCCTACGGCAGAATCGGCCGGGCGCATTTTTTCGGGCTGCCCGGCAATCCGGTTGCGGTGATGGTGACGTTCTACCAGTTCGTGCGCGACGCCCTGCTCTACCTGCAGGGACAGGTCGCGGTTGCCCCGCTGCCGACCCTGAAAGCTGACTTGCACTTCCGCGATCAAGAAGGCGCCTGGCCGCACCGAATTCCAGCGCGGCATCCTCACCCGCGCCGCAGACGGGCAATGGACTGTGCGCACCACCGGAGATCAGGGTTCGGGAATTCTTTCGTCGATGAGCCAGGCCGACTGCTTCATCGTCCTGCCGACGGATGCGGGCAACTTGCCCGCCGGCGCGGTCGTGGATGTTCAGTTGCTGGAAGGATTGGTCTAGAACGATTCGGGCTGCCGTGCCTTGTTTCCGGCACACCAGCAGAATCTCGTCTGCTTTTCCGGAGTCGATCATTCCGGCATGAAGCGTGAGTTTCTTCTGGAAGAACATGCCGAGCGGCATCATTACGTGGTTGTACCACCACATCGCCCGCTCGCGCCGGTGCGTGAGCCACCACATGCCACGATCCAGCAGCCAGGAGGACTCCGGCTGCATGCCGTATACGGCGCTGAACTGCACCGCGAAGCCGTGCTCCGCCAGTTTGGCGAGCAGTCGCGCCGGTTCATAGCGGCGCCGATGCCCCACAAATTCATCGAACGCCGTCCAACGCGACGGATGCAGCGGAACCGAAAGCAGGAATGTCCCGCCGGGTGCGCTCACGCGCGAGATTTCCGACAAGGCGAGATCGTCATCGTCGACGTGCTCGACAATGTCGAAGGCACACACAAGATCGAACACGGAGTCGGAGAACGGCAGATCCGATATCGAGTTGAGCGCGACGCTCTCAGCGCGTCCGCGCAGTTTCGCTAATGCCGGCTCGCTGATGTCTACGAAATGCGTTCCTTCGATCGGCAGACGCGGGCGCAGGCCCGGGGCGACTTCGAGCCGGTGCGCGCGCCTGGGCGACGAGGGAGCGAACCAACGGCCAGGTATTGAAGCGCTCCGGCTCGACAGCCACGCGCCGGTCCACATCGAATCGTAGAACCGTCGATTCCGTTCGCGAAACGTCCGCTCCGTATGCTCGGGTGAACTTCCCGCGTTCACGGCGCCGCCATCCTCTTGATGGGTGGCTATTTTCGCCATTTCCCGAGGCCCTGATATTACAAATGCCGTCAGTTGACGCCTTCCTGCCGGCGCTTTCTGTACGCTACCGCACATAAGGCGTCGTCAGCGATGCAGACGGGCGGCGGCGGGGAGTTTCAGTTGCCGGAAGGTTTGAACTGATCGCCTGCGTCAGAGGGAATTGACGAACTTCACCAGTGCGTCACGATCGGTTCCTGGCAGCACGCGAAAAGCTTCCCGCGATTGCTCTGCCTCTCCACCGTGCCACAGAATCGCTTCCGTGACATTGCGCGCACGGCCATCATGCAACAGATCGCTGTGCCCGTTGACATCGCGCACAAGGCCGATCCCCCACAGCGGCGGCGTGCGCCATTCGCGGCCGTCGGCCAGAAATTCTGGGCGCCCGTCCGCCAGGCCCTCACCCATGTCGTGCAGCAACAGGTCGGTGTACGGCGCGGATCGTCAGGTCCGCCGCGGCAGGAATCGCGGTCTTGGCGGCGGTCCTGAGTTCCGGCACATGGCAGGCATTGCAGTTGGCTTGGGAAAATAACTGTTCGCCCCGCTTCACCGTGGCGTCACTGACATCACGCCGGGCCGGAACAGCGAGCGTCTGCAGGTACAGCGTGATGTTGCTCAGACGGCTGGGAACCACCTCCGGGCGGTAATTGCCGGTGCATCCGCCCTGGCCGCCGCATTTGCTCGCCGACGGCACATCCAGGCATTGAAGCTGCGCGTCCGGACAATTCTCCTCCGGGAAAAAGTGCGTAGTCGCGCCGATATCGTTCAGAAACGCCGCTGCGGTCTGCTGGCGCAGATTCGGTTGGCCCGCCTTCCAGCCGAAGCGGCCGAGCACCATGCGGCTGTTCTCCTGATCCCAAACGTAGTTGGGCTTGCCGCTCACGCCGAGCTTTTCCTGTTCCCTGGCGATGGCGAGTATCGTTTGTTCCGGCACCGCTTCAAGTAGTCCCAACCCCACCATGGCCGGCGCGATGCGCGGTGAAACCAGGATGTCGCTCCCGAGGTCGCCGAACTGCAGTGACGCGAACTCGATCTTCGGTACCCGCAGCGTCACGGTTTCACCGTCAGCATAGTGGACGTCGCGTGCCTCGTACCTGAAAATCGCCTGACCCTCGGCAGGCACGCGGCCGGGAATGCCGCGGTTCTGCAACTGGTCTCCATACGCCGGATGAGGCCGGGGTTCTCCATGCGAGCCCTGGCCAGGCACGCTCAGCCGCACCAGCATCCCGCGCACGGCCTCCTGCCGTTCCGCCGGCGCTGCCGGCGCGGCCGTTATTTTCATGGCAATGCGCGCAGCGATCCTCGTTGAATGTCGGTCCCAGGCCCCACACGCCTCAGGGTCGGGAGCGACCACCCAGGCTTCGTGGAACTGTTCCCTGCCTTTGGCGAACTGCTCGGCCTGCTCCCTGTCGAGCATGGCGATGGGAATGGAAAACGCGTTGGCGCCGGCCTCGGGCGTAGTGAAGCTGCCCGCGGTGAGCGTGGCAGGTTCGAGGACGTCGGTGCTGCCGCTCGCGAGCCACGTCGCAAACAGCAGACCGGCAGTGATCAGTGATCGTGATCCCACGGGCTGTGCTTCACTTCCGGCGGGATCCAGACTGTTTCGTAGACCTTCTGGAGTTCCTTCTCCTTGGCGATTTCGTCGCTTTCCGACACCTTCGCGTACTTGGCTTGTGTCGGACTGGAGTAATTGCGGGTATTCAGGCTGGGCGCCGACAACACCTTGCGCAGGTCGCCGTTGCACTTCGGGCAATGCTCCGGCCGCGGATCGTTGATCCCGTGGCGCGTCTGGTAAATGACGCGGCAGGGATCGCAGGCGTATTCGTAGGTTGGCACTTCGTTTCTCCGGCTGTCTTTCTCAAATCAAAAGGGCCGACTCCGTCTGGAACCGGCCCCATCGAAGATACCCTGTGCTCTACGCGTAGCTGGTCTTGTCGGCCAGTATTTCGGCCTTCGCCTGCATCGCAGCCTGCTTGTCGATGTTCCAGATGCGCGCTGCATTCTCGCCGAAGACCTTGCGACGGATTTCGTCGGTGATCTTCGGATAGCCATGTCCCTCGACCAGTTGGTCGGGGATCTGGAACTTGCGGAACGCCTCGATCTGCCACTGCGGATTGCCCCACAGCAGCGAGTCGGTGCCCCACAGCACGTAGTCCGGACCCGAGATCGCGCAACAGGGTGCCGAGCACGTGCGCGCACTCCAGCGGCCGGCTGGTGACGGTCGCTGCGAACGTCGAGCCGACTTCGCAATACAGGTTCTTGCGCTGCGGCTTGAAGGTCTTCAGTGCTGCCAGTTCGTTGTGATACGGCCAGGCCGAGTGATAGGCGATGAAGTTCAGATCCAGGAAGTCATCCGCCGCGGCGTCGAAGTCCTCCGCATGCGCATAGCGTGCGTAGAACTGGCCGAACGGGATGCCCTTGTGGCAGCCGACGTTCTTGATGCCCAGCTTGCGGCACTTCTCCCAGATCGGGTAAGCGAGCTTCTCGTCGTCGAACCACCAGCCCTTCTTGGCGGTCGCGTCGAAGGTGTAGAGCTTGAGGCCCGAAATCTTGTACTGCTCGACGTATTGCGTCAGACGATCCAGCGTCACGCTCAGGCCCTGGTTCGGCGTGAGCCCGCCGGCCAGCATCAGCGTGGACTTCGGCCAGTTGTTGCGCACCCCGACCTGGTACTCCATCGGGATCATGTCCTGCCCGCCGTAATGCTCGCGGAAGCCGAACGGGTTGAAGATGCCGACCGTGGTGTCACTTTCCTGCAGGATCAGCTTGCCGTAGTTCTCGACGTTCATGTCGCGCGTGCCGTTAGGCAGGCCGAATGCCTTGCCGAGATCGTCGAGCAAGCTGCACGAACCACATGCCGCGCTCCGTCGTGTTCACGCCGAGTTGATAATGGCCCGGCCGGGTACAGACGTGCGTATGAACGTCGACGATGAAGTCGGTGCTGGCGCGCGCGACCTGGATGGCTTCGCTCTTGGCGCCAGCGTCGGCAGCTTCGGCCGCGCCGACTTCGAAGAACTTCATTCCCGTGATTTCGTTGGCAGCGAGCATCGCTGCCGAGAAGCCAAGGGAAGACTTGATGAAATTGCGTCGGGAGATGCCGGCCTTCTTGGGCATAGCCGTCCATCTTCTGGGAGATCTTCGGTCCCATGCCCCCGGTGAGGAACAATGAGGTGCCGACTTCGTTGCCGTTGAACGGGTCCTTGGGCTGCTCGTCAAGACCCTTGAAGTGCTGCAGGATATTGAACTCCATCGCGCTCCTCCTCTGTGCTTTGTTATCAAAATTTCTGTTTTGACCACAGAACGGCACCCCAGAATTAACCAGTGGGCCGCCCACTCCGACACCGATAACGCATTGCTTATTTTCGGTCACGCTACTCTTGTCGCGCGCGCGTTGCAACGCCTGCCCGAGGGCATACGGTAGGATGTGCGAATTTCGGATGCAGTGCTACGGGAGCGCGTCCCTTCTTCTGGGAGTCCGGACGCTTCGAAACACAGAAAAACAAACGCTTCGACGTAGCACTCGGGCGGAGACTGCCAGTCCCGGGTCATTCAAGGTCCGCGGTAAACATCGCGCCGCGATGCGGCAGCGCAGCACCACGGGTCGCGCGAATCGCATTACGATTCGATAATGGCCAACCTTTAACGTACGACTGACGAAATTTCCCATGATCAGCAGAATCTGGCACGGATGGACAACCCCGCAGAATGCCGACGCCTATGAAAGGCTGCTTCGAAGCGAAATTTTCAAGGGAATCGAGCATCGCGAAATCCGGGGTTACCGGGGTATCCATCTGCTCAGACGTGACGTACCTGAAGGAGTCGAATTCGTGACCGTCATGTGGTTCAATTCGCTCGATGCGGTCGCGGCATTCGCGGGGGTGGACCTCGAAGCGGCGGTTGTGCCGCCTAAGGCGCGCGCGCTGCTGTCCCGGTTCGACGCTCGCTCGGCGCATTACAATGTTCTTGTCGCACCGGAGCAATGAAAGATGAGCAAAGTCCAGAAATCCGAACAGGAGTGGCGCAAGGCGCTGACGCCGGAGCAGTACCGTGTGCTGCGCGAGGAAGGTACCGAGCGCCGCTTCACCAGCCCGCTGAACAGTGAATACGGCAAGGGCACGTTTACCTGCGCCGGCTGCGGTCAGCCGCTGTTCAGGTCGGACATGAAGTTCGACAGCAAGACCGGCTGGCCCAGTTTCTTTACCGCGATTCCCGGCGCACTGGATACCAAGGTGGACCGTACGCTGTTCATGGAGCGCACCGAATACCATTGCGCCAACTGCGGCGGCCACCAGGGGCATGTTTTCGAAGACGGCCCCGATCCGACGGGCCTGCGTTACTGCAACAACGGCGTGGCGCTCAAGTTCGAGCCTGAGTAACCGGTTTGACCTTATCGCCCGCTCCCAGTGCCCGATTACCTGACGTTGATCTCGACGCGCCTGTTCCTCGGTTCCTGAACTTCGTCCTGGTTGGCAATCAGCAGTTCGCGTTCGCCGCGGCCGGCGATCGCGATGCCTCCCGGTGGGACACCGCGGGTGATCAACAGCTGGCGTACGCGTTTGGCCCGTTGCAATGACAACTTGTCGTTGAACTTAATGGAACCGACGGTATCGGTGTGCCCGATGACCGCAATTTCCGCTGCCGGCCGTTTCGCCAGCTCCACGAACATTTTCTCGATTTCTTTCTTCGACTCGGCGGTCAACTCGTCTTTCCCCTTGACGAAATAAAGCATGAAGCTGGCCGGCCTGGACGGCAATGCGACAAGGGTTGTGGCGAACGTCTCTTTAGTGGCGCCAGGGTCCGCGACGAATTGCCTGACCTGCCCGGGCCCTTCGATCACCGCAGAATCATAGGCCTTGTCCAGTACGATCTCGAGGTCGTCCTGCCGGACCACGATGGAGCCCACGGCGCCTTCCGCCGCAGGCAGCAGGACAACCTGGTCGTTACGCGTAATTTCCATTTCGAGATGTGCAGGCCGCGGTTGAGGAGGCAGCGGCGAACAGGACACCAGGAACGCGGCGAGAGCAAGGAAAATCGCAACGCGGGCACAGGCGTTCGACTCGCCCAGATCGTCCGTGGCGACGAACCGTGCACAGGCGACATCACGCTGGTCTGGCATGATCCTCCCTTTCACTATCCGCCGTCATTATCGGACACTGCGCGATCAGACGAGGCGGACGTAGAGCCGCTTGTTGATCTTTCCCTGTTCTCGGTACGGAAGATCGAGAACCTGCCGACCTCGAACGTGTTGCCGACATGCGTTCCCCCGCATGCCTGCGCGTCGAAACCCTGAATTTCCACGACCCGCACCTGCCCGTTCACCACCGGCGGCCTGGCCTCGAGGGTCCTGAGCAGTTCGTCGCGCCCGCGAAACTCCTCTTCCGAAATGCAATAGGCCTTCAGCGCGCGATTCGCATCGAGAACTGCGTTGACCTTGTTCTCCAGGTCTGTGCACAACGCGGTAGAAAAGCCTTCCAGCTTGAAATCGATCCTCGAATAGTCGGTGCCAATCTGCACGCCAGTGATCCAGCCGTCGTAGTCCCGCAAGGCAACGGTATTGAGGACATGCAGGACTGTATGGTAGCGGGTAAGAGTGCGGCGCCGTTGCCGGTTCAGCGTCAACCTGGCAGCCTGCCCCACGATACCTGGCGGCAGCGCCCTCTCGGCAACATGACAGACGATTTCTTCCGGGCCTGCGTGTGCTGAAACGATATCGAGCGCTTCCCCGCTTTCAAGAATGACGGAGCCCAAGTCCGGGGGCTGGCCACCGCCGCCCGGATAAAAGCAGGTCCGGTCGAACGCGAGGGCATTGTCGTGGACCGCGACGACGTGCGCGTCGGCCTCATAGCAGTGGTCGTCGTGCAGGTACAAACGAATGGTCGCGGGCGGCGACAACTTTTGACTCGCTATGGGTTTCGCCTTGTTTCGACCGGATCACTGCGTGGATGCGCCGGCCTGTTTTTTCTTCTTTGGCTTTGGCTTCGGCTTCTCCTTGCTCTTGGGCAGTTCGATCGAAACCGCCGCTGCCTCGGTGTACGTGGCGACGACGTTGTCGCCCGCGGTCAGCGATTCCAATACGGTCAAGTCACGGACGTAGAGGTCGAAAAGGTTTCCGTCGGACCCCCTGAGCGTCACGGTTTTCTCCTTGGGACTTACCGCTTCGACGTAAGCGGCACCCGTGAATTGCCTCGCCGCGCCCGGCGTCTGATTCGGTACAGTCTCGGCGCCGGCGGCCGTCGTTTCCTCATAGGGGACCGATTCGCCCATCTCCAATCTGCGCAGTTGCAGACCCACCGATTCGTGATAGCGCACGACGATTTCGTCGCCGACCTGAACCTGCGGCAGGTTCCTGACGCGCTCCTCCACCCGTAGCGTGATCAGGCGCCCCTTCGGTCCTTTCAGCGTGATTTCCCGCACATCGAGATCGATCGCCTCCACTGTCGCCTTGATTTTCGCCGACCGTCCATACATGACCGGACTGGCATCTTCCAGCACCGTAATGGCCGCGGGTTTCGGCTCCTGGGCAGGCTTCGTGTCTTGCGCAACTGCCGCGCCCGGGCAGGCAAGCGCAATCCACGCGCTGCACAGCAATGCCGGAATGAATTTCATTGCACTGTCTCCCCAGAATTCCTGAACCCGTCGAGGACCGCGACCGGTTGTCGCGCGAATCTGCATCGGCCGTTTCCCTGTTTCAAACCTGAGGGTCCGGCTTTCCTTCATCCGGCGCCGGCGTCGGGGTGTCCGACGCTGGTGGCTCGGTCTTCTCCGCCTTGCGCAGGCGCTTTTCTTCCTGCTTTCTCTTTTTTGCCAGTTCTTTCTGGCGCTTTTCGAATTGATAGTTTGGTTTCGGCAATCTGTGTTCCTTTCATGAAAATTCCGTTGATCGTATGTCTCCTCAGCGCGCCGCCGGCCGGGCCTCGTCCGCCCTGTCATGCACCGAGCCGGCGAGTTCGCGTTCCAGGAACTCGCGCGTGCTCGACAGCAACACCGCCATGTTCTCACGAGCCTGCTCCGGATGGCGATCTCGGATTGCGTCGAGCACCCGCTTGTGCATGGGCAAGCCGGCATCATACGACCGGCTGGATATCCGGAAACTGGCCAGCAGCCCGACGCTGATCAGTCCGCCCATCTGCAACAACAGATCGTTGTGGCTGCCGGCCAGGATGGCCCGGTGAAACCGCAGATCCGCCTCGATCGCGGCATCGCTCCCGCGATCAACCGCCTCCATGGCCCGGTACGCCTGTTCCAGAGCCGCGAAGTCCGCGCCGGTTGCCCGCTCCGCGGCCAGAGCGGCGGCCGCAGGTTCGATCATTCTCCGGATTTCGAACAACTCGCGGAAGAACTGTTCGCGCGGCATCGCGGCATAGCGCCACCCCAGGACATCGAGATCGAGCAGGTTCCAGTGGATCGGTTCCAGGACGCGTGTTCCGGTGCGGGTGCGCGGCTCGAGCAGGCCCTTTGCGGCCAATGACTTGACCGCTTCGCGCACCACCGTGCGGCTTGCCCCAGTTCGCGTCCGAGTTCCGTTTCGTTGGGCAGGATCTCGCCGGGCTTCAGGTCGCCACGCAGAATGCGGCTGCCCAATGCCTCGACTGCGTTCGCAAAGCGGTTGCGCTTCCGCGGCAGCCCCGCCTGATGGAACATTTAGATGATATGGATCATATGGATAGATGATTCATCATACCATATGCTCTATACTCTTCTGAAAAAGGGAGGAGCCCATGAATCGCTTTTCTTTGATTGCGCTGGCCGCTCTCGCGGCCGCTGCGTCCATTCCCAGCGGCGCTTGCGCGCAACAGATACGCCTTCGTATCGGCCACGATCAGCCGGCCGGAACCATGTACGACGAGGGCCACACCATGTTCCGCAAGCTGGTCGAGGAACGCTCCGCGGGCGCATCAAAGTGGACGTCTTTCCGGCCGCCCAGCTCGGCTCGGAGGTCGCGATGATCGAGGGCGTGCGCATGGGCTCGCTCGATGCCAGCGTGGCCCACGTTGCCAACGCCTCCACCGTAGTGCCCGAACTTGCGCTGTTCAGCGTGCCCTACCTGTTCAAGGATCGCGACCACTACGAACGCGTGCTTGGCGATCCCAAGTTCCACGAACGAATCGACGCCCTGTTTGCGGAAAAAAATCTCGGACTGAGAGTGATCGGCTATTACTCGGCGGGAGTGCGCACGCTGTACACCCGCCGCGGACCGGCCACCACCCCCGAGCAACTGAAGGGCACCAAGATCCGGGTGATGAACAACCCGGTCGAGTCCAGGGTCTGGAGCGCCATCGGTACCATTCCGACGCCGATGAATTTCGGCGAGGTCTACCAGGCGCTGCAATCCGGCGTCCTCGATGCCGCCGAGAACGCGCCGTCCGTGATCGAAACCAACCGGCACTACGAAGCCGCCAGAACCATCATCCTAACTGAGCACCAGCGCTCCATCTGCCTGGTACTCATGAACGAAAAGAAGCTGGCCAGCCTGCCGCCGGATCTGCAGAAACTCGTGCTCGACGCGGCGCGCGATGCCTCCGCGCACGAGCGGCGCCGGGACGTGGAACTCAATGCTCAGGCAATTGAAAGGATGAGGGCAAAAGGAGCGCAGATCGTCATTCCCGAGCGCGTCCGGTTCGAAACCCGCATCGCACCCATCCAGGAGGAAGTCGCAAAGAGCCTGAAGATGACCGACGTCCTGGAACTGATCCGCAGCCGCGCCAGGTAATAGGAGGCGCGCGTGGAACGCTACCTGGTGCGGCTGGAGCAGTGGCTTGCTGCCGCTGCTGGCCGCGCTCCTCGGTTTCATCACCGCCGGGGTGTTTCTTCAGATCGTGCTGAGGTATGGATTCGAGCACATCCTTCCTGTGGGGCGAGGAGCTATCGCTGTTCGCCTTCACCTGGTGCGTCTACTCGGTGCCGCCATCTGCGTGCGCCGCCGCAACCCACTTCGCGTTCGACTTCCTCGCCGACCTGCTCACCGGACGGGCTGCTGCCGTTCAGCGCCTGGCTGGTCGACCTCATTGTGATCGCAATCGCGGCGATCCTGGTTGTCGATGGCTGGACTTACGCGCAGCTCAGCATTCAGCGCCTGTCACCGGCGCTGGGCATCACCCTGTTCGTTCCCGACCGTCAGTCATTCCGGTGAGTGGCGCGCTGATGATCCTGGCCGTCATCCCGGCTGCAGTTCGCGACTGCTGGCTGCTCCTCACCGGACGCCACGACTGATGCATCCACTGACAATGCTGTTCGCCATCCTCGCCGCCGCGCTCTTGTGCGGCGTACCGATCTCCTTCGCGCTGCTGCTGTCCTCGCTGCTGGTCATCGTGGCGGCGGACCTGCCGCGCGCCGTGATGATCCAGCAGATGTTCAACGGCGTGAACGGATTCACGCTGCTCGCGCTGCCATTCTTCTTTCCTTGCCGGCAACGTGATGAGCGACGGGGGCATCTCGGAACGCCTGGTCAAGCTGGCGATGACGCTGGTCGGGCATCTGCGCGGCGGGCTGGCGCATGTCAACGTGGTGGTGGGCATGTTCTTCGCCGGCATTTCCGGCAGCAGCACCGCCGAGGCAGCCGCGATCGGCGCGGTGTTCATTCCGGCGATGAAGCGCCGTGGCTACGACGAGAAGATTCGCCGTGTGCCTGACCGCCTGCAGCTCGACCATGGGCGTGGTGATCCCGCCGTCGATCCTGATGGTGATTTACGGCGCGACTTCAGGCGTCTCGACCGGCGCGCTGCTGCTCGGCGGGGCAGTCTCCCGGCGTGTTGATGGGTCTGGCGCTGATGGTCCAGTCGCACATCTTTTCGCAGTCACGCCACGACTTTCCGCGCGAGCACCCGCGCTTCCTCGGCGTGCGCGCCGTCGCGCAGCGGACGAAGAAGCGGCTGGCCGAGTGGCGTGCCGATCATCATCGTCGTGGGGATGATCGGCGGCGTGTTCACCCCGACCGAAGTCCGGCATCGTCGCGGCCATCTACGCGCTGTTCGTCACGCTCGTTCGTCTTGCGCAGCCTGCGCCTGGAAACGACTGCCCGGGCTATTCGGCCGCAACCATGATGCAGTTTTCGCAGATCCTGTTCTGCGTTGCCGGCGCAGCGGTATTCGGCTGGCTGCTCGCGTTCTATCGCGTACCCGGGTTGGTGTCACCGATCTCATCCTCGGACTTCACCGCGACTGGCGGCTGGTGATGCTGCTGATCGTGGCGCTGTTCCTCGTGCTGGGGACGTTCATGGACGCTCTCCCCGCAATCCTCATTTTTGCGCCTATCCTGCAGCCAGCGGCAAACGCCGTCGGCATCCATCCTGTGCATCTGGGTGTCGTTGTAGTGATGACGCTGGCGCTCGGCCTGCTGACCCCGCCCTCTGGACTATCCGCGCTGACGGCCTGCGCGGTCGCTGGCATTCCGGTGTCGCGGATTTTGAAGCTTCTTCACCTGTGATGATTCCGACTGCGCTGGTGGTGGTGCATTCTGTGAGTGCGTCGCCGCCTCCGACCGTACTGGCCATTGCCCCGCCTGCTGGTACCGGCCTGGCTCTAAGAACAAGGGAGAACCCATGAAAGCTGTCACCGAACTCGAAACGCCCACCGTCACCGTCCACCTCGACATCATGGAGGACAACATCCGCCGCGTGCAGGCGCACCTTGCGCGCCACGGCATCGCCAACCGCCCCCACATCAAGACTCACAAGATTCCGGCGCTCGGCAAGCTGCAGATGCAGGCGGGCGCCGTCGGCATCACCTGCCAGAAACTCGGCGAGGTCGAGGTGTTCACCGACGCCGGCGTCGCGGACGACGTGCTGCTGACGTTCAACATTGTCGGCGACGCCAAGACTGACCGGCTGATGGTGCTTACCAAACGCCTAAGGCGTCTCGCCGTCGTGCTCGACAACGAGGCGGTCGCGAAGGGGCTGTCCGAGGCCGGCGTGCGACACGGCGTGGACGTGCGTTTTCTGGTGGAGTGCGACACGGGCATGGGCCGCAACGGGGTGCAATCCCCGCAGGCGGCGCTCGACCTGGCGCGCGCGGCAATGAAGCTGCCGCACATGCAGTTCGAGGGCATCATGACCTTCCCCATCCGCCAGCCGCAGTCCTACCAGTTCTTCGAGGAAGCACTGGCGCTGTTCAAGCGCGCAGGCATTCCCGTTCCCGTCGTTTCCGGAGGTGGCACGCCCGCCATCTTCAAGGCGCAGGAGTTCCCGATGCTCACCGAGCATCGCGCCGGAACGTACATCTACAACGACGTGATGACGGTGGCGTCCGGTACCGCCACCTGGGACAACTGCTCGATGCGGGTGCGGGCCACGGTGGTGAGCCGCCCTACCGACACGCGCGCGGTGATCGACGCCGGCACCAAGGTGCTGACCTCGGACCAGTACACGGTCAAGGGTTACGGCCATGTGCTCGAGTACCCGGAAGCCGTGATTCCGCACCTGTCGGAGGAACACGGCGTCATCGATCTTTCGGATTGCCGCGAGCGGCCCGTGGTCGGCGACATCGTCCACGTCGTACCCAACCACTGCTGCGTGGTGAGCAACATGGTGGACGAAGTCTATGGCGTGCGCGGGAGACCGTGATCGAGGTGACCTGGCCGGTCGCGGCGCGCGGCACCGTGCGATAGCGAAAGGCAAAAATTCTCACCACGAAGTCACGAAGGACACGAAGAAACACGAAGTAGAACAGGAATCCTTAAACTAATTGGGGATAGAAGCGCGGTAACTATTCGTGATTCTGTCCCGCCAACGTCGACTCTGTTGGAACATCCGCCAATTAGAGCTTTTTACACACGTTTGCTTTTTTTCGCTCTTCTTCGTGTGTCTTCGTGTCCTTCGTGCCTTCGTGGTGAGCCTTTCGGATTCAGGTTTTCTGTGGTGTCTGCGGCACTGCGGGGACGATGACCGCAATGTGCGGGTGCGCGGGCAGATAGCGTATCGGCACTTTGTCGCCGACAGCGCACGAGCAGCCTCGCGGCAGCCGCTGGGTAACCGTGACCGGATTCTCCCAGCCCTTGGCGACAAACCGGTATTGAACCGTTGCGCCCCGCAGATTCGGCGCATAGCCGGTTATTTCCGCTTCCGCCGGCAGGCCCTTGCGCAGCACCGTTTCAGTTTCCTCGCGCCTGGCCCTCAGGTACTGCCCAGACACCCACAACAGGAAACCGCCCAGCGGCAACGCCACAACGCTGAAAATCAACCACCCATGCCAACTCATCCGGGGGCTCCGTTGCGCTGATTCACGCCCATTCGTAAAGTGCAACCACAGACCTAGCGAATTCCCGCGCCCGCCGGAGTAATGCGCACCGGTTTGCCGGTAGCGGCGCTTGCCAGCAGGGCGTCGATCAACCGGTGCACGCGCAACGCCTCCTCGCCATTAACCCGCGGTTCGCCGCCGGTCTGGATGGCGTCGAGAAAATTCCGCCATACGCCGCGGTGATAATCATGCGGAAACGCCATCGGATCGGCGCCTGCACCGCCGGCGGAACCATCTGCTGCGAGCGTTTCCTTCCTCCCATCGTGCCAGCGCAGTTCCAATGCGGTGCCGACCAGACTCGCCGTACCAAGCGTGCCGGTCAGTTCGACGCGCTCCGCCGCACCCGGAAATGCAGCGGTCGTGGCCTCGATCACACCCAGCGCGCCGTTCTGCCAGTGGACTGCGGCGCACACCATATCCTCGCACTCCATGCGATGCACCGGCGTGGTGGCCGCATAGCTCTTCACCTCCCGCGGATCGCCGGCTAGCAACAGCAGCACGTCGAGCATATGGATTGCCTGCGTGACAAGAACCCCTCCACCGTCACGCGCACGGCTTCCCCGACCCGGTTCGTCGTAGTAACTCTGCGGACGCCACAGCCGGATTGAAACCGATGCACCGACCAGCATGCCGAGCTCGCCCGTGCGCAGCGCGCCCGCAACGCGCTCCACTGCGGGCTTGTGGCGATGCTGAAGAACCACGCCGAGCGTGACTCCGCCCCCACGGCAGTCGGCAACCAATTCTTCGGCCCGGGCGGTGCTGATCTCCAGGGGCTTCTCCAGCAGCACGTGCTTCCCGGCTACGGCGCAGCGCTTGACGATGTCCAGATGCGTGTTCGGCGGCGTCAGTACCGCCACCGCATCCACGGAGCCGTCTTTGAGAATGGTCTCCAGCCGATCGCACTGGGGAAACGGAAATTTTTCCGCGAACTTCGCGCGGCGCGCGGCGCTCGGGCTGAAGGCATAGGCGACCTCGACCCTGTCGGGGAGATCAAGAACGCTCTTTGCATGCGGCACTACCGCCATGCCTAGCCCGACGATGGCGATGCGCGATTTTTTCACCGTGCGAATCCGTAGAGCTCGGCGGGATTGTCCACCAGGATTCTCCGGCGCGTCGCATCATCCGGCACCCAGTCAAGCAGCAGATCGAGCAGATCTGCATCGTCGGGCATCCGGTCTCTCGGCGCGGAAGGATGCGGCCAGTTGCTCGCCCACAGCAGCCGTTCCGGGGCGTACTTCACCAGCGCCTTCGCCAACTTGCCGACATCGTTGTACCCGGGCGCTCCGGTCTTCGATACTTCATAGGGCGCGGAAAGTTTCACCCAGCAGTGGCCGGTGTCCATCAGCCGCAGCAGCGCCCGGAACGCTTCATGCTGTGTGCGGCACCGGCTCGAGGAACTTGCCGATGTGGTCGATCACGATATCGGCCCGGCAGCCGTTTTATTTGCGCCTCGTACTTGCGGCAGATCGCGCCCGTCGAGCTGGATATTCGCGTGCCAGCCGAACGGGTGCACACGCGCCATGACCGCGTCCATCCTGTCGAAGCCGACCGCCCCGTTGGGCAACTGGAAAATGCGCTGTGCGCAGATCCCGCCCATGGATAGCTGGACGATTTCGGAATCCGGCGTTTCCGGCTTCACTACGCCGACGCCCTTCGCATTTTGCCCGAGCTCACGGATCGCCGCGAGGGTGACTCGGTTGTCGAACTGGTAGGCGTTGGGCTGGACCACGATCACCCGCTCCAGGCCAAGCCGCTTTTGCAGCTCCCGGTACATCGGCACCGAGTAATGTCCGGGCAGCGGCGGGCCACCCGGGGCTGACGGCAGGCCCTGGTCATAAAAGTGCATGTGGGTATCACAACTGCCGCGAGGTGCAGAAAGTTTCGGGGCCTCGTTCATCGTTTTTTCTTTCTTGTTTTCGGCAATGGGCGGCTCGGGTCGCCGCCGATCTCGGCGAGCACGAAGCTGCCACCCTGGAAGGTCTCGGCGCGCGCGTCGGCGCCGGGTTTCTCTTTCGCCAGCACTGCAGCAGCGTAGGCCTCGGCATCGTCCTGCGGCCGGTACCCGAGCCGCGCGGCGTTGGAATTGTCGTACCAGCTGCGCTGGTTGGCGGAAATCCCGTAAACGATCTCGAAGCAAATGTCCGGATGCTCGATGCCGATTTCCACCAATTGTGCGAAATCGCGCGGACTGATCCAGATCGAGAGCCGGCGCGTGTCCAACGGCTCAGGGTTCACGTTGCCGATGCGCATGCAGAACACCTGCATGCCGTACTTGTCGGCGTAGAGACTGCCAAGCTGTTCCCCGAAAACCTTGGACAGGCCGTAACGGCTGTCCGGCTTCGGGTATACGCGATGGTCGATCTTCTGGTCGCGGCGGTAGAAACCGGTGGCGTGGTTGCTGGTAGCGAACAGCATGCGCTTGATGCCGTTCAACCGTGCCGCTTCGAAGGTGTTGTAGCAGCCGACGATATTGGTGCGCAGGATCATGTCCCAGGGACCTTCGACCGCGAAACCTCCCAGGTGCACGATCGCGTCCACGCCCTTGCTCACCCGCAGCATGTCGGACAGCCGCCCCACGTCGCCGCGAACGAAGGTCTCGCCCCGGGCAAGCTTCTTTATCGGACGGATGTCCGACAGCCGCAGTGCGTACTTGCCCGCAAGTTCTTTGCGCAGATGTGTGCCGACGTCGCCAGCCGCGCCGGTGATGAGGATGGTTTTAATGTGCTTGCCGCCCGATGGAAAAATCGCGTCAAATCCGTTCCGCGGCTGCTGAAGTGTGCGGAATTGGCTGAATCCGATAGCCGCAGGCCACCGACTGGCCGCCGCCGAAGCTCATCTGCACCGTCAATTTCCCGCCGCGCTTCACTTTCACCGCGCAGTACTTGAACTCCGGGATCTTTCCGAAGGGATCGAGCGCCGGATTGGTCAGCAGATTCGCCGCCGCCTCGTAAAAGCAGAATGGAATGAATACAGCGCCCGCGGGCGTGCCGTCGTCTGCGCGGGCATAGAGCGAAATCCTGCCGCGCCGCGATTCCACCGTCACGATATCCCCGGCCCTGACGCCCAATTTCGCCAGATCCAGCGGATGGAACGACGCGACCGGGTCCGGTTCGATCGCATCGAGCACCGAGGCGCGTCGCGTCATCGCACCGGTGTGCCAGTGTTCGAGTTGCCGACCGGTGATGAGCACCATGGGGTACTGCGCATCGGGGCGCTCGGCGGCGGGAATGATGTCCGCCGGGACGAACCTGCCGCGTCCGGTCGGCGTAGGAAAGTGATCGGTGAAGACCACCGGTTCGCCCGGATCGCCTTCACGTTCGCAAGGGTAGGTCACCGAACCGTCCCGCTGCATGCGCTCCCAGGTAATTCCCGCGATCGACGGCATCGCGCGGCGCATCTCGTCGAACACTTCCGCCACGCCGCTCTCCGGCCCCTGATAATTCCAGTCCAGTCCGAGCCGCTTTGCCATTTCCTGGATGATCCACAGGTCCTGCCGCGCCTCTCCCGGCATATCGAGCGCGCGCCTGCCGAGCTGCACCATGCGATCGGTGTTGGTCACGGTGCCGGTTTTCTCCGGCCACGCCGAAGCCGGCAAGCACCACGTCCGCGAGGTACGCGGTCTCGGTGAGAAAAAGGTCCTGCACCACCAGCCAGTCCAGCGTCGCCAGCGCGTCACGTGCATGCGCGAGGTCCGGATCGGACATCGCCGGGTTCTCGCCCATGATGTACATGCCGCGCATCTCGCGCTTCAGCGCGGCATTCATGATTTCGACCACCGTCAGTCCCGGCTTGGGATCGAGCGCGACACCCCACAGCTTCTCGTACTGTCCGCGGTACTCCGCATTGTCCACGCGGTGGTAATCGGGAAACATCATCGGGATCAACCCGGCGTCGGAGGCGCCCTGCACATTGTTCTGTCCGCGCAGTGGATGCAGCCCGGTGCCGGGACGGCCGACCTGTCCGGTCATCAGCGCCAGCGCGATCAGGCAGCGCGCATTATCGGTGCCGTGCACGTGCTGGGAGATACCCATACCCCAGAAGATCATCGATGCCCTCGAGGTCGCGTACATCGTGCCACCGCCCGGATGATCTGCCGCCGCACACCGCAAATCGGGCGCCATCTGTTCCGGGCTGTAGCCCTCGACGTTCTTCTTCAGATCGTCGTAACCGATAGTGCGGCTGGCGACGAAAGCCTCGTTCACCAACCCTTCGTGCACGATGACGTGCATCATGGCATTGAGCAGCGCCACATCGGTGTCGGGCTTGAACTGCAGGAAATGCGTAGCGTGGCGCGCCAGGTCAGAGCGGCGCGGATCGGCGACGATGAGCTTGACCCCCTTCTTCGCCGCATTCTTGAACCAGGTCGCGGCGACCGGATGGTTCACCGTCGGATTGGCGCCGATGATGATGACCACTTCTGCGTTGATGCAATCGGACACCTGATTGGATACTGCGCCGGAGCCGATCCCTTCGAGTAGCGCCGCGACAGACGAGGCGTGGCACAGCCGCGTGCAGTGATCGACATTGTTGGAACCGAATCCGGTACGCACCAGCTTCTGGAACAGGTAGGCCTCTTCGTTGCTGCCCTTGGCGGAGCCGAAACCGGCCAGTGAGCGTTTGCCGTGCGTGTCGCGGATTTCCCTGAGCCGGCCGGCGGCCAGATCGAGCGCCTCGTCCCAGCTCGCCTCGCGGAACACGTCGAGAACATTGTCCGGGTCGACGACGAAATCGGCGCTCTTCGGCACGCCGTGCTTGCGGATCAGCGGTCTTGGTGAGGCGCTGCCGGCTATGCACGTAATCGAAACCGTAACGCCCCTTCACGCACAGCCGGCCATGGTTGGCCGGGCCGTCGCGTCCCTGGACGTGCAGGATGCGGTCATCCTTGACGTGGTAGGTGAGTTGGCAACCCACGCCGCAATACGGACAGACGGAATCGACCGTCTTGTCTACTACCTCCATTCCCACGCCGTGCGCCGGCATCAGTGCGCCGGTAGGGCAGGCCTGCACGCACTCGCCGCAAGCGACGCAAGTCGAGTCACCCATTGGGATCGTCGAAATCGAACACGATCTGCGAATCATGTCCGCGGAAAGCGTAACCGATCACGTCGTTGACCTGCTCCTCGCGGCAGGCGCGTACGCAGCGCGTGCACTGGATGCAGGCATCGAGGTTGACCGCGATCCCGGGATGCGACAGATCCGCCTTGGGCTGGCGGCGACGCGCAAAGCGCGGCTTTCCGACTTTCAGATTGCGTCGCCCAGAGATCGAGTTCGGAATCCTGCGAATACTTCTGCTCGGGCATGTCGGAAAGCAGCAGTTCCAGAATCATCTTCTGCGCTGCAACCGCCCGCGCGTTCTTCGATTCGACTTCCATTCCGGCCTTCGGGGCGCGGCAGCACGAAGGCGCCAGCACCCGCTCGCCCTTTGATCTCCACCATGCAGGCGCGGCAGTTGCCGTCGGCGCGGTAGCCCGGCTTGTAGCACAGATGCGGAATATCGGTGCCGTAGCGCTGCGCCGCCTGAAGTATGGTCTCTCCCGGCGCGGCGTGGATCTCCGTGCCGTCGAGTTTGAACGTCACCATCTCGCTACGCTGGTTCATGTTCCAACCTCAAATTCGTTAGCCACAGAGCATACCCCCTCTCCCCGTCCCTCTCCCCCCACAATCGGGTGGCGAGGGAGATGGAGGCGCCGCTGATCCCCGATCGTGTAGTTTTTTGGCACCCTCTCTAGCTTGCTGGAGAGGGCGGGGGGTGAGGTGATTTCCTCTGTGTTCTCTGTGTCCTCTGTGGCAAGAAGATCTTTCACTTCAGTTCGTGAGAAAAATATTTGATGACGCAACGCACCGGATTCGGTGCGGCCTGTCCCAGGCCGCAGATCGACGCATCAGCCATTGCCTGCGACAGTTCTTCCAGTAACTTTTTGTCCCAGTCGTCCTTCTGCATCAATTGCAGAGCCTTTGCAGTGCCGACGCGGCAGGGCGTGCACTGGCCGCAGGATTCGTCGGAGAAGAACGACATGAGGTTGCGCGCGGCATCGGTTGCGCGATCGCTGTCCGACAGGATCACCACCGCGGCGGAGCCGATAAAGCAGCCGTACTCGTTCAGCGTGTCGAAGTCGAGCGGAATACTGCCCATAGACGCCGGTAGTATGCCGCCCGACGCCCCGCCCGGCAGGTAGGCGTAGAACGCATGACCCGGAGCCATGCCGCCACAGTATTCTGCGATCAACTCCTTCACTGTAATCCCCGCGGGCGCCAGATGCACGCCCGGCTTTGCCACGCGTCCGCTCACCGAGAATGAGCGCAGGCCCTTCCGGCCATGGCGTCCCTGGGAGGCGAACCAGTCCGCGCCCTTCTCCAGGAGATCGCGCACCCAGTAAAGCGTTTCCATGTTGTGCTCGAGCGTCGGCCGGCCGAACAGGCCGACCTGCGCCACGTACGGCGGGCGCAGCCGAGGCATGCCGCGCTTGCCTTCGATCGATTCGATCATCGCCGATTCTTCACCGCAAATGTAGGCGCCGGCACCGCGACGCAGATAGATCGGCGGCAGCGCGCAGGGTGGCGACTTCTTGAGCGCGGCGATTTCCTTTTCCAGGATTTCGCGGCATCCGGCGTACTCGTCGCGCAGATAAATGTAAATTTCCGCACATCCCGTAGCCCACGCCGCGATCAGCATGCCGTCGAGAAACCGGTGTGGATCGCGTTCGAGATACCAGCGATCCTTGAAAGTGCCGGGTTCGCCTTCGTCGATATTGACTGCCAGCAGCCGCGGTGCAGGCTCGGCCCAGACGATGCGCCATTTGCGTCCGGCCGGAAATCCGGCGCCGCCCAGTCCGCGCAGGCCGGAATGTTCCATGGTCTTCGAACACGTCCTCGCGGTCGAGTTTGCCGTTCAGGCATTTTTCCAGCGTGGCGTAACCGCCGGACTTGCGATACGTCTGATAGACGGTGTAACGCGTCGGCGGGCAAGACGTCTTCTGCGGCGCTCACCGCGGTCTTGACTGCGTCCGTCGTCGCATTCGGCAGCGGGATTCTGTCCGACCATCGCCACCGGCGCCGTCTCGCAGCGCCCGACGCAGGGCGCGGGGATAACCCGTATTGTCCCGGCCCAGAATCGCGGCAGGCGTGCCAGCAGATTTCTTCGCACCGGCCAGTTCGCAGGAAAGTGAATCGCACACGCGCACCGTGAGTTGAGGCGGCGTGGCGTCTGTCCGTTCCTTGACGATGTCGAAGTGATGATAAAAGCTCGCGACCTCGAAGACCTCCGCCTGCGACAGTTTCATTTCCTGCGCAAGTGCGGCGAGGTGTGCCGACGATAGCTGGCGGTAGCGGTCCTGAATCCTGTGCAGGTGCTCGATCAGCAGGTCACGCCGTCGGAGCGCGTTTCCGAGCAGTGCGCGCACTTCGTCCAATGCGCCCGGTTCGGTCCGCCGTCCCTTGGGCGTGCCTCTTGCCTCTCTTGATCGCGAACTCCGGGTTGGATTTCTGTCTGACTCTGGTATTGCTCATCTTGTCATGTGAATGAGTCCGCAGCCGCAGGGCAAACGCACGGTCCCCGCGGTCACCGTTGCTCCGTCAGCGGAACAGCACCAGCGCCTTGGCCACCGTATTCCACACGCCCCACGCCAAAGGAATGCCGACGAACAGCCAGAATATCGCCACCAGGCCGCGGTGGCTGCCGCTACCGCTGACTGCCACGGCGCTGCCGCCGACAGCGCTCGCGGCGGCGGCGTCGTGCGCCAGCTTGCGTTCGGCGGCAAGTTCTGCCTCAGTCATGAACCATTTCGGCGACACCGGCCGGACCAGCAGGTTGCAGATGAATCCGCCAACCAGCAGCCCGGCGAGCACATACATGGTCGTATCGTAGGCCTGGCTCTTGGGAACGCCGGCCTTGATCTGGAAATCATTGATGTAGTTGACCAGCACGGGCCCGAGTATCCCGGCTGCCGACCATGCAGTCAGCAACCTCCCGTGGATGGCGCCCACCATCTGTGTTCCAAACATGTCTGCAAGATAAGCGGGAATGGTCGCGAACCCGCCGCCGTACATGGTCAGGATGAAGCAGAAGATGCCGACAAACAACGCAACGTTGCCGGAGTGTCCCGCCGTGGGTCCGTAAGCGTACAGCAGAAACCCCAGCGTAAAGAAAGTGTAGTAGGTCGTCTTGCGCCCGATGTAGTCGGAGAAGGACGCCCAGATGATCCGGCCGGCAATGTTGAAGAGGCTAAGCAGTCCCGTAAATCCGGCGGCGATTGCAGCAATCAGTCCGAGTTGCTCCGGGCTCAACTGATCGAACTTGAGATCGATGCCGATCAGCTTCCCGCCGAAAATTTCCTGCAGCATGGGCGAAGCCATGCCGATGACGCCGATACCCGCCGACACGTTGAGGCAGAGAATGCCCCACAGACATCCAGAACTGCGGTGTCTTGTGTGCGTTTCTCAGATGCACATGTCCGGTGGTGATCATCGCGTTGTTCAATTGCGACGCCGGCGGGGTCCAGCCCGCCGGCTTCCATCCGGTGGGCGGCACGCGATACGCCAGCGCCCCGACTATCATGAACACGAAGTAGACGGCACCCATCGTCAAGGAAGGTCTCCCACACGCCCACCGATTCCGGAGTCGCATAGAACTTCATCAGCCGGTCCGCCAGCGGTGAACCGATCATCGCGCCGCCACCGAAGCCCATGATCGCCATGCCGGTCGCCATGCCGCGGCGGTCGGGGAACCACTTGATCAATGTCGACACCGGCGAGATGTAGCCGAGGCCGAGGCCAATGCCGCCAATGATCCCGGAGCCCAGCCACATCAGCCAGAGTTGATGGGTGTAGACACCGATTGCCGACAGCACCAAGCCCCCGCACCAACACAGTGTCGAGACCACGCCCGCCTTGCGGGGCCCGGCGCGCTCGAGCCACCCGCCCCACACCGCGGCGGACGAGCCGAGAAACACGAAGAACAAGGTGTACATCCATCCCAGTATCGGCTTGTCCCAATCGCAGGTGGTCGTGAACAGCTTCTCTATCCATGTCATGTCGGGCGGACATGCGATCGATGTGGTAAGGCCGAGCGCATGGGTAAGCGGCAGCCAGAAAACGGAGAAACCGTATGCCATGCCGATGCAAAGATGAATGCACAACGCGGCGGGTGGCACCAGCCACCGATTGAACCCGGGTTTCGCGATGGTGTGTTCTTTGGACAGGAATTCGAGCACGTCTGACTCCTCCCTGATTTTGGCGACGCCCGGCGGTGCCGGGGATTCTTGTGGTGCACAATTGTACCTGCAACATCCGATAAATCTCCTACCCCATATCCAAGGGGCGAGCCGGGAAGTATTCTTGCCGTTATCCATTGATTCAAATCTGGACAGTTTGGTGAACGCACCCTATCGCCCGCAACTCACCCAGGCCGCCCGCCCGCTGACCTTTAGGGTCGATGCACGCAACGAACATGGCGAAACCGAACAGACTTCCATCGCCGGCGAGCATCCCCTGACGCTTTACGTGGACAAGCTCGAGATCGTCACCCTGATGACGCTCGGCGGGGCGCCCGAGGCGCTTGCGATCGGCTATCTGCGCAACCAGCGGCTGGTCGATCGCCTCGAAGACATCAAGTCGGTGCAGGTGGACTGGGAAGCCAACGCGGTCGCAGTCGTTACCCGCAGCGGCCTCAAGGATGCGGAACGCAAGATGGGCAAGCGCACCGTGACCACCGGTTGCGGCCAGGGCACCGTGTTCGGCGAACTGATGGAAGAGATCGACAAGGTCGTGCTGCCCGCGGATGCCGTACTGCGCGAAGCGGACTTCTTTGCGCTGCTCGAAGCCGTGCGAAAGCGCGAAACCATCTACAAGCAGGCCGGCGCGGTGCACGGCTGCGCGCTATGCAAAGGCGCGGAAATCCTGATGTTTGTCGAAGACGTCGGCCGCCACAACGCGGTGGACGCGATTGCCGGGCAGATGTGGCTGGAGGGCATCGACGGCGGCGACAAGGTGTTCTACACCACCGGGCGGCTCACTTCCGAAATGGTGATCAAGTGCGCACAGATGGGCATCCCGATCCTGGTGTCGCGCTCAGGGCTTACGCACATGGGCTACGAAATCGCGCAGAAGGTCGGTCTCACGATGATCGGGCGGGCGACGGGAAAGCACTATCTTCTCTTCACCGGGCAATCCCGGTTCAAGAAAGGCGTGACTGGTGATTGGTGACCGGTGACAAGCGAAAAGCCTTCGCAGCACTCAGTACCCAGCACTCAGCACTCCGGCCAGGTCACGGCCGTGACGGGCGTTATTCTGGCCGGCGGGCTCGGCCGCCGCATGGGCGGGGTGGACAAGGGTCTGCAGTTGCTGAACGGGCGGCCGATGGCGGCGCGAGTGCTGGCGCGGTTGGCGCCGCAAGTGCAAGAAGTCCTGATCAACGCCAATCAGAACCTCGAGCGTTATGCACTGCTAGGCTGCCGAGTGGTACCGGACCAGCTAGGTGGCTACGCCGGGCCGTTGGCGGGGCTGCATTGCGGACTGTCGGAGTCGCGCCACGAACTGGTCGCCACGGTTCCCTGCGATTCGCCGTTCCTGCCCGAAGACCTGGTGGCGCGTCTTGCAGTGCCGCTGCAGGACGAGAGCGTGGATCTGACCGTGGCCAAAACCGGAACTCAGCCGCACCCGGTGTTCTGTCTCGCCAGGCGCCGCCTGCTGCCCCACCTGTCCGCATTCCTGCAATGCGGCGGCCGCAAGATCGACGCGTGGTACGCGACGCTGAAAGTCGTGGAAGTGGCGTTCGACGACGAAGCCGCGGCGTTCAGCAACATCAACACCACAGAGGAATTGCGCTCCGCCGAAGCCGGTCAGCGCTTGCCGCGGGAATAGCCCGTTGACGCGGGCGCGGGCTGCACGATCTGGAAGAAGACCTCGTCCTGCTTGATCATGCCGAGATCCGAGCGTGCGCGCTCCTCGATCGCGTCATAGCCCTTCTTGAGGTCGAGCACTTCGGCGTCGAGCGCGGCATTGCGCACGGCAAGCTGCGTATTCGTGTCGCGCTGTGCGTCAATCTGGCGGTCGAGTTCCCAGACGCGCAGCCAGCCGCCCTTGCCGAACCACAGCGGGTTCTGTATCAGTGCAATCAGCAGGACCAGCGCCAGGGCGAGGAAGCGCATCGGCTACTTGATTTGATAGAAGGCGTCGCGGCCGGCGTAGCTCGCCGAGTCGCCGAGATCTTCCTCGATGCGCAGCAACTGGTTGTACTTCGCCAGCCGGTCGGAACGCGACAGCGAGCCGGTCTTGATCTGCAGCGCGTTCGCGCCGACCGCGAGATCGGCGATAAAGGTGTCCTCGGTTTCGCCGGAACGGTGCGACACCACCACGGTGTAGCCCGCGCGCTTGGCCATCTCGATGGCAGCAAACGTCTCGGTCAGCGTGCCGATCTGGTTGATCTTGATCAGGATCGAATTGGCGACGCCCTGGCGGATGCCTTCGGCCAGGATCTTGGTGTTGGTGACGAACAAGTCGTCGCCGACAATCTGGACTTTCTTGCCGAGTCTGTTGGTGAGGACCTTCCAGCCCTCCCAGTCGCCTTCGGCCATGCCGTCCTCGATGCTGATGATCGGATACTTGTCGACCCATGCGGCCAGGTAGTCGGTGAACTCCTTCGCGCCCAGCTTCAGCTTGTCCGAGGTGAGGTCATACTTGCCGTCCTTGAAGAACTCGGACGCCGCGCAATCGAGTCCGATCGCAACCTGCGAGCCGGGCGTGTATCCGGAGGCTTCGATCGCTTCGATGATGAGCTTGAGCGCCGCCTCGTTGTTCGGCAGGTTGGGCGCAAAGCCGCCTTCATCGCCCACCGTGGTGGACAGGCCTTTCTTGTCGAGGAGTTTCTTCAATGTCTGGAAGATCTCCGCGCCGCAGCGCATCGCCTCGCGGAAACTTTCCGCGCCCACCGGGATGATCATGAACTCCTGCAGGTCGAGACTGTTGTTGGCGTGCGCCCCGCCGTTGATCACGTTCATCATCGGCACCGGCAGTTGCATCCCGCCGGCCCCGCCGAGATAACGGTAAAGCGGCAGCCCGGACTCCTCGGCCGCGGCCTTGGCCACCGCCAGCGACACCGCAAGCATGGCATTGGCGCCGAGCCGGGACTTGTTCTCCGTGCCATCGAGGTCGATAAGCGTCTGGTCGATGAAGCTCTGCTCCACCGCGTCCAGGCCGACGATCGCTTCGCAGATTTCGGTATTGACGTTCTCCACTGCCTTGAGTACGCCCTTGCCGCCATAGCGACCCTTGTCGCCGTCACGTAGCTCGATGGCTTCGCGCGTACCTGTGGACGCGCCCGAAGGCACCGCCGCACGTCCGCTCACGCCCGACTCGAGCAGCACGTCGGCCTCCACGGTCGGATTGCCGCGCGAATCCAGAATTTCGCGGGCCACGATGTCGACAATCGAACTCATTCTTCTTCCTTCTTGTGTTCTGTTTGCAGGTTAGCGGGCAGCTTTCGCCATCAACGCGATTTCGGCAAAGCCGCGCTTCTTGACCAGCTCGTCCAGCGCCTTGAGCGTTTCCAGCAACGGCTTCATCAGATGCAACGGCCAGGCGTTGGGTCCGTCGGAAAGCGCCTTCTCCGGGTTCGGGTGCGTTTCCATGAACACTCCGGCCACGCCGGCTGCCACCGCCGCCCGCGCCAGCACCGGCACGAACTCTCGCTGGCCGCCGCTGGAACTGCCCTGCCCGCCGGGCAACTGCACCGAATGGGTCGCATCGAACACCACCGGGCAGTTGGTGTCGCGCATGATCGCCAGCGAGCGCATGTCCGAAACCAGATTGTTGTAACCGAACGAGGCGCCGCGCTCGCACACCATGATGTTGTCCTTGCCGCTCGCCTCGCGCGCCTTGTCCACCACATTCTTCATGTCGCCTGGGGCGAGGAACTGCCCCTTCTTGATGTTGACGGGCTTACCGCTCTTCGCCGCGGCGTGGATGAAATCGGTCTGCCGGCACAGGAAGGCCGGGGTCTGCAGCACGTCAACCACCGCCGCGACCGCGGTGATCTCGTCCTCGGCGTGCACGTCGGTCAACACCGGCACGCCAATCTGTTTCTTCACATCAGCCAGGATCTGCCAGGCCCTTTTCCATGCCCAGGCCGCGGAAGGACTTGCCGGAGCTGCGGTTGGCTTTGTCGTACGAGGACTTGTAGATGAAGGGCACGCCGACCGCCGCGGCAATTTCCTTGAGCTTGCCCGCGGTGTCAAGCGCCATTTCCCTGGATTCGACCACGCACGGCCCGGCTATCAAAAACAGAGGGTGCTCAAGACCGACATCGAAGCCGCAGAGCTTCATGTCACGCGATGCTCTTGATCTTGGCCGGCTGCAAAACGGGATCGGCCTGTTCGCTCTGGCGAAAGCTCACGGCTGCGCGGATGAACGAGGAAAATAGCGGATGGCCGTCGAGGGGCTTGGAGGTGAATTCCGGATGAAACTGGCAGCCGACGAACCAGGGATGCTCCGGCAATTCCATCATCTCCGGCAGGCTCTCGCTCGGCGTGCGCGCGGAGACCCTGTAGCCCTTCGCCTCGAGTGAAGGCACGTAGGCGTTGTTGACTTCATAGCGATGGCGGTGCCGCTCGGTGACCTCGGGTCCGTAGATTTTCGCGGCCAGGGTGCCGGGCTCGACCGGGCAGGACTGCGCGCCCAGGCGCATGGTACCGCCCATGTCGGATTCGCCGCTGCGGCGCTCGACCCGCCCTGTGCGGTCCAGCCACTCGGTGATGAGTGCGACCACCGGATGCGGCGTATCGGGCTCGAACTCGGTGCTGTTGGCGCCGGCAAGTCCGGCGACGTTGCGCGCGAACTCGATGGTCGCAAGCTGCATGCCCAGGCAGATGCCCAGGTAAGGCACCTTCTTTTCGCGCGCGTATCGGATCGCCGCGATCTTGCCCTCGACGCCGCGCTTGCCGAAACCGCCCGGCACCAGAACGGCATCCATGTCTTTCAGGCAGCCGATACCGTCCCTTTCTATGCTTTCGGAATCGATGTAATGGAGGTTCAGACGCGTGCGGGTGTGGATGCCGGCGTGGATCAGCGCTTCCGTCAGCGACTTGTAGGAATCGGCGAGATCGACGTACTTCCCGACCAGCGCAATGTTCGCCTCGTGCGTGGGATGCTCGCGGTCGTGCAGCAGCTTCTCCCATTTGGACAGATCCGCCGGCGGCGCCTTGATACCGAGCTTGCGGCAGACGATTTCGTCGAGCCCCTGCCCGTGCAGGAAACCGGGAATCTTGTAGATCGAATCGACGTCCACGGCCGAGATCACCGCTTCTTCCTCGACGTTGGTGAACAGCGCGATCTTGCGGCGCTCGTTGTCCGGCACCATGCGATCGGCGCGACACAACAGGATATCGGGCTGGATGCCGATCTCGCGCAGTTCCTTGACCGAGTGCTGCGTCGGTTTGGTCTTGATCTCGCCTGCCGACGGAATGTAAGGCACCAGCGTCAGGTGGATGAAGCAGGTATTGCCGCGGCCGTTCTGGATGCTCATCTGCCGGACCGCTTCCAGGAACGGCAGGGATTCGATGTCGCCGACGGTGCCGCCGATCTCGCAGATCGCCACGTCGGCGTCGCCTGCGCCCATGCGGATGAAATTCTTGATTTCGTCGGTGATGTGCGGAATCACCTGCACCGTGCCGCCGAGATAGTCGCCGCGGCGCTCCTTCTTGATGACGCTCTCGTAGATCTGGCCGGTGGTGAAATTGTTGCGCCGGGTCATCCTGGCGTTGGCGAAGCGCTCGTAGTGCCCGAGATCCAGGTCGGTCTCGGCGCCGTCCTCGGTCACGAACACCTCCCCGTGCTGGAAGGGGCTCATGGTGCCGGGATCAACGTTGATGTAAGGATCGAGCTTGAGGAGGGTGAGCTTGATGCCGCGGGATTCGAGAATTGCGGCGAGAGACGCGGAAGCGATACCTTTGCCCAGGGAAGAGACCACACCGCCGGTGACAAAGATAAATTTGGTCATTCCATACCCGCTCCGACTTGCCTGCCGAATAGTAACCCAAAGGCCGGCCGGGCGTCACAAATATTGTGTCGCCCGGACATTATTCCGGTCAGGCCGCGGCCGCCTGTTTGGCGGCATGCTTGGCCAGGAACATCCAGGTTTCGATCACCGTGTCCGGGTTCAGCGAGATCGCATCGATGCCCTGATCCATCAGCCATTCCGCCAGATCGGGATGGTCGGAAGGCCCCTGTCCGCAGATGCCGACATATTTGCCGGCCCTGCGGCAGGCCTGGATGGCCATGGAGAGCATCGCCTTTACCGCCGGATCGCGTTCGTCGAACTGTCCGGCGACGATGCCCGAATCGCGGTCCAGCCCGAGCGTGAGCTGGGTCATGTCGTTTGAGCCGATCGAAAAACCGTCGAAGTGCCGCAGGAACTCGTCGGCGAGGATCGCATTGGAGGGGATCTCGCACATCATGATGATTCTCAGGCCGTTGCTGCCGCGCTCCAGGCCGTTCTTCTTCAGCAGCTCGATGACCTGCTCCGCTTCGTGCACGGTGCGCACGAAGGGCACCATGATCTCGACGTTGGTCAATCCCATCTGGTCGCGCACCTTTTTCAATGCGCGGCACTCCAGCTCGAAACACTCGCGAAATGAATCGGCGACGTAGCGCGAGGCGCCGCGAAAGCCGAGCATCGGATTTTCCTCCTCCGGCTCGTACTGCCGGCCGCCGGTGAGGCTCGAATACTCGTTGGACTTGAAATCCGACAGGCGCACGATCACCGGTTTTGGAAAGAATGCCGCCCCCAGCGTGGCGATGCCTTCGACGAGCTTTTCGACGTAGAAAGTCACCGGGTCCGGATAGCCCGCTGCGTGCGCGTCGATCGCCTTCTTCAAATCGGCATCGACCTTCGGGTAAGCCAGTGCCGCCTTCGGGTGTACGCCGATCATGCGCGCGATGATGAACTCAAGCCGCGCCAGCCCGACGCCGGCATTGGGCAGCCGCTGAAAATCGAACGCCAGTTCCGGATTGCCCACGTTCATGCTGATCTTGACCGGCACATTGGGCAGCTTGTCGAGCTGGATGTGCAGCACCTCCACGTCGAGGATTCCCCGGTAGACGTAGCCGGTATCGCCTTCGGCGCAGGACACTGTCACGCGCTGGTCCTGTTCCAGCCTGGCGGTGGCATCGCCGCAGCCGACTACCGCGGGAATGCCGAGTTCGCGGGCGATGATGGCGGCGTGGCAGGTCCGTCCGCCGCGGTTGGTGACGATGGCCGAAGCTTTCTTCATCACCGGCTCCCAATCGGGATCGGTCATGTCGGTCACCAGCACATCGCCGGGCTTCACCCGGTTCATCTCCGAGGCGTTCTTCACCAGCCGAACCGTGCCCGTGCCGATGCGGTTACCGATCGCGCGGCCCGTGATCAATACGTCACCGCGCTTTTTCAGCCTGAAGCGCAGTTGCGTTTCCTCCCGGGCCTTCACCGTCTCGGGGCGCGCCTGCAGAACATAGAGCTTGCCATCGACGCCGTCGCGGCCCCACTCGATGTCCATCGGCCGGCCGTAGTGCTTTTCGATGATCACCGCGTAACGGCCGAGTTCCTCGATCTCCCGGTCGTCAATCGAAAACTGCCTGCGTTCGGACTCCGGCACCTCGAGCGTCTGCACCGAGCGGCCTGCCGCGCGGCTGTCGGTGAACACCATGCGCAGCGCCTTGCTGCCGAGGTTGCGGCGCAGGATCGCCGGGCGGCCGGCTTCCAGCGCCGGTTTGTAAACGTAGAACTCGTCGGGATTGACCTGACCCTGCACCACGGTTTCGCCCAGCCCATATGCCGAGGTGATGAATACCACTTTGTCGAATCCGGATTCTGTATCAAGCGTGAACATTACGCCGGAGGCACCCTTGTCGCTGCGTACCATGCGCTGCACGCCCGCCGACAATGCCACCGCGGAATGCACGAACCCCTTGTGTACCCGGTAGGAAATGGCGCGGTCGTTATAGAGCGAAGCGAATACGTGGCGGATGGCCAGCAGCACGTTGTCGAGGCCGTGAATGTTGAGGAAGGTTTCCTGCTGGCCGGCGAAGGAGGCATCCGGCAGATCTTCCGCGGTGGCCGAGGAACGCACGGCGAACGAGGCATCACTGCCCTGCTCCTTTGCGAGAGCCCGATACGCGTCGCCGACTTCCGCTTGCAGCCGCGCCGGCAAAGGCGCTTCAATTATCCACTGGCGGATCTGCGCGCCGGCGGCAGCCAGCGCGGTCACGTCATCGACGTCGAGTGCAGCGAGCGTCCGCTCGATCCTGGCTGCCAATCCGCTCGCAGACAAGAACTCGCGATACGCGGCTGCGCTGGTGGCAAATCCACCTGGAACCCGCACACCGGCTTGTGCCAGCTGGTTGATCATCTCCCCCAGGGAGGCATTCTTGCCGCCAACGCTGTCGACGTCGGCCATGCGCAGTTGTTCAAAGGGGATGACGAGGCGTGGGTTGCTCATTGCGCTGTCCGCGGATGGGGAAGGTTCAAAAGGTGCTATTTTACCGGGTGATTCATTACATTTGCATCACGACAATGTCGCCTAAACGGACCGCTTTTTTCGTCTCAGACCGCACCGGGATCACAGCCGAGATGCTCGGGCACAGCCTGCTCACCCAGTTTGACCGGGTGACATTCAGCGAGATTACGCTTCCTTTTGTGGATTCGCCCGAAAAGGCGGCGGACGCAGTGCGCCAGATAGACCAGACCGCGGAGAAGGACGGCGCCCGTCCGCTGGTGTTCAGCACGCTGGTGGACCTGGACATCCGCAGCGCCATCCAGCGTGCCAATGCCTTCTACATCGATTGCTTCCAGGTGTTCATCCAGCCGATGGAGGACGAACTGGGCGTGCAGTCTTCGCATACGGTGGGCAAGTCGCACAGCGTTCGCAGCAACGAGTATTTCAGCCGGATCGAAGCGGTGAACTTCGCCCTGGCGCACGACGACGGCCAGAGCACCAAGGATCTCGCCAATGCCGATGTGATCCTGGTGGGCGTGTCCCGCTGCGGCAAGACGCCGACCTGCCTGTACATGGCGCTGCAGTTCGGCATTCGCGCGGCCAACTATCCGCTGATCCCGGAGGATTTCGACGCAAGGGCCCTGCCGGCGGCGATTCGCGGCTTTCGCAGCAAGCTGTTCGGCCTGACCATCCGGCCCGACCGCCTGCAACGCATCCGCAGCGAACGCCGTCCCGGCAGCACTTATGCAAGTCTGGAAAATTGCGAACACGAACTGCGCGAGGCCGACAGACTGATGCGCCAGGAGGGCATCTCCATACTCGATACCACGTCGCGCTCGATCGAGGAACTGGCCACCACGATTCTGCAGCAGGCCAATCTCCAGCGTCACGTTTACTGAAACTACGGCAAAACTCTTTCAACACGAAGGACACGAAGGGAAAACAAGATCACACGAAGGAAACCGGAAAAGCAGAACGATTCATGATATGGGCCAAATCGTCACTGTCAAAATACTACTGATTTTTATTTCATCATTCTCCTTCGTGATACTTCTCTTGCCTTTCCTTCGTGTCCTTCGTGTTGAACGCGTTTCAGCCTTGGACAGGTCCAGTGCATAAGACCCGCACAGGGGCGAAGCTGCGCCGGTGCACCGGAGAAACGCCGCAGCGCCGCAGCGCGGCGAGGTGATCCGGGGTGGGATAGCCCTTGTGGCGGTCGAAGCCGTAGTCGGGATAGCGCGCGTGCAACTCGAGCATGAGCGCATCGCGCGCGGTCTTGGCGAGTATGGAGGCGGCGGAAATGGCGGCGATCGTGTCGTCGCCGCGCACCACCGCCCTGACCGGAAAACGCACTTGCGGGCAGTGCAGTCCGTCCACCAGCACCTCGTGAGGTTCGAGGCCGAGTCGCTCCACCGCGCGCCGCATCGCCAGCAGGCTGGCTCTCAGGATATTGTGCGTGTCGATTTCCTCCACCGAGGCGCTGGCGATGGCCCAGGCGGCGGCACGGCTTCGTATCTGCACCGCCAGATCTTCGCGGCGTGCGGCCGACAGCTTCTTCGAATCGGCGAGACCGCTGATCGCATCGTCGTCGCGCAACACCACGCAAGCGGCGAATACCGGCCCCGCCAGCGGGCCGCGACCCGCTTCATCCACCCCGCAGATAAGCCGGCCGGGCATCGCCGCCGCGGTCACGCCCGTGCCCCTTCCCGGGCGGCGGCGTCTCCGACGTTAGCCCGCAGCTTTATTGCACCCAGCAGCGGCAGGATTGCCTCGACCGCACGCGCCGCGGTTCCCTGCCTGAGCATTCGGTGAATTTCCAGGAACCGGTGCTCCAGCCGCCGGCGCACTTCCTTGTCCTGCAGTTGGTTTGCCAGAGCCTGCGCCAGATTCTCCGGGGTAGCATCTTCCTGGAGTATTTCCGGAACCACGAATTCGCCGGCCAGGATGTTCGGCAGACCGACATAAGGCAGGCGCCCTCGCCTGCGCATGATCCACGCGGACAGCCGCGGCATCCTGTAGGTGATCACCATGGGGCGCTTGAGCAACGCCGCTTCCAACGTGGCTGTGCCCGAGGCCACCAGCACCGCATCGGCGGCGACCATCGCCATGTGCGCGTGCCCGAACAGGATGGTGACGGGCAGGTGTTCGGCTCCCTGATGGTAAAGGGCTTCCTCGAAAATCATTCGGGTCTCGCGGCTCACCAGCGGCACCAGGAAGTGCACGCCCGGCACCTGTTCGGCGACCAGCCTGGCGGTTGCCGCGAACAGCTCTCCCATTTGCCGCACTTCGCTCTGACGGCTGCCGGGAAGCAATGCCACCACGGTCTGTTCCTGCGGCAATTTCATCTGTTCGCGCGCCGCGTCCTTGTCAGGGTATTCCGGCAACTCATCGGCGAGCGGATGGCCGACATAGGCTACCGGTACGCCGGCTTTTTCGTAGATTGCCGGCTCGAACGGGAATAGCGCCAGCATCTTGGACACGGCACGCTTGATCTTGTGAATGCGCTCGCCGCGCCACGCCCAGATCGACGGACTGGCGTAATGTACCGTGGTAATGCCGCGTGAACGAAGCGCAAGCTCGAGATCGAGATTGAAATCGGGCGCATCGATGCCGATGAACAGGTCGGGCGGGTCGGCGAGCAGCCTGCGCCTGAGATCGCGCCGGACCTGCAGCAGCTTGGGCACGCTACTGAACACCTCGACATAGCCGCGCACCGCCAGCAATTCCATCGGGTACCAAGCGTCCAGCCCCGCAGACTGCATCTTGGGCCCGCCGATGCCGAATGTCTCGAGCCGAGGCAGGCGCTCGGAGAGCGCCTGCAGCAGATGCGCGCCGAGCAGATCGCCGGAAGCTTCCCCCGCCACCAAGGCAACGCGGATGGTCCGCCCGGGAGATTTGCTCACTAGCGGATGATGCTGCGCGTGGAGGTATCCAGAAAGTCCACCAGCACGTCAAGTTCCCTGCATGCCGCGGCCTGTTCGCGCAACGCGCCTTTTGCCTGGTCCAGCGTCAGGCCGGACTTGTACAGGGTCTTGTAGGCTTGGCGGATGGCTGCGATCGCCCCGGCGCTGAAGCCGCGGCGCAGCAGGCCCTCCGAATTGATGCCGTGCGGCTGCGCCGAATTTCCGCTCGCCATCACGAAAGGCGGCACGTCGCGCAGGACGATCGAACCGCCGGCCGTGAAAGCATGCGCGCCAACGCGGCAGAACTGGTGAACCATGGTGCCGCCGCCAAGGATGACATGGTCGTGGATGGTGACGTGTCCGGCCAGCGCCACAAGGTTGGCCAGCACGGTGTGGCTGCCGATCTGCGTGTCGTGCGCCAGATGCACGTAGGCCATCACCCAGTTGTCGTCGCCAAGCCGGGTCACGCCGACGTCCTGCGCCGTGCCCGTGTTGAAAGTGCAGAATTCACGGATGGTGTTGCCGTCGCCGATTTCGAGCCTGGTGGGCTCACCGGCGTACTTCTTGTCCTGGGGGATTTCGCCCAGCACGACGTGGTGGAAAATACGGTTGTTGATGCCGATGCGGGTATGTCCCGCGATCACCGCGTGCGAGCCGATGCTGGTGCCCGCGCCGATCTCGACATGCGCGCCGATGACGGAGAATGGCCCGACTTCGACGTCCGGCGCGAGTTTCGCGTCCTTGTGGACGATCGCGGTCGGATGGATCATTGCCCGCGGTCCACCGGAAGATTGCGCATGGTGCACAACAGATCCGCTTCGGACACCAGCACGTCCTCCACCATTGCCTGCGCCGAGAACTTCCAGATGCCGCGCAGGTTGCGCAGGATCTGCACCCTCAGGATCAGCTGGTCACCCGGCAACACCGGTTTCTTGAAGCGCGCCTTGTCGATGCCGACAAAGTAGTAAACGCTGTCGCTGTCGAACTTGAGGTTGAAGGTCTTGAAAGCCAGGATCGCGGCTGCCTGCGCCATTGCCTCCACGATCAGCACCCCGGGCATCACCGGATGATTGGGAAAGTGACCGCTGAAAAACGGTTCGTTGATGGTCACGTTCTTCAGCGCCACGACTTCCTTGGCCGGCTCGACCGACAACACGCGGTCGATCAGGAGCATCGGGTAGCGATGCGGGACATGAGCCATGATCTGCTCGATTTCCATGCTGTTCACGGTCATTTCCCCTCCATTTTCCTGATCTCGTTTTCAAGCTTGCGGATTCTATCCATCATTTCGTGCAAATGGCGAATCAGCGATGCATTCCTGAGCCATTCGTCATGGGGCGACATCGGGAAGACCGCGGTGTAGGTGCCCGCCCTGGCGATGGACTTGGCCACCAGCGTCCCGCCGGAAATGACCACGTGGTCGGCGATCGTCAGATGGCCTGATATCATCGCACTGCCGCCGAGCTGGCAATGACTGCCGATGCGCGTGCTGCCGGCAATGCCGACGCAGCCGGCAATGGCGGTGTGCGCGCCGATGCGGCAGTTGTGTCCGATCTGGATCTGGTTGTCCAGCTTGACGCCTTCCTCGATTACGGTATCGTCCAGCGCGCCGCGGTCAATGGCGGTGTTGGCACCGACTTCGACATCGTCGCCGATGATCACCCGGCCGATCTGCGGGATCTTGAGCCAGCGGCCGTCGTCCATCGCCATGCCGAACCCGTCCGCGCCTATCACCGCTCCGGAATGGATGATGACCCGATGTCCGATTACGCAATCGTGATACACGGTGGCGTTGGCATGCAGTCGCGTGCGCCCGCCGATGCGCGCGCCGCGCCCGACAAAGCAGTTGGCGCCGATCACCGCGCCCTCCCCGATCTGCGCCCCCTCTTCGATCACTGCGCCGGCGCCGACCGACGCGGAAGTGGCCACGCGCGCGCCGGCATGCACCGCGGCCTGCGGATGGACTCCGGGTTCGGGCACGGCCTCTGGATTGAGGAGCGCCGCGACTCGGGCGTAGTAAGCGTACGGATTGCTGCAGACGATGCGTGGCAAGGCTGTGGCGTCCCGCGCTTCCTCGGCAAGGACTACGGCACGCGCGCGCGTGGATGCGAGAAGTTTCTGGTACTTGCGGCTGGCAAGGAAGGACAGCTCTTCCGGCCCCGCCGTCTCCAGCGGCGCCACCTGGCGGATGCGCGTGGTGCCGTCACCGATCACGGTCCCGCCAAAACGCTCGGCCAGCTCCGCCAGGCTGAAGGACTCGCGGATGCCCGCTGTCATGCGCGCGCCGCCGTGCTGTGTGCTGACCGGCGCGCGGACTCAGGCATGGTTCCCGGGGATGAGCCGTCGCACAGCGCAACGCTACTTGTCTGCGAGCGCCTTGATGACCTTGTCGGTGATATCGAGCCGCGGACTCATGTAGACCGCTTCCTGCAGGATCAGGTCGAATTTTTCCGCTTCCGCGATCTGCTGTATCACCTTCTGGGCGCGCTCAAGGACTGTGGCCATCTCCTCGTTCCTGCGCAAATTCAGGTCTTCGCGGAACTCCCGCTGCATGCGCTGCAACTCCCGGGTCATGCGCGCCAGTTCCTGCTCCTTTTCGCGGCGGTCGGAATCGCTCATGGTCATCGCTTCCTTCTCCAGGACCAGTTGCAGATCGCGCGACTGCTTGGCGAGCTTCTGGATTTCCTGGTCGCGAGGTGCAAATTCCTTTTCTATTTTCTTCAGCGCCCTGACCGCGGGCGCCGCTTCCCTGAACACCCGGTCGGTTTTGATGAAGCCGATCTTCAGCTCACCGGCGGCGGGCACGTTCGAGCTCGCCAAGAGCGCCACGACGGCAATCACAAGCGAGATCTTGTTCAACTTCCTTTCTCCTCTGTCTTGTATGGCGCAAGCGCTGCCTGCGCTGGCGGCCCGGTTCAAAATGTCGTGCCCAACGTGAACTGTATGCTTTCCAGGCGATCGTCCGGTTCCGGATTGAGCGCCTTGCCGAAACTCAGTTTCAGCGGGCCGACCGGCGAGTACCAGCTGAACGCCAACCCGGTAGAGTAGCGCATCTGAGCGAAGTCGTACTTCTCCCCGACGAGGCCGGCGTCGACGAAGAAGCCCAGCCGCACCGAACGGTCCTTGCCGAGCCCCGGGAACGGGAACAGGAACTCGAAATTGCCCAGCAGCAGATGGCTGCCGCCCAGCGAATCCCCGTTCGAGTCCTTCGGGCCGATCGATGCGGTCTCGTAGCCTCGCACCGAGTTTACGCCCCCGAGATAAAACACCTTGTAAAAAGGCAGCGGCTTGCCATCGTATCCATCCGCGTAGCCGATCTGTCCGTTGAAATACAGCGTGTATGCCCGGGTCAGCGGATAATACCACTGATGCTGGACATTGGTCCTGTAGTAGGTCAGGTCCGCGCCGGGAAGGCCCACGTCCGCGGTGATGCGCTGGAACGTCCCTGCGGTGGGGTAGATCACGCTGTCGCGCTTGTCGCGCGCCCAGCCCGCCGTGGCGAGAATCGTGTCGGTCTCCGGGCCGAACTCCTCCACGAAGTCCACGTAACGCTGTGCCGAATCCGGCAGCAGTTCGGTCTGCGTGCGCTCGTAGGCAAGCCCGTAGTTGACCGTGTCGTACTCGGTCACCGGCACGCCGAAGCGTATGCCACCGCCAGTCGAGGACGTGCTGTAGCTCGCGACCGACAGCGATGAAGAATCCACGTCGCGCCGGTAGATGTCGAAGCCGCGGCTCACTCCGTCGTCGGTAGAATACGGGTTGGTGTAGGACAGCGCGTAAACCCTGTTGACGTCGCCGGTGTTCACCTGAAACGACAGCGCGTTGCCGCTGCCGAAGATATTGTTCTGCGACACGCCTGCCGACAGAATCACGCTCTCCGCCGTCGAATAGCCGACTCCGAAAGTAAGATTGCCGGTGGCGCGCTCGTTGACCTTGACTTCCACATCGACCTGGTCGGAAGTTCCGGGCACGCCCGGCGTATCGACCTGCACGTCGGAAAAGAATCCGAGCTTGTCGATGCGCTGCTTGGAGCGGTTGAGCTTCTCGGTGGAGTACCAGCCGCTCTCCAGTTGCCGCATTTCGCGGCGGATCACCTCGTCCCGGGTGTTGGTGTTGCCGCTGATGCCGATGCGCCGCACGTACACGCGCCGGCCCGGGTCGATATACAGCGTGAACGCCACTTCACTCTTTTCGCGATCGATCTCCGGCACCGGATTGATGCTGGCAAAGGCATAACCCTCGTTGCCGAGACGGTCGCTGATCAGCTTGGTGGTCTCGCTAAGCCGCTCCCGCGAGAATACCTCACCCTTGTTCAGCCTGATCAGCCTGCGCAGTTCCGCTTCCGGCGCGATCAGCTCGCCGGCGAGCTTCACGTCGGTGACGGTGAACTTCCGGCCTTCCGTGACATTGACGGTGATGAAGATGTCGCGCTTGTCGGGCGTGATCGAGACCTGGGTGGAATCGATGGTGAACTCGAGATAACCCTGGTTCAGGTAGAAGGTGCGCAGTGCCTCGAGGTCGCCCTGCAGCTTGGGCTTCGAGTACTGGTCGTTCTTGCTGTACCAGGTGAGCCATCCGGGTGTGCGCAGCACGAACTCGTTGCGCAGGGCCTTGTCCTTGAATTTGCTGTTGCCGACGATGTTGATCTGGCGGATTTTCGCCACCTGGCCTTCGGAGATGTCGAAATTGATCGCCACCCGGTTGCGCTCCAGCGGGGTCAGGGTGGTGGTGATGATGACGCCGTACTTGCCGCGGCTGATGTACTGGCCCTTCAGTTCCTGCTCTGCGCGGTCCAGCAGCGCGCGGTCGAAAATCCGCGACTCGGCAAGTCCGATCTGTTTCAGCCCCTCCTTGAGCTGCTTGGCGTCGATATCCTTGGATCCGGCGATGGAGATCTGCGCGATGGCCGGCCGCTCCTCGACCACGACCACCAGTACGTCGCCGTCCTGTTCCAGCCGTACGTCCTTGAAGAAACCGGTGGCATAGAGCGCCTTGACGGCGGCGGTTGCGCGCTCCTGATCGACGGTGTCGCCGACCTTGACAGGCAGGTAGCTGAATACCGTTCCCGCCTCGGTGCGCTGAATGCCCTCGACGCGGATATCCTTGACCTGGAAGGGTTCGAAAGCGTGGGCGGATAGGCTGACGAGACTCGATAGGATCACTAACAGCAGGCACTTCTTCATCCGCGCTCAGCCACCGAACAGGCGGTTTATATCGTTATAGATTGCAAACGCCATCAAGCTGAACAGCAGAACCATGCCTAGCTGCTGGCCGATCTCCATCACCCGGTCCGATACCGGGCTGCCCTTGACGATTTCGGCGACATAGTACATGAGGTGTCCGCCATCCAATAACGGCACCGGCAACAGGTTCAGAACACCGAGGCTGATGCTGATCAGCGCCAGAAAACTCAGATAGGCAAGCCAGCCCATCTGCGCCGACTGGCCCGCGTAGTCCGCGATGGTGATGGGGCCGCTCAGGTTCTTCATCGACAGTTCGCCGACGATCATCTTGCCGAGCATCCTGAGCGTGAACAGGGATACTTCCCAGGTGCGCTCAAGTGCCTTCACGGCGGCCGCGGCCGGGCCATAACGCACCTCGATGAACATTCTTTTCATCTCGGCCTCGTCTATCTGGGGCGCCGCGCCGATGCGCCCGACCGTTTTGCCGCCTTCGGCTTTCGGCTCCGGTGTGACAGTGAGCTGGAGCACCGCGTCCGGGCGTTTGACACGCAGTGTCAGCGCGCGGTCCGCCGCCGCACTGATCGCCGATACCAGTTCATCCCAATGCGCGATCGGCCGGCCGTCCACTTCGATTATTTCGTCGCCCGGTTTCAGGCCGTCGCGTTCGCCCGCGCCGCCTGCGATCAGCCGCCCGATGACCGGCCTGAGCGGCGGTTGATAGCGGGTGATGCCGACCGCCTGCAGCAAGTCGCCGTCGATGTGTTCCGGACTCATGCCCGACAGATCCAGTCGTCCGAACCCGATGTCGCCGCGTTCGCTCTGCAGTTCGACCCGCACCGACTCCTTGCGCAGCGCAGTCTCCAGCAGCACCCAGCGTACGTCCTGCCAGGTGCTCACCTGCGCATCGCCGATGCGCCTGATAAGGTCGCCGGCATGGAATCCGGCGTGTGCCGCAGGAGTATCGGGAAGCGCAACGCCGACGACCGGACGGATCCCCGGCAAACCGTGAACGAACAGCAGCCAGTAGAGCAGGATCGCCAGCAGGAAATTGGCGGCCGGTCCGGCCAGAACGATGGCGAAACGCTTCGCCACCGGCTGGACGTTGAATGCGCGATGGCGCTCCTGCGCCGCCACCGGGCCTTCGCGCTCGTCCAGCATTTTCACGTAACCGCCGAGCGGAAACGCGGCGATCGCCCACTCGGTGCCATCGCGGCCGAGCCTGCGCTTCCATAGCGGGGTGCCGAATCCCAACGAGAAACGCAGCACCTTGACGCCGCAAAGGCGCGCGACCAGATAGTGGCCGAATTCGTGAAACACGATCAGCACGCCAAGCGCGACGACAAATGCGATCAGGGTCGAGAGCAGCGGCATCGGCTATTCAATGGGCAACGGTTTCAAGCTTTTTCAGCGCCGCGCGGCGCCCCAGCGCGTCTGCGGCCAGCACGTCGTCCAGTGATCGCACGGGAGCGGCCGCCACCCGTTCCAGCACCTCTTCCACCAGCCCGGGGATGCGGTCAAACGCCAGCCTGCGGTCGAGGAAACTTGCCACCGCTACCTCGTTTGCGGCGTTGAGCAGGATCGGCGCGCTGCCGCCTGCCTGCAGCGCCCGGTACGCGAGCCTCAGGCACGGAAAGCGCTCCAGATCCGGGCGTTCGAAGCCGAGCGAGGCCACTGCAAACAGGTCGAGTGCCTCGACGCCCGGATCGATGCGCTCCGGATACGCAAGCGCGTGGGCGATCGGCGTGCGCATGTCCGGATTGCCGAGTTGCGCAATCACGGAACCGTCCACGTACTCGACCAGTGAATGCACGATGCTTTGCGGGTGTATGACTACTTCGATCTGCGCCGGTTTCGCCCCGAACAGAAAACTCGCTTCGATCACTTCCAGGCCCTTGTTCATCAATGTGGCCGAGTCCACCGAGATCTTGCGGCCCATGACCCAGTTGGGATGCGCGCACGCCTGTTCCGGCGTGACCTGCGCCAACCGGCCCGGCGCAGCGCGCAGAAATGGCCCGCCCGATGCGGTAAGCCACAAGCGCCTGACACCGGCGCGGCCGAAGTCGCCGTCGAACCCGCGCGGAAGCGCCTGGAAGATCGCATTGTGCTCGCTGTCAATCGGAAGCAGCATCGCGCCGCTTGCCCTGACCGCGTCCATCAGCAGCGCGCCAGCCATGACCAGCGCCTCCTTGTTGGCGAGCAGGAGCTGTTTGCCGGCACGCGCCGCCGCCAGCGTCGAGCGCAGTCCTGGAGAACCGACGATCGCCGCCATCACGGCGTCGACCTCCGGCGCTGCCGCAATCTGCGCCAGCCCGGTATCGCCCGCCAGCACTTCGCAATTCAATCCGGCTGTGTGCAACTTGACGCGAAGTTGTTCCGCGGCTGCGGCATCCGCCATTGCGGCATATTTTGGCCGGAACTTCAGGCATTGCGCCAGCAGCCGGTCCACCTGGCGATCGGCAGACAATGCCATGACTTCGAAACGATCCGGATGGCGCTCCACCACCGCCAGAGTATTGGCGCCGATGCTGCCGGTGGAACCGAGTATGGCCAGGCGCTTCACGACGACCACACGGCCTGAATGAAGTACAGCGCAGCGAACGGCATCGCCGCGGTCAGGCTGTCTATGCGGTCGAGTACGCCGCCGTGACCAGGGAGCAACTGACCGCTATCCTTGGCGCCTGCCTGGCGCTTGATCCATGACTCGAACAAGTCGCCGACGATGCCGAACGCGGTCAGCAGCCAGGCAAACAGCAGCGCCGCCAGATGATCGTAGCGGTTCCCCGACGGCTGCAGGATCAGACTGGCCGCGAGCGCATACACGAGCACGGCGACGTAAGCACCGATAACGCCTTCCCAGGTCTTGCCGGGGCTGATCAACGGCGCCAGCTTGTTGCGTCCGAAACGGTGGCCGGCAAAATATGCGGCGGTATCGGCGATCCACACCACCCCGAACACGATGAGCAGCAGCCACGCCGACTGCTGTAGCCGCACCACTGCCAGCCAGGCCGGCACCAGCACGATCCATCCGGCAGCGGCGAGCAGCAGCGGCTGCGTTACCCGCCACTTGCTGTAGAGCCATACCGGTACCGCGATCGCCCAGAACAGCAATGCCAGCACGAACAGTGTCGTCGCCAGATTTATTTCCAGTGCCGGGAAACGCCGGCTTGCGGCAACCGCGATCAGCAGCAGGCAAGTGGTCAGCACTGTGCCGACGAACAGCGCGCGCGTAGCGCGCCCGTAGCCGGCGAGATTCGACCACTCGAACGCAGCGAGCGTCATGGGAACGGTCATCAGCAGCGCCCAGCCAATATTGGGGAGCAGGAAAATACAGGCGAGCAGCAGCGGCAGGACCACCGCCACGGTGAGCAGCCGCTGCCTGAGCATTCCGCGGGGCGCGGCTGCGGAGGGCGTTGCCGCCGCAGCCGGATCAGCGCGATTCCCCAACGGATCCACGCACCGTCGCGGCCGGGGCGGGGTCCGCGCCGACTTGTTCGCTGGTGCGGCCGAACCGGCGTTCGCCGGCCGCGGTAGGAGTCAATGGCGCGAGCCAGCGCCGCGGCGTCGAAATCCGGCCACAACTCGTCGGTGAAGTAGAACTCGGTATACGCCAGCTGCCACAACAGGAAGTTGCTGATGCGCTGCTCGCCGCCGGTGCGGATGAACAGATCGGGCTCGGGCGCATAGCTCATAGACAGGTGCGGGGCAAGATGGGCCTCGCGGTAGGCATCCGGCGGATTCGGCAATTCCCGCACCATGCGGTTAACCGCCTGCAGGATGTCCCAGCGCCCGCCGTAATTGGCGGCGATTGTGAGCGTGAGCCGGTCGTTGCCGGCGGTCAGTTGCTCTGCGTCGCTGATCAGAGTGCGTCAGGCGCGGCTCGAAGCTGGACAGATCGCCGACCACCCTGAGGCGGATGCCGGTTGGCGTGGAGCTTGCTCACCTCCTGTTCGAGCGCCATCACGAACAACTCCATCAGGAACGAGACTTCGTCCTTGGGGCGGCGCCAGTTTTCGCTGCTGAACGCAAACAACGTCAGGTACTCCACGCCGCATTCGATACAGGCCCTGGGTCACCGCGCGCACCGCCTCGAGCCCGCGGCGATGACCTGCCACGCGCGGCAGGAAACGCTTCCTGGCCCAGCGGCCGTTGCCATCCATGATGATGGCGATATGGCGCGGGACGGCGCGGGTTTCCGGGACTGCGATGGTGGCGCTGGTGAACACGTTGTCAGACCGCCATCAGATCGGCTTCTTTGGCCGCCAGCGCCTTGTCGATCTCGGCGATGTAGCGGTCGGTGAGTTTCTGCACGTCATCCTGGGCGCGACGTTCGTCGTCTTCCGACACGGCCTTGTGCTTTAGCAGTTCCTTGAGTGCGGTATTGGCGTCGCGGCGGATATTGCGCACCGCCACCCGTGGCATTCTCCGCCTCGCCCCTGACGACCTTGGTCAGGTCGCGGCGGCGTTCCTCGGTCAGCGCCGGCATCGGCACCCGCACCGTGTCGCCCATGGTCGCGGGGTTCAGTCCCAGATCGGCCTCGCGGATCGCCTTGTCGATCACCCGACCATTTTCTTCTCCCAAGGCGTGACGCCGATGGTGCGGGCATCGATCAGCGACACGTTCGCCACCTGGTTGAGCGGCGTGGGATTGCCGTAGTAATCGACCTGTATGTGGTCCAGAATGCCGGTGTGGGCGCGGCCGGTGCGGATCTTGCCGAGATCGGCCTTGAGCGTATCCAGCGTCTTGTGCATCTTCTGATCCGCCGACTTCTTTACGTCTGCAATTGTCATGGGCTCCCTCCTTCAACTTCTCACGCGTGGACCAGCGTGCCTTCGTCTTCGCCGAGCACCACCCGCTTGAGCGCGCCCGCCTTGAAGATGCTGAACACGCAGATCGGCAGCTTCTGGTCGCGGCACAAGGTCAGCGCGGTGGCGTCCATCACCTTGAGTTTCTTGACGATCGCCTCGTCGAAGCTGACGCGCTGGTAACGCATTGCGTCCGGATGGGTCTTTGGGATCGTCGGTATACACGCCGTCCACCTTGGTGGCCTTGACCACGATGTCCACGTTCATTTCCATGCCGCGCAACGCCGCCGCCGTATCGGTCGTGAAGAACGGGTTGCCGGTACCGGCGGCGAAGATCACCACCCGGCCTTCTTCCAGGTAGCGCATCGCCTTGCCGCGGATATAGGGTTCGGCGACCTGCTCGATGTTGATCGCCGACTGCACCCGGCTCTTGAGCCCCTGCCTGCGCATCGCATCCTGCAACGCCAGCGCATTCATTACCGTGGCCAGCATCCCCATGTAATCCGCGGTGGCACGGTCCATGCCGGCCGCCGCCGGCGCCATGCCGCGAAAGATGTTGCCGCCGCCGATGACCACGCCGACCTCGACCCCGAGCCCTACCACTTCCTTGACTTCCGAAACGATGCGATCGATGGTTTCGCGATTGATCCCATAGGCATCGTCGCCCATCAGGGCTTCGCCCGACAGCTTGAGCAGGATGCGCTTGTAGGCTGGCTTCATCTCGCCGCGACGGGTCCGGATTCAGCGCGCCTGGGCAGCCTGCGCCATCACTTCGGCGGCGAAATCGTTCGTCTTCTTCTCGATGCCCTCGCCGACGACGAACAGCGTGAACGCATGAACTGTTGCGCCCTTGGCCGCGAGCAGTTTCTCCACCGTGGTCTTGTCGTCCTTGACGAAAGGCTGGCCCAGCAACGTGACCTCGGCAAGATACTTCTGCACGCTGCCCTCGACGATTTTTTCGACGAGGTTGGCGGGCTTGCCGGATTCCAGCGCCCGCGCCTTGGCAATCTCGCGCTCGCGTGCGATCAGCTCCGCCGGGATCTGGTCACGGGAGACGGCAATCGGCTTGGAAGCCGCGACATGCATCGCCAGATCCTTGCCGAGCGTCTCGTCGCCGCCTTCCAAGTCGACCATCACGCCGATCCTGGTGCCGTGCAGATAGTGCGCGAGCCTGCCTTTGGCCTTATGCACCGCGGCCCGGCGCACGCTGATGTTCTCGCCGAGCTTCATCACCAGCGCCTGGCGCGTCGCCTCCACGCTCGCGCCGGAGGCAAGCCGTGCCTGTGCCAGCGCCCCGACGTCGGTAATGTTTGCGGCTGCCGCCAATTCCGCCACCGCTGTTGCAAATCCGGTGAAGTTCTGGTCCTTGGCGACGAAGTCGGTTTCGCAGTTGACCTCGACCAGCGCACCCAGCTTGCGGTCGCCCGACACATAAATGCCGATCGTGCCTTCCGCGGCGATCCGGCCGGCCACCTTGCTCGCCTTCGCCCCGCTCCTGATGCGCAGCAGGTCCTCGGCCTTGTTCATGTCGCCGCCGGCCTCTTCCAGCGCCTTCTTGCATTCCATCATGCCGAGTCCGGTGCGGCTGCGCAGTTCCTTGACCATGCTTGCGGTAATTTCCGCCATTCTCGATTGCTCCTGGTTTTTCGTTGCGCGTCGGGCGCGCGGTTTGTCGATCTACGGTTAAAAAAAAGGGCGTCCGCCCCTTTTTTCGGGCGGCCTGGGTCAGGCCGGCGCCTGTTCCTCCGTACTGTCCACCTCCACGAATTCGTCGCTGACGATCTGCTGGACGATCTGGCTGCGGCCTTCGAGTATTGCATCGGCGATGCCGCGCACGTACAGACGCACCGCGCGGCTGGCATCGTCGTTGCCCGGAATCACGTAGTCCACGCCATCGGGGGAATGGTTGGTGTCCACCACGCCCACCACCGGGATGCCGAGCTTGTTGGCTTCGGTGATGGCGCCCTTCTGGTAGCCCACGTCGATCACGAACAGCGCGTCCGGCAATCCATTCATCTCCTTGATGCCGCCCAGGCTGCGGTCGAGCTTGACCATCTCGCGCTGGAAATTGAGCTGCTCTTTCTTCGACAGTTTCTCGATCGAACCGTCCTGCACCATCTGCTCCATGTCGCGCAGGCGCTTGATCGACTGCTTCACGGTCTTGAAATTGGTGAGCATGCCGCCCAGCCAGCGATGATCGACGAAAGGCGTGCCGGCGCGCAGCGCCTCTTCGCGGATGATTTCGCGCGCCTGGCGCTTGGTGCCGACGAACAGGATGCTGCCCTTGTTCGAGGCCAGCTTGCGCACGAACTTCACCGCATCCTGGTACATCGGCCAGGGTCTTCTCGAGATTGATGATGTGGATCTTGTTGCGATGGCCGAAGATAAACGGGGCCATCTTGGGATTCCAATAACGGGTTTGGTGCCCGAAGTGGACTCCCGCTTCGAGCATCTCACGCATGGTGACTGACATGAACTTCTCCTGTAAGGGTTGAGCCTCCGCTCGCCGGAACCCGATAGTCGGGCACCCTTCCAATCCGGCAAAGCCGGATTTTTTTTCGTTCAGCCAGGCATGAACCGGGCGTGAACTGGCAAGCGTGCGAATTGCCCCGATCAAAACGACCGGAGCTAACAAAAAATTATATCAGCGCGAGCGCCGGCTGCCTCAAGATTTTTTTGCGCACTCAAGGGTTTACCGCCCCACTCCGGGCCGGCGTGGCGCTGTCGCCGGGCTTCGTACAGGCAAATACCCGCAGCCACCGACACGTTCAGGCTCTCGACCTGGCCCAGCATCGGGATCGCGATCAGCTCGTCACAGGTCTCGCGCGTAAGCCGCCTCATGCCTTCTCCCTCTGCGCCGAGCACCAGCGCCAGTGCACCGGAGAGCCTGGCGTCGAACAAAGTGTATAGCACCGGCTTCGGCCGCGCCCAGCACCCATATTCCCTTATCTTTCAGATCTCTGAGAGCCCGGGCCAGATTGGTTACGACGATGAACGGCACGCTTTCCGCCGCCCCTGATGCCACCTTGTGCACGGTCGCGTTGAGGCCGACCGCCCGGTCTTTGGGTGCAATAACCGCATGTACACCCATCGCGTCCGCAACCCGCAGGCAGGCGCCCAGATTGTGCGGATCCTGCACTCCGTCCAGCACCAGCAGCATCGGTGGCTCGGCCGCGCTTTCCAGTACCTCGTCCAGTGAACCGGCCGGAGTCGCCTCTTCGACAAAAGCGACCACGCCCTGGTGTCGCGAACCTTTCGCCAGTCCGTCGAGGCGCGCCGCATCGGCATGGTGAAGGCGCACCCCGCCGAGCCCTGGCAAGTTCCGCTACCTTGCGGGCACGCGGATCATTTCGGCCGGGATCCAGAAACACCTCGAACACCGCCTCCGGCCGGCGCTTGAGCGCGGCCGTGACCGCGTGCAATCCGTGGATCGCCCGCGCGCTGCTCATTTGCCCTTCGGCTTCGACTCATCGAGCACGAAGTCGATCTTGGTGGTTTCGAGATCCACCCGCACCAGCTTGACGGACACCCGGTCGCCGAGCCGGAAGCGTTTGCCGGTGCGCTCACCAAGCAACTGATGCTTGGCGGCGTCGTAGTGGAAATAATCCGACCCCAGTTCGGAAATGTGCACCAATCCCTCGACGTACACCTGGTCGAGCGCGACGAACACGCCGAAGCTGGTCACGCCGCTGACGGTGCCGATGAAGCGCTCGCCGATACGATCCTGCATGTAATAGCACTTGAGCCAGGACTCGACGTCGCGGGTGGCGTCGTCGGCACGGCGTTCCGTCTCGGAACAATGCACTCCGATCTCATGCCAGTCGCCCGGGTCGTAACGCTTGCCTTCCAGCACCAGCTTTAATGGAGCGATGAATGAGCAGGTCGGGATAACGGCGTATCGGCGAAGTGAAATGAGTATAGGACTCGTAGGCAAGTCCGAAATGGCCGACGTTGTCCGGGCTGTACACCGCCTGACGCAGCGAACGCAGCATCACCGTCTGCAGCAACTGCACGTCCGGGCGGGTCTTTATCTTCTCCAGCAGGCGCGCGTAGTCCTTGGCGTGCGGCTGGTCGCCGCCGGTGAGCTGCAGTCCGAACTCGCGCAGGAACTCGCGCAAGCGCCACCAGCTTTTCCGGGGTCGGACCTTCGTGCACGCGGTACAGCGCCGGATGGTCGCGGCTGGACAGAAAATCGGAGGCGCAGACATTGGCGGCCAGCATGCATTCCTCGATCAGGCGGTGGGCATCGTTGCGCTGCGTCGGCACGATACGTTCGATCTTGCCCTGGTCGTCGAAAAACATCTGGGTCTCGATGGTTTCGAAGTCGATTGCGCCGCGCACTGCGCGCGCCTTGGTCAGCCCCTGGTAAAGGGCGTGCAGGGTCTGCAGATGCGGAACCAGTTGCGCCATCTCGCGTGCGGGCCCGCCGTGCGGACTGTCGAGGGCCTGCGCGACCTGGGTGTAGGTCAGCCGCGCGCGTGAATGCATCACTGCCGGATAGAAGCGATAGTTGCCGATGTCGCCGCGTGCGCTGATGTCCATTTCGCACACCATGCACAGGCGGTCGACCTTCGGCATCAGCGAACACAGGCCGTTCGACAACACCTCGGGCAGCATCGGGATGACACGGCGCGGGAAGTACACGGAATTTCCGCGCAGGCGTGCCTCGAGGTCGATCGGCTCGCCGTGGTGCACGTAATGGCTGACGTCGGCGATGGCCACCCACAGCTTGAAGCCCGTGCCCTGACGCTCGGCATAGACCGCGTCGTCGAAATCCTTGGCAGTCTCGCCATCGATCGTGACCAGCGGCAGGTTGCGAAGGTCCTCGCGCGCTTTCAGGTCCTTCTCGGTCACGCCTGCGGGAAACTTCGCAGCCGCCTTTTCCACGTCGCTGGAAAATTCGTGCGGCAAATCGTGCTTCCTCAGCGCGATTTCGATCTCCATCCCCGGATCGGCGTAGTTGCCGAGCACCTCGACGATGCGGCCGATCGGCCGCGCGTGCGGCTTGGGCTGCTCGATGATCTCGGCCACCACCACCTGTCCCGCTTTTGCACCGCCGGTGGCACCGGCGGGAATCAGAATGTCCTGGCTGATGCGCCGGTCTTCCGGCGCCACGACGCCGATGCCGTGTTCATTGAGGTAGCGGCCCACCACTTTCCGGTTTGCGCGTTCGAGCACCTCGACGATCTGGCCTTCGCGCCGGCCGCGTGCAGTCAGTCCCCCCTCGCGCGCCACCACCCGGTCGCCGTGAAGCACCTTGGACATTTCTCCCGGATTGAGAAACAGGTCCTCGCCGCGGTCGTCGCGGATCAGGAAGCCGAACCCGTCCGGGTGGCCCTGCACCCGGCCGTTCACCAGGTCGAGTTTCTCCACCACGCAGATCGCGTTCTTGCGGTTGCGCATGATCTGCCCGCTGCGCTCCATCGCCGCCAACCGGCGCACGAATGAGTCCATTTCGTGAGGTGCGACCGCGAGCAGTTGCGCGAGCCGGTCCTCGGCAACCGGCACGCCCTGCTCGAGCAGGACCTGAAGGACGTACTCGCGGCTGGGAAGCGGATGTTCGTAGCGCGACTGCTCGCGCTCGAGGTGCGGATCGTTGCTGCGCACGTCCGCACCGCGCGCTGACGCGCCGGATTTTTTTCTTCTGGTATTTCCGGTTTTCTTGATTGTTTTCATGGGAAAGTTGAGTTCCGGAAAGCGCCAACTGCGTTGACAAAGCGGCGCTTTCCAATTACATTCTGCGCCCTCCCGTGCCGAGATGGCGGAATTGGTAGACGCACCAGGTTCAGGTCCTGGCGGTGGCAACACTGTGGAGGTTCGAGTCCTCTTCTCGGCACCAGCCTGAATCCCTTCGGCAATCCGCGTCGCAGACTCCGCTTACTTCGCAGGCGCGAAAGGATGGCGCAGCACGATGGTTTCCTCGCGGTCCGGACCAGTCGAGATCAGGTCTATCGGCACCCCGCAGGATTCCTCGATACGCCTGAGATAATTGCGCGCATTTTTCGGCAGGTCCTGGTGGCGCTTGATGCCCACCGTGCTCCCGGTCCAGCCCGGAATTTCCTCGTAGATCGGTTCGCATTCGGCAAGCGCGTCCGCACCGGACGGAAGAATGTCCAGCGTCTCCCTGCCGACGCGATAGCCGACCCCGACTTGCAACGTCTCCACGCCGTCCAGCACGTCGAGCTTGGTGACGCATAAGCCCGACACCCCGTTGATCTGGATCGAACGCTTCAGCGCCGCGGCGTCGAACCAGCCGCAACGCCGTGCCCGCCCGGTGGTCGCGCCGAACTCGTTGCCGCGGCTGGCGAGGTGCTTGCCGATGTCGTCGTAGAGCTCGGTCGGGAACGGCCCGCCGCCCACCCGGGTGGTATAAGCTTTGGTAATGCCGAGTACGTAGTGCAGCGCCTGCGGGCCGACGCCGCTTCCCGCGGCAGCCGCGCCGGCGACGCAGTTGCTCGAGGTGACGTAGGGATACGTGCCATGATCGACATCCAGCAGCGTCCCCTGCGCGCCCTCGAACAGCAGATTTTCGCCGCGCTTGCCCGCATCGAACAGCAGGCGCGGCACGTCGCCTGTCATCGGGCGAAGGCGTTCCGCCAGCGCCAGCGTCTGGTCAAGCGTTTCCTGGAAATCCACCGGACGTGCGTTGAAGTACTGCTTGAGTACGAAATTGTGATAGTCGAGCACTTCGCCCAGCTTCGCGGCGAAACGCTCGCGGTGGAAAAGGTCCTGGAGACGGATTGCGCGCCGCGCTACCTTGTCCTCGTAAGCCGGGCCGATGCCGCGCCCGGTTGTGCCGATCTTGCCTTCACCCTTGGCGCTCTCGCGCGCCTGATCCAGCGCCGCGTGATACGGCAGGATCAGCGGGCAGGCATCGCTGATGGTGAGCCGCCCCCGTACCTCGATGCCGGCGTTCTCCAGTGTGGCCAGTTCGTCCAGCAGCGCCTGCGGCGATACCACCACCCCGTTGCCGATGTAGCAACGCACGCCGGGCCGCAGAATCCCGGACGGGATCAGGTGCAGCACGGTTTTTTTTCCGCCGATCACCAGCGTATGTCCGGCGTTGTGGCCGCCCTGGAAACGCACCACGCCCTGGGCGTGATCGGTCAGCCAGTCGACGACTTTTCCTTTTCCTTCGTCACCCCACTGCGTGCCGATGACCACTACATTGCTTGCCATTACCACCTCTGGTTCATGAATCCGTTGCGTCGGTCAATTCAGCGGCTCGAGCTTCCATGCTCCGGCGCGCGGCACCAGTTGCTGCTCGCAACCCAGTTCGGCGCGACTGGCTTCATGTCCCGGCAGATCCACCACCACGATTACTCCGCCGGCACGCAGCCGCGCCACCTCGGCCTGGAGGGCCGCATCGCCGGGGAGATAAGGCGCGAGGACACGCATCGGGTTGATGTCACCGTTGCCCATGTCGGCCAGGTCGCGCAAATCCATGGTGAATCCTGTCGCCGGCCTGGCCCGGCCAAAGGCGCGTCCGACTTCGTCGTAGCGACCGCCGCGCGCAATCGCTTCGGGGCGCGCACCGGCGTACGCGGCGAACACTACGCCGCTGTGATAGTGGTAGCCACGCAATTCGGCCAGATCGAAACACAGCTCCCCGACCTCGCCTCGAAGCTGCTTGCCGATCGATTCCAGCAGATCAAGGCAGGCGCCCAGTTCCGGATACGCCGGCAGGCGTTGGCGCGCGGTCGCCAGCACTTCCGCCCCGCCGTAGAGCTGGGGCAGAAGCAACAAGGCCTCGCGCGTCCCGGCATCGAGACCCGTCGACAGCTCGCGCAGCGCCGGCACGTCCTTCGCCTGCAGCACCCGGAACAAGTTCCGCTTCCCGCTCCGGGGCTACGGAGGCGCGGGTCACCAGCGCGCGAAACACCGAAACATGGCCGAGGTCGAGGTGGATGCCTTTCAACCCCGCAATCTGAAGCGCGCGCAGCATCAGCGTCTGGATCTCGATGTCGCTTTCCAGTCCGGCATGACCGTAGAGCTCTGCGCCAATCTGCAGCGGCTCGCGGGTGCGCAACAGTCCGAAAGGCTGCGTGTGCAGCACCGTGCCGCTATAACACAGGCGGGTGACGCCCTGGCGGTTGAGCAGGTGCGCATCGATACGCGTCACCTGCGGCGTGATGTCGGCGCGCAAACCCAGCAGCCGTCCCGACAACTGATCCACCAGCTTGAAGGTCCTCAGGTCGAGATCGTGGCCGGTGCCCGTAAGCAGCGAATCGAGATACTCGAGCATGGGCGGTATAACCAGCTCGTAGCCGTGCGAGAAGAACAGGTCGAGGATGCGGCGGCGCAGCCGTTCCACCCGCGCCGCTTCCGCGGGCAGGATGTCCTCGATGTATTCAGGAAGCAGCCACTTGTGCATGATCGTTTGCAGGCGAACTATCGCGGTCCGGGGCCGCTGGCGGTGGCTGGCCGATTTCCAATGCGGCCATGTAGGGCTACTTCGTCAGGAAAAGCAGCAGCAGGCCGGCCAGCATCGAGGACAGGCCGACAAACCGGATCTGGCCGTCCGACATTTCGGTGAGCCGCCGAAACGTGTCCCTCCATACGGCCGGAAGCAGAAACGGCAGCACGCCTTCGATGATCAGCATCAACGCGACCGCCGTAACCAGGATGCTCGTATAGCCTTCCATCCACCCCTTTCAGGCCGCGCATCCGCTGCGCAACGCGCACCGACCAGTCCTTTCCGGGTCGCGCCGCCTGCGGCTTGCTATTTGCCGCCGCGGCCCGAGGAATTCTTCAGGTACCTGAAGAATTCGGAATTCGGCTCGAGGATCAGCAGGTCGCCCTTGTTTCGGAAACTCTGGCGATAGGCCTCGAGGCTGCGGTAGAAGGCGTAAAACTCCGGATTCTGCTGAAATGCGCGGGCATAGATCGCGGAAGCCCTGGCATCGCCGTCGCCCTTGACGCGCTGCGCATCGCGGTACGCCTGTGCGATGATCACCTCCCGCTCGCGGTCGGCGTCGGCGCGGATCTTCTCGGCCTCGGCAAAACCGGTGGAACGCAGTTCGTTGGCAACCCGTTTGCGCTCCGCTTCCATGCGCCGGTACACCGCCTCGCTGACTTCCTTTGTAAGATCGACCCGCTTGAGCCTCACGTCCAGCACTTCGACGCCGATCTTGCTCGCATCGTCATCGACTTTCTCGCGCATGAGCTTCCATGATCTTGTCGCGCTCGCCGGAGACCACATCGTGCACGGTACGCTTGCCGAACTCGTCGCGCAGACTCGAATTCACGGTCTTTTTCAGGCGGTCGTTGGCGCGAAGTTCGTCGCCGCCGACGCTGACGTAGTACTGGCGCACGTCCTTGACACGCCATTTCACGAACGAATCGACCAGCACGTTCTTGTTTTCGGATGTCAGGAAGCGCTCCGGCTCCTCTGAGTCCAGAGTGAGGACCCGGATGTCGAAGAAGCGCACGTTGTCGATCACCGGCATCTTGACGTACAGGCCCGGGTCGGTCCTGACGCTGATGACCTCGCCGAGCCGGAACACCATCGCGTTCTGGCGCTGATCCACCGTGAACAGGCTCATGCTGGCGACGATCAGCAGCACCACGATACCGACCAGCACCTTGCCCAGGCTGGTTTTCATCGCGCCTCCCTGTCACGGTTGCGGAACGCGTCGCGCGAGCGTGGCGTCGCCTCCGCCGCACCGGGAACCGGCATCGGGATTTCCGGAACGGCGGGCTTGCCTACGTCCCCGGCACTTCCGGCACCGTTCAGTTGCATCAACTTGTCGAGAGGCAGGTACAGCAGATTGTTGCCTGCCTTCTGATCGACCACGATCTTGCTCGAGTTGGTTAGTACCTGCTGCATCATGTCCAGATAAAGGCGCTCGCGCAGTGACCCCCGGCGCCTTGCTGTACTCGGCCACGATCTGGCGGAAACGCGATGCCTCGCCTTCGGCGTTGGCGATTACGCGCTGGCGGTAACCTTCGGCTTCCTGGATCAGTCTCGCCGCGGTACCACGCGCCTTCGGCACCACGTCGTTGGCGTAGGCCTGGCCCTCGTTTTTCTGTCGCTCGCGGTCCTGATTGGCCTTGTTGACGTCGTCGAACGCCGCCTGTACCTGCTCGGGCGGTTGCGCGTTCTGCATCGTCACCTGGCTGATGGAGATGCCGGTCTTGTAGCGGTCGAGAATGACCTGCATCAATTCCTGCGCCTTGGCCGCCACCTGCGCCCGGCCCTCGTTGAGCACGAAATCCATCTTGTTCTTGCCGACGACCTCGCGGATCGCCGATTCGGCGACCTGCATCACGGCCTGGTCGGCATCCCGGTTGAGGAACAGGTACTCCTCCGGATTGGCGCGGATGTATTGCACGGCGAACTGCAGATCGATGATGTTCTCGTCGTCGGTCAGCATCAGCGACTCGTTGGGAACCTTGGTGCGCACGCTGTTGCGGTAGCCGACTTCCACTGTGCGGACCTCGGATACATTGACGATCTCGACCGATTCTATCGGCCAGGGCAGATGCCAGCGCGGACCCGGCTGATTAGTCTGCAGGAACTTGCCGAAGCGCAGCACCACGCCGCGCTGGCCCTCATCCACGATGTAGAAGCCGCTGGCGAGCCACACCAGCAGCACCATGATCATGAGCAGTCCGAAGCCGCCGCCCATCTGGCGCGCGCTCGGTCCTTGCGGCACGTTCCCGCCGCCCTTGCCGCCGAAAATGGAGCCGAGCTTCTGATTCAGACGACGCCAAAGTTCGTCGAGGTCGGGCGGGCCTTCGTTGCCGCGCTTGCCCCAGTTGGGATCATTCAATGCCATTGATGCTTGCTTTCTTCAGACAGGCAGGCGATACGGGGAAAACTCTCTATGCTGCGGCGAGTCCCTTGGCGCTGCGATGCGCCTCTTGCAGATCGCCCAGCAGGGAACGCAGGAATTCGACGCCCGAACCGCTGCGCGCACTCACGCGAACCGCCGCGATTTTACCATACTGGTCGCGCTCGACTCCGGGCTCCAGTCCGGCCGCATCAATCTTGTTGAAGACCATCACCTGCGGGACCGCGCCCGCGCCGATCGCCGCGAGCACCTTGTTCACTTCCGCGATCTGGTCGTCGCGCGCGGGGCTTGCGGCGTCCACCACGTGCAGCAACAGATCGGCGCGCACCGTCTCTTCGAGCGTGGCGCTGAATGCCGCCACCAGAGCATGCGGCAGATCGCGGATGAATCCAACGGTGTCGGACATCACCACGCGCGTCGTTGGCGCCACTGATGCGCCGTGAGGTCGTGTCCAGCGTGGCGAACAACTGGTCGGCGGCATAGGCATCACTGTCGGTGAGCCGGTTGAACAGCGTTGATTTGCCGGCGTTGGTATAGCCGACCAGCGACACCGACATGGCCGGCCCGCGCAGCCGCGCCCGGCGCTGCGTCTGCCGCTGCCTGCGCACCGTGGCGAGCTTGTCCTTGAGGACCTTCACCCGTTTGCGCAGCAACTGGCGGTCGGTTTCCAGCTGGGTTTCACCGGGACCGCGCAGGCCAATGCCGCCCTTCTGCCGCTCCAGGTGGGTCCAGCCGCGCACCAGCCGCGTGGCCAGGTGTTCGAGTTGCGCAAGTTCCACCTGCAGCTTGCCTTCGTGCGAACGGGCGCGCTGCGCAAAGATGTCGAGAATCAGGCTGGTGCGGTCGATCACGCGGCAGTCGCAGCGCTTCTCCAGATTGCGCTCCTGGGCCGGCGACAGGTCATGATTGAACAACACCAGCGAGGCGCCGGTCGACTGCACCTGCGCAGCAATTTCCTCGACCTTGCCGGACCCGGCGAACGTGGCGGCGTCGGGGCGCTGGCGCTTGCCCTTCACCACGGCCACCGGCTGCAAGTCGGCACTCTCCGCCAGCCGCCGGATTTCCTCGAGCGACTCGGCGAAATCGACGCTGCCGAAATCGAGGTTCACAAGGACAGCGCGGCCGCCGCCGCGGGGGCGTTCAAGCATCGGGTGGTTTCAGGTCAGGCTCGGCACACGGCATCCCGCTGCGCCTGCGGTCTGGCACGGCGACGGCGACGGCGGGGAAACGGTTACAACAGGCGATGCGGAGTCCACTCAGTCTTCGGACCCGTGCTCCAGGGACAAGTTCACCGGGCGCGCCGGCACGACGGTGGATATTGCGTGCTTGTACACCATTTGCGTCACGGTATTCTTCAGCAACACCACATATTGATCGAACGACTCGATCTGACCCTGCAATTTGATGCCATTGACGAGATAGATCGAAACCGGCACATGTTCCTTGCGCAACGCATTCAGAAACGGGTCTTGTAACAATTGCCCTTTCGCGCTCATGGCAGCTCCTTTTTGTGTTTTTCTGACGCACGTTAACTTTACTGGATTTTCGCGCGCAATACCATCCCGCGGAACCCCTCACGACCCCTGCCGCCTTTTGCGATTGGCAAACGGGTTTCTGCCCTGCTTGAAGAACACCCGGACCGGTGTCCCTGACAGCTGGAAGGCGGAGATGAAAGTGCGCTCGAGATAGCGGCGGTAGCTGTCCGGCACATGGTCCAGGCCGTTCCCATGGATCATGATCAGCGGCGGGTTCATTCCGCCCTGGTGCGCATAGCGCAGCTTGGGGCGGGACACGCCCGAGCGCGGTGGCGACTGCTTCTGGACCGCGGCGATCAGCGCACGGGTCAGCTTCGGGGTCGAAAGTTTCGCCATGGCAGAGGCATACGCGGCATCCACCGACTTGAGCATCGACACCACGCCGGTGCCGGCACGCGCGGAAATGAAATGCAGCGGCGCGAAGTCGAGGAAATTGAGCTTGCGGGCGTAATCGCGCTTGGCCTTTTCGCGCGCCTCCTCCTCGGCGGCGTCCCACTTGTTGATGGCGACCACCAGTGCCCTGCCGGCCTCGAGGATGAAACCTGCGAGATGAGCATCCTGGTCGGAGACTTCCTGCATAACATCGAGCACGAGCACCACTACGTTGGCGTCCTCGATTGCCTGCATGGTCTTCACCACCGAGAACTTTTCCACCACGTCCTCGACTTTGCCGCGGCGGCGCACCCCTGCGGTGTCGATCAGCGTATAGCGCCGGCCATTGCGCTCGAAGTCGATGTAAATGCTGTCGCGGGTGGTTCCCGGCTGGTCGAAGGCGATCACCCGTTCTTCGCCCAGCAGAGTGTTCACCAGCGTGGATTTGCCGACGTTGGGCCGCCCGACCACCGCGATCTTGGGATGCCTGGAGAGGTCTTCGGCTTCCTGCTCCGCCGGAAATTCCTCCAGCACCAGGTCGATGAGATCACGCACGCCTTCGCCATGCGCCGCCGAGATGGCCAGCGGCTCGCCGAGTCCGAGTTCGTGAAAATCCGCGGTGGCCGTCTCCGCTACCAGCCCTTCGGCCTTGTTCACCACCAGCCAAAGTCTGCGGCCGGACTTGCGCAACTCGGTGGCAATGCGGCGATCCTGCGGCGTCAGCCCCTGCCGCGCGTCCACCAGCAGCAATACCGCATCGGCCTCGTCCACCGCCTGCATGGTCTGGCGAGCCATCTCTTTGAGCAGGCCGTCCTTGGTCACGGGTTCGAATCCGCCGGTGTCGACAACCAGGAATGGTCTGCCGTCGCGGTTGCCGTGACCGTAGTGCCGATCGCGCGTGAGCCCGGGAATGTCCGCCACCAGCGCCTGGCGCGAGCGCGTCATGCGATTGAAAAGCGTGGACTTGCCGACGTTGGGCCGGCCGACCAGTACGATGGTGGGCTTCATAACAAGGATGAAGGCGGAAGGATGAAGGATGAAGGAAAAAGAGCAAGGCGGAAGGATGAGGGATGAAGGATGAAGTGCGGCGTGCCATCCGGCACGCCGTCTATATTTGTCTGCACCCCAGCGTGCTTGCGGTGCAGTGACGTTTTTCCCTTCATTCTTCATCCTTCATACTTCATCCTTGCTCTTGCGATCACCGCACGCTGATCGCGTAAACGCCGCCCTTACGGGTCTGCACCAGAACCTTGTCGTCAACGCGTACCGGAGCAGCTGCAATTGCGCCGCCATCGGTGCCGATGCGCGCCGCGAACGATCCGTCCTCGATCTTGAGGAAGTGAACCTGTCCCTCGAAATCGCCGACGACCACGTAGTTGCCCATGGGGAGCGGAGTACTCAGGCTGCGGTGGGACAGGCTGTCCTGCTTCCACAAGCTGGCGCCGCTGTTCTTGTCAAGCGCCTCCACTGCGCCGGCCGCTTCCGACAGATAAACGTTGCGATCGTCAGCCACGAGACCGCCGACGCTGGACGCCGCGCGCGCCCACAGCTGGGCGCCGCGCTCGGTCTCGTAGCATGCCGCACGGCCCTGAAAGGCCACCGCGCATACTTTCTTCTGCGCCACCAGCGGCGCCCCGGCGATGTCGGTGATGCGCTCCAGCTCGTTGTCGCCCTTGGGAGCCGCGACCACGGTTTCCCACACCAGCCCGCCGTTGACGAGATTCAGCACCACCAGTTTGCCCGCCGGCATGCCGGCGACGACAAAACCCTCGACAATGATCACGCCCGGGTTGGCGCGCAGCGTCAGCGGCGGTGTGATGGTCTGGTATTCCCAGCGCCGCGTGCCGTCCTTCGCATCCAGGCCGAAGATGCGGCTGTCGCCGCTGCGCACCACCACCAGTCCACCTGCGGCTTGCGGTGCACTGAGCACTTCGCTGGACACCGTGGATTTCCACAGCGGATTGCCGTCCAGGTCATAAGCCAGCACCACGCCCTTGGCCGTGCCGACCATCACCATGTTCTCGCCCACGCCCACGCCGCCCGAAAGCGGGGCCTTGGTATCAACGCGCCAGACGGTCTTGCCGGTCGCCGCGTTCAGCCGCACGATCTTGCCGGGACTGCCAGCTATATAGACGCCATCCTGATAGAGCGCCGGCGCGAACAGGTAGCGGCCGGCGTTGCCGGCGTTGGCCCGCCATTCAACCCGCAGGTTCGCATCGGGTTTGAATTTCGGCAGCGGTGCGGGCTTGGGACCCTTGCTCCCGCACCCTGCCAGCAGAAAAGCAAGCAGCGTCGCGATCGCGAGCCGCGGCAGCAGTGGCTCGACCCTCACTTGGCCGGTCCCAGCGCGTCGAGCTTGATTTGCACCACGTTGCGATAGTTGCTGTTGGGCAGGCTCTTTTCCAAAGCCTGTTTGTAGGCGGCGCGCGCCTCCGCGGGCTTGCCCTGCGCCGCCAGGACGTCGCCGCGCAGATCGGCATAGAGCGGCGCAAACGCCTGCCTGTGTTTTGCATCCAGCAGCGCGAGCGCCTCGTCGTACTTCTTCTCGTCGAGCCGGATGCCGGCCAGCCGAAGGCGTGCAAGCGCCGCGGTCTCATCGTCCCTGGCCTTGTCGATGGCCCAAAGCAGCCGGGTCGCCGCCGCTGCCGAGTCGCCGTTGTCGTGACTGGTCTTGGCCAGCAGCAGCGCAGCCATCGGGCCGTAGGCAGTGGAGCCGTACTTGTCGACGATCTCGGCGCCGAGGCTGCCAGTCTGCGCAACATCGTTCTTGCGTACCGCCTCTTCGAGCTTGCCGAACAGTACCGAAGCCTTCTCCGACTGACCGCGCTGATAATAATTCCAGCCCTTCACTCCGGCAAAGGTGGCCAGCGCCAGAAATGCCAGCGTGATGATCAGCGTGCCGTACTGCTTCCAGAACTGCTTGAGTGCATCCAACTGTTCCTGTTCTTCAAGATCGAGTGCCATTTTTTTGAATCTTCATCATGTCGTTGAGAAATTCGGATTGCGGATGATTCTTGCCGCTTCATCCGCGCTGACTTGCGCCTGTAAGCCCGGCTCACGCAGCGGCTTGAGCCCTACCGCCTGCTTCGCCACCTCGTCGTCGCCGACGATCACCGCGAAGCGTGCACCGCTCACGTCCGCCCGCTTCATCTGCGACTTGAAGCTGCCGCCGCCGCAATGAAACACCACCGACAAGCCCTTGCCGCGCAGGGTTTCCGCCACGTTCCAGGCGAACTTGCCGGCCGACTCGCCGCTGTGCACGACGTAGACGTCGGCAACTCTTGCCGGCGCGGCGTTGCCGGCATCGGCAAGCAGCGCAAGTAGCCTCTCTATTCCCATCGCGAAGCCGCACGCCGGTGCGGGCTTGCCGCCGATCTGCGCGATCAGGCCGTCGTAGCGTCCGCCCGCGCAAACCGTGCCCTGTGCGCCCAGTCGCGTGGTGGTCCATTCGTACACGACGTCATTGTAGTAGTCCAGTCCGCGCACCAGCCGCGTGTTGATCGACGAAATCGACACCGGCGTTGTGCAGCAGATCCTGCAATTCCTGCAAGTGCTTCAGCGACTCCTCATCGAGGTCATCGGTAAGCTTCGGCGCCTGCGCGATCACCTCCTGCATCGCCGGGTTCTTGCTGTCGAGAACCCGCAGCGGATTGGTGTTCAGCCTGCGGCGCGCATCCTCGTCGAGGTCGTCGGCGCGGCCTTCCAGGTACCGGATCAGCCGCGCGCGGTAGCGGCTGCGTGAGTCGGCGTTGCCCAGGGTATTGATCTCGAGACGGATGCCGTCCAGTCCCAGCCGCCGCCACAGCCTTGCACCCATCACCATGTGCTCTGCATCCACGTCCGGCCCGGCGAAGCCCAGCGCTTCGACGCCGACCTGGTGGAACTGCCGGTAACGCCCTTTCTGCGGACGTTCGTGGCGGAACATCGGGCCGACATAGTACAGACGCAGCGGGCCCGGGTAGAGAAGATTGTGCTCGATCGCCGCGCGCACGCAGGACGCCGTGCCTTCCGGCCGCAGCGTCAGGCTCTCGCCGTTCAAGTGATCGACGAAGGTGTACATCTCCTTCTCGACGATATCGGTGACTTCGCCGATCGCGCGCACGAACAGGTCGGTTCTCTCCAGGATCGGCATGCGGATATTGCGGTAGCCGTACTGCGACAGCCAGTCGCGCACCGTGTCCTCGAAGAACTCCCAAAGCGGGGCCTGGTCCGGGAGGATGTCGTTCATCCCGCGGACCGCCTGAATCGTTTGCGTCATGAAACCTGTCGTCTTCTGATAAGGCGGCGCGCGGCGATCAGCCCGAAGCGCGCGCCGATTCATTGCCGGCGTATGGCGGCTGCTGCGCCGGTCGCTCCCCGCCGCGACCATAGTGGTCCGCCACATAATCGTCAACCAGCTGCTGGAAATCCTCGGCGATGCGTTCGCCCTTGAGCGTCACGGTCTTCACCCCGTCCACGTACACCGGTGCGACCGGCGATTCGCCCGAGCCCGGCAGGCTGATGCCGATATTGGCGTGCTTGCTTTCGCCGGGGCCGTTTACCACGCAACCCATCACCGCTACGCGCATCTCTTCGACGCCCAGGATAATGCGCGCGCCACACCGGCATCTGCCGGCGCAGATACCCCTGGATCTTGTCCGCCAGTTCCTGGAAGAAGGTGCTGGAGGTGCGCCCGCATCCCGGGCACGCGGTCACCATCGGTGTAAAGGAGCGCAGGCCCATGGTCTGCAGGATTTCCTGCGCGACCATTACTTCGCGCGCCCGATCGCCGCCGGGATCGGGAGTCAGGGAAACCCGGATGGTGTCGCCGATTCCTTCCTGCAGCAGCACCGCGAGCGCCGCCGCCGACGCGACGATGCCCTTCGAGCCCATTCCCGCTTCGGTCAGGCCCAGGTGCAGCGGATAAGTCGGAGCGCGCCGCGAGGTCGCGATAGACCGTGATCAGGTCCTGCACTCCGCTCACCTTGCAGGACAGCACGATGCGGTCGCCCGGCAGGCCGATCGCTTCGGCTTTCGCCGCGCTTTCCAGCGCCGATACGATCAGCGCCTCGCGCATCACCGCGCTGGCATCCTTCGGCTCGGGCAGGCGCGCGTTGTCGTCCATCATGCGGCCCAGCAGGTCCGGATCGAGGCTGCCCCAGTTCACGCCGATGCGCACCGGCTTGCCGTATCTGCACGCGCATTCGATCATGGTCGCGAACTGCTCGTCGCGCCGCGAGCCGCGGCCGACGTTGCCGGGATTGATGCGGTACTTGTCCAGCGCCTGTGCGCAATCGGGGTACTGCGTCAGCAGCTTGTGGCCGTTGAAGTGGAAATCGCCGATCAGCGGCACCCGGCAACCCGAGCGTTCCAGACGATTGCGGATCTCCGCCACGGCTGCTGCCGCCTCCGCGCTGTTGACGGTGATGCGCACCAGTTCCGAACCGGCCTCTGCCAAGCTGCGCCACCTGGCGCGCGGTGGCCTCGACATCCGCGGTGTCGGTATTGGTCATCGACTGCACCACCACCGGTGCGCCGCCGCCGATGGCCACACCGGCCACGCGCACCTGGCGGGTCCTGCGGCGGCGGATTTCGCGAATCGGACATGGGAGAAACCACTATTCCAGCGTCAGGCGCGCCACGTCCACCTGCGTATGCGCCGACAGGTCCACAATCTCGTCCTTGTAGGTCAGGCGCACGCCGGCGGCATTGCCGACCACCACCTCGAAAGGCGGTTCGCCGCTGACGCTGCGGCGGCTGCCAGCCGGGCTGAGCTGCCCGAAGATGGTGTTGCCGTTGCGATCCTTGATTTCCACCCAGGATTCCTGATCGAAGACCATGCGCAGAGTGGCGCGCTCGCCCTGTCTCGCCGGCCACGGTGTTGCCTGCGGACGGTCTTGCGGCCGGTTGTTGCACGGCCGCCGGTTTCGCGGCCGGCACCGGCTCCCTGGGTTGCGCAGCCTGCTTCGACCGCCGCAATGACGGATTCGTCCGGCGCCGGCTTCTGGTCGCCACGATTTCCGACCGACACCGCAACCGCAACCACCAGCGCAACTACTGCGCGCCTGCACTCACCGCCGGCACCATTCCGATCTTGCGGCGCGGCAGTTCCGGCGGACTCGCAGTCGCGGTCACTGGATCGCTTGCCGGCGGCCGGCGGATTGAGAACCTGGTCGGCCGCGCGGATCAACGGTCCCGGGTCGAGGTTGAGCAGCTTGGCGTAATTTCGAATGAAGCCATGGACGAAGACCGGACCGGTGAAACCCGAGAAGTCATCGCGCTCGAGTGCTTCGACCTGGCGTACCGACAGCTTCAACTGTCGCGAGATGTCCCCGAGGCTCAATCCCTGACGGCGACGTTCCGCCAGCAGCGCCGCGCCCGCACCGTCCGGCGCGGAAGATTGCCCGTTTGTCGCCGCTTCGATCACTGTAACCGGCCCTCGTTGAATGCCTTGGTCTGGTCAGAGTCCGGGTAGCGGTTATTCAACTGCGTGCCGTAACTTCCCATGCATTGCGATCACCGAGACTGTCGGCGATGCGTGCGCCCAGCCACAGCGCGTCCGGCGAAGGATTGGACACCACCTGCAGATGGCGGTCGAGAAGGCTGCGCGCGCCCTGGCGATCGCCGCGCTTGAACTGGATTTCGGCAAGCTGATACAAGGCCTGGGGCTGGTTCGGCTGCAATGCCAGCGCCTTGCGCAGCCAGTCCTCCGCCTTTACATCGTCGCCCTGCATGCGCGCGCACACGCCGGCGTTGGCATAGGCAATTCTCGGGAGTGGTGTAGAGCGGGTTCTTCAGTGCATGTCGTGAAATACTTGTAGGCTTCCTTCTCGCGTTTGCGCCGGCACAGGAACATGCCGTAGTTGATGTTCGCCGAAGAATCGTTGGGATCGATCCTGAGCGCCCGTTCGAACGACTGCTGGGCCAGCCGGTCCTCGCCCAGCGCCATGTACACCAGGCCGAGCTGGTTGTGCGCAGGTGCGTAGTCGGGATCGGCGGCAAGCGCCTCCTTGAATTCCTCGACTGCCGTCTTCATCTGGCCGGCGCCGGCGTACAGCGCGCCCAGTTCGGTATGGATGCGGGCACGGTTCTGGATATCAGCGGCGTCGTTTCGTGCCTTCGATCCTCCTTCTGCCCCTGCGTTGCGCAACCGGCCAGAATGACCAGGACAAGGATCGTCGCCGACCGGGTCATGCCGACGCTTCCAGCGTGCGGCGTGCGCGGCGCCTGGTGCGATCCTGCACCTGGCCGGCCAGCTGGCCGCAGGCGCCATCGATATCGTCGCCACGGGTCTTGCGGGTGGTCGTCATCAGACCCGCATGCATCAGTACCTCGCGGAAAGCGGCAGATCCGTTCCGGGGACGAGCGCTGGAATCCGGAGTCGGGGAACGCATTGAACGGAATCAGGTTGAACTTGCAGCGCACGCCTCTGACGAGCGGGATCAATTGCCTTGCATGCTCGACGCTGTCGTTGACCCCGTCGAGCATCACGTACTCGAACGTGACGAAATCCCTGGGCGCCACCTTGATGTAGCGTTTGCAGGCGGCCATCAACTCCTTCAGCGGATACTTCCTGTTGATCGGCACCAGCCGGTCGCGCAACGAGTCGTCGGGTGCGTGCAGCGACACGGCCAGAGCCACCGGCAACTGCGCGGCCAGGCGGTCTATTGCCGGCACGATACCGGAAGTGGACAGCGTGACCCGCCGGCGCGACAGGCCGTAGGCGTTGTCGTCGAGCATGATCCGCATCGCGCTCACCACGTTGTCGAAATTGGCGAGCGGCTCGCCCATCCCCATCATGACCACGTTGCTGATGACGCGCTCGCCCCGGGGACTTCTGCCGAGCGCCTTGTTGGCCCACCACAACTGGCCGATGATCTCGGCCACCGAAAGATTGCGGTTGAAGCCCTGGCGTCCGGTGGAGCAGAACGCGCACTCGAGCGCACAGCCGACCTGGGACGACACGCAAAGCGTGCCGCGGCCGGTTTCGGGGATGAACACGGTTTCGATGCCGTTGCCGGTGCCGACCGACAACAGCCACTTGCGGGTACCGTCGGCCGCAGTGGACTCCGACATGAGCGACGGCGGCTCGACCACTGCGCAGGCATCCATTTTGGCGCGCAGATCCTTGGCGAGATCGTTCATGCGCGCGAAGTCGGCCTCGCCGCACTGGTGGATCCAGCGCATCACCTGGCGGGCGCGAAACGGCTTTTCGCCGATTCCGGCGAAGAAGCCGGCGAGCCGTTCATAGTCGAAGTCCAGCAGATTGACAGGCATCAACGCGAATAGATGTTCAGGGTGGGGAAGAAATACGCGATCTCCACCGCGGCGCTTTCCGTTGCGTCCGAGCCGTGCACCGCATTGGCGTCGATGCCGTCGGCGAAGTCGGCGCGGATGGTGCCCCTTAGCGCCTTCTTCGGGTCGGTCGCCCCCATCAAGTCACGATTCTTCTGGATCGCGCTTTCCCCTTCCAGCACTTGTACCATGACCGGACCGGAGACCATGAAGTTCACCAGATCATTGAAAAACGGACGCTGCCGGTGCACGGCGTAAAATCCCTCGGCTTCCGCCCGCGACAGATGCAGCATTCTGGCCGCAACAATCTTCAAACCGTTGTTCTCGAACCGGGAATAGATCTGGCCGATCACGTTCTTGGCCACGGCATCAGGTTTGATGATCGAAAGGGTGCGTTCAACAGACATCAAAAACTCTCCAGTGGTTTGGTTTTTCACGACAATTCATAAGGATAGCATGGGCCTCCGGCGAAAGGAATGACTTTGACGCGCGCGTCGCGCCACGCGCGCCGGACACCACGATCCGGCCGCATCCGGGCAGGCTCGAATGACGGAAAATCGGTGATACGATCGGGCCGTCGGGTGAATACTCAATTCCTCCAATGAACAACAACCCAAACAATGCGCCCGCCGGCGCACCCGCCCCGGAACAATTGAAGCAACGCGCCAACCGGCGCCTGCTCGCTGCGCTGCTGCTGATCGGCGTGGCCATCGGCGGACTGACACTGATGGAACATCGGCGCCAGCGGCCGGCGACCACTCCGCCACCACACGAACCTTCGCAAGCGCTGATTGCGCCGCCGCTGGAATCACCCGCTGCACCGGCCCAGTCCGATCATCCCGGCGAGCCACCGCCCCCGCCGCAGGTCGTGAATAACGAAAAGTTGGCCGCACCGGTCAAACCTGCCGCGGCATCACCTTCGGCAGGCGCCGGAATCGCGGCCAAACCGGCTCCGGAGACAGGCAAGGCCTACGTGGTGCAAGTCGGCGTGTTCATGTCGCCCGCCAACGCGCAGACGCTGCAACAAAAACTGCTCAAGGCCGGCATTCCCGCGCACACGGAAACGCGCGTGCAACTCGGTCCGTTCCAGGACCGGCGCGAGGCGGAGACGGCGCTGGCAAGAGTCAAAAAACTCGGCGTCAACGCGGTGCTGATCGCGCCGCACTGAAATTTCACGAATACAGCAGGCCGGGCAGCCACAGCGAGATCGCCGGCACGTAGGTCACCAGCGCCAGGTAAGCCAGCAGCACGAACACCCAGGGCAGACAGGCGATCGACACCTCGGTCATTCCCATCTTGGCGATATGACTCGCCACAAACAGGTTGAGCCCCACCGGCGGATGGATCATGCCGATCTCCATGTTCACCGTCATGATCACGCCGAGGTGGATGGGATCGATGCCCAGCGACTTGGCGATCGGCAGCAGCAGTGGCGCCAGGATCAGTATGATCGAGCTGGGTTCCATGAATTGCCCGGCAAGCAGCAGCGCCACGTTGACCGCCAGCAGAAACATCCATGGCGAAAGCTGCTGATCCACCACCCACTGCGACAGCACCTGCGGGATCTGCTCCGAGGTAAGCAGGAAGGAAAAAAGGATGGCGTTGGTGATGATGTACAGCAGCATCGCGCTGGTGTTCGCCGCGGACAGCAGCACTTTCGGCATTTCCCGGACCTTCAGTCCGCGATAGATGTACACCGCCGCAATGAACGAGTACACGGCCGCGACCGCCGCCGCCTCGGTCGGCGTGAAGATGCCGCCGTAGATCCCCCCCATCACGATCACCACCAGCATCAGTCCCCAGAACGCCTCCTTGAAAGATACCCAGACCTCCCGAGCCGATGCGCGCGGCATGGTCGGAAAGTGCTTTACCCGCGCGGTAACGTAGGTCACCAGCATCAGCACGCCGGCCAGCAACAACCCCGGAACCACTCCGGCCATGAACAGCTTGCCGGCGGACTCCGACGTGCTGACCGCGTAGATGATCATCACGATCGATGGCGGAATCAGGATGCCGAGCGAGCCCGACGTGGCGATCACGCCCACCGCAAAGCGTTTCGGATAGCCGTGCTTGACCATCGCCGGCAGCATGATCGAGCCGATCGCCACAACGGTCGCCGGACTCGAACCGGAAATGGTGGCGAAAAAGGCGCAGGCGAGGATCGCCGCCATCGCCAGCCCGCCGCGCATCCAGCCCACCAGCGCAAGCGCGAAGCGGATGATGCGCGCCGCGATGCCGCCCTCGGTGAGCAGGGTTCCGGACAGCACGAAGAACGGCACCGCCATGATCGCGAAACTTTCCAGCCCGGTGAACAGGCGCTGCGACACGATGTCCACGGTGTCCAGGGCGAACGAGGAAAACAGCACAAGAAAAGTGAGCACCGTCATCCCCAGCGCGATCGAAATCGGCGTGCCGGTCAACAACAGCAACAACAGGATCAGCAGAATGAGGGTGACGTTCACGCGCCCTCCTCCGCGGCCGAACCGTAGGTTTGCGCCGGCAGAATCCCGGTCTTGACGAAGTGCGCCATCACCTGCAGGAAGCGATAGCACATCAGCGACGAGCCCAGCGGGATGCACAGATACACCGTCCACATCGGCCACTCCAGGTCCGGCGACACCTGGCCCGTGCCATGGATGAACCACACCCAGCGCGACCCCATGATGGCGATGACCGCGGTGAAAAATGCCCCCAGCGACAGCGCCAGGACCACCAGCACGCGCTTGAGCCGCGGACCCGCGGCATTGACCACCACATCGACGCCGATGTGGATTCCGGTTCGCACGCCGTAGGCGGCGCCGAATTTCGCCATCCAGATGAACAGATAGATGCAGAGTTCCTGCGCCCAGGACAGATTAAGCGCCCCGGTGTAGTCCCACAACCAGGGGATGGCAGACGACTGCCGGTGAAGAACCGCGGCGAAAATGATGAGCGTGGCCGCCGCCATGAACGAGGCGATCAGCCATTCCTCGAGGCGATCGAGGACGCGATTGAAAATGCGGCCCACTGCGTCTACTTTTTCTTCTTCGCTTTGTCTGCTTCGACTGCGGCGGCGATGCGGTAGATCGCCTGCAGATTGTCCCTGCCGACCGTCTGTTCGAACTTGGCGTGCACCGGCAACAACGCTTCGCGCCAGCGCTTGCGCTCCGCATCGCTCAACACGTAGACCTCGGTCTTCTTCGATGCCTTCACTGCCGCGAGCGCGTCCTCATTTTCCTTCCTGGCAATGCCGCGCTCGTAAGCGGTGGTTTCGCGCATCGCCTTCTCCAGCTGCGCGCGATCACCGGCCGGCAGTCCTTCCCAGAACTTCCTGTTCACGATTACAGCGTAAACCAGGCAGCCGTGGTCGGAAATCGTCAGATGCGACTGCACCTCGTGCATCTTCTGCGTGTAAAGATTGGAGACCGGGTTCTCGGTGCCGTCCACCACGCGCTGTTGGAGCGCGGAATAGACCTCGGAGAACGCCATGACCTGCGGCAGCGCGCCGAGCTGTCGCATCATCGCTTCGAGCACCTTGGACGACTGGATGCGCATCTTCAGGCCGCGGAAATCTCCTGGTTCCCGCAGTGGGCGATTGGCCGAAAACTGCTTGAAACCATTATCCCAGTAGGCCAGGCCCCTGATGCCGCGCGCCTCCAATCTGGCGAACAGGGCCGTGCCGATCTCGCCGTCGGTGACGCGATCCACGGTTTCGGCATCGGGGAACAGGTAGGGAAGGTCGAACACCTCGAACTCGCGCACGCCCAGCGGACCGAACTTCGACACCGACGGCGCCAGCATCTGCACTGCGCCGAGCTGCAGCGCCTCCATTTCTTCGCGATCCTTGTACAACTGGCTGTTGGGATAGAGTTCCACCTTGACCCGGCCCGAGGTGTACTTTTCCGCGAGCTGTTTGAATTTTTCCGCCGCCTTGCCCTTGGGCGTATCGTTCGCCACCACGTGGCTGAACTTGATGACAATCGGCGCTGCGGCAGATGCGGGCGGAAGAAAGGCGGATAGCAGCGCTGCGAGAACGAGCCTGATCATGATTGTGCCGGACAGGATAACCCCGCGTTTATCTCCATTGATTCTATCAGCGCTTCCACTCCGGCACGATGCCCTGCTCATCGCTTGCGGCGCGAAATTCCGCCGCCGCGCCGATGCCGGGAACCCAGGCAAGCGCATCGCCAATGAAAAGCAGCGGCATGCGTTCGCGTTCCCAGGGCGGCACTGCGGTTTCCTGCAGCAGGTTTTTTAGCGTACGGCGCGGGCGATCGTTCCGCCGGGCGCATGCGCTCGCCGCCGCTGCGGCCGCGCACGGTCACGCCTTGTTGTGCAAAGTATCGCTCGGCAATGCCTTCGCCGAGCGCTGAACGCGCGCGCAGCATCCCCAGCCCGGCGGGCAACAACAACTCCCTGCGGCCGTCCCATTGCGTGTACCAGTCGGCAGGCATCGCGCCGGATTTCCTCGACGATTCCGACCTGGCCGCGGAAGCAACGCAAACCGTGGCTGCCGAAGGACACATGGACCTCGGAGTCCGCACCGGCAGCGCGGCACTGCCGCACCGTCTCTTCGAGTCTGGTCCTGTTCGGCATCGGCAAGCCCCGGCTGGCAAACATCCGGCGCAGGAGATTCAACGCGCGCGCGTCGGAAAGCACCGCGCAGGCTCTCAACCGGGACCATGCCGTCGTTGAACGCATGCGCGTCGAGCGCTGCCAGATCGTCGGCAAGCTCAGAATAATCGGCCAGGTTGCGGCTGGCGCGCGAAAGCGTCTCGCGATAGGCGGGAAAGCGCGTTTCCAGACGAGGCAGAAGCTCGTTGCGCAGGAAGTTGCGGTCATAGCGCGAATCGGTGTTGCTGTCGTCCTCGATCCACTCCAGCTTGCGCGCCTTTGCGTAAGCCTCGACCTCATTGCGCTTCACCTCCAGCAGCGGGCGCAGAATGACAAGGATGAGGGACCAAGGATGAAGGCGGAAGGATGAGGGATGAAGGATGGGAATCCAGGACGAGGGATGAGGGATGAAGGATGAAGGTAGATCAGAAGCCTTTGAACTCTACTTCCTCCTTCCGCCTTCCGCCTTCATCCTTGCCCTTACCCCTTCCGCCTTCATCCTTGCCCTGTCCCGCCTTCCGCCTTGCGAATCGCCGGCATCGCTGCCAGGTCCTTTGGCCCCGGCCCCTCGCAGCAGTTGCAGCAGAAACGTCTCCACCTGGTCATCGAGATGGTGAGCCAATGCGACGAAATCGGCTCCGATCCCGCCGTATGCCTGATATCGCAAGTTGCGGGCCGCTGCCTCGACGCCACTGCCATCACGCGGCACCTGCACGCGCCGCACCGTCAACGCAACGCCATGCGCCTGGCACAACGCCTTGCAAAACGCCTCCCATTCCAGCGCATGCGTGCTGATCTGGTGATTGACGTGGACCGCAGACAACGCCAGCCGCAAGTCCTTGCGCAAACGCCCGAGCACGTCGAGCAGGACCACAGAGTCCACCCCGCCGCTCAGTCCGACGGCGACACGCCGGCCGCGCACCGCGTGCGTTTCAAGCACGGTTGCAACAATTTCCAGGAGCCGTTCGGTCATGGTCGGGAAAATAGAAAGTCACGACCTCAAAACAAGATACCCGGCTGCGGCGGGGTATCGGGGACAATTTCGTGTCGTGCAGGTCCGCTCAACGAACCGCGATCTCCTTGAACTTGCCGTATGCCATCAGGCGTTCGAAACGCGTCTCGATCAGTTCCTCGATCGGTTTCCTCTGTGCTTCCGCGAGCGCCTCCTGCAACGCCTTGCGCAGCGTCTGCATCATGGTCGCCGGGTCGCGGTGCGCGCCACCGAGGCGGTTCCGCGACCACGCTGTCCACCAGTCCCAGCGTCTTCAAGCCGGTTGGCCGTAATGCCCAGCGTCTCGGCCGCGTCTGGCGCCTTGTCCGCACTCTTCCACAGAATCGAGGCGCAGCCCTCGGGCGAAATCACCGAGTAGATCGAATACTGCAGCATGAGTGTCACGTCGCCCACCGCAATCGCCAGCGCTCCGCCGGATCCGCCTTCGCCGATGATGGTGACCACCACTGGTACCCGCAACTCCGCCATCACGTACAAATTGCGTCCCGATCGCCTCAGATTGCCCGCGCTCCTCGGCGCCCACGCCCGGGTAGGCGCCCGGGGTGTCCACGAATGTCATCACCGGAATGCCGAATTTCTCCGCTAGCCGCATCAGCCGCAGCGCCTTTCGGTATCCCTCCGGCTTGGGCATTCCAAAATTTCGGTAGCAGCTTATCCTTGGTGTCGCGACCCTTCTGGTGGCCGATCACCATCACCGTCTGGCTGCCGAAGCGCGCCAGGCCGCCGATGATCGAAGGATCCTCCGCAAACGCACGATCGCCCAGCAGTTCTTCGACGTCGGTGAAGATATTCTGAAAATAGTCGAGCGAGTAGGGACGCTGCGGATGGCGCGCCACCTGCGAGATCTGCCAGGCAGACAGCTTGGAGTAGATCTCCCTGGTGAGCGTGCTGCTTTTTTTCTGCAGGCGCGCGATCTCCTCCGATATGTCTACGGCGGAATCGTCCTGCACGTAACGCAGCTCTTCGATCTTCGATTCCAGCTCTGCGATAGGCTGTTCGAATTCGAGGAAGGTGGTTTTCAACTGGGCCATTAGTTACGGTGGCACCATGTTTGTCGCAGCAGCCCGATTGTGGCGGCGCCGTATTGTAGCGTGTCGCGTCCGTCCGGGCCTCACTTGCCGTACTGTCCCGCCAGATAGTCCACGATCTTCTGCACGTCCGCCTCCGCGATCGGCGCGCCCATTACCTTGATCATCTTGTTGACCGAAGCCTCCCAGCCCTTGCGGTCGAGAAACGGCGAATTCATCGCAATGTAATCGAGGCTGTGGCACATGACGCAATTGGCCTCCACCAGTTGTCTGCCCGGCCCATTCCTGAGCCGCAACTGGCCCTCCTCTGCAAGCGCCGGCGCGGCGGCAAACAGCAACAGCGCGATTATCGTGCGCATGCGCGACTCCTAGGTGATCTCGATATTGATCCGCTGCACTACGTTGTTGTGGTAGCCGGCCGGGTTGTAGATCAGATCGAAAGTCTGCGTGGCCCCTGCGCGATTCGTCGCCCTGGCCATGAATGTTTGGCTGCCTGCACGCCCAGGCGTGAACCGATGCGACCACTGGCGCCAGGAGAACCTTCCCAGATCCGAGGCGAGTTGCGCGGCACGCCAGTTTCCGCCACCGTCTTCGGAGACTTCGACGGTTGCGATCCCGAATCCTCCGTCCCAGGCTACGCCGGCGACCGTGATCTCCTGTCCGAAAGCGAAATTCTGCCCCTCTTCGAGATTGGTAACCAGGGAATTCACCACCATTTCGGTAATCGGCGTGTTGACCTCCGTTTCCTGCGACACGAAACGATCGATCAGCGGAAACCTGCCCTTGGGAATGCGGTACGCGGGATTCATCCAGAAACCCTGGTAGGGCCTCGCAGTTGCCGCAATCGAGGTCAGATGCTTCATCCAGTAAGTCGCGGTCCAGCCCGGCACCACGATGCGGGCGGGAAAGCCGTTCCAGTGCGGCAGCTTTTCCCCGTTCATCTCAAGCGCCACCAGGGTGCTCTCCTCCATCGCCTTCCATGCCGGAATGCTCTTCACGAAATCCGGCGTCTTGTCGAGCACGCCCCTGTCGGCGCCATCGAACACGATCTCGAGCGCATCCTTCCTCAAGCCGCCTTTGGCCAACAGATCGCGCAGCCTTACGCCGCGCCAAATGGCGTTGCCGATCGCGCCATGGCCCCATTGCACGCCCGGCACATGCGGCTGCGACAACCCGCGCCGGTTGCCGGAGCACATGCACACCGCCGCGACTTCGACTTGCTCGAAGTCGCGCAACAGTTCCTCGTAGGTGATCTCGAACGGCTTGTCCAGTGCGTCGCCTGCAATGGCGAGTTTCCAGTTCTGCAGGCTCACCTGCGGAATGTCGGCAAGGTGGTAGCGAACGAAAAAGGCGTCATTCGGCGTGAATGCCTCGTTGAAAGAAACGCACCGGAGTTTCGAAGTTCGGCGGCCGGAATGACTTCTTGATCAGTGGCAGCTTGCCCGGCAGCGCCGCGAGTTGCGCCGATTGCAGTGCGCCCGACGGCAATGCCGCGGGCCCGAGGCTGTCCGCCGCCGCTGCCGGATCGGCGCCGCGTATCCCGCCGGCGAGCAGCAAACCGCCGGCCGAGACTTTCAGGAAATCACGTCTGGTTTGCATGCCTCCTCCAATCGTATTGCCGGCATCGTTCAAAACAGTACGCCCGCCTGGCCGCGCGGGTCGTTGGTGCTGGTGACGCGCCCGGTTTTCCTGTCGAAGTACACCGCCTGCATGTTACCCCACTTGCGCCGCCCCTCCTGCACCGCATGCCCCTTGGTCCTGAGCGCTTCGATCCACTGGCTCCGAAAATGCACCTGGCTCGATCTCGATGCGGTCGGGCAGGTACTGGTGGTGATAGCGCGGCGCGGCGACCATGCGCTGCAGGTCGAAGACCGGCTGATCCACGTAGGCGAGGATTGCCTCCAGCACCATCGAGATGATGCGCGATCCCCCCGGTGTGCCGAGCACCAGCACGCCTCGCCCGTCCTCGACGAATGTCGGCGACATCGACGACAGCGGTCGCTTTCCCGGCTCGATGGCGTTGGCCTCGTTTCCGACCAGCTTGTAGATATTCGGCGCAGACGGCGCCAGCGAGAAATCGTTCATGTGATTGTTCAGCAGTACCCCGCTGTCACCGGCGACGAATCCCGATCCGAACGGCGCATTCACCGAAAGCGTTGCGGCAACCCGATTGCCGTCGCGTCGATCACCGAAAAATGCGTGGTGTCCTTGCCCTCCGCGGCCGCATCCGCGATTTCGGCGAGCGCAGCGCTCGGCGTCGCGCGCATCGGGATCGATGGATGCTGCGCGTTGTCCTGCGTATTCGCGCGAAGCCAGCTTCTGCACCGGCACCGCGACGTAGTCGGGGTCTCCCATGTAGCGGGCCCGGTCGTGGTAACCGCGCCGCAACGCCTCCACCGTATAGTGCACGCCGTCGGTCTCGGACAACGTCGCCAGCGCCACCGGCTCGAGAATGAACAGGCTCTGCGCCAGCACGAGTCCGCCCGAGGACGGCAGCGGCGCGGAGGTGATGGTCGCGCCGCGGTAGCTGAACTTGACCGGCAGCCGCTCGACCACGCGATAGCTCTCCAGGTCCGACAGTTCCCACAAACCGCCGCCGGCGCGCACCGCCTCCAACAGCCGGCGCGCGAAGTCGCCGCGATAAAAACCCTGGCGGCCTTGCCTCGGCAAGCATGCGCAGCGTGCGTGCCAGTTGCGGCTGTTTCACCACAAAGCCGGCGCTGACCGCCTTGCCGTCGTCGAGAAATATTCGCGCTGCACTGACGTCCGCCTTCAGCAACGCTTCGCGATAACCCGTGGCCCAGACGTAGCGCGCGTCGGCGGGAAAACCCTGCTCGGCGAGCCGGATCGCCGGTTGCAACGAACGCGCCAGCGGTAGCCTGCCGTAATGAACGGCGATCCAGTCGAGTGCCGCCGGCATGCCCGGGATGGCAGCGGCGGTCGGGCCCTCGAGCGACGCCTTTTGTCTCGGCTGGCCGTTATCGTCCAGAAAAAACTCGCGAGTGGCCTTGGCCGGCGCGGTCTCGCGCGCATCCACGAACACATCGAAAGCGTCGGCGCCACGATGCAATAGAAAGAATCCGCCGCCGCCGATTCCCGACGCAAACGGCTCGACCACCGCCAGCGCCGCAGCCACCGCCACCGACGCGTCGAACGCATTGCCGCCGGTATTTCAGGATTTCGCAGCCCGCCCGTGTGGCGAGCACATGTGCAGAAGCGATGCCGCATTCCTGCGCCGACGCGGGTCCCTGGGCGAATCCCAGCCAACAGTGCGACGACGAGTGTGAAGCGCACTACCGCAACAGAGCAGAATCGTTTCATACGGGTATTCGCAGAAGAGGACAATATTCCGCCACGTCACTTTTAAGTCGTCACCGCCTCAAGGAACGGTCGGAACGGATAAGCCTCGGCCATGGCGCGAAACTTCCTCAGAAAATCGCCGCGCATCGGCTGCAATCCGTTGTCACCCTGGAACTTGGCGGTAAACGCGCCGGGGAATTCCCGGCGCATCATCGAACTGACCTCCCTGATGTGCGCATCGGTTTCCACGTCGATGAAGCGCCGCGAATCCCTGTGCGCGGGGTCGTAGTAGATTTCCGATTGTGCGTCGTTGCGCGGAACCGTCACCACCGGCGTATCGCTCCATTTGAGACGGGCGACCAGCTGCAATTCGCCCTTGCGTCCCTGCGGGGTACGGAACGCCCATATGTAGTCCGGGAAATCGGCGCGCATCTCCCCCATTTTCTTGCGCTCTGAGAGCAACCACCCGATGCGCCCTTCCTTCAGGTCCTGGTCGAATCTCTTCCAGTAATAGAACACGTCCATCCGTTCCTCCTTTCGTTCTCCGGGCGCGATGCGCAGGGAGCACCATTTGAACTGTCGAGTCCGCAACGATCCAGTTCGGGTCGATTGTGAATGCGGTCAGTTCCCATCCATTTTCTCTTCTCCCTCGTGACAGCGTCGCATCGATACTTTTCCGTGTCCTCTTTGTGCTCACGTGTTTCGCGACTTTCGGTTTGCGGCAGGTTTCCTGACGCGGAACCAGGCAGCGTAAAGCGCGGGCACGAACAGCAGCGTGAGGATCGTCGCGGAAATCAGGCCACCCATGATCGCGACCGCCATCGGCCCCCAGAAATTCGACCGCGACAGCGGGATCATCGCCAGCACTGCGGCCAGCGCGGTCAGCACGATCGGCCTGAAGCGCCGCACCGTGGCCTCGACGATCGCCTCCCACTGCGGATGGCCGGCGTTGATGTCCTGCTCGATCTGGTCCACCAGGATCACCGAGTTGCGCATGATCATGCCGAACAGCGCGATCACGCCGAGGTTGGCGACGAAGCCGAAGGGCACGTTCCAGGTCAGCAGGATGAAAGCCACGCCGATCAGTCCGAGCGGGGAAGTCAGCAAGCACCATGATCGTCTTCGAAAAGCTCTGCAACTGGATCATCAGCAGCGTCAGCACGACGATCAGCATCATCGGCATCACCGCGATGATCGAATTTCTCGCCCTTGGCGCTTTCCTCGATCGCGCCGCCCATGTCTATTCGATAGTGCGGCGGCAGCGTCGCCCGCAGCCGGTCCAGCCTGGGATCGAGTTGCATCGAAACCACCGGGGCCTGCACGTCGCCGCGGATGTCGGCGCGCACCGTGACGGTGTGCTGGCGGTTGCGCCGCCAGATGATGCCCTCTTCGAAGTCATAGTCGATCTCGGCGATCTGCGTCAGCGGGATCCACTTGCCGGACTGCGTCGGCACATTGATCTCGCCGAGCTTGCCGGGGTCCAGCCGTTCCGCGGTTTCCGCGCGTGCCAGCACTTCGATCAATTCGTCCTTCTCCCGGTACTGGGTGATGCTGAACCCGGTCAGGATGGAATTGAGCACTGTGGAGAGGCCCTGCGAGCTGACGCCGATCACGCGCGCCTTGTTCTGGTCGATCCGCAACCGCAGGGTCTTGACCTGCTCGTTCCAGTCCAAATGCACGTTCTGCGTGATTCGGATGCGAGCGCACCACTTCCGCCACGTCGAGTGCGATCCTGCGCAGCGCCGGGATGTCGGTGCCGACCACGCGGAACTGCACCGGATAGCCGACCGGCGGGCCGTTCTCGAGCCGGTTGACGCGGCCGCGCAGCAGCGAGAATTCCGTCTCGAGGATGCGGTCGAGTTTCCCGGCCATGATTTCGCGCGCCTTGTTGTCCCTGGTGACGATCACGAACTGCGCGAAATTCGGATGGCCCAGTTGCTGGTCCAGCGGCAGGTAGAAGCGCGGGCTGCCGTTGCCGACGTAGGCGACGTAGTGTTCGATGTTGGCATCGCCCTTGAGCCTGTCCTCGAAGCGCCTGCACCTGCGCCTCGGTGGCCTGGAAGGACGCCCCCTGCGGCAGCCAAAGGTCGACGATCAGTTCCGGCCGGTTGGACGACGGGAAGAACTGCTGCTGCACGAAGCGGAATCCGAACATGGATAGCGCGAATACCGCGATGGTCACAAGGATGACGGTCTTGCGCCAGGCCACGCACCAATTCACCAGCGCGCGGAAACGGCGGTAGAACGGGCGGTGATAGACATCGGCGTCGTGCGCTACCGGCAGTCCGGGCGCCGGAACCAGTCGCGGCAACGTACGATGCAAAGGCCCGATAACGAATTTCTGGAACAGCGAAGGCCGCGCGGCGGCATGCGCCATATCCGGGAGCAGCTTGTAACCGAGATACGGCATGAACAGCACCGCCACCACCCACGACACCAGCAGCGCGATGGTCACCACCGCGAATATCGAAAAGGTGTACTCGCCGGCGGACGACTTGGCGAATCCGACCGGCATGAACGCGGCGGCGGTGATCAAGGTGCCGGTGAGCATCGGAAATGCCGTCGAGGTGTAGGCAAAGCTCGCCGCCTTCACCCGGTCCAGGCCCTGCTCCATCTTGGTGGCCATCATCTCCACCGAAATGATGGCGTCGTCCACCAGCAGCCCGAGCGAGATGATCAGCGCGCCCAGTGAAATGCGCTGCAGGTCGATGCCGTAGAGCTTCATCATCAGGAAAGCTGACGGCCAGCACCAGCGGGATGGACAGCGCCACCACCAGTCCGGTGCGGAACCCCAGGCTGAAGAAACTGACCGCGAGAACGATCACCACAGCCTCGAGCAGCGTCATCATGAACTCGTCCACCGATCGCTTCACCACCTGCCGGCTGGTTCGAATACTGGTGGACTTCGATTCCCACCGGCAAGGTCGCGCTTGATGCGCGCGAAAGCGGTGTCGAGATCCTTGCCGAGAGTCAAGGATGTCGCCGCCCCTGGCCATCGAATACCGCCAGCGCGATGGCGTCCTGCCCCATGTAGCGCACTTTCTGCGTGGGCGGATCGACGTAACCGCGATAGACGTGGGCAATGTCGCCGAGGCGGAACAACCGGCCGCCGGCCTGGATGCCGATCTCGCGGATGCTCTCCACCGAGTCGAAGCTCCCCGAGATGCGCAGGTACATCCGGTCGGAGCGGGTGTCGATCGAGCCCGCCGGAGTCATGGCGTTCTGGGCGCGCAACACCTCGAATATCGACAATGGATCGATGCCGAGCGTGGCCAGTTTCCGGTGGGAGACCTCGACGTAGATCTTCTCGTCCTGTTCGCCGACGATCTCGGCCTTGGCGACATTCGGAACGCGCAGAATTTCCTTGCGCACCTCCTCGATGTAGTCCTTCAGTTCCGCGTAGGAGTAGCCGTCGCCGGTGAACGCGTAGATGTTGCCGAAGACGTCGCCGAATTCGTCGTTGAAGAATGGTCCGATCACGCCGTTCGGCAAGCATGTTGCGCATATCGCCGATTTTCTTGCGCACCTGGTACCAGACGTCCGGGACTTCCTTCGGTGCGGTCGAATCCTTCAGGGTGACGAAGATGGTGGTCTCTCCGGCCTTTGTGTACGAGCGCACGTTGTCCAGAAACGGCGTCTCCTGCAGCTTCTTTTCCAGGCGCTCGGTGACCTGCTCCTCCATTTCCCGCGGTGAAGCGCCGGGCCAGATTGCCCGCACCACCATGAGCTTGAAGGTGAAATCCGGGTCTTCGGCCTGGCCCAGCCTGAGATAGGAAAAAACGCCGGCGGCGAACAGGGCCAGCATGAAAAAGAGCACCAGTGACTGGTGCTCCAGGGCCCATTCCGAGAGGTTGAATCCCCTCATCGGCGCGGTCTTCTCGGCCTGCGTTGCCGTGCCGCCGCCTCCGGCAACGCGAACTTTCTCGCCGGCAAAGAGCTTGTGCACACCGGCGCGCACCACGATGTCTCCCGGTTTCAGGCCGGAGAGGACGGCGACCTTGTCTTCCAAATACTCGCCGACCTCCACCCGCACCAGCTTCACCTGGCTGGTGGCGGGGTCCACCACCCATACCGCCGCCTCGCTCGTCTTCCTGAAACAGCGCGGTGGCCGGCAGCAGAATTACCGCGCCGCGCTGCGATTCCCTTCAGATAGACATTCGCTGTCATGCCCAGACTCACGGCCGGCATCGGCGTCGAGCATGGAAATCCTGGCGGCGTAGGTGCGGGTAACCGGATCGGCCGAAGGACTCACCTCGCGAACCTTGCCGCGATAGATTTTCGAGGGATCCGCCCACAGTGTGATAGTAATGTCCCTCGACCGCATTCAGATCGGCGAGCCGGTTCTCCGGAATGCTGATGACGACTTCCTTCTCATCGGTGCGCGCCAACCTTCATGACGGTCTGGCCGGCGGCCACCACCTGGCCCACTTCCGCCAGGATCGCGGTCACGACACCCCCGTGATCGGCAACCAGTTCGGTGTAACCCGCCTGGTTCTTGCTGACGGACAGCTGTGCCTGTGCCTGTTCAAGCCTGGCCTTGGCAACGTTGAAAGCATTCAGCCGGCGTTCATACTCGGCCTGGCTGATGAAATTCTTCTTCAGCAGATCGGTATAGCGTTCGAGTTCGGCCTTGGTCTGCTCGAACTCCGACTTGGCGGCTTCGAGCTGGGATTGTGCCCCTCGGGTATTGAGCTGTTGGTCCTCCGGATCGAGCCGGGCGAGTACGGCTTCGGAACGTACCGAACTGCCGACTTCGACATTACGTGCCACGATCTTTCCGGCAACGCGGAAGCCCAGGTTGGTCTCGTACCGCGCCCGCACCTCACCGGAGTAGGCGACATCTCCGTCCGCCGTATCCACCGTAACGCGCACGACATTGACAAGCCGCGGCTGCGGCGCACTTTCCTGCTTCTTGTCACACGCCGCAGCAAGCGCGATTACGGCGGCCAGCAATACGGCAAGTGCCGAGCTCGCATGCGGTGGCCCGCCGCCGGCTGCGCGGCTCATTCCTGCTCCCGAGCGAAGGTTGGTCTCGAGGACCATGACTGACCCGCCTGACTATTCCTGTGGCGTCAGAGCACCACCGTGACCGGCTGTCCCGGTTTGAGCAGCGCTGCCCGCGCAGGATTCGGGCCGGGCCTCGACCATGTAGCGAAGCGCTTCCAGGCTTTCGGTTTGCGACTCCGGCTGCGCAAACGGCGAAATATGCGTCACGGTGGCCCGGACCGGCGTGCCGCAGCGCTCGCAGATGAGCGTCACGCCGCGGCCGTTCTGCAGATGCGTCGCCACCGCAAGCGGCACCGCAAAGCGCACCGTTATATTGTCCACCGGCAGGATCGTCCACTACCGGCGACCCCGCCGGAACCCAGTCGCCCTGAGCGTACAGCGTTTCGACCACCACAGCATCCGCGGGCGCATCTGCAGATTTTTGCGCCAGCTTCAACTGCGTCTGCGCCACCTGCGTCCTGAGTCGTTCGATTTCCGCCGTATCCCTTGCCGGGCCCCCGCGGCGCTTCTGCAATTCCGCCAATTGCTCAGTCGCCTCACGCATTGGTCGCGGCGATTTCGCTTTCATCGGCTAGCGAGAAAAGCGTCGTGCCCTCGTCCACTTTGGCGCCGCGCCTGGCCGTCAGCTTGGACAGATTGCCCGAATAGGGCGCAGACAGCCGGATGGTTTCCCCTTGCGCGTATCCCTGGAAACTGCGTACCTCTTCATGGTGGCACGCGCCCACGAGCGCTGCAGCCACCAGCACGACCACACCCCGCAACAATCCGATACGCGTGAAGGACGGGTCGCTCACCTGGTGTCGTCCCTGAGCAGCGCGTTGATGTCGGCCAAGTCCGCCTCGGCGAGCTTGCCCACCGCGGCCTTGAGCCGCAATTGGTTCAGGATGGTGTTGTAGAGCGGCTTGCGCCAGGTCGCGCCGCGCGATACTCAGTTGCTGCTCGGCGTTGAGCACGTCCACGGCGGTGCGCACCCCCACTTCCTGGCCCAGCTTGGTCGATTCCAGTTGCAGCTGGGTCGAAGCCACCGCCTGCTGCAGGGCCTTGACCTGGCCCAGCCCCGTGGTGACCCCCAGGTAGGCCTCGCGGGTTTGCAGGGCCGCACTGCGGCGGGCGTTTTCCAGGTCCTGGCGGGCGCGCTCCTGGTTCGCCACCGCTTCGCGCACCCGGGAGCTGACCGCGCCGCCCTGGTAGAGCGGCACATTCAACTGCACCCCGATCACCAGGGCGCGCACGTCGCTCCCAATGCCCTGCGTCGAGGAGCTGGCGTAGTACTGGGTGAGCGAGCCCACCGCATCAAGCGTGGGCCGGTGCCCGGCACGGGCCCGCTCGACGTCGCGGGCGGCCAGTTCCAGACTTTGCTGGGCCAGCGCGATCTGCAGGCTGGACTGGTAGGCCTGCTCCACCCAGGCGTTCATCTCGGCGGGCTGCGGGGCGTTGAGCGCTGACCGGGGTGATCAGGCCCGAGATCTCGTCCACGGGCCGGCCCACGATCTGTTCCAGGGTCCGGTTGCTGACTTCCACGTCGTTCTGTGCCCCCAGTTCCTGGGCCACCACCAAGTCGTAGCGGGCCTGGGCTTCGCGCGAGTCGGTGATGGTGGCCGTGCCCACCACGAAGTTGCGCTTGGCCTGCTCGAGCTGTTCGCCTACCGCGACCTTCTGCGATGCGATGGTGCGTAAGTTCGCCCGCGCCAGCAGCACGTCGAAGTAGGCCTGCGCCACCCGGGTGATCAGGTCCTGGGCGGCGGCCTTGAGCTGGGTCTGGGCCTGGCGCACCTGGATCTTGGACTGCTCGTAGATCGCCATGTTCTGGCTGCGGTAGATCGGCTGGCTCACGGTCACGCCGTAGTTGTAGTCGTAGAAGTCGCGCCGTCCCGAAACAAAAGCGCTGTTCTCGAAAGCGGTGTCGACATCGTTGTAGTTGGTCCCGGCGCCAAAGTTGACGTTGGGCAGCAGCAGTGCCCGGCCCTGGGGTAGCCGCTCCTGGGCGCCAATGTACTGGGCCTTGGCCGAGGCGTAGGCCGCGTCCTGCAGCGTCGCCTCGCGGTACACCGCAATCAGGTCGGCGGATAGCGCCGGGCCGGCCGCAAGCAATGCCACAGCCAGAATCGAAACGCGTCTCATCGAATCCCCCCTTTTTTTTCCATGCTGATTACTTTCGCCGGCTGTGCGCTGATGCTCTGGTCACGGCCGCGCGGCACCAGTCCGTTGGTGATCATGTCCAGATGCTGTTCCAGGTACCTGTCCGCATCGATGTGCTTGCTGTCGCAGAAATCGAACGAATGCCGCCACAGCAGCAGGAACACCATCGGCGCGAGAATCAGCCGCATGGCGTAATTGGCATCCATGGTCCTGAACTCGCCGCTTTTCATTCCGGTTTCCAGCACGCTCTGCATCAGCCGGTGGCCGCGGCTGATGACCTCGTCGTAGTAGAATTTTCCGATCTCGGGAAAGTTCCGGCACTCCGAGAACATCAGTTTGGGAATGCCGCCGAGCTTGGTGTTGCCGACCGACTCCCACCAACTGAAGACGATCTCCCGCAACAGCTCGGCCGTGCTGCCCTTGTGCTCCTCCAGCAGCCGTTCGCCGCGCTCGATCAGCGGCACGATCCCGGAGCGAATGACGGCCTTGAACAATTCTTCCTTGCTCGGAGAAGTACAGATAGAGCGTGCCTTTGCTGACACCGGCCCTGGCCGCGACGTCATCCAGCCGCGTCGCGGCGTAACCGCGTTCGACGAACAGGTCGAGCGCGGCGGCCATCAGTTCAGCCGGTCGCGCTTCCTTGCGGCGGGTCCAGCGGCGATCCTGTCTAGGCTGCGGATTCATCACTCTCTGTGTAAATGACTGAGTGGTCAGTAATATACACACGTCAGTCAAATGTTCAACCTCTTTAATCTCACCTGATGCGGCCTTTCCGCCTTCACATCACCGCAGGTACCGGTCCGGCGCCTATAATTTTCCCAGTTGCAATTCGCCGGGCGAGCCCATAAATGACAGAGATCGTTTTCCGGACACAATCATGAATTCAGTCAGGGCACCGGCAGTTGCCGGCGCCTTTTATCCAGGCGCTGCGGCCACGCTGCAGGCGCAGGTCTCGGCGCTCCTTGCTGCCGCGACGCCACCCAGGCCACAACGACCCAAGGTGCTGATCGCACCTCACGCCGGATATGTCTATTCGGGCCCGGTCGCGGCGAACGCCTACGCGCTGCTGGCGCCGTTTCGCAACGAGTACTCCCGTGTGGTGCTGCTCGGTCCGGCCCACCGTGTCTACATTCGCGGTCTGGCTTTGCCCACGGCCGATGCTTTTGCCACGCCACTGGGCGAAATCAGGCTGGACCGTGAAGCGATCGCTGCGATCCGGCATCTGCCGCAAGTTTGCATCAGCGACGACGCGCACGCACATGAGCATTCGCTCGAAGTGCACCTGCCCTTCCTGCAGCACACGCTCGCTACCTTCACGCTGGTGCCCCTTGCGGTTGGCGAGGCCTCTGCCGAACAGGTTGCCGAAGTGCTCGACCTGCTTTGGGGCGATGAACGCACGCTGATCGTCATCAGCTCCGACCTTTCGCATTACCTGCCCTATGCGCAGGCCAGGACGATCGACGACGCAAACCGCACGCTTGATCCTGGACATGACGCCGCAGATCAATCACCAGCAGGCCTGCGGTGCCACGCCGGTCAATGGACTGTTGCTGGAAGCGCATCGCCGCGGACTGCGCCCGGAACTGCTGGACCTGCGCAACTCCGGGGATACCGCCGGCGACAAGAGCAGTGTCGTGGGATATGCCTCGTTCGCGTTTTATGACCAGGCCTCCGCGCGGGGAAACAAGCAAGACGACGAACAGGAACCCGCTGACGGCCGCGTACTCCTTTCGATCGCGCGCTCCTCGATCGCCAGCAGCTTCGGCATTCCCACTGCCGTGACAGGAGGACGCGCCATTTCCTGCACCGTCCGGGAGCGCGTTCGTGACCCTGAAGAGCGCGAACCGGCTGCGTGGCTGCATCGGCAGCCTGCAAGTGCACCGCACGCTGGTCGAGGACGTGAAGGCAAACGCGCGCGCTGCGGCGTTCCACGACCCCGCTTTGCGCCGCTTTCCGTGGACGAATTGTCCTCCACGAGAATCGAGGTGTCGGTGCTGTCGGCGCTCGCGCCGCTCGCATTCAGCGACCAGGAACATGCGCTCTCGCAGTTGCGCCCGGGCGAGGATGGGGTCGTGACTCCAATTCGGGACGCATCGCGGCACCTTCCTTCCCCAGGTGTGGGAAAACCTGCCCTCGCCTGCCTCGTTCCTCGGCGAACTCAAGCGCAAGGCCGGCCTCCCGCCGGACTTCTGGGACGACGGCATCCGGCTGTTCCGCTACACCGTGTCCAAGTGGGCCGAGCACGGAGGAAAGTCTTTGAACGCGTCAGAGCTGCGGCCTTATCGAGGGCCGCTGGTGGCATATGCTCGACGATGGCCGGCTGCAGTGCGATCTCTGTCCGCGCGACTGCCGGCTGCACGAGGGCCAGCGCGGCGCCTGCTTCGTGCGCCAGCGGCTGAACGATCGCATGATGCTCACCACCTACGGGCGCTCCTCCGGATTCTGCATCGACCCAATCGAGAAGAAAGCCGCTCAACAATTTCTACCCCGGCTCCAGCGTGCTCTCATTCGGCACGGCGGGCTGCAACCTTGCGTGCAAATTCTGCCAGAACTGGGACATTTCCAAGTCGCGCGACATGGACCGGCTCATGGACCAGGCGGGCCCGAGAACAGATCGCTCGCGCAGCCGAGGAAGCCGGCAGCCGCAGCGTCGCCTTTACCTACAACGACCCGGTGATCTTCGCGGAATACGCGATGGACGTGGCCGACGCCTGCCATGCGCGCGGCATTAAGACCGTGGCGGTGACCGCGGGCTACATGCATGACGTACCGCGCCGGGAGTTCTACGCCAAGATGGACGCGGCCAACGTGGACCTGAAGGGATTCACCGACGATTTCTACGTGAGGCTGACCGGGTCGAAACTGCAGCCGGTGCTGGACACGCTCAAGTACCTGCGCCACGAAACCGATGTCTGGTTCGAGATCACCACGCTGCTGATCCCGACCAGAAACGACTCGGACGAGGAACTCTACCAACTTTCGAAATGGGTGGCGAACGAACTGGGCAACGACGTACCGCTTCATTTCACCGCATTCCACCCGGACTACAAGCTCGACGATCTGCAGCCGACCCCGCCCGCCACGCTGACGCGGGCGCGCCGGATCGCCATCGGCGAAGGACTGAAGCACGTCTACACTGGCAACGTGCACGACGTGGAGGGCGGCACCACGTTCTGTACCGGCTGCGGCACCGCGCTGATCGTACGCGACTGGCACAGCATCCTGACCTACCGCCTCGATCCGCAGGGTAAATGCCTGTCCTGTGGGACCGCAGTGGCCGGGCGCTTCGAGAAATTCACCAGGGCCTTTGGCGCTCGCCGCATCCCCATCACTATCCACGCTGCCTAAGGCTTAGGTCATTGCCGCAGAGGCGCAAAGACGCAAAGAAACGAATTGAAAAGCTAACCACCGAGACGACCAAGGCACGTAGAAAATCCGGATATCGCTTATCCGTTAGGTGTCTTTGTACACTTGGTGATTCGCCGTTCTCGACTCTCCATTTGGGTCCTTTGCGTCTTTGCGGTGAAGCGTCTTGCCCTAAGGCAGGACCGACGCGTTGACCTTGTCGGCGTGCGATCTGGCCTGTCTCGACACGAGGCGCTCCGCTGCCTGCACGGTGTTGGCGATCAGCATGGTAACGGTCATCGGGCCGACGCCACCCGGCACCGGCGTGATGAATGCGGCCTTTTTCCGCGCGGCTTCGAAGTCGACGTCGCCGGCGAGTTTGCCATCGGGCAAGCGGTTGATGCCAACGTCGATGACAGTCGAACCCGGCTTGATCATGTCGCCGGTGATCATTCTTGGTCTTCCGGTGGCCACCACCAGGATGTCCGCGAGCGACGTGAACTGTTTCAGATCGCGGGTCTTGGAAGTGCAGATGCAGACTGTCGCGCTACGCGCCAGCAGCATCAGCGCCATCGGCTTGCCGACGATGTTGCTGCGGCCGACCACTACTGCGTTGCTCCCTTCGATCGGGATACTCGTAGTAATCCAGCAGCGCCATCACGCCATAAGGTGTACACGGCGGGAACACCGCGCCGCCGGAGACCAGGCCACCAAGGTTGTAGAGATGAAATCCGTCGGCGTCTTTTTCCGCGGAAATGACCTCCAGCACCATGCTCGTTGTCGAAATGGGGAGGCAGCGGAAGCTGCACCAGGATGCCGTGGATCTTCGGATCGCGATTCAGTTCCTCGATCTTGGCCAGCACCGTCTCCTGCGCAACGGCTGGCGGGAAACGGGTGCACCTCGGAATACAGCCCGACTTCGCCGCAGGCCTTGACCTTGTTGCGCACGTAAACCTGCGAAGCGGGATTGTCGCCGACCAGGATCACCGCCAGGCCCGGTGTCACCCCGCGCGCCTTGAGCGCCTCGACGCGTTGCTTCCACTGCGTCGGATCGCCTTTGAAACGGCGACGCCATCTCCCGCCTCATGAGGGTGGCTGCCTCACCTCATCGGAGCGCATCCGCGTGCCCAGGGGCGAGGGACGAGAGGAAGAGGGATCGAGGATACTTAGCAAAGCGCAAAAATCGTATCTCAGACTTTCCCTCACCCCTCGGCCCTTATCCCTCATCCCTGACTCGCTCAAGCTGTGCGAGAGTCGAGAAGAACACCGGGCCACGGCCCATGTCCGCTTCGCGCTGGCTCACCAGCGCATTTACATTGACGCCGCCGCGTTGTCTGGATCCCTGCAATTGCTTCTGCGTGCCGATCACGCCCGGAAGCAGTCCATCGACGATGAGTGCATGACCGAATACTTCGCCGCGATCGTTGTACAGGCGGCAGTACTCGCCGTTCTCGATTTCCCGCGCCCTGGCGTCCGCAGCGCTGACCTCGAAGGTCGGGCGCGCCATCATTTCCTGCAGCCGCGGCACGTGCTGGAAACTCGCGCCGATGAAATAATGCGTCGCCGCGCTGATCACCTGCAGCGGATACCGTCCGCTCGCCGCGGCGCTGGACAAGCCTTCGGTTTCGTCGACGTGGGCGGGCAAAGGATCGACGCCGAGGTCCCTGAGGGCTTCGGAATAGATTTCGATCCTGCCCGACGGGGTCGGCCACTTGCCGCTGTTCACGCCCCATCTGCGCGGAGAATCCGTGTTGGCGCGCGCCCAGCCGTTGCGCCGCAGTTGCTCGAAACTCACGCCCTCGAACAATGGATTCACTTCGGGGTCGATCAATTCGCGGATCATGTCTTCGTCGGACTGCGAGAAGCACGGTTCGTCGTAGCCCATCGCACGCGCCAAGCCGGCGGAACATTTCCTGGTTGTCCAGGCTCTCGCCCTGTTTCTCGATCGCCTGCTCGGAAAGGCTGAAGTAGTAATTGCCGTAGGCCGCGAGCAGGTCCACATGTTCGAGTGCGGTATCGGCGGGCAGCACAATGTCGGCATAGGACGTGGTGTCGCTCCAGAAAGTGTCGTGCACCACGGTGAACAGGTCCTCGCGCGCCAGGCCTTTGCGCGCCGCGATCGTGTCCGGCACGCAGTTGGCCGGATCGGCGTTCCAGCAGAACAACGCCTTGATCGGCGGGCTCAGGTCCGGATCGCTGAGCGCGTTGCCCAGCTGGATCATGTTGATGGTGCGCGGCTTGCGCCCGGCCAGCAGATCGGTGCGCTGCAGTTTGCGCAGATCCACCCGGCGCATCTCGCCTCCGGTGGACATGCACACGCCGCCCTTGCCGCGCACCGCCCCGGTGACAACGGGCAGCAGCTTGATCGCCTTGGTCATCATCCCGCCGTTGTCGTGACGCTGTATGCCCCAGTTCAGGCGGATGAAGGACTGTTTGGTGCCGCCGTAGAGCAGCGCCAGCTTTTCCACGTCCGCCGCCGCTATGCCGGTGATCGCTTCGACCCGTTCGAGCGGATACTCGGGAAGGCGCTCCTCGATCAGTTTCTCCCAACCCACCGTGTGGTCGCGCAGGAAATCAAGGTCATGCAGTCCGCGATCGACGATGATTTTCATCATGCCCAGCGCCAGCGCCGCATCGGTGCCGGGCCGGGGCTGGATATGCCAGTCAGCGAACGCGGTGGTACGCGTTACGCGCGGATCGATGGCGATGATTTTCGCGCCGTTGTCGCGCGCCGCATTGACGAAGGGCATCGCATGCACGCCGGTGGACACCAGATTGGTGCCCCACAGGATCACCACGTCCATCTGCGGCAGGTCTTCGATGTTGGCATCGCCAACGCGCCCGAAGGTATGCATTTCGGCCGCGGCGCCGGCGGCGGTGCAGATGGTGCGCTCTAGCCGCGCCGCGCCCATCTTGTTGAAGAAACGTTCGCCCATGCCCAGGAAACCGAGCATGCCCAGCGTGCCCGAGTACGAGAAAGGCTGGACGGCTTCCGCGCCATGTCCGGCGATGATTGCCTTCAGCCTCGCCGCGACTTCGGCGAGCGCCTCATCCCAGGTGATGCGCTCGAACTTTGCCCCGGGTCCCTTGGGTCCGCTCCTGCGGTGCGGGAACAGCACCCGGCCGGTCGTTGTAAACCAGATCGAGGTAGTGATTGACCTTGTTGCAAAGGTAACCGCGCGTCACCGGGTGCGTCGGGTCGCCTTCGACCTTGATCGCGCGGCCCGACACCGTGTCCACGGTGACCCGCATCAGGCAGGCGTCCGGGCAGTCGTGCGGGCAGGCCACTCGCGCCACGCGCAATCTGTTCTCTACCGCTTCCTTGACGACACCCATAGCGTACCTCGCTCGAATCCGGATTGTGCGATATTGTACCTCCCCGCCCGGCCATGCCGCGCGGCACCGGCCACAACAGACACAATTTCAGAGGAGTTTATGCCGCACTACCGCGCGTTCCTTGTGCTGGCATTCGCCGCCAGTCTTACCCTCAACTCGACCGCGGAAGCAAGGCTCACGCGGCTGGAGATCAGCAAGCGCGAAATCGTCGCGGACGGCATGGCCTTCGGCAGCGCCGGCGCCTACGAGAAGCTCACCGGCCGCGCCTGGTTCGAGGCCGACCCCGCCATCGAGCGCAACGGCGCGGTGTTCGACATCGGCCTCGCGCCGCTCAACGGCAGAGGCGCGGTCGAGTTTTCGGCCGATATGGTGATCCTCAAGCCGGTGGACATGGCGAAAAGTGCGGCGACGCTGTTCTTCGAAGTCAACAACCGCGGCCGCAAGATTTCCTTCGGTCGCATGCACGACACTGCTTCGGACGCCAACATGAACGACCCGATGGCGGCGCGTGATTTCGGCAACGGCTTCCTGATGAAACGCGGTTACGTGCTGGCCTGGGTCGGCTGGGGCGCGGACATCGCGCCCGGCGACAACCGCCTGACGGTTGACTTCCCGATCGCGCTGGAGAACGGCAAGCCGGTAACCGAACGCATCCTCACCGAATTCTCGGATCGCAACTTCAACGGCGGCAAGCCAACTTCGCTTGCCGCTGTCCGGCGGCGCGGCGTTCAAATCCTTCCCGGCCGTTTCCACCGACAAGAAGGACGCGCAGGCGGAACTGTACGTGCTCGCCAGCGATTCGCCGCGCGCCGGCGGCCCCGGCATTCCACGCGGCGAACCGGTAAGCGACGACGAATGGGCGTTTGCCGATTGTCCCGGACGGCTGGCCCGGCAAACCCAGCGCTCGAGCATATCTGCCTGAAGAAGCGGGTTCCGCAACGACCGCAATTACCATCTGCTGTATCGCGCCACCGGCTCGCCGGTCATGGGACTGGGTTACGTCACCAGCCGGGACTTCGTTTCCTTCCTCAAGAACGACGAGAAGGACGCCGCGGGCAATCCGAATCCCGTGTTCGGCATCAAGACCACACTGTGTCAGGGCATCTCATCGTCGGGAATGTACCTGCGCGACTATCTCTACCACGGCTTCAACGTCGACGAGAAGGAACGACGGGTGTGCGACGGCATGCACATCCACGTCGCCGGAGTGCAAAAGCTGTTCCTGAACTATCGATTTGCGCAGCCCAATCCCTTCACCCAGCAGCACCGCGAGCGCTATGTTCCGGACACCAACTTCCCGCGCCAGTACGCCGTGCGCATCAACCCATTCACCAACACTCCCGACGGCATCCTCAAGCGCCCGCTGACCGACCCCAAGATCATCCATACCGACACCTCGAACGAATACTGGCAGTTCCGCGCCTCGCTCACCGGTGCGAGCGAAGGCGGGACTCTGGATTTCAACGAATCGTCGAAGGTGCGCCGATACCTGCTTTCCAGCTTGCAGCATGGCAGCTTCAAGCCCGACGCGGCGCACCGCGGCATCGGCAATCGCCAGTGCGAGCAATTCAGCAACCCGGTGCATCCTGGTCCGCTGTTGCGCGCACTGGTGGTAGCGCTGGACGACTGGGTGAGGAAGAACATCGCGCCGCCGGACACAAGGGTTCCCAGAATCGCGGACGGAACGCTCGTGCATGCGTCCGAACTGAAACTGCCGAAAATCCCCGGAGTGACTTACGAAGGCCTGTACAACGGATCCGGTGATCGCAATTTCGGTCCGCGGGTGCGCGGCAATTCGGGCGTGATTGACCTGTTGATTCCCGAGATCGCAGCCATCCACAAGGTGCTGGTACCTCAGGTGGATGCGATCGGCAACGACATCGCCGGAATCCGCCATCCGTTCGTCGAGGCGCCCGCCGCGACGCTGCTGGGCTGGAACACCCGCACTGCGGAGTTCGGCGGTCCGGACCTGTGCGACCTGCTCGGTTCGATGATTCCGCTGCCGAAGACCCGGGCCGAAGCGCAGGCCAGGGGTGACCCGCGTCCATCGCTCGAGGAACTGTACGGCACGCACGAGGGCTATGTGCGCAAGGTCACCGAAGCGGCGAGAAAATTGCAGGAGCAACGGCTGATGCTGCCGGAAGATGCGGAACTGGTGATCCAGGAGGCCGAAGCCGGCGACGTGCTGCGTTAATCGGATAATCGCGCCATGCCGACCGACGTTCCGAGGCCCTTTTTTCGCCGTCTGCTGCGCTGGGCGCTGTGGACGACAGCTTCACTGTTCCTGATCGGCGTACTGGGCTTTGCTTACGTCACTTTCGTCGGAATAACGGTAGACGCCTCGCTGTTGCGGGGAAGAATCGCAACCGTCTTCTCCGATGCGCTCGGACGCACGGTGCGCTTCGACGGCCCGATGGAACTGGAGATCTCCGCGCGGCCGAAGCTGCGGGTCGGCGGACTGCACATCGCCAACGCGCCGGGTTTCGAAGGAGGCGATTTTGCCAGCCTCGGCGAGGCGCGCCTCGCGCTGGACCTCTGGCCGCTGCTGCAAAAGCGCCTGCAGATCGAGGAAGTCATCGGCAGCCGCGTGCAAGTGCGCCTGCAGAGACGGGCCGATGGCTCCAACAACTGGACCTTTCTCCGCCCTCGGCGCTCCACCCCGCGCGTCGCAGAACCCGGGACACCGGCCTCGGTCAGCGCCGACCGCGCGCTCGCCCTGCTGGACATCCAGCAAGTTACGCTCGAGAACCTGAACGTCGAGTACATCGCCCCTACCGGGACAAGCCACTACTTCGATTTGCACAAGCTATCCGCGCAATCGCCCTCCGGCCAGCCGCTCAAGGTCAGTTTGAACGGCGCGGTCGAGAAGCAGTTTCCCGTACCGGCTCGATTTCACCGGTGGCGTGCCGGCCGATCTGTCGGATCCCGCCAAACCGTGGCCGGTCGAAGTGACGCTCACTTTCCTGAGTTCGACGCTTACGCTGAAGGGCACGCTGTCGGGACGCAGCGGCCAGATCGTATTCGGCGTCGGCACCGAGAACCTGCTCGAGTTCGAACGACTGTTCCAGACCAAGCTCCCGGCGGTAGGCGCCAGCGGCATCGCCGGGACCATCAGCTTCGAGCCGGGCAAGGTTTCGCTCAGGCAGCTCGGCGCCGCCATGGGTGGCACCGCGTTGATCGGCGACCTCGATTTCGACTATTTGGCCGCCAGACCGAAGGTCAGCGGCGCGCTCACCATCCCGCTGCTGGATCTGCGTCCTTTTCTGGTTGACCGGCCCATCGAGGAAGCGCCGTCCGCGCCGCCGAGAAGCTTTGCAGAGGTCTATCGGGAATTGTCGAAGGCAAGTTTCACCCTGACCGAACTCACGCGCGCGGATGCCGATGTCACTCTGCGGGTGGAGCGCTGGGTGAGCCTGCCCGGCGACGTGCGCGACGTTTCGCTGCGGGTGAAAATCGACAATGGCCAACTGCAATCGCCGATGCAGGGCACCGTCACCGGCGTCAAGCTCGAGGGCATTGCGCAGGTTGACGGCACGGCCTCGCCACCGACCTTCAGTCTCGCGCTCGGCACCCGCGACTCCGAGCTCGGCGGTCTTGCCGAACTGCTGGCGGGCGTGCCTGGCGTGGAAGGCCGACTCGGCCGTTTCGATCTGCGCCTTTCGGCGCGCGGCGACCAGATCAGTGAATTGGTGCGCAGTCTCGACGTGCGGCTCGAAATCGAACGCGGACGTCTTTCGTACGGGAACATCGAAGGGGGCCGGCCGGTCGATTTCACGCTGGAGAAACTGTCTGTGGCGCTGCCCGCCGGCAAGGCGCTCAGAGGGGAAATGCGCGGTTCGCTGCTGGGCAACCCGGTGACCGCGCAACTGCGCAGCGGCGCGCTGGAGCCGCTGATGCTGGAGGATCGCGTACCGATCGATTTCAGCGCGCGTTCGGGCAGCGTGCGGGCGCACATCCATGGCGTGCTGCAGTTGCCCTCCGAGGACCGCGGACCGGAATTGAGCTTCGAGATCACCGCGCCGCGCGCCGGCGAGGTGGCAAGCTGGTTCGGCCTGCGGCCGGAGGCCGAGGCGCGTGCGGCACTCTCGGGCAAGGCCGCGTTGCGCAGCCGGCAGTGGTCCCTTGCCGGTTTTTCCGCGCAACTCGGGCGCACCACGCTCACCGCCGAGGCTGTGCAAACCGGCATCGGCACGCGGCCGCTGCTGAAAGTGCGCCTGGCCGCCGAGCAGATAGACGTCGCCGAACTGGAGTCGCTGCTGCCGAAGACGCAGAAAAAGCGACGCGTCCGGCCCGGTGCTGAACATTCCCATTCTGCCCCAGGGCATCGACCTCACCGACGCCGACGTCGAAGTGCGCCTGAAGCGCTTTCTCGGGAGCCCGCTCGAAGTGCGCGACGTTTCCTTCGACGGCCGCATCCGCGACGGCTACATGTACCCGTCGCAGTTCGCGGTCAATGTCGCCGATACGGCATTGCGCGGCGCCATCCTGCTCGACCTGCGCGGCAAAGAACCGAACGCGGGGCTGTGGCTGTTTGCAAACAATGCCGATATCGGCAATGTTCTGCGCAAGCTCGATCTCGCCCGCAACATCGACGCCACGCTCGATCTGATGCAGATCTACCTCGCCACGCGCTCCACCCGGCTCGGCGACCTGATCGCGCGCGCCGACCTGACTGCGAATATCGCCGGTGGCCGCGTCACGCTGCGCGATCCGAACACCCGCGCCGAGGTGAAGATCGCCCTGGAGAGCGGACTGTTACGTGCCGCGCCGGGCGACAAGGTGCGCCTCGATCTCAAGGGCACGATCGACGACAATCCGGTCGCGATCGGCGTGGAAACCGCCTCCGCGCAGGACCTGGTGAACACGAAGCTGCCCGTGCCGTTCAAGCTCACCACCGAAGCGGCCGCAACCCGATTGGAACTCTCCGGCGCCATTGCACGGCCGCTCGGAAACCGGGAAGTCGAACTGGCGCTGGAAGTACGTGGAACGCGCTTCGATACGCTGAACAAGCTGGCGCGCGCCTCGCTGCCCCCGTGGGGACCCTGGTCCGCGGTCGGAAAATTCCGCATGTCCGCGCGCGGATACGAAGTTGACGATCTGGTGCTGAAGGTCCGGGAGAGCGCGCTCAACGGCGAAGGGAAGTACGAAACCTCCACGGGTCGTCCCCGCATCGAGATCGCGCTGGCCGCGCCGAACATACAGCTCGACGATTTCAAGTTCGAGGGCTGGTCGCCGTTCGAAAAAAAACCCGACGACGAAAGCGACAAGGCGCTGACCGCGGATGAGATGCGCGCCAAGGCGGCCGAAGCCAGCAAGCAGGCGCAGGAACTGCTCAGTCCCGCAATGCTGCGCAGGCAGGACGCGTATCTGACGGTGCAAGTGGACCAGGTGCTGGCCGGCCAGGACAAGCTCGGCAGCGGCAGGCTGGAGGCGAAGCTGGAAAACGGCCGCGCCGACATCGGTCCGATGGAACTCAACGTCCCCGGTGGCTCCGCCAGGCTGTCGCTGGGCTACGAACCGACCGAGCAGGACGTCAAGGTGGACACCCACATCGAAGTGACCAAGTTCGACTACGGCATTCTCGCCCGCCGCATCAAGCCGGATACCGACTTGCGCGGCACGTTCAGCCTGAACGTGGACGTAAATTCGCGGGCACGCTATCTCGCGGACATTCTCCGCCACGGCAGCGGGCGCATCGACTTTGCGGTATGGCCGCAGAACATGCAGTCCGGAGTTTTCGACATGTGGGCGGTCAACTTGCTGGTCGCACTGATACCGGTAGTGGATCCGGGCAAGGCGTCCAAGGTCAATTGTGCGATCGGACGCTTCGAGCTCAATGACGGCAAACTGGTGGACCGGACCATCCTGCTCGATACCGGGCGCATGCGCGTCACCGGCAAGGGCTCGGCCGACTTCGGCACCGAAACGCTCAACCTGCGCCTGCGCCCGCAGGCCAAGACCGCGCAGTTCCTGAGCCTCGCCACGCCGGTGCAGGTCACCGGCACGTTCACGGATTTCAAGATCGGCGTCTCGCCCGGCGATGTGATCGAAACCGTCGGCCGGGTTGCGACTTCCATCATCTGGGTGCCGCTGCAGAAACTGGTCGGCAAGAAGATTCCAGCGGACGGCAGCGACGTATGCGGGGAGTCGTTCCAGGATCTCCCCGCACGATGATCACCGGCTACTGTGCGTTTGCCGCTACTTTACGGCGAACGTAGGCCGTCTCGACGGACGCGGAGCGGATCTGATAGACCGGGCGCGGGGTCTTGTCCAGGTAGTACGGCATCATCTGCGGCACCAGCTCTGCGAGCGTTTCCATGCGCTTCTGCGGCGCCGGGTGGGTGGAGAGAAAATCGAAGCTGGAACTGCCGTCCCCCACCGACCTTCGCCATCTTGTCCCAAAGCGTCATCGCGGCCTTCGGGTCGTAACCGGCCTTCGCCGCCAATTCGATGCCGATGCGATCGGCCTCCGTTTCCGCCTCCCGGCTGTTGGGCAATTCCAACGCCACCACCGCGGCCAGCTGCGCGCCGGTGAGCGTCAGGTCGCCGTAGCGGCTGGATTGCTGGGTGGCGGCCAGCACACCCAGCCCCATCTGCATGGCCATGGCACGCGACATCCTTTCCGCGGTATGTTTCGCCAGCGCATGCGATATTTCGTGTCCCATCACCTGCGCCAGTTCGTCGTCGGTCGCCTTGAGCTGGTCGATCAGTCCGGTGTAGATGGCCATCCTGCCACCGGCCATGCACCAGGCATTGACGGTCTTGGGTTCGTCGATCACCTTGACGCTCCATTCCCAGCTTTGGGTTTCCGGCCGATACTTGATAGCCTGTGCTATCAACCGTCCGGTGATGGTCCGCACCCGCGCGGATACCGCCGGGTTGTTGTCGATCTGGCCCTTCTTCTCGAGCGGCTGCAACATGGCCGCATAAGCCTCCTTCGATTCAGTGATGGCCATATCCTCGGATACGAGCATCAACTGCTGCCTGCCGGTGACCGGATTGGTCTCGCAGGAGCACAGCGTGAGCAATGCAAACGCCAGGAGGCGAACAGTGTCTTCTTCATGGGATGCGGTCCTTTGCCGTCGTTCGAGTTCCGCGAACTGCGGATACTCGTTCGCCATCGTAACGCCTTCCAGTTCTGTACGTTGACCACGCCTTGACCGGCTAACTCGGTTTACACAAAAAAGCCGGCAGCGCATGCCGGCCTCGGTTTGCGGCGCGGCGCGGTTCAGCCGTACAGCCTGCTGTGCCTGGGCACCTTGGCCATCAGGTATTCCATCTGGTCCTGCAGGATGCGGCGATTTTGCAGGATCAGGTGCTCGTAGCGGTTGGGCACGTAGGGGGTGTACAGCAGCGGCATGTCGGCCGACTCCGGGGTACGGCCACCTTTGCGGATGTTGCAGCCGCGGCAGGCGGTCACCACGTTCATCCAGCGGTCCTTGCCGCCGAGATAGACCGGCATCACGTGGTCGCGCGACAGGTCGCGTTCCTTGTACTGGCCGCCGCAGTAGGCGCACATGTGGCGGTCGCGGAAAAACAGCGAGGTATTGGAAAGGTGCGGCTCGGCGTGATGATCCTTGGCGAAATCCACCGCGCCCTTGATAGCGATGATGCTGTGGGTGGACAACTGCGAGCGCGTGCCGGTCATGCGCGACACGCCGCCGTGGTAGGTCGCGACGACTTCGCCGTACGACCATGCCACCATTCGACGCGCGTAATAAGAGATGGCCTCTTCGACCATCAGCCACCGGCTGGGGGTACCAGCCATATCCACTGCAAGAATCAGGGCCAACTCCGCTCTCCTGAACAGTCCTAGCTCTGACTTATGGTCAGGCTTCGGTTTTAGAGCCGGATTCCGGACGCAACTTGTAATCGGAAGGCCGGAAACGCGGCATTTTCAGGAGTATAGGCAGATCAAACGCAGTTTGGAAGCATCTGCGCGCGCTAAACACCCGTTTATGCGGGCTATTCGCCCTCCCGTCAGGCTGATCGCGTCCGCCAGGGTCACTTTCTGGATGGTAATCGCGTTGACCGGGCACACCGCCTCGCAGCGTCCGCAGCGAATGCACTGGCTCTGGTCTATCCACAGCCGGTTGTAATAAAGCGAGTCGGTCCCGCCCTTGTCCACTTTCGTATAGCCCTGGATCCGTCCCTCGTCGTCCCGCAGCAGCGAGGCAATCTCGACGATACAGCCTTCAACCGGTTTCACCTTGAGGCACTCGTCGCACAGCACGCAGTCGCGGTCCACGATCTCGAACTTGTAGTGGCACAGATAGCAGCGCGACGCCTCTTCCTTCGCGACCGGTTCGGCGAACCCGGTTTCGACTTCCGCCTCGAGCCCCCTGACCGCAACCGCAAGCGTGGGCATCGGATGGATCGGAATGACGTTCATTTCCGCGGTGCGCCCGGTGGTGCGGCCGCCCGGCAGCTTTCGAACGGAATGCGGCGCCGATCTGCGCGACCGGCTTTCTCCGCGGCCCGCCCGTCAGCCATTCGTCCACCTTGCGCGCGCACTCCTTGGCATGGCCGATCGCCTGGATCAGCGTGGTGGCGCCGAGCGCAAAATCGCCCGCGACAAAAATATTGCGCTGCGCGGTCTGATGGGCCGTGCCGCTCGCCAGCCAGCCGTCGCGCGCCACCAGCTTCGGCGCAAGTGCCGCGTCGATCCATGCCGCTTGCGGAAACTGTCCGGTCGCCAGGATCACCGTGTCGGCGCCGATTTCGAGTTCGGTTCCGGCGAATCTCCACCGGCGTACGGCGGCCGTCGCGGCCGGGTTCCCCCTGCCGGGTGCGCACGAAACGCACGCCGATCACTCTGCCCCGGTCGCCGAGAAAACCGACGGCGCGCAATTCGTTTCCAGGTGCCCGCCTTCCTCCAGCAATTCCTCGAGTTCTCCCGGCAGCACCACCATGTCTTCGCGCGCCCGGCGATAGACGACGCCGACCTGCGCACCGAGCCGCAGCGCGGTTCGGGCACAGTCCATGGCGGTATAGCCGCCGCCGATCACGATCACCCGCCTGCCGATCTTGCGCCGGCCCAACTCGTTCACCTGCAGCAGGAAGGATAGCCCGTGTTCGATGCCTTTCAGTCCGCTGCCCGGCAGATCGAGCACGTTGGGCCGCAGCGTTCCCGCGGCCAGCACCACCGCATCGAAGTCTTCGGAGAGCTGAGCCAGCGTGAGGTCGGTACCGACTGCCACTCCGCAGCGGATGGTCACGCCGATGGCGGCGATCTGGCGGATCTCGCGATCGATGATTTCGCGCGGCAGCCGGAACGCCGGGATGCCCTGGTTGAGCATTCCGCCCGGAGTCCGGTGTTTCTCGAACACCGTGACACCGTGCCCGGAGAGCGCCAGTTCACGCGCGGCGGTGAGCCCCGCCACGCCGGCGCCGATCACCGCGATCTTCTTGCCGCTTGGAGGACGATCCGGCTTCAGAACCACCGGCGCACGGGAACTGAAGTCCGCGGCGGAGCGTTTGGAAAAACAGATCGCCACCGGCTCGCCATTGCCTTCCCAGCCGTGCCGGCACGCGTCCTCGCAAGGCCGCGAGCACACCCGCCCGAGCACCGCCGGAAAGACGTTGTCGCGCAGGTTGATCTCGTAGGCTTCCGCGAACCTGCCGTGATAAATCGCCTCGAGATAACCGGGGATGTCGGTGCCCGCCGGACACGCCGCCTGGCAGGGGATGTTCTTTTCCAGCCAGTGCAGATCCTGCGCTGCGGTGCTTTCACCGGCAGCGACGGAAAGTGCGGTGGCGGATTTGAAATCAGGTCGCAAGGTCGTTACTCGTGATTCGTGGCTCGTGGCTCGTGGCTCGTGGTTCGTGGTTCGTGTTTTGCGCTAGAGGTGGAAAAGTACGCAACGTATCACGTGCCACGTATCACGTGCCACGGCATTCAGAACAGTCCGACAACTTTCCCGTCAGGCGTAAGATCGATCTTCGTCGCCGAAGGCACCTTCGGCAAACCCGGCATGGTCATGATGTCGCCGCAGACCATGACCACGAATTCCGCCCCTGCCGCCAGTCGAACTTCGCGGATGTTGATGATGTGGCCCGAGGGCGCGCCGCGTGCGGAGGCGTCGGTCGAGAATGAGTACTGGGTCTTGGCGATGCACACCGGGTAATGGCCGTAGCCGTCGTCCTGCAGCTTCTGGATCTGCGCCTTGACCTTCGCATCCGCGCTGACATCCGCCGCGCCATAGATCTTGGTCGCAATCGCTTTCGCTTTGTCCCAGAGTGTGGCGGAATCCTCGTAGACAAAACGAAAGTCGCTGGACTTCGCTTTGCTCGATCAGTCCACCACCATTCGCGCCAGGTCCTCCGCGCCCGCCCCGCCTTTGGCCCAGTGTCGTCGCCAGCACGACCGGGGTGTCCTGTGCGCCGAACTTTTTCTTCAGCAAATCGACTTCCGCATCGCGTGTCGTGGGTGAAGTGGTTGATCGAGACCACGCACGGCAAGCCGTAATGGTTGCGCACGTTGTCGACGTGTCGCGCGAGATTGGCGATGCCCTTCTCCAGCGCGGCGAGATTCTCCCTGTTCGAGCACCTTGAGATCCACTCCGCCGTGGTACTTGAGCGCGCGGATGGTGGCGACGATCACGCAGGCATCGGGACGCAGCCCCGACTTGCGGCATTTGATGTCGACGAACTTTTCCGCACCGAGGTCCGCGCCGAAACCCGCCTCGGTCACCACGTAGTCGGCGAGTTTCAACCCGGCGCGTGTGGCGATCACCGAATTGCACCCGTGCGCGATGTTGGCGAATGGTCCACCGTGGATGATCGCCGGATTGTTTTCCAGCGTCTGTACCAGGTTGGGTTTCAACGCGTCCTTCAGCAGCACGGTCATGGCGCCGTGGGCGTCGAGGTCGCGTGCCCGTACCGGTTTGCCCGCGCGGGTGTAGCCCACAACGATGTTGCCCAGCCGCTCCTTCAGGTCGGCAAGCGACTGCGACAGGCAGAAGATCGCCATCACCTCCGAGGCCACCACGATGTCGAAGCCGTCCTGGCGCGGGTAACCGTTGGCGGGACCGCCGAGCGACACGACGATGTCGCGCAGCGCCCGGTCGTTCATGTCCAGCACCCGTTTCCAGGTGATGCGGCGCACGTCCACGTCGAGTTCGTTGCCATGATGGATGTGGTTGTCGAGCATCGCCGCCAGCAGATTGTTGGCGAGCTGGATGGCGTTGAAATCGCCGGTGAAGTGCAGATTGATGTCTTCCATCGGCACCACCTGCGCATAGCCACCGCCGGCAGCACCCCCTTTCATGCCGAACACCGGGCCGAGGCTGGGTTCGCGCAATGCGATCAGCGCTTTCCTGCCGATGCGGTTGAGCGCGTCGCCCAAGCCCACCGTGGTGGTGGTCTTGCCCTCGCCTGCCGGCGTGGGGCTGATGGCGGTGACCAGGATCAGCTTGCCGTCGGGCCGGTCTTTCAGACGGTCGATGTAGTCAAGCGAGATCTTCGCCTTGTAGTGCCCGTAGGGTTCGAGATTCTCCTCCGGGATGCCCAGTCGTCTCCAAGGCAAGAGCCGCGATGCGCTTGAGCTTGGCCTGCTGGGCGATTTCAATGTCGGAAAGCACGAGTGACCTCTTGTGATTTTTTCTGGCCCGGGAGAACAAAACAAAAAAGCGGCAGGGAAATCTGCCGCTCCTTGCGGAATTCCGGTTTTTATCTCGACGGGCCGGTATGTCCGTCGTCGGGGCGGATCATGGTGGTGCCGCCGGGACCGTACGCCGATGAGTTGCAGAATCACCTCTTCGTCCTTGGAGCCATCGTAATGGTGCCCGCCCGCCGGGTGCTTCATGAAGCCTCCCGTCTTGACGGGGACGGTGTTGTTTGGATCGAAGGTATCTCCAGTGCCGGTCCACCAGGTACCCTGCAATACGACCGCGTAGCGGTCGTCGGGATGGAAATGCGGGCGCGACATGATTCCGGGCGGGAACTTCACGCGCACGACGTAGACGCCCGGTTTGGCCGGGTCGCCCGAAATTACCGCAAACTTCACGCCGTTGTAGCCGGGAAGCTCTTTCCATTGAATGTCCTCCGGCTGCACGCGCAAGAAGCCCTCGGGATCGGAGTCGGCGCGTAACAATGCCGTGGGTACAAGGGCCGCACCGAGTAACAGGGTTGTGGCGACGAATCTGCGAATGGTGGTCACGTTGTTCTCCCGGAAAAATCTGGCGTGAAGTTTACCTCATGTAATCGAGCGTCAGGTGCGCCAGCGAACGCACCCCCAGCACCAGCGCAGACTCATCCACGAAGAAGCGCGGCGAGTGATTCGGTGCGCTCTTGCCCCGCTCGGTGCCCTTCGGCGTGATGCCGAGGAAATAGAAGAAACCCGGGATCTTCTGCTGATAGTACGAAAAATCCTCATAGCCGGTGATCTTCTGGCCGACGAAGACCTTGTCTGCGCCCGCCACGCGTTGTAGCGTCGGCACCATGCGCTCGGTCAACGGTATGTCGTTCACCGTGACCGGATAGGCGTTGTCGAAATGCACGTGCGCACTTGCCCCGCCGCTCCTGGCGATCAGCTCTACAGTATTACGGATGCGGCTGTGAATGTCCGCGCGCATGTCCTCGTTGAACGTACGCACCGTGCCCAGCATGTCCACCGTTTCCGGAATGATATTGTCTCGCACGCCACCCTTGATCGCGCCGATGCTGACCACCGCCGGCTCCAGGCTTACGTCCACCTGGCGGCTGACGATGGTCTGAAGCCCAAGCACGATCTGCGATGAAATCACGATCGGATCCACTCCGCGCCACGGCAGCGCGCCGTGGGTCTGCCGCCCGGTCACCGTCACCCGGATGCGATCGGAACTGGCCATCGCCGGGCCGGGTCGATAGGCGATCGTGCCGGCCTCGACGCCGGCAAACACGTGCAGCCCGAAAATTACGTCGGGTTTCGGATTTTCCAGCACACCCTGCCGGATCATCAGTGCAGCACCGCCGTCCTCGCCCGGTGGCGGGCCTTCTTCGGCCGGCTGAAAGATGAACTTGATACTGCCGGCGAGTTGCTGCTTCATGCCCGCCAGCAAATCGGCCACGCCCATCAGGATCGCCACATGGCAATCGTGGCCGCAGGCATGCATGACGCCGACTTCCTGGCCGTTGAAGGTGGCGCGGCTCCTGGACGCGAACGGTACATCCACTTCCTCGGTTACCGGCAGCGCGTCCATGTCCGCACGCAACGCGATGACCGGCCCCGGACGGCCGGTATCCAGCAACCCCACGACGCCGGTGTGCGCGACGCCGGTCTGCACCTTCAGTCCGAGCGCTTGCAGATGCCCGGCAACAACGCCGGCGGTGCGCACCTCGCGGTTGGAGAGTTCCGGGTGCTGGTGCAAATCCCGGCGCCAGGCAATGACCCTTGGATTCGAGCGCCGCAGCGCGCGCATCGACCTGTGCACCCGGATCGAGTTGATCGTTCATCGTCAGGGTTTCACGAACTTGAGCGTCATGCGGTCGGATTCGCCGATGGCGAGATACTTCGGCTTGTCCGCGTCGGGAACATTGCGCAGGTTCGGCGGCAGCGTCCAGACCCCGCCGGGATAGTCCGCGGTATCCCTCGGATTGGCGTTGATTTCGGACTTGTTGTCGAGCTTGAACCCGGCCTTTCTGCGCAGTCTCGATAACCCAGGTTTCGGTCATGTAACCGGTGTCGATCTGACTTTCGAACGGCGTGCCCGGCTTGGCGCGATGGTCCTTCACGCCCAGTATTCCTCCCGGTTTTAGAGTGTCGTAGAACGCCTTGAACATTGCGTCAGCGTTGCCCGCCTTGGCCCAGTTGTGCACGTTGCGAAACGTGAGAACCATGTCGGCCGAGCCCTTGGGCGCGATCTCGACATATTCGGGCGCCAGCAGCGCCGTCTTGATGACCTTCCCATACAGGTCCGGCCTGCCGGCCAGCATGGCGTCGAACCCCTTCTCCCGTTCCTTGAGAAAATCAGGCGCACCCTTTGCCTGCGTGGCGAACCATGCGGAGTAGTACTGGCCGCCATCTCTCAGCACCGGGCCAAGTATCTCCGTCCACCAGCCGGCGCTTGGCCAGACCTCGACCACCGTCATGTCCGGCTTCAAGCCCGAAAAACAGCAGCGTTTCCTTGGGATGCCGGTATTTGTCGCGTGCCTTGTTGGCGTCCGAGCGATGGCGCCAGTCATTGCCCGGTCAATCAACGCCTCGGTGTCCTGCGCCTGCGCCGTCGCGACGATCGCGCCGGCGGCGAACACCGATAGCAGCAGCACACGGAAAACGGATTGCAATACCTGCTTCATGAGTCTCCTCCTTCGTTATGGGTTTTTTCGGGTTGCTATCCGCCTAGCGGCGGTTGCTCTGACGATACTCGAGATCCTGCCGCTGGATCTGAATCGACAGGTCGCGCGCCTGCTGCTCGCGTTCGAACGCAGTGGCGACCTCGGTAGCGTCGGCGTCGCTTCCGGCCGGTTCGCACTCGCCCGCTGGGTTTCGAGCAGTTGCCGCCACTGACGATCCTGAAAGTGTTCGACCTGCAGCCGCTCGGCGTCGGTTTGCTGCTCCGATCTCCAGCCTTGCGGCGGGCAGTTCGGCTCCCGGATCGGACGCGTCGGCGCGGACCGGCGGGCGCGTCCTCGAGCAACTTTCGCAAGAGGTTGGCGCGCTCGATCCGGTCGGCGGCTTGGTCCGCCGAGACCGGTCCGGCAGCAATGGCCAGAAGAGCAAACAGGATCAGGGAGAGTCGCACGTTTTGTGACCGGCGGAAGCGTGCCGAGTTTACAAGCGAGCCGAGAAACCGTCCATTTGCGCCGCCGGCCATAGCGACTGACGTCGACTTCCGGGCACGAGTTCGGGACTCATGTCCCTCGATCAATCAATACGGCGCACTATTTCAGATAAAATATCTATGTTTCTGATCCTTAACAACTTATTAATGTGTTAGATTAAAATTATTGCAACGCGATAGAATTACATCCAATGTCGAAACTATCTGATAAAATCCATTGTCAAAATAAAGCTATATGAAACTGATCGATGACTCTTGCACTGCCGCAATATAGCGAAAGGACCATCATCATGAAAAACCTGCTCGACATCCGTATTCAACTGGTTCAACACCGAGAAAACCGGGAACTCGAAGCTTACCTGTCGCAAGCTGCCAACCCGGCCGATGTGGATCGCCTGTTACGTCAATGGGAGAAAAGAAGGACAAGTCCTTCTTCTACCTTCCGTAGGACAGCCTTGGTTTTCCGCCAACGTCCAACCTGTCCCCACGTTCCTCGCATTGAAATTCCGACGACGCAAAGTCATCACGCTTGCCCTCCAGGGCGGCGGCGCACTTGGCGCGCTGACCTGGGGCGTGCTGGATCGGCTGCTAGAGGAACCGAAACTCAAGATCGAAGCGATCAGCGGCACGAGCGCCGGCGCAATCAATGCCGCGGCACTGACGTCCGGCTATGTGAAGGGCGGCCGCGAAGGCGCCCGCCAATGCCTGGACGACTTCTGGAATTCGGTGGGCACGGCGTCCTACTCGATCGGCTCGTCCACCGGGATGCACGGGGCGTTACTGCCAAACCCTCAAAGACTCCTGCTCGGCCTCACCCGCTATTTCTCCCCCTACCAGCTCAATCCCTTCGACATCAATCCGCTGCGCGACATCGTCGCCAAGGTGGTGGACTTCGATGCCGTGCAAAGCCGCCGGGCAATCCGGCTGTTTGTCGGCGCCACCCGTGTGCGCACCGGCACGCTGCGATTGTTCGAGAACCGCGAACTGACGCCCGATGCGCTGTTGTCGTCCGCCTGCCTGCCGACCCTGCATCACGCGATCGAGATCGACGGCGAGCCGTATTGGGACGGCGGCTACTCCGGAAACCCGGCCGTCTATCCGCTCATCTATCGCTGCAAGTCGCCGAGCATCCTCGTGGTCATGCTGCAGCCCCTGACCCGCGAAGATCCTCCGACCACCGCACAGGCAATTCGAAGCCGTCTGACCGAATTCCAGTTCAATTCCTCGTTTCTCCGCGAAATGCGCAGCATCGCGCTGCCAAACAGGCGATAGACTCACAATGGCTGCCGTATCGGAAACTGGAACGCCGCTTCAGGAAACTGAATATCCACCTGATCGAAACCGACGACCTGCTCGCGAGCATGAACGTCGACAAAGCGCTAAACGCCGATCTTGGCTTCCTGCTGAAACTCAAGGAAGAGGGACGCACCCGGGCGGGGCCTGGCTCGAGAAGCATTTCCACCAGGTCGGCGAAGAGTCTTCGATCGACCTGGTGAAGTTGTTCGGCTAGGGACCCTACGCCGCCTGCGCGGCCGTGCGATCCGAGCATTCCCTGCGTTTCGAAGAACCGCACGATTTCCGCGAGTCCCTGCCCCGTCTTCAGATTGCTGAACTGAAATGGCTTCCCGCCGCGCATCCTGTCCGCAGCGCGGCCGCTTCGACCGGTTTCATACCGAAAGAAAGTTGCGCACATTGTCCCTTTCCATGTCGGCACCGGCGCCGTTCAAGACGATTTCTCCGCGGCGCAGCACCACGTAGTGGTCCGCGAGTTCGCGCGCGAAGTCGTAGTACTGCTCCACCAGCAGGATGGCCATGTCGCCGCGGTCGGAGAGCGCCTGGATCACGCGTTCGATGTCCTTGATGATGGACGGCTGGATGCCTTCGGTCGGCTCGTCGAGGATCAGACACTTTCGGCTTCATCGCCAGGGCCCTGCCGATCGCCAGTTGCTGCTGCTGCCCGCCGGACAGGTCACCGCCGCGGCGGTGCTTCATGGTCTTCAGCACCGGAAACATGTCGTAGATCTCGCCGGGAATGTCCTTCGCGGCGCCATCCTTGCGGCTGGCCAGTCCCATCATCAGATTTTCTTCCACGGTAAGGCGCGGAAAGATTTCGCGCCCCTGCGGAACGTAGCCCATGCCCAGCCGCACGCGCGCGTAAGGCGGGAGCGCGCTCACCTCGAGCCCGTCCAACTCGATGCTCCCGCTGGCAACCGGCAACACGCCCATCAGGCACTTGAGCAGCGTGGTCTTGCCCACGCCATTGCGCCCAAGCAGCGCAGTCACCGCCCCCGTGGGCACTTCGAAGCTCACGTTGCGCAGCGTCTGGCTGCTGCCGTAGAACTGATTCAGTTTCTCAACCTTTAACATTCTTCCGATTCCTGAGAATCACAATTCTCACCACGAAGACACGAAGAACACGAAGAAACACGAAGAACTGCAAAGAGAACGAAGTGGGACGGCTTTGCTCGGCGAATGACCAGTCTCACGTCTTGCTTCAACTTTGCGACATTGAATTTGATGGAGACAATTCCATCAATTCCCCAGACGGCGGCGAATACACATTCAATGGCTGGCCCTTAGTTTAAGGAATACTATTCTTCTTCGTGTTTCTTCGTGTCCTTCGTGTCTTCGTGGTGAGATTTTCCGTGTTTGCCGTTTGTCTCCAAGATTAACGCCCCAAATATACTTCGATGACGCGTTCATCGTTCTTGACGGCGTCCATCGTGCCTTCCGCGAGCACGGCGCCTTCGTGCAGCACGGTGACGACGCTGGCGATGGAGCCGATGAATTCCATGTCGTGCTCGACCACCACCACCGAATGCTCGCCCGCCAGCGACTTGAACAGTTCCGCGGTGCGCTCGGTTTCCTCGTCGGTCATGCCCGCGACCGGTTCGTCGAGCAGCAGCAGATCGCGGTTCCTGCATCAGCAACATGCCGATTTCCAGCCACTGCTTCTGGCCGTGGGACAGCAGCCCGGCCGGGCGATCGGCTTCACCCTGCAGCTTGATCAGTTCCAGCGTTTCGGAGATGCGATCGAGCTGTTCCGCGCTCAGGCGCGCGCGCACGCTGGCCCACACGCGCTTGTCGGTTTTCATCGCCAGCTCGAGGTTTTCGAACACGGTGTGGTTCTCGAACACCGTCGGCTTCTGGAACTTGCGGCCGATGCCCGCCTGCGCGATCTCGGGTTCGGTCAGGCGCGTCAGGTCGATGGTCTGGCCGAAAAACGCCGAGCCTTGGTCGGGACGGGTCTTGCCGGTGATCACGTCCATCATCGTGGTCTTGCCCGCTCCGTTCGGACCGATGACGCAGCGCAGTTCACCGGCCTCCGACGGTGAGGGTGAGCTTGTTGAGCGCCTTGAAGCCGTCGAAGCTCACGGTGATGTCGTCCAGATAGAGGATCGGGCCGTGGCGTGGTGTCCACCCCGGCCTCCAGGACGATGGCTGAGTCCGGAAGTGCTGCCGCTGACGCTGATTTCGCTCAGAGATCGGTGTTCATCGTGCGTCTCCAATCTGACCGCGCTCATCAGCGCCGATGACGCCCCTGGGCATGAACAGCGTGACCAGAATGAACAGCAAGCCGAGGAAGAACAGCCAGTATTCGGGGAAGGCCTGGGTGAAGTAGCTCTTCACGCCGTTCACCACACCTGCGCCCAGCAGCGGCCCGATCAGCGTGCCGCGGCCGCCCACCGCGACCCACACCGCGATCTCGATCGAATTGGTCGGCGACATTTCGCTCGGATTGATGATGCCGACCTGCGGCACGTACAGCGCGCCGGCGATGCCGCACAGCACTGCCGAAAGCGTCCACACGAACAGCTTGTAGCCGAGCGGGTTGTAGCCGGAGAACATCAGCCGGCTTTCCGAGTCGCGGATGGCGGTCAGCACTCGGCCGACCTTCGAGCGGATCAGGTAGCGCGTCAGGAAGTATCACGCCGATCAGCGCCAGCGCGGTGACGCCAAAGATCACCGCGCGAGTCGACGGCGCGGTGATCGGAAATCCGAGAACGCGCTTGAAGTCGGTGAAGCCGTTGTTGCCGCCGAACCCGGTGTCGTTGCGGAAGAACAGCAGCATGAAGGCGAAGGTCATCGCCTGGGTGATGATCGAGAAATACACGCCCTTGATGCGCGAGCGGAAGGCGAAGAAGCCGAACACCAGCGCCAGCAGCCCGGGCGCCAGGATCACCAGCGCCGCGCTCCAGAGAAAGTGCTGATCCGGTCCAGAACCAGGGGAAGGCCTTCCAGTCCAGAAACACCATGAAGTCCGGCAGGTCCGACTGGTACTGCCCCTCGCGGCCGATCTGGCGCATCAGGTACATGCCGAAGGCGTAACCGCCGAGCGCGAAGAACACGCCGTGGCCGAGCGAGAGCATCCCGGTGTAACCCCAGATCAGGTTCATCGCCATGGCGACGATGCAGTAGCACATGATCTTGCCCGCCAGCGTGATGGTGTACGCCGACACGTGCAGCGGACTGTCCGGCGCCGGCAGCAGTACAGCAGCGGCAAGCAGCACCAGTGCGACCAGCGCAAAGGCGCCCAGGGCGATCCAGCCCGCCTTGCCGAACAGCGGTTCGATGCGCGGGACGTATCGCGTCTCGAGTTCTATCAAGCTTCAACCGCGCGTCCCTTCAATGCAAAGAGTCCCTGCGGACGCTTCTGGATGAAGGCGATGATCAGCACCAGGACCAGGATCTTGGTGAGCACCGCGCCGATCTGCGGCTCGAGAAACTTCGACAGCACGCCCAGGCCGAAGCGCGGCGTAGACCGTGCCGGCCAGCTGGCCGACGCCGCCGAGCACCACCACCATGAACGAATCGATGATGTAGCTCTGTCCCGAGGTCGGGACCGACGTTGCCGATCTGCGACAGCGCACAGCCGGCAAGGCCGGCCACGCCCGAACCCAGCCCGAACGCGAGCAGGTCCACGCGCCCGGTGGGCACGCCCACGCAGGAAGCCATGGTGCGGTTCTGCGTCACGCCGCGGACGAACAGCCCGAGCCGGGTGCGCGACAGCATCAGCCACATCATCAGCAGCACGAACATCGAGAAGACGATGATGACGATGCGGTTGTACGGCAGCACCATGTTGGCAAGTTCCACTCCGCCCGACATCCACGAGGGGTTGGCCACTTCGACGTTCTGCGCGCCGAACATCTGGCGCACCAGCTGGATCAGCAACAGGCTGATGCCCCAGGTGGCGAGCAGCGTTTCCAGCGGCCGGCCGTAAAGCCAGCGGATCACGCTGCGCTCCAGCGCCATGCCGACGAGCGCGGAGGCGGCGAACGCCACCGGGATCGCCGCGACCAGGATACCAGTCGAACAGCCCGGGCGCGTAGCGATTTGAACAACTGCTGCGTGACGAAGGTCGCGTAGGCGCCGATCATCAGCATCTCGCCGTGCGCCATGTTGATGACGCCGAGCAGGCCGTAGGTGATCGCCAGGCCCAGCGCCACCAGCAGCAGAATGCTGCCCAGCGACAGGCCGGTGAACAGCCGGGCGAGGTAGTCGCTGATCAGCAGCCGGTTCTGGATCGAGCCGATCGACTGTTCCGCCGCGACGCGCACTGTCTCGTCGGGTTCGATGAAATTTCCGGAAGCGTCCTTTTCCAGAAGCGCCAGCAGCCGGGTCCTGACCTGCGCCTGATTGCTCTGCACCGAGCACCCTCACTGCGGCCAGCCGTATTCCGGGATCGTCGTTTTTCAGGTCCAGCGCTGCCTTGGTCTGCTAACAGCGAGTTCCTGATGCCGGGGTCGCTCTCCCGGGCGATCGCCTTTTCGATCAGCGGCAGCAATGCGGCCTGGCTGGTTGCTTCGATCGCCTTTGCCGATGCAAGCCGCACCGCGCGATCGGGCGACAGCAGCTTGAGCGCGCCGATGGCCGTGTCGAGCGCCCCGCGAATCCGGTTGTTGACGACGATGGCGTCGAGGCCCTCGGGCGCGGGCTCGAGCGGCGCCATGGTGGCCGCATCGAAGACCTTGTCGTCCCGGACAACCACCACGCGGCCCGAGGGTGTGACGTTGAGCTCGCGATCCTGCATGGCCTGCAACAGTGCGAGCGCGGCTTCGTCGCCGGATGCGACCAGCGCGTTGATGGCCTGGAGCCGCGCGCCGACATCCTCGGCACCGAGTCCGGCGACGACCTGCTCGTCGAGCGCGCGCGCCGGTACCGCAAAGGCAAGCGCCGTGACGAATGCAAAGGCAAGCAATGCTGGTTTCAAGCGCGTTTCCCTGGTGGCGTATCGCGCGAACGACAATCAAAAAAAAGGGCCCGCGGCTCATCACTGCCTTACCGCAGGCCCTGCCCTGATGCTGTTGTCGACTACGGGATGCGCGCGAGAACAAGCGCGTCACCCGCGGTCGGTTGATGCGACTACAGGCCCTGCTTGCCTTCGTTACCCGCGATGAACGGGCTCCACGGCTGGGCGCGGATCGGCCCTTGGTCTTCCACACCACGTTGAACTGACCGTCGCCTGTGACTTCGCCGATCATGACCGGCTTGTGCAGGTGATGGTTGGTCTTGTCCATCGTCAGGGTAAAGCCGGACGGCGCCTTGAAGGTCTGGCCGGCCATGGCCACGCGGACTTTGTCGACGTCGGTGGTGCCCGCCTTTTTCACCGCCTGCGCCCACATGTGGATGCCGACGTAAGTGGCTTCCATCGGATCGTTGGTCACCACGGTGTCGAGGTTCGGAACCTTGTTCTTCTTGGCCCAGTCCTTGTACATCTTGATGAACGCTGTGTTTTGCGGGTTCTTCACCGACATGAAGTAGTTCCACGCGGCCAGATGGCCGAGCAGGGGTTTGGTGTCGATGCCGCGCAGTTCCTCTTCGCCGACCGAGAACGCCACCACCGGCACGTCGGTGGCTTTCAGTCCGGCGTTGCCCAGTTCCTTGTAGAACGGCACGTTGGAGTCGCCGTTGATCGTGGAGATCACCGCGGTCTTGCCGCCTGCGGAGAACTTCTTGACGTCGGCCACGATCGTCTGGTAATCGCTGTGGCCGAACGGCGTGTACACCTCGGCGATGTCCGTCTCGGCCACGCCCTTGGCCTTGAGGAACGCGCGCAGGATCTTGTTGGTGGTGCGCGGATAAACGTAGTCGGTGCCGAGCAGGAACCAGCGCTTGGCAGCGCCGCCTTCTTCGCTCATCAGATACTCGACCGCGGGAATCGCCTGCTGGTTGGGGGCTGCGCCGGTGTAGAACACGTTCTGGGACAGCTCTTCACCTTCGTACTGCACCGGGTAGAACAACAGGCTGTTCAGTTCCTCGAACACCGGCAAGACCGATTTGCGCGACACCGAGGTCCAGCAGCCGAACACCACGGCCACCTTGTCCTGGGTAATCAACTGACGCGCCTTTTCGGCGAACAGCGGCCAGTTCGAAGCCGGGTCGACCACCACCGGTTCGAGTTTCTTGCCGAGCAGGCCGCCCTTGGCATTGATCTCTTCGATCGCCATCAGCGCCGTGTTCTTCAGCGCCGTTTCCGAAATGGCCATGGTTCCCGACAGCGAGTGCAGGATGCCGACCTTGATGGTGTCGGCAGCCGTCGCCGTTGCCGCCATCGCAGAGAACGCGATTCCGATCAACGACTTCAATAAGTGTCTTCGATTCATATGACTCCCCTGAAAGATGTTGGACTGACTGACCGCCGGCGCTTGCGGATCCCGGACTGCCGGACAGTGCGCCTCGGGCTGCGGCAATTCGGATCGCCTTGCGACGAGCAGCCTTGAGTTTGCGCGTGAGTGTTCTGCAACAACCGTGCCGATGGATTGCGATCGCAACGAATGCCTTTGCGTTTCATGTGCTTGCCATGCCACGACGCATCCGAAGGGAGCGTTTTCGATCACCACAAACGCGTACGTCAAACGATGCACGCACCGGCGTTGTGCGGCGGCGGCCGCAAATGCACAACGAGATGGCGGACCCTGATCCGGAACCTGAACGACCGGCAACTTCGGCCGGATTCGCCCCGCCCGCGTGCGCAAGTCGCGATCGCGGCCCGTTTCCGGTGCCGCCACACATTTCAGGTGGCACAATTACTTTGTCATGACTAGAATAAAATCAACGCGGGACGGTGCGTTCCCCAGGAGTTCCGGCTGATAACGGAGGAGATATGAAACGCAAGCTTCCAGCTCTATTCGTCGCAGGCGCTTTCGCAATCTCGATCATCCCGGCGTCGTCCGTGCTGCAGGCGGACGAACGCGGCAGCCTCGAGTCTATCCACGAGGACGCCAAACTGGAGGTCGCGGAAGAGCACAACATCAACACCCTGCCGCCGGCCGGCCCGCACCGCATATATGTAGTCGAGCCCATCTTCCCGGTATTCAGCCGCTCCAAGGTCTGGGTCGTGGACGGCGACAAGATGCAGATCGTCGGAATGTTCGGGGCAGGCGCCGCCGGCAATCTGGCGATTGCCCCCGATCATTCCCGGCTGTACTACGCGGATACCTACTGGGCCCGTGGCGATCGCGGCGAGCGCACCGACGTCGTCACCGCCTGGGACCCGCAGACCCTCAGCCCGCTCGGGGAAGCAATCCTGGAAAAAGGCCGCTTCCTGGTCGTGCCCAAGCGCAGCAATTTGGACGTCTCGACTGATGGCCGCTATCTCTACTCCTACAATATGTCGCCTTCCACCGCCATCAGCGTGGTAGAGACAGCCAGCATGGCATACAGGGGAGAGATCGAGATTCCCGGCTGCGCGCTGGTGTTCCCATCCGCGCCCAGCCGCTTCTCTTCGGTGTGCGCCGACGGCACCCTGCTCACCGTGGACCATGACGATGATCTCGCGGCCAGCAGCAGGCGTAGCACCGCCTTCTTCGACTCCGAAAACGATCCGGTTTACGAGCATGCGGCATTCGACAAACCGGCAAACAAGGTCCACTTCCTGACCTACGAAGGCAAGATCATTACCGCCGACCTCACGCCGGATGAACCCACTTTCGAAAAGGCCTGGAGCCTGCTCAGCGCGGACGACAGGAAAAACAAGTGGCGTCCCGGCGGCTGGATGCCGGTCAGTTACAACGCGGCGACCCAGCGCCTTTACGTACTCATGCACCGGGGCCTCAAGTGGACCCACAAGCAGGCCGGCGAAGAAGTTTGGGTTTACAACATGAAAACCAGGAAACGGGTGCAACGGATCAAGCTCGGCGCCGCCCACGCGCACACGCTCAAGGTGACCAACGACGAGAAACCGGTCCTGTTTACGCTGACGGAAACCGCAGCCCTCTATGCCTGGGATCCGAAAACCGGCAAGAACCGCGGCAAGCTCGAAGGCCTGGGACTCTCGCCCTACGTGCTGATGGCGGACGGCGACTGAAACTCCGATGATCGATCCGGTCGTTCACTACTTGCTGGTCTGCCTGCTGGCGCTGGTGTTTGTCCAGGGCGGCGCGGCCAAATTGACGGCGCGCGACGAATTCCAGGGCGTGGTCAGCAGCTATCGCCTGCTGCCCCCAGCGATGGTGCCGGCCTTTGCGGCGCTGCTGCCGTTTGCAGAACTCGCCGCCGGCATCGGCGTCATCCTGCCGGCGACGCGGCATCCGGGCGCAGCGCTGGCGCTTGCACTCCTGGTGATGTTCGCGCTGGCAATGACGATCAATCTGGCGCGCGGCCGCACCGAGATCGACTGCGGTTGCTTCAAGTCGGGATTCAGACAGACCATCAGCGGCTGGCTGGTGGGGCGCAATCTGTTGCTGGCCGCCGGCGCCGCGTTGCTGTGGTTGCCGGCCGGCGGGCGTGTCATCGGGAATTTCGATGTATTCCTGGTAATCGCGGCCAGCCTGATGCTGTTCCTCGGCTACTACTCGGTTGGCGTGCTCACCCGCAAGCCGGTGACACGCTACGATGCCGGCTTCCGCAAGCCCCTGGCCTCGAGGACTTGAGATGAGCTACGAAGCGCTGCTGATATCGAACGTGCTGCTGTGGATCGTGGTGCTGGCGCTCGGCCTGATGGTGTTCGGCCTGATCCGCCAGGTGGGCGTGCTGCACGAACGCGTCGCACCGATGGGTGCGCTGATGACCGATCGCGGGCCGGAAGTGGGCGACATGGCGCCGAAAATTTCGGTCAATGATCTGCACGGAAAACTGGTTGATCTGGGCGGGCCGCATCCTGCCGGGCTGTCGCGCCTGCTGCTGTTCGTCTCGCCGACCTGCCCGGTGTGCAAGAAGCTGCTGCCGATCGCCAAGTCCTTTGCCGGCGGCGAGAAACTGGATGTCGCCCTGGTCGGCGACGGCGACCTCGCCGAGCAGCAACAAATGATCGAGAGCCACGGGCTGCAGCAGGTCACGTACCTGAACTCGCCGCAGGTCGGCATGGCGTTCCAGGTCGGCAAACTGCCCTATGCCATCCTTATAGATGAAGAAGGGGTGATCCGTGCCAAGGGCCTGGTGAACAGCCGCGAGCATCTGGAGAGCCTGGCGATCGCCAAGGAAACCGGGTATGGCTCGATCCAGGCCTACCTGAAGGCGAAGGGATATGTCGCAAATGGCAAAGAAGTTGCGGAAAGTACCTGAACGCAATATCGGCTTAGACGAACTCAAGAGCTGCGAGGAGGCACCATATGTCATCCAGGAAAAGCGTCTTCGGTTTCTTCGATAACTCGATCGAGCGGCTGGCGCGCACCTCAGCGCAGCGACTGTCCCGGCGCAGCTTTCTGGCCACGCTCGGCGGCGTGCTGGTGGGCGCGGCAGCCGTGCCGCTGCTGCCGGTAAGCCGCAAGGCGCATGCCGCCGAAGCCCACGGCGGCTTCAAGACCTTTGCCCAGAACGCACAGACCAAGGACCCGACCGCGTGCAACTACTGGCGCTACTGCTCGAGCGACGGCTATCTGTGCGCCTGCTGCGGCGGCGGTCCGGCCACCTGCCCGCCCGGCTCCGAGCCCTCCCCGTCCTCGTGGATCGGCAGCTGCCTGAACCCGGACGACGGCAAGATGTACCTGATTGCCTACCGCGACTGCTGCGGCAAGGATGCCTGCGCGCAGTGTCCCTGCCTCGCCACCGACGGCGAAATGCCGATATACCGGCCCCAGCTCAACAACGACATTGTCTGGTGCTATGGCGCGAGCACCATGGTGTATCACTGCTCGAGCGGCGCGATCATCGGTCTCGCGAATTAATCGCGTGACCCGGCGCGGAGTCAGCGCGAACGCCGGCGTCGTGCCGGCGTTCGCGTTTCTGGCGGTGCTGTGTGCGAGCGTCTGCGCCGAAGAGCGTGCCTGCGGATGCGCTCGCGCGCGAACGCGGCACGCGCGTTATCCGCATCGTTGGGGAGGCGCAGGACTACGCCCGCAACTGCCAGGGCTGCCACGGCCACAAAGGCGTATCCGTACCCGAAGTGCCGGCGCTGAAAGACCGCGTCGGATACTTCGTTCACACCGAGGAAGGCCGGCGCTACATCGTGCAGGTGCCGGGCGTGGCCACCAACGTACTCGACGACAAGCGGCTCGCCGCGGTCCTGAACTGGATGCTGCGCACTTACAGCGCCGCGCAGCTTCCCACCGATTTCAGGCCCTACACCGCGGACGAAGTTGGCGAGCTGCGCAAGCATCCGCTGAAGCAGACGATCCCGGTACGCGAGTCCGTAGTGCAGGGCCTGCTCGCAGCCGGCGTGGTCAGCGATCCGGCGTTGATCGCCTACCGCGCATTCGCCAAAGTCCCCTGAGATCATGAATTTCTCCCGCCGCAGGTTCGTCGGCGCGGCGGCGGCCTCGCTGCTGGCCCGCAGATCCTGGGCGGCATGCGCGCCGACTCACCGCATGCGGACCGATCAGAGGCTGCGTTCGCTTCCCGATCTGCCGCTGGACCGCTCGCCGTCGTGGGGCGCGCGCGGCGCGCTGACTGCGGCACGAAACGATGTTGACGTCGGCGGCAACCCGGTGCGCGTAATGTCCTACGGCGGCCTTCCCGGTCCGGTGCTGCGGCTGCAACCCGGCGAAACGCTGAACCTGAAGTTCGACAACCGGCTCGACGAAGCCACCAACCTGCATTTCCACGGCTTGTACGTCTCGCCTTCCGGTCGTGCCGACAATATCTGGGTGGTGGCTCCGCCCGGCGCCGGCTTCGAGTACGAACTGCCGGTCGCGGCGCAGGAAGCCGGGGTGCACTGGATCCATCCGCACATCCACGGCCACACGGCGAAGCAGTTGTTCGCCGGCCTGGCCATGCCGGTGGTCGTGCACGGCGAAATCGATCGCGACAGCGAACTGGCGCAGGCCGAGGACCACGTGCTGGTGCTGAAAGACCTCGGCATCGAGAACTGCGAGGTCGAGGCACACACGCCGACCGACTGGATCTTCGGCAAGGAAGGCGAGTGGCTTCTGGTCAACGGCCAGGTGCGACCCGTGCTCCATGCCGGCAAATCGCTGCTGCGGCTACGGCTGGTGAACGCGTCCAACTCGCGCTTCTGGCGGATCGCGCTCGACAGCGGCGAAGCGCTGCATCTGATCGCGCTCGACGGACGTTTTCTCGGTCAACGCGTGGAAGTCGAGGAACTGCTGCTGGTGCCCGCCGCGCGCGCCGAAGTGCTGGTGGTGCTGCCGGACCATCGTCCGCGCCGGCTGCTCTACCGCAACTACCCGCGCGGCGGTCGCAACGCCACCGCGGAGCGGCCGATTCTCACCCTGCTTCCGCCCGCCTCACCGCAACCGGTTGCGCTGCCCGGCAGCCTCATAAACCTGGAGCGCTTCGACGAGCGGCTGGCGGACGTGCACCGCGAAGTGAGATTCTCGCCGATGCTGATCAACGGCAAACCCTTCCACCATCACCATCAGGGCGGCCATGTCGCGCCGACGTTCGAGGTGCGCGCCGGCGCGCGCGAGATCTGGACGGTGCACAACGACGACGTGATGAACCATCCTTTCCACCTGCACACCTGGCATTTCGACATCCTGTCGGTCAACGGCCGGCCGCCGGCGATAGCAGCGATCCGCGACATGCTCAACCTGAGTCCCGGGGACGCAGCGCGGATCGGCATCCACTTCACCGACTTCAACGGCCGCACCATGTTCCACTGCCACATCGCCGAGCATGCGGACCGGGGCATGATGGCGGTGCTCGACGTGCGCTGAGCGGCCCTGCCACGGGGGCCGCTTGCCCCGCTTGCATCCCCGCCCTTGTTACTGTATATAATAACAGTACAGGAGGTTCCCATGGATGATCTCACCCCCCGTCAGGCTGAGATACTGCAACTGATTGCCGATTTCGTGCAGAGCACCGGCTTCCCGCCCACCCGCGCCGAAATCGCCAGGAGCCTCGGTTTCCGTTCCGCGAACGCCGCCGAGGATCATCTCAAGGCTTTGGAAAAAAAGGGCTTTATCGAATTGTTTGCCGGTGCCTCGCGCGGCATCCGGCTCAAGGAGGGGCTCGGCCTGCCGGTCATCGGCCGGGTCGCGGCAGGCAGCCCGATCCTCGCCGAAGCCCATGTCCAGGGACGTTACCAGGTCGACCCGCTGCTGTTCAGCCCGCGTGCGGATTACCTGTTGAAAGTGCGGGGGATGAGCATGCGCGATGCCGGCATCCTCGACGGCGACCTGCTGGCGGTGCACCGCACCCAGGAGGCGCGCTCCGGCCAGATCGTGGTGGCGCGCCTGCACGACGAAGTCACGGTGAAGCGCTTCAAGCGCCAGGGTAACCAGGTGCAACTGCTGCCCGAGAACCCGGACTTCAAACCCATATATATAGACCTGAAGCGCGATCCGCTGGCGATCGAAGGGCTGGCGGTCGGGCTGATCCGGAATGGCAGGATTTCTTAAATCAGTGAAGGCGTGAAGGGTGAATGAGTGAAGGGTGAAAAGACAAACACCCTCTCTGCAGCAAATCCGCACAGGTGCAGGTGATGACATCTCTCAACCGCATCAATCAGGAGGCAATCATGGAAACAGCAAAGACCATCGAGATTCTCAAGGCCCTGGCCGAAGGCATCGATCCCGGCACCGGCGAGCACTACCCGGCCGGTGGCCCCTATCAGCATCCGGACACCGTGCGCGCGCTCTTCGCCGCCATTCGCGGGCTGGAGAATCCCGCGCCGCGCCCGGCAAAAACGGACGCGCCACGATCGGACAAATCGGGCAGACCCGCCCCCGAAAACGCCGGCCGCCCCTGGTCGGAAGAGGAAGATGCGCGCCTCGGCCAGGCCTACGACTCGGGCAAATCCGTCGAAGAACTCGCCCAAGTGCACAAGAGAAGCAAATGGGCGATCGAATCCCGGCTGGCGCGCATGGGCAAGATCCCCGCTCCGCCGCCCTTCGTGCCGCGCACTTCGCCGGGAAATGCCGTGACGAACGTGACGGCGTAACAGGAAAAAGGGCCGAGGGTCAGAGGTCGCGAGGGCCGAGACAAATCACGAACCACGTAACACGATTTTTCTGCAGCACTGCGCCTTTTTAGGCTCGAACCTCGTACCTCACGGCACCTCGTCACCTCGTCACTATTTGAATGTCATCCGCCCTTCAAACGCTGCTGCAAAACCCCGCCATCTGGCGCGGCGATGGGCAAGCGCGCGTTCAGCTTCCCAGCATTCCCACCGGGTTTGCCGAGCTCGACCGCGAACTGCCCGGCGGTGGCTGGCCGCGCGGTGTGGTGAGTGAACTGCTCACCGAACGCAGCGGCATCGGCGAGTTGTCGCTGTTCGTGCCCGCGCTGGCGAACCTGTCGCGCGAGGACGGCTGGCTGATGCTGATCGCCCCGCCCTGGATTCCCTATGCGCCGGCGCTGGCCGCATGCGGCATCCGGCTCTCGAAGCTGGTCGTGGTGGACACGCGCTCGGACAAGGACACGCTGTGGGCGGCGGAGCAAGGCCTGCGTGCCGGCAACTGTTCCGCGGTGCTGGCATGGCCCGCCGCGATCAACGAGCGCAGCCTGCGCCGGCTGCAGCTCGCCGCCGAGGAAGGCGGCAGTTTCGGGGCGATGTTCGGCCCGGCTGCGCGCGCCGCGCCTTCCTCTCCCGCGCCGCTGCGCATGCAGCTCGGCACGCGGCAGAACCGGCTTGCGGTGCGCATCGTCAAGCGCCGCGGCAGCGGCCGGGTGCCCACGCTGCTGCTCGATGTCGAGCGCAATCGTGCAGCCACGCCGATGCCCGCTTCCCGGTTCCGGCAACCGCTTGCGCATGCCGGCGCTTAACGAAGAAAAATCTCAACGCAAAGGCGCAGAGTAAAAAGAGAGTACGCAGAGCAAATTGAGTGCATGGCCGGGAACTGCAAGGAAATACAATTTTCGACTGGGAATTTATTTCTTTGACTTTTCTCTGCGTCCTTTCTTGCTCTTCTCTGTGCCCTCTGCGTCAACGCCTTTGATCTTTGAACGAAGAATGCTCCGCCATGCTGTGGGCCGCCGTCCATCTTCCCGACTTGTCGCTGCAATTACGGCTGCGCGGCACAGCCGCGCCCGGCCCGGTGGTGATACAGGACCAGAGCCATCGCCCGCGCGTGCTGTCGTGCAACGACGCTGCAACCGGGCTCGGCATCCGGCCCGGCATGCCGGTATCGGCGGCGTTCGCGCTCGCCGCCGGGCTGCATCTTTTCACCCGCGATCCGGAAAAAGAAGCGAAAGCGCTTAAGGGCGTGGCGCTGTGGGCGGGACAGGTCACGCCCACGGTGAGCATCGCCTCCGGCAACGAAGTGCTGCTCGAAATCGGCGGCTGCCTCAGGCTGTTCGGCGGACTGCGCCAGCTTGGCGGGCGCATCCGCGCCAATCTCCGGGAACTGGGCTATCACGCTGTGGTTGCCGTCGCACCCACCGCCACCGGCGCGCTGCTGCTCTCCCGCGCCGGCATCGCCACTTGCGTCGGCGACCGTCACGAATTGCGGCGCGCGCTGGCGCCGCTGCGGCTGCGGCTCCTCGACCAGTCCGTGGATACCATCGCCACGCTCGCGGGAATGGGCGTGCATACCGTCAGGGATTATCTGGCCCTTCCGCGCGACGGGCTGGCGCGCCGTTTCGGCCAGCGGCTGCTCGACGAAGTGGACCGCGCGCTCGGACACCTTCCCGATCCGCGCCCGCTTTTCATCCCGCCCGCGCGTTATGCGGCCGCGCTCGAGCTACCTGCACCGGTGCAGGAAACCGAGCCGCTGCTGTTCGCCGCCAAGCGCCTGATCCTCGAACTCGCCGGCTATCTCGCCATGAAGCAGGTCGGTGTGACGCAACTGCGATTCGATCTCGAACACGCGGACCGCAGTGCCACCCGGGTCGCTGTCGGACTGTCGGCGGCGAACCGCGATGCCGGCCATCTGATCACGCTGCTGCGCGAGAAACTCGCCACCGTCGAACTGCCCGCCCCGGTCGAAACCATCCGGCTGATCGCCGCGGAAACCCGGCCGCTCGCTTCACACAACCGGTCGCTGTTTGCGGACCAGCGGCCAGCCGCGGAAGACCGCTGGCGCGTCATCGAGCATCTGCGCGCACGCCTCGGCGCGGATGCGGTATACGGCCTGGGCATGTTCCCCGACCACCGTCCGGAGCTTGCGCTGCGTCGCGTGCCCGCGGGAAAAGCGCAGGACGGCGATTGCGATCTTTACCGTCCGCTGTGGCTGCTCGCCCGGCCGCTGCTGCTGAAAGCCGGCGACCTGCTTCCGCAGGCAGACGGGCCGCTCACGCTGCTCGACGGACCGGAGCGCATCGAATCCGGCTGGTGGGACGATTTCGACGTGACGCGCGACTACTTCGTCGCGCGCGACGATTCAGGAGTAAAGCTGTGGATCTTTCAGCGAACGCGACGATCCGAAGAACTGGTTCCTGCACGGTGTATTCAACTAACCTCGCAAGCATCCATGTCCGCGCACGTCTTCATTTCCGTGAACGCCTTGTCCGCCGACAGTGCTTACGGCTCAGCTCTTGGTCTCATGGACGCAAAGGATGTTGCCCTCGGGGTCCTTGAACCACGCGGCCTTGTCGGATCCGACCACGCAGACGTGATTCACCGTCTTGAAGCCGGGCAGGTCGTAGTCCTCGAACACCACGCCGCGCTGCTTCAGTTCCTTTATTTCCTTCACCACGTCCTCCACCTCGAAGCTCAACGCCGTGTGCTCGGCCTTGGTGCCCTGGGGCTTGGGGATGAGGGCGATAGTGGATCGCCCCGCGCACGCGAACATGAAATTGCCGTCGGCCGCGAAACCCAGCGGCTTCAGGCCCAGCGTTTTCTCGTAGAAGCCGCGCGCGCGGTTCATGTCCTTCACCGGCAGGATGGTGGTCGTCGGTGCAGTGTTCAGCACGGTCTTCTCCTTTCCGTTCGATCGGCGGGAACGCGCGCCTCGCGCAGGCGTCGAGGCCGGATTCCGGAACAGGTTGTCCTGTTTGGTTATAGGTAACCTCCCCGGCTGCCGCAAGGCGGTTTGCGGGCTTTTTGCAAAGGCGACCGTTCTCTCATGCCACAGGCTTACGCCGAACTGCACTGTCTTTCCAACTTCACCTTCCTGCGCGGTGCGTCGCACTCGCAGGAGCTGGTGGCGCGCGCCGCGCGACTCGGCTACCAGGCACTCGCGATCACCGACGAATGTTCGCTTGCGGGCGTGGTGCGGGCGCATGTCGCGGCGAAGGAGCGTAACTTCCAACTCATTGTGGGGACCGAGATATTGCGACACCTCACCCCGGCCCTCTACCCATGCCTCACCCCGCCCCTCTCCACAGGTGGCGAGGGAGGAAAAATCAAGATTCTGAGAGGGAGAAAACCCCTAGCCCTCCGGGAACACGTACCACGCGACACTCTGCGCCTGGTACTGCTGGCGCAGAATCGTGAAGGCTACGGCAATCTTTCGGAGTTGATCACCCGCGGCAGGAGAAACGCGGAAAAAGGCGAATACCGCCTTTCCCGCGACGATCTCGGCCCGGGACTGGAACATTGTCTCGCGCTCTGGCTGCCGCCGGCGCAACCACAGTCCGAAGACGCTCATTGGCTCGCGGAGCATTTCCCCGGCCGCACCTGGATCGCCGTCGAACTTCTGGCCCGCGGTGGCGACTGGGACCGGCTCGAAACCCTGCAGCGCCTGGGCAGGCAGACCGGGCTGCCGCTCACTGCCTGCGGCGACGTGCACATGCACGTTCGCAGCCGCCGCGCGCTGCAGGACACGCTGAGCGCAATCCGGCTCGGCGTGCCGGTGGCCAATGTCGGCCGCGCGCTGCTGCCGAGCGGCGAGCACCACCTGCGCCGGCGCGAGACGCTGGAGCGCATCTATCCGCGGGAACTGCTTGCAGAAACGCTGCGCATCGCCGGGCTGTGCAATTTCTCCCTCGACGAATTGCGCTACGAGTATCCCGAGGAAATCGTCCCGGTCGGCGAGACGCCGGCACAGCATCTGCGCGAACTGACCGAGGCCGGTCTGGAGAAACGCTACCCCGGCGGCGTTCCGGAAACGGTACGACAACCAGGCCGAAAAGGAACTCGATGCTCATTGCCGAACTGCGCTACGAGCCCTACTTTCTGACCGTCCACGACATTGTCCGGTACGCCAGAGGTCAGAGCATCCTGTGCCAGGGCCGCGGTTCGGCCGCCAATTCGGTGGTCTGCTATGCGCTTGGAATCACCGAGGTCGACCCGAACCGCACCAGGCTGCTGTTCGGGCGCTTCCTGTCCAAGGAACGCAACGAGCCTCCGGACATCGACGTGGATTTCGAGCACGAACGCCGCGAGGAGGTCATCCAGTACATCTACCAAAAGTACGGCCGCGATCGCGCCGCGATTGCCGCCACCGTGATCACCTACCGCTCGCGCAGCGCCTTCCGCGACGTCGGCAAGGCGCTCGGGCTGGATCTCGCCCAACTGGACCGCATTTCCCGCAGCTTCGCCTGGTGGGATCGCAGGGACGAAAGGGCGGCGCGGTTGCGCGATGCGGGCTTCGATCCGGACTCCCCGGTCATCTGCAAGCTGATTTCCTCACCAACACGCTGATCGGATTTCCCCGCCACCTGTCGCAGCACGTCGGCGGCTTCGTGATCTCGCGCGGCCCTCTCTCGCGCCTGGTTCCGATCGAGAACGCCGCCATGCCCGAAAGAACGAACATCCAGTGGGACAAGGACGACCTCGATGCGCTCGGCCTGCTGAAAGTGGACGTGCTCGCGCTCGGCATGCTGTCGGCGATCCGGCCGGCGCTCGACCTGGTGAGCCGCATCCGCGCGAACCGTTCGGCATGGCGGACGTGCCGCCCGAAGAGCGATGCCGCAACCGGTCTACGACATGCTGCAGCAGGCCGATTCAATCGGCGTATTCCAGATCGAATCGCGCGCGCAGATGTCCATGCTGCCGCGGTTGCGGCCCGCGAACTTCTACGACCTGGTGATCGAAGTGGCGATCGTGCGCCCCGGCCCGATCCAGGGCGGCATGGTCCACCCTTACCTGAGCAACCGTGAAACAGGGTCCGGAGACGGTCACGCTATCCGTCACCGAAGCTCGAAAAGTCCTGGAACGCACGCTTGGGCGTACCGATCTTCCAGGAACAGGTGATGGAGATCTGCCATGGTTGCCGCCGGATTTTCGCCGGGCAAAGCCGATCAGTTGCGCCGCGCGATGGCGGCCTGGAAAAGAAAGGGCGGGCTGGAACCCTTCAAGGACGAGCTCGTCAACGGCATGCGCAACAGGGCTATGACGAAAAATTCGCGCTGCAGATCTTCGAACAGATAAAGGGCTTCGGTGAATACGGTTTTCCGGAATCCCATTCGGCCAGTTTCGCGCTGCTGGTCTATGTCTCCGCGTGGCTCAAGTGCCATGAGCACGCGGCGTTCACCTGCGCGCTGCTCAACAGCCAGCCGATGGGTTTCTACTCGCCTCACAACTGGTACAGGACGCGCAGCGCCACGGCGTCGAAGTGCGGCCGGTGGATGCTCTCGTGAGCAGTTGGGACTGCACGCTCGAGCCGCGGAGCGGCTCAGGTACGAGGACCGAGGTACGAGGTACGAGGAAGATCAGAGTCCTGAATGCTACGAGCGATATCGGACATGAATCAAATCCAGGCGCTTTTCACCTCGTGCCTCGCACCTCGGACCTCGGAGCTGATTCTTCGCCCCTCACGCCCTGATGGCCAACCGGCCATCCGATTGGGCCTGCGCATGATCTCCGGCTTCTCGCAGGAAGCCGCAGAGCGGCTCATCGGAGCAAGAGCCGAGTTGTGTACTTCGCTTTCCCCTCGCCCCTCGTCCCTTATGGGCGAGCTCGGTATCCGCGAAGTCGGACGTCCCTCGCCCCTCCGTCGACGACCTCGCGCTGCGCGCGAAACTCAACCGTCGCGACCTGCGGCTCCTCGCCGAAGCCGGCGCGCTGGCATCGCTGGCCGGGCATCGCCGCAACGCGGCGTGGCTGGTCGCCGGGATCGAGGAACGTCCGCCGCTGCTCGCTCCGGCTACGATCGTCGAATCCGCAGCCGATCTGCCCGCGCCCACCGAAGGCCAGGACATCGTCGCCGATTACGCCAGCCTGGGGCTGACACTGCGCCGGCATCCGCTGGCGCTGCTGCGCCCGCAACTCGCGCGCCTGCGCATGATCACCGCGCAGGAACTACTGCACACGCCGACGGGAAAACTGGTACGCGTCGCCGGACTGGTCACCTGCCGGCAGCGGCCCGGCACCGCGAGCGGCGTCATTTTCATCACCCTCGAGGACGAGACCGGCCAGATCAACGTGGTGGTGTGGAGAAGCGTTTCCGAAAAGCAGCGCCGCCCGCTGCTGGCCGCCAGCCTGCTCGGCGTGCACGGGGTGCTGGAACGCGAAGGCGCAGTCACCCACCTGATCGCAGGAAAACTGCTCGACTACTCGGCTCTGCTCGGCGAGCCTGTCACTCACTCTCGTGATTTCCACTAACTGCGCAATCTCCAGACCACGAGGCACAGAGAACACAGAGAAGCACGAGGAAAAACAAAATACGAAGACTGTGAACGTATAGCAGACCACAATCTCGATTCCTCAACCCGTTTGCGGTAGGCGACAAAGCAATCACGCTAGAATTGAACCCACGACTCTCTTTTCGAATTTCTCTGCGCCCTCTGTGAACTCTGTGGCAAAAACGCCTTTCGACTTCGACACGCCGATAGACCGCCGCGGCACGGCCAGCATCAAGTGGGACAAGTACAAGGGCCGCGACGTGATTCCGCTGTGGGTGGCGGACATGGACTTCGCCTGCGCGCCGGCAGTAGTCGAAGCGTTGCATCGCAGGGTCGATCATCCGATTTACGGCTACTCCGATCCGCCCGCCGAGCTGGCCGGCACCATCGTCGCGCACCTGGAGCGCGAGTACGGCTGGAAGATCGAACCGGACTGGATCGTCTGGCTGCCGGGACTGGTGGTCGGCCTCAATGTGGTGTGCCGCGCATTCGGCGAACCGGGCGACGACGTCCTCACCGCCACACCGGTCTATCCGCCCTTCCTCTCTGCGCCGGTCAATTCGGCGCGCAACGCGGTACGCGTGCCCATGTCGGAAGAAAACGGCGTCTGGCGCTGGGACATCGCGGCGCTGGAGCGCGCCATCACGCCGAAGTCGCGCCTGCTGCTGCTCTGCAATCCGCACAATCCGGTCGGCCGCGTATTCTCGCGCGACGACCTGCGGGCAATTGCCGACGTGTGCGAGCGCCATGACCTCACCCTCTGTTCCGACGAAATCCACTGCGGCCTGATCCTCGATCCGGACAAGCCCCATGTTCCGGTTGCGACGCTGAGCGAAAGCATAGCGCGTCGCACCGTTACGTTGATGTCGGCGAGCAAGACCTTCAATCTGCCCGCGCTCGGCTGCGCCTACGCGATCGCATCGAACCCGGAAATGCGCGCAAGAATCAGGAAAGCGATGGCGGGAATCGTCCACCACGTCGGCATGCTGGGATACATCGCGACGCTCGCCGCCTACCGCGATGGCAAGGAATGGCAACTCGCGCTGCTCGACTACCTGCGCGGCAACCGCGACCTGGTGGAGCGGGAAATCGGCCGCATTCCGGCGCTGCGCATCTGCCACGCGGAGGCTACCTATCTGTCGTGGATCGATGCACGCGCGCTTCCGATCAACAACGCCACGGAGTTTCTCGAAGAGGCCGGCGTCGGTCTCTACGACGGCGCGCTGTTCGGTGCGCCGGGTTTTCTGCGGCTCAACTTCGCCTGCCCGCGCTCGCTGCTCGAGCAGGCGCTCGAGCGAATCTCCCGCGCACTCGCTTATCTCTAGTACGAAGCGCTTTACCCAGGATCGAACAACCTCAACACAGAGACGCAGAGAGAACACAAAGAAGTACGCAGAGAAAAACATACTGAGATATGAGCTCGGTAGCCGGGATGCACGACCTCAAATGCGACCATAAAGTCCTCGGCCACTCCTTTCCCTCTTGCGTCCTCTCTTGCTTTCTCCTCTGCGCCCTCTGCGTCAACGCTTTTCGATTTAGAGCTGTCAAAAATAACCGGTCAAAGTGAGCCGGAAGGTGCGAGGCTCGACCGGGTGGAAATGAATTTGTTCGAACGCCGGATCCGTGGGCTGCACTCGTGATTCGTAGAAATACTCGATGTCGCTATCCTCGCGGTCGAACAGATTGAACACGTCCAGATGCAGACGCCACTTCGGGTCGATCTTGTATCCAACACGCAGGTTGGTTAGCTGCGTGGAGCTCGACCTCACCGAATCGTCCTCGATCAGCGGACGAGGCCCGAAATAGCGGTATTGCAGCATCCCGTACCACGGCCCCAATGAATCCACGGTAACCCCGAAGGACGCGACTTTCTCGATCGAACCGGGGATGTGGTCGCCGGCTGGGTCTTCGTCGGTAAAGCGCGCGTGCGATACGCACAGATCGAGGTCTACCAGCAGCCATGGCAAGGGCCGGTAATGATTGGTCCATTCGACGCCGGTGCGTTTGCTCGGCCGGCTCGGCTCGGTGGTCCCGGCATCGCCGACGAACAACAGCTCCGAATCCAGCTTCAATTCCCACAGCGACAGCGAAGATTCGAGGTTGTGAATAATCTCGGTGCGCACGCCAATTTCCGCACCCGTGGAACGCACAAGCGGATCCACCGGATCGGCCGGCCCGAGTGTATTCGGGTCCACTGTAATGGTCGTGCCGCGCGCGTCATTGCTGTGGAAACCGTAGCCGTAGTTAAAGAAGTATTCGGTTTTAGCCCAGGGACCGAGAATGAGACTGAGTTTCGGGGACACGATCGAATCATCGACCTTGCCCGAATTCGCCGCGATACTGCTGTCGACGTCGAAATTGTACTGGTCACCCCGTAATCCGACGATGGCACGGAATTTGTCTGTGACCTGGAGCGTTTCTTCGGCATAAATGCCGACGCTGGTCTCCACGACCTTGTCTTCCCGGGTGGTACTGATGCGATCGCGAGCCACGGTGTGATACAGGCCCACCGGATCGATGTCGTCGCGGCGCACTTGCAAGCCGAGCTTGAAGATGCTGTTCATGCCCGCAAGCTTGTTGAAGAATTCCAGCCGCGGATGTAGTCCAAGCACGGTGCGGTCCTCCGCCTGCTCGAACTGGTCGCCGTTGATTTGATCGTCGAGGAAGAACGTAAAGTTGGACCACAGGTTCAGCTTGGATTTGATGGCATAAGCGTCGACCACCACGCGGCCGCCGCCAAAGTCATCATGCTGTTCGTAAGACAGCGAGTAACGTGACGTCTCGCCGCCATCGGTCGGATCGATCGCACCGAAGCGGCCGATCAGGCCGCTGTCACGGCGAACTGAGCGGAATCTGGTCGGTGGAATCCCAGTCGGCCTGTAGGCCATGGCGGTAACGGAAAAACCGTCCGCCTTGTCGCCGCGGCTGTAACGAAGCGCGCCATTGAACTTCTTGAAATTCTCCGGATTGTCCCAGGGACCGTCCTGCCCCATCAGTTCAATGTCCATATAGCAGTGTTCCGCCGCCGAAATTCGGCGATCCCGCCAGCAGCGCGCGCTTGTAGGCGTGCTCTCCTATGGTTACCGCGCCGATGGTGTACGGGAGCGAATTTGCGTAGTGGATGCTGGCCGCGCCCGCCGAGCTGAAGTCCCCGACTTCGGCGTAATAGGGGCCTTTGCGATAGTCGATGCCCGAAACCAGTTCGGGGATCAGGAAATTCAGGTCCGCATAACCCTGCCCGTGCGCATGGGTTGGCATGTTCACCGGCATGCCGGCGACATCGATGGCAAAGTCGGTGCCATGATCGAGGTTGAAGCCGCGCAGGAAATACTGGTTGGCTTTGCCGTCGCCGCTGTGCTGGGTGATGATCACCCCGGGGACGTATTCCAGCAGTTCGCCCGGACGCAACGCCGGCCGGGTTTCGACCCTGCGCGCAGTGACCGTGCCCTGCACTGGCCGCATCCGAAGTTCCCACCCCGGTCTGGTAAGTGCCGATCACTTCGACTTCGGGCGCCTGGATAGTCTCCTGCTTCCTGCGCCAGCGAAGTGGCACAGTTCGTACCGACAGTCGCGAATCCCGAGATCAGAAAGAACTGGATGATCCTTGCCGCGCCGGTTTTTGCTCTTGTTATCGCCCTCATTCTTCTTGTCTCCCCTTGGCTTTTGGCTCGATTCCGTGGCAAGAGTATGAGCAAACCATTGTTTTTTTATAAAGTAGGAAGTAAGTTATTTTAATAATTTGTCTTAATTTAATGGCCACAGAAAGAAAAGTAAAGTTCTCCGGGAACCTGTCCACGGTCTATCTCCCGCATAGCGCCTTTCCTACGATTTTTCGGTAACATCTCACGACTGACAAATCTCTGGGAAACAGCAATGGACCGATTCACGATTTCGCTGAACGAAGACCTGGCAAAGCAATTCGACGAGCTGATCCGCAAAAAGGGCTACCAGAATCGCTCGGAAGCCGTGCGCGACATGCTAAGGAACGAACTCGAGTCGGCGCGTCTCGAGCGCGAGGAGTCGCCCTACTGCGTGGCTTCGCTTTCGTATGTGTACAACCACCACGCCCGCGACCTGACCGAGCGGCTCACCAATCTTCAGCACGAACATCATCAATTGGTGTTGTCGGCGATGCACGTGCACCTCGACCACGACAACTGCCTGGAGACCGTCATCCTGCGCGGCGCGACCGCCGAAGTGAGCAAGTTCGCCAACCAGTTGATGGCCGAGCGCGAGGTCCGTCACGGGCGGCTCAATATGGTGCCGGTGGAAATGGACGACCATCGCCACAGCCACGGCCATCAGTATCACGTGCACACCCGGCCGCGCACCTGAGTGCAGGCACGAACCCCTCTCGAACTCGGCATCCGATCCGACCGACAAGTAGGTTAAGAAAATTCGAATCTCACCACGAAGGCACGAAGACACGAGGACATGCCTCACCGCTTGTTCAGAATTGCTGGACAACGGCAGTGGAGAATACGTGATCGCCGCTGGCCGATTCCTTCCGCGCTCCTCTTCGTGTCTTCGTGCCTTCGTGGTGATACTTCGGATACCCGTCCGCCTCCTCCGTTCGAAAGGAAACTGAATGGCATCAAGTCCGCTTTTGTTCACGCCGATATCGCTGCGCGGGGTGACGCTCAAGAACCGCGTAGTCATCTCGCCGATGTGCCAGTACTCGGCACGGGACGGACTGGCCAACGACTGGCACTTCGCCCACCTCGCCAAGTTCGCACTTGGCGGTGCCGGGCTCGTCTTTACCGAGGCTGCTGCCGTCGAAGCCAACGGCCGTATCACCTACGGCGACCTCGGCATCTGGTCCGACGCGCACATCGCTCCGCTGAAGCGCATCACCGACTTCATAAAGTCCCAGCGTTCGGTGCCGGCGATACAGCTCGCTCATGCCGGCCGCAAGGCTTCGATGCAACGCCCCTGGGACGGCAACGGGCCGATCAATGAGACCGATCGCGCGCGCGGCGAAGACGTGTGGCCGGTGGTCGCGCCCAGCCCGATTCCAATGGACAGCGGCTGGCTCACGCCGCACGAGCTCACGGTGAACGAAATTCGCCAGGTGCAGGACTCCTGGAGGAAAGCTGCAGTGCGCGCGCTCGCCGCAGGGTTCGACGTGCTCGAGATGCATTCCGCGCACGGCTATCTCGGCCACGAATTCCTCTCCCCGCTTTCAAACAAGCGCAGCGATCAGTACGGCGGCGACTTCAAGGGTCGCACGCGTTTCACCCTGGAACTGGCCGAGATCCTTCGCGCCGACTGGCCGCAGGACAAACCGCTGTTCGTGCGCGTCTCCTCGGTGGACGGCGTCGAAGGCGGCTGGACGCTGGACGACACTGTGGCCCTGGCGAAGGAACTCAAGGCGCGCGGGGTCGACGTACTCGACTGCTCTTCGGGCGGATTGATGGGTTCGGCTACGGCAGCGCGGGTAAAGCGCAGCCCCGGCTTCCAGGTCCCGTTCGCGGAGCGCGTACGGAAGGAAACCGGCATGAACTCCATGGCGGTGGGCTTGATCCTCGATCCGCATCAGGCGGAGCAGGTGCTGCAATCGGGCCAGGCCGACCTGATTGCAGTGGGACGCCAGGCGTTGTACAACCCGAACTGGGCGCTGCACGCCGAAGTCGCGCTGGGCGTGGAAGGAGAATACCAATCGTGGCCGGTGCAGTACGGCTGGTGGCTGGACAAGCGCCAGCACATCCTGACGCCCGAGGCGAAACAAAAGGCGACCGCGTGAGAACGGCAGTGGCTAGTGGCTGGTGGCTAGTAGAGATAACTGCGAGACGTTGTTTGTATTTTTGGGCTGTGTGAAAGCGGACATAAGAAGATCGCGAACTAAAAACACTAGGCACTAACCACTAGCCACTTCATCGGGAGTTCTTATGGCCATTGACGGAATGAATCACTTCACGGTGCTCACCGACAACATTGATGCCACCCGCAGCTTCTACGTCGGCATCCTCGGGTTGAAGGAAGGTTATCGTCCGCCGCTCGGATTTCCGGGCACCTGGCTGTACGCGGGCAAACAGCCGGTGCTGCACGTCATCGCCGGCAGACCGCTGCCGGCCACTCCGGCCGGCGTACTCGACCACATGGCGTTCTCCGCCTCGAATCTCCGCGACGTCGCGGCGAAGTTGGTGGCTAGCGGCATCAAATACGACCTGAGAAAACAGCCGGACTCCGGTGTATGGCAACTGTTCTGTTTCGATCCCAGCGGTGCAAGAGTCGAACTGGATTTCGCGCCGGAGGAGAAAGCACCGGCCTGACGGTCCCTGCCGGCGCCGCTGCCGGCGCGTTGAGTACGAGTACCCCCGGCCCAGGCGTCCTGTGCTTCAGTTGTGGGTGCCTTCTTTCCAGTTGGCGCCGTCGATCGCTAGCGTTTCCAGGTAAGCGCCGATCTGGTAGATCTGTTCCTCTTTCAAAACCGCGCCCCATGCCGGCATGCTCTGGATTCGTCCCGGCACCTCACGGCCCTTCTTTACCACCTCCACAAAACGCTTGAAGCCCTTGTTGAACTTGCGCAGGTCGGCGCCGGTGCCGCGCTCGCCCTGCCCGTCGGCGCGACCGCCATGGCAGTTCGCGCATACCCCGCGGAACCAGGATTTGCCCTCCCGGATGCCCTTCTGATCGCCCGACAGCGGATTAACCTCCGGAGTCGCTTCGTCCGCGCGCGCACTGCGTTCCACGAAACTGCCTGCAATTGACACCGCACCGGCGAGAACGACCGCCGATATCAAGTTGTTCGCGATTCGCCCCATCTCTCCTGATCCCTCTTTCTTGTGAATTGACTCGTTTCTGGAAAAAAATGGCGCGCACCGAATATGCCCGGTGCGCGCCGTTCCCTACGTCATCGAACCTCCCTTAACGGCCGGTTGTTGTTATCGCGTGAAAGCCACAATGACGCTGCCAAACTCGGTCTTGAGAATTTCATCGCGGCCGAACTGAGCCTGTCCGCCGAGCGCCTGCACGATCATCTGCTTGCCCTTGTGCGTGAACGTCAGCGGGCCTGACTTGGCTGCGGTGCCGAGGTTCAATGAGTACAGCACCTTGCCGTTGGCCGCATTGACCACCTTGAAATTCCCGCCCTGGGTCGTATAGATGGTGAGGTTTCCTGCCGTGGTCAACATGCCGCCGGAATAGCCAGGCTTGCCCCTTTGCGTGTCGCGCCAGGTTTCCTTCCCGGACTTCACGTTCACCGCCTTGTCTACCTCATCCTGCCAGATGAATTCCTGGTAGGCGCCGAAGTGACGGACGTTGCTGATCACCTTGATGTCCTCGAACCCGTATTTCATTCCGGACTCGGCCGCAGCCAGATACACGTTGCCCGTCTTCGGGTTGTAGGCGTTCGGATACATGTTGACGCCACCCAGCAGCGCGGGCCAGATTTCCACTGGATCGCCGCCTTCCTTGGGCAGTGCAACCTGTCCCACTGGACGGCCATTATTGTCGTAGCCCTTGATCCAGTTGATCTTGTCGATGAACAGATCGGCCTTGAGAAACTTGCCGGTCTTTGCATCCAGGTGATGGATGTATCCGGTCTTGTTGGGCTGGACGATGGTCTTTCTTGCCGTCGATGTTGATCACCATCGGGGTCTGCGGAATGTCGAAATCCCACGGATCGCCGGGTACGCCGACGTAGCGCCATGCCACGCTTCCGTCTGCGGTGTTGACCGCCACGATGCTGGCCGCGCCGACGTTGTCCATCTCGCCGCCGCCCCGATTCTTCGGGTTCCACTCGTAGGCGTTGGCTGTGCCGGTGAAGTACATTTTCAGATCCGGATCGTATGAGCCGACAATCCAGGGGCCCGCGCCGCCAAACTCATGGCTTCCGGGAGGCCAGGTGTCGTAGCCCGGTTCACTCGGCCCCGGAATCATTGGCGCCTTCCACATCATTTCGCCGGTATCCGGATTCGCGGCAGCGACGTACCCCGGCAGGCCGCCGGTATCGGTAGCGTTCAACGGCAACAGGATCGCGCCAGGAATGGCGAGCGGGCCGACGGTGCTGACATAACCGTTGGCGTCCTGGGTCTTGGAAAAGTCTTTCGGATACGGAAAGCCCTGGTCCTGATAATCCTTGACGAATTTTGCCGCGCCGGTCTTGGCATCGAGCGCATGCAGCTTGTTGTCGTTGGACAGGAAGTAAACATTGTCTCCGTAGATGGCCAGTCCCCGATGCTTGCCGGTGAAGAACAGGACGTTGTATCCGCCCCAGTCGTCCGGCAACTTGTGTTCGTACTTCCACACCACGCTGCCGTTATCGGCGTTGAACGCAAACACCTTGTTGTCCTGCGGGAAGTAAATCAGGCCATCGTGATACAGCGGCGTGGCCATTGCATCGGTCTTGCCGCCGGGCGAAACCATCCACGCGACTTTCAGGTCTTTTGCATTGCTGTCGTTGATCTGGTTCAGCGTGCTGTAGCGGTGTCCGGCCCAGTTGCCGTTGGCATGCAGCCAGGAATCCCCGGCGTCCTTCGCCAGCATGGCGTCGGTCACCGGGCCGGCCTGTACCCAGCCGGCCAGGCCGGCGAGCGACATGGCCAGCACGATCCCTTTTAGTGCCCCTTTACTCTTGATGCGGTCCATCTCCTTCTCCTTTGGTTTATTTAAGTTCGAAGAATGAAACCACTCTCTAATTCCCCAAATGAAGACTCCTTTTCTTCACCTGTTGTGGACGGGCAGGCACACCTGTTCTTCTGGACCAAACCACATACCGAAAGCGCGTCCCGCCCCGGGGACGATTCCACAAACGTCCTGCGCGCCGTCACGGCGGATGGCGCGAAATACCATGCGGGCAATGCACAAGCATCACCCGACTGACTCGGGTTAAAGCGAACAATGGAGGAATTGCAGACGCAGCCGCATCCTTCCCTGCGCAGTACTCATCAGGGCCGGGTTGCAGCGCGGAAGATCCTATTTGCTGCTCCATCGACCTCCCAATCGAAAGGAACAACACCCAAGGGAATTACATCTTTTGGCGGCGGGCGTTTGTCGCGACGCGGCGATGGCACGGCGAAAGCGCACCATGGCGCCATGACTCTTCCCTGCCGTCACTTGTTTTATCTCATGCTAGCGACACTATTTACAACTTTATACCGATGTCCACAAGCACTTCCGCGCCATGTAGGGAAACGCACAACTGACCGGAGAGTCAGTGCCCGGGGTCTGCACGAAATCGATGGTTCGGAAGGCGAGGAAACGAGGGCCTGGACAACGCGAAGGGATCGGCCGCGAGCGGGCGCGCCTGCTCTGCCTGCCTGGAAAAAAATAAGCTGCCCGGCGAAGCGGTTCCCGAACCCGGCGCGAGGTGGGACGGGTGCGCCAGCGTTCTCCCGCGCAAAGAACCGGACACGGCGTGCATCCAACGCGGTGACAAGCACCACTTTCGTGGTGACCGCTTCGACCTGCCTTGCATTCCGCTCCGGGGGGGCGGTTACCGTCAGTTCGTTCAGGTTTGCGTCGGACGGGAGGCGAGCGACGCAACACTGCCGACAATAACGGTAAGGCCAGACAGATGCGACCGGGACAGCTTATTGCAAAACCTTCCGCCTCTTTCATCTCCGGACCAGCCGTCCAGCGAACGGGCCGGCCTTGGCGGTTGCGTTTGTTACCCGACCTCACGCTAGCCAAAGCAAACTGGAAAAGCAAATCTATCAAAGTGTTAGGTTTGAATAATGTCCTTGCCAATCAGATTCTTGCAAGGGGCGACGGGCGCCATCGGGCCAAAAAAAATTTCCCGGTCGCAACGGCAGCGGCAGGCCACGGCGTCCAGCCGGACCCTAGCGGATGCGCAGAATGGGGTTTTCCTGAAACTCGGCGCGCAGAAACTCGGTAAACGCCCGCACTTTTGTCGATACATGCCGGGCAGACGGGTAGACCGCGTTGATATCCGCCGGCGCAGGTGCGAAATCGCCGAGGAATGTTTTCATTCTTCCGTCCTCGATTTCGCGAAGCACGAACCAGTCGGGCGTGATCGCGATGCCAAGGTCTGAAAGCACGGCCTGCTTGATCGCGTCGCCGTTGTTCGCGCGAAAGTTGCCCGATACCCTGACCCTGACCGGGCCGTCCGCGCCGCGGAACACCCACTCGTTGCCGGTGGACAAATAGGCGTAGAGCAGACAATTGTGGCCCTTCGCCAGGTCCTCCGGCACCTGCGGCGTGCCATGCTTCGCAAGATATGCCGGCGTGGCGACCACACTGCGCGCTGTGCTGCCGATGCGCCTCGCAGCCAGGCTGGAATCGTTCAAGTGGCCCACCCGGATCGCCAGGTCAATGCCCTCTTCCACCAGATCTACGAAACGGTCTGTGTAACTCAGGTCGATCGAAAGTCCCGGATGTAGTTTCTGAAACTTGAGCACGAGGTTGCCGACGTACGCCTGCCCCAGACCAATCGAGGTGTTGATTCGCAGCACGCCGCTCAACTGGGTCTGCAGGATGCCGAGATTAGCCTCGGCATCGCGTACGTTGTCGATGATGCGCTTGCAACTCTCGTAGTACGCAGTACCCGCTTCGGTGAGGGAAAGTCGACGCGTGCTGCGATTGAGCAGCCGGGTCTTGAGTTGGCGCTCCAGCGCCGAGAGCTGCTTGCTCACCGTCGGTTGGGTCATTCCCAGATCGCGCGCCACCGCCGAGAAACTACCGGTCTCGACGATACGCACGAACACTTCCATCGCGGTCAAACGGTCCATATCGGATCCTTGTTCATGCCGGAACGGCATGAATGATATGTGCTTTGGCTCCCTATTTGTTTGTCCGGAGAAAGCCTACATTGCTGCTACGCAACAAACGCAGTCCTGAAATAATTTTTGCTGAAAGGGAATCTGCCATGAAAACAATGAAATGGGTATTTGCGGCGCTGCTGTTGGCAGCCAGCCCGGCCTTCGCCGCGGAATGGAGTCTCATTGCCGGAAACAAAGATGAGATCGTCTTTGTGGACCGGAGCAGCATCCACGAAGATGGCGGCCTGAAGAAGGCGCGCGTGCTGCACAGCTACAGCAAGGTGCGGACGGTCGGAGACGAAGCGTTCCCGCACAAATCCGAGATCCTGCTCTACTCAGTGCGCTGCGAGGACCGCAGTCTCGGTTTCGAACAGTGGACCATGACCGCCGGTGAAATCGGCAGCGGCGCGACCGTCTGGACCGGCCACGTTGCCGGGCCCACGCTTTATCAGGATCCGCTCAATCCGATCGTCGCCGGCATCATCGACTCGACCTGCAAGACCTGATAGCAGGCAAAAGGTGAAAGTGGAGAGCGAAAAACCAGAGGGGCAACAGTAACCGAGCGCCTGTGCGATTTACACTTTTGCCTTTCACTTTTCACCTTTCACCTCATATGCACCCGTGAGGGGTGTCCCACTTTCACCTTTTACCTTTCCCCTTTCCTCTGCCGACGCCGCACCGTTTTGCGGTGTCGCCGGCAGCGCAGCGGTGGGCTCGCGATTTTTCCTGTAGTACTCGATCCAGTGGTTGATCTCGCCCTCCTGCGCCTTGGTCGCGGCGTCCTTTTCCGCACGCGCGGGCATCGCGGCCAGAAACGTCAGCACCAGGATCGCGCCGGTCAGAGCGGCTTGCCGTTCATGCATGCTTCGTAAATGAGGTCGCCGAACGTTTGTACCGGAAGACGCTCGGCACCGTTGTTTCTGGCGTTGGTGAGCCAGAGGTACGCATCGTCGAGCGTCCTGTTCACGAAGTCGATCTCGTTCTGTGTTTCGTCGCCGTGCCACACGATTTTCACTTCCTCGCGCGGTTTGCCCTGCTCGAAATAGTAATAACCCGCGACCTGCAGCTTCGCCGTATAGATACAAAGATCGGATTGGGTCATCTGCGTAATGCGGTCTGCATGCACGGCGTGCGGGAGCAGCAGGAACAGCATCAATGCCAGGACATTTCTTCTCAAAGGCGCACCTTTGAAGTGCGTGTAAAGCTGCGGCGCAGCACGATCAAAGTGTAGCAGAAGGAACAATGTCGTCTATTATTAAGGGTAGGCAGGCACCGCGCGGACCAGCGGGTCAAGAACAAACAAGCAACTCAGAATCCTGCCCAAGGCTCTCGAATGGCGCGCGGCGATTGGAGGTATCAATGATCCGAAGCCATGCTTGCGCAGTTGGCCTGTTTGCCCTGACCAGTATCTGGGCCGCCCAGGCCGCGGCCCATCCCCGTACGCTCGCCGAATGCGCGGAAGGCGGCGAATTCATTCGCAATGCCGCCCTCGCGCGTGATGCCGGCGCCAGCCGCGAGTTCTTCATCAGCAAGTTCGAGGAAGACCTGATACTCATCCAGGCGTTCCCGCCGCAGTTGCGCTGGTTCGTGCAGGACGCCGTGGACGAGGAGTTCCTCAGCCGGAGAGTCGAAAGGGTCTTCGACAAGCCGATGAAACCCGAGCAGCACGAAGCCGCGTTCATCAGCGACTGCATCCAGACCACGGCATCCGCGAAAGAGAGCGACGTCTAGCACAGCACGACGCAAATCTGAAGATAGGGGCCTGCGAATCGCAGGCCCTATTTTTTCCGGAAGCATTCCACTACTGCGGCTTGCGGAAATGGCCGGCCGCGGTACTCACGCCACCTTTCATGTCCACCATCGCCTTGTTGAACTGCTCCCAAGGCGTCTCGGTCACACTGTAGCCCTCGCCGCTCTTGATCTGTTGGAAGCCCTGCGCAAGATACAGATCCTCGGCGACCTCCTCCCTGCCGAGCACCGGTACCGGGAAACGCCAGAAGACGCGTTCGACGAACTGCCCTGATGTCTTGCGCACGTGGTCAATCAGGCCCATCTCGATGATGTGCGAAGTACGCAGCTTTTCGTTTGGCTTGGATTCGAGCAGCACAACGAACCGGCGTCCGCCCAGTACCGCATAACTGGTGACCAGCACATCCACATTGTGCGACTTGAAGTAATCGCCGACGAGCTCATTGATCTTTGCAATCGCTTGCCGATTACGCCGGTCCTTCCGCTTCTGGATCAAGACGTATATGAGCAGCGTCGTGAAAGCCACGGCAGCGAGGTACAGCGCTTGCAGGTTGAATACAAGACTTACCGTGACCACGGGCACCTCCGGATTCGACAGTTCCGCGTGGTCCACGGAATCGTAATCACGCACCGCTCCCGTGTCAGGATTCAGGAAGCGGTGACGCGCAAGCCCGAAGCCTCCGGGCCCTGGTCAAATGATAGCACCGGAGATGGCCCCCTTTGCGCCTTGCCGTTGTCATCCTGCAAGGCGTCGCACACCATCGTTGGACGACCGAATGCACCGGAGAAGTTCATTCCCATGTCCGAGGAGTCAGGGCTCATTGTTCCGACTGGAGAATGGGTGCTGCAAACGGAATGCAGGCGCGTCAGGACAGTGCTGATCCCTTGTCAGCGGCATCGTTTCGGATTCCAGGAACGAGTCAATTTGCCGAACGATTGTCCTGTTGGCTCACAATCTCGGTCTCAAGGTCGTCGCCAAAGGGTTGGCAATCGAGGTACAGGTGGCATTCTTGCGCAATGACAGGTGCGACGTGGCGCAGGGCTACCTTTTTTTCCGGCAATCCGATTCCGCTCGAGGAGACCGCGGCCTTGGCGTAATCCTCGCGTTACCCGGCATTCAAAACCGACTGCCGGCCGGAAATGGCGCCGCGCGTCCGCAATTCAAAGAATTTCCGACACCACACGGAAGGTCGCTTCAGAGGGAGCTACGGTGCTGCTGATAGAGCAGAACGCCAAGCTGATCTTGGCATGCAAGCCAGCGCGGCTACGTGATAGAGAGCGGATTGATCACCTTGGCCGCCGCATCCGCGACTTTGATCAACGACCCACACGTGCGGCAGGCGTACCTCGGAGAATAGGGAGATTGTGCGAAGCGGCGTGACCCTCGGTCAGAGCTTCTGCGGTTGGTGCTTTACCGCAAATCCGGTAAGGCGGTTCAGTACTCCAGGACGCCGGAGTGCCCTCGGGATTTTGCACTGGTGCTCGCTAAAGCCGGCTCAATATTGAGCATCGGGATCGCCGACAAGCCCGTTTCCACATAACCCTCCAGAAGGGTGATGGCAGTAGCGGCGCTGGCCAGCACAGCGGGCGCGATGACGAGGCAAAAGAAAACTCCCACCATCACTTCGACGAAGGCAGATTGGTTCGCAATCCAACTGAAAAGTTCGGGCGAGGGGTTCATTGTGTCTATGCGTCCGGTTAAGAAGGAAGCGTGCTGAACTAGACCAGCTGCGATGCAGGTTTTCCTTGACGCCAACTGTAGTGATCCTACTACAGCCGGGGTCGAGTGTCCAGCGACTTAACGGTCGCATTGAGGCACTTATCAGTACCGGATTGATCACCTACCCGGTCCTAACAGGCCGTGGGTGATCGCTGATCGACGCGTGAGTGCGCGCCTTGGGAAGGGATCAACGGAAGGAAGGGACTGGGTCTTTCCTCACAATGTGAGAGGTGAGACCAGGGGGCAACGCTGGATGCAAAACGGCCAGCGGAGATTCAGGAAATACGCGAAGGCGTGCGCAGCACGCACGGAAAGTACGGATCCGCTCGCGAAGCAGCGCTTCAACCGCCTCTCAGGATTTATGAAGTGGGTCGCGCTTCGCTCATGCTGGTTGCGGACCCCACCACGCCAGTTCGTGCGCTCCGCCCTGTCCTGCGCGCAGTTCCAGTCGCTGCAAGTGGAAGCCTGCCAAATCGCTGCGGTGGGCAATGCTGATGATGGTCGTGTCCGTCAGGCGCCGCATCACCAGTTCGTACAACTGCATCTGGCTGGCATCGTCCAGGCTGGAGGTCGCCTCGTCGAGGAACAGCCAGGCCGGTTTGATGAGCAAAGCCCGCGCGAAGGCCACTCTTTGCTGTTCCCCTCCCGAGAGCTGCGCGCTCCAATTGGCCGATTGCTTCAGCTGCGGCACCAGATGGGGCAGGCCAACGGCTAGCAACGCCTCTTCGATCTCGGCATCCGTGAACGCGTCGGCGCGAGCGGGATAGCACACGCTCTCCCGCAGCGTTCCCAGCGGAAAGTACGGCCGCTGCGGGAGGAACAGAACGTCGAAACCGGCCGGCTGTCGGATGCGACCCTTGCCGAAGGGCCAGATGCCTGCAATCGCGCGGAACAAAGTGCTCTTGCCCGATCCGGATGGGCCTTGGAGCAACACGCGCGATCCATGCGCAATGTGCAGGTTCGCGCTGGAGACCAGTGTCTCGCCGGTTGGAAGAGCCAGTTCCAACTGGTCGAACCTCAACGTCCCGTCGAGCCCGTCCAGTAGCTCGACGCCGGACTTCAGCTGCTGGTCCTGCTTGGCGGCCTCGATCAAATTGTGGAAGCCGATGAGGCGGTCCACTGTCGCCTTCCATTCCGCAAAACCGGCGTAAACGTTGATGAACCAGGACAACGACTCGCGCACGTAACCGAACGCGCTCGCTGTCTGCATCAACCCCCCCAGCGGGATCGCGCCGGAAAAGAAGCGTGGCGCCGCGACCACAAACGGGAAGATTACCGCCACCTGGCCGTAGCCGGCCGTGAACCATGTGAGCTGCTTCTGACGCTTCATGATCGCCCACCAGTTGGAGAAGATGCTCGTGAAACGACCCTCGAAACCGCGCAACTCGTCCGCCTCGCCGCGGTAGAGCGCAACGCCCTCCATGTTTTCGCGAAACCTTACCAGGCTGTAGCGGAAGTCCGCCTCGAATCGCTGCTGGTTGAAGTTGAGACCGATCAATGGTTTCCCGATCCTGTTGGCCAGCCAGTTCCCGAGCGCGGCGTACACGATCGCCACCCACACCATGTACCCCGGGATGCTGATTTCATAGCCGTTGATCGGAATGCTCAGCGGGCCCGACAGCGTCCACAGCACCCCGATGAAGGAAAGCAATGTAACCACTGCGTTGAGCAAGCCGATCGACAGCCCGAGCGTCTGATTGACGAAGATCTTCAAGTCCTCCGCCACGCGCTGATCGGGGTTGTCGGTCTGCTTGCCTTTGAGCTGCATCGGGTAGTAGGTCCGGTCCGCGAGCCAGTCCTTCAAGTACTTGTCGGTCAGCCATCGCCGCCAGCGGATCTGCAGCATCTGCGTCAGGTACGGGGAATAGACGGCCATGGCGATCCAGGCCCCGGCAAGCATGGTGAATTTGAGAATCAGGCGGTAGAACTCCGGCTTGTCCTTGTCCTGCAGCGAGTTGAAGAAAAGATTTTGCCACTGGTTGATCTGAACGTTCATGTACACCATCCCCAACGTCAGGGCGATGATGGCGAACAGCAGCAGAAGCGCGGTGTTTCTCTCCTTGGAGAACCAGTAGGGTTTGAAAAGGGCCCAGAAGTCGCGCCAGAAGTCGGATCGGATCACGTTCATCTTGAAATTTCCCGTAGGGGTTACAGACGACTGGCAGCTTGGTGGAAAAGGCTTCGAGGAGCCGATGAGCATGCGCTCCAAAATCCCAGCGCTTTCGTGAAGGAAAGTTCAGAATGCGCGGACATGTTGACCCTCAGGACTCAATGTTCTCCTGAATTCTCGGTCGCATCGCGGGTGCAGGCCCAGCATTCCGTGCGCTCATCCAGGCCAAGGCCGACGCGGTGCCGGGGTCGATGTCTGCCGATTTCGATCCGTTTCTATGCCGATAGCGTTCGGCCTTCGTTACGTCGGAGCGCTTGCCGAAGGCGAGTCTGCTGAGCGCGGCTTACTCGGTGCGCTCGGTGCGGATGCTTACTTAGCCGACTCCGACTCCTCTCCGAAAGATTCCTTGACGCATTTACCGTCCAAGGGCGCAATGCCGACCGGCATGCGTTGTAGTGCTTTCTCGACGACCGCCGACGCCGTTCTCAAGACGGTCGCCTTCTCGAAAAGAGCAGCAATTGTCATGGCCGCCTTCAAATTATTCGACTCACATATCCGCCATCAGCTCGATCAAGGCGGCGTGACCCTTGTCGTAGACCTTCTATTGCTCCTTGAGTTTCTCGTATTCGGCATATTCCCTGCAAAACTGCGGAAATGAAGGTTCAGGTGCTGGTCCTTGAACCGTTTCAGCGCGTCAGCGATCTATGCTTCGTGGTTCCTGACGAACTCATTTCCACCTGATCAGTGACGCAGAGCGCCACTGCTTTCCTCTTCCAGCAGGACGGCGAGCTTGTTTTGCTCCTCCAGGTCATCGCTGGTGAGATGGTGGAAACCCAGACAACTATTCCTGTCGACAGAGAAATGCGGGCCGGTGCCGCATTTTGGGGGGCGGTGGGGAGGACACCCAAGAAAGAGGACGGCCGTCGAACTGTCGCGCTACCGGCTTCCGCCTGCTGCGCGTAACCCTGGTGTATCCCCAAAGGAAAACGGGTTAGGTCCCGATGACCTAACCCGTTGAGTTGTATCTGGCGCGCCGGACAGGATGAATCTGGGCACTGGTCCGAGGTCATTTCGGTGTCTTGAATGGCTGGACCCGACCCGTTGCTGCCTTTCGTGCTCTAAGGAAGCGGACCTTCGCAGCCTTCGCTGTAGGGAATATAGCGGCCCTTTAACGGATCACCTTGTCTGCGCGCACCAACAGTTCGCGAGGCACATCGATTCCCAGCTCACGCGCCAGGCGCAGGTCGATGATCAGTTCGTACCTTGAGATCTGCTGGATGGGCAGTTCCGAGGGACTAGCACCCGTCAGAATCTTGTCGACGTAAACGGCCGCGAGGCGTCCCGCTTCTCTTAGGCTTGGACCGTAGGACATCAGCGCGCCGTGCTCGTGATAGCCGTCCGAAGTGAAGATTGCCGGGACTCGTGACTTGCGCACGGCCGCGGCGACCTTTTCCTTATGAGCAAGATACAGGAGGTCTCCGCCCACGAGAATTGCCTCAGGCGGGTTCTTGTCCAAGGACCGCAGCACGGCGTCGAGCTCGCGAGTATTGCGCGCATCGAGTGTCTGTAGTTGTATGCCCAGCGTGCGGGTGGCCATCTCCGTTTCTTCGAGAAATGTGGCCGTCAGAGGATTCGACGAATTTATGAGCCACGTAATACGTCGGGCTTTTGGTGCAAGCCGATGCAGCAATTCCAAGCGCTTTGGATACAACTCTGCGGCGAACACCGATACGCCTGTGCCGTTTCGTCCCGGCTTCGCCAGGCTCATCGCGAAACCACTCGCGATAGGGTCGCCGATACCCGCAAAGACCACCGGTATTGTCGCGGTGCCCTGCATCGCGGCTCTAGTGGCGGGTGTGCCCGTAGTCACGATGACATTTACCTTTCCTTTGACCAATGCCTCTGCTAGAGATCGCAACTCCTGACTGGTTTCTCCACGCCGCCAGTCGATGACAATGTTTTTGCCTTCGACGTACCCCAGTTCGCGGAGTCCCTGGCGGAAACCCACTCGGTCGGGCCCCGACCCCGGTAACGGCGTCAGAAATCCGATGCGCGGATGATCTGCCGGTGCCGCGCCGTCCGCGGCAGCACCGAGCAACAGGGCAATTCCTACGGTCAGGAACGATCGTCTGGTCATGGCGTTAGTCCTACCGTTTCACCTCATCGGCTTGCAGCATGATCGACTCAGGGACCTTGATGCCGAGGGCTTTGGCGGTTTTGAGGTTCACGTCCACCTCCCTCTTGACGTCTGACAGTTACTCACCAGACCGATCGGACAGCACTATCGAAATTCGCAGAACGTGCCGATGCCCCGAGGGTGTCTGTCCGTATAGGTAATGATAATTCGGATCGAGTGTCTGCTATGGAGAAAATACTCAACAGTCCGCTTCTGGCCGAGTCCAGCCATTCAAGACACCGAAACAGCATCAATAGCCCATTTTTGTTTGACGGCGCGAGGGGCGAACGCTTCGACCTGGTCGCCCCAATGAACTGCAATCCAAACTGTCAGATCGCGTAACCGCAGCGGATTCGGATTGCGCACCAGATGTGTGAGGGGCACGGCCTGAAATGAAAAGGGCTTGCGATTTCGCAAGCCCCTGAGAATATGGCGCGCCCGGCAGGATTTGAACCCACGACCCCCTGGTTCGTAGCCAGGTACTCTATCCAACTGAGCTACGGGCGCTTGATGAGGTGCGAATTATAGCAAAGAGCAAGGATGATGGATGAAGGCGGAAGGATGAAGGATGAAGAACGGCGAGTGCTCGGTGCGTAAGTGCAGGGCCAAGGAGTCGATGTGGTATCCTTCTCAACGTGTGACGTACACTGGAAGTTGCTACAAGTTCATGACGGAGAGATGCCCGAGTGCCCGAAGGGGGCGCCCTGCTCATGGCGTAATACGGATTCAACCGTTCGAGAGGTTTAATCCCGTCTAACGCCTTAGCAGGGCGCCCCATTCGGTCACTCGGGCATCTCTCCGCATAAACCTGGTTGTTCACTGCTGCTGCGTATTTCGACACGAAGTTACTGGTACGGTGGCCGCCGCAGGCGCGATCGCCCGCCGATTTCTGTACTGCATTTGCGGCGCATGGGGCCACTCGGGATCTCTTACGCGCGATCTCTGCACAATCCCTCCCGGCCGACCACGGCAAGGTACCCCATCGGGGCCTTTTTCATTTGGCTGACGAGCGGAGGGCTTTGTCGCACCCTCTGGTCCGAACAAGCAATCAGCTCGGTTTTCCTCTTACCTTAGCCCGTGTTTTTCCCTTACATTCTTCCGTCCTTCATCCTTCATCGTTCCGCCTTCATCCTTGCTCTTACTGCGGCTGATCCAGATCGAATACCTTGTGCAGCTCCCGCACCGCGAGTTCCATGTACTTCTCGTCGATCACCACGGTGATCTTGATTTCGGAAGTGGAGATCATCTGGATGTTGATGCCCGCCTCCGCCAGCGCGCGGAACATCTTGCTCGCCACACCCACATGCGAGCGCATACCCACGCCGACCAGGCCCACCTTGCAGATCTTGTCGTCGCCGATCACTTCGCGCGCGCCGATGTGAGTACAGACCTTCTGCAATATGTCGAGCGTCTTTTTAAGGTCGTTGCGATGGACCGTGAATGAAAAATCGGTCAGGCCTTCATTACCCACGTTCTGCACGATCACGTCCACCTCGATGTTCGCGCCGGCAATGGGGTCGAGGATCTGATACGCGATCCCCGGCCTGTCGGGCACACCCAGGATCGTCACTTTCGCTTCGTCCCGGTTGAAAGCAACACCGGCCACCAATGCCTGTTCCATGTCAGCGTCTTCCTCAATTGTAATCAGCGTCCCCGAGACCGCTTCCTCCCCGATCGGAAGATCGGGCGGGGTCAGGCTCGACAGCACGCGCAGCCGGACCGAGTACTTGCCGGCGAACTCCACTGAGCGAGTCTGCAATACCTTCGAGCCGAGGCTCGCCATCTCGAGCATTTCCTCGAAGGTAATTTTCCTCAGCCGCTGCGCCTCCGGCACCACCCGCGGGTCCGTGGTGTACACCCCGTCCACGTCGGTGAAGATCTGGCATTCCTCGGCCTTCAACGCGGCGGCAAGCGCCACGCCCGAGGTATCCGAACCGCCGCGGCCGAGCGTAGTGACGTTGCCCTGCGCATCCACCCCCTGAAATCCGGCCACCACGACCACGTAGCCATTCTCGAGGTCGCGGCGGATGCTGTCCTCGTCGATCTTCAGGATACGCGCCTTGTTGAAGGCGCTGTCCGTAAGCATGCGCACTTGGCCGCCGGTGTAGGAGCGCGCCTTCTGGCCCACCTCCATCAAGGCCATCGCCAGCAGGCCGATGGTCACCTGTTCGCCGGTCGCCGCAACCACGTCCAATTCGCGCGGATCGGGATGCGCCTGGATTTCCCGGGCGAGCGCGATCAGCCGGTTGGTCTCGCCGGACATGGCCGAGACCACGACCACGACGTCGTGGCCCTTCGCCTTCCACTTGGCGACGCGCCGCGCGACATTCTTGATGCGCTCGACCGAGCCCACCGATGTGCCGCCGTATTTCTGGACGATCAGTGCCATTTGCACACGTGCCGTTGGAAAAAAGGGAGGATTTTAGCGGATTTCACAGCGAGGACAGGAATTCCGCCACGGTCTGAATCACGATCCCGGCGGTTTGCCGTGGCTTGTTCATCAACGTACCGAAGTCCCTCAAGTCTCCGCTCAACAGATGAGTTGCCTTGCAGCGCATCGCGGCCTCCATGATGGGTCGATCCTTCTCCGGCAACTTGACAGGGCAATCCGCTCCGGAGCCCGAAGCAACCATGGAGATCGATTCGATCAGATCCCGCAGGCGTGACTGTGAGTCAGGGAACTTTGAGGCGATGTTTCTGCGTGCCTCTTCTGCAGCGTAACTGCTTGACACAACCTCCCACTTGCCTTTGACGCCGAGTGCGATGACAAGTGCGGCCTTTCCTGCAGGGTTGTGCGCGGCCGTAAACAGGACATTGGCGTCCAGGAAGACCCGTTTCACTTGCGGCGGCTGGCTTTTTTGGCAATCGCGGCTCGCGCCGATTCGGTCAATCGGTCTTCTTTATCCCAGTTTGCAATATCCTCTTCCGAATAGTTTTCGATCTCCAGCACGGCAGCCGGACGCAACACCACCTCGCCATTGCGCTCCTCGAGAAGGACCACGCCTCCGGCCTTGATGCCCAGCCGCTTGCGGACGCCGGCAGGCAAAGTAATCTGGCCGCGACTGGTGACCAGCACGCTCTCTTTCATGGGTTTGTCTCCTGGATGAGGTTCACGCAGAATAGCAGAAATGCAGAATTGCAGCAATTCCGCATGTCAATATTGTGCCCTGTGCACCGTGCCCGGTGCTCCGAAAGTGCTCGAGCACCGCCTCAGTGTACCCAGCACCCGATCTTGCCCTTCCTCATGCCCTTTACTCGCCCCTCGCCCCTCGTCCCTTTACTTAAACTCCCACGACACTTCCACGCTCTCCCCGGTAAAAGCAACCCGCGGCTGATTCTTCTCCCTCTCCCGGTTCAGTTTCCACATCAGCGACCCGACGCCGTAGCCGATCACGGAGCCGGCCACTGTGTCCGAGAACCAGTGCCGGCGTTCCGCCACGCTTCCGATGTTGGTCAGCGCCGCCACGCCGTAGAGCCACGGTGCGCGGTACTCTTTCGCGTAAGGCGTCACCGCCGCCCATGCCACCGTGGTCAGGTCTGACGGGAATGAAGTGATATCCCGCGAGCGGCCGTATTCGAAGTCGCTCTTGCCCAGCCCCGCTTCCGGCTTGGCGCGTCCGACCACATAGTTGGTCGCCAGCGACACGCCCAGGCCCAGTGCGGCCGCCTGCAGTGAACTCACGGCCGTGCGGGACAGCCGCGGGTCGTCGCGATCCATCGCCGCGAACGCCGAGGCGCCGAGCACACCCAGCGTGGCGAATTTCCCGAGATCCCCCGCGTTGCGATTGGCGCGGTCGTCCTTGTGTTCTGCCGCCCACTTGTCCACATCGTCGTCCACGGCGTACGCCAGCCCGATCGCACCGATGCCGATGGCCGTGCCAATCAGCGCCTCGTCTGTGAAAATCGAGTTGCTCGCATTGCCGAGGTAGTAGCGGAAGGCGTCCCAGTTGGCGCTCTCCTGGATAGCATTCGGCGGATCGGGCCGGTACGGATCGTCGTCGAGGTCACCAAGTTTCACCAGCCCGTCCTGGTCGTTCAGGTTCGCCAGCGGCCGCTCCATGAGGTCGTACAGGTCCGCGGGCGAAATCGCCATCTGGCCCACGTCGCGGGTCCAGGGCGCGAGCGAGAAGCTCCCCATCGCCTGCGTGTCGCGGGTGAGCATGGTGTTCAGCGGTATCGAACCGTAGATGCCCTTGTCGTAGTACGGGCTCGACGGCGAACCCGGGCTGGTGATGTCGTCGCCGTCGGTGAAGGTATACCACGCGCCGATTTCGAAACCCGAGCGGAAACGCCGCTTGACCTCGAAGCGCACGCCGGCGTCCTTGGCGAGAAAACGTCCGGCGCGCACCGTGCCGGTGAGCCCGTAGAACGGCATGCGATAGTGAAACGCCGCCAGTGCCGTCACTGTTTCATAGTCCTGAAAACCGAAGAAACCCTGGAAATCTCGCTGCTTCAGCCAGTCCACCGAAAGGTCCGCCGCCCAGCGCTGTGCTGCCGGGTGGTACAGCACCTGGCCGCCGGCGCCGCCGTACATAAGCTCGTAAATACCGGCGGATGCACGCGCGTACACACGCTCTCCGGGGTGGAAATACTTGTTCACCATCAGCTTGGTGATCTTGAAGCCGTTCTCGTCGTAGTACTCGGCAATATCCGAACGCACATGCGGCAGCGTGCTGTTGGATGGCTGAGTCACGTCGCTCACATCCTCCAGCAGCGTCACCCGCGCGGCGGAGTTGAAGAAAAAACGCTTGCCCAGGTAATGGTCGTAACTCGCGTTGAGGTAGGCGTCGTAACGGAATGCCCCGCTCGGGTCATTCAGGTACAGCGCGACCCGGGGACTGATCTTGAACCGCGACAGCGTGCTCGACTCGACCCGGAAGCTGTAGATGTCGCCCTCGGTTTCGTCGAAGAAGCTGGACTTGCGCTCCTCGTCGATCGCCGCCAGCACGTCGTCCTTGTCGGACGCCACGGCGTCGCTGCCGGGCTTCGCGTAGTTCACTTCGACGGTCTCGGCCAATTCCTGGCGCCCGATCTGGCCGTTGAAGTAACGCTGCAGGCGGCGCACATCGGTGAATTCGTAAGTGGCAAAGGGAATGTCGTTGACCGTGTAGGTGATCCGGATCTCGCGCGTCTCGATCGGCGCGAGCAGCACGATGGTGCGCGCGGCGCGCCCCACCGCCCGGCTCATGTCTGAAATTCGGATATTGGTGAGCACCACGTTGATGCGCTCACCCTCGGTGGCGATGCTCACGTTCTTGAAGTCCTGGCGCAGCAGCGCCTGGATCATGCGGCGGCGGTGGGTGGGATCGCTGTTCCACTGATCCAGGCGCGGCCGCGGCGTGATCTTTACGTAGGGTTCGGGCTCATTGGTGTCCGGGACGAAGTCCTTCTGCTGCAGCGGAATGGATACGTAGGCATTGACGCCCGCCTCGTCGTGCCCGTAGCTCGCCTGCAACCCCAGCCAGCCGTAGCGGTATTCGATCCCGCCGACCACCTCCTTCTCGCGCTGGTCCACGCCGGTGATTGCGGATCCGTGGTCGCGCGCGTAGTCGTAGGCATCGTATTCGGCCACCAGCCCCCAGCCCTTCAGCCACTGCGGACGATACCGCACGCCGCCGAAGCCGCCGTCTATGCGCTCGGTGCCATAACCGAGAGTGAAATCGAAATCGCCTAGCCGTTTCCCGAGCGTGACGTAGCCGGCGCGGAACACCTCGGTGCCGAACAGGTCCTGGCCTCCGAGCACCACGGCCGGCCAGAAACGGTCCTCTTCGATCAGAAGGAATTTGGCGTCGAACGCCTTGTCCTTGAAATCGCCGTAATCCGTGCCCGGCTGGCTTCCGAAACCCGGCACGCCATTGATCTCGGTGTAGCGCAGCGAACCTTCCAGCCGGGGCAGCGCAGTGAGGCTGGTCCACACCGCGCCGTAAGGCTCGGCGAGGCTGTAGCCGGTACGCCAGGTCCCGTCCGGATCGAGCCGCGCATCCGGCATGTAGATCAACCCTGTCTGGCCGGTCAGGCTCGGCTCAGCCCAAGCCGGCATCGCCGCTGCGGCGGCGATCGGAAGCAGGAGGGCTCGGATGAGGAAAAGGCAGCGTCGCTTCATTGGAATTGTTGTACCCGATCGCACCGGCGCGCACCCCGGATTCTACTCAAGCCTTAGGAGTGCCGTACCAGCAGGGACAAAAAAACAGGGCGCATATCGCGCCCCGCTTTTTTTGTAGCCGAATAGTGCCGTGGCTCGTGGTACGTGGCTTGTGGTACGTGGTTCGTGGATCGTGGTATGTGGTTCGTGGCTGAGAAATTCAGAGAAAAGATTAAAGAGGAAAGCAAAGTCCCAATCGCAGTCCCTCTTTTCTCTTTCCTCTTTTTTTCCCTCGCCCTTTACTCGGCCCTCGCGCTAAAGCGCAGTCGCGGATTCCGGCGCTCGCCGTCGGCAAAGCCAGCTTTCTCTTTTTTTTGCCCCTTGCAGTAACGCTTCCGGATACTCCGACGTCCGAATAACTATGCTGCCCGGAATTCTCGATCGGCATGCACCAATTGGCGGCAGCCTACAGGCACGGCGTCCAGTCGGCTGCGGCCGTGTTCAGCAGGGCGCCGGGCTGCGGATTGCCAGACAGGGCGGAATCCGTGGCTGCTTCGAGGCGCAACAAGCGCACCTGCACGGTATTCTCCCCGACGCTTTCGATCAGCCCGACCTGCCTGACATCGAAGGCAATGCTGATGTTCTCCGATGAACACACCTGGGTTCCAGGCGTCAGCGCTTCGTGGCGGGCCTTGTCCGCCGCCTGCCGGCGCACCTCCATGGCCGTGTAGCCGTACCGGCTGTCCTCCTTCCACATGCCCTCGAAACGGTCCCCCGTGGGCCAGTAGTATGTCCCCCAGCCGTGGCGGCGGTCCGCCAGGTAATCGCCGACGTAGCGCTCGCCCTCCCAGGGCGAACCGGGCCCCCAGACGTACATGCCATGGCCATGCTTCCGGTCGTCCAGGAACCCGCCCTCGTAGCGGTCGCCCCACGCCCAGGTCTTCACCCCTTTGCCGTGTTTAAGGCCCTTGCGGAATTCACCTTCGTATTCCGCCGTGCCGCGGGCGTAGCCCTTGCCGTGCGCGAGGCCGTTCCGGCACCCGCCTTCGTAGAAGCCCTGCAGCTCGGGATCAACAACCCGGCAGGTTTTCGCCACCGCCGGACCGGCGAGGGCAAGAAGGAGCGTGAGCACAAGGATCCTGGACATGGTGGTGGCTGGTGGCTGGTGGATTCTGAGCGCTACACGCGCTTTCTGTCACGCACCACGTATCAAAATCGAATCGTCCCTCGCCCCTCGCCCTGCACACTCGCTTTTCCCTGTGACCTGCGTCCTGAGTCCCGAGTCCCGAGTCCTCGTCTTTACTGGTCACCGATCACCAGTCACCGCCTTTACTGAGTCCTGAGTCTTCGCCCTCACCGGTCACTCGTCACTAGTCACCGGGCGAATCTCACCGGTCACCGCCTTTACTTTTGCGCCATTTCCAATACAGGAAAACGGCGAAAACGGTACCCGCTTCATCTGCCAGCCAGTCCCAGGGCGATGCATCCCGCCCGACGATGAAAGACTGGTGCCATTCGTCCCCCGCACCGATGACCGGGACCAGGATCAGCGGCACGATCAGCCAGCGCAGGCCAACCCCGTGGGCCAGCAGTACCGCCATGATCCCGTAAAAGACGAAGTGCACCACCTTGTCGAACGGCGGCGGAAAGTACGGCACTTGTGCCGCCGTCTCCGCCCCAACGAACAATGTCACGGCCATAAGAATGGCCGTCAAGACGCAGCCGCCGCGAACCCATTTGCTTTCGATCACGCGTTACCTGTCGCTGGTTTCACTGTGGCTCGTGATAAGTGGTTAGTGACTGGCGCCAAGCGAATAGGTCGAACCTGTTTGGAATCGATTCGCAATCCTCCGTCGAAGGTCGCTTAGCAACCCTTTGCAGACATTAAATTGTCTCGAAACCGGACGGTCAATCGTGGAATCAAAGCCGTTCGGCCTTTCGACCGCGCCGCTGCAGGCAACCGACGCATCCTGGGTCTTCGGCCGGCCGCCCCACGGTAACGCCATGAAAGTAACTCAAGGTAGCCAGGCAGGGTCACAATGCCCTTTGGCCAGCGACCTGCCACCATGAGACCAACACTGGAGACCGGGCTCTACTACCCGTTTTCGATTGTATTGATGCACCCTAATTTTTTCTGAAGAGGAGAATTTACGCCATGACAGCGCACACGGGCATTCAGTCTCGGTACCTCCTACACGCCGTTTGGCTTCTGCTCTTGCTGGTTAGCGTGGTGGCCGCCGGAGTAGAAGAGGGGCTTATTGTCTTACCCGATCGTGCGCCCCGTTTCTCCGGGCCGCAGGGCAGAGAGGCGGATTTTACCGAAATACTGGCAACACGCGAGCAAACCGGAGGAGCACTCGGCTTGTTTCGCCAAACGATTGCGCCCAACAGCGGCCCGCCCGCGCATGTCCATCAAACAGAGGACGAGTTCTTCTACGTCGTGAGTGGGGAGTTCAGCATCAAACTGGGCGATCGCACAGTGAGCGCGCCTGCAGGGTCCGTTATCTTCGTTCCGCGCGGCACTGCGCACGCATTCCGAAACGTCGGAACGCAGCCCGGCGAGCTGCTGGAGGGCGTGACCCCTGGAGGGTTCGAGAAAATGTTCGAGGAACGGCAGGGCGTTGATGCTGAGACAAACCGCGCACTCATGAAAAAGTACAACATGCAAATCGTGGGACCGCCGCTCCGTTGAAGAGCACACGGATACCAGTGCAACAGCAACTGTTACGTATCGCTGGCAATGTCAGCTCGTGAGCGAATTTCGCATCCGCGCTGACCGGTTGCATCCGCAGCCGAGGGCAGCCCTCGACCCGTTGCTGCCGATCGCGTCCTCGCAAGCACACAGTGCGGATTTCTCTGCCGCAAGAAAGCGGACGACCAACGATGCCGCCAAAAGAAGCCGTTGCTCGCCGGCCACTGTTCTAAGTCCGAGGTCGCCGACCACAGGGGAGAGGGCGCCGGACCGGGATTCAAAGCGTCGTACGGCAAACTGATCATCCGCCGCCACGTGCCAGTTATTCTGCAGCGCGGTGATTCCAGCGCGCCCCTCTCTTTCGGGCGCGGCATCTCGTGGAAACGGATGCAGTGCCGGTCCCGGTGAACTTGCCTAGCGCTCCCGCCAGTAATTGACGAAGCCGTGGCGATTCGGCATTTTCACTTTGGGTAGGGTCTCAGCGTCCATCGTTGCGTCTTCGGGAATGATGCCGTTGAGAGACAGGATGTAGGCGCTGACCGCATAGACCTCGTCACTCGACAGTGACATCGGCTTGTCGTACGGCATTGCACGTCGTACATAGTCGAAGAGCGTTGTTGCATACGGCCAATAGCTTCCTACCGTCTTTAGCGGGGTCGCGGTCGCCAGTGTGCCGATACCGCCAACCAATGCGTCAGCTGGTTTACCGACGCCCTTTTCGCCGTGACAGGCAACGCACTTCGCCGTATACACGCCGGCTCCCTGCTTCGCCGTCCCGCTGCCGGGCGGCAGGCCGCGGCCGTCGGGTGGGATACTGATGTCCCAGGCCGCTACCTCATCCGCTGTTGCCGGACGACCGAAGTCAGGCCCGGCTTGGCCGGTTCCACTGGCCAACAACGCTGCACCAGCGAAGCACACTGCGAGGCGGTCAAAGTAGACATTGTGGATACTCCCTTCGGCGGTCACGCTCCACGTCTGGATCGCGTTGCAGTGATAGCGGTTGGCGGGCGAGTAATGAGTTGCCCAGTCTTTGTGAGTTTCCTGCACGCGGCCCTGGTCGTCGGTGGCGCGGCTCTGCAGCAGCGCTGGGCCGCCGTTCCAGTCCCAAGGAATGCGAAAGCGGGTCAGGCTCTGTCGTAGCACCGGCTCCTGTAGTGCCGCCTCCGCCCAACTCGCTCCCGCCGTCGGCCGACACCTCGACTTTGGTGATCCGCCCTGCCCCTGTCCACGCGAGACCCGAGATCTCGTAGAAACCCGGCCCCTGCATACTCATCCCGCCCGAGGGATGCGTGATCACCGACTTGACCCCCATGACGAAGGTGAATTGGCGTGCCTTACCGTCCGGCATCAGATCGGTGTAGTGCGAGGTTTCGTCCCGGGTGTGGGTGGGACCGTCGGTCACCTTGATGCGGCGCAGCCACTTGACGCTCATGTTGCCTACCCAGCCGGGCAACAGCAGCCGCATCGGATAGCCCTGCTCGGGGCGGATTGCCTCGCCGTTCTGGAACAGGGCGATCAGCGCATCGTCGAGTACCTTTTCCAGCGGGATGCTGCGGCTCATCGACGCCGCGTCCGCCCCCTCGGCGAGGACCCATTTGCCCTTGGGGTCGACCCCCGCCTCCGCAAGTAGCGTGGCCAACGGCACTCCCGTCCATTCACTGCACGAAATTAGCCCGTGGATCATGCCGCACGTCACCTGGGGCGGTTGCGGCAGCGTGTTACGGAAGCTGTTTCCTCCGCATTCGATAAAGCAGATGCGGCTCGTCATGGGGTAGCGGAGCAGCGTCTGGACCGTAAAGAACAGCGGGCGCTTGACCAGACCGTGGATAAGCAACCGATGCTGTGCGGGATCAATCTCCGGCACGCCGTTGTGGTGGCGCTCGAAGTGCAACCCGTTCGGAGTAATGATTCCGTCGAGGGACTGCAGCGGAGTGAACGATGACCCGGCGCCCGGGGCGATGGCGCCGAAAGGCTGGACAATGGCCCGCTTCGTGGCTTCCTCGAACCGCGACGGCTGACCGTAGGTGCGAAACGGCTGCCCGGGTACCTGTTGCCACGGCGAGATCCCCGACGTCAAAGACTCGGCTGCCCGGGCAGCTGAACCGCCTGCGAGACCCCCGGCGAGGACTCCTCCGGTCAATGCGATACCTCGTGTGAGAAAGTCTCGGCGATCCACGAGACCTCCACCCGCCGTCCGCTTTGACTGGGTAGTTCGCTGCTCGAAGTTCACGTTCGATTTGTTGCATCGTCAGTTCCTCCTGTCGATCGGCTGATCTGGAAGTGCGTCGCTGTGTGCGATTGACATCCTACTCGTCCAGCCTGAGCGCTACGCTACTGCGAGAGCACTTGAAAAGTTCAGCTGAGTACGTACCCGATTCAGTCTGCGAACCACGCTTGATCCGGTCAAGTCCACAATCTGGACTAGTAGAACGGAGGCAGTCGGCCTAGAGCTGGAAACTATGAAGGGATATGGATCTTTCTGTCCTATCGCCAAGGCCGCAGAAATACTGGCGGAGCGTTGGACCTTGCTCGTGCTTCGCGACATTCTTGTGGGTTCAAGGCGCTTTAACGACTTGCGCCGCGGCGTGCCGCAAATGTCACCGACACTGCTGTCCAAGCGACTGCAGACCCTGGAAGACGTAGGCATCGTTGTTCGGCGGCCTGGTTCCGACGGCCATACGTTGGAATACCATCCAACCAGTGCCTGTCAGGAACTGCGGCCGGTCATTGAGTCAATCGGCCATTGGGGACAGCACTGGGTACGTAGCAAGCTGACACGCGATGAACTCGACCCCGGCATGTTGATGTGGTTCATCCATCGACACTTCGTGAAGGAGCATTTCCCACCAAGGCGCATCGTGGTTTACATCGAATTCACTGACGTTAACAAGCGGATGAAGCACTGGTGGCTGGTCTTGGAAGCGCAAGAGGTTGACCTCTGTCTGCAAGACCCCGGTCTTGAAGTCGACATCACCCTAGTGACAGATCTGCTCAGTCTGACCCAGGTCTATATGGGTGATCTGTCCCTCGACCGTGCCCGATCAATGGGTAGGATCAAGATTCTCGGCCCCCGCGCACTGATCCAAAGCATGCCGAACTGGTTTGCACGCAGTCGATTTCGCCGAAGACAATCCGCTCAGCGTAACGTAGATCTGCAAACTTCACGGCGCGTGAACTGTCCGCGCCCAGTTGCCTTCCGACCACTCGCGCTCAATGCGCACCACGGTCGCCCGAGACACGCTCAATGACGATTTCTACACGCACTCGCCTGATGCTCTCCTCGCGGATTGGCAATCAGGCAAGTATCTTCCATCCAATCTGTGAACAGCCGGTTTGCCGAACTTTTGGCCAGTCCCGTCCACATAGCAAGAGGAATTCCACTTCAGCCATTGTTGGATATTGAGAGGGTTGGTTCAAGCCGGGGAAGGTCTTCAGTCAAAAATCTGAGGTCTGTAGAAAACAGATCATAGTTTGTCAGGTCGGTCAGAGGCACAAAACGTACTTGTTTTATCTCGGGCGAGAACGGTTTGGTTTGTCCGGAATTCAGGTGGTGCCGAAATGCTGCAAATCCGTCACGAGGGGCACAGCGAAAGTAAAAGTCCAGCCTGTAGGGTCCGGGTTCTTCGGAAACAAATGGGATGGCATCGATTCTAAGCAGGCCGATCACTGTGATTTCAATGCCGAGTTCCTCCAACACTTCCCGGCGCAACGCGGATTCAATCACATCGTCGGGCAAGGAATAGTTGCTTGGTCTGACAGGATCTCCGGGAGTCGACTCAAGCGATCCTCCAGGAAGGCCCCATGTGCCTTTAGCCCGATAGCTGTGTTCGACCAGGAGCACCTGCGACGGTGAGGTGCTCTCGTCGATCATGACCGCAACAGCCCCTACCAGCCACTTTCGGGCGAGTATCCCCTTTAGGAACCCGGCCAGCCGAGGTGGAAACAGCCGCCAAACGCGAAGAGCAAATCTATGAAGATTGGGGTGGTGCTCAATGAAACGCGCTAACCAAGTAAACATCTTTTCTTACATTCCATAAACAACAAGTGAGTAACGATACAGGAGACTAGCCTTGATTAGATGCGGGGCAAGACAAGGGTTTCGGCCATGCTTGGAAAGTTTGTGCCATTCGATGAGATTCTCGAGTTACGACCTCTGATTCTACCTTTTCATCGTACATTGACCGGGGATTCGCATCGAGGGGGCTGACCAGGCCCGCCTCGGCACATGGGCATGATGATCGACCGACGGTACCGCTTAGCCTTGGCACGCTCCGGTTTTGGCGTGAAAACTGGATGGCAGAAGACCAGGTGGGGGCGACGGACTGGTCCGCGGGGCAATCACTCGACGCCCAGGCTACAGCAACAGAGCGGGTATAGTCTTTCTCAGCGCCTATGTTGTGACGGTGACAAAACCGGACGGTTATGGTGGGTGAAGAAGTGCGGGGCTTACTTGGCGGAACAGCAGTGCGTCCAGGTCTCCCCGAGGTTCAACTGCGCCACTCGCGGAGTATCTTCGCTATGAAAATCTCTGGATATCGCTGTTCGGTCGTTCTGCTCCTTTGCTGCACCCTGACGTTCGTTGCCTTCTCTTTCCCGGCGGTCGGCGCAAATGCTCCCGCGTCCGCACCAGCCGCTAAGCCTGCCGAGCCACAACCATTGCCGGAAGATCCGCTGGGCCGGAGCACACCCTACGGCGCGGTGATCGGGTTTCTGCAGGCGGCGAACAAGGCTGACTATGAACTTGCCGCCAATTATCTGGAGGGCAAACAGTCCGCCAAGAGAAAAGCAGAACTCGCGCGCAATCTCCATGTGGTCTTGAACCGGGGCGTAAAGACCGGCCCGGAGGATTTGAGCAAAGCACCTGCGGGAAGCCTGGACGACGGTCTCCCCGCGAATCTGGAAAAAGTGGGCACGGCAACCTTTGCGAGCGAAAGCCTGGACATCGTGCTTCGCCTCACGAAGACACCCGATACACCGCCGATCTGGCTCTTCTCCGCTGAAACCCTGCTTGGCGTAACTGCTGCGGCTCACCAACTCGATGTCCCGTGGGCCGAAGCGATCTGGCCGGAATCGTTCAGAGAAATCCGCTTCCTGTCTTACCCGCTTTTCACGTGGCTCAACGTGCTCGTGGGCATTCCGCTCCTGGTGGGGATTGCCTGGCCCCTCACCCGGGGCCTGCTCAGACTTCTTCACCCTTTGGACCTGCGCCATAGCGGGGGGAGTGTGCTGGCCCGGATCAAATGGCTGCTGTTCCTTTTGATCTTCTCTCTCCTGGCGCGCATCGTCGCCACGCAAGCTGCCACGGCGGAGGGGCGCATTTTCGTCACCTCTGTTGCCAACGTGTTCATCATCGTGGCTGCCGGCTGGATATTGGTTCGGTTGACGAAACTTGTGGCTCGATTGAAGACTCAGCACCTGCGACAGGTTGGGTTGCCGGGCAAGATCGCGACAGTCGAACTATCCAACTGGCTGCTTGTGTGTGTCTGGTTCACTGCCGGTTTATTCCTGATCCTGCGCAGTTTGGGCATCGAGCTTACGGCCGTCGTTGCCGGACTCGGCATTGGCGGAATCGCGTTTGCGTTCGCCGCCCAGAAGACGATCGAGAACCTCTTCGGCACGGTAATGGTCGTTGCTGATGAAGCCATCAAGGTCGGTGACTACTGCCAGGCAGGGACTATTGAGGGCCGCGTCGAAAGCATCGGTCTGCGCTCCACGCAGATTCGCACCCCCGATCGGGCCTTGGTCAGCGTTCCGAATGGGCAGCTCGCCGCGACGAGTATTGGAAATTTGGCCCGGCGCGACAAATTTCTCTTCCGTCATAAAATTCGGTTGGGATACGAAACCACGGCCGACCAGCTTCGCCATGTCCTCGCGGAGATCAGAAAAATGATGCTGGAAGAAGCCAAGCTCGAGCCTGCAACCGTCAGGACCCGGTTGATCCGGTTTGGCGACGCCTCCCTCGAGCTGGAGGCCTTCGCGTATGTGCCAACTCGCGATGAGGGTGTCTTCCTCGAAATTCAGGAAGAACTTCTACTGCGGATCATGGATATTGTCGAAGCCAGTGGAGCTGCGTTCTCTTTGCCAACCGAGGCCGCGCCCGTCCCCAGGAATTTCGCTCTGAATACCCGGACTCGGGATACTCAGGAAAAGTAGCGCCGCACCCTCGAACGTTATGCCTTGGCCGATCGACTAAATGTTCGATCGGCGAACGATCGCTTTTGGCCAATTGCCGGCATGTCGGCTCACGACCCGGTCCAGCCGTTTGCGATACACGAAAGCAGCCGTTCAATGACACGCATGGCAGGCCGCCGAAGCGCGGAGGTCCCGGCGCGCGTGAATAGTTCACATATCCGGTCTGGAATATGAACGGGCGCGCCACGCGCGACGCCCCGATACTTTGCGCACGCATCGGCGACCGGGGTATGTGCCATGAAGGTAAGACAGACCAGTCCTTCCGACCTACTTGCAGGCGAAGAGTTGCTGCCACGGTTCTATGAACTCCTGGCCTCCGTCGACGATGAGGAATTTTTCGAGGTCTTCCACGACTTCATGGTCCCGGCCAACGACTCGGACCAAGCGCTTGTGTCGGACCAAACGCCCGGCTCATCAACACCTCGGGGCGTACCAAGAAAAACCCCGCCACGTGGGCGCGGTCCGTGACTAGTAGTTCTCTTGTTTCTCCTTCTCTTCTCCCTTGTTAATTTTTCTGGGCGATGTATCCGAGCCACCGAGTAGCAGCGCTCCCGCCTGTTTTTCATGAGCGTCGAAGGCTGCTGGATAGTTGCGGTGCCAGGATTGCTGGTCTCGGCGGTCGCGTTTGTGATTCTTGACTATCAACCTCGCAAGATTGCCTCTGCGTTGCTCTGAAAGGCAGCGTCCGACCTTGGATTCAACCGGTGGACGCAACACACTAGAAACTGCGTAAGCAGGAGGAGTGTTGCAGATGAGGCAACGGCCACGGATCTATTACACGGAAAGCCAGAAGGCGCTCATGTGGGAGCGCTGGCAGAAGGGCGATTCTCTCCAGCAGATTGCCCAGCTGTTTGATCGAAACCACTCGTCGGTGCAGGGCATTCTGGTGCAGACGGGCGGGATGCGTCCCGCGCGACGCCACCGCTCGAGATTGGCGCTGACATTAGCCGAACGAGAAGAGATATCGCGCGCGGTAGCCGCAGGCCACTCGATCCGGTCGATAGCGTCCCTACTCGGACGAGCGCCATCCACCATCAGCCGCGAAATCCAGCGCAACGGTGGCCAGCAGTGCTATCGGGCGAGTCAAGCGGATGAGGCGGCGTGGGACAGAGCGCAGCGCCCCAAGACGTGTAAGCTGGTTAAGAATCGAAGCTTGGCCAGCCTCGTGGCGGGTAAGCTCCAGTCGCTGTGGTCGCCGGAGCAGATTGCTGGATGGCTCAAGCGTACGCACCCGGACGATGAGACCCACCAAGTGTCACACGAGACCATTTATCGTAGTCTCTTCATCCAGGCTCGTGGTGCCTTGAAGAAGGAGTTGTTGCAGCATTTAAGGCGCACACGAGTCATGCGCCGTTCGCGCCACCACACCCAGAAAACAGCCAATCACGGCAGAATCACTGGCGCGGTGTCGATCAGTGAGCGTCCGGCCACGACCGAAGATCGGGCATTGCCGGGTCACTGGGAAGGTGATCTCCTATTCGGCAACCGCGACAGCCAGATTGCGACCCTCGTTGAGCGCCATACACGCTATGTGATGCTGGTGAAGGTCGCCGGCACAGATACCGAGACGGTCATCAATGCCTTGATCAAAAATGCGCGCAAGTTGCCGCAGGAACTCTACAAATCACTAACGTGGGATCGAGGTAAAGAGATGGCCGCCCACAAGCGTTTTACCTTAGCGACGGACATCAAGGTCTACTTCTGCGATCCTCATAGTCCTTGGCAGCGTGGGACGAATGAGAATACGAACGGGCTCTTGCGGCAGTATTTCCCCAAGGGGAATGACCTCTCTGGCTACTCGCAAGCCAAACTCAATGCGGTGGCCAGGAAGCTAAATGATCGCCCCAGGAAGACCTTAAACTACGAAACACCCGCTGAGCGATTCAGCCAATCCGTTGCGTCCACCGGTTGAATCCAAGACCCAAAGCGGACATTCGCGCCGATCGTAATTCGAGAGTTTCTCTATCGCCTCAACGCCCGGCGTCAGCGGGACGCAACAGCGGCAGCGCCGCTGTTGGGCGGCCGAGGCACTTCGCCGCAAGGTCAGATGTCTCTAGGCCCCTCACTCTTTTGCCCTTGGCACGCGTTCGACTTTCTTACTCTCCGCTTCGCGTATTTTCTCAATAAAGCCTGCATCCGAAAACTCCGGCGTAAACGCCATCTCTCCAGAACTTGCACTGTCCATGTACGTCACGATGGCGCTCCCGATCGCTCCCCCAACCGCGTTGGCCATGACGTTGGTTTGGCCGGCTTGTCCAGGGATCGAAGGATTGTTGGCGATGGCGTCTACACTATCTGCTGTGTAGCTCGTGCCGGAAAGGTCCGTGTAGATCCGAGGATTCGCATCTGGGCTCTTAGGGAACCATACGCCACCGTCGTGAAAGAGAATTTCCTTGCGGTTGCTATGCTTATGCCAGAAAGTCGGACTTGGCCCCCGGAAGAACACTCCTAGCGCATTTTCCTTGTACGAAACGTACTCGCCAGGAAGCAAGCCCTGCTCGAAGGCGCCGTCTCGAGTGACATACGATATCTTGTCGGTCAAGAAGAAGGATGTTTGAGGTTCAACGGGAGTCAGATCTTTGACCACCGGCGATAGGGTCGCGCACCCACCAACAAGGAGCGCGATCACTAGGAACCTAAGAGCTATCGTCTTGTTAGCGTTCATTCCTACCCTTCATTGGTAGCGCCCACGCGCCTGGACAGGCGGGGCTTCTGCAAGACAAAAGTTATTGTCATATTTCCTTCATCCGATGCAGGCATTTTGCGCCGGGAAAGGAACTCTGCCTAGCACCGGCCAATGTCCGCAATTGGCCGTTTTCAGCCACTCATATACGCTTTGGGATGGGCTTCATCAGACACTGTCTATCAGTTCAAGTCTGAGCAACTGTACCTGTTCCAATACCGCGTCGATCCTCAGGAAGTCGGCAGCAATCTTCAAGCGGTTCCGATGCTCCTTCTGCAGAGAGCCCAACACTCCAGCAATAAATTTCCACCCGTCTGCCAGACGCGTGGCCTGATCGCCATCAATCGTTTCCCTTGGAAGTCAATTCAGGAAGCCGGGAAACGGCAGTACCCAGACTTCGATGTGTGCCGCCCTATCGGCGTTGTCGGCGTTCTGTGACGCTTTGCGGCTGTGCTTTGTGCGGAGTGTTCGACATACGCAGTCGTCAGTTTTTCGACACATCCCGTTTTCCATACGGAAACAGAGGGCTTTCCAGCCGGGTTTGACGTGTCATTTTTTCGACACCATGCAGCGGCATGTTCGTTGCGGAATAAAGGGTGCGCCGGGGGGCATTCGGAGACTTCAAGCACACTGCCGCTTATAGGCATGCGATCTCCCGGGAATAGCCCCCCGTGCGCACCGTTCTAGCGGCATATTTAGGAGATCAGATCATGCGATCAAGTACAGTTCCAAACGCGCTTACACAAGATGCTGTCCGTTCGGAAGGGAAGATCGAAGAGCCTCGGCTGGCGACGATCGAAGAGCCTCGGCTGGCGACATATCGCGAAACGGCTGCCGCAATTTTCCAGGCCCTCGCCGAAGCCGGTCTAACGCCTGACCCGTCTAGTGAGAGTCCGTGGGGTTGCGAGATCGAATTGCTCGAAGAGTATTTGGACGTGGTTGAGCAAGTTCCAAATACAACCATGCCCAAGAAACAATAGTCGATCCAGGCATCGCTTTTCCCTGCGCCCGGCGCCCGGCACCCGGCACTTGGTTCTTGCGCTTTGACTTTCCTCTTTCGGCTTTGACCTTCTAACTGGTCTTCCGCACCTCGCACTGCGCACCGGGCACCCGCCTTTGCTCGTCCCTTACCCCTCGCCCCTGCTCTTGCGGTATTCCAGATACCACTCCACGAAGCGCTGCACCCCGACCTCGATTGGCGTACCCGGTTTGTAGCCGACGGCCTTCTCCAATTCCGTCGTATCCGCACACGTCTCCGGCACATCGCCCGGCTGCATCGGCTGGAAGTCGATGACGGCCTTCCTGGCCAGACAGGTCTCGAGAACTTCAATGTAGCGCATCAGGTTCACCGGCCTGCTGTTGCCGATGTTGTAGATCCGGTAAGGCGCGCTGCTGGTGGCGGGATCGGGCGACTTGCCGTTCCACTCCGGGTTGGGCGCTGCCGGCTGGTCGAGGACTTTCACGATCCCCTCCATGACATCGTCCACGTACGTGAAATCGCGAACCATGTTGCCGTTGTTGAACACCTGGATCGGACGGCCCGCGAGTATCGCGTCCGTGAATTTGAACAGCGCCATGTCCGGGCGCCCCCACGGACCGTAAACCGTAAAGAAGCGCAAGCCAGTGCAGGGGATGCGGTACAGATGGGCGTAGCTGTGCGCCATCGCCTCGTTGGCCTTCTTGGTCGCTGCGTAAAACGACACCGGATGGTCCGTCACGCTGTGTTCCGAAAACGGAACCCGGCGGCTGGCGCCATAGACCGAACTGGTCGAAGCGAAGACAAGATGCTCGACCGGGTAATGCCGGCAGGCCTCGAGGATATTGGCGAAGCCCACCAGGTTGCTGGCCACGTACGCACCCGGATCCTCGATCGAGTAGCGAACGCCGGCCTGCGCAGCGAGATGCACAATCCAGGCAGGCCTTGCATCGGCGAAGACCCGGTTGACGGCCGCGGAATCCTCGATGCCTGCCTTCACAAATGAAAACTTCCCGAGGTGCGAGAGCCGGGCAAGCCGCGCTTCCTTCAGCCGCACGTCGTAGTAGGCGTTGAGATTGTCCAGCCCGACGACTTCGTCCCCTCGCTCGAGCAAGCGCAATGCAACGTGCGATCCGATAAAACCGGCCGCACCAGTTACGATGACTTTCATGGGAATCGACTGTGAACCTGCTTATGCCTCGGGGCCGCTGAAGCCGCAAGAGTATCAGGAAGCGACCTGCTGCATAAAAGCCTCCGCCCCCGCCTTCCACTCTTTGCACCTCGCACTATGCACTGAGCACCGCTCTTACGCCCTTGCTTTCCTCTTTCCTCTTTCTCTTTCCTCTCGCCCTTTACTCGCCCCTCTTCCCTGCCGTTACTCGTCACCGGCCACCCGTCACTCGTCACCGTCCTTACGGCTTCACCAATTCTCCCGATCGGATCTGTGCCGGGACGCGCCTATGCCGAATCCCGAGAAAGGCAAAGACCTCCTTCCAGTGCTGCATGAAAACGCAATGAGCCACGAAGGTCGCCACGAAACTGTAGGCGAGAACGTATTCCGGAACCTTGTAGTACCAGCCGAAAAATCCGATCGCACCGAACAGCGCGGACTTGCCCAGCAGCAGCCACAGCGTATGGGTCTCGGAAAGCCCCATGAATATCAGCGTGTGATGGATATGCCTTCGGTCGGGTGCGAACGGATTCCGGCTCAGGACAATCCGGCGCACTATCAGGTACACGGTATCTATGATCGGCACACCCAGAATCCACACGGCGGAGATAGGGTAGAAATCGCTCGGCGCGGTCTGCGTGACATCCACGGCGAACCAGACCAGCACAAAGCCGAGGAACATGCTGCCGGCGTCCCCGAGAAACACCGACGCGTGCTGCCTTCGCGAGTGCCGCAGATTGAAAACCAGGAACCCGGCGATCGCCACGGCCAGGATAAAAAGCAACGATGCGTCTTTGAACGGAAGTGCAATTGCCGCCGCCACGCCGAGCCAAACAGCCGCGATGACCGCAATGCCGCCGGCAAGCCCGTCCAGCCCGTCGATCATGTTCATTGCGTTGATCAGCCCGATGACGCAGAACAGCGTGAACGGGATCCCCCAGTTCATCAGCACAACGTTACCCGCACCCCAGAGGTTGCCAAGATCGGTCAGGTACAGGTTCGCCCATGAAGTCATCAGCACCGCAGCGATGATCTGCCCGACAAACTTGCTGCGCGCCGAAGACTCCCGCATGTCATCGAACAATCCGGTAAACAGGATCACGAGACAACAGACAATAAGCGGCAAAAGGTCCTTCTCGACCGGATACTGGGTAAGCGAAGCAAGGAGGAAGGAAATACCGATTGCAAGGCCCCCGATCACGGGGATCGCGCCGTTATGGGTCTTGCGGGGGGAAGGCGTATCGACCAGCCCGAACCCGTGGGCGTGCTTGCGCAGCAGGACAATCAGACACAGCGTTCCAACGAACACCACTATGGCATTCAGCATCTTTGCCTCCCCATACCGGGCCGCCGAACGCCTGCAAAGGCACTGGCATCCCGATACCCTGTAGCTTGCACTACGTCCTGCAGATCACGCTCTACTTCTGCTTCCGGGCTCTTGATAACTTATCTGTTTCAGCCAGGTCTTCCTGGTTCTATAGACCATGCCCTTGGTACCGGAGCTACATTACCCCTGTCTTTCGTGTTCGGCAACTCACCCCAGGTCGTTTTCCCGCCTTTACTCGGCCCTCGGCCGGGGACTTGGACTATCCCAGCACGCAGCACACATCACTCGCCTTTATTCGCCCCTGCCCTTGCGCCCTCTCTCGCTGAGTCCTGCGCACCCCTCAAGGGGGTATAGAAAAGAATCCTGAGCCCTGGCTTTTGCTGGTCACCGATCACCAGTCACCGCCTTTACTGAGTCCTGCCTAGTCCTGAGTCCTCGCTTTTTGCTGGTCACTGGTCACGGGTCACCGCTCTTCCTTTCCTCTTTTCTCTCGCCTTTCGCACCTCGCACTGAGCACTGAGCACCGTTCTTACGCTCTTACTTTCCCCTTTTACCTTTCACCTGCTCTTTCGCACCTCTCACTGGGCACCGCGCACTCGTTTTGCCCTCTGGCTATTCTTCGCCGTCGAGAGAAGAGAATGGATTCCTGATCAGGAGCCCGTCAATCCGCTGCCCGTCCTGCAGGTCCTCCGAGTAAAGGGTATCGCACCCAGCCAACAAGGCAGCGGCGACAATCATCGAGTCGTAGATGGATAAGCTGAAACGCTCAGCAATATCGAGGCCACGTGTATGGGTTTCAACGGTGACCGGCTCGACGGTGCAAATCAACCGAATCGGTTCCAGGCACTCGCGAATCTCCGAAAACGGCATCCGCAGTTTCCGGGATGCCACCGACGCAAACTCATTCAACACCTGGACGCTGACCCAACCCCTTGCTGCAACCAGTTCCTCCGCCCGTTGCGCCTTTGCAGAGTCTGCGGATAGCAGATAAAGCAGAACGTTGGTATCGAAAAACTTCTTATTTCCTGCGCTCATTCGCTTCGAGACGGTCGAACCTGAAATCGGCGGGCAGGCGGCCCCGGAATTTCCGCAATCCCGCCAGCAGCTCGCGCGACCCGGGCTTCTTCTTCACTTCCAGCGCGCGCGAACCCACTACATCAATTTCGATGTCGTCCCCCTCCTTCAAGCCGAGAACTTCCACGACCGCGGCTGGCAAACGAATCGCGAGGCTGTTACCCCATTTGGCAACTTGCATGGAACCGCCCTCCTGCAAAGATATACGGAAACGTATTGTATATCTTTTGCGCCATCCCTTAAAGGCGGGACTCGTCCCTGCTCTTCTCGCACTGCGCACTTCGCACCGGGCACTCGCCCTTTCTCGCCCCTCGCCCCTCGTCCCTGCTCTTCCGCACCTCGCACGCTTGCGGCAACGCCTGACTGCAAAAAGGTGTCAAATGCATAAGTCTTCCACGGAGACTTCCCATGCGCCGATCTTCTGATTGCGATTTGTCTCTCCACCACAGCGCTCCTTCCGGGCTGTGCCACCGTCACAAACCCCGTTACCGGCAAGGCCGAGCGCACGGTCATGGACGAGCGCAGCGAGATGGCCGAAGGCGCGAAAGCGCACCCGCAGATCCTCGCTGAATTTGGCGAATACAAGGATCCCGAGCTGCAGGCCTACGTCAACGAAGTCGGCCAGCGGCTGGCCAAGGCCTCGCACCGCCCCGAGCTCGACTGGCACTTCACGGTGCTCGACAGCGCCGGACGTCAATGCCTTCGCACTGCCCGGCGGCTACGTGTATGTCACGCGCGGCATCATGGCCTATATGGACAGCGAAGCCGACCTGGCGGGTGTCATCGGCCACGAGATCGGCCACGTGACCGCGCGGCACGGCTCGCAACGCGCCACCCGCCAGCAGACGGCGGGCATCGGCGTGATCGCGGCGACCATCCTTGGCGTCGTGCTCGAAAGCCAGGGACTACCCGAGGCGCCGCCAACGCGGCGTCGCAGGCCTCGCAGGGCGTGGCCGCCGGCTATATCGCGAAATACAGCCGCGAGCAGGAATCGCAGGCCGACAAGCTCGGCGCAGAGTACCTCGCACGCCTCAATTACGATCCGCACAACATGGTCGATGTGATCAAGTTGCTGGAAAGCCAGGAGCGCTTCGCCGCCGACCAGGCCCGCGCCGCAGGCCGCGCACCGCAGGCGGGCGGATCGGATTGGTTGGCATCGCACCCGACCAGCGAGAAGCGACTGCGCGACATCACGGAGATTGCGAACCAGTACAAGGTCCAGGCCAACTACGGTCGATGAAGGCCACGACCGCTACCTCGAGGCGATCAACGGCGTGTCGTTCGGCGACAGCAGCGACCAGGGCGTGACGCGCGGCCAGCAACTTCTATCACGAGCCGTTAGGTATCGCACTGACCGCCCCGCCGGGTGGACCATCCAGAACGCGCCCGATAGCGCTTGCGCTCGTGAACGGCGAGGGTAACGCCGCGGTCATCGTCAGGGCGGTGCCACCGAAGGCCGGCGCCACCCACGAGGAAATCATTCGCAATGTCGTCAAGCCGGATTCGGGCAAGATGGAACGCCGTACTTTCAACGGGCTTCCGGCTACGCATTTCTCCGGTACGGTCAAGGACGAGCGCGGACAGTCGCATGCGGTCGAGCTGACGATTGTCACCGGCCCAGTCGAACCGCAACTACGCCTTCATCTACGCAGCCAAGGATCAGCAGTCGCTGCAGCGGGCGTATCGCCAGATACAGGAGGCCGAATCGTCATTCCGCGCCCTGACCGCGGCAGACCGCAACGCGGCGCGTCCATGGACGCTGAAGACCGTGCCTTACCCAGGCGGTGGCTTCGCGGAACTGGCGAAACAATCGCCTTTGACGAATAGTGCGGAGCAGCAGTTGCGACTGCTGAACGGGGTCTACGGCGGCGGCGACGTGCAGCCCGGGCAACTGGTGAAGGTGGTGGAGTGAGCCAGCCTGGCCCATGAAAACGGGTGCTCCGCGGTCAGGTACCGATAGGAAAAGCCTGCCGCCCCGGCCTCCAGTCCTGTGCCGGCAAAGCACGAGCGGCGTGCCCCATAACGCGGGGATCGTGAGTGATTCGGTCGAATTGCATGGGTTCGCCCTTTCGAATACGCTGCAACGATTATGTGAAGCAGTCGCAACTCGATCTGACAACCAGTGTCCGGTTTTGGAAAGCTCCACCCGTGGCTTTGTAGAAACGCGACCGTCGCTTCGCGACCCGAAGCAGGCGGACGGCAAGGAAGCGCTAGTGCTAGCCAGTTGCGACCCGAGTAAGCAACGCCACGAACCAGAGCGCGGAGCTGATCGAGCCGTTCGAGAATCCCGCCTAGTGCTTGTGAGTACCGCTATGGAGGTTCCACGCCCTTGCTTCGGCGCAAGTCGGTACAAGAACATATCGCTCTGCTCAACTTCCCAGGCACGCGCATAAGGCATCGCTATTTATTGGTGGCGTACCTGATGTTGCCGCCGCGAACGTAGCCGATGTGAACTTTGCCCTCTGGGTCCAGCGCGATCGCGGTGTCTGTAGCGCCGCTGTCCAGGAAATCGAGCTGAGAGACATCAATAGGAACGACACGCCAGTTGCCGGCTGAGTTGGTCGCGTAGTGTAGTTCCGCGCCTGTTCCGATGTAGCTCAGATGCACCTTCCCTGCGGCATCAATGGCCAAGGAAGGATGATTCGTTCCAGCAAGAGTTTCAACAACCCATGCCCCAGACGCATTCTGTGCATACTTGAGCTGGCCATGATTGTTCGCGTAAGCAATGTGCGCTTTGCCGTTGGTGTCTACGCCGACCGACACCTGATTGATGACTCCGGTGTCCAGTGTGGAGACCGTCCAGGTTCCGCCCAGGTTGGTCGCATACTTCAAGCCGTAGTTCGGAGAGTCGCCCGCGTAGGCAACGTGAGCCACGCCATTTGCATCCACGCCCACCGATACCTTGCGAGGCGGATAGCATCCACCATGGTTGAATGTCTCGATATCGTTCGGTATCCACGACCCCGAGACATTGGTAACGTAACGAACGCTCTTGCCCCCGACTGCTTCCATCGAATGCGCAATATGCGCCTTATCGGCAGCGTCGAGCGCGAGCGACACGTCGCACATCCCTTGCGCGTCCACCGCCTCAGAAACCCAAGTACCGGCGGTGTAGATGGCATGCTTCAGGCCATTGAAGTCGAGATAGGCGACATGTACCAGGCCGCCTGTGTCTATCGCGATACTTGAACTGACCCACAGCGGTTGATCGATCTGAAGGGGCGCCCACGGGCCTGAAGCATTCGTTGCGTAATAGTTTCCGTTTGTTATCGTGGTCGGGGTATTCACGTCGAAAGAGTAGTGAATGTGGGCGTTTCCCACCGAATCTGCTGCAATCGAGATGGTGCGTGTGAATGTTGTCGGGCTGGTCGCGGCCACGGTCTCGGTCCGCCAACCCGGTGTTGCCCACGCAATCGCCGATGCACTGCCTTCGACACCAGCGATCACTGCAGTGACGGTGTAGTAATGGGGCGTGTCGTCTGAGAGACCCGTGTGGGTAAACGGGCTCGAAAGGCCCGAGATCTTCGTCCCGTTGGCGGGAGGGACATTTCGGGATGTCACCCAATACAGGTTGTAGGAGGTCGCCCCGGCGACAGGATTCCAGCTAAGGGTTACCTGTCCTTTGTCCGCCGCCGCAGCCAAGCCGGTTACCAACGACGGCAGGCGCGTCAATGTAATTGAATCGATACCGGAGCCGCCGGAGGGATCTGATGCGCGAACTTCAATGTTGTTGTCCCCGATCGCCATCGGGATCGATGCGCTCCACGAGTGGGTGTAGAAAGTGGCGCACTGAGAGAACAGACAAGTACACCGTGCACTTATCCCGTGGAACGCAAGCCCACTCGTCCCAGTAGTACGGTTAGTCCATGTGATCTCGATGGCCGATTGCTGGGTCGGCTGAGGCGCCGGGCAAAACCCGAAACCGGGGTCGGGCGGTGGGCATACATCGCAGGACGCAATGCCAAAGAGATCAGCATCGGCGGTGGTGACGACCGCGGAAGTTGGATTGTCGATCGAGACAGACAGAGATGGGGCGCCGCCGCCGCTACCACTATCGCCGCCGCCACTGCCACTGCATGCTGTTAACGTAAGAGCCGAAAGCATCGCGAGCGCGAGGAAAACAACTCGCATCGCAAAGCATTCAGTCCGTTTGATGGCAGGTCTTGAAGTGCTCTTCATGGCCTCTCCCCCCGGGAAACCACGACCCTTTCTCCCACAGTACACGCTTGGAAGCCAAATGGCACGCCGGCACATGCCAATCACTTGCGGATTCGTACTCCCGCCGCGTAACTGCAACTCCGTGTTCCCTTATCGCCTCAAATGCTCCTTCTCCAAAGAGCTCAACACTCCAACAATAATTTCTCACCCGTCTGTCAGGCGCGTGGCCTGATCCGGTTCTGCTGGAAGAAACCGAAGCCGACTAGCTTTACATTCAATACAAGGGGCGAGGAAGCGGCGAGCAAGCCGATGTGCGCGAGGTGGTCAAGACCTCCCGATGCCTGATCCCTGCTGCCGGCTGGTACGAATGGGAGGAAGTGGAAGTGACAGATTCGGCCACCGGGGAGATTAAGAAAACCAAACATCGGCCTGGATCGACCCGAAGCAGGCGGGCGGCCAGGAAGCGCTAGCGCCAGCCAGTTGCGACCCGAGTAAACACCGCCAAGAACCAGAGCGCGGAACTGATCGAGCCGTTCGAGAATCGCGCCTGGCTCGTAACAATCATCAGAAGCGCCGATTGCCTTATTTCCCGCTTGGGACGTCATCTAACGCAAGATAGTCGTCCGCTATCCGTTGCGACGCATTGAAGATTCCCGCAGAGGCAGTTGTGTATGTTTTGTCCGGTCCCAAGGGGCGAAGGCGCGCACTTGCAGCTTGGAGGCGTTGGTGTTGGCGGTAACTCGCGTGCCGCTTGACTGGCGCTTAATAACATTGACGACAGCAACGCTACAGAAGAAAAGGCTGCAACCGCGATTACTACCAAAACTTTCCGATGAGTCTTCATGTGGCCTCCACGCTGAAGGACGTTGCCTGTTGATAACCCCTCCCCGAACGATGGTGCGTCACGAGAGGCGGTCCCGAGATGGTCGTGGACCGTCGCATTTTACGTCGATGCTGGAAAGTTAGGCCAAAGCAAAAGCCAAGCCCTGCGGCATTCCTTTAGCATTTTCAGCATGTTGGTATCCAGACGATTCCGGGAAGAGCGGACCGCGTAAGATTTGTCGACAAGATCCTCGGCGATTCCGGGCCCTCCTTCGACCCCGCGGGACTCCGCGGGATTGCGTCTGGAAACGTCTCCCGCCAACACTTGGCAAGTCCCGCATTCTGCAAACAAGCGGAAGCCGACTGTTACTAGATCGACCGTTACAGGCGGCTGGTCTGCCTGCTTTTGGAGGGAGTCCATATAGGAAGGGGTAGCCCGCATGTCGTGCCGATCCTGCCGGGTGACCTTCAACGGGAGGCGCGACGCTCCACCAGCTCGCGCATCGGAGCCGGCAGGAAAGAGCGCAACCAGGTGCCGATGGTTGCCTCGTGGCGCTGCCAGTAGACACCTGCAGCGACAACCGATAGGCCAATGGCGGTGAGCGCAACAGGGAACAGCATGCTGTCCTTGAAGACAGTGTGGGAGAGGTGTCCCAGGTACAGCGCAACGCCAATGCCCCCAAAGACAGCGAAGACCCGACGTGAAAGTGCTGCACCAATAGCAATCAACAGAAGATTAATGCAGCAGTAGAGGAATTTGCCGAACTCGCTGTTCGAATCCATGCTCGTCAATCCGCCCCAGAAGGTCAATACACCGAAAATGTAGAGCCAGAAGGCGAAGTCCTTGGGTTGTCGCGAACGGATGTCAACCCAAAAGGCGATGAGCGTCATCGCAATACCAAACCCCGTTGAGACCAGTTTTCCGCGGTCGGAAAAGAAATCCGCCGCGTCCCCCCCGAAAAGGAACGGCGAGAGATCCATACTCATGTACCAGAGCGTCACTGCTACGGGCAAGACCAGGAAGGGGAGTCGGTAGCGCCATAGCGCGATCGCGCCGGCGCCGAGCGTCGCAAACTCCATGATCAGCCAGCGCCAGTCAATGTGAGTGTGGTAGTCGCGATAGGCCCATGTGCTCGAACCGTCGGCGGGCCAGAAGCCCAGCAGGTGCTGCGCGCCATAGACAGCCAATGGAACCATGACTACCGCGAGCGCAGCAGTAATACCGGCCGGGAGGGCGAGATGCTTTCGACCAAGAAGGATTTCAGTCAGCGCGAGGGCGATGGCGCCGTAACACACAGAGATCAGCAGCAGACCCATGCCCCCAAAGCGCTCCCATCCCAGGTTCATGAAGAGCGTCATCGCACCAATGGCGATCATGCCGCCAAGGTAGTACAGGATATGCGCCGCCTTGAAGCTCGGCGTCTCACCCTCGTGCTCAACAAGGAAGTTCCAGAGAGCGAGGCTCTGTTCCTTCTGCAGAAGGCCTTTGGCTGCTGCTTCGTCAAGGACTGCGCGCGTGATCTGCATCTCGCTACCTCCCAGGACATTGCACAAGAGTTTGCACCCGACGCATTCCGTTACCCGCCTGGCCACGGATGCCTGTGCGCAAGGGTTGTTTCATGCGTTCACAGTGAGGGGCACGCACCGCTCTTGCGCGTCCCTTCGACTGCGGTTAGGGGTCATTTGACTGCAGAGACGGTGAAGCGTACCTGCACTTCAGCGGTGGCTGACTCGGACGTTGTTGCAAGCATGGCCCAGCCAGTATTCGAACCTTGCTTCCGCAATATGTAGGCGACCTGTCGATGCTTTCCGCCCTGCCCCTGAAACTCCTGGTCCATCTCAAGAGTGACGCTTAGTCCCGGCCTCGCGATACCCTTCACCAATTTTTCGAAGTGCTCCAGCCCTAAGCGTGCGTTAGCGCGTCGCGCCCAGACGGCGCATCGATAAGGAGAACCTATGACCAGAAGGAAATCGCCGACTTTACTTGTCGCTGACCAAACCTCACCCGGCTTACCCTGCAACACCCTTTGCGAAAAGGCCGCCTCCGTAGGGCGGAGCTCGTTCTGTTGTATCCATGCCTTTAACTTGGGCTCATCGCCCAGACTTGCGACACATGCATCCATGAACAACCTCGCCGCGACGTTCGCCTGTTCATCGGCCTGAGGAATAGTTGGAACGTCCTGCGCAAACGATAGGGTAGAACACAAGGCAGAAATTGCAAGTATCGAGGTACGCATGTCAATGAGCCCTAACTTTCAATTAACCGACATGGATGTCGGATAACACGGCAATGCTCCATATAGAACCAGCCCATGTCCGTATAAATCCCGAATGTCGGACAACACACGCACCTTAATAGTCCCGCAATAAGCGCATGAGAATTCTTGCACCGTCTTTCACACCCTTACGGGCGCGTCGATGTCGTCTTCAACGACCGCTTCTTGGCCGATAACGGACCTTCAATTAGCGTTGCTGACGCCACCATTCTCACCGCAGCACTGGTGCGACACCCAACACTATCTGCGATTGACCGCCGCGCCCAGACTCAGAGATACTTTTGGAGTTGTCATTGATCTTTTTTTCCTTCACCGCCTCTATGACAAAGGAAACGGGCCTCGAAACACCCGCTGACGAGCTAGCCAAGGCATCCGTTACTGCTGCAGTACCGGCGCCCGTGAGCGTACGCAACGTCTGGATTGTACTACTCGCGGTGCTCGCGACACTGTACGCGCTGCACTGGGCCGCCCCGGTCCTGATCCCGGTCATGATAGGGGTGATGATCAGCTATGCGCTCTCCCCTCTGGTCAACGCGATGGAAAAATGGCACATCCACCGCGGGATCGGTGCAGCGGTACTGTTGATCTGCCTCGTCGCAGGAGCCGGCTGGCTGGTTTTTTCGTTGGGTGACGAGGCGGCCGGGATCATCGAGACGCTGCCCGATGCGGCGCAGAAAGTGCGTAAGGCGGTGCGCGCCGAGCGCGGCGCCGGGGAGAGCGCGATCGAGAAAATGCAGAAAGCCGCGACGGAAATCGAAAAGGCGGCTAGCGATAGCGCCGGTCCCGTGGCCGGCACTGCCCCGCGCGGCGTGACGCGGGTGCAGATCGAGAAGCCCACGGTGAACATCCGCGATTTCCTCTGGAGCGGCACGATGGGCGCGCTGACCTTCATCGGTCAGTTGGTCACGGTACTCTTCTTCGCCTACTTCCTGATGGCGGCGGGCGACAAGTTTCGCCGCAAGCTGATCAATATCAGCCGCCCGCGACTCAGCGAGAAAAGGGTCACTGTAGAGGCGCTGAACGAGATCACGAAACAGATCCAGCGCTATCTGCTGGTGCAGCTGTTTACGAGCACGCTGGTAGGCGTGGTGAGCTGGCTGGCGTTCGCCGCGATCGGCCTGGAGCATGCGGCGATCTGGGGCATCGCGGCCGGAGTGCTCAATTCGGTGCCCTATTTCGGCCCGATCGTCGTTTCCGGCGGCATCGCTCTGGTCGCGTTCGTCCAGTTCGGCACTTTTGGAATGGCGCTGTGGGCCGCGGGCATCGCGCTGGTCATCACCACCATCGAAGGCTTCCTGCTCACCCCATGGCTCATCGGCCGCACCAGCGGCATAAGCGCCGTGGTCGTGTTCGCCAGCGTGATTGTGGGCGGCTGGCTATGGGGACCGTTGGGTCTGCTGCTGGGCGTTCCTATCGTGATGATCATCAAATCAGTGTGCGACCATGTGGAAGATCTCCAGCCGATGGGCGAATTGCTCGGCGATTAGGTCGGCATTGACGGTTGATACGGCGCGGCCATGAGATACCTCCACAATCGTTAGGTCGAGGTGTCTACATTATCGGATGAGGTTCTGCGTCCGAGTTGATGGTGTTGTCAGGCATTACTTAAAAGTACTCTGAATAATGAAACCGAAGTGCGGGGAGGGAGCGCTTACAATAATCTGCTCCCCCGTCGATCTTCTAATAACATACCCATCAAATATTCTTTCCTGGCCGCCCCGCAAGTTGCCATACACTTTTACTATCTCGTCAGGAGAAAGATTCAGTTTCTTATTGTCCGGCAAGCTCGCCCTAACAAAGATTGAGCCGGATTTGTCCGTCAGAGTAAAACCATTTGCATCAAGTTGGGTGACGGTTCCTTCGATTGTGCTTACAGGCGGCAATGCTAAATTCTTGACCGGTGTCGTCCCAGCACAGCCACTGGTCATCAGAGCAACCACAGCCAATAGGTGCAAAAGGCGAGTCTCCACTTCAGTATCTCCGTTTATTGATATGCCTAACGAATGAAAGGGACTTCCCCGTCCCGATAAAGCGGCGGTGAGGCCGCGCGGCATCGATCTGCCATGATGGTTGTTCGCGCAAACACCAACTGTCTAGAAAGGGCTGTAGAAAAACCCCCTCAGGGGTCGAGAGAGCAAGTTTTCGGGGGTCACTTAACCCCTCCCAAGCATCGTAGCGTTGACTGTAGCGCGTTCTGAACGGTCGGTTCTTGACCATGGCGAACCCGGATTTTCGTCAGAGGCTTTTTCTACAGCCTCAACATTCACAGTGAACCGCGCGCGCTGTTCTTGCGCGCGTCGGTTTCGACTGTGGGGTTACGCAGCATACGCCGCCGGATCGCCAAGATAAGCAACACAAGCCCGAGCAAGACGACCTGCGTTACTCCAATCGCTGCCGCGTCGATAGCGGTTGCTACCCAAAATGGCGCGTCGGGCAAGAGGGGAATGAAGTAGCTGAGGATGGCGCCACCGGGAAGGGTGAGGGCGGTAAATGCGACGTACCCTGCATATGATACGGCGGCATAGTCGACCGCCAGGTTCGAAGGGCCGAGAACCCACGCAGCGGCGCAGAGTGCTAGATGAACCCCCAGGATGCGCCACCCGATCTTCATTCGATGCTGCCTAACGCTCACGCCAGCAACGGACAACCCGGAGGCAACTTCATCCGGAGCCGGCCTGACACGGCCTCGAACCGGAAGCGATTCTCCGCCATCGGCTCTCCGTCCAGGTTGATCTGCAGCGGCTCGTCCGTGTCGATCTCCAGCCAGGGGACCCTGGCGCTCACGATAAAGCGGCGTAGGGCATCGGTTCCTTCGCGCAACAGCATCCCCAGGACATCTGCGATTTCTTCGTTCGGCGATCGAGGCAAGAGACGCACGTCGAGCAGGCCGTCATTGATCACCGCCTCGGGGCAGAGCGGGTGTCCGCCCCCCGCCTGACGGCCGTTGCCGACCGCCAGCACCAGGAATGACCCATCCCACTTCAGGCCCGGCCCGGTCACCCGCGCGTGCGCCGGGCGGATGCTCGTGAAATGAGTCAGACCGGTCACTAGATAGGCGGCGGCACCGAGGACTTTCTTCAGCGCATTCGGCGTCGCGACCGTCACCTGCGTACCGAATCCCCCCGTGGCCACGTTGAGGAACCAACTCGCGTTTGCCTTTCCGATGTCCACGTCGGCCGCAGGCCCGGTTACGGCGAGCTGCAATGCCGCGAACGGATCGAGCGGAATACCGCAGGCGCGAGCCAGATCGTTGGCGGTGCCGAGCGGGAGAATCGCCAGACTGGGAACCGCTGCCGTCCCGTTCGCGGTCTCCGCGAGGCCATGGACGACTTCGTTGACCGTCCCGTCCCCCCCACCGGCAATGACGACCGCGCACCCGGCTTCCGCCGCCTCGCGCGCGAAGCGCGTCGTGTCGCCCCTTTCCCAGGTGACGCACACATCGACCGTGAATCCCTCGTCGCGAATCTTACGGACTGCCGCACGCACGTCATCGCGCCCGGCCACTTTGCCGTGCAAGATCAGACGAACGGATTCTGACGGTCCGGTGATCATTCGATCTCCCACGCGTAGGGTCACTAGCCCTCTAAGAAAAAGGGCCCGTACTTCTGAAGTATTCCGTCGAGCTCAGAAGCTCTCTCCCAGGCGCCAATACGGAGCAGATGGACAGTATCTCGATTCTGGTCTTCAGGCGAGCGCACCGACCGGAGATAGCAATCCAACGAGGCTGTAGAAAACCCCCCGAGGGGTCGAGAGAGCAAGTTTTCGGGGGTCACTTAACCCCTCCCAAGCATCGTAGCGTTGACTGTAGCGCGTTCTGAGCGGTCGGTTCTTGAACATGGCGGATCCGATTATTTGTCAGAGGCTTTTTCTACAGCCCCAACGTCCGCGTTGAACGGCCGAGCAAGGGGGCGAAGCCCGCTTGCGAAGGTCCGTCTCGATGGGCTGGTTGGGCGTCATTTCGCCGCGCTGAGCTCAAGGAAACTATCGGGACGCCTGTAGAAGAAAGTTCGGCTGAACGGGCTCAGGACTGCTTGGGCATCGAAATTCGGGTTTACTCCGATGGGCGTGCGAACGCTGGCGCCGGATGACCCGAGTTATCGCGCGCGATACGCCGGCGACGTGATCGCCCGCGACCGCGCGTATCACAACGGCTCGGCCTATCCGTGGCTGCTGGGGCCGCTGGTCACCGCGCTGATGCGCACGCACGGCAAGGGCCACAGCACGCGCCGCCAGGTGCGCGAGATGCTGGCCGGCCCGCTCGAACACCTCGCCGCCACCGGCATGGGCCAGCTCCCTGAGCTCTTCGACGGCGATGCGCCCCACAAACCCGGCGGCCTGATCGCGAGCGTCCGCTCCGTCGCGGAAATCCTGCGCTGCTATGCTGAGGATGTCGCCGAGCCGCCGGTAACACCAATGCCTGATCCGCGGCGGGCGGTGGTGTGATCCGGGCAGCCCGCCGTCCCCGCCCGGCTTCCTGGGAGCCTGCGCAATGTTTGACACGGCGCGCCGCGTGAGCCAGAAATCCTTCGGCTGCGGCGCGACCGACAGCCGTTTTGTTTGCGATCTGCGTTCTGAGCCAAACACCAAGCTTAAGAATGTGCTGGAACTCCTCCGCGGAGTAGTCCCACCGCATAATTATTGCAAAGCCTGTGCGCAGGCAGATAGTTGTCCGGCCGATGAGGTAATCCGCCGCCAGCATGTGCAAGTACGTGGTCGGCTTCCCACTTGCACTCGATCGTGCCGCCGCAAATGTGGCAGCGACCAGACGTCTTCGCAAGGATCTCGGCGTCGCTCGCTTGACCGCACAACGCTTGACGTTTAGGGCGTTCGCTCTTAGTCGATCGGATTTAACTGCCGCACTCTGCCGACCAGGTTCAACGATCGAAGGAGGTCGGAGAATGCGTCGGGACTGCTTGGAACGGGTGGGTAATCCATCGGTGATCCTTAGATGAGGCATCACCTCGATTCTAATCATAGTGCCTCGGCTACGCCGGTGATGTATTTGCGGCGAAATGCTGCTCGCGACGTTCGAGCGGTCGATTCTCGCTACGCAGCGAAGGGGTGATTTCTCGCTGATGCGTCGCGATTTTCGATTTCAGCAAGTCGCAGGTCATACGCGGCTTGCAGATTCAACCACGAGCGTGCATCGCCTCCGAAATGGCCGAGCGACGGCATCGCGATATCTGCGGTGATGCCTCGGCGACTCGCGAACGTTGTCGTTGATGCGCGGAAGCGGAACGCCGTAGCGCATTCCCCAGCGCCGGGCGATCATGCCGAGTGGAATCAGGTAATCGTCACGGAGAATTTCGCCGGGATGAACAGGGCGCATTCGGTTTTTGAACATCGCCTTTCTTATCCGCGTCTACCTGCGTGCATCTGCGGCTACATTCTTTCTGCTCGTTTTGTGCGCCGGCGCTGAAGAGAACGATCGCGCCCGCCGCAACGAGCGCCGCGGACGTCGGCTCGGGCACGAAGCTGGCCTGGAACGTCACCTGCGACATCGTTTGGATCCAGACACTGTCGTTGCCGCCGGCCTAAAAGGAGAGATAGAGCGACGACGGGGCCGGCGGGCTGGTGCTGGGGATGCTCAGCGGGCCGATCTCGGTTTTCATATCGTACGTCGTGAACGCCAGGTTATACGCGTTGATCTGTCCGCTGTCCCAATCGTCACCCACCAGAGCCTGCACGAAAGTGAATGCCGCCGACGTGGGAAAGCTCGGTTGCGGGAACACATACGAGCTGCCGGCGAAGCCGGTGTAGTTCGTCGCGCCCATCTGGAGTGCGACCGAGTCGTTGTTCACCGCGAGATAGAAAGGCCCCGTCACGACGTTTTCGGTGTGAGCGAGCATCGTGAACGTGAACGGCTGGTTGGTGAACGGCGTGGTGTTGACCTGTCCGGAACCGATGCCCTGCACGACGTACTTGATCTGGTCGGCGTGTGCCCGCCCGAGCATCGCCGACACCGCAATCGCGTAAGCCCCGATCCAAGCAATCTGTCGCATTGATTAGCCCTCGCATCCAGAGAAACAGCTACCCACTGCTGGGTTGACAGTCTAGGGCGGTACTGAACTCTTGCAAGCCTATTCTGAATCGAAGTGAGCCGCGGATGCACGCGGATGAAATGGAAAGACGATGTCTCATCTGCGTGCATCTGCGTGTATCTGCGGCTCAATCTCACCGCCGCTTGACACGCGCTGCCCCCGCTCCTACTTTCCGCGCGTGACACCTTTCCAATCCGGCAACACCTGCGTCGTCGGCCTGCAATGGGGCGACGAGGGCAAGGGCAAGATCGTCGATTTCCTCGCCGAGCACGCCGACGTCGTCGTCCGCTACTGCGGCGGCGCCAACGCCGGGCACACCGTCCGCATCGGCGGCGAGAAATACGCGACGCACCTGCTGCCCGTCGGCGTCTTCCGCCCGGGCGTGATGAACCTGATCGGCAACGGCGTCGTGCTCGATCCGGAGGTGCTGTTCAAGGAGATCGACGAGTTCGTCGCCCGCGGCGTGGCGATCTCGCCGGAGAATCTGCGCATCAGCTACAAGACGCACCTGGTGATGCCCTATCACAAGCAGGAGGACGCCGCCCGCGAAGCGGCCGCCGAAGGCGGCGGCATCGGCACCACCCGCCGCGGCATCGGCCCGACCTACGCCGACAAGATGCAGCGCACGACCGCGATTCCGCGTCGCCGATCTGCTGCACGAGGACAAGCTCAAGCAGAAGATCGCGCAGGATCGTCACCGAGCGCAACAAGGTGCTCAAGGTGCTCTACGACGCCCCGCCGCTCGACTGGCAGCCAGATCTTCGAGCAATACCGCGACTTCGGCCGGCGCATGCAGCCGTTCGTCGATGACGTCGGCTATCTGCTGATCGAGGCCGTGCAAGCAGGGCAAGCGGATCGTCTTCGAAGGTGCGCACGCCGCGCTGCTCGATGTCGATCACGGCACCTATCCGTACGTCACCAGCTCCAACTGCTCGAGCCTGGGCCTGTTCACCGGCGCGGGCGTTCCGCCGCAGACGGTGCAGAACTTCTCGGCATCATGAAGGCCTACAGCACGCGCGTCGGCGGCGGGCCGTTCCCGACCGAGCAGGACAACGACATCGGCAACTACATCCGCGAGCGCGGCAACGAATACGGCACCACCACGCGCCGCCCGCGACGCTGCGGCTGGTTCGACGCGATGGCCGTGAAATACTCGGTCGATCTCTGCGGCATCACCCACGTCGCGCTGACGCTGCTCGACGTGCTCAGCGGCCTCGATCACGTGCAAATCTGCACCGGCTACAAGCATCACGGCCAGCGCCTCGACTACTTCCGCGCCGACATGGACACGCTGGCCGAGGTCGAACCGATCTACGAAACGCTCCCCGGCTGGCGCGGCAACATCCAGGGCTGCCGGCGGTTCGAAGAGCTGCCAAAGAAGCGCAGCGAGCACGTGACCGAGCGGAAAAACTCGCCGGGCGAGCCGATCCGGATGATCAGCGTGGGGGCGGAGCGCGACGCGACGATTTTGAGGTAGATCACGTGCTCCGCCCGCCGCCATATTCCTGCTCACCAGTGATTCTGATCCAGTGCCACTCATCAACCAGCTTCGCAAGGGGAGCTTTCCATTTTCGCCCTTTGGGTGCGACCGTGTGTTCAATCCGTTGGTCGAAACTTCGTAATAGCTTGCAAACTTCGCGCATCAAGTACAAGAACGACCGATAGCCTTCGGTGGTCGGCGTGAAGCCGTATGCGTTGGCAATTGGGGCGTCCCACATGATAACGAGTTCTGGGGTGTAACGCGGCGAGGATCTTACTCGCTGTGGTCGAGCCAATTCCCCTGCACCTGTCCAGAATTGAGAACGCCCGAATGACTTTCTTCAAGTCACGATTGGTCGCTTGATCCAAGTTCAGTTCATGTGGCATCTTCCCAATGATAATGGCGGCCTTACCAAGTGCTTTCGCAATGCGAGGCGCGTTGGCCTTTGTCAATGAACGCGCGGAGTGCCAGGTGCAAGTAGGTCGTCACGAATCGTTTTCAAGCCGACAGTTGGATCTCCGTGACCGTTGCGTAATCCATCAAGCAGTCGCGAGGAGTCGGTAATCAAATCGGCAAACGCACACGTATATGAATAATCCCGACAGTATGACTGACAGAAAGCGTCGCGCATGTCGTCGAGGCAATCGCGGGTTAGATCATTCACGCAAATGATTGGCAGTCTTGCACCCATGTCCATCTTTCTCAATCGCGTGCCGGCCAAGTGCATGTTGTACTTCTCTATCGAGCACGAGCGCAGAGGATGTTCGTTACGCCCCCTTCGGCATCCTAAACCTCGCCAGGAAAATCTGCGGCTTGCCGTTGTCGCTTCGGCGGCAGGTCCACATCAGGTATTCGCCGTCGGGTCGAGAAGGCTGGAAGAATATCCGGGCCGGCGTGCGACGTGATGCGCGTGTCTTGCGCGAGCCGTCGTCGCGCATCAGATACAGCTCGTAATTCGCGTGCCCGTGCATGCTGGTGGCGTAGATGATGTGCCGGCCATCGGGATGCCAGAACGGGCCCCAGTTGACGTTCGCGTCGTGCGTCAGCCGCTTTTCGTTGGTCATGCCCGTGATGTTGCCGGCGGCGTCGAATACCAGGTCGGCGACGAAAACCTGAAGCAGGTTGTTCGCGTTCCGATCGCTGCGATAAACGATCCGCTTGCCGTCGGGCGAGAAGAACGGTCCGCCGTCGTAACCGGGCGAGTTCGTGAGTTGCGCGACATGCGAGCCGTCCGATCGCATGACGTAGAGGTCGAGATCGGCCGACGGTTGCGACGACGGAGCCGTCGTCGGCGCCTTGGTCGGATCGCTCGCTGCTCGGCCCTCGCCGCTCGCCCCTGCCTGATTCGAGCTGAACACGATCCACTTCCCGTCCGGCGAATACGAGCACTCGGCGTCGTACCCGACGTTGTTGGTCAGTGGGTGCTTCGCCAGATTGACGATTGCCCCGGGCTCGGCGCCGGCGATCGCGCCCTGCCAGCCGTCGGCGCGATAAATCTCCATCCCGGCGGAAAACTCCAGCGATAGTCGCGCCCTTGCGCTGATATCCGCTGGTCGGTTCGGTTGGATCTTCTTTGTTTGCGGTGGATGCGAAAATGAGCGAGTTCCCGTCGGGCGAGAAAAAGCCGCACGTATTACGCGAATTCTCCGGACTGATCCGCACCGGCCGGCCGATGCCGATGATCTTGTCGCGCCGCGGGGTCGTCGCCGCCGCCCGGCATCGGCGTGTTGACTGCGCGTGCAGCGCGGGCTCATCGACAAAACTCCACTTCACCGGCGCGATGAACATCTGGTACACGATTTTCGCCCGGAGGATATGCCTGGAAGATAATCCAGCTCATATCGTTCGAGAAATAAGCCTCGCCGGCGCCGTCGAAACCGCGCGTCAGCTGGATCGGGTTCTGAAGAATCTCCGGCTCGGGAGTTGAGTCCGGGGTGAATTCCTTGTGTGCACAGCCGCCCAGAAGCGCGCAAAGGATTGCCAAACCGCGAGCGACCATGGGAGCTGCACGGGTCATACGAGGCCTGCTGACTTGAGGACGCCGTGCGTTGCCGTCCACGCTCTCTTTGCAGCATCGTCCGGCTGCATCGCGCGCAAATCTGCATTGAAGACCTCAAGCGAAACCGGTCCTGAATAACCGTTGTCTTGAGCGCGGAGAAAAACGCCTTCAGGTCAATCGCCGTCGCCGGGAAGCAGACGCTGGCCGTCCTGAATCTGATCGATCGGCACTCGCGGGCAGTCGTTCAGATGGCCCAGCACGATCTTGTCGGCGGGAATCTGCGAAAGATGCTCCCAGCTCATTCCACCAGCATGGCAATGAAAGCAATCGACGAGCAATCCAACATTCTGCCCGATCGCGTCGGCCAGCTCGAGCATCAGGCCGGGCGTGAAGATGAATTCGTGCTTGAACTTTCGCCGCAGGTGATACGGCGAGACGAATTCGAGCCCATATCGCAACTCGTGATCGGCGAGAACGCGCGCGATTGGTTTGATTCGCTCGACGTGGAAATTCCAGTTCTCGATGAACGGCAAGTCACTCGAGGGCATGATCCACGTGCAGCAGGAATCGATGCCCAATTCTTTGGCGATGCACGAGCTTGGGCAAGCTCTCTGTTCCCTCGCGCAGCTTTTGCAGCATCGCCGCGCAGTTCGGCGCGCCACCCGCCGAACTTCATGCCGTGGCTCGCGTAGAGATCGCGCAGCGCCGAAGCGCCCCGTTCCGCGCCGTATCCCAGATCAACATCCGCGCCGGCGAAACCCGCGTCAGCGGCAAGCTTCACGAACTGCTCAGTCGGCGGATTGCCGCCGGCGGTTCCACGATTCAGGCACACATACATGATGCTCCTCTCATGAAGTCCAGCCCTCGGGCAAGATTTGCCGCGCGCGCGAACATGATAATCGGAACTCGTCGCGCGTGGAAGGGCCAGCCTTCTCGTCGAAAAAATGTCGCGGAAGAAAATCACACTACAAGTCGCGACGCGTTCCATCTATACTCCGGATTGACACTTGTCCGATCAATGCACCTGAAGGGCAAGCCCTCAGGCTGGGTGAACCGAGCCGCACGTACCGCAGGGAAGCGACATGTCCTTGAATTCCACGCTGCGTCGCCGCATGCAGCAGCTGCTCAAGATCGTGGACGAGCACGACACGAAAGGGCCGCGCCTGAGCGATGATGCCGCGCAGCATCTGGAGCCGCGTGCAGAAGTTCATCGCCATGGGGCTGGTCACGGCCGAATCCGATCTCGATGCCCTGGAGCTTGCGTGCTATGCCCTCCAGCTCCCACGGCGCCAAGCCCGGCCGATCGCCGGCGGGAAGGTAGCGCGCACGAGCCTCAAGGATCGCTCAGAGCAGGCGGCCGAGCTGCTCGTATCGATGCTCGACGATGTAGACGAGGCGTTGCTCGACCGCGCCACCCGACTGCTTCACGAGATGCCCCACCGCACACCCGTCCCCGAAGAGGCCAAGCTGCTCGCCGACGCATGAACCTGGAGGACTTCGGGATCATCGGGTTGATGGATCAAATGATCCAACTCACCCGCCAGGGAGAAGGCGTAGCACAGCTGGCCGAGGGCACGGAGAAGCGCGAGCAGTATGGCTACTGGGAAGCGCGTTCAAAGACGGCTTTCATTTCGAGCTCGTTCGTCAGATCGCGACAAAGCGCCTCGACCACGCCCGCGCCACCGCGAAGACACTTCTGGATGAGCTGAAGGAAGATCAGCCGCCCGCCTGACGATCCGCTATCATTCGGCGCGATGAAAACGCTCGTGCAGGCCGCCTGGGTCGCGCCGATGGACGGGCCGATCGTTCGCGACGCGGCGGTCGTATTCTCCGGCGAATCGATCATCAATGTCGGCACGGCCGCGACGTGCGCAACACCCGGACGCGATCGTCGTCGATCTGGAAGATTCGATACTCCTTCCCGGACTGGTCGAACGCCGCACGCGCATCTTGGAGCTCAGCGCTGCGATCCTGCGCTAGGGAACGTGCAACTCCAGCTTCGTCGATTGGATTGTCGGCATCCGCAATCGTGTCAATCTGGACGAAGCGGGCGTTGCTAACTCAATCGACGTCGGCGTGCGGCAATGCCTTAAATTCGGCGTCACCACCGTCGGCGATATCTCGCAGCAGATGCACCTGACACGCGCCCGTTGCTGAAGCGCGGCCCGCTGCGCGTCGTGAGCTTTGGCGAAGTGCTCGGTCTGGCGAAGCGACGGCATCGTTTCGATGAGCTATTTCCGCAGGCGATCGATGAGGCGCACGCCAGCGAGTGGTTGCGAATCGGCATTTCGCCGCACGCGCCGTACACCGTTGATCGTCCCGGCTATCAACAGATCATCGAGCATTCCGCTCGCCAGAATCTTCCGCTGGCAACGCACCTGGCCGAGACACCTGACGAAGCCGCATTCCTTACATCCGGCTCTGGCCCATTCCAGGAAATGTGGGAGCGACTTGGATGGTGGTCGGACGACGTGCCCACTTTCCAAGGCTCGCCCGTGCAATTCGCAGATTCAGTCGGACTGCTCGAACACCCGGCGATACTGGCGCACGTCGAATTACTGCGACGACGATGATCTCGATCTGCTGGCGCGGCGCGCAGAGCGTCGTTTACTGCCCGCGAACGCACGCCTTTTTTGAGCATCCGCCGCACCGATGGCGGCGAGATGCTTTCACGCGGAATCAACGTTGCCGTCGGCACCGATTCCTGCGCAGGTTCGCCCGATCTGAATCTCATGGACGATCTCCGACTGCTGCGAAGACTTGCGCCGGCGATGCTCGCGGACGACATCTGGACAGATGGGAACGATTGCGCCGCGCGGGCACTCCAGATGGAACAACTCGTCGGTTCAATCTCGCCGGGCAAGGCGGCCGATGTTATCGCCTTCAACGTGAGCAGCGACAACCCGCTCGAGGAATTGCT